>NZ_CP043450.1:2544267-3816401 GCF_003286415.2 Mucilaginibacter rubeus | reverse complement strand
TATGGGCGGTTATCACTTCTTCCCTAAGAAAATTCCGGGAACAGATCAGCGTTACGGAAGCTATGGCGAAATCCCTATCAAGTTTGGTGTTAAAGAGTTTTTTGTACCAAGTGTATATGTTGCCGGCGAAGTTGGTATAGCTTACGAAAAACTGGAACACGGCTGGGGCCCGCACAGGCTTGACCTTTCGCCTGGCATAGGCTGGGCTAATAAAAGCTGGGATGTAAGCTTCCGTTATGAAAATTTTTCTGGTGCTAACCAGGATCATTTTGGTATGCTTGGCCTGCGTTTGGCCTACGGATTTGCCTTATAATTTAGCGTTCAATGTAACTATTAACTAACAGACCCTACTCACCCAGGTTATGTTAGGTTGACTGGCCCTCTCCCGGTTTTACCGGGGGAGGGTTTTTTATTTATAAAATGGGAAGTAATTTAATTACCAGCTGAATTTTAAAAGCGCTACTCCCTGCCTGGGTAATGAAACTGTAGCACCGGACAAGCCCGATTTAGCTATCAGGGTAACAGGTTTTCCAAACTTTTGGAGCTGACCTGCTTTTTCAAGTTCTTTAATTTGAGCCGCGGTAGGGTTTTGTGGAGAACCCATCTTTTTCCAGACTTCGTAGGCATTACTATGGTCATCGTCTATCCGGTATTGGGTTAGTTTCACAAAGGTGGGCGGCAGGTGTTCTATCCTGATCTTTACAGTTTTTCCCGCATCTTTCAGGTCATCATCGTGGTAGTTCCATAGCAGTACCGTCATTTCTTTTTTATCAACTGAGGCCAGCGCACCGATATCTGTATTGCGGCCCCTGATGCTTGAATCAGCTACTGTTTTGAGCGTGTACATCTGATCTCCATTTACCTTCAGGCGTTTGCCTTTCATCATGCCCAACATCCTGAAAACGTTAAGTACCGGTTTGTCAACACCATTGGTAGCCAAGTCACGGAAGCCATAAAACCAGGGCTGGTTTTCAAACTCGAACGACCATGATACCGAACCCATAAAGTTTATGCCCAATGAATCGGCCAGTTGATATTCACGTGCTATTGAAGCAGCGGTGTAACTCGAATACATAGTGCCGTTACGGTAAGCGTTTGACGGATTGGTAGCCATACCGCAAGCCGCGCAGCCCTCAGGGTCCGATTCGCCGACCACTATCGGTGTATTTTTAGTTTCAGGATATGAGGCTACTATTTTAAAACCTTCCCTGATATCACGGATCTGCGGCGCCATATTCATACGTACCTTACCATTAACCAGTGTAGGTTGCCCTTTGGCATGAAACGAGATCACATCTATAGGAGAGCCTATTTTACCTGTAGCATAGTTGGTATCGGCGATACAATGTTTAATGAACGCGTTTAAAAACTTCATCCCGCCGGGGCTTGAGCCGCCGGCAACCTCAGGGCCACCAACATGTGTGGTAGGTAAGGCGCGTTTTACGCCATGCGCGGCATAGTCATACAGCTTAAAAAACTCTTGCATGGTACCTTTCCAATAGCCAATATTGGGCTCGTTCCAAACTTCCCAATACCAGCTTTCCACTTCGGCCTGGCCGTAACGCTGTACGCAATGCTTTACCCATTGATAAACAAGCTCCTCCCACTTGTTGTAATCTTTTGGAGGATAAGCCCAACCGGTATAAACATCATCATAATTATCGCCGGGCTTCCAGTAATGGCGATAGGGTTTTGGATGGGTTGATAAAGCCTCGGGCATAAAACCTATCTGGGCATAAGGCTTCATACCCAGTTTAATGTAAGTATCAAAAATACTGTCAACCAAATGCCAATTATAAACCGGGTTGCCGTTGGCGTCTTCGGTATAAGCATTGGTCGATCCCCATTTAAGTGCAGCCGTGCCATCACCACTGGTAAGCAGGTTGTGAACCCGCATACGCACGGGAACAGGGCTCAAAGCCGCCAGTTCGGAAAGCAGTTTCCGGCCATCCTTCATGTAAGTATAGTTGGGCTCATCATGACCAAACCAGGCCCAAAAGGGATACATATCGCCAATTTTATCATTCAGACTAATGGTAATATGTGCTTGTTCCTGGGCAAAAATACGGCTGCAAGTAAGCAACAAAATGCAAAGGATAAATTTGATGATCTTCATTTAGGTGGTTTGGAGGTTTATTGGAGGTGCAATCAAACATAGTGATTTTTATTTATTGTTAAAAGAACAATTAAAAGCAAAATCTATCTGCCTTAAAATCAATTTAAAAGCGATACAACATAATGGATATAATTTACGTTAACAGCGTGTTAATTTATTGTTCACGCGCTTCAGAAATTCTACAGAATTAAATTGTATAATTGTGCTTATCAGCGCTTAATAAGGGGGATTTCTTTGCAAAAGTTCAGGTTTTATTTTATTTCGATGCTATTGGCGGCCTCGTTCTCGCTGCCTGTATATGCCCAGGTTAAAGATACGTTACAAAAAATTGCAGTAAAGAAGGATTCTTTGCAGAAAGACTCTGCCAGGAATATCCTTACTTTGCCCGATACGGTTAAGCACCTGCAAAGTAAATTTCCATCGTACATACCACCCGCGGCTTTTATTACCTACGGTTTATTATCGTTTAAAGTGAAATTTATCCGTAATATCGATTATGATGTGAGGACTGATATGAATAAAGATCATCCGGGCTTTCATACCAAAGTTGATAATTACCTTCAGTACGCGCCAATCATCTCGGTTTACGGGCTGAACGCGGCAGGGATACACGGTAAAAATACATTCATTGATCGTACCATGCTGCTTGTGCTTTCTGAGGCTATATTTGCCGGTACTACTTTTGGTTTAAAACGCGTTACCCATCGTGAGCGTCCCGATGGCTCGGATAAGTTTTCTTTTCCGTCAGGGCATACCGGTAATGCCTTTGTTTCTGCCGAGTTTATGGCCCAGGAGTATGGCGATCGCTCGCCGATATACGGAGGTGTGGGTTATGCCTTCGCTACTACTACTGCGATATTACGTGTATACAACAACAAGCACTGGTTTAGTGATATCGTAGCCGGTGCAGGTTTTGGTATCCTGTCTACAAAAGCAGCGTATTACCTGTACCCACTTATTCGAAATGGTCTGTTCCGTGGAGGTAATGAAAAAGGCAAAAACAATAACTCATTATTGCTGCCAACCTACCAGGATGGAAGGGTAGGTTTAACCTTCGCCAAAAGCTTTTAACGACTGATCTTATATTTATAACGTACAACCACCTTAGTATTAAGGTGGTTGTTTTGTTTTAGGGTGAAATTTTTTATAAAAAAATAACTTAGCTATTGCAACGTACGTTTTTAATACATACCTTTGGTTTATGAGTTTGTTTAAAAAGGATATTACTGCTGATTTAATGCCCACTAAAACCGAAATGGACGTTTTACAGGTGTTATGGCAGTACGGCCCATCTACGGTGAGATTTGTGCATGATAAGCTTAACGAGCAAAAGGAGGCGGTAATTTATACCAGTACCCTAAAGCTGATGCAGGTAATGAAAGAGAAGGGGATGCTTGATCGCGACGAAACCAATATGAAGCACGTTTATAGTGCCGCGGTTGAAGAAAGTAAAGTAAAAGGTAATATGCTTGGCCGCTTTGTTGATTCGATGTACAATGGTTCGCCGAGCGATTTGATGGTAGCCCTGTTGGGCAACGATAAAACATCGGCCGAAGAACTCAAAAAAATAAAAGAGCTGCTCAAAAACATGGATGATAAATAATTAAACCTTACAGATATGTACATGCTCCTTAACACCAACACGATTTCTCATAGCCTGATACAGGCTTTTAGCTGGATGCTGATCCATTCGCTATGGCAAGGTTTAGTGTTGGCTATTATCAGCGCGCTGGTAATGCTCTTTACCAAAAAAGCAAGCGCGGCAGTAAGGTACAACCTGGTACTTGTACAGTTTTTATTATTTATTGGGGCCTGTGTGTTCACTTTTGCGTGGGAGTGGAGCAGGCAGCCACAACAGGGGATGATGCAATTTGGTAATGCTATTGGCAACAGGGCATCGCAATTGTTAAGCCTTAATGCCGATGGGATCAGGGCTTTTGCCAATACCTGTGTTGGGTACTTTACAGCCAATGCGCCTATGGTTGTGCTGTTATGGCTTGTGTTTTTCCTATTCCGCTCGGTACGGATGATGCGTGGGCTCATGTTTATCCAGGTGGCTAAACACAGGCAGGTATCTGAACCTGCTGCTTATTGGAAAAACAGGGTTGAACTGCTTTGCGAAAAGCTGCAGCTAAAGCAGGCGGTTAAACTGCTGGAATCGGGCTATGTAAAAATGCCTATGGTTATTGGTCACCTGAAACCGGTTATCCTGATTCCGGCTGGTTTATTGGCAGGTTTACCGCCCGAGCAGGTTGAAGCTGTGCTATTGCATGAGCTGGCCCACATCCGCAGGCATGATTATATTGTTAATTTTTTGCAGACCATTGCAGAAACGGTATTCTTCTTCAATCCCGGTTTACTGTGGATCTCGGCCCTGCTTCGTGACGAGCGGGAAAACTGCTGTGATGATATCGCTATAGCTCAAACAAAAAACAAACGTGAGTTTGTACAGGCACTTATCAGCTTTAAAGAACATTCATTGTACGGCTCAAATTACGCGGTTGCGTTTCCCGGTAAAAAGAATCAGCTGTTGCAAAGGGTAAGCCGAATCATGAGTAATAAAAATCAAACAGTAACCCCGGCTGATAAAGCATTTTTAATAAGTGGTGTTGTTATCCTTTCAGCAGTAATAGCTACAGCGGCTATCGCGCAGATCAGGAAAATTAATAATCCAGGAAGCGATAAAGCCTATATATACAAGCAGGAGCGGCATATAATACCAACTGCAGGTATACAATCTGTTGCAGCTGTTAGGCCGGTTGATAAACCAAAACATCCAAGGCACAAAAACATTGCTGTAGCTCAAAAGCCTGTTGCTGCAAATGAAAATGTAGTTATGGCTAATGCCGAGCCGAGTTCACCACAGGAGCAGCTTGAAGCTGATGCAAAGGCTGTAAAGCAACAGGCCGAAAAAGATAGCCAGCAAGTTTCGGCAGCTAAAGCCGATTATAACCGCGAGAAGGAGCAGGCTCGCCGTGACGAGGAACATGCCAAAATAGAGCAGGAACAGGCCCTTCGCGATCAGGAGCAGGCTAAGCGGGATCAGGAACAAGCCGCGCGCGATCAGGTGCAGGCTAAACTTGACCAGCAGCAGGCCGAAAGGGATCAGATACAAGCAAAGCGCGATCAGGAACAAGCAAAGCGTGACCAGGCACACGTAATACAACCCATAGCATCAAAACCAGCTAAACCAAAAAACAGCGTAAGCGTAGAGTAAATCAATTAACAACAGAACAGGCTTTTTAATCGCAGGCAGCGCTGCCTGTAGGCGGAGTTTTGCATTTTTAATTCAGGAAAACCAAGATTTTTAACAACCGGCTTTGAGTTGGATGGCATTGTATTGCCTTTTACTAACAAAATTTAATAGGAAATGAAGGAACATTATTTACCGAAAGGCATAGTGATTGCATGCCTGTTGCTCATACTTTTCAACGGGATAACCAGCGTATTACTGGCACAGGATAAGCAAAAGCGCCTGGATAGTTTGTTTACGGCTTTATATGATCAGCACGAGTTTAATGGTAACGTTTTGGTGGCCGAAAAAGGGAAAGTTGTTTACCGGCGTTCGTTTGGCTATGCCGATGTTGCGTCGAAGTTGTTAAATATCGATCAAACTACTTTTAACCTGGCTTCGGTGTCAAAGACGTTTACGGCGGTAGCTATTTTACAGCTTAAGCAAAACGGCAAGCTTAAACTGGATGATCCGTTCATCAAGTATTTTCCCGAGTTCCCCTGGAAGCAGATCACCTTACGGCACCTGTTATCGCATACTTCCGGCTTGCCCGATTATCAGATTTTTGAGAAGCCTTACAGCGAAAACCCGGAAAAGATCTATGCATTAGATGACCTGATCCCAGCGCTGAAAAATGACAGCCGCGGCTTATTATTCAAAACAGGTGAAAGATACAGCTATTCAAATACAGGTTTCGGTTTGCTTGCGCTGTTAGTTGAAAAGCTGAGCGGCATGAAGTTTCAGGACTATTTGGCTAAATATGTTTTTAAGCCTGCCGGGATGGCTCATAGCTACATTGAAACGCCTCTGTTGCCGGTAGCCGACAAGAACCGGGCTCAGCGTTATGAATTTATCAGCTACTCGCCGGGGCAGTTGAAACGCATCGATTCGGTAAAGGGAGATCATATCGAATCGGTAATATTGGGAGCTATACTTGGACCTACAGCGGTTGTGAGCACCACCGGCGATCTGCTAAAGTTTGATGAAGCTTTATACAATGGCAAATTACTGCAACAGAAAGTGCTTGAAGAAGCCTTTGTCCCTACTTTGCTCAATGACGGAAGTAAAGCAAGCGCCGGCTGGGCAAACACGAAATCATATTATGGTCTTGGCTGGGAAATCCTTAAGGATACAACTTATGGCAAAGTGGTATGGCATTCGGGTGGTTCATCGGGTGTGGTTACCGTATTTCTTCGCAATATAACCCGGAAGCAAACTGTGATCCTGCTTGATAATGTAACCCATCGCGGCCTTCATCCCGAAGGACTTAATGCCTTTTATATTTTAAACAACGGGAATGACATCTACCGGGGTAGGCGTTCGCTGGCTAAAGATTATGCAATAACCCTGCACCAGAAAGGTGCCGATGCCGCAACTGTACTTTTCAATGAGGCTAAAACAGATACCGCTCATTATTTCATGGACGAAAGGGAGTTAAACCGGATGGGTTATGACATGATGAACGACGGCTTCCTCGGCCAGGCCTTGGAGGTTTTTAAACTCAATACACTCCTATATCCGGTAAGTTTTAATACTTATGATAGCTATGCTGAGGCGCTTGCCGGTGCGGGTAAAAAAGAAGATGCCATAAAAATGTACCAAAAATCAATTGCGCTTAATCCGCAAAATGAGGGTGGAAAAAAGGCATTGGAAAAACTAAAAGAGAAATAACAGGAATAAACAGATACAAGGCCCATAGCCTTTGCAAAATTTAAATCAACAGCAAAATGAAAATCAATTATTTAAAAAGCAGCCTGATATTGATAGCTGCTTTAGCTTTCACAACAGCGGTAAACGCTCAGCAACCAGCTAAAAGAACTGCTTATGATCCTTATAACAACTATCATAGTGTTGACGGGAAAGGCCATGAGAAAATTCAAACCAACTGGAAAGGTAAAACTTACCAAATGGAACTGGTTAATAATAAGCTAACCGCTTTAGCTGTAGATGGTGAAACTATTCCATCAAGTAAATGGGGTAATTATAGTGCAGCTATAGCGGCTATCCGTGAGCAAATCAGAAAAGACAGGATCCAGGCAAAGAAAGATCAGGCGCAGGCTAAACGCGATCAGGAACAAGCCGGTCGTGATCAGCAGCAGGCGAAACGCGACCAGGAGCAGGCCGAACGTGATCAGCGACAGGCAAAAGTTGAACAGGAAGAAGCCGCGCGCGACCAGGAGCAAGCAAAACGCGATCAGGAGCAGGCATCTAAAGATCAGGTCCAGGCCAAACGTGACCAGGAGCAGGCTTCCCGTGATCAGGAACAAGCCAGCCGTGACCAGGTGCAAGCTAAACGAGATCAGGAACAGGCCCACCTGGATCAAATTCAGGCCAAAAAAGACCAGGAGCGTGCCGCCGAAGATCAGCGGATGTTAAAACAGATGATCGGCGATATGGTGGCGGATCATATTCTCCCTAACGAAGATGCCCTGCACGAGCTTTCATTTAACGGGGAAGAGATGATCGTTAACGGAGTGAAACAGCCTGAGAGTGTATTTAAGAAATACAGCGCAAAATATCCACGTTTTGCCAAAGGAAATACAACCTACGAAAACGGTAAAAGGCAGTTTAATGGGTTACATATTCACAGGAATTAAGTGATACAAATTGGTGTAGCTAAAAACAACATTTAAGGCGTCATTGCGAGGTACGAAGCAATCCCAAACTATACAGGGCGGACTTGCTTGTCGGGGATTGCTTCGTACCTCAATGACGCTTTCATATATGTCGTTGCGTGTAAAGTGTAGATATGAACTGAGTAGTTACTTCTTCAAACTCCTCGCTCTCAACTTACTCAAAAACTCTGGCGAAATACCCAGGTATGAGGCTATATAATGCTGTGGCACCCTTTGCGGAATATTGGGATAACGGTTAATAAACTCCAGGTATTTTTCCATAGCGGTGGTGGATATGGTTTTAAATAATCGTTTTTGAACCACCGTTAAATGCCTTTGCAGCATGAGCCTGAACATGCGTTCCAGTTTGGGTACTTCCGTTAGCAGGCGCTCTTTTGAATCGCGGGTGAGGAGGAGGAGGTCACAATCTTCCAGCGTTTCAATGTTCATGTGGGCCGGGCTTTGATCCTGAAAACTTGCCAGGTCACTTACCCACCAGTCCTCAACGGCAAATTGCAGGGTAACTTCGGCTCCATTTTCATCTATAACATATTCGCGGATACAGCCTTTGTTTACGTATGCTTCAAAATTGCAGATGTCGCCGGCCTGGAGCAAGCGGGTCTTTTTAGGCACTTTTTTGTATTCCAATATTTCATTAAACAACGCTGTTTCTTCAGTGGTTAAATTAACCGATCGGGCCGCGTAATTATTGATATTTTGAAACATGGCTCAAATATAAGTCGGCCTGTGGGCATCCTTCCAAATATTAGCCGGTAAATAATTTCATTTCTTGTCCCAGTTCAATGGATTTTTGTGATAGATAGGCCAATTTTGGCGTTCATTAATCAAACAAAATATGACCTATCTACCCAATGCAAATCGCTACCAGGATATGGAATACCGCCGTTGCGGTAACAGTGGTTTAAAACTGCCTGCGGTATCGCTTGGCTTATGGCACAACTTCGGCGGTATCGACAGCCTGGAAAATGCCCGTAATATTTTACGCCTGGCCTTTGACAAAGGTATTACCCATTTTGATCTTGCTAATAACTACGGTCCGCCTGCCGGCTCAGCCGAGGAGACCTTTGGTCACATTTTTAAAGATGATTTCAAAAGTTATCGCGATGAACTTATCATCTCAAGTAAAGCAGGCTGGGGGATGTGGCCCGGCCCTTATGGCGACTGGGGTTCAAAAAAATACCTGGTAGCCAGTCTTGATCAAAGTTTGAAACGTATGGGCCTGGATTATGTAGATATTTTCTACCATCACCGTCCGGATCCCGAAACCCCAATCGAAGAAACTATGGGCGCGCTGGATCTGATTGTTCGCCAGGGTAAAGCCTTATATGTTGGTATCTCAAGCTACAGCGCTTCCGAAACAGAAAAAGCGGTAGCCGTGCTAAAAGAACTTGGCACGCCATGCTTGATCCATCAGCCTAAATACTCGATGTTCGACAGGTGGGTTGAAGGCGGACTGCTTGACGTACTGGAAGATAAAGGCGTTGGTTGTATCCCATTCTCGCCGCTGGCGCAGGGTTTGTTGACCAATAAATACCTGAAAGGTATTCCTGAAGGTTCAAGAGCAGCGGCTCATCGCGGTAACGGTGCTATCGATGAAGACGCGATAACTGAGCAAAATATCGCGAAAGCAGCAAAACTGAATGAGATAGCCTTGCAACGTGGCCAAAACCTGGCACAAATGGCGTTGTCATGGATCTTGAAAGACAAGCGTATTACATCGGTATTAATTGGCGCAAGTAAGCCCGAACAGGTGACGGATTCTATCGGTTGTTTGGCAAATACATCGTTTAGTGATGAGGAATTAAAGCAGATTAACCATATCCTGGCGTAAAAATCAACCAACCAATCAACCTAAATTATGAGAATTGAATTTTATACCCGCCCCTTAGGTATGGCACTTTTGCTGCTATCGGCAAACCTGGCCAATGCCCAAAAGGCTCCATTTTCTGTAGATGGTAAAATGGCAAAGGTTTACGTAACCGCCAAAAACACCGATAAAAAGATGACGGAAAGCGGTACACTTCAGTTTGAAGCTTACCCGCAGCCATTGGAAAACGAGATCACCATTTTTGTCGATCCTGCTCAAACCTATCAAACCATGCTGGGCATTGGAGGGGCGCTTACCGATGCTTCGGCCGAGGTATTTTACAAAATGCCGAAGGATAAGCAGCAGGAAGTGCTAACTGATTATTATGATAAAGACAAAGGGATTGCCTATACGCTTGGCCGCACCAACATCCAAAGCTGTGATTTTTCGAGTGATACTTATGCTTACGTAAAAGAGGGTGATGCCGCGCTTAAAACTTTTGATATCAGCCACGATATGAAATATCGTGTGCCTTTTATTAAAGAGGTGCTGGCTGCGGCCGGAGGAAAGCTTACCTTGTTCGCTTCACCGTGGAGCCCACCCGCCTGGATGAAAACCAATAACGATGCTTTGCATGGCGGTAAGCTGAAAGCCGAATACAACCAAAGCTGGGCCAATTTATACGGTAAGTTCATCAATGCCTACGAAAAACAGGGCATCCCTATCTGGGGTATCACTGTACAAAATGAAGAGATGGCGGTGCAGACCTGGGAATCATGCGTATTTACAGCCGAAGAAGAGCGCGACTTTATCAAGAACTTTTTAGGCCCGGCTATGAAAAAGGCCGGTTATGCAGATCAGAAGCTGCTGATCTGGGATCATAACCGCGACCTGATGTACCAGCGCGTAAGCACGGTACTGGAAGATCCGGAAGCTGCAAAATACGTGTGGGGCGTTGCCTATCACTGGTATGAAGATATTGCGGCGAAAGGGGCAGGTATGAACTTTGAAAACGAGCGTATGGTTGCCCAAACTTTTCCTGATAAGCCATTAATGCTTACCGAAGGCTGTGCGGCAGATTTTAATCCCGAAAAATATACCGACTGGAGTTTCGGCGAGAAATATGGTGCATCCATGATTAACGATTTTAACATCGGTACCGTAGCCTGGACAGACTGGAACGTGCTGCTTGATGAAAAAGGAGGCCCCAACCACGTAGGCAATTTCTGCATGGCGCCTATTCACTACGATACCAAAAATGATAAACTGATCTATACCAATGCATACTATTATTTAGGTCAGTTCTCCAAATTTATCCATCCGGGTGCAAAACGTGTAGCCAGTTCATCAAGCCGCAACAATCTGCTTACTACGGCTTACGTAAATACCGATGGTAAACTGGCCGTTGTGGTCATGAACAAAACCGATGCTGATATTGATTATCGCCTTTGGATTAAAGGCAAAGCTGCTAAAACCAAAAGCCTTGCGCATTCAATTGCCACTGTGGTGATTGAATAAACATTTTAATAAATTATAAAAAGCACCAGTGCCTGTAGTTTAAGGCCTGGTGTTTTTTTATGTACTGTACTGTACTTCATTTTATAGTTAGTCGTGCTGGTTTCAATCTGGTATGGAAAACTTTCTTCAGAATTTACCCTCGATTTAATTTCGGAATAGCACGAGGTTTTACAAATCCAAAAAGGGAATTTGGGCTGTCTTATTATTGTATAAGTGACAATTAAAATAGATATCTTAAGATAAGATTAGGTTGTTTTGTTTGCGTAGAAGATGATTGTGGTGTATTGCATGTTTAAAATTCAGTAAAACAATTTAGCATAGAGTTCTTGTTTGCTGTTGAAAAATATTTTAATTGTTTTTTGAACAATTAAAATAAAATATTATACCTTAGATTTTAATTGGAGCGATAGTCTCGCCTTAATTAATACCAATTATTGATTTGAACCAAACAGAAGCCTGCTTAGGTTTTTGATTAAAGTAATTACAACCGATAAAGGAATGTTGGATACCGAGATTAAGTACTTACTTAATGATATTGCTTTAAACAGCAGCAGGGCTTCCTTTAAAAGGCTGTATTTGCTTTATTATGGTAAACTGTTTAATCTGGCAAAATCGTTGGTAAAGCAGGATGAATTGGCCGAAGAGATCACCAACGATGTTTTCATGAACCTTTGGGCGCGTCGGGCTTCTCTTCCCGAGATCAATAATTTTACTTATTACTGCTACACCTCGGTTAAAAACAAATCGCTTACCAGTCTTGCAAAAAATCAGCTCAAAAGCGTAAACATTGATGATGTGAATGTGGATGTTGCTGACTCAAGTGCTACCGGCGAGGATAAACTGGTTTGTGAAGATCTTACAAAACTCATCAATACTACTTTAAGCAAACTGTCCGATCAATGCCGCCTGGTTTTTAAGCTGATAAAAGAGGATGGTTTAAAATATCGTGAAGTAGCCGACTTGCTTGATATCTCCATAAAAACTGTTGAATACCACATGGGTAACGCGTTGAAAAACCTTGCCCAAGGCCTTAAGGAAGTTCAAAAATCAACTCCTGCTGCCGCCTCCGAAAAAATTTCAAAAAATATTTAATGTCCCACTGGGGTATCCCGATTATTTACAGTCTTTATATATAGAACCGTAAATAATGATCAACAACATCTGGATACTTATTGGCAAAAAGTTAAATGGTGAAGCTTCGCCCGAAGAGTTACTTGAACTTGAGCAACTGTTGCAGCAACAGGGGGCGGCCGATTTGTACGCTGTAGGTGAGTTGGAGGAGATCTGGAAAAACGATCAGCAAACTACCGACGACGAGAAACTGCTGGACAAATGGGATGCTTTTGAAGCTGAGCTTGATGCCATCGAAGAAAAGGAAGCTCAAGAGGCTGCTGAAGTTATCGCCATTCAAAAAAAAGCCAGGATCATTAAACTGGGATCGTTACTGGCAGCTGCATGTTTAATGCTGGGCGTTTTTTGGTTTACCCATAAAGAAACTATTGTGCCGGGGAAGTCAAACGAAATAACTGCTCCAAAAAACGGTATTAGTAAAATTCAGTTGCCCGATGGCAGTCGCGTTTGGCTTAATATGGGCAGTAAGCTTACTTACAATAACGATTTTGGTACCGATCAAAGAAGAGTAAGCCTTGTTGGCGAGGCTTTTTTTGACGTAGTTAAAGATGCACAACGTCCATTTATAGTAACCACGCCAACCATCAGCGTTAGGGTGTTGGGTACCAAATTTAATGTGCGTTCGTATGATCATGATAAAACATCTGAGGCGGCGCTGGTCCGTGGTAAAATTGAACTTACCGTTTTAAAAAATCCCGAAAAAAAGATCATACTTAATCCTTCGGAAAAACTTACGATAATCAATAACCAGGAGCCGCTGGCTAAAAGTAATATCCCTACAGGTAGCATAGCCGAAGAAACTCCGCTTATAGCTCTTAGCCGTATTCACCAGGCTAAAAAAGATACTCTGCCCTCCGAAGCTTTATGGCTTGAAAATAAACTGGCCTTTGATGCCGAGGATTTTGAGAGCATAGCCCAGAAAATGGAGCGGCGCTATAATGTGAATATTGTTTTTGAAAATGAGGAGGTGAAAAAGCTGCGTTTTACCGGCAAGTTTGAAAAAGAATCGATTAACAAAGCCTTATTAAGCCTGCAAAAAACTGCGGCCTTCCGTTATAAAACAGACGCTAACCAAATTGTAATCTATTAATCATTAAAACTTTATGAGATAAGCCTATGCATAGAAAAGTATAAAACTTCAGACCATAAAAAATGGGAAGATGTTCCCGCATCCCCCCATTATAATGTGGTACAACTTAACTACCAGTCCTTCTATAAACCAAATAGTTAAATAACCTTAATGCTAAATTATGAAAAAAAATGCACACCGCATTAACCAAGTGCGGCTGAACCAATTTTTGAAAGTACTTCTTATGTTTAAATTTATCTGTATCCTGGTACTCGTCTCCTCGTTGCAGGCGTTTTCAAAAGGATATGGTCAGACCCGCATCAATGTTAATTTCCAAAACGTATCGCTGAAAAAAGCGCTAAAGGAAATTGAGAAAAAGTCTGACTATCGCTTTTTGTATAACGACGATATGTTGTTGAAAAACGACATGCCCGCCAGTTTAAATACAAAAGATGCATCACTTGAAGAGGTGATGAAAATTGTACTTGGCAATACCAACCTGAATTATACGCTGAGTGATAATAACCTGGTTATACTTACCGAAAAGGGTAAAGCGATGGCTCCCGGAAGTATTAATGGTAAAGTAACCGACGATGCCGGATTGCCAATGCCCGGCGTTACCGTAAAAGTAAAAGGAACAAACGTGAGCGCCCAAACCGATTTGCAGGGACGCTACAGCATAAACATACCTGATGCCAATACAGATGGTGTGATTCTCGTATTCTCTTTTATTGGTTACGCTTCGCAGGAAGTACCGGTAAGTGGAAACTCGCTCATTAATGTACAGTTGAAAGCGGCATCCAACTCACTAAACGAAGTAATTGTGGTTGGTTACGGTACGCAGAAGAAAGAAAACCTTACCGGCTCTGTTGCAGTAGTCAACATGAAAGACGCCGGAAAAAGGGTAACACCTGATGTTGCCAGGGCTTTACAAGGTTAGGTAGCTGGTGTACAGGTAAATGGTTCTGGTGTACCGGGCGAGGGTGTTTCTATCCGTATCCGTGGCGTAAGCTCACTCATCAATAACAACCCGCTTTATATTATTGACGGTGTGCCAACTATGGAACCGTTTGATTTCCCGACAACTGATATTGAAAGCTTACAGGTAATTAAAGACGCGTCTGCCGGTGCTATCTATGGTTTCCGTGGTGCTAATGGTGTGGTGATAATCACTACTAAAAAAGGCAAAAACGGCGCTATGAAGATCAACTATAACGGTTATGTTGGTTATCAGAAAAATCCTAAAACGTTATCTGTTACGGATAGGGTAGGTTATCAGCAGATAGCAAATGCCGCCGAAACCAATGCAGGTTTATCTCTGGCCCCGGGTAACGATCCATCTTCAAGCAAATTTATCAGCAATGTAAATACCGACTGGCAAAAGTCGGCCTTTAAAACCGGGTATACTCAAAGCCATGATTTGGGCTTATCGGGCGGTAACGAAAATATGAGCTATAATGTTGCTTTCGATTATTTTAACCAAACCGGTACTACAGTATCCGGCCCATCATATACCCGTTACAACCTGAGTGGTAACATCCAGGGTAAAAAAGGTATCGTATCCTTTGGTACCAAGTTTGCCTATACCGAAGGTGATTACAATAACCTGGCCTACCCGCACCTGCACGGTACCGGCAACCAGATAGTCGATTTGGTTACTGCTATTCCAACCATGCCTATTTATGATCCTAACCGCGTGGGTGGTTACGGCGGTGTTGATCAAAACACGCAAAGGGCTATCTCACTTAATATCATCGGTGTAAATAACCTGTTGAACAGCACAGGGCAGCGTAACCGCATGCTGGCATCGGCTTGGATGGAGATTGAGTTTATCAAGAACCTGAAATATCGTTTAAACGCGAGCTACGATCGTAACGATTTCAAGAATACTTATTTCGATCCAATCTATGATCTCGGCTGGTTCTACCCAAATACTACTGCTTATTACAGCGATGCACGCGGCAATTATTACACGGCGCTTATAGAAAATACGTTGAGCTACAAGTTTGATATCAACAAACACCACGTAGAGTTATTAGCAGGTACGGCTTATCAAAAAGATAAAAATGATAACCTTACAGGTATCGCTTATAATCTGCCTCAGCCGTATCTGTTTTCATTTGATAACGTAAGCAATACAACCGATAAAACCGTATTTGGCAACAGTAACGAGCGTAAGTTTTACTCGCCGATATTTGGCCGTGTAAACTATAACTATGATGATCGTTACCTGCTTACAGCAAACTATCGTCGTGACGGTACATCGCAATTACCCGAATATAACCGCTTTGGTAATTTTGCAGGTGTATCCGCAGGTTGGAATATCAATAAAGAAAAATTCCTTCATTTGCCCGAAACCATCAGCCAGTTAAAACTGAAGGCCGGTTACGGTACATTGGGTAACGTAAATGCCCTTGCGTTTTATCCATATCAGGCAGTAGTAAATGCTAATGCCAGCTATGTATTTGGCAATACCCTGGCTTCGGGTGCAACCCAAACCCAGGTATTTGATCAAACCAACAAGTGGGAACAGAAACGCACAACCAACGTTGGTATCGACCTGAGCTTGTTTCATGATCAGCTGAGCTTTTCATCAGAATATTATGTGAACAAGATCAAGGGGATCCTTTTATCAGTACCTATTCCAATTTCGGTAGGTGCCATCAATACGCCGCTGGTTAATGCTGCATCGTTTACCAACAAGGGTATCGAGTTTACAGTAACTTACCGCAGCAGGGATACGGGACCATTTAACTACACCATCAGCGCAAATGCTTCAACCGTTAAAAATAAGGTAACATCGTTAGGAAATGGCGGTAACCCAATTTATGGTGCTTATAGCAAAACTGCCGTAGGTGGCGAGGTTGGTGAACTGTACGCTTTTAAAACCGAAGGCATTTTTAAAGATGCTGCCGATGTAGCAGCCCATGCTACCCAAACAGGCGCTGCCCCCGGTGATGTTAAATTTGTAGACACCAATAAAGACGGTATAATCAATGATGCCGACCGTGTTTACTTAGGCTCGGCTATTCCTAAATTGTATTATGGTTTTAACTTCAGCGCTAATTATAAAAATTTCGATGCCTCGGTATTTATACAAGGTAACTATGGTAGTAAAATAGCCAACGGTGTATACCAGTCGTTAATGACCGGCCAGTATACCAATGCCAGCACCGATGAGCTCAACTATTGGACACCTACTAATACCAACACCAATGTTCCGCGCCCAATAATCGGCGATCCTAATGCCAATAACCGCAATTCCGACAGGTTTATCCAGAGTGGCTCATATGCACGTCTGCAAACTGCGCAATTGGGTTATACATTGCCGGCAAGCTTGCTGAACCGCACGCACGTGATCAGGAGCTTTAGGGTGTACCTGTCAGGTCAAAACCTTTACACTATAACCAAGTACAAAGGCTTCGACCCGGATTTTATTAACGATGGCACCATTAACCGCGGTTTTGATTACGGCTCGTTCCCTAACCCGCGCACTTTACTGGTAGGCTTACAATTAGGATTATAAAAACTGATTAACGATTTAACATTATTTATAATGAAAACGATATATACAAAGGCAGTATTTACGCTATTGTTGGTGGCTGCATTTGCCATGGGATGTAAAAAGAGCGATCTGACTACGGTAAACCCCAACGCGCAAACAACCCAAACTTTCTGGCAAAATTCCAGCGATGCGGTGAAAGGTATAAACGCCGTATATGGCAGCTTGATTATTGATGGTTCATACATGCGTTTTTCGCCCATAGTGGAAAATACAAGGGGTGATGACGCTACCAGCTATAGCCCCTGGGATCAGATCTACAACATGGGCAAATTCAATATGCAAAGCACCGGTGATGGTGTGTTATTCTCATGGACAGCTTATTACCAGGGCATTCTTCGTGCTAACGAAGTGCTGAAATATGTGCCTGCCATCAACATGGATGCTGAGTTAAAAAAACGCGTGTTAGGTCAGGCGTATTTTCTTCGCGGATTGTATTATTTCCACCTGGCCGATTTTTATAAAAACGTACCAATGCCATTAGTTCCAGCTGCTTCAAGTACCGATTATTTCCAGAAACAACAGCCACAGGATGTAGTTTGGGCGCAGGTGATCAGCGATTTTAAATCGGCCGAAAGCATGCTGCCAACAACCTATAACGGCTTATCGCCCGATGGCCAGGTTGGCCGTGCTACAAAAGGTGCGGCAGCGGCTTATCTGGGTAAAACCTACCTATTTACCAAAAAATATGCTGAGGCCGCGGCCGAGTTTAAATCGGTTATTGATATGGGGCTTTACAGCCTGGTGCCTAACTATTACGATAACTTTTTTGCAAACAACGAGAACAACGCCGAATCGATTTTCGAGGTGCAGTTTTCAAGAGATGCCGGAGGTACAGATCTGGGCTGGGGCGGTGATCCGTCGTCAGGTTGGGGACGTACATCTGCCCGTGCCATCACCTTCGGAGCTGCAAGTTTTGGTTTTACCGACGTGCAGCCAACCCCAGTGTTGTATAACGAGTATCTGCAGGAAAAAACTACCACTGGTGCAGTTGACCCGCGTTTGGATGTAACCATGTATTACAACAAGCCCGGCGAAAAATTATACAATCAGGATTTTGCGACCCGTTACGCAGGCAGTTCGTCATTAAATGCCCTGTTTTGTCATAAATATGAAAATGGCGACAGCGGTCAGGCCGATGAGTATGACTGGAGATCGGGTATTAATGAAAGACTGATGCGTTATGCAGATGTGCTGCTGATGTATGCAGAGTGTTTGAACGAATTAGGTACCACAAACGATGCTTATCAATACATTCAAATGGTGCGTAACCGTGTTGGTTTGCCTAATCTGGCTACCGTTAAGCCGGGCATGAGCCAGGCCGAAATGCGCGAACAGATAGGTCATGAGCGTTTCCTGGAGTTTTCGCTGGAAGGCCATAGGTTTGATGATATCCGCCGCTGGGGCTGGTTGCAGGATGCCACCAAACTGGCCTGGTTAAAAGCCAGGGATCCGGAATTTAATACTTATACTCCGGGTAAAGAGTATTTGCCGATACCGCTTACAGAGGTGCAAACTAACGTGGGTTTGGTGCAGAATACTGGGTATTAATAAAGACAGCGGCGGGGGCGCTTTAAGTTCCCCTCTTGAGAGGGGGCGCGTAGGAATGAGCGAAAGCAGGGGTGTGTTATAAGAGCGATGCTTGAAGCAGAAACACACCCCTACACCCCTCTCAAGAGGGGAATCGCACAATCCCGCGCTTTTCGCGAAGGTTAATATATAAACAAATAAAAAATTCTCTTCTGTAGGAGGAGATATAGAGACGGCTTATGAAAGCGAAAAATCTATACTTAATAGCAACGCTGGCAACAGTAATATTTTCCTGCTCAAAAAAGGAAACACCAACGCCAACACCCACTAAAACGGATACCACAACTACACCGGTAACAAGCAGTTTTGATATCAACAGCATTAGCGATACTTATGCTGATATCTCAGCTTTTACCTATTATCCTAAATGGACGGTGTACAATGTGCATGACCCTTCCATTAAAAAGTTTGGCGATTATTATTATTGTTATAGTACGGACGTAGCTTTTGGTACCGATGTAAGATCAGGGCTGCAAATTCGCCGGTCAAAAGATTTGGTGCAGTGGGAATATGTAGGCTGGGTATTTTCATCGTTACCGGCGCAGGGTTCTGCTTATATAACCGGCAAGGGTGGTACACCTTATAACGCGCTATGGGCACCTTATGTGATGAAGGTGGGATCGGAGTACAGGTTGTATTACTCGCTTTCATCGGCGGTGGCGCGTTTAAGTGTTATTGGTATGGCAACGGCATCAGCTCCTGACGGACCTTGGACTGAGAAGGGTATCGTAGTAACATCTGCCAATGATGCCAGTATCCAAACCAATGCTATCGATCCAACGGTGATTGTTACAACCAGCGGCGAGCAGTATATGTACTACGGCTCGGCCTGGGATGGCATTTATATCCTGAAACTTGACCCTTCAACAGGTCTTGCAGTTTCGCCGGGTGATAAGGGTAAACGCATTGCCAACCGGGGCTTTACCGGCGGTAAATACAATGGCAATATTGAAGGTGCCGAGGTGATCTACAACCCTGATCTGAAAAAGTATTTCCTGTTTATCAGTTATGATTGGCTGCAAACTAAGTATAACGTCAGGGTAGGACGGGCTGATAGTCCGACCGGGCCATTTTACGATTATAACGGCCACGACGTTAATACCGACGAAGATCATGGTCCGATGATTTTGGCACCATACCAGTTCACCAATCAAAGCGGATGGCAGGGTACAGGGCATTGCGCGGTATTTGATAATGGCAGCGGACAATATTTTATGGCACACCAGGGCAGGCCGGGTATCAACTCTTACTTCATGGACCTGCATGTTCGTAAAATATCATGGACACCGGATGGCTGGCCAATAGTATCGCCGGAGCGATATGCCAATGTAGCCCAAACTGTTATAGCAGCTACCGATGTAGCCGGAACCTATGAAAAAATAACGCTGAATTATCATGTTGTTCCGGGATACGGTACCGAGCAAACCAATCCGGATTTCCAGGTTTCAACAACCTTTAAGCTGGATGCCGCGGGCACAATTGATGGTAACGCTGCCGATAAATGGACATTTACAAGCCCATGGCTTGAACTTAAATACAGCAGCGGCGACACCTACAAACTTAAAGTTGAGCGTGAGCGCGACTGGGAAAATAAAATAACATCAACCCTGATATTTACCGGGTTAGACAATCATGGCACTGCCATTTGGGGAAAGAGAAAACAATAGGTTTGTTTTATATAGGTTGGTAGCCCTTCGGTTTAATTACCGGGGGGCTTTTTTCTTGGATGATAATTTTCTACCTGTGTTTTTAATCAGGAGATGTTGTTTTATGTGCTTAAATTGAAAATATTTTCCACAATTGATTGTTTTTCTGTTACTTATTCGTATCTTGAAATTACCAAATTAACCTGAGTACTTATGAAAAGTGTAAAGCATATCCTGGCTCGCAAGGGGAGCAATGTTACTGCCGTACCCGCCGAAACTACTGTATTTAATGTGTTGAAATTGATGGCTGATAAAAATATCGGTTCGGTAGTGGTAACTGAAAATGGCAAATATGTGGGCCTGATGACCGAGAGGGACTATTCCCGTAAAATTATCCTGATGGGCAAACACTCCGACGAAACCACAGCCGGCGAAATCATAAGTACCAATTTCCCAAGAATCACTCCCGAATCATCTGTTGATGAATGTATGCTGATCATGAGCGAAAATAACATCAGGTACTTACCGGTGTTTGATGTAGCCGATAATTTGTGTGGTATTGTTTCTATGAGCGATGTGGTATATGAAACCATTCATTCACAAAGGGAAACCATTGAGCAATTGCACAGCTATATTCAATCAACGTAAACTATTTTACCAGGCCTCGTTAAACTTCACCCAATAAATATCATCCCAGCCGTTACCGGGACTGTTGAGCAGCGCTTGTAATTGTCGGTAGGTTTTAGCTTGGCCATTATTTAGCTGATTGTTAACGCGGTTGCTGGTGAAGATCAGGTGTTTTTTGTCGGCACTTATAAATGGGCAATAATCAAGCGCTGTGCTGTTGATAGGGGCAGGCAAATGTTTAGCAGGAAGCCAATTACCTGATTTATCTTTATGGCTGATGTAAAGATCACCATGCCCCAGGTCATCGGCCCGGCCATAGCAGCTAAATATGATAAACTGTTCGTCCGGGTCAATAAAGGCGTTGAACTCATCGTATTTGGTATTCACATCTTCGGGCAGGCTTTCGGGTTTGGTGTAGCCTGTTGCTGTTGGCTTGCAAATTACAATGTCCTCGCTGCCCTTGCCATAATCAGCTTCTACCGTGAAATACAGGTTTCCATTTTTAGCCACGCTTGGGTAGTATTCGCTTTTAGCGGAATTTACTTGCGGACCGAGATTTTCCGGTTGGCTCCAATCCCCGCTTTTACCGCGTTTAACCCGCCAAATGTCAAAGTCTTTTTTTGCTACAGAATCATTCTCATTCAGAGGCCTGTCTGATGAGAAATAAATGGTTTGCCCATCCGGTGAAAAGCTTGCCTCCAAATCACGGTAACGGCCGGAGAACGGCGCGACTTCGGGCTTACCCCATTTGCCGTTTTTCTTTTGGATATGTAAAATAGTACTCGTGATAAAACGGGGTTGTTGCAGGGTGAAAAATATCTCATCCCCTTTTGATGAGATGGTGAAATCGCGGTTACTCAGTCCATCGGTAAGGATTCCTTGAGCAAACAGACGTGGCGTATCGGCCGGAAGAGTTGCATCGGGATAGCTTAGCTGTGCAAATCCACTACAGGCAATCAGCATAAAAATACAAAGCGAAATTAACTTGCGATATAGCATGATTATCAAATTTATACGGTAAAAATTATACGATTATCCCCCCAACAGGGGGATATTGGGCTTTGCTGAATTAAAATACGGTTTATTAATTATGTTTGTCCACCCAATCCGTTTTTATGAAGGTTTTTATTGTAGCTGTTGGTGCATTTGTGCTATCGGTATTCCCGGTCAAAAAACAACAAACATTTGATGACTTTAGCAAAGATTTTGTAGCGGGCTACAATAGTTTGCATCTGCCACAATTGGAATTGAGTTACGTAAGTGGTTTAGAGCATATCGGTACCGCCGCTGATGTTCAAAAGCAATTAGATTTTTTTACAAAAGTCAAGACCGGTCTGTCGGCTTTTAAGGCAGATCAATTAAATGAATCGGAAAAGGTAGATTATCAGCTGATCAGTTATGAAACCGGTCTTAATCTGGAACGCATTACCCTTGAACAGGATTGGTTGAAAAACAAGCCGGCGGCTGTTCCAACCAACGGTATTATCAATATCCCTAACGGCAAAGCCTGGTATGCTTACCTGCTTAAACGTTGGACAAGCGCCAATGCTACTCCCGATGAAATTTACCAGTTTGGGTTAACCGAAGTTAGCCGCGTTCAAAAACATATCGAGACTATCCGGCTGCAAACCGGTTTAAGCGAAGATGATTTTTATAAACACCTCAACGATCCATCCTTTTTTATCAGCGATCCGAAAGTAGTACAGCAATCGTTTGAAAAAACTAAAACGATCATCTATGCCAACCTGCCGAAGCTGTTTAATAACACCAGTATCGCTCCGCTAAAAATTGAAAAGGGCGAAAGCCGGCAATTAGCTCAAACGCCTGGCTACTACGATAGCAATGTATTTTACTATAACCTTTTTGACAAGCCTTACAATAAACGCCAGATCGACTGGCTTTTTATCCATGAGGGTGTTCCCGGACATCATTATCAAGCCAGTACCGAGGCACAAACCAAAACATCGGCCGTGCAGCAGCTGTTTTATTACATGGGTTTTGCCGAAGGCTGGGGCGCTTATACCGAAGAATTGGGCAAGCAATTAGGCGTATATAAAACGCCTTATGATGAGTTGGGCAAATGGGAGTGGGACATTGTGCGTTCGGTTAGGGTCCCGCTTGATGTAGCCCTGAATTATTACGGCTGGACAGACGAGCAGGCTTTAGCTTTCTGGAAAAAGAACATCCGCGGACAGGATGATATAGCCATGCGCGAAATTGCCCGGATCCGTCGTTGGCCGGCACAGGTTGTTACCTATAAATACGGCGCATTGCAAATACTGCACTGGAAACAGGAGTTACAGCAAAAGCAAGGCACCAAATTTAATATCCGCGATTTCCATTCACGCGTGCTTGACCATGGTTCGCTGCCACTGTTTATGGTGAAGGAAAACGTGTTTAAAAAAGGTTAAATCTTTTCCTTAGGCAAATCGCTCCGTTTAAAAAAGCACCAGAGGTGCTAAAGGTTTGTAGCAGATTAGATTATAACAGATTTTAGCGTGCCAGAGGTACGCAACTTCTGCGCTTTCTCGATAGCAGCCTAAAATCCTTTATTCAACAGCTCCTGGTAACAATCAATATACTGGCCAACGTGAATCCCATCAACCAGGGCGTGATTTACATGGATGGATACCGGCATTGTGCGTTTGCCATGATGTTCGGTCATTTTACCGAAGGAAATTTTAGGGCAGCTATCCACAAAGGCAAACATGCGCGCATGCGATAGGGATGTAAAATTAATCCACGGCAGCGAAGAATAACGGATCACGTTATTTAAAGCTTTGCGCTCAAGTAGGTTATTGCTTTGCACCCGCTCAATTTCTGTGTTGGCCTCGCGGGTAAAATCTTCAAATAATGGGTGAAACGACCATTCGCCAAAACCAAATGTGCCATTAGCTCTCGGAACGGTTGAACTGGCATCAATCCGGTCATAAATAAAAACTTCGTCGTTTTCCATGCGGTATTTGAACGGCTCAATAACTTGTGAGGCGGCTAACGACTGATACATGGTATAAAGGAAAAACGAGATCCCGTTGTCCTTAACAAACTTATAGGCGGCGGTTACGTCAATGTCCACATTCACGCCGTAATAGGGTTCCTCAAACTGTTTAAAAAAGTTGTAATGCTCTTTTCTGATCCAGTTTTCAATATCTACTTGTTGTTTCATAACTATTGCTGCTGCAATATTAAGGATATTAATAGTATTAAGTCGTAAGTTCGAAGTACTAAGTCTTAAGCCGGAAATTTGCTTTTTGACTTAAGACTTATGACTACCGACTGTTTTTTAACTTAACTTCGGGAAATACTAATCTGCCTGGAAATGTCATCTGCAATAAATAATAATCAAAATCAAAAAGCTGAAGTTTTTAAAGCGCTGCATGAACGCGATGGTTTGTTCATTATCCCTAACCCATGGGATGCCGGCTCGACCAAAATTTTAACAGGGTTGGGCTTTGAGGCTTTTACCACAACAAGCGCCGGCTTGGCTTACACGCTTGGCCGTCCGGATGGGCATGCTATGATCAGTCGCGAGGAAACCCTTGATAATGCCTTGTCTATTATCAATGCCACGCACCTGCCTGTGGCTGCCGATCTGGAGAATGGTTTTGGCGATACTCCCGAAATCTGTGCCGAAACAATTTTAGCAGCAGCCGGCGTTGGATTGGTTGGCGGTTCGATAGAGGATGCCACGGGTGATGACCAAAATCCCATTTATAATTTTGAGCTTTCTGTTACCCGCGTCAAGGCTGCTGTTGAAGCCGCGCGAAGCCTGCCTTTTCACTTTACATTAACCGCCAGAGCAGAAAACATGATCCACGGAAAAATTGATCTGCAGGACACTATCAAACGTCTTGTTGCTTATGCCGATGCCGGAGCTGATGTGCTATTTGCGCCGGGACTTAAAACAAGAGAACAAATAAGTGAAGTGGTAAAAGCTGTTGCACCTAAGCCTGTAAATATTGTACTTGGTGCTGCCGGGTTCGATATCAGTTTTAATGAACTTGCCGATCTGGGCGTAAAAAGGGTAAGTCTTGGTTCTGCATTGGCAAGGGCTGCTTTGGGCGCATTTCAGCGGGCTGCTATTGAATTAAGCAATGGAGGCTATAGTTTTGTGAATGATGCAGTACCTTATTTGGAATTAAATAAAATTTTTGGAAAATAATTCCATCTCTTTTCTCGCCTAAATCAGGTAGGTTTTTGAACTGTTTTAACTTTTGGTCATGCCATAACCCGGTAATTTTCAGCGTTTAAAACCTGTTAGTATTGATTTGCCAAAATACCATTTGGTATATTGTTATATCTTTGCGCCGATTTTAATAAAACCATCATGTTAAACAGAGTAGTTATAACAGGTCTGGGCGCTTTAACACCGCTTGGAAATAATGTAAAAACTTATTGGCAAAACTTAGTTGCCGGTAAAAGCGGCGCGGCAACCATCACCCGTTTTGATGCATCATTGTTTCGTACGCAATTTGCCTGCGAACTGAAAGATTTCAATATCACAGATCATCTGGATAAAGCCGAATTAAAACGTACCGATACCTTTACCCAATATGCCCTTGTAGCAGCAGATGAAGCTATCAAAGATTCGGGATTTGAGTTGAGTAAAATGGATCCGTTTGATATTGGTATTATCTGGGGTAGCGGACAAGGCGGTATGGAAACTTTTGAAGAGCAGGTGACCGAATACGCCAGGGGAAACGGACAACCAAGGTTTAGCCCGTTCTTTGTGCCTAAATTTATTTCCAATATGGCTTCGGGCATGATCTCTATCCGTAATGGTTTTATGGGGATCAATTACACAACCGTTTCGGCCTGTGCAACGTCTAACACCGCTATTATGGACGCCTTTAACTATATCCGTTTAGGTAAGGCTAAAATCATAGTTACAGGTGGTTCAGAAGCGCCTATTACACCAGCTTCTATCGGCGGTTTTAGTTCTATGAAAGCGATGTCTGCGCGCAATGATGACCCTCAACATGCTTCAAGGCCATTTGATATCGATCGTGATGGTTTTGTTATGGGCGAAGGTGCCGGTGCTTTAGTACTGGAAGACTATGACCACGCGGTTGCCCGCGGCGCACATATTTATGCCGAAGTAACCGGAGCATCCATGACAGCTGATGCTTATCACATGACAGCTACCCATCCTGAAGGACTTGGTGCCGCCCGTGCTATGCAGCAGGCACTAACCGAATCGGGTTTAAGCATCGAAGATGTTGACTACCTGAACATGCATGCTACCTCAACCCCGGTAGGCGATCTTTCGGAGATCAATGCTTTACTGGCAGTTAGCAAAAATAAAGAGATAAAAACCATCATAGGATCAACCAAATCAATGACCGGTCACCTGCTTGGTGCTGCCGGTGCTATTGAGGCTATCGCTGCTATTAAATCGATAGAAAATCAGGTGATCCCTCCAACTATCAATACCACAACTTTAGACCCGGCTATTCCTGATACTTTGAAATTTGTATTGAAGGATGCCATGGACCACAAAGTAAAAGTAGCTATGAGCAACACTTTTGGCTTTGGTGGCCATAATGGGATAGTGGTGTTTAAGGCGATATAACAATATTCTTTTTTGTCATCCTGAACGTAGTGAAGGATCTTCTTCATCTTACAACCACTATTACAGATCGGAGAAGATGTTTCACTGCGTTCAACATGACAAACCTAAGAAGCAGGTTATAGCTACTCTACAGCCTTAACTGCTTTCTTATTCCTCCCCGCTACAACCAATCCCGCAATTACTAAAAGCGTACCGGAAATGGTGAACACGGTTATGGTTTCATTGAAGAAAATGTAACCAAGCGCATAGCCAAAAACAGGGGCAAGGTATAGCCATGCCGCGGCTTTAACGGTATCTATCTTTACCAGGTAAAGCCATAACTGATTGGCTATGAACGAGAGCACGATGACCATCCAGGCCATAGACAACAGGAGGTTCGTGTCTAAATGATGAATGTGATAGTCTTTAAACAGGAAGGCAAAAGGCAATAACATGATGCCGCCGGTAAATACCTGCCAAACGTTAAAAACAATATTAGTCAGCGTTCGCTTTATCGACGAAAAATAAATACTGCTGCAGGCGTAGGATACCATATAGATAATGAGTAATACTAAGCCTAAGGGTTTGATATGGCCTTTGGGTAACTCAGAAGCGGCGGAAAGTATCAACCCACTAAATGCCACCAGCATCCCAATAATCTCAAAGCGGCTAAGCTTACGGCCTAAAAACCACGACGAGAACAGCGCCATGAGCAAGGGAGCCACAGCTAAAAACAGCGTGCTCATGCCTGCCGACGCATACTTTTGTGCCGCGAAAAAAGAACCCAGTGTAAACGTGGTATTTAAAAGCCCGTAAATAATAATGGGCTTCCACTCGCTGCCACGAGGCCAAAAGCGGTGCTTGCTATGTAATAAAAAATAAGGGCCAAATATTAAACCTGTACTAATAAACCTGACACTGGCCAAAATCAAAGCATCGGCCGAACGAATGCCGAACTTGGCTGCTATTGCACCGGTAGACCAAAGCGCGGTGAACACCACACCGGCTAATATTTTTTTATACATACGGCGGCAAATGTAATTAAGCAAAATCTTTTTTGACAAGCTTAATTTACCTTAATCTGTTCCCGCCAATGAGTTAAGAATGCAGCGTTATGGCAGCAGTTTCCAGGTTTTAAGTTCGCCTTTTATTGTCACCATAATTTTGTTGGTTACCATGCGGTTCAAAATCACTTTGGCACCTATCCATAGTAAGCTTTTGGTAAGCCAGCCCAGGTCTGCCACATTAAGCATAATGGTTTGGATACGGTCTTTCATACCGCCGCTAAACCTATCAATATCCTGTTCCTTAATAGTAGGCCAGTTGTTGCCCGAGCTGAATTTAATATCAGGGAATTTGATTTCCTCTTCAAACACGGGGATGATCTGGTAGCTATCGTTTTGGGTTGATTTAAATTTGGCTTTATCCGCGTTGGCGTAGCCATCAACAAAAATAGAGTTGGTAGTTAGTGCTTTGGTGGGCACGGTAAAGTAATCACGTAAAAAGATCTTGCAGTTATGACGGCCTAAAAAGAAGTCATGAACCCTGAATTCTTTATTTAAAAAACCGCTAAAGCCGCTCAGCGCACCACAGGCAATGGCTTGCTCGCCGGTAAGATCAGTTGATTTACCATCCGGTGTATCTACCCTGCGCGATGGGGTGATCAGGTACTGGCCGGCACAATCCGAGTCCATGGCATCTTTAATATTAACAGCCTTTGATCGCATTTGCGATAACATGGAAGATAGCGTTAAGCCTACGATATTTGATATAGCCCTTGATTGCGAAATTGGTGTTGGCGCCTGAGTAGGGAAGGGCTCTATCATCAGCACGGTTGAAACAAACTTATTATAGTTATTATAATCAACATCGGGCTGACCGGTAAGATCATCCAATACACTCCGCACTTTGTCAAATGGTTCGTTGTTGATCATGCCGCCGTCAACATTCAGGGTTTGATAGCCACCAGCTGCTACAGGACTATTAACCAGGTAATTGCTTAGCCATGGGTTATTGTTAACATATTGCGCATCCCGTTTTACTATTCTTGATTGTAAGCCAACGGGAAAAGCGCCTGTAGCCATAGCTGCATCGGCGGCTATATCAGTGTTTACTTTATTCTTCAGGTCCAAAGGCATCCAACCATCATTATGTCCTGTTATAGCGTTCTCTGTAAGTTGAAAACACGCGTAATCATTATGGATGCGCATGTTGTACTTAGTAGGCTGCGGCGATGACGAATTGAACGGGACATTATAAGCATAGCCCTGCAGGTTGGTAAGTGTAGTGAAGATCTTTAAACCTGGTTTAATATAAGCAGGGGTAGGCTGCCACTGTTTGGGATCAGCAGAAACTACGCGGGTAGCAACATCGTTAATAAAATCAGAATTAAGGGCGGATATTACGCCTGAGTTTTTAATATCAGATGTATCCAGCATTTTCGAAAACATATCTGCCTGAACAAGATCAACCCACGAGTGATAGAGTTTATTCTCAGGATGTTCGGCAAGGATATCTCCTGAAGGTTTATCGATATGGGTTATCGGGTTATTAAGCGAGGATGCTGCCATGATACTGGTCATGCCCCCGGCAGATGCGCCGCCCATTACAGGGATCTGCACCCTGTGTGATGGAACGCCGGGTTGGCCGCGACGTTTGTCCCATTCGGTTAATGCCTGGAGCAGGTAATCAATAACGCCTGCGGTATAGGCCCCCGCAGAAACCGCGCCGGCCATACAAAGTCCTACATAAAATACTTGCTGATCTGAAGTTTTTTCTGCTGCCATGAGATAGATTTTAGGTTGGGTGGTGAAATTTAGAAAAAGGATATTGTAAAGAAATGCGTAAAAATACGTGAGTTAATAGCGGGTTTTACCCAATCACATCGCTTTATCGGCTTTTTGCGGTTTTGGGTGCTCCCTGGGTTTAAGTTCCTGATCAATAATATTTTGCTCGAAATTTTTTTCATCTTTCCGGTCGGTTTTTACAATCCATATCATCAGTGCTATTAACAGGGTTATTACAATCCCTACTATAAAATAATTGATCTGCATGTTTATATATTTGGTTAACTAAATTTATACGAGCTGTATTAACTGGCGATTAAATTTTAGTGTGAAATAAAACATGCAAAGCCTGTAGTTTTTGTGTATAAGAACCCCTTATAAAAGTAATACACCATGCAAACCCATGTAGCCGCCGTAACGCTTGCTGTTAAAGATCTTGATGCGATAAAGGAATTTTATATCGAAAAATTCGGGTGGCAAATTATTGCCGAAAATGAAAAGATTGTAATGCTAAAGCTTGATAATTTAGTACTCACCCTGTGCGATGAGCCGCTTTTTAAGGAATACACAAATATACATAATAATAACAGGAGTAAGGCTGTCTACTTTACCATAAACCTCGCTTCAAAAGCTAATGTTGATGAACAGATAGCGAAATTAAGAGGGGTCGGCGTACAAATATTAAAGCAGCCATCCGAAACATTTTGGGGCGGATACGCAGGCTTTGTTGCCGATCCTGAAGGAAATTGCTGGGAAATTTGTTTTAATCCTTACGCCGGAAACTGAAAAGTAAAGCAAGTTTCTTCCGGGGTTGATGTTACAGCTATTGTGCCTCCGTGGGCTTTGGCTATCTCCGATGAAATATACAAACCAAGCCCTAAACCCTGCTGACCTTGTTTAACTTCACCACGCGAAAATGGTTGAAATAACCGCTCCATTGCCGCAAAAGGAATCTGATCGCCGGGGTTAGTTACTGAAAGTATAAATTTATTATCGATTTTACCTGCTGCCACCTTTACCGGTGCATCTTTTTGCCCATGTGTAAGCGCGTTTGATAACAGGTTAGAGAATAATTGTGCCACCCTTGTTCCATCGCAAAATACGGTTTCGGTAATATTAAAGTCGGTAATGATCTCCCGTTCAGGAGCAGCGAGAAGAAGTTCAGAAATTATGTGTCTAAGCGTTTTTTCAAGGTGTTCGTTAGGGCTTAATGCTAACGTAATGCCATCTCCAAGCCGGCCACGGGCAAAATCGAGCAGGTTGTCAATGAGGCCTTTCATTCGCAAGGACGAATCCTGAAGGATTGTAGCAAGGCGTTTAAGCCTGTCATCAAGCGGCATTCGCATCATTAGCTGACCAACGTTTGATACAGCGGTAACGGGATTGCGCAGATCATGCCCCAAAATGGCGATAAACTGTTCCCGAAGTTCAGCTGTTTTGCGTTCTTCTAAAAGTTTTTCTTCGGTAAGAGCTAACTTTTCAGTTGCTTGTAAATGAAACGAAATAAGATCGGCATAAAGCTTGAACATATTGGTCACCTCCGGAGTATCGAGCCTTGCCGGGTTAGGGTCGATAGCGCAAAGGGTACCGAAAAAAGTACCATCCTTACGGATGATAGGCATAGAAATATAACTTTGAAAGCCATACATCAAAGGGGTGTGGTGCGCGCGGAAGCGCTCGTCCTTCTCAACATGGTCAATGATAACGGCTTCCTGCGTTTGCCTTATTTCATGACAAATGGTAGTTTCTAATGTTAATTCCCCACCAGGAACCAGCCCAAACTGGATGTTATCAAGCACCGCGCAAGCTATCCATTTTTTTTCGGTAACACGTGCTACGGCAGCAAAACCCATTCCTGTAGTACGGCAAATAACCTCCAGTATTGAATTGATTACCGGAATCTGGTTTATGGCTTCCAGATCAGCCTGGAGATTAGGATCTAAATTGCCTGTCATTTTAAAGGATCAAATAGGGGATTGTGTTTAAAAATACGAATATTACAAACACCAAAAGTATGCATTTGTTGGAATAAGAATAATTTAACTGTCTTGGTTAAAATATTGTTCTTTAGTTAAATAAAAGCGGGCTTTATAACTGCACGTGAATATGATCATCATGCCTTACTGCACGGCAGCCATGAAACCGGATCTTTGGTGTGGTGATCTTCAACCGTGTTTTTAAATGAGGCTCAATAAATATTTTATTAATAGCATTTTGCGCCGCAAATAAATTTACGAGATCTTTTGTTCTTACACTATCAAACGTAAAATTGACTTTATTACCCTGGGGGACTATTTGGGTCAGAAAACTATATTGCCAATACCCTTTTATCAGGCAAGTCTGAGTTGTATTAATTTCTCCTGTACGCGGCTTCTCGCTAATTCCGTAACCAATTGGAGAGGGCGCTTTATCGGTTCTCAATCCAGTTTTGTTATCAATATAAAAAAATGCAAGATCCAGTTTTTTGCCATCATTATGGCTCAGATGGGGCATAAGAGGAAATCCGTTAATAAACGGAAAACTTGCATCAAGATAATTTAAGGTACTACCTGGATACCTTTTGTTTATTTCGGAAGCCACGGTATATGTGGCTTGCTTAAGTTGAGGGCGAACATAATTACGGTTAAACAAGCAGGTTAGCTGGTTTAACGGCCGTAAATGATTTGTTTCCGCTATTGGAAGAGGTACCCTGCCCCACAAGCGGGCAAGTGGCGGCACAACCACAAAAGTTGAAAAGCAATAAAGAAAGACGAATATTGCAAATATTGTAAGTTGGCGGTAGTACTTATTTTTTATTGTTTTATTGACCCATTTGTGAAAGCTAATTGAAATAATATAAACCAGTCCACCAATTTGTGTTAAAACGGTAAGCAGGCAAAACAACAGGACAATAAGTATGGGTTTTACTAATTTCAATTGATTTTTAAATTCAATTTCAATTCAGTGGTATTGTAAACCAAAAGGTGCTGCCCTTACCAATTTCGCTTTCAACACCCATTTGACCGCCATGCCGGTCAATAATTTCAGCACTGATGTATAGGCCAAGCCCGAGGCCGGAGTATTGGATGCCTGAAGTATCAACCCTGTAGTAACGTTCAAATAAATGCGGGATCTTTTCTGCCGGGATGCCTTTACCAAAATCCTGTACCGATATTTTAACCATATCATCCTGCTTGCTTATGTTTATGATTATGCGGTTACTTTCAGGCGCGTACTTAACGGCGTTGTTTACAAAGTTAACAACAACCTGATCAATACGTTGCCTGTCGGCATATAGCTCAAGCTCGGTGTCACCCGTAAGCTCCAGTTCATGCGTGCCGGCAAGTCTTACATGATCGCAACATTCGCTAATCATCTGAGATGCTAAAAAGTTGGTTTTGTACAACGTAAGCTGTCCTGCCGTTATTTTTGAAACATTAAGCAAGCTGTCAACCAGTTGTTGCATTTTATTGAGACTGCTGTTGCCGCGGTTAATAAACTGAGGAATTTTATCAGATGAGGGATCAACCTTTATCAGCCTGTCCAGCAATTGCATTGATGCCTTAATGGATGTCATGGGTGTTTTAAGTTCATGACTGGCTACACTAATAAAATCGTCTTTTTGTTGTTGCAGGTGTTTAAACTCAGTGATGTCAAGAAGGGTTCCTAATATCCTGAGAGGCTTGTTTATAGAGCCGTAATAAACTTTACCCTGCGCCCTGATCCAGTGGGTTGAACCATCCGGCCAGATGATCCTTGCCTCATAAAAAAGTTTGCCGCTAACAAGCGCCGCTTTATGAGCATTATCCCGAAGCTCGATATCATCGGGGTGTAGCGCCTTAACAAATAAATCATGAGGAACGTTGCGCTCAAATCCGAAGATCTTATTAAATTTTTCGGATGTTAGCAATTCGTCGGTTATCAGGTCAAGATCAAATGTGCCTATTTCAGCTGCTTCTACAGCCAACCTGGCCCGTTCTTCTGCCTCCTCAATTTTGCGTCGGGCAAGAAACTTTTCGGTTACATCAATAGCTATGACCATAATTGCGCTGATCTCGCCGTCAAAACCTCTAATGGGTTCATAAACAAAATCAACAAATACCATTTCGGGGATGCCATTGCGCACCAGTAACAGTTTATGCTCCTTTGCGGTAATTGGCTGACCAGTTTCAATAACGTTGTCCATTACTGGCGCATACAAATCCGCTGCCTCGGGTATGGCATCCCAGATACCGCGGTTTTCCATTTCTATGCGTTTACGCCCAACAAGCTCAAGGTATGAATCATTAACCATCTCAATTACCAGGTTGTCGCTATTAATAATACAGATACCTATCGGGGCCTGTTTTACCATGTTGTAGAGGGTCTGTCTGCTCTCTTCCATGGCCTGGCGGGCATGCTCAATTTCGGTAACATCGGTCGAGAAACAAATAACACCCACAATTTTATCGCGCGAGTTACGTACCGCCTGAAATGTAAATTTAAAATAGTTGACTTGCCGTTTGCCGTTAATTATAAATTCGGCAGGTTCATTGTTGCCATAGTAGGTTTCGCCGGTCTTGTAAACTTCGCTGATCAAGGTACTAAACGGCTGACCTTTAAGATCAGGAAGGGCCTCGTCAAACGGTTTTCCAATTACTGATTTGTCCTTGCCCCATGCCTTCAGCGTGGCATCGTTAGCTATGGCTATGAGCTTATCCTCGCCCATACACATATACACCGGAAAAGGTGAGGCTTCAACAATACTTCGGAAAAAATTTTCAGTAGGTTCCAAGTTGCAGTGGTAGTTTTAGTCGGTAAACGATGCTCTCAAAAATAAAAATATTTTCGTACAGATTTAAATATCTATGCTATGTTCCGGCTTAGTTTATTGATAATTAAAAGAATTATCAGAAGCGGTTTTGAAACATGGACTTGTTCTTCAGAAATATGCGAAAAACGGCTTTGATAGGCGAAAAACACCGGTTTTAAGCTTCGCCCGCTATGAGCTGAAGAGGGCGCGTGGCTTAGGTGTTATAGGCATATTTTTTTGATTAAAGCCTGCCCACATTTGATCAAAAAAATATCACAAATGAAAAATAAGTTCTTATTGGCATGTATAGTAAGTTTATTATCCGCCAGCATCAGTTACGGCCGTCCGGCCACCGAAACAGGATACACCAGTGTGATCCGCGATTTCATCGATAGCCACATGACAACCAACTTCAAAAAGTTAAAATCAATAATGAGCGATAATTCCGTATTAAAAATACCCCGTGGCGAAAAAGTACTTATACAAGAAAAAGATGATCTGGTAAGTATGATGAAAAAAGACGCTGGCACGCAGCAAAACTGCCAGTCGAACTATGAGGTGCTTGCCAAAAGCGATGCCATGGTAATTGCCAGGGTTGATTTTAACTACGAAAATTGCTCACAACATGATTATCTCATCATCGAAAAAAATGAAAAGCAGGATTGGAAAATTACCCAGGTTTGCAAAATGTTTGAAGACATCAAAACACCTTTATCTAACGACAACTCAGTAGTAGCAAAAAACTAAATTTTACTTCCACAGCCAACAATAATTAATCACCCTATTGGGGTGATTTTTTTTATTTTAATTAGCTTTATTTTAACTTTTTAATTGTACCCCCATACAGGTAATTTAAATTACGTTTTTAATTGAAAAAGCTATTCCGTTTCCCCTTTTTTCTGCTTTTGTGTTCCCTGGTATGTATGGTGATGTTTACGGGCCGGGCCTACGCACAGAAATACATTTTTGCGCATTATGATATTGAGGATGGCTTAATCCAGTCGCAGATCAACAAAATGTCGATGGATATCGACCACCGCCTGTGGATTGGTACTTTTGGCGGGGCCTGCCGCTTTGATGGTAAGGATTTTACCGCCTATACCCGTTTAACAGGCCTGCCGGATAACTATGTTGCAACGGTTTTTTCTGATAAGGGAGGCTGTACCTGGTTTGGTACAATGAACGGGCTTGCAAGGCTTTATAAAGGAAAAATTATCCGTTACAAACCCGATATAGCACTAAAACGCTATTTCGTTGGGAATATAACCCAGGATGGCGAAGGTACCATCTGGGTTACATGCGCAGGTACGCTGTTCAGGGTTAAAAATGATAAGATGCAGCACGTGGCTATTAACAACGATGCCGAACTTTTCATTACCAGCTTAGCCGTTAACAATGCGGGTGTTTTATATGCCGCTGTTTACAAAAAAGGTATTTATCGCCTTAATGGGCAAAAATGGGAGCATGTAATTGATGTTCCTGCGGTTTATGACGAACAAGTTATTAAAAGGATATTTTTTGACCGTTTTGACAAAAGCAAAATTTACCTTTTAACGCGGACAGGTCTGCTATGCGCCAGGGATGGTGTGGCTAAACCGCTGGATATAAAAAACGTCACCGAAAAAATCAAGGGGCAGCTTTTATGTATTGAACAGGATGCCGATGCCAACATCTGGCTGGGTACTGATAACGGCGCTTACTGTATCATGGATGGTGATGTGATCCATTACAACTCATCAAACGGCCTTACAGATAACTCAGTTCCTGATATTTATTTTGATGCCGATAAAAACCTGTGGCTGGGTAGTCTGGGCAATGGCCTTTACCGTTGCGAAGGCGACCGGTACACCATTTTTGACCGTACACAAGGTATTCCCGAATCAAAAATTGTTATGACGGTAACCCAGGACTGGAACAAAAATGTTTTAATGGGTATTGACGGAGCCGGTATTTTGCGGTATGATGGAAAAAAGCTGAGCGAAGTATCCGTGCCTGGTGGTTCGCCATATTTAAAAGGCGTGCAGAGTTTGTATACGGATAAAACCGGTACCGTTTGGATTGGCACCGGGGCAACAGGTTTGTGGCAATATGATAAAAGCGGTTTTAAGCAGGTAAAAAACAGCTCGGGTTTTGCCTATAACTTTATTACTGCTGATGAAAGTGGCACACTATGGCTTGCAACTTCTATGGGCTGTTTCTATTATCAAAACGGTGAAATGAAGCAACTGGAGGGAATTCCGTCATATTCGGCTTCTATGCTTGGCCTTGGGGGCGATTCTGTTTTGATAGGTACCCAAAATGGCGTTATGCTTGCCGTTAATAAAAAGATAGTTCCCGGCTTTAAACTTAAATCGTTTCCCAATACGGCAGTTTATAGTATGATCCGGTATCGCGATCTGTTGTTGGTAGGTACAGATGACAGCGGTCTGTATACCTGGGATATGACGACCGGAGCCGTTAACATTTACAACGTTGGCGACGGACTAAAAGCCAATAGTATTTACAGTTTGGCAGCCGACGAACGTGGCAGGCTCTGGATGGGAACCGGACGTGGAATTAACCGCATGCAATACGACCCCGAGAAGAAAACTTTTTGGGTAATTGATAACATAGGCTCGAAAGAGCCCGTGGTTGAGGCTAATCAAAACGCCATTATGCACCGTGGGCATGAAATTTGGATAAGCACAACCAAAGCGGTTATGGTGTATAATACCATGACTAAAATGGTACCATCGCCGCCGCCGCATGTGTTTATCAAATCGGTACAGCTTATGAAGGAGGATGGCGAAAAACGTTCCTCAATTGATCTGGATGACTGGGCCGAACTTCAGCATAACCAAAATCACTTATCGATATCGTTTCTTGGCGTATACCTCAAAAATCCCGACGCGGTATCTTACCAATATAAACTGGTTGGGCTGGATAGCGCTTTCAGCTCGCCAATGCGTAATAATGTGGTTAATTACCCGTCGCTGCCACCGGGGAAATATACTTTTAGAGTAAAGGCAATAAGTCCGGACGGACAGGTTTCGCCCAAGATGGCCAGTTTCAGTTTTGTGATCATTCCTCCGTTTTATCAAACATTTTACTTCAGGTTGCTGGCTATTGTACTGTTGGTGCTGCTCGGTTTCGGGGTGCAAAATTTGGTACATCAGCGTAAAATAAAACGCGAAAAGGCAATTGAGGCAATGAAGCGGGAAGAGAAGCTCAAAATCCGCCAGCAAACGGCCGAAGATTTTCATGACGATTTGGGTAACAAATTGACCCGTATCACCGTCTTATCAGAGATACTGAATGCCAAGATTGATAAAGGGCAGGCAGATCAGCGTGGAATTGTTGATCAGATCAAACAGAACGCGGCATCACTATACAACGGTACCAAGGATATCCTGTGGGCGCTTGACCCTAAAAGCGATAATCTTTACGAAACTCTCAACCATATCCGCGAGATAGGGATAGAGGTTTTTCATGATGTACCTGTTGATTTTGAATTTGCCGCTGTTGATGAGGATATCCAGCTGATAAAATTGCCCATGGAGTATAGCCGTAACATCACTATGATATTTAAGGAGCTGTTAAATAATATCCTTAAACATGCGGATGCCGGGCTTGTGACTTTTGAGCTTGATCAGAGCGATAAAAACGCGATAGCACTGCGTGTTACCGATGATGGTAAAGGCTTTGACAGCGGTGCGGCCCATCGCGGTAGGGGGATTAATAATATTAATGCCCGTGCAAAACGGATTAACGCGTCGCTGCTCATTAATTCGGAAGCGGGGAAGGGCACATCAGTAACATTAAAGTTTAGTAAAAACCAGTTAAATAATTAGGCATGGCGCGTAACATTAAGGTAAGTATAATTGAGGATGATGAAACACTGCGCGATGGTTATGCCTTTTTAATTGGTGCTACCGAAGGTTATGATGTGATTAGTACCTATTGCTCGTATGATGAGGCATCAAAAAAAATTGCGACTGATAAGCCGGATGTAATATTGCTGGATATAGAACTTCCAGGCGTTAACGGCATAGATGCTATCCCCAAATTAAAAAAACTGCTGCCCAATTGCTATATCCTGATCCTTACGGTTTATGAATCAGAAAAGCAGATCTTTAATGCGCTGGCTGCAGGTGCTTCCGGCTATCTTACTAAAAATACGCCATCGGCCAAAATCATCGAATCGATAAAGGAGGTGCGGGAGGGCGGTGGCCCCATGAGTATCAATATCGCGCGATTGGTGATCCGCTCGTTCCAGAAAAACCAGGAATCGCCATTGTCTAAACGTGAAACTCAAATTCTGGAACTGATAGGAGAGGGCAAAAGTCGCGGCCAGATTGCCAATGAACTATTCATCGACCTTGAAACCGTTCGTAGCCACATCAAAAACATCTACCTCAAGCTGGATGTAAACTCCCGTGCAGACGCCATTAAACTGGCAAGGCAGAATAAATTGATATAGTTATGCTTGAGTAGAGCTTGCCTTGCTGACGTTATAATCAATGCGTTGGCTCGTGCGATTCCCTCCCTTGGGAGGGTGTAGGGAGGGGTTTCATTGACAAGGTTATTCGTCTAAATCTTGCATAAACCCCTCCCTGCAACTACGCATCCCACCGCACCCCTCCCGAGGGAGGGAATTGAGAATTTTCCTAATTACTTCTACCGTAGGGCTAATAATCCCGTTCAACTAAGTAAAACTACGGATAATAAAATCTGAGTATTTATACTCTTTAAACCGGGGCATGTTTCGTTGCAAATTTGTATTGTCAGTTCGGAACTACCGGTTTAAGCAGCTTAACTTTCAGGACAGACAGGAAAACTCAGACATCCTTCAAAAGCCGAGAAAACCTAAAAAAATACACTATCATGTCAACATTTATCCCAGGCGGCAGCTATGCCAAAACCTCAAAAAACATCAAAAGCACTTTGTTTTGCCAATCAAGAAAAAGAAACCAATCTACCATCCCTGCCGAGTTAGATTTGACCGCGCTTTCACAAGCTAACGTTGAAAACTTAGATGGTTATTTGGTAAACCAACCAGGTAGCGCATCAGCAAGCGGTTATGTACCAGGCGGCAGCTATACCATTACTTCAACCGGCGAAGTGGTGATCTTATCGGCACTATGCCAAAAAAGAGACCAAAGCTGGCAATATTCTACTTTAGACATCACTCATTTATCAACAGGTAAAACCCTGTCAAATATTGATGGTGTTTTAACAGTAGACTAAAACCTGCTCCACAAATATTCGCTGTCGCTGACCGCGAATGTATAATGCCTGTAGTTAAATGCTATAGGCATTATCTTTTTTGCTCAAAGTGATATGTTTTTTGCTGTTCGACGTAAGAGACTTCAGACAGTGTGGCGTCCGTGGGGACACGGATGCGGGGGTGAGCCCACTATCTTATTCCCCGATCCGTGTCCTCACGGATCGCTTTAAGGCCAATACTCCAAATTCCACTAATTCATAAATCCCCCAAATAGGGGGATACTATCCCCCTGCCGGTAAAGTACCTTTGATATGTTAAGTAGTTTTAACTGACCGGCTACTGTAAACCCGCTTCAAAAAATCATCTTGTATGCTGCCCCTTGGCCAACAGGTTGATTTCCATTATTAAATCTGGTTTCTGTTAAAACTACTGTAAATGAAATTGAAATATATACCTGTGTACACAGCCGATTTTGAGGAACAAATAAACTTTTATACTCAAAAATTAGGTTTCAGAATAACAGGTACAATGACATTTTACGAGGGAAGAGAGAGCACGGTGATCCGATCGGATAAATTAAATGTGGCGTTGCTTGTAACTAATAACGATAGCAACAGTGATAAGAGTAACATCATCATTAACACAGCCGACTGTTTAAACGATTATCACGCGCTACGCACGGCAGGAGTGTTTTTCTGCAAATCGCCAGCTTATTTGCCGGCAGGTTTGGCAGCCGAGTTTTTAGATCCGGCGGGCAACAAGTTTATGTTACTGGAAGAAAGAAATTATAACGAACAATAAAATCATATCACAATGGACTATTCAAAAGTATTACGCAACAACAATAAGATTGTAAGCCGCACCGGCGGTCAGAGACAGGGGCCGCAGTATACTTCAGATTTAAGCCTTCGCTTTGTTTTAAGCGGTAGTGAACGTTATGATATTGGCCGCAGGCATTTATCCATATACCCCGATTCATTTTTGATCCTGAACAGGGGCACTCAATATTCAACCGATACCGATCTGGATCAGCAGGTACAATCCTTCGCCATCAATTTTGATCAGCAGTTTTTGCAGGATTTTAAAGATTGCTGGACTTTTGATCATGACAGCTTATTAGATAAAGGCAACGGAAACGGAAAAGCACAACCCGAGTTTAATGAAACTATTTACCCATTTGCCGGTGACATTAAATACAATGTGTTCCACCTGAAACAACACCTTGACGATGGCATGCAGGATGAAATGCTGATTAACGAATACCTGCACCATACGCTCATCAACTATTTTCATATTTATAATGATGAGATCTGCAAAAAAGCCGAAAAGCTTGATTTCTTAAACCAGGGCACCAGGGTGGAGATCCTGCGCCGCCTTAACCTGGCCAAAGAATTCTTGTACAGCAATTATAATCAGAATATTAGCCTTGAGGATTTGGCCGAACATGCCTGCCTTTCGGTTAACCATTTGCTGCGCACATTTAAGCAGGCATTTGGCTTAACACCTCATCAGTTTTTAATACAGCTGCGTTTAAAACGGTCATTAATGCTACTGAAGGATACGCGTTATCCTGTAAATGAGGTAGTTGGTATGGTAGGTTTTGAATGCCCAAGTTCGTTTATCAGGTTGTTTCGTACGCATTATAAGATTACGCCTTTAAAGTACAGACAATCAGCATAATAAGAGTTTTCTTTTAGTGTTAAGATGGTGCTTTTCACACATGTAGCCCGCCTTTAACACCCTATGTTTGTAGTACCAGATAGTTTTTTGTTAAGGATATTTGGTCAGTTAATAGTTAATGAAAAAGTCAGTAACGCGAGGTCACTGACTTTTTGCTTTTTAGGGGCCTAATATCTCTCTATTTCGTCATTGCGAGGCACGAAGCAATCCCAAACTATACAGGGCGGACCTGCAAATTGGGGATTGCTTCGTGCCTCGCAATGACGTGTCTTTGAGGCTTATCCTTGTTAGTAAAATATGCGAAAATCAACATTTGCTAATTGGCTGTAACGTTTGCCAAAAAACTTCGTCTTTTAAGTTAAAACCTACTACTATGAAATTTTTTACGATACTGGCCGTTACCGGCGGATTGTTTTTTTCTTCGCTTCAGGTAGAAAAAAGCAACCTGGCAAGCATAAAACACAGTAAAAACAAGTGCTGTATGAATGCTAAAAAATCAAAATGCCCGCTTGCATGCAAACGGACAAAATCGGTTAAACTAAACGGTTAAAAACGATACAGGGTTTCATCCCCTCAAAAGGCGTCCGGCGATTTAAGGGGAATCTTTTGCCGGCGCCTTTGCAGCGTTTATTTGCTCAAATCAAATTTAATTAGTTCGGCATCGCCCGCTTTTACTAAAACGCCCTTCACGTCACTTATACTAACACTTTGTAACAATGCTTTGCCATTTTTTGCCTTATCGGCTTCGAGACCTATCCTCTTCGCATCGATAGTATAAGTTTTATCTGCATCGCCATAATTAAACAAGGCCAGGTAAAAGCTGTTGCCAATTTTTAGTGCAAACTGCTCGGTAGTTCCGGTTTCTGTATTACCCTCAACCGGTCTGAAAGCTTTTCCGTTTTGCACCACCTTTAAAATTTCGGGGTTTTGGTACATGGCTTTTGCCCTGTCCGACCATTGACCGTGGGCAGAGAAATCATCGCCGGTTATAAATGTACCGGTAACCACCGCCGAGAGCATCCTTGCCCGGTTAGCACCCTCGCTTTCGGTTGAAAGCACCACGTGGTCGGCATCAACATAGTTATACAGGTAGGTTTGCCACCAGCCGTAATTTACGCTGTTGAGCGTATAGCGGGTGTCTTTTATGGTTTTAAAGGCATCGCATGCAATGCGCCGCATGTGCGCGTAACGACCAGTTGCAAGGCTGGGGGAGATGGCTGCGTAAACCAGCATCTGGTTGCCCAATTGATCGATTAAGTGTTCCATGCCTTTTTTATAAGCCTGCATGCCAGTAGTAATTTTCGGATCATAAAAATGAGTTGACTCCGCAGCGCCGTGTCCCAGAAAATCTATCTTGATCATTTTAAAACCACAGGCTTTTAACTTGCCAATTACATAATCAATATGCTGCAAAGTGCCGGGATGGGTTGGGTCTGTAGCACGGGCACCGTCAATATCGTGATAGCCATCGCCAACTTTTGTCCACGTTTCGCCATACGTATAGTTGCTGCCTAAAACTTTACGGTTGGGGCCGCCTTGCCATCCCCAATCGGTAAATGGGGCCCAATATACGCCGGGCTGCAAGCCTTTTGATTTACAGTAGTCAGCAAAAGATTTCAGCTTGCTGAAATCACCTTCCCAACCACCGCTGATCATGTTATCCCAAAACGAATCGAGATCGATAAACGCGGTATTACCGTTGCGGAAAGCCGGAATGCTGTCGGCAAAAAAGTTGGCTACTTTAATAGCTTTGTCGTAATTCAGCTTTTCCTGCATAACGCCCCAACTGTTCCAGCCAACAGGAGTAGGCTTGGTCCAGTTAAAAATGTAAGGGGGCTCGGCAACGCGGTTGGCTTTACCAAACTCTTCCATACCGTTGCGCCAGTCGGTAAACCAGCCTACAAATACTTTAGGCGATTTAACCCTATTGCCACTGATAAAGCCATGGGCTATTTTATCGCGGTTTACAGCTTCTTCAGTATAACCGCCCCATACTTCAAACGTATTAGCGCTGTCTTTTTTGGCGATGGTGCGCACACCTGTTTTCCAGGTTTCGTGCTCAACCGATCCAAATACCAAACCTTTGCGGCTGTTGTTGTCAAAAACAGTACCTACCTCGGCACTGGTATTGCTAACCGGGGCTTTAAATGCTTTTGAATTATAGCTGATGAAGGTATCGTTATCAAATGGTACAAATAACGAACGGGTATCACCTATAATTGCCGCCATATTACCGGCAATTGGCTCCATATAATTTGTTTTAAGGTTTTTACCTTCAACATAAAGCTCAACAAAAAAGTAACCTTTGTGCGATGGGTAGGTATAAAACACCTGCAACATGTTTGGTAAATTATTGCCGGTTAAGGTAAAAGTATGTTTAAGGCCTTTACCAAAGCCGTCTGCTACCTGTGCCTGGCTATAAACAATTTGTTTATAATCTTTTGAGGTAAAGAATTTGCCATCGATGCCGGCTTTACTATAACAATTGCTAAGTATAGCCTTGCCATTTTCGGTGACAGAAAAAGTGCCCGACTTTTGATTGTAACGGACAGTGCCTGCAGGACTGTAAGAAAAGGAAATATCGCCCTGCTGAGTTGGCTGAGCCTTAATGATTTTGGTTGATGCTGAAACAATTGCCGGCTGCCAAACGCAAAGCAAGCCGGACAACTGTACAGCTATCATTAACCAATTAGAAATTTTTCGCATGAATTTAGGTTATTAAATGTCTAAGATACATTTTATTTGTTAAGCACAAAATTGTATCTAAATATTAACGTATTCTTTACAAAATGCGGTCTTTATGACCTGGAGTTTGCTATAACTAAGGCACCCTGAAAAAGGATGCCTTAGTTGCTGGTAAGATGCTATTACGCCTTAACAGCCATAACGTTTTTGATTTGTCCGTTAACTTTCACCTTAACCATACGTGGGGTAGGCGAGGTTACTTTATAACCGGTAATCTTTCCATCCTTCCATTTCATATCAACGGTGAAATTACCGCGGGCTTTAAGACCTTTTACTTCACCATAAGCTTTCCATGCATCAGGGATAGAAGGTACTAAGTCGATAAAGCCTGCATGGCTCTGGATCAACATTTCGGCAATACCGGCCGTAGCACCAAAGTTACCGTCAATCTGAAATGGAGGGCCTGCCGATAACAGGTTAGGATACACGCCACCACCTGCACCGTAGTTAATGTCGGTTTTGATGGTTGGTTTCATTAACTCTTTAAACAGTTTGTAGGTACGGTTGCCGTCATGCAGACGTGCCCACCACAATATTTTGTAAGCGATAGACCAGCTTGGCCCGTCATCGCCCCTTACCTCTAAAGTTTTTCTGGCAGCTTCGGCAAGGGCAGGGGTAGCCTCCGGCGTAATTTGTGATGCCGGGAACAAGCCGTACAGGTGCGATACGTGGCGGTGTTGCGGCTCGGTCTCTTTGTAATCTTCCATCCATTCCTGGATGCGGCCATCTTTAGCTATCACACCCGGAGGAGGCAGTTTTTTTACTTTAGCGGCCAGTGTTTTGCTAAAGGCTTCGTCGGTGCCCAGCACTTTGCTTGCAGTTATTACGTTGTTGAACAACTGGCGGATGATCTGGTTATCGATAGTTGGACCTACGCAAATGCTGGCGTGCGTACCATCTGGTAAATAAAAGCTGTTTTCGGGCGATGATGAAGGCGAGGTAACCAACCAGCCGGTTTTGGCATCGCTGATGAGCATGCTGTTGTAAAACTGTGCCGCGCCTTTTAATATCGGGTAAATTTGTTTCAGGTAGTTTTTATCACCGGTGAAATCATAATGCTGCCAAAGGTTATCGCAAAGCCAGCCCGAGCCAACTTTACAAACACCCCAGGAGGCGCTTTCGCCCGGCTCGGTAAAGCCCCATGGATTAGTGATTACGTGGGCTACCCAACCATCGGCATTGTAGTAAGCTTTTGCTGTTTTTTCGCCATGGGGCACCATGCCTTTAACCAAATCGGCAAGGGGCAGGTTTAATTCCGACAGGTTGGAAACCTCAACCGGCCATTGGTTCATTTCAATGTTGATATCCAGGTGGTAATCGCCGTTCCATGGCGTATGAACTTCATTTGCCCATAAGCCCTGCAAGTTTGGCGGAAGCAATCCAACACGGGTGCTGCAGATGCTCAGGTAGCGGCCAAACTGGTAAAATAAAACCGGCAGACCTTTATCCGCATCAGGATTATTGCGGAAAGCGATAAGCCTTTGATCTGTTGTTAATTTCTCGGCCTCTGATGTACCAAGATCAATCTTTACCCGGTTGAATAATTTTTGGAAATTGGCGATATGCTGCTGTTTCTCCAGCGCATAAGGTTTTTTCATAGCCGCCTTCAGTGCGCCATCCATTTTGGTGAGATACTGGGGATTTTTGAAATCGGTACCTGCAGATACATAAATGATCACCTCTGTAGCATCCTTAATAACCAGCGCAGTTGGGGTTGTACTTAACAAACCGCCGGTTAGTTGCGCTTTAACCCTGGCTTTATAAGCCACGCCTTTGCCGTCGGTGCCGTTATCCAGCTGACCGGTAAGATGAAGCTCATTACCCTCTGTACTGGTAACACCGCGCTCCGGACGGCTGATATTGATGCTCAGGTTAAGCATTCCCGGTTTATCGGCGCTAAGCTTAATTACATCAACATCGTCATTAAAGCTGGTAAAATACTCACGTTTGTAGGTTACGCCATTTACCTGGTAAGTGGTTTTGGCAAGGGCGTTGTTTAAGGAAAGCTCACGTTCGTAGTTTTCATATTTTACATCTTTTTCGTCAACGCCTTTGTATTGGTAGCTAAGGTTAAGGTCGCCAAGCATCTGGAAACAGCCAAATGGCACGCCTCCCGATCCTTTACCTGTACACACAAATGATTTATCGATAATAGCCTGAGCTTCCACATTTTTACCGGCTGCAAGCAAGCTCCTGATCTCGGGCAATTTTTTATAAGCTTCATAATTATTGGCATCCTGTGATGATCCAGACCACATGGTAATATCATTTAATACTACCTTTTCGTTGCCGATGCCGCCATCGGGCATCATGCCTAAACGACCGTTGCCGAGCGCAACCGTCTCTTCCCAACGTTGGGCAGGCTGTTTGTACCAAAGTTTTAATTGTTTTGTTTGTGCGTGAGTAAACGTTGTAATACCTGTTATCATTACAGTTATTAGCAGGGGCGTTCTTTTTAGCATGCTTTATGTTAATTAGGTTTTCTGTTTTTAAGTTTATTTACCCGCGGTAATAACGGGGATTTCTTCGGCATTCTTGTTAAGCTCCAATACAATTACATTGCTGCTGGCATCGGGCAAGGTTTGCGGCAAATCAATAATATAACCTGCTGCATTTGGTTTATAAGTTACTTTGCTTCCTCCCAGTACATAGGCATTGGTTATGCTAACGCCTGGTAAATTCGGCAGTACAATTTTATCATCTTTTTTCTGAAATATGTGTAAATAGATCTTGTTTCCCTTGCGTGTAACAGCATAGTTATCATTCGGGGCGAAGGGGCCGCCTTTGGTGCCGTAAATGCTTTCGCCATATTTTTTAAGCCATGCACCCATTTGCTGCAGGGTTTCAACCTGCCGGGCCTCAATACGTCCATCAGGCATAGGGCCAACATTAAACAGTAGGTTGCCATTGCCGGCAGCTGTTTTTACCAGTGTTTGGATACATTCCTGCACGGTTTTCATCTTATCGTTAGGTTTCCAGGCCCATTGCTGGCAAATGGTGATGCAGCTTTCCCAGGGCTCGTTCATATTCAATTGTCCGATGCGCTGTTCTGGCGTAAGATAATCACCTACTGATTGGTCATTCAGTTTTTCGCTTTCTTTGCCTAAGCGATTGTTCACGATAACGTTTGGATCAACACTTTTTATATAGGCGTAAATCTCCTGGCCATCGGCATTGGTCCATGGTTTTTCCCAGTAACCATCAAACCAAAGCAGGTATGGGTGGTATTTGGTGATGAGTTCTTTCAGCTCATTCTTCATTTGCGTTTTAAAGGCTACCATATCTCCTTTAACGTTCTTTGTGGAATCGTAAGGGTTGTGGATAGGATAGTTTGGGTCGTGCCAGTCGAGCACGGTGTGATAGATGCAGAAAAGTATACCCTGCTTTTTGCAGGCTGCGGCCAGTTCGGCCACCATGTCGCGTTTATAAGGTGTTTTACTGATGTTATAATCGGTAAAGGCAGATGGCCATAAAGCGAAGCCATCATGATGTTTGGCTGTAATTACCAGGTATTTCATACCCGCGTCTTTAGCTGTTTTTACAATGGCATCGGCATTAAATAAAACCGGATTAAACTCCTTGTACAGGTTATCGTAATCATCCTGGGCTACTTCCTTGTTACGGCTCCAGCCAATTTCGGTGCCGCGTAAGGTTACCGGCCCAAAGTGCACAAACATGCCAAAGCGTTTGGTCATGAAATCATCCAAAACCTCTTTCGGGGTTTTTACAGGAGTGCTTTGCTGGCCAAAGACCACTTTGATTATTGAAAACAGGTAAAGGAGTATAATTGCCGGTTTTTTCATTGATGAATTTTTATTAATGCATTAATTGTGGTCAGTCGTCTTTGATTTTTTATAAATATGACCAAGCCGCGCGAGGCGGCCCGGTCATAGGGGTATTATTATAGTAATGCGTTATTCCAGAAGGTAAGCTCACTCATATTGGTGTAATTACCTTCGTTGTTTGAGTTGTGTTTAATCCTAATACGGATATAGCGTACTGCCGGCGGATTTGGATCGAAGTTTACTTTTAACGGTGCGCTGCCATCGTCGGTCCGTTTGATCTCTTTAAGCAGTTTCCAGCCTTTGGAGATTGCCTCGGCAGTCCAGCCAGCATCATTTGCCTTTAGGTTAGTAGTAGCGTTAGTTAAATCGGCTATGCCCCATACCTCAAAATCATCAGGGTTGTGGCAGCAGTTACGACCGGTTTCTTCAATAGCTACCAGGCCTCTGTATAGTGCGCCCATATCAAAAGTGATAACCACCGGAAGCGGTCCGTTGCCATCGCTATGGAAGATGTTAGGGAAACCCTGAGGACCTGTACTGCCGTCCCAAAGCCTATCTATGTCGGTATCACCTTCATAAGGCTTAGCGTCATTAGGCAGATATACTTTTTTGAAAAGCTTTTTATCGCAAATGGCAACAGAATTAATGGTTGGGAAATCCTCATAATTGGCTACATAAAATGTGTCAAGCGCATTCACAGCAGGTTTAAAGGCCGATAAGAACTGGATCTTTGTATCCGCCTTATAGTCTGCCAGGGTAACCGACATGCTATCGGCGCTAAGTTTTCCAAAGCTTTCCTTACCTGCTTTATTGGTGTATTTTATGTTTGTGAACACATTATGGGTACTGGTATCAACTTTCAGGAAATTAAGTGTAAGCTTTCCATCGGCACTGATACCGTATGGATTGGTAACATCATAACCCCTGTTTGATAAGCCCGACTGATAGATAGGCCCGTAAACCCTCACATTGTTGATATCAAGCGGAATAGAACGGTTGCCTTTGGCATCATACGAGAAAACGGTGAACGAATAAATGTATTCGTTAAGGTTTGGTATAACAACCGTTAAACTATCGGATGGATTATGATTAGTAGAATTGTAAATGATGGAATCGGCCTTATTGTTCCAGTATATCACGTAACGGGTTATGCTGGGATCGGAGCTTGGGTTCCAGGTAAGGGCGGCACGTAAATTTCCGGGGCGGGAGTGGGCATTGGCCACTGTGCCAGGGTACTTAACTTCATGCCCGTTTAAGTACGATTCAAACTGTGTGTCTTGCTTGCTGCAACCATACAACAGGTATCCAAGCAAACAGAAAGCAGCTATTCTGACAATATTTTTCATGTTCGTTTAATCTAAATGAGTTAATACCTATTGTGGGTTACCATAAATTGAAAGCTCCATCATGTGGGCAAAGTCACCGTTTGACCATGTATCATGTACCATGAAGCGGAAGTATTTAATAGGTGTTGAACCCGGAGGAATATTAAAGTTAACCCCGGCCGCAACAAAGGCAGCATCGGCCGCATTAGTAAAACCTGGTGTAAGTCCCGATGGCGGGTTTGGATAATGATAATTGCCGATATTAACCCAGTCGCCAACTACGGTTCCAACAGGCGCATAATCAGGCAGCCTTACATCCTGCGGAGCATTTACGTTTGATCCCCAGATGCTGAAATCTTTAGGGTTACCGTGTGCGTAGGCATATTGATCGGGTCTTTCCCATAAAACAAAACGGCTTAACTGTGCTGATACGCCAAGGCTGAAAGTAACCTGCATTGGGGCAGGCGCTCCCGGAGCGGTATGCCAGCCATTTGAGTACCCGTCTGTTTTGTTATCCCATAAATATGGAACTTCCCAGCCGTAAGCAGTAGGGCTGTCAGTAGGGGTTTTATATACCGAAAACTTGCTCTTATCCAGTAGCGTTTCAAATATAGGGGTGATATTTACAACGGTAGTATCAGATATATTGCCAAATTTATCGGTAACATATACTCCGAATTGTTGCGGTACTGCCGCATACCCTCTTATGGAATAGTTGATAGTATCAACCTTGGTATAATGCTGGTCTACAACCTCCAATGCCTGTGTTGACTTATCAAAAGCCAATAAAATAACACCGATATCTTTTTGATCAGGGTTCATCGCTTTGATGTTTACACCGCCAAAATCAGACGTGATAGTTAATGTTGGTTTTATCAGTTTGTAAAAAGGTGTATCTGGGTGCACCTTCACAACCAACGGATCAGATTTAACATTCGCCCTGCTCACCGAATAAAGTGTTACCTCATACTCCTGACTTTTGGCAAAACCGTCAACAGTAACTGTATCTGAGTAGTAGCTTGATTTGGTTTGACGTGTAGTTTTATCATTGATGCGGTACTCGGCCTGCACGTATAGCAGGTTATCTGAGTTTGGCAGATCGTAGGTGATATAAGCACCGCCGTTAAAGTTTTTAACTTTTACGTTGGTAACCACGGCAGGCTTGGTCATATCGGTCGAAACCTCTTTAACATACCCATCGTTCTTTTTGCATGAATTTAAGCACGCTATAAACAACGCCGCTGCAAGCACCAGCGCTGTTACCGAATAATTTTTAATGCGTTTCATAATTCTTATTTATGTTGAATTAATTCATTTTTAAATGGATGGGACGCCTACCAGTAGGTGGTTTGTACCAGGTTATTATTAACGATCAGGTCGTTGTCCTTAACCGGCCAGAAATAATTTTTTAGCCCAAAAACAGGTGTTAACACTGTATGCGGCCTGTAATAGTTGCCAGCCTCTGACTCATATATATTCCAGCCTTGCAGTGGTGTGCTCAACACATTTTGAATTTCTTTCCAGCGGCGAAGGTCCCATCCGCTTTGTGCCTCAAAACAAAGCTCGATGCGGCGCTCACGGTGTATGATATCGCGCAAACCTTCTTTAGTTGTTGGTTTAGCCGGATTTTTTGAATAGGTTGACCATGATTCCAAAACACCTTTTAATCCCGCTCTTGCCCTTACTTTATCAATGTAATTGTATACATCGCTGGTTGGGCCATTGGCCTCGTTCAGGGTTTCGGCATATAAAAGATATAAGCCGGCAAGCCTCATCAGTGGTAAATGATATTCTATCGGCTGAAAGCCATCGTCATAAACTGAAAGATAATTAGCCAGTTTCTTAGGCCAGTAACCGGTAATATTAAGTGTATTCAGGTCTTTAGGGCCGGCTAATGAACCGGAACCACGGGCTTCAACATGATAAGCCTGATCCTGGTTATAAATACCATTACCATACCAGATGCTGCCATCAAAAGCAATATTGGCATAAAAACGCGTTTCGCGGCCGTAGTGCTCGTTAATAGTAGTATAGCCTTGAGCAATATAATATTTGTCGGCATCTCCTGCTGTTTTAAGCGCGAAACGGTCGGCGTAATCATAATTCTTATCCTCAGTTAGCGGTACACCGTTAGTGGTATAAAAAAGTTCCTGTGTTGAAATAGGAACAGCAAATGTTGACGGGTTTGAGAAGATATTAACCGCCGATTTTGGCGTTAACCTTGGTGTAGCGTAGCCCTGGCATGGGAACGTTGGGTTTAATGCCCAGATTAACTCTGGGTTTACATCCCATTTTTCGGTAACCGCGTTTTGAATGGTCAGTTCATTACGTAGCTGGTCTGACAGGGAACCTACTGTTGGAGGCGATACAAAGGTGTATAATTTAAGGCCGTTAGCTTCGCAGGCATCAATAGCCGCTTTACAGGCATCAGCCGCGCGTTTCCATTTCTGCGGATCGACAGTGCTTGAAAACAGCGCCTGTCCATCTTTATTTTTCATGCTGGCATAATCAGGGTTACCGTTAAATAAGGGGCTGGCCTGTGTTGCCAACATTTCAGCTTTAATTGATAAAGCGGTTAACTGCGTAATACGACCAAGTTCTTTTGCCTGGTTGGTGATAACCGGAGGCAGATCTGGAATGGCTTCATCCAGCAATTGTACGCAGTAATTAAATACCGAATCAACAGGCGAACGTTTTACCCTCACTTCCTCGGTACTTGCAGTAATGTCGATGTTGGTTTTTACCAATGGTACAGGGCCATATAAGCGGCACAGGTAATAATGATAATATGCTTTAAGGAATTTTACCTCGGCTATCCATCTTGCTTTCTCTGATGGTGAAAGGTCGACAGGTTTATCGATATTCTCAAGCATGATGTTACATCTGCGAATTGAACGGAACAATGCCTGCCCGCCATTTTCACCATCCCACCAGTTTACACCGGGGCTTGCGCTATTTTGCGTACCGCGGATAAGGTTGAAACCATTTTCATTAAGCGGATGGTTGGTGAGGTTGTTGGGATAAATAATTTCTGATGATGTGGTGAAACCTATGTTTGAAGTAGGATCATAAAACTGCTGTAACGTTGCATAGCAGGTAAATAGGCAGTTTTCGGCCTCGTTACGGTTCCTAAAAGCGTATTCAAGTGTGCCGGTATTATCTGGTGTTACATCAAGGTATTTTTTACATGATGCGCCCGAAACCAGGAACCCTACCAGTAATAAAAGTTTATAATATTGTTTCATAATACTAAGTATTGATCAGTAAAAAATTACAGGTTAACGTTTAAGCCTAAGTTGAATACCTTTTGTATAGGGTAGGCAAAGCCATTGCCACCAAGCTCAGGGTCCCAAAGTTTAAATGCGCTCCAGGTATACAGGTTTAAGCCGTTAAAGTAAATGCGGCATTTGCTTACGTTTAAGCGCTTTAAAATTGATGGCGGCAGCGAGTAGCCTATTTCAACAGATTTAAGCCTCAGAAAACTACCGTCACGCATCCACCAGGTACTGTTTTGGCGGTTGTTTTCAATTTGGTTGCCGGTTACGCCTAACCGCGGATAGGTAGCGTATAAATCCTGGTTTTCTTCACTCCAATGACTGTCGGCAAATGCTTTGATCAGCTGTGTATTACCATAGATATATGGGTCGGGGCTTTGAATGAAGGGACTGGTACGGTTAGGATCGATAAAGAAGGATACACGAGCCTGGCCTTGGAAAAAGCAGGAAATATCAAAGTTTTTGATGCCTGCAGATAAACCGTAACCATATACAATTTCCGGAACGGTTGGATAGCCGATAAAGGTTTGGTCGGCGCCGTCAATTTTACCGTCTCCGTTTAAGTCGCGGTATTTGATATCGCCACCGCCCGGAGGGATACCATTGGTCGAAAAGATTTGTGAAGGAGAGTTCCTTGCTTCGTTATCATCAACAAACAAACGTTCGGCAATATAGCCGTACTGCCTGCCTATTTCCTGACCATTGTGGTAGCGGTAGGCTTCTTTGTACTGAGGTTCTTCATAATTACCATATTTGCTGCTTGCTAAGGTAAAGTTGCCCCGACCTTGCAACCATACATTGTTGTTTATAGTAGCCTTATAATCCATCTGCAGGTCGATACCTTTGGTATTGGCTGTGCCTATATTAGCGGTAACGTTGGGGTTGCCATACTGGTCAAGTGCTTCAAGTCCCAGTGTTGTAGGGAGCGAGCTACGTGTTTGCAGAATGTTATAACGGTGATATTTATAAACCTCGGCTACTACATTCAGATTTTTAAACAGGGTGAACTCAAGACCAAGGTTTAGCTGGCGCGAGGTTTCCCAGGTTACATTTGGGTTTTCGTAATTGTTGATGTAAACACCATTGCGCGTATATCCATTGTAAGTACCAAACGAAGCCGGGTTTCCGCCGTTAAGGTTAACATCCGAAAGGAAGAAGAAACGCTGCGAGCCAATTGCGTCATTACCTACTAAACCATAGCTGGCCCGTAACTTCATACGAGTGACAACATCATAAAGCCCTTGACCCCAGAATTTTTCGTCAGATACAATCCACGAACCGCCTATGGTAGGGAAGAAACCATACCTGTGATTGGCCGAAAAACGTTCGGTACCGTTATAGCCAAAGTTAAACTCCAGGAAATAGCGGCTTTTAAATGAATAAGTAGCGCGGCCTGCAAGGGTTAAGTTGCGGTAAGGCAACGAATACTGTAAAGTAGGGTAGTTTAATACAGGGTCTTTTGCTGCTGAATATACCGTTTGTTGGCGTGTGCCGATCAATGACGCGCTCACATTATTATCCCCAAATGCGTGGTTGTAATCTAAAACACCCTGGAAATAGATATAGGTGTTCAGGTTATCTGTACTTGGGTCGCGGTAGTAACTTAAATATTCGGTAGCGACATTGTTGCCGGTTGGCTGTGGGTTAAGCCATGTTAAAGTATACTGATTGGTGGCTTTATCATAAGTATTCACGTTGTAGTAAAATGGCGAATAACCCATTTGCGACTGAAAATATGAATATCTGTTGGTATGAAATAAGCCGTGGAAGTTAAGCCCGCTGGTTATAAAATCCAATTTTTGATTTAGCTCTAACTGGGCAGATAGCCTTGATTCAGAATAGTTTTTATGGCCGCGCAATAACGCTGCGTAAGGGTTATTGTAGGCGATAGCATTTGATGCCGAGCCCGCGTTTGCCGGTGCCGCGTTACCAAACAAAATGTGTTTAACATTGCGGTTGGCCGAATCGGCAGGGAAATAAGCAGGGAATAATACCGGGCTGGTATGTACGGCAACGTTATAAAGGTCGGTCGAAAACGAAGCGTCGGCAGTCAGAGGGCCGTTATACTCATTGAACGAGCCGGCAAGCCTTACAATAAGCTCGGTAGTTTTGCTTAAATTGATGTTAACGTTTGAGCGTAACTGGTAATTTTCAAACTTAACGTTGTTGTTGTTATTGTTGGCAATATCTTGCCTCAGGATACCATGATCAACGTTATATGATCCTGATACGTAGTAACGGGCAACGTCACCGCCACCGCTTACGCTCATATCTGCACGTTGGGTAGCTGTACGCTTTTTGAAAAGCATATCCAGCCAGTCAACAGCCGGATAAACGTATTTATTGCTGCCTGGAGCATTGCTCAGCGTAGCCTCTGTGTTTAATATTTTATTTTGAGAGAAGGGGAGAGGGCTTAACGGATCGCGGGTTATGGTGGCTTCGTTAAAAAGCTTCATGTAAGTGATAGGATCGGCAAGCTGCAGGGTTTTGGCCGATTGTGAAATGGAGTTTTCCACGCGTACGTTAATCTTAGCCTTACCAATTTTACCTTCTTTGGTACTTACTAAAATTACACCGTTGGCACCGCGGGCACCGTAAAGCGCGGTGGCACTGGCGTCTTTTAATATCGAAAAGCTGGCAATATCATCAACCTGCAAGCGGGCAAGGTCAGATGTAGAAAGCTCAACGTTGTCGATCAAAATGAGCGGGTCTTTTTTATAGCCGAAAGTGGTTACACCACGAATAAAAAAGCTGGAATTATCCTGCCCCGGCTGGCCGCTTGGCTGAAACGCGATGATACCCGCCACCTGACCTGCAAGCGCGTTGGTTAAGTTACTGGCGGGGATTTTCAGGTCGGCAGGTTTAACGGTAGTTACAGAACCTACTACAGCTTCCTTACGTTCTTTTTTACCGTAGGCCAGTACCACAACTTCTTCAAGGCCTCGTTTTGATTCTTTAAGTACAATGTTTACCACCAGCTTACTGGCCGAAACAGTGAAAAATTGATCGACAAAAGTTACGTACGATACTTTAAGGATGGTACCGGGTTCTGCATCAATCACAAACTTACCGTTTATATCGGTAGTGGTACCCAGGTTTTTACGGTTGGTAGCTATGATGTTGGCACCGGCAATTGTTGCCCCCAGGGTATCTGTTACACGGCCTGTAATGGTTACCTTGGTTGTTTGCGCATGTGTAAATTGTGCCGAGCCAATAAAGCTCAGCAGTAATAATACAAAGCAATAAAAACCCGGTGCAGGTTTGTACGAGCGCTTAAGCTCCCGCCGGGCTTTGATACATTGGTAAAATTGTTTCATAAAATTGGTTTGATAATGGTTTTTTGTTTTTTGAGTTTGGTTTTTGGGTGTGTCGGTTTTAATGCATTTAAATGCGGAGTTGGTAAAAGGTTTTTCCTTTAAAAACTGGTTTAATCATGTTGTTTATTGAGAGTTAAAATATGTTAAGTTGACAATTAAAATTTTTTAGCCGTGTTTAAGCTTGCTGCTGCTTTTTTGAAAAAATCAATTGGTTAAAAAATAAACTACCTGGCACGCGTTTCCTTTACTGTTTGCATTCTTATCGGTGTCAATTTTTAAATTGAGCGTATGTGAACCTTTTTTAAGATCGGTACTGAAGGTTACATACCATGGCAGGTAGATCCATGAGCTGAATTGTGTGTACAGATCCATTTTCTTTTTGGGGCCGCCATCAATACTATAGCTTATAATACCCGCGTCCGGGCCAGATACTATGGCCATACCAATAGCGGTGCCTGTAAATGGCAATGTTAATGATGAGCCCGATTTTGTTGCGATAAGCATTGGCTTATGTACAAAACCTTCGCGGGTTGCCAGGTTGTTATCAGGTGCCCAATCAGGGTTAATAGCCCACCCGTTCAAGTTTTTAGCGTTCTGGATGTTGTAATACCTGCCGTTATTTAAATTGAGGTTATTAAGTGGTTTTGGTAGTGCCGATAATTTTGATGCCTTGTTTTGTTGATCATCAAAACATGCGTTAAGTAAACTTTTTATCGAAGCAAAATAAAGCTCCTGCCCATAAATGGCTGGGTGCAGGTCTTTAAAATCATATTGCCATGAAAACTCATGTTTGTTAAGCTTGTCGGTAACTTCTTTAGCCAAATTGATAGACGGCAAGCCGTAATGTCCAGCTACCAGTTCATGATTTTTAATTTGCAGTGGTGTTTTGCCATTGTTGTAATCCCTGATCTTATCCGGATCAACAAACGACATCACGACGATATCCATCAATGGGTTAGTCTTTTTTGCATGCCTTACAATGCCCTCCAAAGCGCGTACTTCGGTCAGGCTATCCAGGCCGTTTACGTTGTCGTTAACGGCTGCTTCAACAAACATTAAATCCACTTTGCCCGAATCAAGCACGTCCCTTTGCAAGCGGAAAGCATGAGGCACACTTCCTAAAGATGGGATGCCGGCTTGTATAAAGTGAAAATTAGTTGATGGAAAGCGCTCGGTAAGGTAACGACTGATCTTTTCGCGCCAGCCCGGGTTGTAGGTGATGGATCCGCCTAAAAACGCTACCGTAGCTTTTTGGCCTGCGTTAAATACATTAAGACTATTGGTTAAACCGTTACGGGTTGTAAAGTAATCGACATAGGGTAATGCCTTTTTTACCGGGTAGTTGTAACCTATGATCAGATCTGCCCATTGTTCCGGGTGTTCAATAGGGAAGTGGTGCCCGTTTAATTCCTGCGGACCGGCAGTTACAGGATATACCATCATCGGGCCGCCTAAGGCCGTATAACGTTGAGCAAGGATATTGGTATTATCGGCATTGGGTACAACCTGGTCGTTTATACCGATAATGTGCATTACAGGAACTTTGAAAGCGGCAAGCCCGTCAAGGTTATCAATAGGATTGTCTTTATAATCAAGTGCCTGTTGCTCTGTAAAGTGATATACCTGCTGCAGTTGCTTCCACAAACCGGCATCTCCGGGAGCACTTAGTTTACCACCCGGCCAGCTTTTAATGTTGCAAACAGGTGCTTCGTTATAAATGCAACTAATTTTATCTGGGTTGCGTTTGGCCCAGCCGTATACGTATAAACCTCCGCGGCTTACGCCTTCAAGGGCAACTTTTGTGGCAAATGATTGTTTGGTGGTTAAATATTTATAGAAAGCATCCCATACCTGTAATGCATAGGGGCTACCATATTGATCGTCAACGTTTACAAAAGCTACGCGAAAGCCTTTGGTTAGCAGGATGCTGTCAATATCGGTATGCCAATCCGGAAACGAGGCCCGCCATATCCAAGGGTTACCTTCAAGCGGTTTTTTAGGGTTTACAAAATAGGCTTTATGAGTACCAATAATGATATTTACCCGCTCAAACCCCTTCCAGCTATCATTGGCTGTATGTTGAATGGTATATACGGCTGGGGCATTGCCCGCACCGCCATTTTCATGGTTTTGTGCTGAGGCAATACCGGCCGTGAACCCCAATAATAGCGTAATTAGTAAAGTTTTAATCATTCAGTATTGGTTATAGCAATCCCACTTCAAAAACTTCGTCCTTTTTTTGAGGATTGCTGTTTTCGATTAAAAAGTATTTGTAAAAACCTTAGTAGCTGGCGTTTATAATTAAGATAAAAGTATGAAGGGCATTAACAATAAATTGCACTTAAATTGATTTGTTTCGATACTATTTTGACATTGCTTTTCCTGTTTTTGGTAAAAAATGCCTTGCTGAAACAATTTAGTTGTATTAAGTGTATTTTTCACAACAAAATAGTGTCGAAAAAACTAAAAGTTGCGCAAAATTGTACTGATTGTTTTATTAATGGCCGATAATCATGCCGGAGAAAACTTACGAAGCCTTTAAAACTTCGTAAGTTTGGTAGATGGAAGCCTAATGACCTATTACGGTCAATAGCGGTTCTTCGGGTTCGTCCGAATAAGTTTTGTTTTTCACCACATAGCCTTTAAGGCCGTAGTACAGTACATATACATAGCAAACAAGTGGTACTATAAATGCCATCCTGATGCCCGAATGATCAGATATTAAGCCCATTATTGGTGGGATAATAGCTCCGCCAACAACGCCCATAATGAGTAAGGATGAAGCAACTTTGGTATAGTCGCCAATGCTTTTGATGCTCAGAGTAAAAATGATCGGGTACATTACCGAAGTGAACAGCCCAACTACGGATAATGAAATTATGGATACATAGCCACTTGTAAGTACCGATATCAATATCAGCATAAACGCGCCGATACTACATAGCGTAAGCACTTTATTAGGCTTAACCTGCTTAAGCAAAAATGCCCCCAGTAACCGTCCGGCCAATACCAGCGCCATATAAAGCGTAATAAATAAGGCCGCTTTTTGCTCGGTAATGCCTGCAATATTTAATGATTTTGTGTACCGGATAATGAAACTTACCACACCAACTTCGGCACCCAGGTACGCGAAAACGGCGAGCACCCCCAATATAGTATGCCTGAATTTAAATACTCCAGAGAGTTTTTGCCTGCTGTTACCTTCATGAATTACCGGTAACTTTAAAAAGTAAAGTACCACGCATAGGGCGATAAATAATGCCGCCAATGTTAAATAAGGTGGAATCACCAGGTGTGCTTCGCTGTTTAAAAACGACCTAAGCTGCTCGGGGTTAAAGGATTGGATCAGGCTTGCCGGGATATCTTTTTCATGCAGCAAAAATCTGGAACCAATGAAAGGCCCTATAGTGGCCCCCATTGAGCCAACTGCAGCGGCCAGGCTTAACCGGCTTGACGCGTGGTCCGGATCACCAAGTTTTGAGATATAGGGTGTGGCAGTAACTTCCAATATGGCAAAGCCTGATGCCATGGTAAATAATGCCAGCAGGAATACCGGGTAAAACCTGGTGGTAGCAGCCGGATAAAATATAGCGGCACCGATAGCTGCCAGAATAAGCCCGGTAAGCATCCCTGCCCTGTAACCCGTTTTTTCGATGAAGCGCCCTGCAGGTAAAGCCATCAGAAAATAAGCCCCAAAAAATGCGGATTGGATCAGCGACGATTGCAGATCAGTTAACTGGCATGCCCTCTTCAGATGCGGGATCAGCACATCGTTAATGTTGCGGCTAAGGTTCCAGAAAAACATCAGGCTCATTACTATCAGCAGCGGGGCCAAATATTTGGATGTATTACCGTTGGTTTTGTTCATTATTATCTTGTTTTATCGTCTGTACCCTAATTCGGCCCCACCGCTTACCGGCATAATGCAGCCGGTTACAAATCGTGCCGCGTCCGACAGCAGGAAAACTGCCGCGTCGGCAACTACATCTCCCTCTGGGCAGTAGCCTAAGGCGTGTATGTCATTCAGATATTTCTCTATCGATCCGGGATCCGGCTGTTCGGCAGCCCATTGCTTAAGCAATGGTGTCCACACCCCAGCCGGCGAAACCGCGTTTACCCGGATGCCATATTGCGCATAGTCAAGCGCCATAGATTTGGTAAGCGCGTTGATGCCCCCTTTGGTTGCGGTATAAGCAGCATGCAGACTTTGCCCGATATCGCCGGCCATACTACTGGTATTCAGGATACAGCCTTTTGATGCTTTAAGCATGTTGATGCCATATTTGGTTGTCCAGAACAGGCTTTTAAGGTTAATATTCATCAAGGCATCCCATTCATCTTCTTCTGTTTCGTCAACAGGTTTTGATGGATGAGCTATAGCCGCATTGTTGTGAATGGCATCGAGCTTGCCATAATGCTTATTAATAGTTTCAAAAGCAGCTTTTACGTCGGCGCTGTTTGATACATCTCCCGCAATGCCTTCATGTTTGCCGTCAAAACGGTCAAGCGTTTTATAAAGGGCCCGCTCATTAACATCCATTATAAAAACGGTTGCCCCCTCACGGATATAAGCTTCGGCACAAGCCAAACCAATGCCTGATGCACCTCCGGTAATAAATATTACTTTGTTTAATAACTGGTTCATTTTTGGTTTTTAGCTGGTTACAAGGTCGCTGCTGTTGCCTGCTTCGGCAGGTACAGCGTAATAGCCTCCGCTAATATTGGCCGGATTTTTAAAGTATTTGGCCAAATGCGGTATGTGTTCCAAAAATAAGTTTTCGTGCCCAATAGCAACATGGTTAAACAATACTAAATGCTGATGGATCTGCCCCATATCGCCCACATGAGGCACTACCGGTACGTTGAACTTTTTTGCCAGCAGGCTGATCGTTAAAAATTCGGACACACCACCAACGCGCACACAATCAACCTGGCAAAAATCCATAGCGCCTGCCTCTAAAAAGTTTTTGAAGATGATCTTGTTAGGGATATGCTCACCTGCGGCAATTTTAAGCGGCGCAATTTCTTTAGCCAATGTTTGATGGGCCAGTACGTCATCTGGGTGGGTAGGCTCTTCAATCCAGTAAGGATTGATAGTACTTAACTCTTTACAGATGGAGATGGCCTGCGGCAGGTTCCACTTTTGATTGGCATCAAGCATGATAGTAGTTCTATCGCCTGCTTCGGCCCGAACCAGCTTTGCCCTGCGGATATCGCGCAACGGGTCGTTTGAGCCTACTTTTAATTTCATTGCCGTAAACCCGCGGTCGATGGCGCGCGCCACATTTTCCTTAATTTTTTCATCTGAGTAGTTAAACCAACCTACCGATGTATCATAGGCTTTATAACCTGTTTGCAAAACTCTGTTGCGTAGCGTACGGCCGGTAAGATTGTTCCTTAAAATGTTTTCTGCTTCTTCAATGGTTAATACATCTTCCAGGTAATTAAGGTCGAGTGTGGCTACCAGTTCTTTCGGGCTCAGATCAAGCAGGAGTTTCCAAAGCGGTACCTGCCGGCTTTTAGCCCAAAGGTCGAAACATGCGTTTACTATAGCGGCCAGCGCCAGTTGCATAACGCCTTTGTGTGGCCCCAGCCAACGGTAAGTGGGCGAGTCAAGTATCGAGCGGTAAACCGAACCGAAATCGGACATCAGTTCCTCAATTTCGCGGCCCTGCAATGTTTCGGAAAGGTATTGTATGGCTTTGCATACCAGGTCGTTGCCGGCGCCAAGGGTAAAGGCCAGGCCAATTCCTTTTACGCTGCTATCGGTATGCAGTTCGCAAATGGCGTAAGCATACTGGGTTGAATCGTTTACAGCATCAGATCCGGCGCCATTGCCTAAATTAAAACGCTTGTCGGTAACTTCAATTTTAGTAATGTACATGTAAGTAAATATATTTTGCAAATAAATTCAGACTGTTCTCCATAGAAAAGCCCTCGATAAAATCTTGTTTCCTGTGTTTATAAATCGGTTTATTATACCTTGTTGGATAAGGTATGATGTTGTAAAATTAGTGCGGTTTGATTTTTTACTTTCACTTTAATTGGCAACTTTCGATAGTATTTTTGCTTATATTTAGCTTTTGTGATCTGATCTTGTTAAAATGAAACCAATTTTAGCCGTATTGTCTGACGGGGTACAGTCAGAAGACCTTTTTGTTGCCAAGGAAGTCAGGCTTCCTTTTTTCTCCAATGAGTTTCATTTTCATGAGGAATGCCAGCTGGTCCATATTGTAAAAAGTTCGGGCAAAAGGATAATCGGCGACCTTGTTGATTATTTTGAAAGCGGTGAGCTTATTTTCCTGGGGTCAAACATCCCACACGTTTGGCACAACACACAGGAGCAAACTAACGGAGACGAACCGGAGCCTTATGCGCATTCACTATCTATCTATTTTAATCCATCGAAGTTATTGCTGCACCTTTCGGCTTTTGGAAATGTGCGCAAAATCGAGTCGTTTTTGAACAAGGCACAAAGAGGGGTGGAGTTGAAAGGCAGAAGCCGGGATATGGTAGTAAAATTAATGTACCAGATTTTGCAGCAGGAGGGGCTGCAAAAAATCATCACCCTGCTCGACATCCTGAATATCATGAGTTCATCAGATACCGAATATGATCTGCTGGCCAGTATCAACTATATCAACTACTATCAGTACAATGATAGCAAACGTATGGATCAGGTGTTTAAGTACATCTTTGACAATTTCAGGGAAGATATCTCACTAAACACAATAGCCGATGTGGCTAACATGAACACCTTTGCGTTTTGCCGGTTTTTTAAGGCCCGCACGCAAAAGTCATTTACTCAGTTTGTAAATGAAACAAGAATAGGCTATGCCTGTAAATTGCTGGGCCATAAAGAAACCAGTATTACAGATATAGCCTATGAATGCGGTTTTAACAACGTATCAAACTTTAACCGCTTTTTTAAGGTGATTAAAAAAGTAAGCCCTCGCGAATACCGGAACCAAATTTTGTCTTAGTTCCTGTTTAGGCTAAAGTTTTGCAATCTGTTTGTTGTACTATTTGCGGGTGTCGTTTCGGCCCATTTTATTTCATCATTCATGAAATGTTCGGTACGGCAGCCGTTGTTGCGGATACTTTTAATGAAATCGAAATACAGATCATTAAAAACGTATACGTTTTCTTTCAATACAGCATAGTTAGTAAGTATAAAACCAAGCGTGTTTACCTTAACTATGATCTGTTTCGAGTCATCGCATAATTTAATGAGGTTTTTAATATTGTTAACAACTGCAAGCTGGTTACTTACCGGGAGGGTGAGTTTTATTTTTAAGCCCTCGTAAAGCACTTTCATAAAAGTAGTGAAACCGCCATCCTGTTCATTGTAAGTGATGCTTATCTCATTAAAAACGGCTTTGGCTTTATCTTCATAACCCGACGCCAGGTATGACTCGGCCATAACGGTTTTTAAAATGAAAGCATATCCTGTAGAATAGCCTCGGTATACCTTATTTAAACCGTTAATAAATTTGGCTGCTTTGTTGTGTTTTTGACAGATGGTTGATGTGTATAAGGCCAACAAATAAACTACTTCTGTAAATCCTTTTGAAACACCGGTGTTTTGAACCGGATTGAAATAGAACCTGGTGATTTCGGTAAGCGACTCCTTTTTTATGATGCCATACTTGAGGTAAAACAAAATAGTTTCAATGCAGTTTACCGGGTTGATAGGCAAGTTTTGAAGCGCTTTTAAATTGTATTGCTTTAAATCATTAAAGTGTTTTTCGATTTTTGTTAAATCAAGCTGCATGATGGCAATGGCAGCAAGGCAGGTTTTTATTAAAATTTGTTGCTGGTTTGATAAGCGGAATTGTAAAAATGTTTCCAGCACTTCCTCATAACCAATATCGATAAATTCAAGGCTGATAAAGTAGTTAAAGAACTCCTCGCTGCAAACCTGTCTAAACAAATCTTCCATTCGCTCGGTCATTTTTGTGTTTACATGCTGAATTTTGAGTAATTCACCAATAAACCTGATGATCTCCGATTTTTCTTTTGGCAACAACTGTACACTTAGTAAAGCTTTAAGCTCGAACCTGTAGTCTTTATGAACTGCATTATAAATAAACCATTTTATGATAGGCAGTTTTTTATCCCTGCCGAATACCAGGTCGGTTAGGTTTACCAGGTTATCATCAAATACATAGTTATTGTTGTACATCAGTATCATAGCCAACGCATACTCCAGGGTAGTATCGTCAATCATTTTAACTACGAAGTTGAGCTTGTTTTCGCGCGAGAGGTTAAGTTCCTCAATGATCCCTGCGCTAAGCATCTCCTGGTATGCCGATCCATATTTTTTGATCAGCTCAAAAATCCTGATCTTACTAACTTCGTATACCCGGTTATCGGTATCCATTTGATTAATGATGCCGGTAATCAACAATACCTTTTCAATGGCATAATGACCTTTGTAAACATTATGATAGTAGTTTGCGGCTACAAGGTTGTAATAAGTAAGGTCATTAAAGTGGCTTAAGCTGAAATTATCGCTGTATCGCTGGTAATAGTACTGGAAGTATAAAGGATGACTTAGTTTATCAATAATAGGTAAAGTTATATCATGGGCAATATTAGGGTTTATATTATCGCAAAGTTTTTTGATTTGTTCGGTAGTAAACAGCGGCACATTAAGTTTTTGACTACTATCCATCATAAAACCGGTAAACCACAGATCAGGTTGGCCTATTATATCTTCCCTGAAGTTACTCCAGGTTGACGAACGCATGGTTAGTATCACCTTAAACCAGGGGTATTTGTGGTACATGGCTATAATATCGGCCAGTTGCTTAAATACGGTTTCGAATGTGTTATTCTTGAAATAAAACTCATCGAAACCATCTATAATTAAAATAAAGCGCCCGCTGAAATCTTCAGCCATTTCTGCAAGGCCGTCAAGGTCTTCATCTGGCGACAGGCCAATAAGCCCCATCAGCCAATGGTTAAGATGGATGTTTTGGAGCGATGAATTGAGCGTGTTACCGTTAAAAAACAGTATCAGGTCTTTTTCATCTTTTTGTGTGTTGGCTTTTATCAAATCTTTTACCCAATGGCATAGTCCAATTGTTTTGCCATAGCCTGCCGGAGCTGTAAACACAGTGGCTGTATAAGGCTGCTGCATAAATATGGACAATTGTTCATTAATAAAATTCCGGGGAATGGTATACTGAAAAGGTATACCCGAATGATTGATCTGAGTTTGCAGCGTGAAATTGGTGATCCTGTCTGCTTTGGCCGTTATCTTCCCAGGTTTATATACATGGCTTTCTTTTTTAACAACTGTCTTTTGCTTGCTTTGGCAAAATGCATCCCAACCTGTATAACCGCAAAACTCAGCCAGCGCGTTCATGGTGAATAATGATGGGGTAAACTTGCTGTAGGCAAATCCAAAAATACGTTTGAGCGTAGTCTCACTAATGCTTTTCTGGGTTTTGCCAAACAGCATTAATGATAAGGCCTTGCAATCGGCAGGGGTAATGTAGGCCATACCCGCTTTCTCCGTTAGTTCTTTTTTTAACAGATCAAAATGATAAGTCGAAAATAGATGCATAGGTAAAGGTTTTAGAGTGAATATATTAACTATATACGTCAGTCAGTCGAACAAATTAGCGCAAACAGTATCAGCAAGTAATCTTGAAAACTTATTTAAAATATTGTAAAAGGTTCAAGCAATTCCCTGGGGTAACGGGATATTGTTAATACATGGCTAAACAAATATTTTCACATATTTTGTTTAATCAATAATACGTATGTTAATTGAAAATGGATTTATATTTTATTAAAAATGATATTCCGTTAGGTTGTATTTGCTGAATGAATAAAATGAACGGAAAATGAATGCAGAAAACAGAATGAACAGACCTGCATGAATACTGAATGATATGACCAGAATGGTTTTTAATGAATGAAAAGCCTTTTTCGTATTGCATAGGTGTGATTTAGCTTTACGGAGTTCATTTCAAACATCTATGCCTTATGAGAAACCTCGCCTTTAACAAGAACGCTTTTTGGGTGTTATTTATTTTATTGGCATTGTTTAATATTAAATATGCGAAAGCACAACGGACATATGCCACATCCGAGCAACATGGTGCAACAGGCGTTGCCTGCGTAAACTGCACCGTGCTAAATGCAGCCAATGCGGCAGATGGGAATGTTCAAACATTTTCATCAATAAATGTTGTTGTTGGTGTAGCTGCACAAACCTACCAGGAATTAATATTTCAAAGCGCCAAACCATCCGGTACTCCTGTCACTGTTAAATTGGGTTCGGGCGATAAATTGCTGACGCTTACCGCACTTGGAGGCGTTTCTTTACAGGCCTATAATGGAAATACAGCCATTGGTACCCCGGTAGCAGTGGCTACGTTGCTTACAGCACTAAGTAATAACAACCAGGTTGAGGTTAGTATAACCCCAGCCCAGGCTTATGATCGTATCAGGGTAACTGTTAACGGAGGCCTTGCCGGTGTTTTGGCAAGTACTTATTTATATGATGCCTTTACTACAGGTACAGGCGCCGGTATTTGCAGCGCTGCAGTTGACGAATTACATGGTATATCATCAGGCTTATTGGGTTTGGGAGTTGATGTGGGCGGTGTAGCAAATCCCCAAAATGCTATCGACGGTAATCTTAATACTGCATCTACCTTAAATGCGGGCGTAGGTTTGCTTGGGGCATATGCCCAGCAAACTATCATATATGGAAGCCCATCGGTAATTGGTGATTCGGTACGAATGACCTTGTCAATCCCTCAATCGTTAATAGATGTGGGGCTGCTTTCGAACATTTCGGTAGCAACTTATCTGGGTAATACTTATAATAATGATCAAACAGCAATAAACGCATCGCTTTTAAACCTGCGATTGCTCGATTTGACTAACAACAGGCGGAAGGTTACCATAACCTTTGCGCCTGCTAATGTTTTTGACCGGGTACAGCTTACCCTTGGGGGCGTAGCCAACGTATTATCAACGCTTGACCTTTACGAAGCTGTTAGACTGATACCAAGACCCGTTACAAAAATTAATAATACGCTGGGCGTAACCGCCCAGATCAACTCGGGCTCAACCGCTACGCTTACTGCAAATGCTGTTGCCAACACTACTTTTCACTGGTATACCCAGGCAACAGGCGGATCGGCGGTTGCAACAGGCCCAAGTTATACTACTCCAACGCTAACAGCGTCTACCGATTATTATGTATCGGCTTCGCGTACAGGTTGTACCGATGAATCAGAACGGACAAAAATTTCACTTACTGTAGGATCTACAACACCTACACCTCCGGTTAATCCGTCGGGAGTGCGTACTTATGCCAATACGCAGGTACCAGGGGCGGGCGGTTTATTATGCCTTGGTTGTACGGTAACTAATCCGGGTAACGCAGCTGATGGCAACCTGCAAACTTATTCTACCTTAAATGTAACCGTAGGTGTTGCTGCTCAAACTTATCAAACGCTTACATTTCCCGGTGGTACCAAACCAGCCGGAACACCGGTCTCCGTTAAATTAGGTACCGGGGATAATTTACTTAGCCTTACAGCTCTTGGAGGGGTAACTTTACAGGCTTATAATGGTAATACACCTGTAGGCTCACCTGTTTCGGCGGCAACACTGGTATCGGTGTTGAGCAATAACAACCAGGTTGAATTGAGCTTTGCACCTACTCAAGCTTATGATGGTATCAGGGTTACGTTAAACGGCGGACTTGTTGGCGCACTAAGCAGCTTGTATTTATATGAAGGGTTTGTGACCACAGCGGGGCCCGCTGTATGTAATACCGCCATAGATGAATTACATGGCATATCTTCAGCACTACTGAATTTAGGTCTTAATGTAGGCGGAGTTGTGAATCCGCAAAATGCTATCGATGGAAACCTGAATACCGCATCTACTTTAAATGCGGGTGTAGGCCTGTTAGGAGCTTATGCACAGCAAACCGTAATATTTTCAAACCCATCAGTAGTTGGCGACTCGGTAAGGTTAACCCTTTCGGTGCCTGAGGCTTTGCTGCAGGTAGGTTTACTGGCAGGTTCATCAGTAAACACTTTCTATGGTAATACAGATAATAATGATCAAACCTTTTTAAGTTCCTCATTATTACAGGTTCGTTTACTCGATCTTACCAATAACAGGCGCAAAGTGGTGATCACTTTTGTGCCAGGCAAAGTTTTTGATAGGGTTCAGTTAAGATTAGGCGGCGTTGCTAACGTTTTGTCAACCCTTGATTTATATGAGATACAACGAATAATTGCCAAACCGGTAATTAAAATCAATAATGTAGCATCAAACGATGCCCAGATCTGTACAGGTACCACAGCCACATTTACTGCTACGGCTGTACCGAATACCGTGTTTCACTGGTATACACAAGCAACAGGCGGATCGCCGGTATTTACCGGGGCTGCCTTTACAACACCTGTTTTAACAGCTTCGGCAACCTATTACGTTGCCGCCATGCGGAGTGGATGCACCGACGAGTCGGACCGAACTAAAGTAACTGTTACTGTAAATGCTGTACCGGCTTCACCGGTGATAGCCAACAATACTGTTAGCGTTTGTTCAGGGCAAACCGCTACGTTTACCGCCACAAGTGTAGCCGGCGTTACCATAAACTGGTATAGCGCCGCTACCGGCGGTACTTTATTGCACACCGGTGATAGTTTTACTACACCGGCCTTAACTGCAGCTACAAGCTATTATGCAGAAGCAGTAGTTGCCGGCGGAAGCTGCGCAAGCGCTGCCCGCACCAAGGTGACCGCTAATATTACGCCGCCGCCGGTTGCGCCAACACTTACTGCTGCTAATGTTACTATTTGTAGCGGAGGTGTAGCTACCTTATCCGTAAGCGGAGCTCTGGCAGGTACTACTTATAACTGGTACACAGCCGCAACCGGAGGTACTCCCGTATTTACCGGAGCTACTTACACCACAGCAGCCTTAACAGCCAATGCAACTTATTATGTTGAGGCTGTAAATGCCGGTGGTTGCAGCAGTGCCGCACGTACCCAGGCAACAGTTACTGTTACACCACTGCCGGGTGATCCGACTGTGGTTGCCGCAAATAGTTCAATAGCAGCCGGGCAGAAAACAAGTATCAGTGTTACCAGTCCGCAGGCAGGTATTACCTATAACTGGTATACATCAGCTAATGCTGGTGCGCCTGTATTTACCGGTACTACCTTCCAGACGCCACTATTATATAATAACACAACTTACTATGTAAGTGCTGTAAACGCAACAGGTTGTGCGTCGGCAAATCGTACGGCTGTTACTATTACCGTAACTATCAATACCAATGCGCCTTGTACTTTTGCTAATCAGCAAACAATGACTGTAAATGGCCTTTGTTTAGGTTGTACAGTTACAAACCCTGCTCTGGCTACCGATGCCGATACTACTACAGCATCAACAATCAATGTGTTAGCAGGTTTAATAGGTGGAAATGTTCAGCAGGAGCTACGCTTCCAACAGGCCGGTTTCGCGGGCGATACCATTAAACTGGTATTGCAAAACCCTAATGGCCTGTTAGGTGCTGCCGTTTTAGGCAATATCGGCGTAACACTTGCCAATGGTACCACCACAACGGCAAGTTACCAGCTTAATAACGCGTTGATAAAAGTGTTCCTGCTTGCAGGTAGCTCAAACAAATACGCGGTTTATATCCCGGCTACCGGCGCTTATGACAGAATTACCGTAAGTATCAACTCTGGCCTTGCAAGTGTTTTAACACCGCTTAATATTTACTATGCTTCGCAGCAATTCCCGAAACCGGTATTTAACCCAACTGCTCCTGAAATTTGTAAAGGCAGCAGCGCGGTTGTAAATATTACTTCGCCGGCCAACGGAACATTTACATGGTACAACGCGCCAACAGGCGGAACCGTTGTACATACAGGTACATCGTTTACAACTCCGGCTTTAAATGCCAATACAACTTATTATATAGAATACACCCGTGGTACATGTACCGGTACTGTAAGGTTCCCGGTTACTATTTTGGTTGATGATGTACCAGCAGCACCAACTGTTACCGCGCAAAACGTTACTATAACCAGCGGACAAACAGCTACTTTAAATGCAACTGCCAGCAATGGCGCAACCATACAGTGGTATGATGCTGCAACAGGAGGTAACCTGGTTCACACTGGTAATCCGTTTGTAACTCCTGTACTTACTGCTAACAAGATCTATTATGCAGGTACTGCCTTAGGCAGCTGCGTATCAGCAACCCGTACACCGGTTAACATTACCGTACAGCCGATAGTGATACCAACCATATCGGTAACGCCGCCAACAGTTGCACTCAATGCAGGACAAACAACTTCGTTTACTGCTTCATCAACTACTCCGGGCGTAACCTTTAACTGGTTTACTACGCCTACCGGCGGAACAAGTATTTTTACAGGTGCTACCTATACTACTCCACCTCAATTTGCTAACACCACTTATTATGCCGAAGCTACTGTAACTGCTACCGGCGTAAAATCAGCTACAAGAGCACCAGGCGCGGTAACTATCAATCAACAAGCATCAAGTCCTGTTCCTTGCGACGCGGCTATCGACCAAACCAATACTACCAGCGGTTTATTATGCGTTGGATGCGCCGTGCTAAACCCTGCAGGTGCTGTTGATGCAGATCGCAATACTTTCTCGCAATTAAATGTACCTATAGGTTTGGTTAACTCTTACGCAAGCCAAGCTTTAAGGTTTACCAATACCGGCCTTGCCGGCGATAGTGTTGTTGTAGAGTTAGGTGTTCCGGGAACGCTGGCCAGTGTAGGCGTACTTTCACAGATCCAGATTGGTACCTATAATGGTGCAACTTTCAATAACGATTACTTTAGCGTAAACGGATCGCTTATCAATATTCAATTGTTAAGTGGTACCAGCCGCTTCAGGGTAGCCTTTAAAGCAACTCACAATTTTGATAGGGTAGAGGTTAAGCTCAACGCCGCTTTGGCAGGCGTATTCAGCGCGCTTAATGTTTATGATGCTTCGCAATCTGTAGCGGCTCCGGTTATCGCTGTTTCGCCAGTAACAACTTGCTCAGGCGCGCCAGTAGTACTTTCAGCTACAGTTCCTGCAAACGTAACTGTAAAATGGTACACCTCGGCAACCGGAGGTACCGCTGTTGGCACTGGTGCTAACTTCACAACCCCGGCCCTAAGCGCATCTACAACTTATTATGCAGAAGCAAGTCGTACAGCTGATGGTTGTACCCAGGCCGTACGTACCCCGGTTAATATTAATGTTGTAACAATACCGGCAGCGCCTGTTGTGGCTGCGGCAAATGTAACCGTGTGTACCGGCCAAACTGCAACGTTTAATGTAACTCCGGTTAACGGGGTAACTTACAACTGGTACTCGGCAGCGACTGGCGGTACCCTAATACATACAGGTAACAGCTTTTCAACTGCTGCTACCAATGCAACCACAAGTTATTTTGTTGAAGCAGTTTCAGGTACGAGCTGTATCAGCACTACCCGTACCCAGGTTACAGCAACTTTGGCCCCACCGCCAACAGCGCCGACACTTAATGCAACCAGCGTAAGCATTTGCGATGGCAGCGTTGCGACTTTAGCAGTAACCAGCCCGGCAGCCGGAAATACCTATAACTGGTATACCACAGCAACCGGAGGCACACCTGTATTCACCGGATCGACTTACACCACAGCAGCTTTACACAATAATACAAGCTATTATGTAGAGGCTGTAAACGCAGGCGGTTGTACCAGCGCCCAACGTACGCAGGCCGATGTCACCGTAGTTCCGCTTCCTGCCAATCCAACATTATCAGCAAATAATACTTCAATAGCTGCCGGACAACAAACAACCATTGGCGTTACCAATACACAAACCGGTGTTACCTATAACTGGTATACATCAGCCAATGCAGCTTCGCCGGTATTTACGGGCACAACTTTCCAGACACCATTATTATACAGCAATACTACTTATTACGTAAGCGCTGTTAATAGTACAGGCTGTACATCAGCAAATCGCACAGCGATAACTATCAATGTAACAATTAATACAAACGCGCCGTGTACATTTGCCAACCAGGAAACTGTTACTGTAAACGGGATATGCATTGGTTGCGGCGTAACTAATGAATTACTCGCGACCGATGCCGATACCACAACTGCATCAACCGTTAATGTATTAGCCGGTTTACTGGGTGGATATGCTCAGCAGGAGCTACGTTTCCAACAGCCTGGCTTCGCTGGCGATACCATTAAACTGGTATTGCAAAATCCTAATGGCTTGTTAAGTGCCGCCGTTCTGGGTAATATCCAGGTGACGCTGGCTAACGGAGCTACTCCAACTTCAACGCTTGCGCTTAACAGTGCCTTGATAAAAGTATACCTGCTTGCAGGTAGCTCAAACAAATACGCGGTTTATATTCCGGCAACGGGAGCATATGATCGCATCACCGTGAAAATAAATTCGGGAGTCGCAAGCCTGCTTACCCCGCTAAATATCTATTATGCTGCTCAGCAATTCCCTCAACCGGTATTTAACCCAACTGCTCCTGAAATTTGCAAAGGCAGCAGCGCGGTTATTAATATTACATCACCAGCCAACGGAACATTTACCTGGTACAACGCGCCGGTAGGTGGAACGGTGGTACATACAGGTGTATCGTACACAACTCCGGCTCTAAATACCAATACCACTTATTATGTAGAATACAGCCGTGGCTCATGCGCATCAACCGTAAGGTTCCCGGTAAATGTTATTGTTGATGATGCTCCGCCTGCACCAACAGTTACCGCTCAAAATGTAACTATCACCGCCGGACAGACAGCTACTTTAAATGCAACTGCCAGCAATGGCGCCACCATACAATGGTTTGACGCGCCAACAGGAGGCAACCTGGTATTCACCGGTAATCCTTATGTTACCCCGGTTCTAACTGCTACCAAAACCTATTATGCTGGCACAGCACTGGGTAATTGCGTGTCCGCTACCCGTACACCAGTAATCATCAATGTACAGCCAGTAGTGATACCTGATGTAAGTGTAAACCCTCCAACTACAACTGTTAGTCCGGGGCAGACTACTGCATTCACCGCGTCATCAACCACGCCTGGCGCTGTATTTAACTGGTTTACTACACCAACAGGTGGTACAAGTATCTTTACAGGCGCTACCTATACAACGCCGCCAGAGTTTGCCAATACTATTTATTATGCTGAAGCATCAATTCCTGCAACCGGTGTTAAATCGGCTACCAGGGCAACCGGTATAGTTACTGTAAATCAACAGGGTTCAAATCCTGTACCTTGCGATGCTGCCATCGACCAAACCAATACCACCAGTGGTTTGCTGTGTGTTGGTTGCGGTGTACTGAACGCTGCCGGATCTGTTGACGCGGATCGTAATACCTTCTCGCAATTATTGGTTCCTGTTGGATTGGTTAACGCTTATGCCAGCCAAACCCTGCGCTTTGCCAATACAGGCATTGCAGGCGACAGCGTAATAGTGGAATTAGGAGTTCCGGGAACGCTGGCCAGTGTTAGCGTCCTGTCTCAAATTCAAATAGGTACTTACAACGGCGCGACATTTAATAATGATTACTTCAGTGTAAATGGTTCACTGATCAATATTCAATTATTAAGTGGTACCAGCCGTTTCAGGATTGCCTTTAAAGCTGCCCATACATTTGACAGGGTAGAAGTGAGGTTGAATGCAGCCCTTGCAGGTGTGTTCAGCAGCCTGAATATTTACGATGCTTCACAATCGGTTCCGGCTCCTGTTATTGCCGCGTCGCCGGTTACTGCTTGTTCAGGCACACAGGCTACACTTACAGCTACTGCTCCGGCAAACGTAACCGTAAGATGGTATACTTCGGCTACTGGTGGTTCACCGGTATTCACAGGTGCTACCTTTACCACTCCGGCCTTAACCGCGTCAACAACATACTATGCCGAAGCCAGCCGTACTGCCGATGGTTGTTCGCAGGCTGTTCGTACGCCGGTACAGGTAAATGTTACCGCGCCACCTGCTGCTCCGGTTGTGGCAGTTCCTAATACAACGGTTTGTGCCGGTCAGCCTGCTGCTTTTGCCGTAACTCCGGTTAACGGTGTTACCTATACCTGGTATGCTTCGGCTACAGGCGGTACACCTATAACTACAGGTAACAGCTTTACTACTCCGGCTTTAACTGCTACCACGTCATATTATGTTGAGGCAGCAAACGCGGGCCAGTGCAGCAGCAGTGCCCGCACCAAAGTAACGGCTAATGTGACTGCAACGCCTGTTGATCCGACAGTGTCACAAGCCAGTACACAAGCCTGCTCTGGTTCAACAGTTACTTTAACAGCTTCGTCAACGCAGCCTGGTGTTACCTTCAACTGGTATACCACAGCAACAGGCGGTACGCCAGTACATACAGGTGCCCAATATGTTACTCCGGCCTTAACAGCTAATACATCATATTATGTTGAAGCTGCTACCGGCACTTGTACAAGCGCCAATCGCGCCAAGGCCGATGTTATTGTTAACCCAACCCCGGTTGCTCCGACTATTACCGTAGTGCCGGTTGGCGGGCAGATCACTTCTGGTCAAACAGCCCAGCTATCAGCTACTTCGACTACAGCTAATGTTACCTTTAACTGGTACAGCACGGCTAATGGCGGTACTCCGGTTCATTCAGGAGCAACGTTTACAACTCCGGCCTTAACCACCAACACCACTTATTATGTTGAGGCGGTATCAAATGCTACAGGTTGTATCAGCACAACGCGTACACCTGTTACTGTAATTGTTAACCCGGTATTCTCAACCTCGTGCGATTTTGCATCGACCCAAACCAACAGTACCAGTGGCGTTGCCTGCTTATTGTGCGGTGTTACAGGTGCCGATAACTCGGTAGATACGGATACTACCAACTTTAGTCAGCTTACCCTTGGTGTTGGCGCGGTAGGCTACGTAGGCCAGAAATTGATTTTTGGCGATGCAGGCCTTGCCGGCGATACTGTAACCGTGAAAATAAAAGTACCGGTTAACCTGGCATCGGTTGGTGTATTAGGTCAGCTACAGATAGGTTCCTTCAACGGCAATACCGATAATAACGACAGGATTGCGTTGAGCAGCACGCTCATCAAGGTAACCATACTTGCTGGCGGTCAAACAGCATTGGTGAAATTTGTGCCGAAAGCTGCTTACAATGCGGTGGAAGTTAGATTAACCACAACGGTATCGCTATTTAACTCGCTAAATATTTACTACGCAACCAAGCAGGTTCCGATACCTCAGCTTAATGCTAAAACGGACAATATATGCGCAGGCGGCACTGCTACATTTACCGTAGCTAATCCTGTTGCAGGTGTTACTTATAAATGGTATTCAGCCGCGGTTGGCGGAACCTTACTGCACTCCGGCAATAATTATACAACTGCTGCCCTGAATGCAACAACTACTTTCTACGTAGAAAGCAGCCGGACATCAAACAGCTGTCCTAACCCTAACAGGGTAGCGGCTACTGCAAACGTAACACCGGCGCCAGTAAATCCAATACTCGCACAAAACGCGGTATCTGTTTGCTCTGGCGATGCGGTTACACTATCGGTAACCAATGCTGCAGGTGCAACGGTGAACTGGTATGATGCGCCGACAGGTGGAACCCTGGTATTCACTGGTGCTAACTACCAGGCAACACCAATTGCTACAGTTAGTTATTATGCCGAGATTACTAACGGCAGCTGCGTAAGCCCATCGCGTACAAAAGCTACAATTACGGTAAATCCTCGTCCGGCTGCTCCTGGTGTACAAGCAAGTACCGTGCAGGTTTGCCCGGGCAGTACCGCTACTTTAGCCGTACTTAACCCTGTTGCAGGTGTTAACTACCAGTGGTTTGCAAGTGCTACCGGCGGCACAGTATTGTTTACCGGTAATACTTATACTACAATAGCTCTTACGCAGGACGCAACTTATTATGTACAGGCAACCAATGCTACCACAAGCTGTTCAAGTAACGGTGCACGTACATCGGTTGATGTAACGGTTACCAATACGCTTACCGTACCGGTACTAAGCGCGGCTACTACTAATGTATGCAGCGGTGGCAGCGCAACGCTAAGCGTTAACAACCCTGTTAACGGCTTAACCTACAAATGGTACACAGCTGCAACAGGCGGTTCGCCGGTATTTACTGGTCCGACATTTACTATTAATAATTTAACTGCCGACGCATCTTACTTTGTAGAATCATCAAACAGTTCGGGATGTACAAGCCCAAGCCGCGCTCGTGCGGATATTACGGTGCAGCCGATACCTACTGCTCCGGTTGTGCAGGCCAATGCTGGCGGTCTAAACGTATGTGAGGGCGAATCAACAAGCCTGAGCATTGCTAATCCTGTAACAGGTGTGGTTTACCGCTGGTACACCGCCGCAACTGGTGGTACACTGTTATACACAGGTACACAGTTTAATACACCGGTATTAACGGCTAATACAACATATTATGTAGAAGCGGCTCAGGCCGGTAACTGTAATGCTTCAGCCCGTACACAGGTAAATGTTACTGTTAACCCGCTGCCGGCAGATCCGGCACTCGCCAGCAACAATGTACAGATTTGTTCAGGTTCGCCGGCTACGTTGAAGATCCAGTCGCCGGTGGCCGGTATCACTTATCAGTGGTTCAGCACGGCGTCTCAAACTACAAAACTGTTTGAAGGCGCAACCTATGTAACTGGTCCGCTTACCGCTAACGCGACTTATTACGTTGCCGCGGTAAATGCTTCGGGTTGCCAAAGCGCTAACTTAACTATCGCCCAGGTAAGCATCCAGGCAGCACCGTCTGCTCCGGTGATTGCCAATGGCAGCACGGTACAAACCTGTATCAACAGCATTGTAACACTCAATATCTCAAATCCACAAGCAGGCTTTACCTACAACTGGTACAGCGCAGCCACAGGAGGAGCACCATTATTTACAGGTACCAGCTTCAATACACCGGCACTGGCAGGTAATGTAACTTACTATGCCGAGGCGGTGAACAGCACCGGTTGTACATCAACAGGTCGTACATCGGTAAGTATCAACGTTAATCAAATACCAACCGCGCCAACCGTAACCGCGCAGGGTGGTGGGAATACCAGCGTATGTTCGGGTGGTACCATAGCGCTTACAGCCACCAGCACAACAGCTAACGTAAGCTTTAACTGGTATACGGCTGCAACCGGCGGCGCGCCAATATTTACCGGTGCAACTTACACAACGCCACCGCTTACCGCCACTACAACCTATTACGTTGAAGCCGTAAGTAATGGCAGCTGTACGTCAACAACACGTACCGCGGTGCAGGTAACCATTGGCAATACTACGGCTCCAACACCGCAGGTAGTAGCGGCAGATCTGTCGGTATGTCAAAACAGCGCGGCTATAATCCATATCAGCAATCCTGACGCGGGCACCACCTACAACTGGTATAACGTAGCAACTGGCGGTAGCTCGCTTTATACCGGTACAGCGTTTACAACACCAGTGTTATCGGCTAATACAACCTATTATGTACAGGCATCAAACAGTCAAAACTGTAATGCTTCTGCAAGGCTGGCGGTAAATGTGGTTATTGTGCCTCAGCCAAATGCACCGATACCGGCACTGTCCAACGTGCCTGTGTGCGCCGGCAGTACAGCTACTTTATCGGTACAATCGCCGCAGGCCAATATTATTTACAAATGGTACAGTAACGCGGCACGTACTAACCTGCTGTTTACCGGTTCAACCTATACAACTGATCCGATCCAGGCAAATACAACCTTCTATGTTGATGCCAGCAACGGATTATGTGCAAGTTCTTCGGCAGCAACTGTTCAGGTGACTATTTCTGCACCGCCATCAACACCGCTGCTGGTTAACAGCACGCCGACTGCTTGCGGTGGTTCCCAGGTGCTGTTAAGTATCTCAAACCCACAACAGGGCTTTAGCTACAACTGGTACACAGCGGCTACTGGCGGTACACCGGTTTACACTGGAATAAACTTTACTACGCCTTTGTTAACGACAAGTACAACTTATTATGCAGAAGCGGTGAACGGTACAGGCTGTAGTTCAACGTCAAGAGCATCGGCAACGGTAACCATACTCGGTGCTCCAACTGCGCCTACGGTGAACGGGCCAAACGCGGGCATTTGCCCTGGTAGCACAGCCACGCTTACTGTTAACAGTACTGCTAACGTTACCATCAAGTGGTACGCTAATGCAACCGGCGGCACAGCACTGGCTACCGGGGATAGCTACACTACACCGGCGCTTAATCAAACTACCACTTATTATGCCGAGGCATCAAACAGCGGTGGTTGTAACTCCGGTACACGTACATCGGTAACCGTACAGGTATTGCAAAAGCTTGCAACACCGGTAGTTAACGTTACAGAAACCACTGCAGTAAGCATAACCTTTGGTTGGGCGGCAGTAACAGGTGCTACCGGATATGAAATAAGCCTGAACAATGGCTCAACTTTTAGCAGCGTAGGTACAGCGCTTACCTTCAAGGTTGATAACCTTCAGCCGTTGCAAAGTGCCACCATTGTGGTAAGGGCTTTGGGCGCATCGGGTTGCGAGCTGAGTGATAATTCGGCAGCGGTAACGGGTACAACAACCAATCCGCTTGGTAACAGCATATTTATCCCTAACGCCTTCAGCCCTAACGGCGATGGCAATAACGATACGTTCCTGGTATTTGGCACCGTGATAAAAGGCATGAATATGTCAATCTATGATCAGTGGGGTGGATTGCTCTTTAAATCTACCAATCAGTCGGCCGGATGGGATGGAACCTATAAGGGTAAGGCACAACCAGTGGGTGTATATGTATACTACGTTGAGGCCACACTTAACGACGGACAAGTGATCAAAAGAAAAGGAACTATCAATCTACTACGATGAGAAATAAAATCACAATTGTAACCCTGCTGCTTCTTATTGTGGTAGCAGGGCGGTTATCAGCTCAGGTTGATCCGCATTTTTCACAGTACTACGCTTACCCGTTATGGCTCAACCCTGCATTAACCGGAGTTATCAACGGCGATTCGCGTGTGAATGCAAACTTTAAAAGCCAGTGGGCAACAATCAATAACGCTTATCAAACTGCTGCTATCTCTGCCGATATGCGGACAACCGATAAGCTGAGCCTCGGTGTCAATATCCTCGACCAGTCATCGGGCGGGCATAGTTTCAATTACCTGAGTGCTTATGGGGCTTTGGGGTACGCTATCTCCATTTCGGCCGATGGTAACCAGCGTTTAAGTTTTGGTGTACAGGCCGGTATCATCAACCGTAGTTTTGATATGAATAAGCTACAGTTTGGCAGTCAGTACAGCCCCATAGGCGGTTTTGATCCCAACATGCCAAGCTTTGAAAACTTCAATACCACTAACAGTACCGTATTTGACGCCAACGCAGGGATCTTTTACTATGATGGTGACCCGTTTAAAGATGTTAACGCTTTCGGCGGTGTAAGTGTTGGTCACTTATCAAGACCTAAAGATGCCTTTTCGGCAACTTCTGGCGGAAAAATCCCGATCAGGTACACCGTGCATGGTGGTTTAAAGATCAAAGCTTCTGATTTCTTCGACCTGACACCAAACGCGGTCTATATCAAACAGCAATATGCTGACATAAAAGGACTGGGTGCCTACTCCGAATTTAAATTTCAGAACGATAACGGGCTCATTTTAGGCTTTCTTTACCGCTTTAAAGACGCTGCCGTTGCCGATGTAGGTTACCACGTAAAGAGCCTCATTATAGGCGCCAGTTATGATGTAAACACATCGTCCTTAAACCGTGCCACAGGTGGTAATGGAGGCTTTGAACTATCGCTGAGCTATATATTCCGCAAACGTATACAGGAGCCAGAACCTGTTTGCCCAAGGCTTTAATCGCTTAACTATGAGAGCTATAATTATAACTATTTTCTTATCGGCCATTACTTTAACCTGCTTTGGCCAGTACGGTAAGGATTTTCGTAACCTGGGCGATAGGGCATTTGCGGATAAGGATTATTACGAAGCCGCCTTTTATTACCGTAAGGTTGCCGAAGGTATGCACCTGTTGCAAAACAAAGAGGTGCCGTTTCAAACCATGAATAAGGCACCCAAAAAAGATAAACCATCTGATGCTACTTACGTGAGCTATCGCCTTGCAGAGTCGTATCGTTTGTATGAAAACTATATTGAGGCCGAAGGCTGGTACAAAAAGACAGTTGATGCCCCCGATGCGGCCACATATCCCTTAGCCAGGCTTTGGCATGGCGTATGCCTCCGCGCCACTCAGCGTTTTGATGACGCAATTACAGAATTGCAGCAATTTAATGCCGGGTATGATAAAACCGACGAATACAAGGCTATAGCCAACAAGGAGATAGCTAACTGCACCTTCGCTAAGGAGCAATACAAGTATCCGCAGCTACTGGAAGTTGTAAAACTAAAAGGCGACTGGAACTCTGATGGATCGGATTATGCACTGCTGCAAACCGGTGATAATTTCATGTTTACCTCGTCGCGCTTTGCCAAGGATGATAAAAAGCATATCAACCGTATTTATACGGCCAATGCCGCGAGCCAATTTAAACCGCAGGTAATTACCTTAAAGGATAATGATGCCAAGAAGGAAACAGAATACGGTACACCTTCATTAACGCCGGATGGCAAGCGCATGTACCTTACCCGCTGGTACAAGGAAGGTACCAAAGTTTATCATAGCATTTATTTTACCCAAAAGCAGGATAGCAGCTGGTCGCCATTGCATAAGCTGGGCAGTAATGTTAATGCCGATGGCTACAACGCCATACAACCATTTATTACAGCTGATGGCAGACGGATGTTCTTCGTTTCAAATAAGCCCGGAGGTTTTGGCGGCGATGATATCTGGGTAAGCGATCTGGGCGATGATGGAGAAGCTACAAACGCGGTAAACCTGGGCAGTACCATCAATACAGATCGTGATGAGCAGGCTCCATATTATAATGCTGAGGAAAAAAGATTGATATACAGTTCGAAAGGTTTTACCGGTTTGGGCGGCTTTGATTTTTTTGAAAGCAAAGGTGATGCAGGCAGTTGGACTACCCCGGTAAACATGGGCTATCCCATGAACTCGGCCAAGGACGACCTGTATTTTATGCCCGATACCAAAGATGCCAGCAAATGGTATATCAGCTCGGACAGAGAGTCGGATTGCTGTTTGAACCTGTTTGAAGTGCATAACAAGAGTTTTATTTTGGCCGGTATAGTTACCGATTGCGAAACCCGCAAGCCATTGGCAGGTGTTAAAGTGAGCTTTATAGACTCGCTGGCAAAGCAAACGCTAAAAGAATTAACCACTGGCACCGATGCCAGGTATGCGTTTAAGGTAACATCAAAAAGACCATATAATTTAAAGCTCGAAAAAACAGGCTACTTCACTAAAATATTGCCTATCCCGGCAAGCGGGCAAATGAGCAACGATACACTTTATAACGCCGAGATCTGCCTGCAGGCCTTTGAAAAGGATAAGCCTATTGTGATCAATAATATTTTATACGATTTCAACAAGGCAACGCTAAGGCCCGAATCTAAAACGGTACTCAATGGCCTGGTTACCATCATGAAGGATAATCCTAAAATAATTGTGAGGCTTGGCGCGCATACCGACTCGATAGGTAGCGTTAAATACAACCTTAAACTATCGCAGGCCAGGGCGCAATCATGCGTGGATTACATTATAAGTCAGGGAATAACCAGCGAACGCATTTATGCAAAAGGATATGGAAAGAGTATGCCTGTTGCGCCAAACTCATTACCTAATGGCAAGGATAATCCTACCGGAAGGCAACTTAACCGACGCACAGAATTTACAGTTGTAAAAACAGAGTAATCATGGATTTATTAACCTAAGCTATTTTTTATGAAAGAATCAGCAACATTTCACCGCCCGTTTTTAAGAACAAAAGGATTTTCAACCTTTCACATTCAAATTTTTGAGCTGATACTGCTTGGCAAAGCCAACAGGGAGATCAACAGGCTTATGGGATATACGCCCAAGTCGCACATGGTGGTCGATCACTCGCGACAGGTTATGAATAAATTGCTTTCATATGAAGGCCTTTGTAAACGTGATTATAAGGATAGGGTGGTGTACCCCCGTAAATACCAGTTCTGGTGGAAAAAACTACTCGAAAAACACAGGGACACCCTGATCCAGAAAGCCATAATACCTGAGTACTACGATGATGTAGCACCAGGCATTTAAAGATAAAGGGCATATGTTAGGTTAATGTGCCCTGGGTTGTAATGGTTAGTACGAGCCCCGCGGATAAATGTCTGTGGGGTTCGTTGTTTTTGTCAGCTTTTATCGGAATTTTATTCATTGCCGTTGACTTTAGTCAACGGTAAAAAAGAAACGAATGATCGGGCTTCAGCCCAATCTCCCGGTGTTTTGGCTAAAGCCACTTATATTGTCGACCAATCCGTTGACTAAAGTCAACGGCAATGATTTAAATTGGTGTACAATTGCATTTGTGTATTCGCTTTGTCCACAGCCGTAACAATTCAATTACAAACCTATCCCCGGTAAAATAAAAGTGTAATTAATACACACTGAATGTTTTAAATAGTTATTATTGTGTAAGCCAATTATTTGAACAGCCCTTTTAGCACCAAGCATTTTATATTTTTTTGCCTTGTACGTAAATCCTTTTAGCAGGGCGAGGGGATCATGCTGCTTTTATGACCGTTCATAAAACGTAAACCAATAATAACCTCAAACATGTCATTAAAAACAAAACTCACCTACGTTTTTTTGACAGGATTAACTTTCCTGCTTTATTCGTTTAAAAAGCCGTTTGATAAGCCACGTGTGCTGGTATTTTCAAAAACTTTGGGCTGGCATCACTCATGTATCCCGTTTGGGATAGCGGCCATTCAAAAATTAGGCAATGAGAATGGTTTTGATGTAGATACCACTACCAATTCGGCTAATTTTACCGACGATAACCTTAAAAAATACCAGACTGTAATTTTTAACTGTACCACAGGCAACATACTTAACGCTGTTGAACAGGCCGCTTTTGAACGTTACATACAGGCAGGAGGTGGCTTTATGGGCGTACACTCCGCTGCCGATACCGAGTACGACTGGCCCTGGTACGGCAAACTGGTTGGCGCTTATTTTTCAAGCCATCCTAACAATTCCAATATCCGTAAGGCTACCATCGACGTAACGGATAAAAGCCAGCCGGCTACAGCCAATTTGCCCACACGTTGGGAGCGTACCGACGAATGGTATAATTACAAATCTATTTACAGTGGTATCCACGTACTGGCAAGCCTTGACGAAAACACGTACGACGGAGGTACAAACGGTGCCAATCACCCTATAACCTGGTATCATGAATTTGATGGCGGTAGGGCGTTTTATACCGGTTGCGGTCATACCGATGAAAGTTACAGCGATCCGCTGTTTTTAGGGCAATTACTTGGGGGTATTAAATATGCCATGGGTAACGGCAAGCCGCTTGATTATAGCAAATCGTACGCTAAAGTGGCGCCTGATCAAACCCGCTTTGTGAAAACTGTTTTGGTGAGCAACATCGCTTCGCCTATGGAACTGGCAGCTGCCAAAGACGGCCGCGTGTTTTTTACCCAGTTGATGGGAAACTTCTCGGTTTACAATACCAAAACCAACAAGTTTAAGGTGATCCATAAATTCCCAATTACTTATGAGGGTGGTACAGGCGTTATCGGCCTTACGCTCGACCCGGATTTTGAAAAGAACCAGTTTGTTTATATCTATTATATGCCCGCCGGACAAACCATTGAGCCGCTTAATTTTCAGCTATCCAGATTTAAGCTTAGCCAGGCGGACGTGCTCGACCTGAAATCGGAAAAGATCCTGTTTAAAGTGCCTGTACAAAAAGTAAGTGGCGCACACCACGGTGGCTCACTGGCCTGGGATAAAAATAAAAACCTGTATCTGTCTACAGGTGATAGCTCAAGCCCGTTCCCATCAGATGGATATGCGCCGTTGGATGAACGCCCGGGAACGGAGCATTACAGCCTTGACGCGCAACGAAGCGCCGGTAATACCAATGATTTTAAAGGCAAGATCCTGCGCATCCACCCGGAAGCTGACGGTACGTATACTATTCCTGAAGGAAACCTTTTTCCCAAGGGTACAGCTAAAACCAAGCCCGAAATTTATGTAATGGGATGCCGTAACCCTTACCGTATAGCGGTGAACCCTAAAACATCGGTTTTGTATTGGGGAGAGATTGGTCCGGATGCAGGTAATGATTCACCACGTGGCCCGCGTGGTTATGACGAGTTTAATCAGGCAAGAAAAGCGGGCAACTTTGGCTGGCCTTATTTTGTGGGCAATAACTTTGCGTACTCGCACTGGGATTTTGTAAATGCTAAACCCGGGCCAAATTTTGATCCTAAAGCACCCGTAAATAATTCGCCCAATAATACCGGTTTGAATTTGCTGCCGCCTGCTATGCCAGCCATGATCTGGTATCCCTATGCGGCTTCAGATGAATTCCCTGAATTAGGTATGGGCGGTCGCTGTGCTATAGGCGGCGATTTTTATGAGTTTGATAAGGGCGTCAAAAACCCTAATAAATTCCCCGAGTATTATGACGGTACCTTGTTTGTGGCCGACTGGATGCGTAACTGGGTGATTGATCTCCGTTTTGACCAAAACGAGAACTACCTGCGTAACGAAGCATTTATGCCTGCCAACGGTGATTTCCGCCGCCCGATTGATATGCAGTTTGGCCCCGATGGTGCTTTATATATGCTTGAATATGGCTCAGTTTATGGTGCCCAGAATGAGGACGCCCGTTTGGTTAAGATCGAGTACAATACGGGCAACCGTGAACCGATTGCTAAAGCCAGTATTTCGGATACCGCTGCTTTCAATAAATTCAACAGGATGAAATTCCTGACATCCGAAGTAAAAGACTTTCCGGCTAAAAAAGAAATAGCAGGGCAGGCCCCGCTTAAAGTAAGTTTCAGCAGTCAAAACAGTAAGGATATGGATGACGATGATAAGATCACTTATCAGTGGCTGTTTGATGGTAAAACGGTTGGGGCATCTACACCTTCGGCCAGCTATACATTTACAAAGCCCGGCGTTTATAAAACTATTCTAAAAGTGACGGACAAGGGCGGCTTAACCGGTCGCGATACCGTGATTGTAAGAGTTGGTAATACCAAACCTGAAGTAACCATAGCCAGTAACGATAATAAATCATTTATATGGAAGGGTAAGCCGTTCCGCTATCATGTTGTGGTTACTGATAAGGAGGATGGCAAAATCGACCCTAAAAAGGTAAAGCTATTTTACATTTATAATCCCCAACCTTCAGCCAATAGTACTACTCAGAATTTAACAGCATTATCCACTACCGAGGTTAGTTATCCAGGTAAGGGGCTGATTGCTAACAGTGATTGTAAATCGTGCCATACCATTAATAAAACCGCGGTAGGGCCAAGCTTTTTAGCAATTGCCAATCGGTACAAAGCGCAGAAGGGAGCTATCGATCAGCTATCTAAAAAGATAATAGCGGGTGGTGCAGGCAGTTGGGGTACCGAACACGTGATGAGCGCACATCCGCAGTTATCAAACTCCGATACAAGGGAAATTGTGAAGTACATTTTTTCGCTTACCGATAAAAAGAATCCTGTGTTGCCGCTACCTTTAACCGGCACGCTCAACTTAAAATTCAATGCTGCTGAGCCGCGTGGCGAGTATACGCTACTGGCATCCTATACGGATAAAGGCGGTAAAGTTGTTGGTCCGCTGAAAGCTACTGATATGGTCGTTTTACGTAATTCGGCGATTAAGGCTGTTTATGCTGATGAATTGAAAGGCTTTAATAGGTTTAAAGACGATCTGTCGGCAGGTAATCATAAATCTTTTGTACTGTTCAGAAATATCGACCTGACCAATATCAGCAAGTTTGCCTACAAGTATGCGTCAAAAGATTATGACGGCGAAATTGAAGTAAGAATAGATTCGCAGGCCGGTCCGGTGATCAGTTCCGTAGCTTATCAAACCACAGGTGCATGGGATAAAACCGGCGAAGTTACCGGAGAGTTAAGCAAGCCGGTGAGTGGAAAGCATGATGTATATTTCTTCGCCATAAAACATTCTAAACCGAGTGATGGTATTTTAAATCTGAAGGATATTCAATTTGTTGAGTAATAAAGCCCTTTTTAATCCCTGTTTGATATGAAAAAAAAAATCTTATTTATTGCTCTTTCAGCCGCTATGGCCTTGGGGCAAAACAAAGCGTCGGCACAAAGCAAGCCACTGTTTACCGATGCCATAGGTGTACAGGCCTACACATTTCGCAGCAGTATGCCTAAGGCAACGGCTGCAGTATTGGATACAATAAAATCATTAGGCATTACCGAAATTGAAGGTGAAGGCCCCAAAGGCATGCCGCCTGAGGAATTCAGGAAGATGTGCGATGATCGTGGAATTAGTATCCCATCTACAGGGGCAGGATACGATGCTATAGTAAATGATCCGGGCAGTGTAATTAAGCTGGCAAAAATATTGGGCGCTAAATACGTAATGGTTGCCTGGATTCCGCATGGTAAGGAGTTTACTTTAGATGACGCCAAAAAAGCTGTTACAGATTTTAACCGCGTGGGCAAGATTTTGAGTGAAGCCGGTTTAACCTTCTGCTACCATAATCATGGTTATGAGTTTGGCCCATACAATGACGGCACGCTGTTCGATTATATAGCCCAAAACACCAATCCGAAATATGTTTCGTTTGAGATAGATATCTTGTGGTCATTCCATGGCGGGCAGGATCCGGCCGCGCTTATCAATAAATACCCTTCGCGTATGAAACTGATGCACCTGAAAGATATACGCAAGGGAGTAGCTAATGATTTAACAGGGGGCACCGACACTAAAAATGATGTAGCCTTAGGTACCGGTCAGATTGATATTCCTGAAGTGTTGAAAGCCGCTAAAAAGGCTGGTATTAAACATTATTTTATTGAGGATGAAAGTCCGTCATATAGTGAGCAGTTGCCGGTTACCATTGCCTATCTGAAAGGTTTGAAGGATTAATATATGTATATGAGCAATTTAAACCGCAGGCAAGTGTTAAAAGCAATAGGGTTAACGGCCGGTGCCGCTGTTTTAAGCGAAGCCGGTGCAACAGCGGCTCCTATTGCGCCAAAAACGGGTAATGGCTTTGTTTACTCGTTAAACATGAGCACCATTCGCGGGCATAACCTTGGTTTTGTTAAGGAACTTGAAGTAGCTGCCAAAGCGGGCTTTACTTCTGTTGAAATCTGGATAGATACGCTGCAGACCTATCTGCAGGGTGGTGGTTCACTAACTGAAGCCAAAAAGATCATAGACGGGCTTGGGCTTAAAATTGAAGACGCGATAGGTTTTGCCCCCTGGCTGGTTGACGACGAGGCAACCCGGAAAAAGGGTTTGGAACAATTGCAGCAGGAAATGGAAATATTGGCTAAAATAGGCTGCCATCGCATAGCAGCTCCACCCGCAGGCATGACCAAAGGCCCGGTACTTGATCTGGATGTGATAACCGAACGTTATTTTACCATCCTGAAAATGGGCGAACAAACCGGCGTTATGCCGCAGTTGGAGATGTGGGGAGGTTCGCAAAATCTCAAGCATATAAGCCAGGTTCTTTATGTGGCTGTGCAGTGCGGAAATCCCAATGCCCGTATTTTGCTTGATGTGTTCCATGTTTTTAAGGGCCAATCGGCAGTGGAGAGCCTGAACTATGTTGGGCATCATGCGTTGGATATTTTTCATGTAAACGATTATCCCGCAGGGATCAGTCCGGAGCAGATCTCGGAACCGGACAGGATCTATTGCGGTGATGGTATCGCGCCACTTAAGCAGATCCTGCAAATAGTTAAAAACCACGAACGGCCACTGGTGATCTCGTTCGAGGTTTTCAATAAAAATTATTATGCTCAGGATGCTTTAACGGTGGCTAAAACCGCATTGGCGAAAATGAAGGCGGCGGCTTCTTAAATAGTAAAGCATGATAAAATAAAATGGGGGATTGAGCGATTCCCCTCTTGAGAGGGGCGGAGGGGTGTGTTATTCTACGTGAGGCTCATCGTTTGTATAACACACCCCTGCTATCGCGCTTTCCCGTCGCGCCCCCTCTCAAGAGGGGATTTTAAAAACTCACTATCGATGCGCACAATAGTTGCTAAATATCAAATGTTTCTGTTTTATTTCCCCCCATAAACAAATTCTACACTATCTCTCACTGTAAGGCCGCTCATATTTTGCCCTACGTAAATTACAGTGTATTTTGATGGTTTGCTAATATCATAGGCCTTTAACAGGTCAACAATTACTGACAGGCTATCCTTTGGATTTATTTTAATATAGCTGCTGGCAGGTGGCGGCATTATTCTTTTTGCCATTGCGCCTTTGTATAACATTTCCTGGCCGCTTGCATCTTTCACATCAAGGTATTTGCTCATAAGCGGCTCAAATGGTGTATGCCATTTGCAAAACTGACGGGCAGTATCGGCATCGTTATAAACCGTGAATTTAAGTTCAACAGCCTCTCCGGCTTTAATTGTGGGTTTTATTTGCATTTTGGCAAACAGGCCTGGGCTTACGGCGAGACTTTGATTTTTAGCAGAATCGGAACTGGTAGAAGTGTTTTTTACATGGTTAACGCTGCATGCCGATAAGGTAAACAACGCTGCAGATAAGATTATTTTGTAGTTTTTCATGCCGCAAATTTAAGCCTTCAACAGCATAAGGTTGGATTGCTAAATCAAACTCCTAACACCTTTCTGCTATTCTCGCAATATCTATCCCAACTTAACCCTGCCTTAATATACCTTGCTTATTTTTGCAGGTATTATGGAGCAAATGGCTTTAATTTCTTCATTAAAACATACCAGCCCGGTTATCAAAAAAGATCAGCCGGATGATAGCTATAAATTTCAACCCCTGCCAGAGCCATCAGGCTCTTATCCATATCATTTATCGGTACAAGATGTCATATCGGATATCGCCGGTAATAAAATGGTTTTTCATATGGTGGGGGATACCGGTAGCATTCGCAATCCCGGTTCGCAAAGGCGGATAGCAGGCTTAATGGCTGCACAGTATGAAACGCTTTCGGGTAAGGATCAGCCTAAGTTTTTATACCATTTGGGCGATGTTGTTTACAACTATGGCGAAGCTCAAAACTATTATGATCAGTTTTTTGAACCTTATAGCCTGTACCCCGCACCTATATTCGCCATTGCCGGCAATCATGATAGCGATGTAAATCCGGCTGCCGCCATGCCATATCAAAGTCTGGATGCATTTACCACCGTGTTTTGTGATACTGTTTCGCGTCCGGTAATGCTGAGCCGCAAGATAGACCGCAAAAGCATGCCTCAGCCCAATATTTATTGGACAATGGATACCCCGCTGGCAACCATCATCGGTTTACATACCAATGTACCTAAATACGGCATTGTTACCCGCGAACAGCGCGACTGGTTTATGGATGAGCTAAGAGCTGCCGATATGCAACGGCCGGATAAAGCCGTTATCCTCTGCATGCACCATGCTCCTTATTCGGCAGATATTAATCATGGTGCCAGTTTGCCAATGATCGATTTCCTGGAAGGTGTTTTTGAGGAGACCGGCATCCGCCCTGATATTGTTTTTAGCGGACACGTACATAACTACCAGCGTTTCAGTAAGCAATATGCCGATTTAACGGTAATGCCCTATATTGTTGCCGGTACAGGAGGCTTTGATGAGTTACATCCTATTGCCCTGACAGATAATGAGGGTTTTACAGCAGATGATACGCGATTTGATGGTGTAAGTCTTGAAAGTAACTGCGATACCCGACATGGCTTTTTAAAGATTGCTATTGAGCGCGATAACAGGGGATTAATTTTAAACGGGGAGTATTATACCGTAGCGGATGAAGATGAACATACTGCTGTTTTGACGGACAACTTTACAGTCAGGATCTGAATAGCATAAATAACAAAAACGGGAGGCTAAACCTCCCGTTTTTGTTTACTATTAAAGTTCAATAGCCTGTATGGCTTTATCTAAAGCCGTTTCCTGTAAGCCCGGCATTTTTACGCCTTCAACCCTGAAGGTTTTGATGTCGGTCATACCCATAAAGCCTAAAACCGCCCTTAAATAAGGCTCGGTAAAGTCATATGCTTTCATAAAACCTTCTGAGTATATACCGCCAGATGAAATGGCCAGGTACACTTTCTTGTTTTTAACCAGGCCTTCAGGTCCTTTCTCGCCATAGCTGAAAGTTTTACCTGCGCGGGCTATATGGTCTATCCATGTTTTTAAAGTAGATGGAATGCCAAAGTTGTACATCGGTGTATCGATAACTATAGCATCGGCGTTCATGATTTCGGCAATCGCCTCGTCCGAGTGCTTAACGGCTTCAACAAGTTCCGGTGTCCTTTTTTCTTCGGGGGTATAAAAAGAAGTAAGGTGCGCTTCTTCCAGGTGAGGAAATGGCGTAGCGGTTAAATCATGGGTGGTTAAAGTATTATCCGGATGGGCCGATTGTATTTCGTTAACAATGGCATTGCCCAATTTTACGCTGAATGATGCTTCGCCCTGAGGGCTGCTGATGAGATGTAATATTTTCATTGCTCTGAATTTTGTGAAAGCAAAATTATTTTACTTTACTATCAAAAAGATACTACTATCCTAAAAGATACCGGTATCCTTTAGGATAGTAGTATCTTAAATTGAATTTATTTGTTTGAACATCAATTAGATAGGTTTGGTGTTGTTTGATAACGGCCCTGAATTGATCAAACAGCGCCGATTATATGGCACGATCTTTTTTACTCCCCGCCGCCCGGCGGTAAAAGTTCGTTTCTATTGAAATTTAAAGCTTTTGTGTTGTTTTAACCTGTTCATTACCACGTAATTATACGCTGGGCGATTACGTAGAAATACGTGGCAATTACCGTGCGTACACTTGCACGTTACTTAACAGAGATGCCCAACTTTGGTATAACATCAGCAGCCAAACTGCAGCCAACCTATAAACATCTATTTATCATGATTTACCAAACGTTAAGTTTTTTAACTGAGCAGTTGAACAACTACCTCAAAACAACCGATGGAAACAGCGGGCTCAGTTCAACTTTTACCCAGCTTAAAAATGTGGCCCATCTGAGCGATGATGAGATCAAGGGGCTGGAAAATATCCTGGTAACACTGGTAAATCTTTCTGAAGAGTTTACCATGAAAAACATGCCCAATTACGTACGTAATGGCGATGACATCAACTACCGCAACGCGCCTATGTACCTTAACTTATATGTTTTGTTCTCGGCTTGTTTATACTCTTCCTACGAAAAATCCCTGATCTTCCTGTCGCACATCGTTGAGTTTTTTCAGGGGAAGAACACTTTTACCCAGCAAAACAGCCCGACTACAAAAGTTGGCCTCGGCGATTTTCGCCTCATACTTGACATTTACTCGCCCACATTTGAGCAAGCCAACTACCTGTGGAGCACGCTGGGCGGTAAACAATTTCCCTATGTATTATACCGTGTACGGCTGGTTGAAATACTGCGCGATAATGTAACCGAATCACGTGGTATCATTAAAAAGATAGAACTAAGCGATAAACTGAGTTGAAGATTAGTGCGGGTGATTAACCAATAAATTATAACCCGATGGTACTGGACCTGAACTACGAAACACTGTTTGAGATTGCCATCAGTCATCATTATCACCTTGATGACGGTGCCACGCTCTTTGACACACTTATTGCCGATGCGCGCCTGGCTATGCTGGAGCGTTACGACATAGGCAGTTTCATGAGTGTAACGCCTACCAAAGCTACCCGGGCAAAGTTTGCCGGTTTGCACGTGGTTTACAAGCAAACAGAAACTGGTATCATCACCGGTATCCCATATACCTTAAACGGAACTAAGGAGCAACCGCAGATAGTTCCGGCAGATAATATGGTATTTAGCTTCAGTGTAGCCATAAACGACGGATTGTTTGCTAATTACAGTTCGCTGCCTTTAAAAGCGCCAGATGGCATGGTGTACTTTTTTACCAATGATCCGTCATTGTCGCCACGTGTGTCGCCTTTTTTAACCGCTACTCCTAATGTATATAAAGCGGCTACAGATTATTACCCGGGGGATATGCTGGTTGATAACCAGGCTACACCTACTAAGTTATTCATCGCCCAGCAAAAAAATAACCTCGACCCAACTGCCGGAGCTACCCCTGCCGGTAACTGGATCACCGATACGCTGGTGGGTGGTAAACCTTTGAGCTATGCAAGCGGTGCCGACCTGATCCGCCAGTGCGGAAGGGTATTTATCTACCAGGTAACGGTAGCCGGCAAAACCCCGGCGCTTACTATAAAAGACAGGCAGGGGAACGTGATAAATGTAACTACCAGTTTAGAAACCGGTGAACTGAATATTGTTAAAGCTGATATGGGCAGCCTGCCTGAGGGTTTGTATACTGCTCATCTGGCTGATACCGGTTATACCGACGATTTCCCGTTTTATTATAGTACGGATGCATCCGCCTGGGCTTTTATTGATATCTGTGTAAAAACAAGCAACGCGGTTTATAACCTTTTACAGGCAGATACCACGCTGAAGGCGCCGGTATTTAGCCTTCGGTTCAAAAACCGGTCGACCTATTGGCGGTACATCGGCGCTATGTTTGGCGCGGCTTCCATAAGTGCTAATGCACTGCCGCTTACCAGGCAAGGCTTTATATCGGTAAAAGTGAACGACAAAAACAACAAACCTATTACCGATGACTTGCCCAATGCTACGGCATCGCTCATAAAACCAGAAACCAACCAGATTTTTTCAGACATATTTTTTTAGGAAGTAAAAAACAGTAACATGGCAACAACATACAAAACTCCGGGTGTTTATGTGGAAGAAATTCCGCTCCTACCTCCATCGGTAGCCGAGGTTGAAACGGCTATCCCGGCCTTTATAGGCTACACACAAAACATTAGCTATAACGGGGCGTCGCTGCAGTACAACCCTGTCAGGATCAAATCGCTTAAGGAATATGAGCAGATCTTTGGTTTTGCCGAAAATACCTTGTTCACCACAACCGGTACAGCAACAGGTATCAAAATCAAGAAAGCGGCGGGTGTGTTTTCATTTGATGCCGCGGTTGATGATCCCTATGCAGCACTGAAATTCAGGATGTACTATTGCCTGCAGCTTTATTTTGCCAATGGTGGTGGCCCATGCTATATCGTATCGGCAGGGCAAACAGGCGCGGCCGTTGCAGTTGACAAAACCTTACTTACAAACGCGCTTGCCGCTGTTCAGAAAGAAGATGAGCCAACCATCCTGCTATTTACCGATGCTGCAACCCTTACCGCCCCGGCAGATTATTACGGTTTGTTTACCGCTGCACTGGCCCAGGCTGCATTTTTACAGGATAGGGTTGTGCTTATTGATCCGTACGTAGCTGTTGCCGATAAAGGTAAAAAAGCTTTCGGTGATATCGCTACCGCTTTCCGTACAGCTATAGGGGTTAATAACCTTAGTTATGGCGCGGCATATTACCCATGGCTGCAAACCAGTATCAATTATTTCAGCGATGAAAGCAAGCAGCTGATTGTTACAGGCACAGGCGTTACCGCTACAGATTTTCCCGCTACGGCAGTGCTGCGTGATGACAATAATACAGCCAATTCCATTTATCATATAAACAGCGATCTGTATAACTATATCAAACAGCAAACCGGCCTGTTCTCGGTTATTTTGCCTCCGGCGTCAGCAATAGCAGGTGTATATGCCTCTGTTGATAATACCCGTGGTGTTTGGAAAGCCCCGGCAAATGTAAGTCTGAATATGGTTGTGGCCCCAATGGTGAAAATTGATGACTCCGACCAGGAAGATATGAACGTTACCAGTACCGGTAAATCGGTAAATGCTATCAGGGCGTTTTCTGGTAAAGGTGTATTGGTTTGGGGAGCACGTACGCTGGCCGGTAATGATAATGAATGGCGCTACATATCGGTGAGGCGTTTCTTTAACATGGTTGAAGAATCGGTTAAAAACTCAACTCAGCCCTTTGTATTTGAGCCCAATGATGGCAACACCTGGGCGAAGGTACGTGGCATGATAGCCAACTTTTTAATACTGCAATGGCGCGCGGGTGCCTTACAGGGCGCTAAACCCGAAGATGCATTCTTTGTACACGTTGGCCTTGGCGAAACCATGACCTCGCTTGATATATTGGAGGGCAGGCTCATTGTTGAAGTGGGCATGGCTGTGGTTCGTCCGGCAGAGTTCATTATTCTTCGCTTCAGTCATAAAATGGTTCAATCTTAAATCAATTAGTCATGGCTTATAAAACACCCGGAGTTTACGTGCAGGAAATTGCACTGTTTCCGCCATCAGTTGCCCAGGTTGAAACCGCTATACCAGCCTTTATCGGCTTTACGGCCTTTGCATTAACGCCCGAAGGAAAATCCTTGGTGAACGTACCAACCCGAATAAAATCATTGCTGGAGTTTGAAAGCTTATTTGGTGGGGCCTATGTACCGGCAACTATAAAAGTTACTGTTAACCCGGCTAACAACCAGATCCTGGGCGTAGCATCCGACAAACGGTTTCACCTGTATGTATCGCTACGGCAGTATTTTGATAATGGTGGAGGTCCATGTTACATCGTTTCCGTTGGCGATTTTTCCTCTGCGGTAACAGCGCCGCCGATATCAGGGGGTATTGATACCCTTACTGCGGAAGATGAGCCAACACTCATCCTGTTTCCCGACGCGGTTGAACTGCTAAGTGCCGGCAATCCGGATTTAGTTGCGTTCAGCAATTTGCAAACAAAAGCTTTGGGACTTTGCGCTACTATGCAGGACCGGTTTTCGATACTTGACGTGCTGCAGGGCGATAAACGCCAGGATGTTACCAATAAGCCAATAGATAATTTCCGCAGCTCAATAGGCATCAATAACCTTAACTATGGCGCGGCTTATTATCCATGGATTATCACAAGTTACGATGTTAATGTAGATTTCAGGCAACTGGAGTTCTGGAATAATGCTTCACCATCAGTAAAGATCACCAACTACGATAGCTTTTCAAAAAGTCCTGCTGAGAAGGCCTTGGTAACTAACCTTCAAAATGCCGGTAAAGATACCGATAAGGTAATAAGCTTTGTTTTTAGCGCTGCCGCAGATGCAACCGCGCTGAGGGTAAATGGTATCGATGCTGTAAAGGCTAAGTTAACTGCGCTGGCCAATAACATTGCTCAAAATGTAACTCCGGATGTGCAATTAGCTGCCTACCTTGATTTATTAGCGGCAATAGTAACAGCCGGTAAAAAGGCTAAGGATGCACCGGTTGGCGCATTATATGGCAACGATATTGACGCGTTAAGCAAAGATGCTAAACTTGAAGCAGCCATTACCAACCTCATTGCCTACGAAAAAAACGCGAAGGTAGCTGCTAACACAACTGCCGGCCGTAACCCAACACCTGTTTATTCGGTATTGGATAATACGCCCTGGGTTGCCAACTCAAATTATGCTGCAATAGCTGCCAACGCCGATAATTTTACCAAAGATGCTGCCGGAGCGCTTTCAATTGTACAGGCGCTGAGTGATACCGTTGCTACCATTTTAACAGGTTTTGGCGGTTTACTTAACGGTGCTCTGTTTTACGAAAATCTTGCCGAGCAGGCGCTGTTTTCAGGAAACGTATTTTTTGGTGCGGCCAACTCGGCAGTAACACTTAAGATGAGCACCATTCCTCCGTCAGGAGCAATCGCCGGGGTTTATGCTAACGTTGACGGCACACGCGGTGTTTGGAAAGCACCTGCCAACGTGAGCCTGAACAATGTGATTGGCCCCGCTGTAAAAATTGACAACAGCGACCAGGACGATATGAACGTTACGGCTACCGGTAAGTCAATCAACGCTATCAGGGCATTTGCTGGCCGGGGTACATTGGTTTGGGGCGCGCGTACCTTAACAGGTAATGATAACGAATGGCGCTACATCCCGGTTAGACGATTCTTCATCATGGTTGAAGAATCGGTTAAAAAAGCGACTTATCCTTTCGTTTTCGAAAATAACGACGCCAACACCTGGACTAAGGTTAGGGTAATGATCCAGAACTTTTTAACGCTGCAATGGCGTGCCGGTGCCTTACAAGGCGCTAAGCCGGAAGACGCGTTTTTTGTTCACGTTGGCCTTAACGAAACCATGACCGCGCTTGACATTCTGGAAGGGCGTATGATAGTTGAAATAGGTATGGCTGTAGTAAGGCCTGCCGAGTTCATCATTCTTCGCTTTTCGCACAAAATGCAGGAGAGTTAATTAAATCAAATCAATTGAATTTCTTTTAAAACAAATAAAATGGCAAATTATCCTCTACCCAAATTCCATTTCCAGGTTGACTGGGGTGGCACACGCATCGGTTTTACCGAAGTAACCGGATTACAAATAGAAACCGAAGTGATTGAATACCGCGAAGGCAGCAGCAAGGAGTACAATAAAGTAAAGATGCCTGGCATGCGCAAATTCGGTAACATCACTTTAAAACGTGGCACATTTGCTAACGACAACGAGTTTTATGATTGGATGAACACCGTAAAACTAAACCAGATAGACCGCCGCGACCTTACCATTAACCTGCTTAATGAAGAGCATCAGCCGGTAGTTACCTGGTCGGTTAAAAACGCTTTCCCGGTTAAGATCCAGTCTGCCGATTTAAAGGCCGATGCCAACGAAGCCGCAATTGAAACGCTTGAGGTAGCACACGAAGGTTTAACCATTAAAAACGGCTAATCATGGCCTTCGACGCTAAATCGGGGTATCCGCCTTTAGGCTTTCACTTTAAGGTGGTGTTTACGGGCATTGGCGATGAAGATATCGACAGCCGCTTTCAGAACGTATCGGGCCTATCTATGGAGATGGAAACAGAATCCAAAAAGGAGGGTGGCGAAAACCGTTTTGAACACGCGCTGCCGGTGCGGGCCAAGTTTCCGGCACTGGTGCTGAAACGGGGGCTTATCATCGAATCGAAACTGCTGATGGATTGGTGTAATAACGTGTTCAATAATTTTATTATCGAACCTAAAGACCTTACCGTAAGCCTGCTTAATGAAGAGCATGACCCGCTTTTAACGTGGAATGTAGTACAGGCCTGGCCCAAAAAGTGGAGTCTGAGCGATCTGAACGCCGAGCAGAACAGTATCGCGATTGAAAGTTTTGAGTTGCAATACCAGTATTACACCCTTCAAACCTGATGTTATGCCAATTGAGATCAGAGAATTGAATATCCGCGTGAGCGTAAACCAAAGTCCTGCCGAACAGGATTCAGGTGCAGGTGGTGGCGCAGGTGGGGCAAAAGGCGGAGGAGGCGGTGATAAAGACGAGATCATTGCCGAATGCGTAGAGCAGATATTGGAGATTTTGAAAAATAAAAACGAACGCTGATGCCTGATAATGTAACCAAAATGAAGATCGTGGCCTGGTCCGATCCGCAGAGCAAGAACGAAGAAGGCTCCATGACGGTACAGGTTAACCCCGAAAGCTACAGTCAGAAGATCGAGATTAAATACTCTGATAAGCAGGCGCAGGGAACATCGGGCAAGTTGCCCAAGTTTTCCAAGATCGAGCCGCAGAAGATGGATTTCGAGCTGATGTTTGACCGTACCGGGGTTATAAACGGTGCTACAGCCGGGGATTTGGGGGTTGACGAAGATATCGATAACCTGCAAAAACTAATCATCGAGTACCAGGGCGATAAGCACCGGCCAAGGTTTGTGAGCATTTACTGGGGTACGCTTCAGTTTGATGGCGCTTTGGAAACCATGGACATCAGCTATAAATTGTTTGATAGCCAGGGTCGCCCGCTGAGGGCCATTGTAAAAGCTACATTCATTGGCTCGGTTGAGGATAAAAAGCGGGTAGCGAAGGAGAACGCCCAATCGCCCGATTTAACCAAAGTACGGGTAGTAAATGAAGGGGATACCCTGCCGCTGCTCTGCTACCAGATCTATGGCGATTCAAAGTATTACATAGAAGTAGCCCAGGCAAACAGCCTCAACGATTTCAGATACCTTACAACAGGTACCAAGATCAAGTTTCCACCATTAAATCAATAACAAGCCATGGCAGATAGCCGCACCATAGAAACCACCCGGCCCGCTACCGTTGTTACCCACATTGTAAAAATTGAGGGTACCGAGATACCGCGCACCTTGCAGGTGGAGGCTATTGTGATTGATAAAGGCATAAACCGTATTGCCGCTGCCAAACTGGTAATCATTGATGGCGATACCTCGGCACAAAAGTTTGATGCCAGCAACGGCGACTTATTTATACCTGGGAAAAACATTGAGATACTATGTGGTTATGAATCAGATAACTATACACTGTTTAAAGGTGTAGTTATTAAACACAGCATCAAGCTCCGTAACAGCGGCTCGCAGCTGGTTATTGAATGCCGCGACAAAGCTATAGCCATGACCCTGGCCCGCCACAGCAAATATTTTGGCGAAAACGTGAAGGATAGCGATGCTATAAACACAGTTGCCAGTACTTACAGTGGTGTAACCGCCGATGTAGCCGATATGAACATTACCAGCAGCGACTTGGTACAATATGAAGCTACCGATTGGGATTTTATAACCGGCCGGGCCGAAATAAACGGTATGCTGGTTTATACCGATGATAATGCCTTATCCATTAAAAAACCCGAAATAAGCGGCAGCGCGGTTATAGAATTATCATTTGGGGCCACCATGCTGGAGTTGGATGCCGAAATTGATTCGCGCATTCAGTTCCCTTCCATAACCGGTCGTACCTGGAACCCCGCATCGCAGGAAATTGAGAAGGTTGATGCCAACCCGCCATCTGGTGAGTTGAATGGTAACCTGTCAAGCGATGACCTGGCCGGGGTGTTCAGTGAAAGTAATTATCACCTGAACCACGGCGGCAAGCTTTCGCAGCCTGAGCTGCAGGCCTGGGCAACAGCACTCAAACAAAAACAGGTACTTTCAAAAGTGCGGGGCAGGGTAAAGTTTAAAGGTATTCATACGGTTAAACCGGGCATGATCATTAAGCTGAGCAACCTGAGCGATAGGTTTAATGGCAACGCCTTTGTGAGCCACATTCAGCATCATGTATCTGCCGGCGACTGGCAGCTTGAAGTGCAGTTTGGTTTGGATCCGCAATGGTTTACCGAAAAATTTGAAACCAGCATTAAACCGGCTTCGGCTTTAATTCAGGCGGTTCCGGGTTTGCAAATAGGGGTGGTGACACAATTAGAAAGCGACCCTGATGGCGAGTGCCGCATCCTGGTGCGTATGCCGGTGATCAGTCCGGATGATCAGGGGATCTGGGCCCGCGTAGCTACATTGGATGCCGGAAAAGATCGTGGGAGTTTCTTTTTACCAGAAGTGGGCGACGAAGTGGTAGTTGGTTTTCTGAACAGCGATCCACGTAAACCGGTAGTGCTTGGTATGCTTAACAGCAGCAGTAAAAACGCTCCTTTAACCGCCGCCGACGCCAACAACCAAAAGGGATTTGTAACCCGCAGTAAAATGAAACTTGTTTTTGATGACGATAAAAAGTCGGTAACCATTGAAACGCCTGCCGGGAAAAAAATCACGATGGATGAGGACGCCGGAGCGATAGAGTTAAAGGACGAGAACAATAATTCGATAAAAATGAACAGCGATGGCATAACCATCGAAACCCAGGGGAAACTGGTACTTAAAGCCCAGCAGGATTTTAATGCCGAGGGAATGAATTTAGGCCTTAAAGCCAACACCGCGCTATCGGCCGAGGGATCGGCCAGTGTTGAGGTAAAATCAAGTGGTACGGCGGCGCTTAAAGGTTCAATTGTACAAATAAACTAACAATAAAAATGGGAGCAGCAGCACGGATAGGCGATATGCACGTATGCCCGATGGTTACAGGCATTGTACCTCATGTAGGCGGGCCGGTAATAGGGCCGGGGGTACCAACAGTACTCATTGGCGGTATGCCTGCCGTATGCGTAGGCGATATGTGCACTTGCGTGGGCCCGCCCGATTCTATAATCATGGGCTCGGCAACGGTGCTGATAGGAGGGAAACCTGCTGCCCGTATGGGCGACAGCACGGCCCACGGCGGATCGATAGTGTTAGGCTGCCCAACAGTAATAATCGGAGGCTGAGCAATGGAACCAAAAATACCTTTTATAGGCAGGGGATGGAGTTTCCCGCCAAGCTTTGACAAGGCTGCCGGCAAAGTTGAAATGCTTACCGATGAAGCCGATATTGAAAGCAGTCTTGGCATACTGTTCACCACTCGTTTAGGCGAGCGCATTATGCAGCCAACCTTCGGGTGCGATTTACAGAAAGTGGTTTTTGAGGCGGTTAACCTAACGCTAAAAACCTATATCAAAGATTTGATTGAAACAGCCGTATTGTACTTTGAACCAAGGATAACGCTTAACAGCACCGAGGTTGACAGCAGTATGGATAACGAAGGGATCTTGCTTATTAAGCTCAATTACACGGTACGTACCACCAATTCAAGGTACAACTACGTGTTCCCTTACTATAAAAATGACATTACCAGCATAACTACCAACCCATAACCAAAACCATGGCCTGTAACGATAAAAATCCGCTTCAACGTGATGGCTCAAGCCAGTCACAGCGCTTTCTGAAAGCGCTTGACCCAGCCAGCGCCCCAATTGAAGAATTGGGCATGGAAGACTGGCTAACGTTTGCGGCTGCTTATGCCGAAAAGATAAACTACTATACCCTTAAAGACAGCAACTATCCGCAGGGCGACTGGAAGCCATTTTTTATTCAGGATAAAAAAGCGCTGCAGGATTTTTTAAAACAGGTTGAGGTTAAAATGCAAAATGCCGGCCTGGGTTTCCCCGATTCAAGTATTAAAAGCGATGTTGAGCCACACCTGGCGCTGTTTATGTGCTTCATTATGCTGTTGCAGCACTCGGAAGATGCGCTGAACCAGTTTACCGGTCGCCATCTTGACTTTTACTTTAAACGGGTATTACAGTTGCGTAACCGCCCCGAAGTTCCGGATAAGGTGCATGTGATATTTGAACTGGCCCGTAACCTTACAGGTTATCTTTTGCCGCAGGATACAGCGCTTGACGCGGGAAAAGACAAGAATCAAAAACCTAAGCCAATAGTTTTTAAAACCAATGCCGAACTGGCCGTAAACAGCGCCACCATAGCCGCTATGAAAAGCTGGTACCAATCACCGGCGGATAATAAAGTGGCTTATGCTGATGTTACCTTTTCTGCGGATGGTTTGGGCACTCCTTTTAAGGATGATGTACCTAAATGGAACCCTTTTGGCAGCCAAAGCTGGCCAACCGCCTCAATGGGTTTTGCTTTCGCCTCAAAAGTACTGCTGCTGAGCGAGGGAGATCGTACCATCACACTAACACTTAACTTTACAGGGCTTGATTCTTTCGACCCGGCGTTAATAGCACAGCTGTTTAAAGTTTTCCTAACCTCTGAAAAGGACTGGCTTCAAGCCGATTTTTCTTTAAAGGTACCTACAATGCTTAGTCAGCAAAAATTGGTTATTACCTTAAATGTACCGCCAAAGGCCAAGGCTATAGTGCCTTATGATCAAACCATTCATAAAGAAAATTACAAAACAGATTTTCCTGTAATCCGTCTGTTAATGAGCGTTCAGGATAAGGCTTATCCGGTTTATCAGGCCTTAAGTAAAGCCAGGCTTAACGACGTGAAAATAGAGGTGGAAGTAACAGGCATGAAAAACCTGGCTGTTGAAAATGACAATGGTAAGGTAGATCCGTCAAAGCCGTTTCTCGCTTTTGGTGCTGTACCTAAGATCCATTCAAACCTATATATTGGTAATACCGAGATATTTCAGAAACAATGGACAGAAATTACACCTCAAATTAATTGGAAAGGTGTTCCTGATCCGATAGAAACCTATTATAATGCTTACCGTGCCGATTTTGTAAGTCCCTCTTTTACACCGAGCGCTTATACCATTGTCGCCAACTCGGCTGCAAGTGATTTTGGAGGCAGGGTAATAACCGGTAAAGACAGTTTTACGGCTAAGGTTTCATACATAAAAGATGGCGATTGGTTTCCTACCGGAGGTGGCAGTACAATCGACGTACTCGATCCTTCGTTTACTTTAAAGCCGGATGGTGTACCCCAGCCCGCAAATCAAGCTCCGCATTTTGTTAACCAATATCTTTACTTTAACGTGTCCGGGGCGTTTAACTATGGGGGTGGTGCACAGGCCGAAAAAGCGCTTGTACAACAATATGTGCAACCGATGCAGTTCTTTTTCCCTACGCTGGGTTTTATAGGCTTTCAGCAAACTGCCACGCAGGTGCAAACGCAAACCGAAAACTTTTCGGCCGGAGTTAAGGACAATTATATCCGCATTAATTTAGACCGCGACTTTTTACATGGCGAATACCCTAAGCTATTTGCGGCGGCCATGATCAAAAAAGATGGTACATCAATTATACCGTCGGTACCTTATACACCCGAAATAGGATCGCTTACTATAGACTATAAAGCATTTGCTTCAAATGATATTGACAATCTTACCGGCAGTAATAATAATGCAACGCTGTTAGCCGACTATGTAAACCATAACGTACAGTTTTTTCACGAAACCCCGTTTGGCCAGGCCGAGCAGCATGCTTTTCTGAAGAAACAATTTCATGGTCTTATTGACGGTAATATTACAGCAATACCGCAGGCTCCTGATCTTGCAGCTTTTTACCTGGGTATTGCAGGCATTGCAACCGGTTCGGTAGCCAGTATTCTTTTCCAGGTGGCCGAGGGAAGTGAAGACGCGCTTGCCCCATCATTTACAGATACCATTCAGCCTAAATGGTATTACTTGTCAGGCAATGAATGGCTTGCTTTAGATAAAAATAATATCATCAGCGATGATACCAATGATTTTTTACGCTCCGGGATCATCAAATTCTTAATCCCCGACGGGGCTACAACCAATAATACCTTCTTAAACCAAAGCCTTACCTGGCTTGGGGTTGAGCTGCCAACCGCGGTTACAATTGATTCGGTCTGCAAGTTCATTAATGTACATATCCAGGCTGCCAAAGCTCAGTTTGCCGATAACGATAATGAACTTTCGCACCTTGAAGCGGGGTTGCCAGCAGCCACTATCAGTAAACTGGTTGACAGGCTGCCGCAGATCAAATCGGTTACGCAGCCTTATGCTTCCTTTGGCGGCCTGCTTCCGGAAAATGATGATGCTTTCCGGTTGAGGGTAAGCGAACGTTTGAGGCACAAACATCGTGCAATTACCATCTGGGATTATGAGCACCTGGTAATGGCGCAGTTTCCGCAGGTATTTAGGGTTAAATGCCTTAACCATACCAATGATGATATAGAAGTAGCCCCGGGCAGCGTGAGGGTAGTAGCCATTCCCGATATCCGCAACCAGATCAGTTTTGACCCATTTAAGCCACGTGTAAGCAAAAATACACTGAGCGAGATCACTAAATACTTATCGGGCTTAAACTCCATGCATGTTGATTTGTTGGCTATCAATCCCGATTATGAAGAAGTAGTTCTTGATTTCAAAGTGAAGTTTTATTTCGGGCTGGATGAAAATCTGTATGCCGCAAAACTGAATACCGATCTGATCAATTACCTGTCGCCCTGGGCTTATAACCGCAATGCGGATATTGATTTTGGCGGCACCTTATACAAAAGCGTTGTAATCCGCTTTATTGAAGAGTTGACCTATGTTGATTATATAACCGATTTTAAGATGTACTTCACAGCATCGGGGCCCGCAAACCCCGATGTTTTGGAGGCAGGCAATTCAAAAGCCATTCTTGTATCGGCCAAGCAACATCTAATTGATACCAAAACCATACCTACATGCCCATGATTGATCAGTTAACCATACCGAAACAAATTGATACCAGCCTTGGGCCCGAGTATAATACTTTGCGCACCGAGGGCATGCAGCATATCCGCGACCTGGCCAGTGCCATCTGGACAGATTATAACGTGCATGATCCCGGCATTACAACACTCGAAATGCTTTGTTATGCGCTTACCGATCTTAACTATCGTATTACCCTGCCGGTCGAAAATATTTTAGCGGTTGATCATGACAACACCACCAGTATGCATGAGCAGTTTTTATCTGCCATAAAAATACTGCCCGGTTACCCGGTTACACCCGATGATTACCGCCAGCTGTTTGTACGGATAGATGGCGTGCGGAATGCGTGGATTAAAAAATCGCCCCATAGCATAATAGCTAATTATAAACAGCCAGATGGCAAACCTCTGCTTCGTTACGCAAAGCCCGGCGAAGACGCCCTGACCGGCAAAGAGGTTAAGTTTGATTTAAAGGGCATAAACGATATCCTGATAGATTTTGAAGATTTTCCTGAACTTAATGGTGATGACGCAAAAATCAAAGCCAAACAAGATGATATCATCAAACAAATAAAATCGGTATACCATTATTTCCGTGAGTTGTGTGAAGACCTTGACCAGGTAAAAGCGGTTGAAAACCAGGAAATAGTTATCTGCGCCGAAATTGAACTACAACCCCAGGCCGATCCTGAAATGATCTGGGCTACGATCATGTTCAATATTGAGCAATACCTTACACCCGATATTACATTTTATCTGCTTCAGGAACTGCTTGATAAAGGCATGCAGCCCGACGAGATATTTGAAGGCCCGGTGCTTGATTTTGAAAATCTGCAGGGCATTGATACCAAATTTGCCAAACAAGGTTTCATCATTCCTTCCGAGCTTGCAGCTTCACAGCTGCGGACGGAGGTGCGCCTGTCTGATCTGTACCGTATTATCATGGAGATTGACGGCGTACGGCTGGTAAAACGCATTTCCTTTGGCTTTTGCGGTTGTACAGCGCCGCAAAGCGAAGTTGCCGATAAGATCTATAAATCAAACGAATGGCTGCTTTGCATACAGGATGGTCATAAACCCGTTTTGTGCGAAACCAATTCGTCGTTTACTTTTTATAAAGACGTAGTGCCTATCGAGCTTAAAAAGGCTGAAGCTCAAACTGATCTTAACCAGTTACGTAAAGACTGGCAGGACAGCGTTGAAGCTAAAAAGATAGTTGATTTGCCGGTACCCGAGGGTGATTATCGCGACATAGCTCATTACGAAACCCTGCAAAACCAGTTTCCCGAAAATTATGGCATTTCGCCGCTGGGCCTACCCGATACCGCCACAACCGAACAGCGTTCGCTTGCTTTGCAGCTCAAAGGATATTTGCTGTTTTATGATCAGGTGCTGGCCAATTACTTCGCCCAGCTTTCTAACGCCAGGATCTTGCTTACTGCTGATGATAGTATCCGCAAAACCTATTTCAGTAATACGGTAAACGGTATCAGGGATGTAGAAAAACTTGTAGATGGCTATGCTCAATGGGAACAAACAGTTGATGACGTAATTAAGGAAACCGGGCAGGACAATTATCCCGAAAGAAAAAACAAATTTTTAGATCATTTGCTGGCCCGTTTTGCCGAGCAGTTTAATGAGTATGTGTTTTTAATGTACCGTATTTACGGCGAGGACTACCAGCGCAATATCATCAGGCATAAGGTTAACTTTTTAAAAGATTATGACCAGATGAGCATTTGCCGGGGCAGTGGGATGGACCTGTACAATGCCAAAACTCCCGATCAGCAATTGGTGAATGTATCGGGCATGGAAAAACGCATCTCCATGTTACTGGGTTTCTCCAATTATAAAATGCAGCAACTTAGTGTTGAAGATTACCTTTTGTTTAAAGCCGACGCCCTGCATTACAACTGGACAATATCACAGCTTGGCGTGGTGAAATTTAAGGGTAATGCGAATTATCTTAAAGAGATTGATGCTTATGAAGATCTGGGCCTGGTATCTGTACTGGCGTGTGACAGGGAAAACTACCGTTTGAGTCCGGGGCCGACTGCAGGTAAATATGTGTATAACATAGCAAACTCCGCAGGTACGCTGCTTACGCTTAATGATATGGAGTTTAGCGCCGCCTCTATCGAAACAGAGATCGCGTTTATCATCAAATTTATGCAAAACGATTTCAAGATGGAGGGTATGTACGTGATTGAAAATATACTGCTGCGCCCGCCATTTGATTATACCGGCGATGATAGTACCCATCACCAGTTTATGCCGGTTTGTCTTGATCCTAACGGTGTATACTGCGAACCGCTTGACCCTTACTCTTTCCGCATTTGCGTGATACTACCGGGATACAGTGTCAGGTTGCGCAACACCGCTTTCCGCACATATGCCGAGCGCCTTATCCGTACAGAAACACCTGCTCACATCTTACCACGTATCTGCTTCATAGGCCACGATCAGATGGTTGGCTTTGAAGCCGTTTATAAAGATTGGCTTGCAGCCAAACACATAGCCGTAAGTACCGATACACCAATTGACCCGGTATTGAACAGCAAATTCATAGATGTGCTTGAAAAACTGTACACCGTTTACCAACAGGGCCAGCTAAGTGATTGCGATGATGATACCCAGGAAACCAACCCGATTATATTGAACAAAAGCAGCCTTGGCACCTTGCAGGGCGGTACAAAAAATAACAGTTAAAACCTAAATGACAAAGCCATGCCACCAGTAACCAACATAAAGCTCACCGATATAACTTTAGAGTATAACTCCTTTGTTGATAGCCAGGTGCTTACAGCCAAGCAACTGAACGATATTGTAGAGTTTTTTGAAGATCAGCAGCGCCTTACCCGTACCTGTTTAATTGGTGTTGGTTTGGTGTGCGGCCTTAGCTTTAAAGGCGATGCCAATGGCATAACGATAGGTAAAGGCTGCGGCGTAACTACCGACGGCGACTTGCTTTATATGCCCGAAACAACATACAAAAATTTCAGGGCGTATGATAATTCGCTCATCAAGTATCCGCCCTTTTATCCTTTAGGTACTGATGCCGCACAGATGGCTTTATGGGAGCTGGTTACTCCCGATGATAAAGGTGCTTTCCCGGTTGATAGCTTTGCTTTAACTGATTTTAAATCTAAGGCGACAAAAGATCTTACTGAAATGTACGGTCTGCTTTACCTCGAATATTATTCTAAAGATCCCGACGCCTGTACAGCAATTGATTGCGATAACCAGGGTCGTAAACAGGTGGCTAAACCCAAGGTATTACTGGTATCTCAGGCCGATATGAACCAGATTATTGAGCAAACTGGTTCGGAGGTTATTTATGATGATATCTACAAAAAATACTTTAACGCTTACAACGCGTATTTTGATGCTCCGGTACTGGCTGCAAAAAGGGTGTTCTTTAATACTCAAACAACAGCTTCGTCATCGGCACTTACAGCGGCTTTCTCAAAAATTGCCAATGACGGCGCGGTCGGTTTATCTGGCGCCGTTCAAACGCTTTACAATATTTTCAAATTCGCGCTCGATCCGCAATCTGTTTACCCCATAACCAGCATTGTTGCCAATATCAATACCACGCTAAGTAAAGCTACTGCCCCAATGCAGGCGCAATACCTGTACGATTTTTATAAAGATCTGCTAACCGGGTATAACGAATTGCGTGCCCTGCTGTCGGATATCATTTATCAGTGTTGCCCTAATATTTACGCCTTTCCAAAACATATTATGTTGGGCGCACTCAATACCACGCCGACGGCTAAGCCTACACCGTATCGTCATAAATTTTATGCTTCGCCGGCAGTCAGTGCCAATAAAGATAAGCTGAACCTTGCCCTTAACCTGCTGGACAGGTTGAATACTATGAGCAGTGGATTTTCGCTACCTGCAAGCCCGGTGGTGAAAATAACACCATCTATAGATAACAGCAAACCATTAGAGGCACGGGCTATTCCTTTTTATTATGGTAATCCGGTTGATCTGGCCCAAAAATGGAGCTATAACCGTTGGCTGCAGGGGACAGATAAACTAATCCTGGGTTATAATGCTTCGGCCTATTCTCCGGCCAATGACATGGTAGTAAATCCCTTAAGTTACGGCATCGACTCCAATAATTTTTTCAGAATAGAAGGACATATCGGCAAAAAATATACTGAAGCACTTGCCGCGGTAGATAAGATCAGGCAGGATTCAAACTTACCGTTTGACGCGGTTGCGATCAGGCTTGGCGATGTGACGCTTAGCGATATCAATATAGATGATTACGCCTGCCAGTTTAATGATCTGGAGGCCACATTGCGGGCATTCCAAGCCGAGCAAAACTGCCTTTACAGCGATGTTAGCAAGTTTTTCTCCAGCTTTGATACCAAAACCGGTTATGTACTCGCAGACGAAATTAAGGCCCAGGCAGCTCAACAGACATTGTCATTAGCAGACGACGTTAAGACAACCGATACAACGGCTGCAACAACTACCGGCGCTACCAAAGTGCGGATGGCAGCAGCATCCAAATTAGTTGAAACGGCAGCTGCAGTGCCAAGCGCCCGGATGCAGGTAACCAATGAGCTTGCAATTAATAAAAGTATAAGCAATATCCTGATTAATGGCGGCATTAATGCGGTTGATAATAACATCAACGTAGCGAAGGATAGTGTTGGTTCATATCTGGATCAGATCCGCCGTCAGGGTGGTGCTGTAAGTATTTCTGATTATGCGGATGCTGCAGGCAAAACTATTGATACCTCGGCAACAGGTTCGTATGAGCAGGCTATTGCTGTTGATATTCCGGTACGTGTAATTGCCGGTACCCGTAATATAAGTCAATGGCTGCCCGACAGACTGGTTGATATCGATGATGATACTATAGATAACTTTTCTGCAAAGATAGATGACCTCTGTAATGAGGTGAAAACCGCGACTCAACGAAGCCGCTTGATTTTTGCCAAAGCCGATTATGTGCGTAAAGGATATGAAGATGATTACGAATTGCAATTATGGCGCTTATCTGAAAATTGCTGCGCAGGCCAGGCACTTGCAGTTATTTTAAAAGAAATACAAGACCGTAAAGCCAAACTTCTGGCCCAGCTAACCTTTTCGGCTTATGCTGCAAACCATACCGGGTTAGAGCACCTGGCCGGTGTACCTGCCGGGGGAACCTTTGTAATGGTTTATGCTACTACCATGACCAAGCCTAATCCAACTCCTGTCACAACAATTCCGATTGATGACAGGTTGAAAGTGCTTCAGGCCAACCCGCAGTTTGTGAAAGGCTTTGCCAGCGATAATGACGCGATGACCTTCATTGCCCAAAATACCAATTTTGAGGATATTGCTGCAGCCGTAAAATATTACCAGGTACAATCACCCCGTAAATTTACGCCTACCATTGAGGCTGATGTTATCAGCAAAACCCAGGCCTTAGCTGTTGACCTGGGCAAATTGAGGGCAGCGGTCGCCAACCCGGATGTGCCTGAGGATATTGTGTTTGCCGATTTTTGTCTGCCGTACATGTGTTGTTCTGATTGTCCGCCGGTGGCATTTATTATGCCTAAACCACAGGTAGGGCTCAGTTTGCCCAAAGCTGTAGCTTGCTCTGATGAAGGCCTGCTGCAATTTAAAGTAAGTCCGGCTGATGGGGTTATAAAAGCTGCAGCCGGTTTTGAAGCTACCGTTGTAACTAAAGATGCTGTAAACTATTTTGATACAACCAAGGTTAAAGATGGCACATTTGGACAGCAGATCAAATTCACTGTAAATGATCAGCCTACAGATTGCACTATTACCGTGTTTAAACACCCTGCTGTAACCCCGGCAGCCCAGGCAGGTGGTACAGATGCAGCTTCTGTAGGGGTTACTATTAAACTATCTGCGAAAACAAACCAGGCAACAGGAGATACGTTTGCTTACACCTGGACAATGCCTGACGGCCAGGTGCATGCTAACCTCACCACCCCGGATGATAGCGTTACATACCTGTATGCCGATCTTCGCCAGAAATTCCCTGATGGTAAACTTACCTTCACGCTATCAGCAAATAACCACGACTGTACCGATGTAGAACCGGTAACAATTACCGTACAGATTCCTGAAGAACCTGTAAACCTGACATTAGCTGCCAGCGAAGTTTGCTCTGACGGAGGCAATATCAACTTTACAACCGTACAGCCTGCAAATGGAGTTGTTACATCAAAAATTGCCGGAGCTGCTGTAAAATTATTGGGTAGCCAATGGGTTGTTGATCCTTCAAGCGGTCCTTATGATGTTACTATCAATGACTTTATGGTAAATGGCAAGCCGGTTCCGGGTTGCACGTTGACGATTCACGAACATCCGCAGGCTTCGTTTGGCTATAAAGTGACTATGGACAATGAAAAAGCTGCCGCTACTGTTACTTTAACCAATAATACGCCTAACCCGGGTAGCTTTAAATTTACCTGGACATTTGACGATGGCACCACCAGCAATGATGTAAATACTGTAAAAGTGTTTGATATGCGCCAGTTCCCTCGTGGTCGTAGTACGATTATTACGCTTATGGCTGTAAATGGTAAGTTTGAAAAATGCCGCGCTGTGTTTACACCAACTCCGCCGGTTGCTTTACCTCCTATATCCTCTACACCTATATTAACCAATTTACCGCCGATAATTGTTAATCCGCCAGTAGTTACTACTGTTCCGCCTGTGCTTACCTCGCCAACAACAGCGACAGTGCCTCCGGTAACTACCACTGTGCCTCCTGTAGTTGTTAAAGAAACACCTTCAGTAACGCCATCGGTAACGCCGACACCAACTGTAACGCCGAAAACGGATACAACCACGGTTAAAACAACCCCGGCTGTAACGCCTGCAGCGACACCGGCGCCAGCTGTAACACCGAAAGTAGACACAGCTACAACTACAGTTAAAACGAGCCCTGTAGTAACTCCGGCTGCCACACCTAAGGTTGAACCGGTAACACCAGCGCCAACAACTGTAACGCCGAAAGTGGATACATCTACGATTAAAGCTAACCCGACAGTAACGCCGGCCGCAACGCCTGCACCGACAGTGACGCCTAAAATAGACCCGAAGATAATCATCAAAAAAGAACCGGGAACTGATCCGGGTACTGTTAAATAGATTGAGCTATGGGAAGGAGCACGCATATTATCCATAAGCTGATACTTGATATTGAAGTACCGCACCGTAATGCCGCCCAAAAGGCGCAGGACGAAGCCGTGCGGTACTTTGAACAGGTATTACTTAAAAAGCTGGAGCAGTTATTGGATGGTATGGATGTTTCTGCCCATGTTCTGATTGATAGGCTTGATATTGATTTGGGAAAAGGTAAGCTGGAAGAAGTTTTTGAGCAACTGCAACAAAGTTTATCAAAGGCGCTTGAGCCAGCTTTAAACCCCAACATGATCCCTGATGGAGATGAGCCCGATGAGGCGATCAGTTATTCGTCGCTAACCGACGAACAGCAGGTTTTTAATGTGCTTGTTTATTTCCTTAATACAGGCAGGCTCCCATGGTACATTGTAGCCACAACCGAATGGTTGCAGCAGGAAGATGTTTGGTTAAGTAAACTGTCCGGCCTTTTAATAAGTGACGCGACTTACAGGTTAAAACTTATCAATCTTTTTAAAGTTACTCAAACCGCAATAAGCAGGCTGTTCAGTCAGTTTGGTATGGTATTTATTAAACAGCTGGTGGCAGTTTTGCTTAAGGTTGATGTGCGTATATATCAAACAGGTATTGATTCGCTTATCAATGATATTAAAGATTCCATAAGCCGCCAATCTCCTAACGATAATGATCGGCTGCTATCAGAGCCGAGTAGCGAATACAGTGCTGTCATAGAAAAGCTTTTGCACATGCTTCACCTGCGCACAGGGTATGATGTATTACCCGATGGGATCCTGAAAAAGCTAATCGATTTAATAACAGGCGAGTTAAAGATTTTTTCTTCGACCTCTGCAACCAGTCTTGTTCAAATTGCAGATAAGGCAATTCAAACAGCAGAAAGTAAACCTGCTTTACAAATAACTAAACCAACAGCGACACCCGATAATTCAGAAACGAACCTGACAAAAGAAGAGGAAACTGAAGGGGCTTATGTAAATCAGGCTGGTTTGGTAATACTCCATCCGTTCCTGGAGTATTTTTTCAAAGATTTTGGCTTACTGCATGATAACGATTTTGTTGACCTGCCCGCAAGGCAACTGGCTGTTCACCTGCTGCATTATTTGGGCACAGGTAATACAGGCGCTTTTGAATATGACCTGTATTTTGAAAAGTTTTTATGCCGGTGGCCTCTTAGCGAAATATTAGCGCGTGAAGTTGAAATTCCGCAGCGCATGCTTGAAGAAGGAGATAATATGCTTGGTACGGTAATCAAATACTGGAAAGCATTAAAAAATACATCGCCTGGTGGTTTGCGCGATGCGTTCCTGACTCGTAACGGTAAGCTTATTGAAGCCGAAAAACCTGCCCGCCTTATTGTGGAGCGCAAAGATCTGGATATCCTGCTTTCGTCGCTGCCCTGGGGTATAGGTGTAATTAAACTGCCCTGGATGGATGAACCTTTTTATGTGGAATGGCAATGAAAACACAGCAAAAGGCAGCACCTGCAAACTCCAAACAAAACCAGCCCGCTAACCGGCAGGCCGCAGGGAAAGATACTTTTTTCTCGGCCGCTCATGACACTGTACAGGAATCTCCTTTTTTTGAAGGTAACAAGGTTCAGCGCAAGATGACAGTGAATGAACCTGGTGATCATTTTGAAAGGCAGGCCGACCAGGTAGCAGATAAAGTTGTTCAACATATTAATCAGCCTAAAACCGTAGCTAACGTTGCGCCCGCTACTGCAACTGCTGCTGCCACTACTTCCGCTGTACAAAAGAAAGAAGATAAAAAAGAGGATAAACAGGAAAAAGAACAAAATGGGGCAGATAAAGAATTACAGCGCCGACCCATTTTTGAAAGCGACGGTGACCCTAACGAAGGAAATACGCTGAAACGTAGCAGCCAATCACCGGTGCCTGATGTATCTCCGCAAACCCAGCAAAAGATTGAAAGCAGTAAAGGCGGCGGCGAACCGTTGCCTGCCAATACCCGCGAAGAAATGGAAGGAGCGACGGGAGCAGACCTGAGTAGGGTACGCATTCATAATAACAGCGAAGCGGCCGGATTAAGTAACGATTTACAGGCGCAGGCTTTTACCCATGGTAACGATATTTATTTCGGTGCCGGTAAGTATGATCCGCAAAGTCAATCCGGACAGCATTTATTGGCGCATGAGGTAACGCATACGGTACAACAGGGTGGAAATGGGGTTAAAAAGAAGATACAGCGCCAAGCAACCAAAGGCGATATTTCAGGTAATATTGGTCAGGTTGCGACTGCTGAAAATCCAATTGATACTACGGCATCAAAAGAATCACTTTTTGTGCCGCAAATAAAAATACCAACTTTGAAACTTGGCCTTATGCCAGGATCAACTACCAACTATTCATTTAAAAAAACAGAAAGGTCAGGAAAACACATTGCCGACTGGAACGACGCTGCTACTAAGGGAGCCGGTTTTGATAATATTTTTAACGCTAAGAAAGCTGCTGAGATTCCCGGAGAAGTAAACGAACCAACTTTTTTTATGACGCTTGAGTCTGAAAAAAAACTAACCAATCTTAAGCATTTATTCACCGGTCCGGTCACTCAACTTAAAGCTTCTTTTGCGCGCCCATTTTGGGATGAGAACGGACAGGATATAAATAACGGCTATGATGTTGACCATAAGGTGGAGTTGCAATTAGGCGGCAAAGATGGTATTTCAAATCTTTGGATGCTTGAGGCAGGATCAAACAGATCATCGGGTTCAAATATTCATAGCGAAATAACAACAAGGGTTGACGCTGCATTAAACGCTATAACTACCATGCCGGATGGGCAAATTAAGCCAAGCGCCACCGAAATTATTGATAAATACACCATTACGGTGGGCAAACTGGACGGTGGCTTGAGTATGAGTGGCGATGGAAAAAAATGGGAGCTAAGTCAGATTGAAGCCGGTGACCATCTTAAAAAGCTTGCATTTCTTTCGAAGAACGATAAAGCGAGAAAAAAACTTGTTGATAATACTAACCTTTCACTGATAACAAGCGAACGCTATGGCGTAACAAAATATATTAAATGGGCACCTGACGCGGGTAAAACAACTGAGAAAGATGTTAACGTACAGGTTGGGCAAATTAAACGAAACGGTGCTAACCTGAAAATACAGAAAATATCCTACGAAGATAAAGACGATAATACAATCAATAGTGCGGGTTCAAAAGGATCGGCAACTATTGAGGTTTTCATGAACAATGCGTTTGTTTCCGGGATATCAACAACACAACCTATTGAACCTGTGCCTGGTATATACGGTGGTAGATTAAACGGAGTTGCGGTTAAACAGGCGTTAAGTGCTGATTTAAAGGCTAAAGGGTTAAGCCCTATAGCGATAACAGAACTGGATATCGGTGAGAACGGCTTGATAGGGTTCGGTAAGATTAATACCGACGTCCCTTTTATAGGCGGCTCGGCAATTGATATTATTTTTAATGAAGACGGCATTAAAATAAGTAAGGTATTTAATTCAGGCGAGATCAAAGTTCCGCCGCCTTTTAAAATTACCAATACGTCGCTCGAAGTTTATGCTGCCACGTCAGGCATCGGCGTAAAGGGCGAAGCTAATTTTGAAATAAAGAAACTTGGTAAAGGTAAGGTTGGTGCTATGGCCAATACTTCAGGTGAATTCGCGCTTGAAGGCTCGTTTGATTTTGACTCGAAAACCTTTAATCCCGCACAAATAAAGGCTGCATACCGTAATGGCGAATTTAGCGCATCGGGAGATATAGGCATTCCTGCAGGCAAAATAAAAGGCCTTAAATCGGCACATATAAAAATTGATTACGCAAAAGGCATATTTAACGCCTCTGGTACCGCCGAGCCGGATATTAAGGGTGTAAAAAGCGCCGAAATTCACGTTACCTACGGTAACGAAACCTTAGTTATAGGAGGCAGCTTTGTACTCGACGAAAATATGCCGGGTATTCAGAGTGGTAGTGGTAATGTTGAAGTTACCCGCGGCCCTGATGAAATTTACCATGTAAAAGCCAACGGTAAAGCTATTCCCAAAATACCGAAGATCAATACCGAACTGTCGATATCTTATGACGATGGGGCGCTGACCATCGAGGGTAAGGCATCATACGCAGCTGATAGAGTATCGGGCGAGGTTACTGTTGGTGCAACCAATCGTGCTATCGCAGCAGATGGCACGCCATCGGGCCCGGCAGGTGATAAGTTTACCGCCTATGGCTCGGGTAAATTAACACTTAAAGTTACCGACTGGCTGCAGGCTTCGGCAAGCGTAAGGGTAACCCCGGCCGGCGAAATTGAAGTTGTTGGCCGCTTAGACCTGCCTTCGGCAGTTGATGTGTTCCCTAAAAAGAGTATCAACAAGGAGCTGTTCAAGGTTCCAACTATCCAGATCCCAATTTTCGCCATCCCGCTTGGGCCTAAGAGCATAGGTATCGTGGCCACTATTGATGGCGGACTTGATTTTGACGCGGCTGTTGGCCCCGGCCAGTTGAAGGATGTTTTCGGGCAGATAGAATTTAATCCTTCGCACCCCGAAAATACCCGGATCAGCGGTGGGGCAAAATTTGTGATCCCGGCACATGCAGGCCTTAAACTAAAAGCCGCGCTTGGTATTGGTTTGAGTATCGGTCCGGCCAGTGTTACCGGTGGTATCCAGATAGTTGGTGGTTTGGGATTGGAGGGAGAGGCAAGTGCCGCGGCAGACCTGGCATGGTCGCCGACAACAGGTTTTGAGTTTAATGCTCTTGGCGAGATCGAGGTGCACCCTAAGTTTACGTTTGATGTAAATGCCTTCATTAAAGCCGAGCTTGATCTGTGGGTTACCGACATCTCCAAAGAGTGGACTAAAAACCTGGCATCATTTAGCTACGGCCCGGATTTGCAGGTGAAAGTCTCGCTGCCAATCCACTATAAAGACGGCGAACCATTTGATGTGAAAACTGATGATATTAAAGTTACCTATCCTGAAATCAGCATTTCTGATATAGCAGGTGGTATAGCAGATAAAGTTAAAGAAGAAATGTTATGAGCAACCAAAGTCAACTAACCGAATTGATAAATCTTGGTGCTATGCAGCAATTAAGCGGCAATTTTGAAGCTGCCGAGGCTTATTATGCAAAAGCTGCAGATTTAAACGAGCCAAACGTTACCCTGCTCAATAACCGCGGGATGTTGTTTTATCAGCAAAATAAATTCTCAGAAGCGCGGCCTCTTTTTGAGCGTGCCCTGGAGATTGATAATCAAAATACTTCGGCATGGCTAAACCTGGCCAATACCGAGGTTTTGCTGGGCCAGTATGATAAGGCTTTACAAGCTTTCAGGCAAACCATCAGCCTTAAAGCCGACCAGTTTGAGGCCTGGGAAGGGCTGGCTAAACTATATATGTTATCGGCAGATATGGAAAGTGCTGAAACCTGCTGGCTGAAAGCGGTTGAGCTTAACCCTACAAGTTTAAGCTTACTGATGGGGCTTGCACAGGTTTATTTATCAACCGGTAGGTATGATGAAGCTTTTGAAATGGCCGATTATGTTTTGTCGGAAAATCCGCAAAATAGCCGGGCATTGCAAACCGCGGGTTTGGCCCAGCTCATGCTCAAAAACTATTCGATGGCCACGGGTTACCTCATCAGGTATTTAATGCTGTTCCCTACAGATATAGCTGTACGCAATCACCTGGCTGTTGCTTACCTGCAAAGTGGCCAGTTAAGTGAAGGTGCTGCCGAGTACGGGCGCATTTTGGAATATCATCCCGAACATGAGGAGATCAGGTTGAATTTAGGGGTGCTTTGTCTGGGACTTAACCGTTTTGACGAGGCATTGGCACATTTAAACCTCTTGCTTGAACAATATCCGGAAAATAAGAAAGGGAAGCTATACCTGGGTATAGCATTGGCCAATTTAAATGAAAGGGACAAGGCGAAACAGGTTTTTGAAGATTTGCTGAATGATCCCGGCGAATGGGCTGCCCATGCCAAAAAGCAACTGGATCTGTTAATGAATTTAAACTAAACCACCTATGAAATACATCCAAAATACACGCCAGCCGCTTAGTCAGAAACAGGCGGATAAAGCCGAAAAGCCTTTCTTTAATGGCAGCCGCGAAAAAAGCAAACAGGATAGTGATGCTTTTTTTCAGGCAAGAAAGATTGATGGAAACCAGGACTCGGCCCTTGAGCAGGAAGCCGACGCGTTAGCGCACAAGGTAACCATGGCACAGCAGGCAACCGCTAATTCATCACAACGGATGGGGCAAATGAGCGTTCAGAAAAAAGGCGCTGATGAGGAAAAGGATGCTAAGGCTGGCCAAAAGAAAGAAAAAAAGGATGAGAAGGAGGAAGGCAAGCCACAGAAGAAAGACGAGAAAAAAGAAGAAGAAAAACCGACGCAAAAGAAAGAGGAGGAGAAAAAAGATAAAGAGCCTCAGAAAAAAGAAGAGGATAAGAAGGATAAGGAAGGGGTTCAGAAAAAAGAAGAAGAAAAGAAGGACGAGAAGCCGCAAAAAAAAGGTGAAGAAGATAAAAAAGACGAAGGTAAGCCGCAGAAAAAGGAAAAAGGTGAAGAGAAGGATGATAAGGCTGCGGCGCAAAAGAAAGAGGAAAAAGGGGGTGGCGTAGAAAAAACAGAAGGTAAACCCGAAAGCAACGAGGCCAAATTTGACAGGTTGCTGGATGCAAGCAAAGGTGGTGGCAGTCCCCTGCCGGCAAAGGTACGTACACAGTTAGAGCACCAGATGAATGCCAATTTTGAGCAGGTAAAGATCCACACCGGCCAGCAGGCTGTTGAACTTTGTAACCTCTCAAAAGCACAGGCATTTACCCATGGCAACGATGTTTACTTTAACGCAGGCAAGTTTGATCCTGAAAGTACCGCGGGGATGAACTTGCTGGCGCACGAATTAACTCATGTTATTCAGCAAAACGGTCCGCGTAAATAAATCATGAATACTAATACTACACAATTAAAAGCGCTGATGCTGTACACGGCCGGGTGTATTGAAGCCCGGTTGCAAACTGTATTTGGGAATGATACAACCTATTTACCACCGCTGCTTCCCCAGCTTGAGCGTAACGGTAGTGTGCTTGAAAAATTGATTGATGATCATGACCTGAACAGCGATGAGGTTATTATACTGATGATGGCCTTAGCTCCGCATGTGCAGGTTGAGTTTTTTGATGAGATCATCCAACCTTATATACGCGAATCAGGTGATTTTCAGCAGATAGGGGGAGTCAGGAGCCGAAACGGGCGTAGCTTTTTACCAACCGGTCAAACGGCAGTTTTTGTTTTGTCAGGCAATGATGTAGACAAGCGTTTGGAAGTCGCCCAACTGTTTCATCATCAGGGTAAACTTAGCAAACATCATATTTTGCATTTGGAAGATGTACCGGATGGTGAGCCTGCTTTATCGGGCCGGTTGATATTACAGCCCGAATATATCGAACTTTTGATCAGCGGTACCGAATCTATTCCGAAACTGAGCATGAATTTTCCGGCTCAGCATTTGGAAACTACTTACAATTGGGATGATCTGGTACTGAACGATACCACCCGTAAACAAATTGCCGAACTGGAAAACTGGGTGAACTATCAGCAGGTATTAATGACCGACTGGGGGATGGAGCGGAAACTAAAGCCTGGTTATCGCGCTTTGTTCCATGGCCCGCCGGGAACAGGAAAAACGCTTACAGCTTCGTTGCTTGGTAAATACACCGGTAAACCGGTCTTCCGGATTGACCTGTCCATGATCGTATCTAAGTTTATAGGTGAAACCGAGAAAAATCTCTCCAAATTATTTGAGAAGGCGGATAACAAAAACTGGATCCTGTTTTTTGATGAAGCCGATGCTCTTTTTGGTAAGCGTACCAATGTTAAAGATGCTCACGATAAATACGCCAATCAGGAAGCATCTTACCTGCTGCAACGTGTAGAGCAACATAACGGCCTGGTAATATTGGCAACCAATTTTAAAAATAACATTGATGAGGCCTTTATGCGCAGGTTTCAATCAGTTATTAATTTCCCATTGCCTAATGCCGATGAACGGTTCGTTATCTGGCAAAAATCATTCCCGCCAAAAGCAAACCTTAACGGGCATATCAACCTTGAACAAATCTCCCGTAAGTATGAGCTCAGTGGCTCGGGTATTTTAAATGTGGTACAATTTGCCTGTTTGCAAATGCTGGCCCGAAAGGAAAGTCGCATTTCATCAGAGCTGATACTGGAAGGCATAGAGCGCGAGTACACCAAGGAGAACCGGGTTTGGTAAAATCCGGTTCGGCACAAAAGACACCATTATAATCCATAGTCTGTACAACCGAATCCATAAAATGTACATTGATGGTATTGGATACATTTGTGATTTTTATCATTGCTTGGGTACCATTGATATTCCTGTATTAACGAAAATTTAGCTTTCAACTTAATGGTGCGGTTTGCATTATATTGAATAAATTAGCAAATCATCGCCTATTGTAATTCCGTGGCTTTCACAGGAGGTGATTTTGTTATGGTATAACTTTTAATTGTCTATAGTACAATAAAATACGTGGTGTATGTTTAAATATGTAGCAATATGTTTTATTGTCATGTTTTTTGGCTCAACAGCTTTGGGACAAAAAAAGATGGACATTGCTACCATTAAGCTAAACCTCGATAATCAAAAAAATAAATCCGACACCAATACCATTAAGCTGCAAATACAATTGGGCAGCTATTATCTCAATAAAATTGGCGAGCACAAAGAAGTATTGGATAGCGGGATCACTGCTTTTAATAAAGCCATACAAATGAGTGTTGCCATTCATTCGGCAAAGTGGCTTAATGAAGCCATGATGCTTAAAGGGGCGGCATATTTAAAGCAAGGTGACCTGAAACAAGGCAAATCCATTTTTATGGAGGTTGTTAACTATTATCGTAAAGTGGACGATAAATATAATGAGGGCAAAACCTGGGCCCGTTTAGGTGATGACCTGTCTATAGATAATGCGCTTGCCGTCCCGGATAAAATTAACAGTTATGAACAGGCACGGACTTTATTTCAGGAAACCGGCCACAAACAGGATGAGGCCGATATGAGCAAAAACATAGCGGATATTCATCTTAATCAGAAAAAGCTTGATCTGGCCGAAACGGAATTGCTTAAAGTATTGGCCCAATACAAAGCGATAGGATACAAGAAGCTTCATTATACCTATCACTCCCTTGCCGAGTTAAGCAAGCAAAAGGTTGATTTGCACAACGAACTGTTGTACCGGCATGAGGTAATAAAAAGCATGAATGCCACAGCCGACACTGCCTTGGCCGATTTTTATTATGCCAAGCTTGCGCTGGTATACGCCGATCTTAACAAGTATGATCAAAGCCTTATTTACATTATTAAATCGGCCGACATCCTAAAGAAAAGAAAGCAGTACGAGGATTTTTACGGCTATCTGAGTCTGATTAGATACGACTTTATTACGGCTAACAGGCCTAAGGAAGCCTTGGCGTATTTAAAACAGGCTGTAATTGATGTGCCGCCAAAAATACTGGCACAAAAGGTAGATATGTACGAGGCATTTGGCAATATCTATGTTGCCCTGAAGGATTACCCCAAGGCAGAACTGTATTATCTGAAAATGATGGAGGTATATAAGATCACTAATTTTAGTAAAGACTTTTATACCACCAACGAGCAAATGGTGACCGATTTTGTTCATTATAACGAAACCATGGCCGGCTTTTACCTGCTTACCCAACAGTTTAAAAAAGCGGGTGTCTATACCAAGCAGATTCTCTCATTGCCGTCAAATAAAATAAGGCCCATCACCCTTACCAAGATCCATCGTATGCAGTTCCGGGTAGATTCGGCTTCTGGTAATTATGTATCAGCCATAAAGCATTTCGAGATCCACAAACGCCTTGACGACTCGCTGTTTAATGCCATTAAAAATAAACAGATAGAAGAGCTTGAGATCACCAATAAAACCAAGGAGAACAAGCAATCAATTAAATACCTCGAAATTAAGAACAAGAGCCAGCGCGATGAACTTCAAAAGGTAAACACGCAGCGTAACATTACCTTCGGTGGTGTGGCCATGCTTATTATTATTGCCGGCCTGGCATTTAGCGGATACAGGCATAAACAGAGGAGCAACCTGCAACTACAATTAAAGCAAACCGAGATCAACAATCAGAACTTATCGCTGCAAAAGCTGCTCGGTGAAAAAGATAACCTGTTAGATGAAAAAGACTGGCTGCTGAAGGAAGTGCATCACCGGGTAAAAAACAACCTGCAAATTGTAATGAGCCTGCTGAACACCCAATCGGCATTTTTAAAAAATAACGCTGCGCTTGCTGCTATTCGCGAAAGCCAGAACCGGGTGCAGGCCATAGCGCTGATCCATCAAAAGCTTTACAGCAACTCGGATGTGTCATACATCGATATGTCGGTTTATATTAATGAGTTGATCAGCTACCTGGCCGACTGTTATAACCCGGGCGATAAAGGAATTCGTTTTGATCAAATGGTTCAACCTGTAAAACTTGATGTGGCGCAGGCGGTACCTGTGGGCCTGATACTAAATGAAGCCATAACAAACGCTATCAAATACGCCTTCCCTTCACAGCGTGGTGAAATCAGGATTGCCTTACAGCTTGCAGAAGAGACCATTGTACTCACCATAGCTGATAACGGAATAGGCTTGCCGGCTGATTTTGATATACAGAAAGCCAGCTCGTTGGGGATGGAAATGATGAAGGCGTTAAGTAAGCAGTTGGGCGGTTATTTTAAGATGGAAAATTGTGATGGCGCCCTGATTACCGTTGAGTTTAGGGCAGAGAAGCAGTTGAGCAATATTGAACGAAAAACTTTTGTAGCTAATTAATAATATGAATAAGAAAATATTAATAGTCGAGGACGAATCGCTTGTAGCATACGACCTGAAATTAATATTAACCCGCGCCGGTTATAAAGTTTGTGGCATTGCCGATTCTGTACCTGAAGCACTGGAGATCATTGAAGAGCAAAAGCCCGAAATGGTATTGCTTGATATATTTTTAAAGGGCAACCTAAATGGTATTGACCTGGCCAAAATCCTAACATCAAAAAATATCGCTTTTGTATACCTGTCGGCCAATTTTCAGGAGAGTATTTTGGAGCGGGCAAAGGCAACACAGCCTTACGGCTTTTTGGTAAAACCGTTTCGCGAAAAAGAATTACTGATAACCCTTGATGTTGCTTTTTACAGGCATCAAAACAGCATTGAATCAAAATTACGCCAGGAACAGGCATTAGAGCAGGTATTCAAAAACATTGTTGCCGAAACAATAAACTGGAAGCAAAAGCTGCTAAAAATAGCCATGAGCATTCAGCCGCATATGCCCTTTGACTATTTAACCATTACCATGAAAAACGGTAGCGGTTTTCCTGATAATGCGCTCTCATTTTTACGCACTGGCTTTGATGAGTACCAGGTAATTGGCACAGACGAGTTCTTAAACATCACAAAAATTAACAGGGCACAACTGCAGCAAATGCAGGGCGATAGTCCGCTGATCACCAAGGCCGACTTTTACAATGCCGCTAATTTTGTTAAGATCTGGCCGCAGTTCCCTTTAAAAAAAGTTATTGCCCAGGTTTTTAATATGCAATCGTTTTTAGGGTTGCCTTTACTTACTTCAAGCGGTAATGTGATTCATTTTTCGTTTTACAGCCGCAAAACAGATTGTTATAATAATGACCATTTGATTTTGCTGGATCGCCTGCACCGGTCGTTGTTAATGGCGATAGAAGAGATCATTCCGTTTGATGCACTTGAGCCATCAATAAACAAGGTTGATAAGCCGGCCGATAATAGCTTAAGCGAAAAAAATAAAGCAGTCGGCTTTAAGGATATTATAGGTAAAAGCCACCAGATGCTTACCGTGCTTGACCATATTGCCATAGTTGCCCCGCTTGATACATCGGTATTGGTTTTGGGCGAAAGCGGCACTGGTAAAGAACGGATTGCAAAAAGTATCCATTATCTGTCTCCCCGTAAAAACAAGCCTTTGGTAGTGGTAAATTGTGCCTCTATGCCGGCTACATTGATTGAATCGGAATTGTTTGGGCATGAAAAGGGGGCTTTTACAGGAGCAGTTGAAAAGCGTACCGGCAAGTTTGAACTGGCCGATGGCGGAACCATTTTCCTGGATGAAATAGGTGAAATGCCGGCCGAACTGCAGGTTAAGCTACTGCGTGTTTTGCAGGAACAAGAGATTGAACGCATCGGTGGTAAAGGCCCTGTTAAGATTAACGTGCGTATAGTGGCTGCTACTAACCGTAACCTGGAAAAGGAGGTTGAGGAAGGTCGTTTCCGGCTCGATTTGTATTATAGGTTGTTTGTATTCCCGATCATAATTCCTCCATTAAGAGAACGCAAAGATGATATTCCTGTATTGGCCAGTCATTTTTTGGAGCGATATGCGCAAAAAAGCGGTAAGGCAATAACAGGCATATCTCCTAATGTGATGAACCAGTTGCTTGACTACCATTGGCCGGGGAATGTGCGGGAGCTTGAACATTTTATTGAGCGCAGCATATTGCTGACTGATGGTCCGCTGATAAAAGATGCCTACCTGCCCAAACTTCAGGGGAAAAAGGAAAGCCCTGCCTACGCCGAAGTAGCAACCGACAGGCTGAAAACGATAGACGAACATGCCCGCGACCATATTTTAGATGTATTGAGGCGCTGCAATGGTAAAATAAGTGGTAAGGATGGGGCTGCGGCTAAATTAGGTTTGCCGCCATCAACACTGCATTCAAAAATGCAAAAGCTGGGTATTAAGAAATGGGAGTAGATGTCGATCAATAAAAGTGTATTCATTTTCAGTGCTTTATCATTTTGATAATTTATATCTCCCAAAATGATAGGATAGTAGTTGCGGGGATACGCGTTTTTAATATGCTGAGCGCATTTTGAGCACTTTTATAGCCCTTTGGCATAGGTTTGGTTTATTGCCGGTTTTTATCATTAAGCTAAAAGCTATGGCAACGTTTTATATCATACTTAAAATAACCGCTTTATTAGCAGTTATCATTGTTTCAATCTCCGGCCCGAAAAAGAAAAAAGTATCTCCAAAAACTGAAATGAGCGGGTTTGCTGTTAATCCCAACGGTTACCTGGAGCATTTTAAAAAGAGCCCGGAATACCCTCAGCCGGTTGAATAAACGGTAAATTAACTTGTTTTGAAAATAGAAGCCTTTCATTTTGATAGGCTTTTTTTATGCGCTCACTTCTTTCCCGAAACTAAAATCTTCATTTACACAGCCTAAACCTATAAATGGCATGCCTGTGCCACAACGGGCATTCTTTTGGCATTGGGGTATGTACAGTTATTCAACAAATCCGTGCTGATAACTGAAATAAACATATAAAATGGAAGATGAACGAATTATTGTGAGGCCTGCTATCCCGGCCGACGTAGTGTTCGCCGATCAGATCATCAAAGAAATGGAAAGCTCGGCTATAGCAAGAGGCTCGGGTATTTCTAAAAGATCGGCTGCCTCAGTAATAGAAAAGATCGACACGGGTAAGGCCATAGTCGCTGTAACCGAAAATGGCGAATGGGTAGGTTTCTCCTATATTGAAACCTGGGATGATGGGCGATTTGTATCAAACAGCGGTCTGATTGTTTCGCCGCAGCACCGTAACCAGGGTGTAGCCTCAGAAATTAAGAACAGGATTTTTAACCTTTCGCGCGATAAATATCCAACGGCAAAAATATTCAGTATTACCTCCGGGCTGGCTATCATGAAAATGAATACCCGTCTTGGCTTTGAGCCGGTAACCTACAGTGAAGTGGCTCAGGAACCCCGTTTTTGGGATGCCTGCAAAAGCTGTGTTAATTACGATGTACTGCAAAGTAAAAACCGTTGCAATTGCTTGTGTACCGCCATGTTATTCGATCCTCAACTAAACTAATCTCCTATGATAAAAACATTGAATGAGCAGCCTGTCACCTCCTTGGTAGGGCATACGCTGCCTTTGAATCCGCATTTCTTCAGCGAATCTGTTGTGTTGTTGCAGCATATGATCAAAGCCTCATCGTTCAGCGGGAACGAGGATGCGGTTGCGGATATTATATATCAGCATTTGCTGGGTTATTCGGTAAAGGTAAAACGGCAGGGAAACAATATCTGGTGCTTTAATAAATACTACGATGAAACTAAACCGACAATATTGCTTAACTCTCATATGGATACGGTTGTGCCAAACGAGGGGTACACAAAAGATCCGTTTTGCCCGGAAATAAGTGAAGGGAAGCTTTATGGCCTCGGAAGCAATGATGCGGGAGGCTGCGTGGTATCGCTCATTGCTGCTTTCCTGCATTTTTATAGCTACCATGGCCTTGGCTTTAACTTGTGCCTCGCTATTACGGCGGAAGAAGAAAACTCTGGCGAAAACGGCATCAAATCAATACTGCCGTTATTGGGCGGTTGCGAACTGGCCATAGTTGGTGAGCCAACCCTGTTGCAAATGGCCATTGCTGAAAAAGGAAATCTGGTTATTGACTGTATCAGTAAGGGTCGCCCCGGTCATGCGGCGCGCGAGGAAGGTGATAATGCCATACATAAATGTTTAAGAGATCTGGAATGGTTTAGCCTGTACCAGTTTCCGCAGCAGTTGAAAGGAGTTGCGCCGGTAAAAATGACGGTTACCACCATCAAAGCCGGTTCACAGCATAATATTGTGCCCGGCAGGTGCGAGTTTACAGTAGATATCAGGCATGATGATACTTTTTCGCAAAACGAGATAGTTGATATCATCAGGCGTAATGTATCATGCCAGGTGAACCCTCGCCCTGGTTCGCTGGGGGCATCGTCGGTATCTCCCGAACATCCTATTGTTAAAACCGGGATTGCGGTTGGCTGCAAAACCTATATTTCACCTACCACATCTGACCAGGCCTGGCTATCTATCCCTTCGGTAATGATCGGCCCTGGCGACTCGGCCCGTTCGCATTCGGCCGATGAATTTATTTACCTCGAAGAGATCAAGAAGGGCATCAATCTTTATGTACGGCTGCTTGAAACACTGCCGCTGATGCTCATCAATAATCCAAACAAATACAAAAATGAAATCAAGCATATTAATAATTGATGACGAGGTAAAGCTCAGCGAACTAATGGCCCGCATCCTGGTACTGGAGGGCTATCACGTGATTCAGGCCCCCAATGCCAAAGCAGGTTTGCGCCTCATTGAGCGCGAGGATGTAAGGGTGGTTTTGAGCGATGTAAAACTGCCTGATGCCAATGGTGTCGAGTTGGTGCAGCGCATCAAACAAATAAAACCCTACATCGAAATCATTAACCTTACGGCTTTCGGCACCATTAGTGATGGGGTTTTGGCTATCAAAAACGGGGCTTTTGATTATTTAACCAAAGGTGATGATAATGATAAGATCATACCGCTGGTAAGTAAAGCGCTTGATAAGGCCAACCTTCAGTATCACATTAACGAACTGCAAAATGAGGTTGAAACCCTGCATGGTTTTCCGATTGTACTGGGGCAATCGCCGGCAATACTCGAAGCTGTTGAACTGGCGAGGAAAGTAGCCCGGACGGATGCCACCGTTTTGCTTTTGGGTGAAACAGGCACAGGTAAAGAAGTATTTGCCGAAGCCATTCATTATGAAAGCCTGCGTAAAGATAAGCCCTTTGTTGCTGTTAACTGCAGCGCCTTTAGTAAAGAGTTATTGGAAAGTGAACTGTTTGGATACAAAGCAGGTGCCTTTACTGGAGCCATCAAAGATAAAAAAGGGCTGTTTGAAGAAGCCAACGGCGGAACCATTTTTTTAGATGAGCTTGGCGAAATGAGCCATGACCTGCAGGCCAAACTGTTACGAGTGCTTGAAAACGGTACTTTCATAAAAATAGGGGAAACGCGGACTGTAAAGGTAAATGTGCGGCTTATTGCGGCCACCAACCGCGATCTGCAAAAAGAATCGGAAGATGGGCATTTCAGGCTGGATCTGTTTTATCGCCTGTCCGGGTTTTCTATCGTGTTGCCGCCCCTGAGGGATAGGATAGGGGATATAGAAGTGCTCGCAAGGCATTTTATCAAACTCTATTCGGCCAAAGTAAAGAAAAAGCAACCCGATGTAGATGAAAACTTCTTTAAGCTACTCAACCAGCACAAATGGAACGGTAACATCCGCGAGCTTAAAAATGTAATTGAACGAGTTATTATCCTGATGGATGAACCGCTGCTTACTCCCAAACTGTTGCCCAATGAATTTCATAACGGCGGATATTATGACCTGGTTGCGCTTGATCTTGACAGCGTGGAGCGCCATCACATCCGCAGGATCCTGAAATATGTAAAAGGTAATAAATCGGAAGCGGCCCGGGTATTGGGGATTGGTTTAGCTACCCTATACCGCAAAATTGAAGAGTATCACATTATCATGAACTGATACTTATGAGTAAATAAAATCACGATCATGTTGAAATTGTTTCAACACCTCACCCGCTAAGCAAAATGCCCACCTATCCTGTGGGGTGCTGAAACAAGTTCAGCATGACGCCGTGATTATCCCTTTTCCTCCCAATCACCATGAGAAAACCACCTTCTCAAAATGAAAAGGATCATTCAGATGCCGCTCATCAAAAAATAAAGACAAAATAATTAAAAGGCTGATAATCAAATCGGCGAAAAAAATTGCGGCCGCTTTGGTATAGCAATTGGCAGGCGTGCCATAATTAACGCAGGTAGGGGCAAAAAAAATTAAACACTGCAACCCGCTCTTGCCGCGAACAAATAATATCATATTCAAAATGAAAAAACTTCTCTTATTTATTGCTTTAGGTCTTACACTTCTTTTAGCCTATGCCCAGGCAAACGCTGCATCATTACAAGACAGCACCATTGTTAAAGACACCGTAAAAACCAAACCCGAGCCGTTTGCTTTTGGCGATTTTACCTGGCTTAACGGTAACGACCGCCGTCATAAAGCTTTGTTAGATACTAAATATTTCACCGGTCGTTTCCTGCTTGATTTTAACTATACCGCTTCAAACAATAACCCGGTAGACCATACCGTAGTTGGCTCAACCGCTCTGGCCCGTGATCACGAGTTCGAGATATCTACCGTAGCCTTTGGCGGCGATTTTCACTACGACAACGTGCGTGCCAGTGTACTCACACAGTTCGGCACCCGTGCTACTGTAGTGCCCCGTAATGATTTTAGCGTTACCCGCGGACAGTTCGACCTCACAACAGCTTACCGCTATCTGAGCGAGGCTAACGCCGGTTACCATTTTAATGTGCTTAACGGTATTAACGTAGATGCCGGCTTGTTCATGTCGTACGTGGGTTTGTTCTCGTACTATAATGCCGAGAACTGGGCTTACCAGCCATCGTTCACCAGCGATAATACACCATGGTTCTTTAACGGCGTACGTGTACAAATCTTTGTATCGGATAAACTGAAAATTGAGCCTTGGCTTATCAACGGCTGGCAATCATATGGCATGTTTAACAGCAGGCCAGGTATTGGCGGCCAGATACTTTGGCGTCCAAAAGAATGGTTGCAGGTATTAACCAATAACTACTACGGCGCCGATACTCAGGACAAACCGGGCCGTAAACGTTTCCATACTGATAACAGCGTAGAGGTACGTTACTATAAAAACAAAAATACGTTTGTAAATAGCATGGCTTTCTCTTTAACCGGCGACCTTGGCGATGAGAAAGGTGATGGTGTTAACGGCTTTAAATCTGACCCGGTTAAAGGCCCTGCCCAATATTTTGCAAGTGCCATGTTTTACAACCGTATGGTGATGGCTAACGGTCACTTAGGCTGGACTATAGGCGGTGGTGTAATGAATAACCCGGGCCGTTACCTGGTGCTTTATCCAACAGGTGATGCAAACCCAATTCCGGCAGTGGGTACCGGCGCAATTGGTACACATCCGTTCTCTGCTAACCCTGGCGATAAGTTTCATGCTTACGATTACTCAACTACTGTAGACTTGATGCCTAACGATTACCTCACCTTCAGGATGGAAGTGGTACACCGCCATGCAGATGTGCCTTATTTTGCAGGCCACGGTGGCGTAACCTCACCTGACGGCTATAATACTACACCGCTTTCCGGAACTAATTTTACCCCCGATCTGGTAAATTCTGAAACGAGATTCATAGCAGCCTTGCTTGTGCGCTTTTAGGCACAGTGGGCGTATCATATAAACGTACTTTAAAACCGCGATAACTTATCCCGTTTGGATTGTAAGGGTAGGTTTAGTAAAGGTTGGAGGCCGGGTTTTGCCGCCCGGCTTTTTTATGCCCTTAATTTCAAGAATTAAATAGTAAACAAAATGAAAAATTCAATTAAAATGATCATCGTCATGATGGTGATCGGTATACAGGCAAATTGCCTTATGGCACAAAATACAGATGCCAATTCTGGTATTTATTTAACTGTTCAGGATTACAAATCAGGCAAATTGAGCTATGGGCCTGAAGCTGGAAAAAAGCTAAAACTTAACGATTTTTTAGGTGGTAGCCGCATCGGCGTTACTTCCGGCAGGAAAAAGATCAAGATAGCAAAAAACGAAATATTTGGTTACCGCTATGAAGGCAGGGATTACAGGCTTTATCAAAACGAAGCTTACGAGGTGATTGATACTGCAGGGTTTCCGCTTTATGCCCATGTACAGCTAATGCCACAAGGTAAAGGCTATGCACGTACCGAAACTTATTTTTACAGCACTGATACTACAACGCCGGTTTTAAACCTAACCATAGCAAACGTGTACAGGAGTTTTCCCGGGCAAAATGATTTCAGGTACAGCATCCGCAATTATTTTCGTGGTGATGCCGATTTGATGGTTTATGATAGCTTAAACCGGGAATACCAAATCAAATACCTGTATTTTGAGCATCAACATGCAAAAGGCACTCAACACGCATCCTTATAAATAATTAACTATTGATTTTTCAAACCAAACAGCAATCCCGGCGCGAGGCCGGGAGCTGTTTATTGTTCTAAAGCCTGTTTGATATCTGCTATCAGATAGTGCGGATCTTCGAGCCCAATATACATCCGTATTAATTGATGATGACCGTTATAGGTTGAATAATCCTCTTTCTTAAATGATGCTATGGCCGGCACAACAAGGCTTTCGTGGCCACCCCACGAAACTGCCAGCAGGATATGCTGCAGGCTGTTACAAAACGTTTCAATTTTATTGAATGTGCTGTTTTTTAATACCAGGCTAAACAAACCGCCACAGCCCTGCATTTGTTGATTTACGAGATCGGCTTGTTGAAACTGTGGACTGAACGGCCAGATCACTTCCTGCACTGCCGGGTGGCTTGCAAGCCATTCTGTAATGATGCGGGTACTTTCAAAGCTACGTTGCAAACGAAGCGGTAGGGTCCTTAAGCCCCGCAAAAGCAGCCATGCCGAATGAGGCGATAGCGCCGGGCCTGTATTCATGAATTCATGCTCAAAAAGCTTTTTTAACAAAGTCTTGCTGCCGGTAAGCACACCGGCTACCACATCTGAGTGCCCTCCAATATATTTTGTTGCCGATTGCGCCACCAAATCAACGCCCATGGATATTGGCTGTTGATACAGTGGACTGCAATAGCTGTTATCAATCATGGTTATTATACCTCTTGATTTTGCGAAGCTGGTCACTTTTTTGATATCCTGGAGCGCATAGCAAAACGTATTGGGACTTTCGAGATAGATTAAACGAGTTTGTGGAGTTGCTGCTTGTTCAAAATTTTCAAAAACAGTTCCGTCAATAAATGTTGTGGTGATACCAAATTTGGGTAAAAAGTCTTTGAAAAGTTTAATTGTCCAGCTGTACAGGTTATCCACTGCAATAATATGATCGCCCGATTTCAGCAGGGACAAGATCGGGATGCTAATGGCACTGATACCGCTGCTGAACAAAAGTGCGTCTTCGGCTCCGTCTAACGCGGCAAGTTTCTTTCTGAGTATATTGAGTGTTGGGTTTTGTCCCCTTGAGTACAAGCTGCTTTCAAATTCATCATTCATAGCCTCCCTAAGCCCTGCAACATCTTTAAAACTGAAGTTGCTTGATTGCATAATGGGCGGCGAAACGGCGTTAAAATAGTTCTCTCTTTCCTCCCCAAGTTCATTTAAAATAAATGACAAATCCATAATTAAAGTGTAGTAATAGGTTTTTGGCTTCGTTTTGTGATATAGTATATAATAAGGCCTGCTATAAATGCGCTGATGCATATCAAAGCAGCCTGCGGATTTTCAATAAAAATGCTGATGGTAACAAACCAATATGTGGTAATAAATATGATAGGTATAACCGGGTACCACTTCATAACATATATACCGGTATTATTAAGCTGTTTGGTTTTGCGCCGTAAAATGAAGATCGTAATAGCCGCGGTTGAAAGGCCGACAGTATCAAAAAACATCACGTAGCTTAAGATGGTTTGAAACGAGCTGGCAAAAAACAGGATGATGAGTACGGCGCCCACGAAAAATGTAAGTCCAAATTCCTGTACCTGGGTTTGGCTGTTTACACGTTTAAAGCGTGCCGGTAATATGCCGTCTTCGGCCATGGCGTAGTAAACACGGGGGTTGGCCATAATGTTTACATTAACAAAAGCCAGCACCGAAACAAACATCAGTAGCGACACTATTTTATAGCCCGCTGCTCCAAACAAAACCCCGGCAAGTGTTGCCGCAAGCGTGGTTTTGTGCTGAAGACCGCTAATACCCAGAACAGAATAATAGGCAAAGTTGATAAGCATATATAATGATATCACGGTGGCTATCCCAAAAAATATAGCCTTGGGGATATTGATTTTCGGGTTTATAATATCGCCTCCAAAATTTATGGTTTGCTGGTAGCCGCCGTAGGTGAAAAATACAGCCACCAAACTTAATCCGAACGCACTTATATTGTTATTATTATGATATGCGATAACTTCTTTGGCGGTATGGATATTGCCTTTGAACACGGCGGCGCACAAAATCAAGATCATGCATATTTTAAAAAGGGTAAGTATATTTTGGGTACGGGCACTCATCTTAATACCCAGGTAATTGATGATGTACAAAATAAGCACCGATGTTATGGTCATGATTTTGATGCCCGTATCGTTTTGAAGGCTTGGGGGCATAATAACAGGATTAATATATTCTGCACCTATAAGTGCTACGGCAGCCACCGACGCGGCGTTGCTTATTACCAGTACCCAATTGATCATAAAAGCAAAAGCGGGGTGAAAGCAGTACGAAAAAACCTTGTAAAAACCACCGGTAGTAGGGTAGCGTGCACCAATTTCGGCAAAGGTAAGTGCCCCACATAAACTCACTGCACCACCAAGTAGCCAGGCCCCGAAATACAAAAGAGGAGTGCTTGAGTTTTTAGCCACTTCGACAGGCGCCGCGAAAATGCCCATGCCAATCACAAGGCTCACAACAATCATTGAAAGATCAAAACGGTTGAGTTTTGGCGTTATGCTCATGTAGTTTTAAAATACCAATTAATTAAGGGAAACACAAAATTTAAATGTAGCATAAATTCGTTAGCTCCGGGCATAGTAAAAGCTTTTATTGAATTCCTTCTTTAAAAAATATTTAGCTATAGTATCTGACAATTATTGCTTGTTTTCATTGTTTTGTAACAAATTGTTGTTGAAAAGATTAAAAATGGAAGTCATAAGCTATATTTACCCAGCCGGTTTTAAATGTTTATATTGAATAGCTAAAATATTGGCAGTTAGATGGATAAAATTGCCTTTTTTGATTGAAAAGATGGAGTAAAGCGAGATTTTTAGTAAGATCTCCGATTTTTAACTGACTTTAGATCAGGCATAAAATTGACAAATATTTAAAGTGGCGGGCTTTCTAAACCTTAAACCTGAATTTGAGAAACGATGATGAAAAAAAAGATATCCATTAAGGATATAGCCAAACTTACCGATACGTCAATAACCACTGTTTCATTTGTTTTGAATGGAAAGGGCCGTATTAGCAAAGAGATCAGCAAAAAAATATTGGATGTAGCCCAAAAAAACGGTTATGAACCTAATCGTATGGCCGTTGGTCTGCGTACGGGTGTTTCCAAAGTTATAGGGTTAATAGTAGAAAGCATTGGCGGCCCATTTTTTGGAGAGATGGCGAAGGTGATAGAAGAAGAAGCCGAGAAAGGCGGATACCGCATTATATATTGCAGCACCAACAATAACCTGCAAAAGGGAAAGGATATGATCCGGATGCTAAGCCAGCAACTGGTTGATGGTTATATTATTACCCCAATGAAAGGTTTGGAAAAAGATATCCAGAACCTGGTTGATAATGAAAAGCCGGTAGTACTGATAGATGGATATTTCCCCGGAACAAACATCCCGCATGTACTGGTTGATAATTTTGCAAGTGCCTATAACGCCGTTGATTGCTTTGTAAGATCAGGCTATAAAAATATAGGAATGGTGACGGCCGATCTGGGCCTGATCCAGCTTAATGACCGTAGCCTGGGCTATAAAGCGGCTTTAAAGGATAATAAGTTGAAGGATAGCAGCAAAATGCTTTTGAAAATCCCTTTTGATATGGATAAGAATGAAGGGGTGGAAGCCATAAAAGCCTTTATTGAAAAGCAAAAGCAGATGGATGCTATCTTTTTTACCACCAATTATCTGGGTACCATGGGCTTGCAGGCCATTAAGGATCTTAAGCTTCGTATCCCTGAAGATATCGCGGTAATCAGCTTTGATGATAATGAAGTGTTTAGCTTATATCCGCCGGGGATTACTACCATACAGCAGCCTACTTATGATATTGCTAAATCGGCAATTGACATTTTGATGGCGCAAATCAACACGCACAAGCTTGATGCTTCAAAAATAGATCTGCAGATTCCGTCTAAATTGATTGAGCGGGGATCAACCTTAGCTAAGGTCTCTGTATAACAGGGAGTTTAGTATTGGTAAACAAATATTACGAAAATCATTTGGTAAAACGTTTTAATTGTCTACATTTGAATAATGCACTGATCTGAATTGGGTAGTGCGAAGGAGGAGATGATCTCCTGAGGGTTCAAGTGCTTCATAGTTCTTTTTTACTAATATTGTTTAATTAATAAAGACGCCTGTTGTTTGAAGAGCAACAGGCGTTTATTTTGACCAGATAAAAAAATAACATAATAATATTACAAAGGATTGTGTTTTTAATGATAAAACGTTTTATCTATATTTGAACGGTTTTACCTACTATCACGCGCAAAAACCAAAACTATTCATGAAAAAAATACTTATTCCACTACTTTTAATTGGGGCAACATGTTGTGGCGCCAAAGCCAATGCTCAGGAAGTTTTCAAGAAAAAAGGGTACCAGGTAACTTTCATTAATAAGGATGCTGCCTTCAGCACCGAATTGAAAGACAAGCTGATCAAAACCTTTTTTGAGGTATATCCTAAACTGGCAAAAGAGTACAACAAAAACACATCTAAAAAGGTAACTTTTGTTATCGACACCGCCTATGATGGCGTAGCGGCTACCGGGAATGATACCGTAGTATTCAGCGCTAAATACATGACTAAACATCCTGGCGACATTGATGTAGTTACGCACGAAGTAATGCATATTGTGCAGGCTTACGGTAACAGCGTTGGTCCCGGATGGTTAACTGAAGGCATTGCAGACTATGTCCGTTTTAAATTTGGAGTTGATAACGCCGGTGCAAAATGGGCGTTGCCTGCCTTTAAATCAACCCAAAACTATGATAATGCTTACCGCATAACCGCCCGCTTCCTGGTATGGACAGAGAAAAATTTTAAACCAGGATTGGTTAAGGAACTGGATAAGCAACTGCGCGACCATACCTACACCAACGATAGCTGGAAAAACCTTACCGGTAAAACTGTAGACGAATTGTGGGCTGCCTATGCAGCAAACCCTGCTATTTAAACCGTTTACGTTTGTTGTGTAACAAATGTAGCTAAACCACAATTGGCACTGTGTTTTATATAAATTAGCTGCCTTATCACAAAAAAGCTAAAGGCTGTAATGTAAATAAACAGGAGGGCCGGTGATGATGAATATTTTTCCGGCGTAGCCGGGAACAAGGATATACTTAATAGTACAAATGAAAAAATTACTTACAGCGTTATTAATAGGGTCGGCGGCATATGCGCAGGCCCAAACCAAAACGGAAAAGCTGGTTGATTATGTTAACCCCATTATAGGCACACAACGTATGGGGCATACTTATCCTGGTGCTACTGTACCATTTGGTATGGTGCAGTTAAGCCCTGAAACGGATACGGCCAGCTATGAAAAAGACGGTCACTACAATCCCGATGTGTATAAATACTGCGCGGGTTACCAATACGATGATAAAACGATAGTCGGCTTTAGTCATACCCATTTCAGTGGCACCGGTCACTCAGATCTGGGTGATTTTTTGATCATGCCAACTGTCGGAACACTTAAACTAAATCCGGGCACTGCCGATAAACCGGGTAGCGGCTACCGTTCAGCATTTTCGCATCAGAATGAGGTTAGTGCAGCTAACTATTACAAGGTAAAGCTGGATGATAACAATATAACGGCCGAGCTAACTACCACTGCAAGGGTTGGTTTCCACCAGTATACTTTTCCTAAGTCAGATCAGTCGCATATCATTCTTGACCTGATGGCTGGTATCTACAACTATCCTGATAAAAACGTATGGACTTACCTTAAGGTAGTAAACGATTCAACCGTTGTTGGCTTTCGCCAAACCAATGGCTGGGCACGTACCCGTACGTTGTATTTTGCCATGAGCTTTTCAAAGCCATTTTATCAGCATGGTTATAAAAAGTATGATAAACGCGAGGTGTATGGTGGTTTCTGGGGTAAATTCAATCAAACCAAAAACTTCCCTGAAATTGCCGGCAAACAGATCCGTACTTACTTCGACTTTAAAACTGAAGAAGGAGAGAAGATCAAGATCAAGTTTGCTATATCTCCTGTAAGTATGGATGGCGCTATGAATAACATGCGCACCGAGGCACCGGGATGGGATTTTGATAAGATCAAGAATGACGGTCAGCAACTTTGGGAAAAAGAACTGCACAAAATTGAGATTGCCGGAAGCAAAGAAACCAAACTAAACTTCTACACTTCCATGTACCATACCATGATCAACCCAACGTTGTACATGGATGCTGATGGTCAGTACAAGGGTCTTGATCAAAATGTACACAAGGCAGATGGTTTTACCAACTACACTACATTTTCGCTTTGGGATACTTACCGTGCGTTGCATCCGTTATTCAACATTATTGAGCCGAAACGCAACGCAGACATGATCCAGTCGATGCTGGCCCACTTTGATCAGAGCCCGGAGCACATGTTGCCGGTTTGGTCAAACTCGGGTAACGAAAACTGGTGTATGAGCGGCTACCATAGCGTTGCCGTAATTGCTGACGCTGTTGTAAAAGGCAATGTGAATTTTGACGCCAACAAAGCGCTTGATGCTTGCGTTGCTACAGCCCGCCACCGCGATTATGAAGGTATTGGAGAGTATATGGATAAAGGATATATCCCCGACGAAAAAAGCGGTGTATCTGTATCTTCAACTCTTGAATATGCTTTTGACGACTGGGCAATTGCTCAGCTTGCCAAAAAGCTGAACAGGAATGATATTTATGAAGAGTTTATCAAACGCTCCGAAAACTATAAAAACGTTTATGATGCCTCGATAGGTTTCATGCGTCCTAAGCTGGCCAATGGCTCGTTCAGAACTAAGTTTGACCCTTTGAGCACTATTAATGAAGGCTTTATTGAGGGCAACAGCTGGAACTACACGTTGTTCGCTCCGCAAGACCCTAAAAGCCTGATCAAGCTGATGGGCGGCGATAAACGTTTTGTGCGTTACCTCGATTCATTGTTTACCATGAACCTGCCTGATAAATATTTTGCCGAAACTGAAGACATCACCCGCGACGGTATTATTGGCAACTACGTGCATGGTAATGAGCCATCGCACCACGTGGCTTACCTGTATAACTGGACAGATAAACCATGGAAAACACAGGAACGCGTACGCATGATTTTGCCGATGATGTACAAGCCGACCCCAGATGGTTTGGGTGGTAACGATGATACCGGCCAGATGAGTGCATGGTACATATTTACCTCGCTTGGTTTTTACCCGGTAGCACCAGGTTCTGATCAATATTCAACCGGCAGCCCGGCTGTTGACCACGCGGTTATCAACCTGGATAACGGAAAGAAGTTTACCGTAAACGTTAAAAATCAAGGCCCTAAAAATGTGTACGTACAAAAAATGGTACTAAACGGTAAGCCGCTTGATAAGCTTTTTATCAGTCATGACGAGATCATGAACGGTGGCGAAATCACTTTTTACATGAGCTCGAAGCATAAGTAGAGATTAGAGATTAAAGATTAGTAAAAGGGCTTTCCGCATTGGAGAGCCCTTTTTGTTTAATCATTTTTATTTACCTGTAATGATAAAAAATGCCCCTGTCAAACGGTGTCCATACGCAGGCTGTTTGGCCGCATGATTTTAGCGCGTTATTGGCCCAGGTGTTGCAGGTATAAAACATATTGTATTTACGATTGGCTTCATAAAATGCATCGTTTTTATCATAATTGGCATTTGTTTTTATGTTGATGATGTTGCCGGCGGCATCTCTTTTAAAACTGTCATCCACAAAAGCTATCAGTCGTTTATACTGCTCATTGCTGATCATGATCTTTTTGCAATCATTACTTTCGGGCATGCTTTGATAATAAGTAGCATGGATAGCCGATGTACTTAGCGCGAAGGCCGCTTTAAAAGCGGTACTAAACTTTAGATCGGCCCAGGTAGGGGTGCTTAGATAAAAGCCTTTATCACCCCAGCCTATAGCTAAATATCGGGCTGTGGTATCCCTGCTTATAGTATTTTGGTAGCTTATTTCCTTGCTCCAATCGGTAACGGCATTTTTAACAGGGACAACGATATCTGTATGATCGCCATTGGTTAGGATATAAATGGCTACATCATTTGAGGTTTTTGCCTCTTTTTTAACGCTCCATACAGAAAATATAAAAGCCGCAAAAAGGTAGAACAGTACAAATGCCACAAAGCCCAGCACGAGTCTTAAAATTACCTTCGCAATTTTTGTAATGGTTTTCATAATTAAGGTTTTTAGGTTTGGTTTACCTTAATTAATACTGGAAACAGCAGAAGGTGACCCTATAGGTAGATTGGGCTCTCTAAAAGCTAAAAATGAAAGAGCAAAAGGCAACAGGTGGCTTTCAGGATTCGAACCTGGCTACATGTATTGCTACACGTTTTCAACCATCGAAGTAACACCCGCTTACGGCATCTTTCATTACTTATTCCCGAAGGGATTTGTGTCTTTGTTTAAAAATCAGGGAATAAAGAGCAACGGGCAGCAAGCGCGGGTATAGCATTAAGGGTGCGAAGTAACGCTTACTAACGGCATCTTTATTCCTGATTGCAACAGGTTTAGGTAAAAGAAAATGATGAACAACAGACTGAAGGCAACAAGCAACAAGTGTTTCGGTTGTCCCATGCTCTGATCTGCTGAGCTACTTTAGCTTTTGGCTAAAGGCCGGATTTTTACCGGCGACCCTGGGGTTAAAATGCGAAGTAATACTTGTTTACGACACTTTAGGCTGTTGTTCATTTAAAAATAAGGGCAATGGTTAACAAATCTTCTGCATTATGCTCTACCAACTGAGCTACCGCTGTTACCAACGGGCCGGGTTCGAACCGGCGACCCTAACGTCCCTAAACGAAGTAGTACTTGTTTACGGCACCTTATCTTCTTTCAAAATTTTAAAAAAGAAGGGTAATAAGCTATAAGTGCTTGCTTACACTGCGTTCTACTCGTCTAAACTACCCTTTCGGGGCCGGACTCAAACCGACGTTTCAGGAATGGAAATCGAAGTAACACTTATAAACGACACCTTCTTTATAAAGAGCAAAGGCGGCAAGAGACCTGGGGGCTGCAAGCGAGGACTCGAACCTCCATCATGGCTTTCACCACAATGCCCTCCCCATTATTGACTGCGAAGTAACTCTTACCTACGGCATCTTTATTTTTTTAAGTGCAGGGATGTTAGCGTCCCCGCACGTTTTATAAATCTATTTTGTTAATGATATCCAGCGCTGTGCTTCCGTTTTCAATTGCTGCTAACACATCAAAAACTTTATCGCTCCAGCCTGCTATTAAGTACACATCGTTTTGCAATAGCTGCAATGGTGCGTGGCCATAACCAGCCAGGTCAAACAAGTACAGCTTTGCCTCTGGCGCAATGTGTTGTTTATAATAAATCCACTGCTCCTGGATGTGGTTGCTGCCACCGTTACTGTTCCACAGTTGGCAATCGGTAAATAGCATTATCTTGTCCATGACTGCACGTCGGGTACTCAGGTCATGGATAACCAGGTAGCCATTGGTTGAATAGCCCACTTCACTTTCGCGGCGGTAAAACTCCTGCACGTTGCCTAATATATTGTTGTGTGGTATGGCAATAGTTTTCCAACGGTCGCCAAACATACCTACTTCCACATTTTTGCAGCGCGATTGCAGCAACATAGCCAGCATCAAACCGATATCGTATAACAGCACTTTTGATTTTGCTGAAATAGGCTTCTGCATTGATCCTGATACGTCGCAGGCCAGTACTACACGGGTGTTTTCATTAAAACCCCTGATATTGGCTGCGCTTGCCTGTACCGCTTTCTCCAAAGCATCCAGCAATTCGCCGGTGTAGCCTTTGTTGCCCGTTATAGCTGCTTTGGCCGCCCTCGCAATATTTTGTACTGCCGATGCAGGAGTTATCAACTCACGGTAAGCCGCCAGATAACGGAATGGGAACTGTTTGGCTTTAGCCACCTGTTCGCCATCGACTAATGTTGCGCATACTTTTTTAAAGTGCGCATAGCTTACGCCGGCATCCTGTATGTTGCGCAGGTTACGCAGTAAGGCCATATAACCAACTTTACCGCTATCAATCAGCTCTTCCCATTTGGCACGGAACGCTATCGCCCTGGCTTCGGCACTGTCAAAATTCAGCTGACCAAGAGCCGAGAGTTCTGTTTCCCAGGTGTAAGGCGTTTGCAGTTCGTTTGCTGCAATCTTGTTAAAGATCAGCTGCTGCAAATCGTCTTTGGCACGTGGGTGCACCAGGAACAAAGCGTCGCGCATTTTAATAGCACCATCGCGGTTATATTTAGCAAACTGGTATTCATCAAAGCGGTTAAATGCTTGTGATAAACCTTTTTGCATTTGTTTTGACAAGCGGTTGAGCTTTTTTGTGCCTTTGCGCTGGTTTAATGTTTCATAGCAAGCCAGTAACTCGGTGATCTCATCTGCGCGACCGATAACCCCGTCGGTAACCCGGGCAACCAGATCGTTGCCCGAGTGCAGCTTAGCCAATTCGGTAACCAACACCAGCGGTACCGAACGCATATACATTTTGGTACGTGCATAAACTGCCAGTTTACCAACAAATACCGGGTTACATTTAGCTATCAGGTTGCGCAGGCGCTCCATACGTACCTGGTCTTTTTCATAAAAGGTGTCGTTTAAGCTCCAGGTTACTACCATGGTGTACAATTCCAATTCGGCACTCATGGTAAAGGCTTTCGCGCCTTCATGATTTGTCGTTTTGGTTTTTACTCTGCTTAATAGGTTGAATTTCATTTTGAACCTCCTTTATTTCGTTTTGTTGATACAAAGGTTAAAGGTTACTGCGCAGTGTATTTGCGCAGTGAAAAATATTTTTATTTTTTTTCTGAACCCTGATTTGTAGGATTAAAAGATGGACATGATGTTTTAGTAAATTGTGAAAATTCAGAAGATTAAATGTTGCTTTAGAGTTCTACTCAAGTAATCCTTTAATTCTACGAATCAAGGTTCAAATAGTTGTTAAGAAAAATATTTTTAATAATTATTTTTTAATTTAAATATTGTTTGTATAATTGCATCATGAAAACAACAATATGTATACAATGTCCATCACCCATACTGATTTATCAGAGGAGATAGCTATGTATATATAGTAAGTATATAACAACATTGAAAAATCCTCTTAGATAAAACTAAGGGGATTTTTTGCTTTACAGGGTAGTATATCAATTGGTCAGATTACCACATTTGGGATGTGGAGGCTCCCGGTTCGAGTCCGGGTTACCCTACTGATTTACAGCTGGAAATATAGCTCAATGGTAAGAGCAGCACCCTTATACGGTGTCGGTTAAAGGTTCAAGTCCTTTTATTTCCACAACATGGCCGGTTGCCCGAGTGGTTCAAGGGAGTCCTCTGCAAAAGGAATGCTCGCAAGTTCGAATCTTGTACCGGCCTCTCTTTTTTATTGATGCGTAATTACAATACGCAGCGGATTTGATTATTGGATATCCTGTGCGGCGATCAGTTGTTTTGTTATTAAATACTTATTTAATAGTATTTATATAGGTATTTTTTGTCTTTTTTGTTTTGTGGTTGTAGTTTTTAATTATTGAATGATATCTTCTATCCTTGAACAATCGGCGATTGTTTTCTGTGTTGTATTGTTTGAAAGAATGTTGTGTAAATAGCTGTAAATAAATATATTGCTATTTTTATTTGGATTTATTCTAAATAGAGTATTTCTTTGTAGTCAATTACTCATCTGTTACCGTTATGAATCCACTGCTTGAAGTAATATCGCCCCGGTTTTTCATCAAAATAAGATGTCTGCTTAATTCCAGGTCATTTGTTCCTGAATCGGGGCGAAAAATCTATCCAATCCTAAACCACCCGGTGTCCGTCGCCAAACCTTACATCGGGCAGCAATTAACCGATCCTTTAATATTTCAATTTGCAAATGAATAAACTTCAACGTGGCAGTTTTACTTTTTTCGACTTCATTCAACTTGCCTATTCATTAGTTATAGGTAAAAAGAAGCAGAGCTAAGTATAAAGATTTAATGAGATGAGCCTTTCAGGTAGGGTTATAGCCTGAAAGTAAAAAAGCCCCGGTGCCTGGTCGCCAAACTTCACACCGGGTAAATGTTAACCGATCCTTTAATCTAATTAATCATTCTAAACAAAACTATGAATTCTTCCCGACTATGCAGTCAACCTTCTACATTCAATCCATTACAAAAAGTTAATATTTACAATACGCTAAAATGGCTGGGATGCCTTGTGTTACTGCTTATTAGCAGTGTTGCGCAGGCCCAAACCCCGCATGGTACAATTAAGGGTAAAGTTGTCACGTCAGACGGGCAGCCTGGTGAGTTTGTGAATGTGGCCCTTAAAGGCACCAGTAAAGGTACCCATGTAAACGCTAATGGTATGTATACCATAAACAATATCAATCCGGGTACTTATACCCTGGTTGCCAGTTATATTGGGCTTAACACACAAAACCAAACGGTTGAGGTTAAAGCCGGCGAAACTATTGAAGTTAACTTTACCCTTACCGAAAATAACCAGCAATTGCAGGAAGTGGTGGTAACATCGGGCAAAAAGATTAACAAATTTAGCCGTCAGCAAAGCGACGATGTTGCCAAGCTTCCGCTTAAAAACCTCGAGAATCCTCAGGTTTACAACGTTGTAACCAGCGAGTTGCTAAAAGATCAGCTTAACGTAAATATATCTCAGGCTTTATCAAACGTACCCGGCGCTGTTCCATCTATTGATCCGGCTGGTGGCACCAGTATTACCTTGAGGGGTTTTACGGCCGAGATTGCCGCCCGAAACGGCATCCAGTTCATAGCGGCCGGTCGCTCATCTGTTGATCCGGTGAATGTTGATCATTTTGAAGTATTAAAAGGCCCATCGGCTACGTTGTTTGGCAATACGGTATCATCTTATGGTGGCGCTATTAATATGGTTACTAAAAAGCCTACAGCCGAAACTAAAGGTGAGATCACTTATTCGGCAGGTAGCTGGGGTTTAAACCGCGTTACTGCCGATATCAACACTCCACTTAACCAGGAAAAAACAGCATTATTTCGTGTTAATGCCGCTGTAAACAAACAACAAAGCTACCTCGTAAACGGCCATAACAACACGTTTACTATCGACCCGAGCCTGTTGTATAAGGTAAATGACCGCCTTACTTTGTCGGCCGACCTGGAGATTTACCACGAAGATCTTACCCGTGTGCCTTATATGCGGTACACCGGGTTGAATATCACCAACATTAATCAAAACCCTTTAGATTATCGCACTTCACTTTACAGCGATGGGATCAACGCTGTGACCAATACCTTCCGTTCATATTTTGAGGCTAAATACAAGATCAATGATAGCTGGACATCGCAAACTAACATCTCGGTAAACAACGAGAAGGTTGCCAAAAGTTATCAGGCATATCCTACGTTCATCAGTCCTACGCTGATAGAACGTGGTATTTCATTATTTGGCCCGATAACTACCATCAATACAGATATTCAGCATAATTTAAAAGGCGATTTCAAGATCGGTAAGATTCGCAACCGTCTGGTTTGGGGACTGGATTATATTCACACCAAAAGCGATTTTACCTATGCCAGCGCCACTATCGATACTATCGACATTACAAAATCATACGGCCCTGTTACGCAACCACTGGCTGATAAAGCTATTCAGAATGGCTTTACCGGATTATATCCTTCAGAATTTAACCAGTACGCTACCTACGCCTCTGATTTAGTAAATATTACAGACAGGCTGATGACGCTGGTTAGCTTACGTGTCGACCGGTATCAGCTTAAAGGCAATGGTGGATATAGCCAAACATCACTTACCCCAAAATTGGGTTTAATATATCAACCCGTTAAAGACCAGGTATCCATTTTTGGTAATTACATGAGCGGTTTTACCAACAATGGCCCAATTGTGCAGCCCGACGGCACACGGGTTGTTTTGAAACCGGAACATGCTTTTCAATGGGAAGGTGGTGTTAAAGTAAGTACAGCCAATAACAGGCTTTCGGCAACGGTAAGTTACTACAACATTGATGTGCGCGACGCTTTGCGTTACGATAACTCCAATTTTACCTATCAGGACGGTAAGCAAAAAAGCCAGGGAGCAGAGGTAAGCATTGTTGCTAACCCTGTAGAGGGCGTTAACCTCCTTGCGGGATATGTTTATAACAAAAATCAATACATCCGCGCTACATCCGGCGAAGGTAAGGATGTAACCGGTACACCAAGAAATGTGGCCAATTTTTGGGGTAGCTATAAATTTCAACCTGGCACTATACTGCAGGACTTTGGTTTTGGCGTAGGTGGTAACTATGCTCAAAAAAGCTATTATGATCTGGACAATATCATCGTGATCCCGTCATTTGTACTGGTGAATGCTACCGTGTTTTATGAACAGCCTAAATGGCGTTTGGGGATTGCTGCCAATAATACCGGTAATAAAAAATACTGGTCGCCGTCGTTTACAGCTAACCCGCAGCCTTTGCGGCAGCTAATTGCCTCGGCTTCATTTAAGTTTTAACCTTCATCACATACCGGTCGGAGATGTAGATCTCTGGCCGGTTTTTTTAAAAAAACACTAATGCCTGATTGCACCTGCTATGCGTGATTTGATTAATGAAATAAAGTTACGACCCATATCACAGGTTATTTTAAAATACCTGATGGATCACCGGGAGCCTGTGGATGCCGAAACCATTTGGCTTGATGTAAAAGCTAACGGGGCTACTTTTAGTATAGGTTCTATTTATGGGCACTTAAAGCGGATGGAGGATGCGGGAATTATTGTCAAAGTACCGAAAACCGATAGGAAAGCTTTATACCAATACATATCTTCAAATGCTTAACAAGATATCAGGTTGGCTTCACGTGGTTAAATCCTGTTATTCACCTCCGAAGAATAAGGGTGTGTGGGCATTGGTAATCCCTGAATTTCGACGTTGCTAAGTAATATTGCGAAATATAGTGATTGTAAATAAGTGTTGTTTTTATTTAAGTATTTGATTTTTAGTGTTATATGTGTTTGGCCTCTGTTTGGCAATGGATGGTGTAAATTAAAAAGCATCAACCGAAAGCAAAGCCAACATGAAAACATTATCTACCGTAAAAAGAAACCTCATCTCAGTTTTTAAATATCTTTTCATACCCCATAAAACGCTTTCGCCCGGGGAAAGGGCTGCCTGTATTAAAGGAGAGCTGATATCGATATACCTGATCACTATCAGATTGTATTATGTGATCTATAATTGATGTTGGATTTGTACTTTTATCCTGATGACCCAAGAGGAAGTAGTATATATAATAAGTAATTTCAATAGCCTAATTAGTGAGCCGGAGCTGATTGCTTTGAAACACCATTTCTACGTGGGCGAAATCAACGGAAATAGTTTACGTAAACGATGGTACCTGGAAAATAAAAGGATTACCGAAGACCCGGAAATATTAAAATTACTGGATGATGGTTACGAGCAGCTGCGATTAAGGGCTGCTGAAAATGCATTGAAAAACCATCCTGATAAAGTGTATTTTAACAGATGTGAGATATGTGGTAAAGTTGCCCGTACACCTCTCGCCAGGCAATGCCGGTTTTGTGGCCATGACTGGCACTAAGTCTACTCGCTGTCTTCGTTCTTAATCCCTTTCAATAAAGCATAAATAGCCATGGCATGACCATGCCCCAGTTCAAAATCTGCCTTAAGCCAATTGGTGACATCGCCGGCTTTAGCAAGTAGCTCGCCATTTTTTGTAAAACCTTTTTCTTCAGCCAATTGTCTAAAATCAGCCGGCCCTTTGCCCGTTTTCTCTTTTATTGTTTTTAAATATCCCTGGAATGACATGGTTTATATGTTTTAGATAAATTAAAGGTCCGCTACAAAAATTACACCCCTTTTTTGCCATTTACAAAATCGAGGATCTTTTTAGTCTCCTCCGGATAAATGCCAATGTAGTGGCTCCTCACCATATACGGCACTTTCATTTTGCTTTGGGCAGCCTCGAGCCTGATCACGTTTGATGCCTTATTTGGCATGTGGCAATCAATACAATATGTTTTTATAGCCGTACCCATTTGCGGTGCCAGTTTGCAAAAATTATGATTAGCCTCACTGTGGCAGCTCAGACATTTTTGCGTGTAGGTTACCATACTTTGAGGCTGACTTACGTGTGGGTTGTGGCAATTACCACAATCCATTTTGCTCATGGTGTAGCACTTGCTGGCTATCAGCAAATCATATTGGTTACCATGAACGTCGGGCATATTGCTGCCGGGTATTACACGCGGTTGGGTACGGTCTTTTAGCAAGGTATCGCCCATTTCAAACTCAAATGATGAGCGTTGCGGGATATTTTTATTGCCCGAGTGACAAACCGCGCAAGCATCCATTTTTTGCGTGCGCGATAATGATGCGTAAGTGGCAATATATTTTGCCTTTTTATCATCGGGGTTGTCGGTATGGTAGTTAACGTGATTGGCTGCAGGGCCATGACAACGCTCACAATCGATACCATAAATGAGGGAAGCTTTTTCAAAGCCGAAATCGCCAGCCTGCGGCGGAAGTTCTTTTACGTACGAACTATGGCATTCCAGGCATCTGCGCAAAATAGGGCGACCGAAATTCATACGATCAGGCAAATAACCAGGACTATTGGCCCAATTATGGATAGCCGCAAAATAGGATACCGGCAGTTCATAAAGCATTTTGCCTTTCCAATACATGTAGGTTTGGGCTTTGCCGTTGCCAATGGAAACATCAAAAGGTTCGGCTTCTGTTTCTTTTCCGTTGAGATAACCAACCTGGTAAAGGCTGTCGTTGCGCTTTTCCATTACTATTTTTTGGCCCATGCCAAACTCAAAAGTGTTCGAATCTTTAGTAAAGCTGCCCCGGATGTTATGGATATTAGCCAACTGCGATGTTTGAAAATGCGCGGTATGCAGAAACGAGTTGTAAACGTCGCTGTGGCACTTTTTACAACTCTCGGATCCGGCGTAAATTTCGCCCCGCGGATCAGCAGAAGTTGAGTTATAGCACTGGGTTAAAATGAAGCTTAAAGGTATAAGAGCAATAAGAGCTAAAAAAGAGTATCTTTTTTTGAGCATTGTTTACGGTTATCTGGCTGGTTATAAATTGGTTTTGATTTTTAGGGAAACCCGGTAAAATCCAATTCCAATTTAAATCAATATTTATATAAAACAAATGCTAAAACAGGCAGTAGAGGTGATGTAGGGGAGAGGTGGGATTTCGGAATTGGGAATTTCGATTTCGGATTTACGGCGTTAGCAGTGCGCCTAAAGATTTATGAAGTTTTTTAAATTTTGTAAATCTGAACATCCACAAATTATTTGCTGATAAATGGTTTATGCACTATGGAGGCTTTGCTCATGGTTTGCTGGATTTTGTATAAACGAGTAGCCATTTCAAAACGTTCTTTATAGCTTCGTTTCAACCCTTCTTTTAAGAGTTCAATTTCAGCATCGCTAAGTGTTTGCTTGTTTTTCTCCATACTATAGCTAATCAAATTTATGAAAAAATAAGCTTTAAGGCAAAATTTGAGAATGGCTGCCTGACCTCTATAAGGTAATGAGATTTACGAAGTTTTTAAAACTTCGTAAATCTGATAAGAACATGGCTGAAAAGAACTATATCTGCGAATAGGCTGTAGGTACCAGCATAGTTGATGTTATTTTATTAACCAACAGTGCATCGGCGTATTCAGGTACGGCGCTAATCTTTTTCCATTCAGGATCGCTGCCAAAGGCTTTCCAGTGGGCGCTTTTTGCTTCCATGTCGTCAAATGTGATCATATAGGTAAGATTAGGCCTTTGCGGACCGATAACCGTTTCGCCCCAAAAAACAGGTTTGAAACCAAGCCGTTTGAAAACATCTATTTCGCCTTGGTCATTAAACATCTCAATCTTCTTTTTCCCGGCGGCCTCAGTGGCGCTTTGGTACTGCCGCAATTCAAAAATCCTTGCCTTATTTTCCGGAGCTTCCAGGTGTGGCATGTGTACAAATGCTTTTAATAATGAACTTTCAATGCGCTCATAAGCGGGGGATGCAGCCGGGGCGTTCAGATAGGCGGCTCCTTTAGTCTGTAGCTGGGCATCAGTGTCAAAGCTTTCTGTCACCGAGCTGAAATGGGCAAGACTATTAAATTGTATCAATACAAAAAGCCTGGTTTGGCTTTCGGGTTTCATTTCGGTAAATACACCTACGTGTTTTACGCCTAAACGATTAAGCGCTGGTATGGCGGTATCTTTCAAAAAATTCTCAACCAGCTTTTGCTGTTCCGGACTTTTAAGGCTGTATACTCTTAGCTCATAATACTCGGCGGTTTTAGGGGCGGTTTCTGTAGCGTAGCTCATAGCGGGTAAAACAGTTGCGGTTACACCGGTTAACAGGGTTGATTTAACAAAGGAGCGCCTTTTCATAGGAGGTTTAATTGTTTGGCTAAGATAGGCTTTTCGGCAAAAATGCGGCGCGGCTGTTGTATGTTTTTGAAAACGAAAGCATCATCTAATTGTAATACAAAGGCATCTGATTTTGGCCGGCTTGCAAATTTCTCTAATTTGGTCACCTGCCTTTTGCAGATCATCTATTTATTATGAGCCAACTATTATTACCCGCCTCTGTATTCGATTTTATGAGGCAACTGAAACAGAACAATAACCGCGAATGGTTTGCACAAAATAAAGAAGCTTATCAGCTGCAACTGGAATATGTGGAGACTTTTACTGAAGGGTTATTGAATTTGGTTAATACGCATGACGTAATTGAAACGCCTACCGCAAAAAGGGCGCTGCACCGTATTTACCGCGATATCCGTTTCTCAAAAGATAAAACACCTTTTAAAAGCAATTGGAGCGGCGGTTTTAAACGTGCAGGCAAACATCGCAGGGGTGGGTACTATTTTCACCTGGAACCGGGAAATACTTTTATAGGAGGAGGTTTTTGGGCGCCTAACACGCCCGATCTCAAACGGATCCGCGACGATATCGCCTTTGATCCATCGCCTTTAAAGCAGATCATAAACAGTAAGGAATTTAAAACTGTTTTTGGTGTGTTGGAGGGAGAGCAGCTTAAAACAACCCCCAAAGGTTACGCCGCCGATGATGATGCCATTGAGCTTTTGAGGTATAAACAGTTTTTAGTTAGACGACGCTTTACCGACGCCGAAGCTTTAAGTCCGGATTTTGTAAAACAGGCTTCTGACACTTTTAAAAGTATGCGCCCGTTTTTTGATTACATGAGTGATGTGCTCACCGCAAATTTAAACGGGGAAGAGGATTAGCCGAACCCTTTATGGGGGCGACTTACTTATGTCCGGTTGACCCGTCGTTAGCTTCCGTGATCTTGCTGAGGTTGTAGTGCATTTGGCCGTTATGCTCTTCGCCTTTAAGCAGGCCTTTGTTAAACAGGTCGGCCAGGGTGGTTTTAACCAGAGCGGTAAGCTGCTCATTTACAATGCCGGGCTGCAGGCTTTCCAGTTCTTTTAATACCCTGTCTGCCGTACCTTCGCCAATCTGGGCGAGCGCGTAAATAGCTTTGTTTTGCTGGGTATCCTGCGTATCGAAATGCGCGGGGATATGCAACGGTTTATATTCTTCCCTGAATTCTTCGTCAGATAATGCCATGATAGTAAGTTTATTATCTATTAACAAATGTCGTCGGGGTTTGTGTGGCATGTTTCTAAAACAATAAACGCGGGCTTATGGCCCGCGCTCAGTTTAATTTATAAGATAGTTTTAGCATTAAACAGTTGATGGGTTTCTGATAACGCCCAGTAAAAATGAAATTACGGCAATTACCAATAATGCATGTATTAAACCTGTTGCCGAGTAGGCAAAAACGCTGATCGCCCATCCTATAATCAGGATTACCGCGATGATATACAATAGTGATCTCATAGTTTGATGTTTTTAGTTTGTTATATAAACTACTTTAAAAACCATGCCATAAATCATTCTTTATGTAAAAATATTATTTATACTGACAGTGAATTGATTTTAGCGAAATGTGTTTTGTGGCATCCCTATTGTTATATTTTGCGGATAAACCTGCATTATGAAACCTTTTTTCGTAACCACCGCCAATAACCTGTCACTTGTAATCATGCCCGAAAGTGAGGCGCATGCCGATGGGCACCCATTTTTAACTTATACCTACAGTATCTTCCGGCGCGATGACTCGATTCTTGCCAGGCTAAACCAACCCGACAGGCTTTTGCTGCCAAATAAGAAAAACAATCCTGATTATCTCGGGTATGTCAGCTTTGAGCAGCCTGGCAAAGTGTTTAGTTATTTTGCTGATGGCGAACACGAGCTATCATACGACGAAGTAGTGGATGTGATTGAAGAGATCAATCATTTTAGGGACACGCCACAATTATGGACGATTTAAAGTTAGATGTTCACATATTACTCCCATAAAAATGAACAGAGGCGCTAAGGAAAATCCTTGCGCCTCTGTTTGTAAATAACAAGAGTTATTATTTTTATTTAGTTGGCGGTATCAACTGCATGAAGGTTACAATACTACTGGCTTCGTACGATTGAATATCGCCGGTAGGTGTGCTTACAGCATAATTACGGTAAGTTAGATTACGGGCGTCGCGGTTCTTCCAGCCTGTGTTGACGTTGGTTTGAATCCAGCTCAAGTACTGGCTTTGACCGCCATCATTTATCAACTGTACTATATACTGGGCAAAAATAGCTTTTAGCACACCTTGTTCGTTAAAATCGCCTTCGGCAGGAAGTATGCCGTTGGTACACAGGTTGTTTTTAACATAATCGGTATATAGTTTAGCATCATTCAGGTAAGCTACATCGTTGGTTTGTTTGTATAGCGCCATGGCCGCGCCGATGGCTGTGCCCGAATTATAAGTATAGTCCTGACCACCGGCCGGGTTATTGCCTATTTTATTGTCGTTTACTTTACCAGATGCATCAACCAAATTGGTTTTTGACCAGGTGTAGATAGATTTAGCCTTGTCAAGGTATGATGCATCTTTGGTGATGCTATACAGTTTCATGGCTGCTATAACAGTTGGGAAATTGATGCACGAGTTTTTACCGCTGTGCTGAAAGTCCCAGAACATGCCGCCATCTACCGAGTCGTACGATCCATTCCATACCCGCTCAAATCCGACTTTTGCTTTATCAAGATAAGTGGCATTGCCTGTGAGCTGGTTAGCGCGGGCCAAAGCAATTACCCACCACATCATATCATCATAAATAAACCAAACGGTAGTATTGTTCCAGTTGTAGCCATCGTAATGATTGTAGTTTCCCTGGTATATATCACTGATCCGGGTTAATTGTGCCGGGGCTTTGGTGCGTTCATAAACATTCATGGCCATATCCCAGTAAACAGCCTGTGTCCATATAGCGGCTACGCCGTCTTTTTTGGTGGTGCTGAAATAAAGCTTATTGTTTGAATCATAAAAGGCATTATTGAACGCGGTATAAGCAAGATCGGCATCTGCACTGCTAAAGCCGGTGTTGTTATCGGTTGGAGTAGGGGTATTGGTATCGGGCTTGGTAGTAGCAGGTGTAACTTCCTTTCCCTTACTGCAGCTTACCGCGGTAATAAAAGAGCTCAGGAGTAACAGGTAGATCGTTTTTTTCATAATTTATAAATGTAGGTTAGTAAAATTGGCTTGGTTGGTAGCGCGATAAGATTTGCTTTTATTTATCAATAGGCGGGGCAATTATAGGTTAAAAAACCGCTGCTTGACGGCGTTTTAACCTATAAAAAATCGTTAACCCAATTTTTAACCGGCATTTTAACCGACGAAGCGGATTTTGAAAAGAGAAATATTAAGCCGCAGCTTTTAGCCTTGCGCTGGTTTACGTTTGGTGGTATGTGCTTTACTTTCCTTTTTGTCTGGCACTGGTGTAGATGGAGGGGCTGAATGATGATGTTGTTGATGACCATGTACCAGCCGCTCGCGCATAAAATGGGTAAGCTTATGATGAAATGGCACCAGTACAGATGCAAGGCATACTAAAATGATCAGCTCAAGCACCGGTAGGTGGTTACTGATGCGCTGCACAAAAGGGTGGATGAATAAGGTAAGGAACTCAAAAGCCAGCAGCAATGACAATACACTCATAAACTCAATAACCTTGCGGTGGGTGCGACTTTTACTAAGTAGCAGCACAATCAGGAAAAATGTGGGTATAAATACGGCTATGCCAACCAGTTGCAGGTTAACTATACGGGCTTCTTCTTCGCGGTGCTTTTCTTCGGCAATTTCCTCCTGCCGGGCGGCTTCGTTAAAACTTAGCGTTTGAATCTGCTTAACCTTTTCGGCATTGAACATGCTGTCTTTCGCGGCGATGGAGGTTTTTAGATATTGGAGTTCGAGGTGATCGTTTTTGCCCCGGTATACATCGGTAAGCAGGTTGCTGGCATGGAAAATGCCTTCAGGATATGCGGCTTTTTTTGCTGCATTAAGAGCCAATGAGGCGTAGTATACGCTTGAGTCGGGCGCGCCGGTTTGTTTATAGAGCTGTGCTATGCTGTTATAGCTGTCGGCAAGGCTGTTCTGATCGTTGATTTTGACTGCGTAATTTACACTTACCCGGTAATAATCCAGCGCAAGGGCAGTGTGCCCCATTTTGTAGTTGATATCGCCTAAAATGGATAAGGTATTGGACATGGTGGCCGTATCCTTGAGGTTTTGTTTTATGGTATAGGCCTGCATCTCATAATTTAAAGCCGAATCAACTTTGTTAAGTTTGATGTAGCAGTTGCCGATATTAGCCAGGATAATGCCCAGACGGGTGGTTTCATGTAATTCTTCTGCAACGGCTTTAGCTTTAAAATGATAGGACAGAGCTTTTACGTTGTCCATCTGATCGGAATAAACAATGCCTATATCACTCAGGCTTTTTAAAATGCCAAGGCGGTCGTTAATTTCTTCGCGAATTTTTAGGGAGTTGAGCAAAAAGGAGAGGGCGCGGTCATACTTGCCGTTTTTCCATAAAACTACACCCAGGCGGTTCATACAGTCGGCTTCGCCTTTTTTAAATGAGAATTTGCGGGCCAGTTCAAGCCCCTGTTGCGCGTACATCAAAGCGCTATCGGGCCGGGTAGCTTGTAATTGCAGGCTTAATTGCCTTAACGGCTCAACGCCAGCTGTGTCGTTTTTATGCTGATCGGCTTGTTGTCTTAACTGGTTTAGCGTGTTTTTTTGAGCATAGGTATTTACCACGATGCCCGTGAAAAAGCATACGCAAGCCATCACCTTTTGTATGTGGTTCAGCATAGATTATTTATAAGCATAAGCTCCGTTTTGATAAACGGGGATAAAAGATATACAGGGTAATGGTACCGGCTTGTTAAAAATGGTTATCTAACTATCCATCGAAGGTTCTTCTGCTGCCGCTTCTGGTTCTGGAACGTCGGCAAATCCGTCGGCCCCTTCGTTTTCCGGCTCTATGCCTGTTTCGTTATCAGCAAATCCCATTGAAGTGTTTTTGTCCCTAAAACCCATTGAAGTGTTTTTGTCAAATGCTTTGGTTGATGCGCTCATGACTTTAAAGTTTAAAATCCGTTTAAAACCAGTTAATTGTTAATTGATCAGGTATATAAATATACAATTATATTTTACTGATAATCAAATTTTTACGCATTATGTGAAAATGATGTGATGCTATAGCCTATTATTTTGCCGCTTTGAGAATTTGATGAGGATGCAAGAGGCAAAAGAGGAAAAATATAGCCTGTTTTAAGGAGAGTATATGGCAGAAAGATTTTTTAAATCCGCGATTTTAGATGACGTAACGCGGCCTGTACATGCTCCCCGTGGTTTTTATGCCAGTTGGTTACCTCGGCCGGATCAACAAACTTTATCTCAAGGCTTTCTAACGATATTTCGATGTTGCCGCTGATGTATTTGCAAAGGTATAGCGCCTGTAAGGAGCTATGAGGTTGTCCAAACCTCCCGGCTGGCACAGCCAGAAATTGTATTAGCTCAACGGGTTCAACAACAAGTTTCGCTTCTTCCCAAAATTCGCGTTTGATGGCTGTTTCCGGATCTTCACCAATATCAACCCAACCGCCGGGCAATCCCCATAGCAGGTCATCGCTGCGGTGTTCAACCAGTATGCGGCCCTGTTCATCAAGCAAAATGCCATTAACGCCTACTTTCGGGGTTGCATATCCCAGGTCATTCTTAAAGCGCTCTTTTAAAACTTCGGTTTCGAGGCCGGTAAATTCGCTGTATTCCTGGGTGGCTATCTCAAGCAGTTTTTGGTAGCGCTCCATGTCAAAAGGGCTTTTCGTGTACCTGATGCCGCTTTGAGCCAGGGCGTATATGCTTTCAAGCAGGTCGATATAGTTCTTTTTCATACAGTGCCTGCAATATACCTAACAGCTTATATAACCGGGATAAAGAAATTATAAAATCATTGGTTGTGATTATTGGGTAGGTGACAGAAGTTATGTAATTTTGAATCATGCTGTTCTCCTGACCGCATCAGCCAGTATGTGGTTCAGAGATGCACGAGTTCGAATCTCGTTCTGGGCACACTCCAAATTCATAAGAACTTCTTATTTGCTTAATTATTGGGTCGAGAGTTTGAATCTCTCCGGGGTCACAAAATACTTAGTGTATTTCTATGTTTTTTTTAATTCAATAATTTTGTCTTTTAAATGGTTTACTGATCGTTCTTATGAATTTTTCAATAAGGGTAAATGGGGGTTTAGCAGAATCGAAGAAGTCTGAGCTGAATTTAAAATCTTTATCTTCCTGTAATAATCTTTCTGCCATTTTTTGGGGGTCGAAGCCTTCAGGACGCATAACCTGATCGTTGAATGCAATTTTGATTTTTTCGACACTCATAACTAATTGCTCAATGTTAATGTTGGCAAGTTTTAGGGCTCCTATATAACCGAAGTCGCCCATTGTTAAATTATATCCTTCCCATTTATTTTGACATTGTTCCCATAATCCAAACTCACTTTTGTCAATGATCATCTCCTTGTTTACAACGTCAAATATTAATGTTTCAAACACTTTATCCTCTTCCTCTTTTGGTAAAGGGTATTCTTTTTTGTTCAGTAAAATATCTATGACACTTTCGCCATAATTTAATACTTCTGACGCATCAATACCTCCCAATTGTGTTATATGAGTTTTGATACCTGTTTTTATAATTATTATTGTATTTCCAAATTCACTAATCTCATCATTAATAATCTCCTCTGTTGTTTTTACTAATAACGGAAATTGCTCTTGCTGAGAAATATAATCGATATCCAAAATTTGTTCAATATCATACATTTGGTTGTAAAGTAAATTTAACGACCAGCCTTTCCACCTTTGTTGGAGTTTATTTAAGTAAAAGTCAGTTGCTGATGTTGTGCCGAATTCCAAACTCCAAAAGTAGAGTGTCTTTTTATCGATATTGATAATTACGCAGCCTTCTATCCAAACCTCATTCAATAATACCTCTACCGACTTACATGATCTTACAAAATCTATAAAACGCTTTTCCCCAAGATAAAGATCGGATGTTATGACGTTAGCTCTCCAATGACTGTAATGGATGGTCTTCTGAGAGTTTTCAATAAATATATAATTTGCTCTTTGCCCCATCTAACTAATTATAGTTTATTTAAAGCTACAATTTTCTTGCAACTCTCTTTAAGAGTTTCGACACGAGCAACATTATAAACCTAAATCGGATATTCTATTACGCGTTTTTCTATTTTTCTATTCGTCGCATTTGCCCTACTATTGGTCGCATATACACCGTAGCGGTTGTTTTCTTATTCCTGAGATTTGTATTGTAACAAAAACAAATTGTAAACATAAACCTATACAGGAGGCAAATCTTATGAGAAAGATAATCGTTTTAACATTCATTACATTAGATGGCATAATGCAGGCACCCGGTGGCCCGGAAGAGGATACAGCAGGCGGTTTTAAATTTGGTGGTTGGTCGGCACCTTTTACCGACGAAGAGTCCGGTAAGATCATGCAGAAGCAGATGGAGGCTACGGATATCCTTTTAGGCCGGAAAACATTCGATATTTTTGAGAGCTACTGGCCTCAACATGCTGATTATTGGCCGGGTATTAACGACGTAACAAAATATGTGCTGTCTAACACTAAAGATAAATCTGACTGGAACAACAGCATATTTCTTACCGGCGTAGAGGATATTAAAAAGCTTAAAAATTCAGAGGGTTCGGATTTAAAAGTGTGGGGTAGCGGCGAACTTGTTCAACTGCTGCTGAAGCATGACCTGGTAGATGAACTTTGGCTCAAGATTTACCCGGTGCTTCTTGGTAAAGGAAAAAGCATATATGGCCCGGAAACTCTGCCAATGACATTGGAGTTAACAGAAAGCACCGTTACGCCAAGTGGGGTGATTGTGGCTAATTACAAGCGAGCCGGTGAAGTGAAGACTGGTAATCTGGGCGCGTAAATAAATTCAGGAAGCCGCTCATTCTCCAAACAAAATGCGGGTCATTTCGGCATGGTGGTTATTCAGGAAATGCCGGGTAACCATGTAATGCTCCGTTTCCTCGTATTGTACCCGCTTAATGCCCGAGTCATCCAGTTGGTAAATGGTGGCGCCCGGGTAGGCTAATAAAATAGGGGAGTGAGTGGCAATAATGAATTGTGAATTTTCGCGTACAACCGTGTTGATGAGCGACAAGGCAGCCATTTGCCGGTTGGGTGAGAGCGCGGCCTCGGGCTCGTCAAATATGTAAAGCCCATTGCCTGTAAGCCTGTTGGTGAGCGTGGCCATGAACGATTCGCCATGAGAGCATTCATGAAGTGATTTAACTCCATATTGCCTTTCAAATATGGCCCGGTCTTTTTCACTTTCGTAGGCGTTTTCCATATAGGTAGCCAAATTATAATAACTTTCGGCCCGGAGGAAGAAATAGTCAGTCGGCTTTTTGAAACTTTTAATACCGGTTAAATAGTTAAAAAGCTGCGACGAATTACTATGCGTTTGAAACTGCGCATTTTTTGAACCGCCCTCGGTACTAAAACCCATCTGTAAAGCAATTGCCTCAATCAGTGTTGATTTTCCCGAGCCATTCTCGCCAATAATGAAAGTAATGTCAGGGTGGAATTTTAACGAATGAAGGTTTCTGATAGCAGGAATTTGAAACGGGTAGGTATCAAAAGATGGCACCATATCACGTTTCAGTTGGATCTCTTTAAGAAAAGGTTTGGCTTGCATGGTATGGTAAAGATAGGGAATGTGATTGCATGTAGACACAGTCTACATACATTAAAACCCGTAGCTGGAGACTACGGATAGCGAAGGAGGGAGAATTAGTTTGGAAAAAATGTTGCAATTTGGTTGCTAATGATACCCCATTCTTCGTAATTATCAAAGTTGAATTTATCTTTATATACAGATAAAAAGGTCAATATTTCAAGACGCAGGTTTTCGATATCGTCCGGACGAAATAACTCTTGAATTTCATCGTAAAATTGGAAAAAATGTCCCCTTTCCCAATTGGTTAAAGTGTTAAGTAAAGCTATACCATCCAGAATGTCGCATGCTCTCTGTAGTGAGATAGTGGTATTGTTAAGCTGATTAAAAGTCAGGCTAAGTAGTACGCGGCCGGCAATTGGATCCGTGCTTTTATTCATCCTATTGCCGATAAGCGCTATTACTTCGTTAATATTTTTACTCATTGCAAGTTCAATGAAAAAATAATCCGGTTCCGCTTCAGCGAGAATGATATCATCGGCCCATTTTACAATTTCGGTTTTGGTGACAAGTTTCCATTTTAGCCCAAGGTAAAATACTTCAAACAAAAGCTGATATGATTGTGGAAAGGCTGGCATTAGTAATTAGTGATAAGATCATTTTGGCCGAGGAAATATCCTTCAAAGCCACCAAATAAAATAAAATCCTGGTCATTTTCTGAAATGGCCATTAGACGTTCGTCTTCAGGATCAAAAGTAAAGTAGAATAGACCGTCACTTTTAAGCAAGCTTAAATTCTCAACGTATCTAAAATGATGATTGCGGTTGTGATAAAAAGAATATTCTCTTATATCGTAAAATTTGAGCCTAAATATTTCGCCTTTTATAGGTTCGAAATCTATCTCAATAAATAATTGATGATTTTGCGTGAAGATATTTATTCTCAAAATATTTGAATCAAGAATGCGGACTTGAAACTTCTTTAACAAGTCAAATAGTTCATCGTCTTTTGCTATGTACTTCATTACAATTAATTTGGTTGTGTTTTGATCTTTAATATAGTCTATTTATAGCCACTGATAGCAGAATAGCCGCTTATACTTAGTTAGGTTAAACGGGGCTCACAGGCGAGGATGCTTGCAGCAGCGTTCGACGACATTCTGGTCAATCGGACAAACTCCCCTTTAGGGGTCGGGGGCTAATCTTCCGGCTTCTCCTTCGCGTCGGCCATACGCACAATTCTTGGCTGAAAGCTTGCTAACACATCAACCAAATCATGCTGGGCAGCCATTACAGCGTGGATATCTTTGTATACCATTGGAGCCTCGTCAAGGTCGGAGCCAATTAGCGTGATGCGTTTATCTACCAGGTTAGCGGCAACCACTTTCGGGTCGACGGTTTTGAAGGCAGCGCTTCGGCTCATTAAACGGCCCGCACCGTGAGATGCTGAATTGATGGAAGTCGCGTCGCCTTTACCGCGCACTACAAAACCAGGTGTGCTCATACTTCCGGGAATAATACCTAATACGCCTTCGCCGGCCGGTGTAGCACCTTTTCGGTGTACCATCACTTCGGTACCATCGGCAAGTTGCTCTTTCCAGGCAAAGTTATGATGGTTTTCTATCATCATAATCGGTTTAAGATTAAGCGCACGGGCAATTTTGTTATGAATTTCGTGGTGATTGGCGCTGGCATAATCGCCGGCAAGGTTCATGGCAATCCAGTATTCCTGACCCTCATCGTTATCTAAATTTAACCATGCCAAATGTTTGGCTTCCTGCGGAAGCTTGGTTTTGCTCATGGCAATTTTGGAGTAATGATCTGCAATATTTCCCCCAAATCCCCGTGAACCAGAGTGCGATAACAAGGCAAGATAGTTACCTGCCGGGATACCCTCAAGCGCGCCATCGGCAACGGTAAGCTCGCCCCATTCCACAAAATGGTTTCCCGTACCTGATGTACCTAACTGGGCGTAAGCCTTATCCTTCAGGTTACGAATGGTTTTAGTCTCGCTCCAGGTAGGGCGGTCGAACAGCGAAGTATCAAAATGCGTTTTGGTAACACCGCCAATACCAAAATGAGTATGGTTAAGCAACAGGCTTTTAAGCATATCATTTTCGGTATCTACAACACCTGCCGGTAAATCAAAAATGCTCAGGCACATACGGCAGGCAATATCCACCCCAACCGCAAACGGGATAATGGTGTTGGCGGTTGTAGCCAATACGCCACCAATCGGTAATCCGTATCCCTGGTGTGCGTCAGGCATTAATGCACCTGCAACAGCTATAGGCAGCTTAACGGCAGTTTTCATCTGCGCTAAGGCGCCTACCTCAATATGTTCAATACCATATACCGGGAAATCGGCTATCTCCTGCTTTAAGGCAAAGGTGGTTCGGGGCTGTTTCAGAAATTTTCCTTCTTTTCGAAGATCGATCACGGCTTCGGCCAGGTTTTTAAATTTACCGCCTTTTTTAAGGGCATAAGGCATCGGGTCGTCAATAAGGGCTTCAAGATTTGCCAATATTTGTTCCTTGTCCATTACACCATGTTTTAACAGACCGTTGGCCACACGGCTAAAGTTCTCTAATATTTTTACGTCGTTAATACCTAATGCGGTAAGTTCGTTGTTGCTTATTTTTATCTTTTCCATAGCGCTCTAAAACCTCCGCCAATTGGCGGAGGGGTTTCTTAAATCGGCTGCTTTTGTTAATTAATGATACAAAGTAAAATTGCAACTGCGCAATGTATTTGCGTAGTGAAAAATAATTTGATAATATTATAAAAAAAATAATGCGCTTTAATATACCGTCATTGCGAGGTACGAAGCAATCTCCGCCAGGCAGAGCGGCTATGAAAGTCACCCTGCACAGTTTGGGATTGCTTCGTTCCTCGCAATGACGGGTGATCAATTATCCGAAATCGAACATCCGAAATCCCAAATCAAAATATGCCTGTTAACCGTAATGCCCTTATCCGCTACAGAACCATTGATAATTGCCTGCAAAACCGTCGCAAACAATGGACGCTTGACGACCTGATTGAAGCATGCTCCGAAGCCTTATACGAATACCAGGGGATAGATAGCGGCGTGAGCCGCCGTACCATCCAGGCCGATATTGAGATGATGCGCAGCAATAAGCTGGGCTATGAAGCGCCTATTGTGGTGGTTGATAAAAAATACTACACCTACTCGGATAAGAATTACAGTATCAATAACATCCCGCTTAACAACCAGGATATGCAGGTGCTCAGCGAGGTAGCCGGTTTGCTTGGTCAGTTTAAAGGCCTCGGACATTTTGCCGATCTTAATGAAATGGTTACAAAACTGGAAGACAAGATCTACAGCCAGAAAACACATAGCGTGCCGGTGGTAGATTTTGAAAAGAATGACAACCTGAAGGGTTTGGAATGGATTGAGATTATCCGCAAGGCTATCGTTGCTAAAAATACGCTGTGTATCACATACCAATCGTTTAAGGCAAGAGAGGCCAGTACATTTTGTTTCAGCGCTTATTTATTAAAGGAATATCGTAACCGCTGGTTTGTGCTGGGCGTAACGCATGTAAGGAATAGCCAATTGCTTACACTGGCGCTCGACAGGATCCAGACCGTTGAAATACACCCCGACAAATACATTGAAAATACGCAGGTGAACCTGGCTACTTATTATAACGATGTACTGGGCGTAACAAAATCGGCAGGGCAGCGCGATGTTGAAATTACCTTTTGGGTAGATGATAAAAATGCGCCTTACGTCATCACTAAGCCTTTGCATCACACCCAAAAGATACTGAAGGTTACAGTAGATGGGACGATATTCAGCATAAAAGTGGTTATGAATTTTGAGCTTGAACGCGAGCTGCTTGGCTTCGGGCCTAAATTGAAAGTGCTTGGTCCGCGGATATTGGTTAAGCAAATGAAAGACTTGTACCGAAAATCATTGGAGCACTACACGGGCGATAGCCCGATTCCGCAGGGGAAGAATTTGAGTAGTTTATTGAACTCGTAAATATTGCAGTGAAAAAAACAGGGGAGTGAAAATGCAATTATTATTCCCAACTAAATCCGAAATCGAACATCCGAATTCCGAAATCAAGAAATTGACTTTTGTACCCGATAAGTCGAAACTTTATTTTTGAAAATGCTTGCAGATTATGTACCAAACCTGTTACATTTAGGAAATTGTAAACTGAAATGCCAAAACACATCCTGATTATTTACGTATTGGTTGCCTGCTGTATTATGGGCATTATGATTAACGCATTTGTAAAATGCTGGCTGAGCAAAAGAGCCGAACAACGGCGGGTGCTAAAACCGCTAAATGCTAATCGTTCCTGATTTTTAACACTTCAAATGAGCAGGCCCTGTGACTTAAGCGGGGCTTGCTGAAAACGCTCATCTAATTGGGCCTGTTGTCTGGTGTAATCACGAGACTTATCAAACTAACCTCCAGTATTGCCGCAATTAATATCAACCGTTCAAGTGTCAGCGCTGTATATCCAAGTTCAAGCTTGCTATAAGTATTTTGAGAAATGCGAAGCTTACCGGCCATATACTCCTGCGAATAGTTCCTGCTTTCCCTTAGCTTCCTGATATTATCTGTGATCAGCTTAAGCCTGATCTTGATCTCTGCACGAGGCACGGCAATTGTTTTCATTTGTTTCTTAATAGTGTAATATTTATATAATTACGATATTTTTGTGATGGTAGATTTATGAATGCTCAAAAAGAGAAATATCAAACAAAATACCGGCCATAAAAACGGGCCATGAAGTTTTATCCTCATGGCCCGTTTTTAATATAGACTGATGATGTTTATCTCCTAAAAACCATCAAAAACAAAGGTTTCGTTTTCAAGTGGCTTTCTTGGTAACATTTCAGGGCGGATACTGGCCTGATATACAAATGATGCTACGATGATTGCGGCCTGTTTCAGATCGTCAATCATCAGGTGATCGTAATCGTCCATATTGCTGTGGTGGGTACGGGTTTCATAGTCGATAGGATCCTGCACAAACTGAAAACCAGGGATGCCGGCCCAGTCAAATGAAAGGTGATCGGTTGACCCTGTATTGGCCAAAGTCACCGCGGTAGCTCCAAGGTCGTTAAAAGGTTTTAACCACTGTTCAAAAATGGGCTTCATCTTTTCATTACTTTGCGCGTAGATGCCCCTGATTTTTCCGGTACCGTTATCAAGGTTAAAATAAGCCGATACCTTCGCCTGTTCAGGTTTTACTGTAAACTTAACAGCATCCCTAAAATGATTTTTAACATACCCGAACGAGCCCAGCAGGCCTTGTTCTTCGCCGCTCCAAAGCGCTATGCGGATGGTGCGCTTCGGCTTAAGGCCCAGCGAATCGAGCAGGCGTACGGCTTCCAGCATTACAATACAACCCGCGGCATTATCTGTAGCACCGGTGGCCGCTTGCCATGAATCAAGGTGACCGCCCAACATCACGAGCTGTGACTTTAGTTTAGGATCGGTACCCGGAATTTCGCCCACTACGTTATAGCCATTGGTATCCTCGGAAGATGATTTGCCGGTAAAGCTCATGGCCAACTCCACTTTTTGGCCGGACTGAAGTAAGCGTTTTATTTTTTGCGCATCTTCCAGTGCGATACTCAATTGGGGTATAGTTTCCGGATCGGTTAATTTGTAGCCATAATAACCCTGCACAAAAACGGTTCCGTTTACATTGTTACGGCCGGCGCTGATGAACGCCAAAGCGCCGGCGTTTTTCAGTATCATGTCGGCAGTTTTAAAAACCTTCATGCGGTCATTATACATGTTAATTATTCCCTTCGGAACCATATAAGTGTCCTTAAGATTGGCCAAAGCAGTGTCCGTCAGTCTTTCTGCCGATGGTTCAAAATTCTTTTTATGATCGGCTGCGGTACCGGTGACCAGTACAAATTTGCCCTTGTATTCTGTAGCGTGGTTACTCAAATAGGTAGTATCCATGGACTGTGTTGGCGTAATCACCACAACCCCGCCTTGTAGTTGACCTTTACTGCTTGGGCTCCATGGAGTTGGATAGGCCCTGATCTGGGCATTATATGGCGCACGCATCATCATGCTGAAATCCTGTACTTCCCATGATTTTCCAAAAGTACCCCAGCGTTCGGTGGCGGCGTTGGCCAGTCCCCATTTTTTCATGGTGGCTACCGCCCAGCTTGCCGCACGGGAATAACCAGGCGAATTGGTCAGGCGCGCACCCGAAACATCGGTCAAATAATGCGCTATTTGTGGAATTTGTGAACTGCTAAGCTCCGCTTTACGGATACGGTTGAAAGTTGCCGTGTCAACAACGTCCTGCTGGGCATAGCTACCGGCATGGACAAGCAGCAATGCACCGGAAATGAAAAGGTATTTTAAATGAGTCATAGTGAGGGTTTTAGAATTAAATATAAGGGTTTAGCTTGATAATCTGCGTTTAGCCGGAAAGAGCGAATGAGATTAAAGTTGCTTTTACCCGAGGCTGCTAATATGCTTTACCTCTGTATCGCTTTAATTTGTTTTGAATATAGTGAAAAATGAAAAATAAAATTTATATTAGTCTTATAATAAGCTACTTGTCATGAAAGATGTGACTCCCCGAACCATTATTGCTTATGTAATTATCGGTACATATACCTGCTTAACAGTAGTAGCGGTTATATATCCGGTTCTGGGGATCCGGTCATTTGACCTTGAAAAGTTCTCCGCTTACTTTTCAAAAATATCGGGGGCTTTCACCGGGCTTGTCGGCGTTATTATTGGTTATTACTTCGGTAAAAGTGATAGCAATCAAACGGGCTCTACCGGGCCGGAAGCAGGGTTAAGTAGCCCAACGCCTCCTAATCCTACGGTGCCTCAACCTACACCAGAGCAACCTGTTTCACCTGTTCCGGAATCGGGTTCCCCATATTCGGTATTTGACGAGGATCAGCAAACAACGAACGAAAGGCGGTCTTCAAATGAGAATGATATGCTTGCCGGTATATAATGATAACGATTTAATGCCTTGTTGGTAATTGTAATTTATTCTTTGTTAAATGATTAACAGGGCTTTATAGACCTTAAATAGCGTAAAAACCGAACGTTAAACGCGTATAAACACTATATAATCAGGGGATTTTTATCTTCAATTTTATCTTCTCTAATTAAAGTCTACCGGGCTTACTATTAATTTGTTTTTTTAATAGATGAGCTCGATCCGGAATATCAGCGCGAACTAATCAACAATCAAATTATATAAACCTTAATTTACAACCTATGTCTTTTTTATCAAACCTTTGGGACCATGTAAAATCCCTGTTCCACAACGCTTCGGGCGCCGTACACGAAATTATCACCGTGGCCGACAAAGTAGCCAATACCCTTAAAAATCTTGAAGCAAGCCAGGCCGGGCAATTCCTGGAAGCCACCCTTGAGACCCTGGTGCCACCATCAGCAGTAATTGTAAATGGTATCAAATTATGGCTTCCTAAAATTGTAACCGAATTGAATTGGGCAGTGCAGGAAGATGGCAAAACAGATGAGCAAAAAATAGCCGACGCCGTTGGGTATCTCGCTAAATTAAAAGGTATCAATCCCGATGCTTATGCCAGCCAGCTAAACACGCTGAACGCCCTCATTCAAAAATGGATGTCAGATCAACAAGGTGCTGGGCTAAACATTCAGCAGGCGCTAACCATAAGCCAGGTAAATCATAATCCCGACCTGGTTTCGGCTTAATAGCATTACCGGCCAAATCTTATCATAGTACTGAAAGCTTATGAAGTGAAAAACTTCATAAGCTTTCGCCTTTCACCCATTCTGACTTTTTGATGATTGCTCTTACTATATCATCAAGTTCATTGGCTGATATAGTGAGAAATTTTAGCAGCTCGGCGGCATCAGGGTTTTGAGCAACATGGTCGCTCAATAAATCGGCAAGGCCCATGACCCGGGCAACAGGAGCACGTACAATATGGGCTTGTGTCCATGCAATTTCCTTTAACTGGATGTTTTGTTTCTCTACGGCGTCGATATGGTCTTTTAGCATGGTAACGTCCCGCTCAATCAATATCCAGTGGGTTGTAGCGCCAGAGCTATCCTTAACCGGCGATGCTGATCTGTGGCTCCAATAGCGTTCGCCGTTCTTCTTATGACTTATAATTTCAACTTCAAAGCTCTGGTTTTGTTCAGCAGTGTAATTTGTGGCTGTTTTTTGAAGCAGGTGGTCTGTTTTTAATAAAATATCTATGTATGTGCCGGTAACTTCGTGTTTGCTATAGCCTGTTATATGGGTGAAGGCTTTGTTAACATAAACAATCTTCCGCTGATGGTCGCTATTGGCTTCGGCCTCAACAATTAATACTGCGTCGGTGGCGTAACGTAGTGCCGATTCGGTAAGCCTGAGCCATTGCTCTTCTTCTTTTTGGCGGGTAATATCCTGCATGGCCCCAATAACCCTTACAGGGATACCGGTTTCTGAATTTCTGACAATAAAAGCCCTGTCAAATACGTGTTTATATTTACCATCGGCACATAAAAAACGGTAGCTTAACTGCAACAACGTATCTCCGTTTGCCAAAGCCTTCTTTATTTGCTTGTTAATAAAATGTAGATCGGCAGGGTGAAGTCTATTTTTAAGCCACTTATTTACGTCTCTAATCTCAGTTAACTGGTGCCCAAAGGTTCGGCTCATGCCATAGTTGTACAAAATAGTATCGTTAGCTATATCCCAATCCCAAATGGTATCACTGGTGGCCTGTGCAACCGTTTCATAACGGTTATTGCTTTGCTGTAGGCCATTAAATAGCATAGGCAACAATATGGCTACTACGATACATAGTATGATCAGGTTGCTGGATACTGCTATCCATGAACCCAGAGAGTACTGTAAACTAATGCCGTTTTTTAATAAATTGAAATGAATGCAAATAGCTACCGATACGCAAATGGCTGCATTGGCATAAACGGTACAAAAAGGGTGCTCGCCATGAAAAACGAGCAGGCAAAATATGGTTAGTGCCAATAAATATAATAGCCCCGGCCCATACCAGCCAAGGTAATAAAGTAAACCAACCGCAAGGAGGTATAATAAACCTATAAACCATGATTTGCGCACCTTAACACTCATGCCCGGCAATAACACCGAAGCTGTAATGCTCACAACAATAAATATATCAAACCCGGCAAGTGCGTACAGATGGCTAATGACGCTCATATAAACGCCAGGTACCAGTGCAAAAAGAAATAGCGGAAACAGGTATAGCATCATGGTAGCAAATAATTTGTTGCTCCAATAATGTAAACCGTGCAATTGAGAAGTATCGCCCGAGCAGTTTTTGGTAATGATGCTTTTATAGGCCTGCCAGATCTGCATCAGTTTTTTCTTGATATTATATTGTGTGTTGAACTACAGTTATAGTGCAGTAAACGACGCGGAGTATCAAACGCGAGTTGCGAATCTGGTAAAAAATAAGGCATAGATGTGGTACCGTCAGTTTACTAAAATATTAAATAAACATATAGGTTGTACGTGCTTTTGGGGAGTTGTGTAACAATGTACTATGGAATTTAATTTAATTGTTGCCGTTGATGTTCATAATGAGATATTTATAGCAATCAATTATTAGCGCTCTTTTCTGTTTATCTGACATTTAACGTTTCTTGATCGTGTAAAATTATGAAAAGGATAGTCATATTAGCATTTATTCTTATTGGTGGTGCTTTTGTTAACAACCTGTTGGCTCAACAAACGGATAGTAAGCTTCCGCGTTTGCTTGTCAGATTGGACGATATCGGCATGAACCATTCTGTAAATATGGCCATGCTCAAGGCCGCGCAAACCGGTATGCCATTGTCTGCTTCGGTTCAGTTCGCGTGCCCATGGTACCAGGAGGCTGTTGAAATATTAAAGCAATATCCAAATGTTACTGTCGGCGTTCATCTCACGCTCACATCCGAGTGGAAAAACTACCGCTGGGGGCCGGTAACAGGGCGCACAGCAGTGCCAAGCCTGGTTGATTCAAACGGGTATTTTCCGCAATCAACAAGGGCGTTTGCTAAAAGTGGATATAAACTAAGTGAAATTGAAACCGAATTATCGGCACAAATAGAAAGGGCCAGGGCTTCCGGATTAAAAATAACCTACATCGATCCGCATATGGGTATTATGCTCTCTACACCCGAATTGCGTGCCCTCACAGAAAAACTGGCGCGCAAGTACAAACTCGCTATATCAACCTTAAGTAGCGTAACTTATTTCGGCGAAACCTATAAGGAGATGTGGGGCGAACCTATCGCTACAAAAAAGGAGGCTTTTTTAGCTTATGTAAGCAACTTAAACCCTGATAAACCAAACATGCTTGTGCTGCACACCGCTACGCCCAGCCCCGAAATGGATATACTGGTTGATATGAACAGCAATATGATGAACTCGAAGGATGGCAAGCCACTTACAAGCGTACATCGCCAAACTGAACTCAACGCTTTGTTATCTCCCGAGTTTGCGGCGATGATTGGCAAAAAGTTTCAGCTTATTAATTACGGCCGGTTACTTGCTGGCAAGGATATTAGTGTTCTTACAGCAGCGGATAATAAATAACGCCTTTATTTTTTTGAAACAGCGATTATAACAATGCCGCCTATAACAAGTACACCGCCAAGGTAAGGTGGCCAGTTAACAGTCTTTTCCCTATCGGCCGATACCTGTATAGGGCCGGCGTCAATGATCTTTTCTTTTTTAGTATAAGTAAAGCCCGTCCAGATGAGCATGGCCACACCTACAATGATGAGCAGGATCCCGATAGTTTTGTTCATGATTTTATAATTTGGTTATTTTTAAACAAATAGCTTTTTATAGTTATTTGTTTGCAGTTGTTAATTGGAGGGTACATAAAGTTTTTTTGCGTTTAACTTTTTTTTAGATTAGAAGCCTGAATCCGGAATTGTGCGCCGCGAGTTGTACTTTCGCTAATATTCTGAAAATTAACGCCGTAGATCGTAAATGCAAGATGATTTGATACTGGAAACCATATCGGTTACCAAAAACTTTTTTGGAGATAAGTCTTCGGGGGTTAATAACATTACCATTTTTATTCCAAAAGGAAAAATAACAGCTATAGTTGGCGAAAGTGGCAGTGGTAAAACTACATTGTTAAACCTGCTTTACGGCACATTGGAGCCAGATCACGGTGAAGTGTTTTTTAAGGAAGAACAGGTATTGAGCAGGGCGAAAGGGCTGCAGCATGCACACGAAGTTATGCGGATGGTAACTCAAAATGATACTGATCTTGATCCCCGTATATCGGTGTGGGACACGGTATGTGAAGGTCTGCCGGATGGCGATCAAAGCCAGGCCATTCATTTGGTTACAGATGTGTTAAATTTATTAAATATTTACCCCATCAGGGAGATGGCTTTTGGAAAATTAAGCGGAGGCGAAAAGCAACGGGTAACTATAGCCAAAGCGCTGATAAGTCGCCCTGAAGTATTGCTGCTTGATGAGCCTTTTAACCAGGTTGACGCTACCTATCGCGAAGCCCTACAGCACGATATCAGGTATATTGTAAAGGATTGGGGAGTTACGGTAATATTAGTATCCCATGATCCCGCGGAAATTCTTTCCATGGCCGATGAACTGATCGTGCTAAAAGAAGGGGAGATAGTAGAAAATGGTACTCCCGAACAATTGTATCATTCGCCTAAGCTATTGTATACAGCCCAAATTTTGGCAAGTTGCACTCACCTCACTTCAACCCAGGCTAAGGTTTGCGGTATAAAAAGTAAACGTGGTGCTGTAGTAGTTTATGCCGAGCACGTTAAAATAAGCAGCCTTGGCAGTAAATGGCTGGTTAAGATGGTATTGTTTAAAGGTTTTTTTGAAGAGCTTGTTATCGAGAAAGAAGGTATCACGTTAAGAGTGCTTAATTATGACAGGCGTAAATACCCGGTTGGCAGCAAGGTAGGTATCAGCATCAGCAAATATTTTGAATTTGGGAAGTGGGAGAGTTAATTAAAACTCCCGTCACTTCGCCACTGCTAATTCCCCGGTTTTCGCTTTCCTGTATTTCGATAAATTGATCAATAATACACTACTCAGTATCACAACTAATCCTACAATCTGTATTAGCGTTACGCGTTCGCCGGCAAAAATTACACCGAGTAATACTGCTATCACGGGGTTAACATAGGCGTATGTGCCAACCTGGGTAGCAGGTTTAACCTGCAAAAGCCAAACATAAGCGCTAAACGCAGCTATCGAACCAAATACAATCAGGTAGGCTAATGCGTACCAGCTTTGTGCAGGTATACTGTTCCATTGAACTCTTTCCACTTCGTTGTTTAAAAAGCTTGCCGGTAAAAAGAATGCGCCGGCCGCAAGCATTTGCCATGCTGTGTTTACAGATACCGAGCCTTTTGTGTTATAATGTTTTGAATATAATGATCCCGAAGCCCAGCCAAGCGTACCGAATAAAAGCAATAACATTCCCGGTAACTTTGATGCTCCGTTTGCAGATCCTAATACATCCTCAATCTGATCGCGAAATAAGAGTATTACGCCTATAAAGCCAATAATAAGTCCGGTAATGGTGCTTTTACTTTTAAAGTTGGAGCCCCAGTTAGGTTTATCAAGCAACACAAACCAAATTGGCGGCGAGGTTACCATAATGGCCACCATGGCACTCGGCAACGTTTGCTCGGCCCATATTACCGCGCCGTTACCTATCACCAGCAGCAGAAACCCACTTACCGCGGCATGCAATATATTTTGTTTTACAAAGATCTTTTCACCCTTAATAGCACACCATGCCATTAACAACAAGCCAGCCGTAAAAAAACGCATTGCTCCCAGCAGCAACGGCGGAAAGCCCGCGACCGCCATTTTTATAAAAAAGTAGGTAGACCCCCATACAATATAAACGATGGCGAAGGCTATAACAACTAATACAGGTGATGCAGATTTTGTGGTTGTGGGTGTCATGGCGTATTTATTTTTCGGGTATAACCAATTGTTGTTGTTCTTTTTTGGTTTCAAGTACTATGGTAGTGCGGGTACTCAGGATATTGGGGATTTTGCTAAAATGGGTGCGCATTAAGTTCATCAGCGAAGCTGAATCATAGGTGCGTACTTTTATTAAGTAGCAATCATCGCCGGCTATGTGGTGCACCTCCTGCACTTCGGGAATTTTGGCCAATTCGCTCGAAGTAGCATCACTTCCGGGGCCATCTGCAGCTTTCATAAAAATAAAGGCCAGCATTTTTTGCTGCAGGGCTGCTGGGTTAATACGGGTAGTATATTGTTGGATTACGTTTTTTTGTTCCAGTTTTTTTACACGTTCCAGTATGCCTGATGGGGCCATGCCAAGCTCACGGGCCAGATCGGCATTGGAGATACGGGCATTTTCCTGCATCAATCGCAAAATTTGCAGATCGGTTTTATCTAAAATAATTTCCGGTTCGTTAATCATACAGTAATATTCGTGATAAATTGAATAAAATTCAAATATTTTTTATTTAAATGAATTTAATTCGACAAAAGTATATTTATTGTGTTTAAACATCGTTTTGATTTGCGTTGCTGGTAAGCGGTATAACCCTGCTCCGGGCAATAGAAAAGAGGTTTTTAGGGTTACTGAAAATTTTTTCAAAAAATTTAAAATGTTTTTAAATCACAATCGTCTTTATCTTTAAAAGGAAAAGAAATTGACAACAGCGATAATGCCCCAGGACAAAAACAGCCACATCATACAAACAATAGCATCGTATGGTAAAAGCCTGTTGGGATTTATTCGCCGGAGGGTAAAAAACGATGCCGACGCCGAGGATATATTACAGGACGTTTGGTACCAGTTTAGCGCTGTTATTAATTCTGAACCGATTGAACAAACCAGCGCCTGGCTATACCGGGTGGCCCGGAACAAAATAACTGACAAGCATAAAAAAAAGACGGAAACCCTGCTTGATGATATGCTGGCCGATGATGAGGATTATGACGATGAGGCACCGGACTTTAAAGCCATACTCCTTACCGAAGCTACTACTCCTGAAACCGAGTATTTGCGCAACCTTTTTTGGGAGCAGTTATTTTTTGCGCTGGATGAATTGCCCGAAGAACAAAAACAGGTATTTGTTTGGCATGAGCTTGAAGATATCCCCTTTGAGGAAATTGCCAAACGTACCGGGCTAAATACCAATACGCTGGTATCAAGAAAACGATATGCGGTATTACACTTACGCAAACGGCTTGCCCAGCTTTACCAGGAAATTACTGAATATTAAAAATTAAGACATTATATAACATGAAACCATTTTTTTATAAAAGGCGATTTTTCTTCATCCCACTTGGGGTGATTGCCTGCCTGGCTGTTATCAGCTTTGTTGTGATGCAGCTTTGGAACCATTTATTGCCCGATATTTTGCATGTAACGGCCATTACTTACTGGCAGGCCATGGGCATATTTATACTATGTAAGATATTGTTTGGCTTTGGCAAAGGCGGACCTAAAGGCGGAGGCGGCGCACCATGGATGCGCGGGCGTATGGCCGAGCGTTTTAAAAACATGAGCCCCGAAGACAGGGAAAAGTTTCGTGCCCAATGGGAAGACCGTATGTGCGGATGGAAAGGTCGCGGCCATGGTTATGGCAGGTTTGACCGCGATTGGGACAATTTTAAAACTACAGCTAACGAAGAAAAGACAGCTGAATAAGCTTTATAGTAACACCTTCGCGGAAGGTTTGAGATTTTTTATCTACCTTAAAAATAAATTATAATGGATGTACTGGTATTTGCAACAAGCGTACGACAAAAACGGCAGGTGAGCCGGGTACAAAATCTGTTAACCAAAGTGCCCGCCATAGCCCAATGGAACTTTGACCTGGAAGATTGTGATAATATTTTACGTATAGAGGCTAAAGATATTTCACCCCGTTTTATCGAATCGCTGTTGCAAAAAGCAGGCATCCATTGCCAGGAACTTGAATATTGAACCAGGCACAAAAGTTTTAGTTTAAGTGATTGTTTTACGGCCCGGCTTATTTTTTTGCCGGGCTGTTTATTTCAATCCAATAACCATCCGGATCCTGGAAATATAATTGCAGTACACCATCACCACGAAAAGTTGGTTCTTTACTATCGCCTTTCCAGTTGGAGTAGGGGATATTCATTTTCTCAAGGCTTTTTGCAAATTCTTTTACCGATGAAACCGTAAAGCAAAGGTGCACTCCTTTAACTTGTTTTTCGTTGCGTTCGGCCTGAATAACGTGGAGTTTTACATTGTTGCCGAGGCTGTACCATTGATGTACGGTATCAGCAAAGGGATTGTCAACTTTTTTGAGATGCAGTACTTTGGTATAAAACTCGGTGCTTTTTTTAAGGTTACTGGTGGTGATGGCTATGTGATCAACCACAGGCGAGATATCGGTGCCACTTTGGGCTTTACAAACCACCGGCAAAAGCACAGTTATGGCCAGCAGCAGTGTAGTTATTTTAGCTGTTTTAATGATTGTTGATAACGACGTCATATTTAGGATTGGTAATTTAATTGCCTAAATATATAGGTTTAGCATTGTGATTTTAGCAGTGCACAAATAAATTACATAAATACATTCAATGAAAACTGAATATCAGTTTTTCTTCCTCGTGGTTAATACATTCGCTGTTGTGTACGTTCCAGTCGTTAATATCAATAAGGCCCGGATGGGTCTTGTAATGGCTGTCATCAACAGGGCATTTTACCACATATCCAACATCTCTTATCAGCACAATTATTGGCCTTGCACCGCAAACTTTGCAGCAGTTGCAATTAACCGACCCTGGTATATTTACATAACCCCTCATACTTCATCTGGCGTTTAATTAATTTTTAATTGCGATTAGTTATCAGGTCGTTCAACTTAATGAAGGTGTTTATCGTATTTTATCCAAAAAAGTTAATATTATACTAATTTAGAATAAAATCCTCCATAAAAATATATTACGTATAAAAAAAGCATTAGGTTACTCACCCTTGCATTTTATTATATGTTTTGGGGTAATATTTATTTTGATCTTATTTTACCGGGATGTTTATGATAAATTTAAACATTGTAAAATAGCTATGGAGCAAGATAAATTATATAACAATTATACGGTTACCGGCGGTAAATGGTTGCATATTGCTACTGTTAGCGTTTTATGGTTCGCTTTAATTCTGCAAATTGGGATAGCCATCCCCAATTATTTGCAAACAGGAAGAACCCTTGCGGGTACGCTGATGCAGTTATTTAGTTTCTTCACCATCCTTACCAATTTACTTGCTGCTTTGAGCATGACGGCTTTATTTAATATTAACAGCCGTTTAGGGAAATACTTTTTCCAACCCCATGTTTTCAGTGCTATTGCTTTATACATTACCATAGTAGGCCTGGTTTATAACCTGGTGCTTCGCAACTTGTGGCATCCTACAGGGTTATCTAAGCTTGCCGATGAGCTGCTGCATTCGGTAAATCCGGTGCTGTTTGTAATTTATTGGTTAGCCTATATGCCAAAGGCAAATTTAAAATGGACACAAGCTTTAAGCTGGCTTTGGTTTCCCCTCATCTATTCGGTGTATATATTTATTCGCGGAAGCATAAGTCATTTGTATCCTTATCCGTTTCTTGATGTTGATAAATTAGGGATTCCCCAGGTTGCAATCAACTCCTTATTTATGCTTATCGCTTTTCTGCTCGTTGGCTTTTTATTTGTTTGGATCAACCGGATCATGGTAAAACGCAAATCCTGAATTAATGCCTGAGTCAGAAACCTTCACTGTAACATTCCTTTTACTACAGCTATGATTTTATCCTAATGGCATGATAAGTGGGTAAATAAATATATCTATTTAAAAAATAAATCATTTGCTATGAAAACCATTGTTTCACGCTCAATTGCGTTGTTGATATTAGCAGCCATGGGCTTTACAAGCTGTTCGACCGAGTACCGTGAACGTCGCAGGCATCGTCATGACGACCGGGTACGGGTACACGAACGTGTAGTTATACACAACTAAATAAAGGTAAATACAACAAAACAGGCCATACTTTATCAGCATGGCCTGTTTTGTTTATGGCGATTAAAAACCGGGGGCTTTTTATCGAAAAATCAATCGTTCCAAAGGTGTTTGTGGTGAAGATTGTTTTCCAGTTTGTTTTTAATAAAAAGGTCGTCTTTATGCAAAATGCAGTCGCCGTGATTAATATCTTCTTCAGAAGTAACTTTAATGATACTGCCTGATATTTGTTCAACTATGCTTGATAGTGTAAGAATCTCTGTGTCGGGAATTTGAACGGTTAATATTGCCATGGTAGATGATGTTATTTTTTGATAATTCAAAAATATGGCAATAAAATTTACCTTGTGTTTTACGAAAGTAAAATTTAAATAACCTTTATTTTACAAATGTGTCAACAATATTAATTCGCGGTTTTAGTTACCAGTACCCAGTCGACAATAGTTTTGGCTTCTCCTGCTTTTATTTTATTGACCGAGCTTTCCGATATACCATAATATGGCTTGGTAACCTTGTTAACGCCACCCGGATAACCGCCCCCTAACGCGAAATTAAGAATGATGAATTTTTTGTTATCGAAAGCCCAGCGCCCGTATTTCTCAACCATAGCCTTGGTAACGGTGTAGGTAACTTTGCCGTCTACTTTAAAAATAAGGCTCTCCGGCGACCAATCAACCGAATAAATGTGCCATTGCGTAACGTCAATACCTGCCGGGAAAAATACACGTTTTGCAAGTGGGGTATTACCAAAATAGTTGGGGCCATGAAGCGCATGACTAACCCAGCTTGAGTCGCCCACGGTTTCCATGATGTCAATTTCGCCGCAATCGGGCCATTTGCCGTTGCCAAGCGCCCAGAACGCCGGCCATAAACCCGCACCTGAGGCCATTTTCATCCGGCATGAGGCTGTACCATATGTAAATTCCATTTTAGCACGCGTATTGATACGGCCGGAAATAAAATCATATTTGCGTTGTTCCTTACTGGTAAAGCCAGGCTGATAAAGAGCCTTCAATACTAAAGCGCCGTTTGTAGCCCCTTCGTCTTTCCCATCAATCATATAAATGGTAGCGGCCGAGTCAACATAGGCCTGCTGTTCATCATTAACCGTGTTGCCCGTAACTTCAACGTTCCATTTGCTCCGGTTGAGGGTAGGTTTGTTAAAGTCTTCAAAGAAAACAGTATCGGTTTTGGCATGCTTTTGCGCAAATACTTGCGATGCTGTTAAAAATATTGCTGATAGTAGCAGATGTTTTAATTTCATTTTTTGATGATGTGAGATGTGGGTTTAAAAGTATATAAATTGGTTGGTACGAATTTAGTATTTACCAATTGAGATCATAATTTTACAGTGATGTATCAGTTTTAAAATTAAAGGATACGTTGATATTAATTATATTTATGCCAGTACTCATTTTAAGACCATGGGTAACAACACAGCAAACTTATATTTCAGGTCAAAAAAGGTTTCGTTAATAATACTGGCGGTAACAGCCCTGGTTTGCTCCAGAGTGCTGTTCGTTTTTTTCAATGATCCCGAAGGCCCAAATCTTTTAATAATTATCGGCTTGGCTGCGGCTATATATTTGTTGTCCTGGGTAGTTTATGTATTCGGTCCGTTGAGAATAAATGGCTTTACGAGACTTGCTGTAGTAATTTGTATTCAAGTACTATTGGTTATCGGTCTTTATTTTTGGATGAGGTAATTTTCCGTCTCTCTCGCAGAAAGTCCCTATATAACGTTAGGATACACAGCCGCCATCACCCGGAACGAAGAAAATATACCTTTCCCATAATTTTTAAGCAGAACCGATACCGGCGCAATTTTACGCTTCAATTACCTTTACTTTTTTAAATTGCAGTCTTATATACATTTATATGCACAGTAGTGGCTTTTTAAAAGTACTTGCAATTATTGCGGTTATCAGTTTATTGTTTGACTGGTATGTTCACTCAGGTTTGAAAACCTTAACTGCCGATTGGCAATCAAACCTGTGGCGAAGCATTGTTTTATGGGGATATTTAATCATTTCGATAGGTGTAACCGTTTTGTTTTTATTGGGTTTTGGCGCCTTTAGTACGGCAAACGGTATGCGCCCTTTTCACGAGTGGATGCTGAGCCTGTTCCTTACCTTTTTTATTACCAAACTGGTTTTTATAATTATACTTTCCCTTGGTGATCTGGGGCGTTTCTTCGTCGGGATTTTCAATAAGATCACCGGTTCTGGAAGTGTTAGCGGGCAATCAGCTTTCCCTGGCAGACGTAAATTTATCAGCGAGATAGCGGTGCTTGTAGCTGCCGTGCCATTTACCTCGTTCTTTTATGCCATGTTTAAAGGTAAATACGATTATAAGCTGCATAAAACCACACTTTATTTTGAAGATCTGCCGGAAGCCTTCGACGGATTTACCATAACGCAACTCTCGGATATCCATTCGGGCAGTTTTGACAATACAGAGGCGATGCAGCGTGGTATCGATCTGGCAAAAGCTCAAAAAAGTGACCTGTTTGTTTTTACAGGTGACCTTGTGAATAACGCGGCTTCAGAAATAGAGCCTTACATTGATAGGTTTGGACAGATCAAGGCCCCCTACGGGCAGTTTTCTATTTTAGGGAACCATGATTATGGCGATTATATCGTATGGAACAGCGAACAGGAGAAAGCTGCCAACCTGGATAAGCTTAAGCAACACCATAAAGCGTTAGGTTATCGCTTATTGCTGGATGAGAATGTAACTATCGAGAAAGGGGGGCAAACTATCTCGCTCATCGGGATCCAGAACTGGGGTAGGGGTTTTATACAGGTAGGAGATCTGAATAAAGCAATGCAGGATGTACCCAAAGATGCTTTTAAAATACTGTTGTCGCATGATCCTACCCACTGGGAAGAGCAGGTGCGGTATAATCCAACCACCATTCATCTCACACTCTCGGGACATACCCACGGGGCGCAGTTTGGTGTAGAGATCCCAGGTTTTAGATGGAGCCCTGTAAAATACCGTTATCTTGATTGGGCAGGTCTTGCCAACGAAAAGAACCGGTATCTGTATGTTAACCGTGGTTTCGGTTTTCTGGCATTTTCTGGACGATTGGGTATCTGGCCGGAGGTTACCGTTATTGAGTTAAAGAAGAAGATTGCATAAATTTTGAAATGTTGGTTGCTATTTGTGGCAAGGTTTTTATACGCTATTAGTGTACTTAAAACTAAAGTGATGGCAACCAATAACATGAAAATAATAGGTAAAGGCAGCCCTGAAAGCCGACATCAGCATAGTAATGCATGGGAAGTGATGAAGCCTTTTGTGCATTTCGGTATTAAAGCGATAGGTGCAATTGCCCACACACTCATCTATATTGTGAAACATATCCCCAAGCCCGATTCGCTTAAATCATCCGAAAAGAAAAGCGGCAAAATCATTAAAATATAAACAGGAAACCCGGTAGTAGATAACTGGCTTCTTTATTGCATCAGCCGGACCATTTAACAGAATAAAAAAATGGTTTATCGGCTTGCTAAAATTGAATAGCAGGATTAGTATTTCCGCCTATATTTTTTATAATAACTTTTACCACTTCTGATTGCTGTAAAAGGGATGAGCCCTATCACAATAAGTGGAAAGGATAATATCATCAAAATACTACCCCAGGATGTCCCGGTTGTTTTGTGGCGAAATGACGTTTTGCGCCTATGTATGCAATTCCGATACTAAAAAGTATCAGGATGAATCCGCGCAGTCTCAATTTCTGTACAATGTTCATTGGACTACTAATATATTGTTTCGACAATGAAATTTAGTGATTGTTTTTGCCAAAAAAAGAAAGACTTAAGTTTTCCGGAATCAAAAGTGCAGTTAAACGGCCTCTTGTTAGTTTTTAAAGACGTTTTACCGTTAATACACCCATGTAAAATACCGTGTTTTCACGGATTGCGGCAATGTTTTTTAATAGCGACATTTAGATGTTGGTTAAAATGTACGCATACAAAAATGCCATTGCTTATAACAGGCTGCTAACGTTGCCGATGTAACATTGAAACATATTTAAAACCTAAACCTTAACCTTGTCTTGCACCCGTCTGCCTGACGGGTGTTTTTTGTTTTATACCAGTTTTAATTAATAAGCGTTGTGTAAGTGCTTTGTTGTTTAAGTAGCAATTTGTACTTACTTTCACCCTCAATGAATCATCTGTTTACCGGTTATAAAACACTTCAAAAATTAATACTTCCTGCCCTGTTATTTTCTGCTACACTATCAAACGCGCAGGTGTTTGGTGGCAACCCGCCATCAATAAAGTGGAAACAGGTAAACACGCCGCCGGCCAGGGTAATATTTCCGGCAGGGTTGGATTCTGCGGGATTAAGAGTGGCCAATATTGTTCAGCAAATGAACGGTTTGGTGAAGCCAACCATCGGTTTTAAGCAAAAGCAGATTAGTATTGTATTGCAGAATCAAACTACCGTAGCCAATGGTTACGTGGGTTTAGCGCCCTTCAGGAGTGAGTTTTTTTTAACGCCCGATCAAAATAGCTTTGAAATAGGCAGTTTGCCATGGCCGCAGCAACTGGCCGTTCATGAGTACAGGCATGTGCAGCAATACAATAATTTTAATGTAGGACTTTCGCGCTTGCTCCGCATAATTTTTGGCGAGGGAGGGCAAGCCTTGGGTAACGACCTATCTGTACCTAACTGGTTTTTTGAAGGAGATGCCGTATTTAACGAAACCCTCGTGAGCGAACAGGGCAGGGGAAGGCTACCTTATTTCTTCACCGGCTATCGTGCGCTATGGGCTGCTGACAAGAATTATAACTACATGAAACTCCGCAATGGCTCATACCGCGATTATGTGCCCGATCATTATCCGCTTGGCTATATGATGGTGGCGTACGGTCGCGAAAAATATGGCAGCGAATTGTGGAAGAACGTGACGCACGATGCTGCAGCTTATCGGGGAGGGTTTTATCCTTTTCAATGGGCGGTAAAAAAATATACCGGCGAGAGTTTCCAATCTTTCTCAAATAATGGGCTCAGCTATTTTAAGCAACAATTTGCCGAAGATGATACCCAGCCCGTTGCCGAACGCAAAAGGCATTTTGATGCCAACAGGCAGTACCCGGCGTTTGTGAACGACAGCACAATTATTTACGCCGAAACTACCTATGATCACTTGCCAGCTTTTGTTATCAAAACCGGTAATAAGGAAGTAAAACTCAGCACCCGTTCTTATTCGTTGGATAGCTATTTTGATTATAACAACAGTAAAGTTGTTTATACATCGTACCGGCCCGATTTGCGCTGGGGTTATCGTAACTACAGCGAGTTGATGCTACTTGATGCGCAAACAGGACAGGAGCATCGTATCACTTCAAAAGCAAAATACTTTTCGCCCGCTTTCAGTGCTGATGGTAAACGTATAGTTGCCGTGCAGGTTGATCCATCTGGTAAAAGCCAGCTCCATATTTTAGATACCGCAGGAAAAGTACAAACAGAAATTCCGAACCCTCAGGGACTGTTTTATACTTATCCAAAGTTTTATGGCGATGATAAATTGATCTCGGCAGCCCGCGATAAGGAAGGAAAGATGGGTATCGCCATTACAGAGGTTGCTACTGGTAAAACAGGATTTTTAACGCCGCTAAGTTTCCGCCCGATAGGTTTTATCGCCGTAAAAAAAGATACATTGTACTTCACCCAAACCGATGGCAAAAACGACCGCCTGTTTGTGATGATGCTTAATAATAGAAGCATTCTTGAGATGCTGCCTACCGGTAATTATACGGGATTAGGCTATTATCAACCAGCGGTAAGTGATGGTAAACTGGCCTGGGTTGGCTTTACTGCCGATGGTTACCAAATAAATCAGGCTAATAAAAAAGATCTGAAATGGATAGCCGCCGGAGGTGATTATACGCGTTATCTGCCCGATCTGGGTATCACGGCGCTAAGAAAAGATTCGGCCGCTAACCTGGTTGCAGGTATTGTTAATAAACCATTGCCTGTTACCAATTATTCAAAAGCGCATGGTTTGTTTAACTTTCACAGCATTATACCTAATATCAGCGACCCTAATTATTCGTTCGCTATCACAGGCGAAAACGTGCTGAACACTTTTCAATCCGAGCTGTCTTTTGATTATAACACCAATGAGGGATATAAGCAGTTTGGCTTTGATGCCATTTATGGCGCATTATTCCCCTATATTTCTGCAGGGGCAGACTACACGCTTGACAGAAGAAGTTTTTACAAAGGGCAATACGTTTACTGGAACGAAACCGCTGTGCATGGCGGTTTGCGAGTACCGTTGAACTTTAGCGAGGGTAAGCGTATAACAGGTCTTACTTTTGGCAGCGACCTGTATTTTAACAGTATAAATTTTCAGCAGGCTTACAAAAACAGGTTTTCTGACAGGGCATACAGTTATCTGAATAACTATATCAGTTTTAGTAACCAAACTCAACAGGCACAAAAAAATATCTATCCCCGGTTTGCGCAAAGCATTGGCGTTAACTATAAATCGGCAGTATCAGGCTCCGGCGCAACACAGTTGTTAGCTACAGGAAGCTTTTATTTCCCCGGTTTATTTGTGAACCACAACTTCGTGATTAGTCTGGCCCATCAGCAAAAGGGGAAAGATAATGTAATCAGTTTTTCTAATGATTTCCCGTTTTCAAAAGGATATACTGCCGAAAATCTCGACAATATGAACAAGGTAGGGTTAACCTACCACTTACCTATAGCTTACCCCGATGCCGGTTTTGGTAATCTTTTTTACCTGTTACGACTGCGCGCGGCCTTGTTTTTTGATTATACCCATGCTAATGCCGCTAACTTTTTTACCGATGGTAGCAGCTTTAAACAAAATTTCCGCTCGGCAGGTGGCACACTGTATTTCGATACCAAATTCTTTAATCAAAACAGTATCACATTCGGTATCAGGTACAGCAGGTTACTGGATGAGGATTTCTTTGGCGGGACAGGCCGCAACAGGATTGAATTAGTGCTGCCGGTGACGTTTTTTTAAAACTTAATCAGCCTTATTTCATCCTGAAAACAACTCAAAATGCGAGGCGTATGCCACCCGCAGGCTGCTACACCTGTATCTCAATGTCATTAATTTTAAGAGGTCGCCAGATTGCACGGAGGGCACAAAAAGCTTTTAGAAATCACCGCCCTTTTAAGTTAGTATTTTTAACTGATGAGCATCTTTTGAATTGTGATTTTCTCGCCAGTTTTTATATTAATTATTGATTAACTTGCTGCTGATACATCTTTTAAAGAAATAATTAAACAAAAATTTATTATCTATTAAAAACCTAAAACCATGACCAATTCTATGTGCAAGGAGGAACGCTTTGTATGAGCGAACCTATCACTAATCTTACACCCGGCTTTATTTCACGTGGTAATTATCTTAACAGCAACGGCATATTAAGGCCGGGTGAGGCACTGACGTCGAAGAACGGGCTTTTTAGTGCTGTGCTTGGTGCCGATGGCCGTATTTGCATCTTTATTAATCGGCCAGGAGCTACACATCAGGACCTTTACCATTGTGTAGCCATGACCAGCTGGCCTGAAGGCGACTATTATGCCACGTTGCATATCAACGGAAACTTTTGTGTGTATGCAGGGACGGGCCCGGCAGATAACAAGGGTGCGGTGTGGTCGTCAAACACCCCGCACGATTATGACTCGGAGTATTTTGCAATTATGCGTAACGACGGCAATTTTTGCATTTTCGCTGGTAAGTATCCTAACGAATATCGGGGAATGAGCTGGTGCACCGGCACCGCTGATACTACACTTTCGCGTGAAGCGACGCCAGCTCCCGGTCCGCAGCAAGGCATGCTCGCCAGTACCATGGATCATCCGAGCCGAAGGAGCTGGGGCTTTAAGGCAGGCAGCAAGTTTGTTCAACAGTTGCGTGTGCAGCAGTCTGGTACACCTTCAACTCTTGCTATCGGGATGGGCTCTAACCAAAATCCATACCAGGCCGAGCTTAAGTTTATGAGGGGTGACGAATTGTTATTTCAACGTTCTTATGTTAACCGCAAACAACGCTCATCTGATTGGACCACCGTATTCGAGCTTACGGATTTTGCCCATGAATTGGTTGCTGGGGAAATGATCAGCTTTGAAATAACCGTATTACAGGCTACTTCTATAGAACCTGTTTTAGACGATTTGCCTGATTATCCCCGTAGCATGATGCCCAACTCGGGTATGATGGCCGCTAAGTTTATACTGGAGGGCACAATTGTAACGCCAGGTGTTACTGTTGCAATAAAGCGATACGGGGTGTTGGAAGAAAAATCGATGCTGCGACTTGGTGAGGATGGATATATGCCAATGGGCGTGAAAGTGACAGGTGTGGTTGAGGCAAATTTCGAAGTTGTTAACCAAACCTGGAATTTCGGGGACAGTTTGATTTGGCCATGGGCACAAACTCAGTCATCCGGATCGATAACCCGGCTGCTTTCACCAATTATAAGCGGAAGGTTAGGGCCCTCTTTTTTCTGCCCCAGCCGTGGCGTATACGAACCGGAAGTAACCTGTGATGGAATAAGCAACGGTAGGCCGGTACGGGTTGTTACTACAGCAAGGGCTATGACAACTACGGCCCCTGCCAATATTGTAACAAATGGCATCACATCTCCGATTACGGTACGCCAAATAGAGGGGCTTAGCCAACATGTTTATTTTGGTCTGGTTACCGGCAGAGCCTCCGAAGGGAAACCCGGGATAGGTATACGTTTTCGTGCAACGTTGAATAGCCGGGGTACTATAGGAGATATCGCTGTGATGCAGTTTGTAAGGGGGCAACGTCTTTATACCAAAAGCGATGGATCAATGTTTGAATTATCAACGAATTATCAATGGTACCTTGATCGGAGTAAGAGAGATGACAAGCTGCAATATGGGGGTGAGGATGCCATTGCAGAAATCTTACCGGGTGGTAATGCCACTGTTTATATGCTGGATCGTCCTTCTTTTTCACTAAATCCTACCGTGACACGTATCAGTGTTTACGAAACTTTCCGTTCATACCTCGTTTATAAACCCAAAGGACCAGGAGTACATGAAACACGTTGGGTGCCGCTTGGTTATGTGGAATGGAACTGGAGGGTGATTATTTCCCGCGCCAGTACATCGGTGCCCTGGCCTGATGTGGTTGATTCATCCAGCTACACCGGTGACGATGCGCTCTCAAATTTCGTTGAAGCAACGGAATTACCAAGCTGGAATCATACAACGGCCGATCTTGGGGACCGGGTGACTACAGAATTCCCGGCTACTGCCCCGCCATTTGTAGATTATAATTCTGCCGATGTCATGAATGCTGAGCAGATGGAAATCCGATTAACTGAACCTGCAACGCCTGAAATAATAACCCAGCTAACCACTTCGCTGGAAACACCCATGTCAAATGCATCCCGCGATAACCATAGTGTACTGGTGTGGGTGTCGCCTTCAAAGGCACAGCAGGCATTACAAGTACCGGGTGTAACTTCGGTTGCTAAAGTTGATATTTCCAGACGCTATACGCCGGACCCATCGCGCCCGCATCATCAGGATGAAGAGCGAACACTGATTGTGTCTGTTGCGCCATATTCATGGTATAATAGTATTCTGCGAGGCCGGGAGTTTGCAAATATTTTTAGCCCTAAATCACTCGCCATGGTGGCCGCCGACCTGGTTGAACAAAACCGCTCGCGACATCCCGATATTGGGCTTTCTGCCCGGATCTATTCTGAAACGGCATTGTTCCTTACGTTTAGCGTGCCGTTAACCGATGCGTTGGTTAGGGAGATTGCTGAGCATGCTCAGGTAACTTTTGCCGAGCGGGCGTCGCATTTCAGGGCAGATGATCCTCCTGTGCCGTTGCCAGATCTTATGTAACTACGGATTACTGTTACATCGGACTTTTTTGTTTCTGTCGTCAATGCGGGTATAGCTAATTGACGTAGTTACGCTCTTATTGCGAATAGCCTGTTAATAGTTTATGTATTAACAGGCTATTATAACAACATCTGGTTGGAACTTTTGTATCCTGCTTTGGGCAACGTTTGCTGCCGGAAAATATAAGAGGTGTTGTTTTTTCTTTAGCCGTTCGCCAGTCTTATCAATTCCTTAACCCGGTCAACGCCTGTTACATCAATACTGTATTCATCGCCTGCTTCGGCGCTCATCATAATATGATCGTTGTGGAATTTCATTTTGCTGGGCACTTTGATCCGGGCAGACGAATGAACTTCTTTTGCCCCGGTAAAATGGATCAGATCGGCCACATTGGCTTCACTTACACCGCTGCCCGGCATGATGCTGATCCGGTCTCCGGCTTGTTCAACAAGTCGGTTTAAGTTGCTTGCACCTTCAATAGCTGTACTTTTACCGCCCGATGTCAGGACACGTTCACAGCCCATTTCAATAATCTCTTCAAGGGCTTTATGCTGATCAGCGCACATATCAAAAGCACGATGAAAGGTTACGCCAAGTCCCCATTGACGGGCAAGGCGTACCATTTCGGTGCAGCGTTCTATATCTATGGCGCCATCTTCATTAAGTATACCGATCACAATGCCGTCGCATCCGGCATCAATACAATACCTGATGTCGGCCATCATGAGCTGATACTCCATATCATTGTACAAAAAATCACCTCCACGGGGGCGAATAAGCACATACAACTTAATATGGAGCAGGCTACGGGCCATTAATATGGTACCGTGCGATGGGGTGGTGCCACCTTCCTTTAAATTTTCACAAAGTTCAACACGTACAGCGCCTCCCTCCTGGGCCGCCAGGGCCGATGTAACCGAATTAGCACAAACTTCGAGCGATACGGGTTGCATGTTCTTTTTTCTTTTAGTTCACTGTTTAGTTCATAGTCGATAGATCATGGTTCATAGCAAAATCTATTCTTTATAATTATTTCAACTATGAACCATTAACCATGATCTATGAACTTATTTATAATAACTCTTTCCTGGTATTAACAGGTCTTGTTGTTGTGCATTGCAAACGGCGTATGAAAAACCGCTTTGTATGGCATAAGCACCATATTCGCCTTTTTTATTGATAGCTAAAAAGCCCACCTGGATTTTCTTAGCTATTTCTGGTTTTTTGCGGATAATGCGGTTTACAGCTTCTTTGCAGGCATCTTCAGGTGATAAGCCCTGACGCATTAGTTCGACAACCAAAAAGCTGCCCACATTACGGATCACTTCTTCACCAACCCCGGTTGATGTAGCGCCACCAACTTCATTATCTACATATAAACCCGCACCAATGATAGGGCTGTCACCAACGCGGCCATGTAGTTTAAAGGCCATGCCACTGGTAGTACAACCTCCGGATATATTGCCTTTTGCATCAATAGCCAGCATGCCAATGGTATCGTGGTTGTATTTATTGCCAGGCTTGCCGCCGTTTTCGATATTCATTACGGGGCTGTATTGGGCCTTTTTAAGCCATTCTTTCCAGATCTTTTCAGATTCAGGAGTTAAAAGTTTTTCTTTTTTCATGCCCTGTTCAACGGCAAACTGGGTTGCACCTTCGCCAACCAGCATTACGTGAGGGGTTTTTTCCATCACCAATCGGGCTACCGAAATTGGGTGGGCGATATCTTCCATGGCAGCTACCGAGCCACAGTTCCCGAATTCGTCCATAATACAGGAGTCGAGGGTAACGTGTCCGTCACGGTCTGGTAAACCGGTGCGGCCTACCGTGTGGTTGGTGATGTCTTCGGCTTCTGGGATGCGTGCTCCGGCTTCAATGGCGTCAAGGGCGCGGCCTCCTGTTGATAATACTTTCCATGCCCCTTTATTGGCAATGATACCAAAATCCCAGGTGGAGATAACGATAGGATAACCGCCCTCGGGCTTGGATATGACAGTTTTTGCTATAGCAGATTGAGAAAGCGCTGCAAGTGAAGCACCTGCAGCCGATAATTTGATGAACTTACGGCGGTTGTACATAGCGCTAATATATAAAAAACAGACTTAAGTCTTAAGTCGGAAGTCTTTAGTTCGAAGTCAAGGTTCCATCAGTTATAAAATTGAAGACTTTTGACTCAAGACTTAGAACTTATGACTTAAAGGTGTTATTCAAAATCGCGCTGGCAGTTAAAACAATGCCAGGCCTTGCGGCTGTAAAAGGGGAATATCATCATCAAAAATGATATGATGGCTGTTAGCCAGTGAACCCGTTTTTCGGTTGCGGAACCATAGCGCACGTTGGTTGAGCCGCAGTATGGGCAGATTACGGCATTAAGCGTTTCGTCATCAATTTCTATATGGTCCTGGTCATGCAGATCGCCCTCCGCAGCTAAAATTTCACGGCAGCGTTCCAGGTCGCGCTCAAATATTTTTAGTTTAATGCCACCCACCGCCTGGTTGTAAAGCGGATTTGAACCTATGGTATTTTCATCGGCGATGAAACAGGGGATGCCATAGCCCTCCAGTTTGGTACGAATGATGTGCGCTAACATCACATCGTAATAGGTTTCAAATGTTATGATCTTTTCTTCAGGTTCAGCAGCCATATTGTAGATAAATATTGATCAAAGGTAAATTGTTTTTTATTTAATTTGGACGCCATGAATCGCATCGACCGAATATCAGCTATTTTGATCCAATTACAATCACGCCGGGTAGTAAAGGCCGGCGATATAGCCGAAAGGTTCGAAATAAGTCTCCGCACGGTTTACCGCGATATCAAAACATTGGAGGAAGCAGGGATCCCAATTATAGGCGAAGCTGGTGTTGGTTACTCTATAATGGATGGTTACCGCCTGCCCCCGGTTATGTTTACCCGCGAGGAAGCTACCGCGTTTTTAACCGCCGAAAAGTTTGTTGAAAAGCTTACCGATACATCTACCATGGCGCAATATCAATCTGCCATGTATAAGGTTCGGGCTATTCTGAAATCGTCAGAAAAAGATGCCTTGGAAAACCTTGACGGCAGCATTGAAGTATTGAAAAGCCATAGCCAAAAGCGGGCCGGAAATATTGATCACATCCAAACTATTTTAGATTGCATAGTTTGCAAAAAGATCATGTGTATTGATTACTTTGCCGCCCACTCACAGGAAAATACTAAGCGCGAAGTTGAACCGGTTGGTGTTTTTTTTCTGGATAGTTTTTGGCACCTGATAGCCTATTGCCGCCTGCGTAATGACTATCGCGATTTCAGGATAGACCGCATCAAAAAACTGTTGGTTACTGACAAAAGTTACGTCAACAGCAAACACCCTACATTAAAAGATTACATTGATAAGATGGCCTGCGAAAAGCAACTTGAGCAGGTGGTGATCAAAGTTGATAAAGAAATTCACAGCTATCTTGACCATCAAAAATACTATGGTGGTTTTGTATCTGAAAAAACTATCGGCAACAAAATTGAAATGACATTCCTTACTATTTCTTTGGAAGGTTTTGCCCGGTGGTATATGACATTTGGAGATCGTGCGGAGATCATCAAACCTGATACCCTGCTGCATCGTGTGCGCGAAATCACCTCGACCATCGCCCAAAAAATAAAATAATTTTCATTCTTTTTTTCCTGCTGACATAAGGCTGTCACCAGCGTACTGTTACTTTGTTTCATAATAGCAAGGGCAGGATTTGTATTGGTCATGTTTTTGCTGATAATTTAAACCATACACTTATGAAACATTGGATAGTTGTTGTATCAAAAGATCACATTAGCCGCGGTATTTCCGGGGGCTTTATTCAGGCTAATCATGGCAAGCTTGCACCGCTTAAACGTATGGCAGTTGGTGACTGGGTAGCGGTGTATTCGCCTAAGCAAAAAATGAACGGCGATGAACCCCTACAGGCGTTTACAGCCATTGGCCAGGTGAGGGATGAGGATATCTACCAAAAACAAATGGCCATCGATTTTACTCCATATCGCCGCAACGTAAATTACTACGAATGTGCCGAGGCTCCCATCGCCCCAATGATTGGTGAACTCGATTTTATCACCAATAAAAAAGCCTGGGGCTATAACTTCAGATTTGGGTTTTTTGAAGTTCCCGGCGCGGATTTTGAGAAGATAAAAGAGCAAATGATAACCGAAGATAAACCACTACTAAATAAAGCTACATTATGGAAAAATTAACAGTAAACGTACAGGTGAAGTTTAAAGCACCTATCGACAAAGTTTGGCAGGGATTAACAGATCCGGCTATGGTAAAAGAATACTTTTTTGGTACCAATCTGGAAACGAGCTGGAGGGTAGGGGAGCCCATTAAATTCAGCGGCGAATGGAATGGCCACAAGTACGAAGACCATGGAACGATACTGGATATTGATCCGGGAACTTTTGTGAAATATAGTTACTGGAGCAGCATGAGCGATACGGAGGATAAGCCCGAAAACTACGCTAACATCACTTATAACCTTACCGAAAATAACGGTGAAACAGAGCTTACGGTTACTCAAGATAACGTGAAAAACGAAGAAGCTAAAGCACATTCTGAACAAAACTGGAAAGGGCTTTTCGAAGAATTGAGGAAGTTGATAGAGTAGTTTGCAAAGTTAAATAGATAGTTTATATAATTACTATAATTATTTGACTAAAAATTAATTATAAATAGATATAACAAATAGTAATGACTCCATTTATGGATAAAGCAACAATAAAAGGCTTCTTTTTGGTCGGGATTTCGGTGCGTACCACAAACCAGAACGGGCAGGCGATGAAAGACATTAGTGGGCTTTGGAACTGGTTTATGAGCGAACATGTTTTGCAACAGGTAGTAAACCGCCTTAGTGATGAAATATATTGCGTCTACACCGATTACGAAAGCGACAAAGACGGCTTTTATACCACGGTACTTGGCTGTAGGGTTGCCACAAAAGATAATATTCCCGAAGGTTTGATTTGCATAACGGTACCTCCCGGAAGTTACAACCGGTACGTAGCTAAAGGCGCGCTGCCACAGGCTGTAGGCGAAACCTGGCATCAAATCTGGACAAGCGATATCGACAGACGGTATATGGCCGATTTTGACGTTTATGGCGATAGGTCAAAGGATCCGTCGAATGCAGAGGTTGAAGTGTTTGTTGGGGTGAATTAGATAGGCAACTATCTGAAATACTTTTCTGGCGTAAGTTGAGGAAATCGCAAATAAAAAGGGAAAAGTGCCCACTTTTCCCTTTCCAGAAAATTCTGTAAATTCTAAAATTCTGTGAATTCTGATTCAGATTATCTATTAAAAGTCAACCGCTTGCCGGCTTTACTTTCAATAAGACTTCCGTTGGCGTAAGCAAGATTTCCTGATATCAATGTATAGGCCACCTGCGAACGGAATGTATTGCCTTCAAACGGGCTCCAGTTACATTTATACAGGATATTGTTCTTATTTACATTCCAAGGTTTGTTCAGGTTAACCAGTACCAGGTCGGCCCAGTAGCCTTCACGGATAAAGCCGCGTTTTTCAATTTGGAAAAGCGTGGCCACGTTGTGCGCCATTTTTTCTACTATCTGTTCAAGGCTGATTTTGCCATGGTGATACAGCTCAAGCATGGCCGGTAAAGCATGCTGAACCAGTGGCCCACCAGAGGGTGCCTGCAGGTAAGGTTGCTCTTTTTCTTCAATGGTATGCGGGGCATGGTCGGTAGCAATAACATCAATCCTTCCGTCAAGTACGGCCCGCAAAATTCCGTCGCGATCTGCCTCGGTTTTTACTGCCGGGTTCCATTTAATGTAGTTGCCTTTTGTTTCATAATCGGCATCGGTAAACCATAAGTGATGGATACATGCTTCGGCGGTAATACGCTTATCTTTTAGCGGTATTGTGTTATCAAAAAGATGCGTCTCGCGCTCGGTTGAGATATGTAAAATATGCAGGCGGGTGTTATGTTTTTTTGCCAGCTCAATAGCCATCGATGACGACAAATAACAAGCCTCGGCGCTCCTGATTTTTGGATGCAAACGCACCGGAATATTTTCGCCAAGCAGTTGTTTGTAGTGCGCAAGATTACTCTTAATTGTTGCCTCATCTTCGCAATGTGTAGCGATCAACATTGGTGACTGCGCAAACAGTTTTTCGAGAGTGTGCGGATCGTCAACAAGCATGTTTCCGGTAGAGGATCCCATGAACACTTTAATGCCGCAAACATTGCTGGTATCGGTGCGCAAAACCTCATCTAAATTGTTGTTAGATGCACCCATGAAAAACGAATAATTGGCCAGTGAATTTCGGGAAGCGATCTGGTATTTGTCTTCCAAAAGTTCCTGGGTTAAGGTATTGGGAACCGTGTTTGGCATCTCCATAAATGAAGTAATACCACCGGCTACAGCAGCACGCGATTCGGTATAAATATCGGCTTTGTAAGTCAGGCCCGGCTCACGAAAATGTACCTGGTCATCGATGCAGCCCGGAAGCAAATGTAAGCCTTCGGCATTGATCACTTCGTCGGCTTGCTGATCGATTACTGAGTCGATCCGATCTATCAAACCATCTTTAATCAATACATCGGCAACGTATTGTTTGTGTTCGTTTACTATAGTGGCTGCTTTTATTAAGATTGTAGACATATTATGGATTTCGGATTTGGGGATTTCGATTTCGGATTTATTTTTCAGTAGGTCAAACTTACGAAGTTTTTAAAACTTCGTAAGTTTCGGCTTAAAACAGCAATTACATTTCGGCAAAAGTTTCCTCGCTTGGGAACTCCCCAAGGCTCCGGTAAATGGGGTTGCCGCTCACCTCACTATCTTCAACCGCCCACTTAGACATAGCGTACATAACCGGCCTTAAACCCATGCCTGTTTCACTGAGGCGGTAGGTTACGTAAGGTGGTACAACCGGCTTGGCTTCCCTGATCAAGAGGCCATCGGCTTCCAGTTGTTTCAGGTGCTGGATCAGCATTTTTTCGGTAATGGTCGGGATCGATTTTTTTAACTCGCTATAGCGTTTACTGCCGGTGAGCAAGTGAAATAAAATGATCGGTTTCCAATACCCGCCTATCCGCTCCATCACATAAGTTACCGGGCACTCCTTAAAGGCATTCTGTTTGTTTTCCTGTATGGTCGAGCTTTCTTTTATCGCAGTCATGATGATACATACTTTAGGGTAAGTACTTGTAAAAAAGTAAGTACAAAAATACCTTTGCTTTCAATAAAAACAAAACACATTATGAAAATTATAGTAACAGGTTCAACAGGTAATATAAGCAAACCATTAACACAAACTTTAGTGGCCGCAGGCCATAGCGTAACAGTAATAAGCAGCAGTGCCGATAAAGTAGCAGATATTGAAGCACTGGGCGCAGAAGCCGCAATTGGTTCACTGGCCGATGCCGATTTTTTGACTGAAACTTTTACAGGTGCCGATGCGCTTTACGCCATGGTGCCACCAAGCTTCACCTCCGAAAGTTTAAGGGCATACCAAAATGAAACCGGTAAAAGTTATGCAGAGGCCATCAGGCATTCGGGTATAAAAAAAGTTGTCGTATTAAGCAGTATCGGCGCGCATTTAGATAGTGGCGTTGGCCCGATAAAAGGGATCCATGATGTGGAAGGCATCTTGAGCGAACTGGATGGTATAGCTATCAAATTTATCCGTGCACCATTCTTTTACATCAATTTTTACAGCAACATTCCGCTTATTAAACATCAGGGAATCATCGGCTCAAATTATCCGGCAGATGCAAGACTGATCATGGTACATCCAAAAGATATTGCCGCGGCAGTGGCCGAAGAACTGCAGCAGGACTTTACCGGCAAAAGCGTTCGCTACATTGTAAGTGATGAATCAACACCCGGTGATACAGCATCTGTTTTAGGTGAAGCCATTGGTAACCCCAATTTACCATGGATTGAATTTACCGACGAGCAACTTGCAGATGGCTTACAGCAAGCAGGTGTTCCACCCGAAATGACCCGCAATTTTGTTGAAATGGGCACCGCTGTAAGAAGCGCGAAAATCTGGGAGGATTATGATAAGCACAGACCGGCCGCTAAGGGTAAAGTAAGCTTGCACGATTTTGCAAAGGAATTTGCAGCGGTTTATAATGCTTAATGCTAAAAAGGATTGATGCTACAAGGCTATTGAAGCATTAAAACATAAAACACGCGTCATTGCGAGGTACGAAGCAATCCCCGATTGGCAGAGCCACTCTGTATAGTTTGGGATTGCTTCGTACCTCGCAATGACGCTTTTGTTTATTCTTGCTTACTGACTCTTGATTTCTTGACTCTTCAAAGTCCTCTCTTATAACTAAAAATCCTGACATCGCCGTGTTTTCCGGGCATTGTTCCTACTTCAACAAAAAGCCTATCTTTGCGGCATGGCAGTAACCTTTGAAGATTTTAAATTTAACCGGCAAATTTTAAACGCGATAGCCGACGCCGGTTATACCGAAGCTACGCCTATACAGCAAAAAGCTATTCCGCCGATAATGAACGGGCAGGATGTAATGGGCATAGCACAAACCGGCACCGGAAAAACGGCAGCCTACGTTTTGCCTATTCTCATGAAGTTGAAATACGCCCAGGGCGAACATGCCCGTGCGCTCATCATTTCGCCAACCCGTGAGCTGGCCATGCAAATTGAGGAAAACATCAAAGCGTTTGCGGCTTATACCGACCTGCGGGTTGTTTTACTTTACGGAGGTATCGGCCCCAAAACTCAGATAGAACAGGTTAAAAAAGGCGTTGATATCATTGTGGCTACGCCAGGCAGGTTTATGGATGTTTACCTTGCCGGGCACATCATGACCAAGCCGTTGCAGGTATTGGTACTTGATGAAGCCGATAAGATGATGGATATGGGCTTTATGCCCCAGATTAACCGAATACTTGAGGTAGTGCCCGTAAAAAGGCAAAACCTGCTTTTCTCGGCTACAATGAGCGAGAAGGTACATCAGCTTTCGGCTAACTTCCTGGAGTTTCCGACAGTTATTGAAGTTACCCCGCAGGCCACGCCGGCGCAAACAGTTAACCAGCACTTGTATCATGTGCCCAATATCAAAACCAAAATAAATCTGCTTAAAAGATTACTCGATAACGAAGGTGATATTACCAAGCTTATCGTTTTTTGTAAAACCCGTGCGGTAGCCGAGGATGTTTTTAAATTCCTTACCCGCAAGTTTGGCGAAGAGGAAGTAAAAGTTCTTCACGCCAATAAGGGACAAAATACACGCATCAACTCTATCAACTCGTTTAAAAACGATGATGTGAAGATATTAGTGGCTACTGATGTGGCCTCACGCGGTATTGATGTGAGTGATGTAAGCCACGTGATCAATTTCGATGTACCTGTGGTTTATGAAGATTACGTACACCGGATCGGTCGTACAGGCCGTGCGTTGCAGTCGGGCGAAGCTATTACTTTTGCTACGCCTTCTGAAGAGTACTATATCCGCAAGATTGAAAAGCTCATCAAACAAACTATTCCTGTTGATAATATTCCCGATGATGTGTTCATAGAGGAAACCCCTTATGAAGAGCGTCAGGATCAGGCCCGTGAGATAGATCTGCAAAAACGTAAGGAAGATCCGACTTTTAAAGGAGCTTTCCACGAAAAGAAATCTCTCAACCAGCGCAAAAAGTTTGATGCCAATAAGGATAAAGCTAAATATGGCTCAAAAGCGGCAAGGCAAGGTTCGGGTCGATCATCCAAAAGCAAAAAAAGACACTAAGCCCATCAATGAAATTCAGATTTACCCCTTTAAACTTTTTTACCGCGTTTTTGGTAGCGGTGGCAGCCTATGTTTTTATTTATGGAGCAGGTTTAGCCGGAAAACCGCTTGAACATTGGGGAGGCACCATTGGCTGGATCTTTTTATTGTTTGCCTTTGTGGTTTTTGTGATCGACATCATGTTCCGCAACTTTTTTATCGAAACCAAAAAAATATGGATGGTGGAAACATTCTTCATTGTCCTGGTTATAATTATATTCTTACTTGTTAAATAAAATTTGAAATGAAAACCGCTGAAATAAAGCTTACAGTTACGCTTGATGACAATAACGTTCCTGAACATATCCTTTGGGAATCAACCGATTCAACCAATAAAGAAGCATTGCCTGTAAAGTCAATGATGCTTGCCCTGTGGGATCAGAGCTATAAAAACACTCTGCGTATCGACCTATGGACAAAGGATATGCCTGTTGATGAAATGAAACGCTTTTTCTACGAAACCCTGCAAACCATGGGCGACAGTTTTTTACGCGCAACCGGCGAAAAAAACATCGTAGAGGACCTGCGTGACTATTGTGCCCACTTTGCCGACAAAATGGAAATCACACAAAAATAACAACCTAAATATGCGCCTTAGCTCAATTTTATCATTTGTAGGCTTTGCCCTGCTATTTGCGGCAACCTATTGTCCGCTGTTGCGGGTATTCCATGTAACCAGTTGGAATATTTATAAGCTTAATCAGCCTTATGGCCTGGTGCTTTTACTGGTAGCCGTTATTGGTATCATTGTTTCATTCCTTAACCAGGCTAAGATCATGCGTGTAGCTGCCTGGCTATCAGTAGCACTTGTTGTATTGCTACTTGGCGCAGCTATTATGAAAGTAAATTCGGCTTTTAGTTTTATTCCGTTTAAGGGTATCAACAAGTTTTTAACCAGTCAGCTTAAATTTCAATGGGGTTGGTACGTAATGTTTGCCGGCCCGGTTTTGGCATTAATTGGTGCTTTAAGTGGTAAGCCAAAAACGTTTATACCTGCCGCTGCCGATACTGCTACAGCTAATTAATATTCCCATCCCGTTTAAAAAAAGCTGTAACTTTTACATTACAGCTTTTTTAAACATATTTGTAATTCAGATTAATACGAATACCGAATGTTAAAGTTCTCTTTTCGCCAGCAGGTTTTAGCGGGCTTTGTTGTTTCCATCATCCTTGTATTAGTAGTTGGTGTTTTATCATATACCAGTATCCATCAATTTGAGGAAGACAACGTTTGGGTTGATCATACCCAAAATGTTATACGCTCTTCAAATAACTTGTTGCAGCATTTGATTGATGCGGAAACAGGAGTGCGTGGCTATGGAGCAACTAATAAAAAGGTGTTTCTTGATCCATACAATGAGGCGCTTCCCAGGATTGGTGTTGATCTGCAGGAATTGAGAGACCTCACTAAAGATAATCTGGTACAGCAAACACGTATCGATTCATTAACATCGTTGGTAGCTGCCCAACGGATTATTCTTAAGAATGATATTGATACCCGCGAAGCCAAAAGTTTGGACTTCATGGTGCAGAATAACATGTTTTTGAATGGCAAGGAAAACATGGATATGATCAGGGCTATAGTAGCCCGTATGAAGTATTCGGAGAGCAGCTTTTTACAAAATCGTAAAAACAGCTCCGAAAAAGCTTCAAATTCAGCTATCATTATCATTATTTGCGGTTCCATCATTTTCCTGATCATCATACTGGTATTGTTTTTCTACATTCAAAAAACGTTTGACCAGCAAAAGAAAATTGAAGAAGAGATAAGGGTTGCCAATATTGAACTTGGTAAAGTACTTGCCGATAATGAAGCTAAAAACTGGCTGCTTACCGGCACCGGTCAGCTGAATGAGAAAATGCAGGGTCAGCAGGTTGAAAAGGAATTGTCGAATAATATTTTATCTGAAGTAGCTGCATACACCAATGCTGCGGCGGGTACATTTTACCTGTATAATGAGGCAAATGATAAGCTTGAACTTTATGCTTCGTACGCTTTTCATAATCCTGATTTTGTTAAGAAATCGGTGCAAATGGCCGAAGGCTGGCTTGGTCAGGTAGCTAAAGATGGTAAAGCCGTGGTTGTAAAAGGTAAAGTGAACGACAAGCTGGAACTTTCATCATCGGTATTAAAAACTGAACTGGCCGAATCATTTATCATACCTTTCTTTTTTGATAAAAAGCTTAAAGGTGTAATGGAGGTTGCTTTTAATGAAGGGATCTCGAAAAATAAATCTGAATACCTTTTAGCTATCGCTAATGACATTGGTATAGCAGTTAACACTTCTCAGGCCCGCACCATCATGCACGACCTGTATGAAGAAACCCAACAGCAGGCCGAAGAACTGGAAGCACAACAGGAAGAGCTGCGTGTTACCAACGAAGAACTGGTTCAAAAAACAGAAGAGTTACAAGCCTCGGAAGAGGAACTCCGCGTGCAGCAGGAAGAATTGCGTACCACTAATGCCGAACTGGAAGAAAAAGCCAGCCTATTAGAAGAAAAGAACCAGGCTATTGAAGAAGCCCGCCAGGCTATCAACCTTAAAGTTGATGAGCTTGAAACTACGGGTAAATATAAATCGGAGTTTTTGGCCAACATGAGCCATGAGCTGCGTACACCGCTTAACAGTATCCTGGTATTGGCGCGAATCCTGAAAGATAATAAGCCGGCAAACCTGTCTGAAGATCAGATCAAATACGCCAGCGTGATCTTCAACGCGGGTAACGACCTGTTAACCTTGATCAATGATATCCTCGACCTTTCAAAAATTGAATCGGGCAAACTGGATATGCAGAATGAGGATATTAAGGTAAGCGATATTGTTGGCGATATGGAAATGCTGTTTGCCGAAGTAGCCAGCAACAAAAAGATACATTATACAACTAACATAAGCAAAGAACTGCCGCAAACCATATTTACCGATAAGGTACGTATTGAGCAGGTGATCAAAAACCTGTTGAGCAACGCGTTTAAATTTACCGGCGAGAATGGTTCGATCTCAATTAATGTAAGGCCGGGTGCAAAAGATAAAACTGTGAGCTTTGCTATAAAAGACTCTGGCATCGGGATCCCTGCCGAGAAACAGAAAGTTATTTTCGAAGCATTTCAACAGGCCGACGGTTCAACAAGCCGTAAATATGGCGGCACGGGCTTAGGTTTATCGATAAGCCGTGAACTTGCTTACCTTTTGGGCGGCAGCATAAGCCTGAGCAGTGAACCGGGCATTGGCAGCGAGTTTGTACTTACAGTACCTTACCAGGCTAAGCTGGTAGCTACAGTTGAGGATGTAATATTGCCAACAGCCGAAACCTTTAAAGCCACAGCCGAATTTTTAGCGCCGGTTAAAGCCGCACAACGGGAACCAGGCAGAGAGCCTTTAGTAGTAATTGTTGAGGATGATAAAAACTTTGCCAACATATTACAGGATTATGCCCGCGATCATGGTTATAAATCGGTAATGGTTTATGAAGGTACCCGCGCGGTTGAAATTGTTAAAGAAACAAAACCGGATGCGGTAATACTGGATATCATGCTGCCGGGTAAAGATGGCTGGCAGATTTTGAAGGAGCTAAAGAACGATGAGGATACGATGCACATCCCTGTCCACCTGATGTCGGCGGGAGATGCTGCTGCAAACCGTGTGCGCAGGGAAGGTGCTATTAACTTCATGAAGAAGCCGATCAATACCGAAACACTGGATAAACTTTTTGCCGATATCATGGTACAAAGTGGTACCAGGTTTAAACAGATCCTGCTGGTTGAAGATCACAAGGCCCAGAGCCAGGCCCTGAAAGACCTGATGCAAAGCCAGGGTATCACCGTTGATCAGGCATTTGACGGCGAATCGGCATTCAGGATGCTGCATGAAAATGAGTATCAGTGCGTGATCCTTGATCTTAACCTGCCTGATATTTCAGGTTTGGATTTGCTGGATAAGATCAAAGAGGTTGACCGTTTTGTTTCATTGCCGGTTATTATCAACACTGCTATGGAGCTTGATAAAACATCGGTTAACAGGCTGATGCACTATGCAAATGCCATGGTGGTTAAAACCAACAAATCATCCGATAGGCTGATTGACGAGGTTAACCTGTTCCTGAACAAAATTAGCGAGAGCTCAAATACGCAGCCACAACAAGTATCGTCGGCAGTTCCGGCTAAGCCTAAGATTATAACCAAGAGCAAGGATGCCATTAAAGGCAAAAAAGTGCTTATTGTAGATGATGATATGCGCAATATTTTCGCATTGAGTAGTGCCCTGCAAAGTTATGACCTGAACGTAGAGATTGCGAACGATGGGGAAGAAGCTATAACCAAGCTTGAGGAAATAAAAGATATAGATATTGTGCTTATGGATATCATGATGCCTAAAATGGATGGCTATGAGGCCACAAGGCATATCCGTAAGCAAAACAAATGGGCTAAGTTGCCCGTAATAGCATTAACTGCAAAAGCAATGAAAGACGACCGCGAAAAATGTATAGCGGCCGGCGCCAACGACTATATCACCAAACCGGTTGATATGGACAGGCTGATTTCGTTGATGCAGTTGTGGCTTGAAAGTTAATTATGGATACAGCGCAGGGAATCATATCAAATGCACAGGTCCAGGAACTTATTGATATTGTAAGAAAAGTTCACGGGTTTGATTTTTCGGGTTATACCAAAGCTTCACTAAAAAGGAGGTTAACCCGCATCATGCTGCTTAATAAGTTTGAGTTTTATGACCTTAAGCATGTACTTATTAACGATGCGGATTTTTTTCAGGGCTTTTTGGAAGAGATAACGGTTAATGTAACCGAGATGTTCCGCGATCCCTCGTTTTATAAAGCAGTTAACACGCAGGTTGTGCCATATCTTTCAACCTATCAGCATGTAAAAATTTGGAGTGCGGGTTGTTCAACAGGCGAAGAGGTTTACTCTATGGCCATATTATTAAACGAGGCCGGTTTAGGTAAAAAGTCGTTTATATACGGTACAGATATTAATACCGAGGTTTTACGGGAAGCACGTAAAGGTATTTACAGTTTGCGTAATATAAAAAGCTATGCCGAAAACTATCAGTATACTGGTTTAAAAGGTTCAATCACCGATCATTTTACCATTTTGTATGATGCCGCATCAATACACAATGAATTAAAGCAGAATACGTTGTTTTCGGTACATAACTTGATCTCTGATACCGTATTTAATGAGTTTCAGATGATAAGCTGCCGAAATGTTTTTATTTACTTTGAAACGTTTCTGCAGGAACGGATCCTGGATCTGTTTTATAAAAGCCTTTGTCCGCTGGGGTATTTGTGTCTTGGCAGCAAAGAAACTATCCGGTCCGATTCGTTCAAGAGTAAGTTTAAGGTGATCAACCAAAAGGAAAATATCTATCAAAAAGTTGGGACCTGATAATAAATTACTGGAGAGGTGGCATGACGCCCAAATAGTTTTATTTGGCGGATCGGCGGGCTCGTTCAAAATTTTGTTTCGGATCATAAAAGATCTTCCCGAAAAACTGGGAAAAACCGTAATCCTTATCATACACAGGAAAAAAAATTTTTTCAGCGAAATAGAAAAACTATTTGCCGAGAACAGCCGTATGTACATGCGCGAAATTGAAGATAAGGATATTCTTAAAACGAATACCATGTATATAGCCCCGGCCAATTACCATACGTTAATTGAGGACGGGGGATATTTTAGTTTAGATGTTTCGGAGCCGGTTTGGTATTCAAAGCCATCGATAGATGTTACCTTTGAAAGCGCAGCCGAGGTTTATGGCAATAAATGCGCTGCCATATTACTCTCAGGTGCCAACCAGGACGGCGCAGGTGGTATGCTGAAATTGCGCGAAAGCGGTGCGCTCACTATAGCGCAGGAGCCCGCTGACGCAGAAATGCCTGAAATGCCACGGTCGGCTATTAACCTGGGAGCAGCCGACTATATTTTGACACAGGATGAGATTTTTAAGCTTTTACTATCGTAACAATCACCGACCCCTAATTAATATTAAATGACCCCTGTTAATATTCTTATAGTTGATGACAGAGAAGAGAACATCATCGCTCTTGAGGCTTTGCTTAAGCGGGATGACATCAAAATGTTTTCTACCACATCACCCAATGAAGCCCTCAAGATAGCCTGGGAAACCAATATAGCTATCGCGCTGGTTGATGTTCAAATGCCTGAGATGGATGGTTTTGAGCTGGTTGAAATGCTTAAGTCAAATCCGCGCACCAAAGATATCCTTGTTATTTTTGTTACAGCTATTTCAAAGGAGGCCAAATATGCCGTTAAAGGCTTTGGTGCCGGAGCTGTTGATTATTTATATAAGCCGCTTGATCCCTATATTACATCTGCCAAGGTTGATTCGTTTGTGCAACTGGCCCGCACACAGGCAGAAATCAAGCAGAAAAATGATGAGCTGCAGGATTATGCCATTGTTGTAAAAAACTCGGCCGATATCATTACCTCGGTTGATGCGCAAAGTCTTCGCATCGTAAATATAAACCCAACTGTCGAGAAAATAATGGGGTTCAGGCCCGACGAGCTTGTTGGTAAAAGTATCGTTGACCTGGCTATTGATGATCATCGGGCAGCATTTCGTAAAAAGCTGGGTGAGATTATCAAGGACAACCTGAGTTATGCCATTTTTGAGTTTAAGTTTGAAACTTTTGATAAAAGAGTGATCTGGATAGAATGCCGCGCATCTTACCGGAACAAGATCATTTTTTTGAACATCAGTGATATTTCTCCGCAAAAGAGTTACCAGGAGCAATTGATCAAATCAAAAGAAAATGCCGAGTATAGCAAAAAGGTAAAAGAAACCTTTTTGGCTAATATGAGCCACGAATTGCGCACCCCTGTTAATGGGATTATAGGTATTACCTCTCTTTTACGTAAAACAGGCCTTACCGATCAGCAAAAGGGGATGCTTGATCTGCTGGATACTTCATCTAAATCGTTGTTAGGAGTTATAAACGATGTGTTGGATATCTCGAAGATCGAAGCAGGTAAATTTAGCATTGTTCGTACTGCAAACAACGTTTATGATATCGTAAACTCTGTTTTCAACCTGCTTAAGTTTAAGGCGGATGAGAATAACATCGAGTTTTTGCTTGATATTGAAGAAGAAGTACCGCAATACCTCATGTTGGATTCATTACGTCTGAACCAGATACTGATGAACCTGCTAAGCAATGCCCTTAAGTTTACCGAAAGGGGATATGTGAAGCTTAAGATTACCGTACTTCAAAAACATAATGATAAGGTAAAAATAAAGTTCAGCGTTGAGGATACGGGTATCGGGATACCGGCCGACAGGCTTAACCGGATCTTTGAATCGTTTGAGCAGGCCGAGGAAGACACGGTAAGTAAATATGGCGGTACCGGTTTGGGACTCACCATAGTTAAAAAACTTGCCGAATTAAAAGGGGGCGAACTTACGGTAAGCAGCCAGGTAGGCAGAGGCAGCACTTTTAACTTTGTAAACTGGTATACCATAAGCCTGAAACCTAAAGACAAGCAAACCCCAAAAACTGATAAAGTATTGCCGCCTTTCAATAATGTGCGGGTATTGGTGGCCGAAGATAATATGGTGAATCAGTTTATGCTTTCTAAGATATTGAAGGACTGGAATGTAGAGGTAGAAATGGTGGATAATGGCCGTAAGGTTATTGAAAAGCTTAACAACAAAGATTACGATATTATTTTGATGGATACCCACATGCCCGAAATGAATGGTTATCAGGCAGCCAAAACCATTCGGGTTGATTTTGAGGAGCCTAAACGGAGCATACCCATCATATCGCTATCTGCAGCGAGTTATGATCACGAACAGCAGGAAGCCTTATCTGCAGGAATGAACGATGTGCTTTCAAAACCATTTCAGCCATATCAGCTGCATGAAAAAATATCGAGATTGTTAAGGGTCGACGCTTAAAAATCAAGTTTGGTTTGCCCAACACCTGATACTTTAGCCTCATGTTCAAGCAGCCATTTTTTGCGCCATACGCCACCGGCATACCCGGTAAGGCTGCCATCTGAACCTATTACCCGGTGGCAGGGAACAACCACCCATAGGTGATTGCGGCCATTGGCAGATGCTATTGCCCGTATAGCCAGCGGATTATTCATTTGATTGGATTGCTGCGCGTAAGTAATGGTTGTACCATAAGGAATGCGTAATAACTCGTCCCAAACCTGTTGCTGAAAATCACTGCCTTGCTGTTTTATCGGGAAGGTAAAATCTTTGCGTGTTCCTGCAAAGTATTCGTTCAACTGGTCGATAGCTGTTTGCAGCAATCCGGTAGGAGCAGGCTCAATATCATATTCCTCATCCCTTATGGATACTGATGCAATGAATCCATCTTCTTCGGTAATACGGGCAATGCCAACTGGTGTGCGGAAATAAGCTATGGGCATGGGTAACTGGTATATTCTATATCAAAATTAAGCTAATTTTTTTAGCCTGTCAAATGCCCGCCGTCACTCGCGGGTAATTATTACATTTGCGGTCATGAAACTTGCTAACGAAACCTGGTATCTGCTAAAAAAGGAAATTTTGCTCGAATGGCGATCAAAATATGCTTTTAATGGCGTTTTGCTATATGTGGTTTCAACAGTTTTTGTTTGTTATATCTCCCTTAATTTAAATCCGGGTTTTTCCAATAGCAGCGGCTATCCTATAGTTTGGAACGTATTGTTCTGGATTATTATGCTGTTTGCGTCGGTAAACGCGATTGCCAAAAGCTTTCTGCAGGAGAGTAAAAGCAGGTTGCTTTATTATTATTCCATAGCAAGTCCGCAGGCTATTATCCTATCGAAAACCATCTATAACATTTTGCTGATGGCTTTGTTGAGCACATTGGCTTTAGTGATATACAAGGTGTTTTTCCCTAATACTATTGGTGATCTGCTTTATTACTTCCTGGCGGTGCTGATAGGAAGCGTTAGTTTTTCAACCGTTTTTACTATGATCTCGGCCATTGCGTCTAAAGCGGGTAATAACGGTACGCTTATGGCTATCTTGAGTTTCCCGGTTATTATTCCTGTGATACTGGTGCTTATCAAGTTGAGCAAAAGCGCGATGGATGGGGTAGACCGAAGCTTCTTTTACGGAAACATTGGCGTTTTGTGCGCTATCAATGCTATTGTAATAGCCACCGCATTGCTACTCTTCCCTTATTTGTGGCGCGATTAATTGCCATATTGACAGCTCTTTAATCATTCTGAATTTTTCTGATTCCGTTTTGCGTTAACATTTAGGCCGAAACATGCTTTTGCTTGTTGCGAAACAGCAAATTTTTGCCCTGTTTTTAACATTTTCTTCTAATTTGATTTTAATTTGGATTAAGTCTAAATTAGTAATTACTTTTGTCGCCGACTTAACCAGATAACAATGCATGCTAAAACCCTTACTTTAGTCATACTTTCTTTTCTTATTTCAGGCACAGCGTTGGCGCAGCAGCCCAATAACTCAACTGCCGAAGATTCTTTAAACAACAATACTGTTAAAAGCTCGCTTTTATCAAATACTACTATTGGTGGTTACGGTAATGCTTTTTACCAGTACAACAACAATCACCGTACAGCCAAGGTCGACCTTGAGCGTTTTGTATTGTTTGTTGGTCACAAATTCAGCGATAAGATCTCTTTCTTTTCTGAAACCGAGCTTGAAGACGCCAAAGTAAATGGCGGCGAACCCGGCGGTGAAATTACTATTGAGCAGGCTTACCTGAAGTTTAACCTCAACCCTAATCAATACATTGTTGCGGGTTTGTTTTTACCGCGGATCGGTATCCTGAATGAAAATCACCTGCCAACCACATTCAACGGAAATGAACGTAACTACGTTGAAACGCTGGTAATCCCTGCTACCTGGCGCGAATTGGGTGTTGGCTTTTATGGCCGTTTAAATAACTTCCCTATTAACTATTCAATTGGATTGATGAACGGCTTAAGCGCGGGCGGCTTCACACACGGAACGGGTATTGTTGACGGAAGGTTTGAAGGCCGTAACGCTACCGGCACCAACCTTGCAGTTACAGGTGCGCTTCAGTATTATCAAAGTGGTTTTAAAGCCCAGTTATCAGGCTATTATGGTGGTACCGTGGGTCTTCGTAAAACAGAGGCAGATAGTCTTGGCTTAAACTCGGGCGTATTTGGTACCCCGGTTGCCATGGGTGAGGGCGATATCCAGTATAACGGACAAGGCTTTTCAGTAAAAGTATTGGGCACTATCCTTTCAATTAAAGATGCCGACAAGATCAACAGGGGCTATGCCAGCAATACGCCAAAGGCAGCCTACGGAGCCTATGCTGAAATAGGATACGATCTGCTTTACCGCAGCAACTATGGTAAACTTAACGCTCCGCAATTAATTGTTTTTGTGCGTGATGAAAAGCTTGATCTTAATTACCGCATCCCATCAAACGGTATAACCGATCAAACCCTTAATCAAAATTTTGTGGTAGCCGGTTTAACTTATCTGCCGCTCCGTAACGTGGTAGTGAAGGGCGATGTAAGGTTGGCACATACCGGCGCACAAAACCCAGCGCTGATAGTGAACCCAAGCCCGGTGGCGCTGCCTTACCAAACTAACAATACTTTGATAAACCTGGGTGTTGGATATTCATTTTAAACTTAAACAACATGGATAGAAGAGATTTTGTAAAACAGTCATGCTCGTTATGCCTTGCTGTTGGCGCAGGTATGTTGGTGAGCTCGTTATCGGGTTGTGCTACTTTACCTGTTTATAAAGCGGCTGTGGCCAACAACACAGTAACTGTTCCGGAAACTATTTTCGGCGCAACTAATTTTCAATTGATCCAGCCTAAAAACCAGTATTATAACATCGGTTTAAAAAAGGAGGCTAACGGTACTTATACCGCATTGCTGTTAAAATGCACCCATGCTGATAACCAACTCACGCCTGCTGGCAACAATGGTTATAAATGCGATTTGCATGGCAGCACCTTCAATAATGAGGGCCAGGTAACTACCGGCCCTGCTGAACGGCCGCTTAAGAAGTACGCAACAGAAGTAATATCAAATCAAATCATAATTCATCTAACTTAATTTTTTACCATGAAAAATACCTTACTTGGTCTGTCATGTGCTGCTATCCTCGCTTTAAGCAGCTGTGGAAAAGATAACAACCCAAGCGGAACCCAGACAACTGCTGTTGATGAGCAGGAAGTAATAACCCAGTTTGTTAGCGTTGTTGGTAATCCAAACTACGTTGATATTCAGGCAAAAGCTACTTTATTAAACACATCAATAACTACGTTTTTAGCAACGCCCACCGATGCTAACCTAACCGCTGCCCGTGTAGCCTGGAAAAACACCCGCCAGCCATGGGAGCAGGCCGAGGGCTTTTTGTTTGGTCCGGTTGAAGATGAAAACTATGACCCAACTATGGATAGCTGGCCTTTGAACAGGACGGATGTGGATGCTTTAATAGGAAGTTCAGACGTCATAACATTGTCTTATGTAGACGGTCTTGATGGTTTCTCCAAAGGTTTCCACGGTATCGAGTACATTATATTTGGCCCGGGTGGTACAAGAAAAGCCGCTGATATCACAGCCCGCCAAAAAGATTATCTAAAGTTTACTTCTCAAAGTTTATTAAATACTACCACTGCACTTATGAATAGCTGGGCGGCTTCGGGTGATAATTATGCAGCCAAAATCACTACTGCCGGAAACGGAAGTACAGCCTTCAAAACACGCAAAGAATTGTTTACTACCATTGTTACTCAAATGGCGGGCATTTGCGAAGAAGTAGGTACCGGTAAAATGGCTGAACCTTTCACTGAAAGAGATTCGACTAAAGATGAGTCATCATACTCGCACAATACTACTACCGATTTCATAAATAATATACAAGGTGTACTTAATGTTTATACCGCCACTTATAATGGTACCAAAGGCACAACGAGCTTAAGCGCTTTGGTTGCTTCAAAAAACCTGGCTTTAGATACTAAGATCAAAACACAAATACAAACTGCTTTATCGTCAATGGCTTTGATTACCCCAACTTTTGAAAAGGCCATTTATGATAACCGCGATAAAATATCAAACAGTCAAACAGCCCTTGCAACCCTGCAAGCTACGCTTGAAGGTGATTTGACCACATTTATACAAACTAATATTAAGGACTAATTTTAAGGTGAAGAAGTTAAGCGTAATAGGCGCGTTGGTGCTTTTGGTGCTGCTGCTGGCAAAATGCCAGAAAGCGGCCCAAATCTCAGCAGATAGATATGACGAGCGTTTATCGGGAGGCGATGCCACCGTGTTTGATATTACCTCGCACTCGTTTGGTAATATGTTTCCGGGACTTTCAGGTTACGATGCAGAGGTTCATGGCTTGGGCGACGCGGCATTTAGCAAGATTTTTGTTACTGCGCCCGCACCTATTAATCCGGGTTTGGGGACCATCTTCAATAACAACTCCTGCATTTCGTGTCACCACAACGATGGGATAGGTTTGCCAACAGCCGGCGAATCAAATTCGTCGCTCCTTGTGCGCATCAGCATTCCTGGTACCGACGAACATGGCGGCCCGCTTGCGGCACCAGGTTACGGTTTGCAGCTACAGGATAAAGCTGTTTTTGGTAAAACGCCCGAGTGTAAGGTTAACATTGCATACAATGATGTGATATATAACTTTCCGGATGGTGAAGCCTATGCCTTACGTACGCCTACTTATACTTTAACAAACCTTTACACAGCGCTTTCGGCTGGGTATATGTTATCGCCGCGCCTGGCGCCGCCAATGTATGGCTTGGGATTGCTGGAAGCTATTCCTGAAAGCACCATCGTTGCCATGGCCGATCCGAACGACGCAAACGGCGACGGCATAAAGGGGCATGCCAACTATGTTTGGGATGTAGCTACACAATCGCGCAAGCTGGGGCGTTTTGGCTGGAAAGCTAACACCGCATCGTTGCTTACGCAGGTAGCTGCCGCTTACAACCAGGATATCGGCATTACCAATAAGATATTCCCGGTTGAGAATTCCTTCGGTCAATCTCAATATGATGGCCTAAAGGATGATCCCGAATTGGCCGATAGTACATTAAATGCTGTGAGATTTTATGCCGCTACGCTCGCGGTTCCGGCCCGTCGTGATGTTACCGATGCTACCAATAAAAGAGGCGAGTTATTATTTAAACAAGGCAAGTGCGAAAGTTGCCATCGTCAAACCCTTACAACGGAGATAAACGTAGCTTTCAAGCCACTGTCAAACCAGGTGATCCATCCTTACACGGATATGCTGGTACATGACATGGGGCCTGGCCTTGCCGATAACCGTCCCGACTTTTTAGCTAACGGGCAGGAATGGCGTACAGCTCCACTTTGGGGTTTAGGATTGTTTGAAAAAGTTAATTATCCCGGTTATTATCTTCATGATGGTCGCGCACGTAGTATTACCGAGGCTATTATGTGGCATGGTGGAGAGGCTGAATCGTCAAAGGTTTTCTTCAGTACATTATCAAAAGTAGACAGGGACGCTATGCTGAGCTTTCTGAAAAGCTTGTAATTTTCTCTGATGATATTTTGAAAGCGGCGTGGAATAATTCATGCCGCTTTTTTATTGTTAGCCGGTAAAAATTCATCGAGGAGCGGGAAAGGAACGAGCTGCGGCGCGACGTGGCTATCGCATGCTATACAGGGCGGATATGCATTGGCTACGTGATTGCCGCGCTGCGATCAAAGACATGGTTTTTGTTTGTTTTTCCAAGAAACTTTTATCTTTCCAACTTGCGCTCGTTTCAACGAGTGCTTAACGTGGGTTGGCGATTGTATCGTCTTCGCTTACTTTATAAACGTAAGCCCATTGTAAGCACTCGTTAAAAACGAGCGCAAGAAAAAAAGAATTTATCGAATTACATCCTCCCATTCTGTCTATTCCTTAATTCTTAAAATTCCGGTTCAGATAAATTCAAATCGAGACAAACCCACCGCAACAAAAATTATACAACAACAATTCATTAACCGTTCATAAAAAATGTGTTTTTTAGTAGATTGAAAAAATATCCTAATTTTATTTAATGCGTTTTTATTGGTTTTTGCTTATCGCGTTTATATGCCCGCTCATAGTTTCGGCGCAAACCGGTACTATTACAGGTAAGGTAGTCAGGGCCGATTCTAAAAGCCCGGTAGCCAATGCCAGCGTATTTTTAAATAATGCCACGTACGGCACTTCTACTGCCGAGGACGGTACTTTTACTCTGGCCGGTGTAAAGCCGGGCCAATATCAGTTGGTAGTTACCGGTGTAAGTATTGAAGAGTATTCGACAACTGTATTGGTTGGCCGTGATCCCGCTAAGCTGAGCATAGAGGTTAATCAGAAGGTATTAATGCTGCGCGAGGTTGTGATCAGCAGCAGTGCCGACTGGAAAAAGAACTACGAGTTGTTCCGCAAGGAATTTGTAGGCGATACCGAAAATGGCAAAGAGTGTAAGGTTACCAATCCACATATTCTTAATATTATTTATCACAGGGGTAAACAACAACTGGAAGCATCAGGCGATGAGTTTCTGGTGGTTGAGAACCTGGCGCTGGGCTATCGTACCAAGTTTTTACTGAAAAGCTTTTTGTATGACGCTATAGAGCATACTATATCTTACTCGGGAAGTGCACTGTTTGAGAACCTGCCTGGTAGCGCTGCTCAGAAAAAGCTTTGGAAACAGAAACGAGAGCAGGCTTATTACGGCTCGGCCCAACATTTTTACCGTTCGCTTTATAAAGGGAAATTAAAAGAAGAAGGGTTTGAGGCGCACGACTTTACAAGACAAATTAACCCCGAACGGCCAGAAGAAGCGGTGTTGATGCAGAAGATGAAGAAGTACCGTGACGGCCCGCGTGATTCGGCGATGAGGTATTACAATTTGTCGAAAATGACTAAATGGTACCGGGAAAACCTGGCCAAGCTGCCCTACCAGGAGTTTGAGATTTTGCGCAAAACACCGCAAGATGGGATTTACGCCCTTACTTTTCCGCACTTTTTATACGTAGTATATACCAAGCGTGAGGAGACTACCGAGTTTAAGGATGTTTATCACCCGTTGGATATGCCCAACTACGAAACCAGTATCATGACCAAATATTCGGGCTATGTTGCCTTTGATATGAATGGTATTGTGGTATCAAGCCCAAGCCCGTTATATGAAGGTTCATGGTCAAAAGCCAAGCTCGGCGATTTGTTGCCGGTTGATTACGAGCCGGGGGATTGATTTAGTCATTGTGTCATTGCATCATTAGGTCATTTTTTTATTTGTGTGAATAATGACTCAGTAACCTGATGACTTAATGACAATGAAATTTCACTACCTTTACCGCACAATTTAATATGAAGTTTATTTATCAAACCTGGTGGAAAGTGGCGGCTGTTTTGCTGGTGCTATCTACCTTTTACACCGGCTTGGTTTTCAAAGCGCCAAGGCTACCAATTATTCACGAAACCATCCGTAATTTGTATTTCCACGTACCTATGTGGATGGGGATGCTAACGGTATTTGTTGTATCGGTTTATTTCAGCATAAAGTATTTGCAGGATGGTAAGGAAGAGCATGACCTTGCCGCTGTTGAATGTGTTAATACCGGACTGCTGTTTTACAGCTTAGGCCTTTTAACTGGCATGCTGTGGGCAAAATATACATGGGGCGAATTTTGGAGCGGAGACCCTAAACAAAACAGTGCTGCTATTGCATTTCTGTTGTATTGTGCTTACCTGGTGCTTCGTAACTCTATTGATGAGGAGCAAAAACGTGCCAAGATTTCGGCCATCTACAACATATTCGCGTTTCCGATTATGATTGTATTGATATTTGTTTTGCCTCGTTTAACAGATTCATTGCACCCGGGCAGCGGTGGTAACCCTGCATTTGGTAAATACGACCTTGATAATGGCATGAAGATAGCCTTTTACCCGGCCATGCTGGGCTGGAGCTTTATTGCACTTTGGATAGCTACTATCCGTTACCGCATCCGTTTAATTGAGAATAAGAAGAACGCTATAAATTAAGATGAAGAAATTAACGCTTTTATTGTTACTGCTTACGTTTTGTACCGCTGTTTTTGCACAGCAGGGGCAGCAAGTTGAAATGGCAGATGCCTTGCGCCAGTCGGGAAAAATTTACGTAGTTGTGGTAACTATTTCCATAATTTTTGTTGGTTTGGCCCTTTACCTGTTTTCGATAGACCGCAGATTAAAAAAAGTCGAAAACGAAAAGTAGTTCAAATAATATGTTTAAACAATTTAAACATATTATTCGGGGCGGTGTTTGATGGTGTATAGGGCACACTAACTAAGAAATATTTGCAATATTGATAAAAATTGTACCAAATTTGCTCACTTTTTTAAGAGATTAATATTTATACAATAGTTATGGCTACGAATATTTTGATTGCCGACCAAGAAACACACTTCTTCAGCGACGTGTGTAAAAACTTCGATCACGCTGCACAATTCACCAAACACGATGCAGGCCTGCTTGATCAAATTAAATCATGTAATAGTGTTTACCGCTTCCGTTTCCCTATCCGTAAAGGAAATAGTTTTGAGGTAATTGACGCATGGCGTGTTGAGCATTCGCACCACCAGTCGCCAACCAAAGGCGGTATCCGATACAGCGAAATGGTGAACGAGGATGAGGTGATGGCCCTCGCCGCGCTAATGACTTATAAATGTGCCATTGTTAACGTTCCTTTCGGCGGCGCCAAAGGCGGTATCAAAATAAATCCTAAAAACTACACCGTAAGCGAACTTGAAAACATCACCCGTCGTTACACTGTAGAATTAATTAAAAAGAACTTTATCGGCCCCAGCATTGACGTGCCCGCACCAGACTATGGATCGGGCGAGCGTGAAATGAGCTGGATTGCTGATACCTATGCTACCATGAACCCTGGCCAACTGGATGCTATGGGTGCTGTAACTGGTAAGCCTATTGCCCTGCACGGCATTGCCGGCAGAAGGGAAGCAACCGGTCGTGGTGTGGCTATAGCTACGCGCGAGTGTGTGAGCGTTGGCGAGGATATGCAAAAGATTGGCTTGTTGCCGGGTTTATCTGGCAAAAGAGTAATTGTGCAAGGTCTTGGTAATGTAGGCTATTACTCCGCCAAGTTCCTGTCAGAAATGGGCGCGATAATAGTTGGTTTGTGTGAGTTTGAAGGTGCTATTTATAACGAGAACGGTTTAGATATCGAGGCCGTATTCCAGCACCGTAAAGCAACCGGTTCTATTTTAGGTTACGCAGCTGCAATACAAGAGTTTACCAATACCATGGAAGGCCTTGAGCAGCCATGCGATATCCTGGTGCCCGCTGCTCTGGAAAACCAGATCACCGAAGCTAATATCCGCAATATCCAGGCTAAGATCATTGTTGAGGGCGCAAACGGCCCAACATCACCCGAAGCCGAAGCTATATTTTATGCCAACGGTGGTATTATAGTACCGGATATGTTTGCTAACGCTGGCGGTGTAACTGTATCTTATTTTGAATGGTTGAAGAACCTGAGCCACGTAGCTTTTGGCCGTATGAACCGCAGGTTTGAAGAGAATTCTAATTTGAACCTGGTGAATATGGTTGAAGGTATTACCGGTGTTGCTTTAACTCCAATCCAACGTTCAACTATTATCAAAGGTGCATCTGAATTAGAACTGGTAAATTCAGGATTGGAAGATACCATGATCCGCTCATACCACGAAATCAGGGAGATCTACAAAAGCAATCCTGATATTGGTACCTTGCGTAATGCGGCGATGGTTGGTGCTATCAACAAAATAGCGGTATCTTATCAAAACTTGGGTATCTGGCCATAATTAAGGATTTAATAGTTTTATATATAGCGAGGTGGGTTTGAAAAAGCCCGCCTCGTTTTGTTTAAATAGGTCATAGAACATAAGAATGATGTTTTGAATAGTTTTTGCATCTTTATTGCGTGTATAAGACGACGCTAAAATTTAAAAATCAGCAAAAACAAAAAAATAAAGAGCGCCAGTTAAAAACCAAAAGATTGAAAATAGCAGAATCTGCTTTTTGGGGTGTATCGGTTGTATCCTTTTTTTACGCTCTTAATAAACTTGATGATACGTTTGTTAAGCTTTTACCCGTACTGTTTGTGTGGGGGCTGTCAGGCTTGATAGTATCTGTTTTTCTTGTTAAGGATATGAAAGTTTTTTGGGCAGGCGTTATTTTCTCGGGAGCAATATTCGTAGCTTTACCATTGCTTTTAAATGATTTTTTTTCTGATAAGGAACAACAGGTTTTTAAGGTTAGCATCAGGCATAAACATCATGAGCATTCGAGAAGCCGGGCATCTGCCGAAGTAGAATTTGGAGGAATTGAGAAGAATGTAACCGCTGTAGATAATGAACAGGTTGATACATCTTCATACATTTTGCTTACAGTAAGCAAAGGGTATTTAGGGTATTATCTTATGAAAGACACCAAATTCGTAAAAGATTAACTTATCCGCGATAGGGATTGCAGCGGATACCGGCCCACGAGCGTAATGCCTGCAGGCGTATGAGCGAAAAGCCCGGGCCGAAGGCATCGCCCCCAAAAATACAATAATAAAGAGGCGTCATTGCGAGGAACGAAGCAATCCCCGACTTCACAGAGCGGCTATGTAAATGTCCCTGTACAGTTCGCGATTGCTTCGTTCCTCGCAATGACGCAATTTTTATTTTTCTATCAAGAATGATTCTAAATAATACATATGTCTTGTAATAAACATTATTCGCTTCACGTTTTGTATTTTTGCAAATCGTTATTTTAATTATATAAACCGCGGATGAAAAAAAGTGCAATTTTTGGTCTTGTTGTTATCGCTGTAGCTATAGCGGTTATCATTAGTGTTTATTCAAGCTCAAGCACCTATGCTACCTTTGCCGAAGCGCAGCAAACCAGCAGCGAACTGCATGTAATAGGCCATTTCAGCAAGGGAAAAGAAATGGTTTATGACGCAACTAAGGATGCCAATTATTTTTCATTTTACATGAAAGATAATAAAGGCGAGGAGCGTAAAGTTGTTTTTACGGGTACCAAACCTGAAGATTTTGAGCGTTCGGAACAACTTGTACTTACCGGCCAGATGGTTGGCAGCGAGTTCCACGCCTCAAAAATCCTGATGAAATGTCCATCCAAATACACACAGGATAAGTTAGAAGTTACAGAAGTAAAGGCTAAGCAAGCCAGCATTTAATCATTTTTGATGAATACAGTTTTTAAGGGCGAACACCTTTTACCGGGACAGATCGGCCAGTTTTTTATTGTTCTTTCGTTTGGTGCAGCCCTGCTGTCATTTATAAGCTATTATTTTGCCACTACTGATGATGCCGGTAAGGCTGATAGCAGCTGGCAACGTTTAGGTCGTTTAGGCTTTTATGTAAACTCTGTCGCCATTGTAGGAATGGGTACCTGCCTGTTCTATGTACTTTACAATCACTATTTTGAATATCATTACGCCTGGGCTTATACCTCGCGTTCGTTGCCTGTTTATTACCTGGTATCAGGTTTCTGGAACGGACAAGAGGGAGGCTTTTTACTTTGGGCTTTCTGGCAGGGCGTTTTAGGTAATATCCTTATTGTTAAAGCCAAATCATGGGAGCGCCCGGTGATGACAGTTGTCGCTTTATCGCAGGTGCTGTTAGCTACCATGGTATTGGGTATCGATATTTTTGGCAAACGTATTGGCAGCTCGCCATTTTTATTATTGCGCAATTCGGGCATTGAAGCACCGATATTTTCGCAGCCAAACTACCTGGATTTTATAAAAGACGGACAAGGCATGAACCCATCACTCCAGAATTACTGGATGGTTATTCACCCGCCAACATTGTTCCTTGGTTTTGCTTCTATCATTGTTCCTTTTGCTTACGCGGTTGCGGGGCTTTGGCAAAAACGTTATAAAGAGTGGGTTCAACCTGCTATATCATACGCTTTGTTTGGTTCTATGATATTGGGCACAGGCGTTATCATGGGCTCTTTCTGGGCGTACGAGTCACTAAACTTTGGTGGTTTCTGGGCCTGGGACCCGGTTGAAAACGGTTCTATTTTCCCATGGTTAACTATTGTGGCGGCTTTGCACGTACTCATTGTTTATAAAAACAGCGGTCACTCTTATTTTACAGCTACTTTTTTGGTGCTGATCAGCTTTGTGCTGGTTTGGTATACGTCTTTCCTGTCAAGGAGTGGTATCCTGGGCGAGAGCTCGGTACATGCCTTTACCGATTTAGGGATGTTCTGGCAACTGGTTATAGGTATCCTGATATTCCTTGCGCTGTCAATTTTTGTTTTGGTATGGCGATGGAAGGAATTGCCTATCACTAAAAAAGATGAAGAAACTTACTCACGCGAGTTTTGGATGTTTGTGGGGGCTGTGTTTTTAGGTTTGTCATGTTTCCACCTTATTGTGGTAACGTCGGTACCTGTATGGAACGCTATGTTTGGCACCAAGATAGCACCACCTGCCGATGCTGTTAAGCATTATAACGTGATCCAGGCATCGTTTGCATTTGTGATAACATTGCTAACTGGTTTTACACAATTTTTGAAATACAAAAAGACAGATATTACCAGGTTCTTCATCACCACCGGCGTTTACTTCGTTTTCGCGATATTGGTTACCGCGCTTGTTGTTTACTTAACCGGTGTTTACCGTCTTAACTTTGTATTTAACCTAATGATGTGCGGTTCCGTTTATTCGGTAATTGCTAACGGCAAGGTTTTGGCCGACGCATTTAAAGGTAAATTTAAACTGGCAGGTGCAGCTGTAGCTCACATCGGTTTTGGCCTGCTTTTGGTTGGTTCAATCATAGCGGCGGGTACCAGTAAAATAGTATCTGAAAACGCGAGCGGCGTAGTTAACGTACAGGGCTTTGATGCTAAAGCCGGTAATGCCCGCGAAAATATTATGATCTACAAAAACACTCCGGTTAAAATGGGCGATTATACGGTTACCTACCTTGGCGACTCGATATCATCACCGTACCATTTTTACAGGGTGAATTACAAAAAGGTAGATGCCACCGGTAAGGTAGTTGAGGAGTTTGTATTGAAACCAAAAGTACAGGCCAGCCGTGATGCGGGAATGGCTTCATCGCCGGATACCAAGCATTACCTGTTTAATGATCTTTATACCCATGTTACAGCTATCCCAAGCGAAGGTTTTGCTATGCAGGGCGAAGCTGGGCACGACGAAGGTAACGACGATAAAAACTATGATGAGCCGGTAGCCCATGAGGTAGCCATAGGCGATACCATCAGGTACCGTGATGGCTTCATGATAGTTAAGTCATTAAATAAACAGGCCACGGTTCAGAATATTCCGCTTACTGCCAATGATGTGGCTATCGGTGCTAATATTGAGGTACATGGCCATGATGGTAAAGTTTATAACGCCGAGCCTGTATTCATGATCAGGGGCGGTAATGTTTTTGATTTTGCACGTAAGGTTGATGATGCCGGTTTAAAACTGCGTTTCTCGAGGATCAACCCTGAAAATAAAAAGGTAGAGATCACCGTTTATCAGCAGCCGCAAAATAAACGTCCATGGATAGTGATGCGTGCCATCAGCTTCCCATATATCAACTTCTTCTGGAGCGGTACAATCATTATGGTTATTGGCTTCCTGCTTTCTATCCAAAGACGTAATAAAGAACTTAAAACCGTTTAACTATTGTTAAATGGATATTACCAGGCATCAGTATGAAATTGCTCAACACGGTTTTTCTGTTGTTGAACATATTTATACTGATGCTGAAGTAAACGAAATCATCTCCAGTATTGAGCATGCAAATAAGACTGGTCCGCTGTTCAGGCAAACTGACGATTTGTTTGCCATAAGGCAGTTTTTAAAAGCTGTACCCGAAATATCCCCACTGATTTTTACGGATAAATTAAAGACCTGCTTACGGCAGTTGTTTGGCGACGGATATTTCGCTGTTAAATCCATTTATTTTGATAAACCCGAAGCATCTAACTGGTTTGTGGCCTGGCATCAGGATTTAACCATTTCGGTTGATAAAAGAGTTAACATTGCCGGTTACGGTCCGTGGACGGTTAAGCATAACCAGTTTGCAGTGCAGCCGCCATTAAGTATCCTACAGGATAATTTTACCATCCGCATTCACCTGGATGATACCGACGAAGGCAACGGCGCCTTGAAGGTGTTACCGGGTTCACATCTTAAGGAAGTCTATCGTCCCGAAAATATCGACTGGCAGCAGGAAACTGAAGTAAGCTGCAACGTACAAGCAGGCGGTATCATGGTCATGCGACCGCTGCTTATGCACGCCTCAAACCGTACTACTAAAAAAAAAGAAGGGTAATGCATATTGAATTTAGTAAGGCAAAGCTTGCTGAGGGAATTGATTGGGCGGAAAAGATTTATTGATCGTACTTCCTTGTTCCGTAAGGTACTCCGACATTTATGAAGAACGCTTTCAACATATCGTATTTCTGTTTACAATCTGTTCCTACATTTATTTGTTCTGAACCGGACTCACTCGCCTTGCAAGCAAAGCAAATATCAAGATGGTCAATTACATTATCATTTTTATCAAGAAATACGATCGAATTGCGTGGCTCGAAGCAACCTGGCAGGGCTGTTATCAGGTAGTTTTTCATACCGCTATAGCCATAGTTGAAAATAATATCAGAGAACTTTTCAAGTTGTTCACGCGTTAAGACTTTCGCCTGCTTAACATTGTCGTATCTTAAGTGGCCATTTTCTATAATAATGCCTCCGATGCTATCAGGCTCTTCTGATGTTTTAGGAAAACCTGCCGAATCAATAATTATATTGGGATTTTTTGGCAGGCCAACATATGATATTGCTAAAATTTTAGTTGCAACTGAAAACGGATATTTCTTTAACCGTTGGGCAGCAGTAAATCTGTTTGTATAGAAGCAATTGTCGAATTCAGGCTTATAGCCCTTGATGCTTTCACGCGGATATGTTATATGATATACAATTTTTCGTTGAGCGTGTTTAATCTTTTTATGTATTGTGGAATCAGCTGAATGATAATTGACATTTGCGTAACAGGCAAGGTTTATCAATAATAGTAAACACGTAATCAATCTAAATTTCATCTGCTAAAACTACAGATTAAATTGATTGGCTACCTCTTCAAAAACGAAAGTATCTTAGCATTTACCGTATCGGCTTTTTCAATCATAGGTAAATGTGCCGCGCCATCAACAGGAAAGAAGTCGGTCTTTAGTACGCTGCGGATAGAATCGGCGAAACGCGGTAATACTGTTTTGTCAGCTTTGCCCCATATCAGCAAAACGTTTTTACCCGTGCTGTTTAGGCAGATGTTGCTTTGTTTACCGTTTTGGTTATAGTTATACATGGTTGAAACCAGCGCGTTCCTGAAGCCCTTATAAGTCATTTGGGGTAAGTATAGTTTTGTCCATCCCGGATGAGTTTTTGGATAAAGGAAATCGGAGGTTTGCCCGTTTGCGCGTTCATCAGAATTTACGGCTTCATTATACAATGTAAAATACTGTGGTGCTGTAGGTTTTTTTTGCTCGTATACCGGGTCGACAAGGATTATCTTGTTGATGAGCTCGGGGTGGGCGCAGGTAAAGTTAGTTACTACTGCTCCACCGAACGATACGCCCGCTAAATTTATTTTTCCTGTTAACTTAAGTTGTTTAATTAAATCAAGCAACTGCGTGTTGTAAAATTCCTGGTTGTAAGTGGCATCGGGCCTGTCCGAATAGCCGCGACCATACATATCATATCGTAATACCCGGTAACCTTTTTTTATCAGAAAGTCATAGGTAGGATCCCAGATATAATAAGGCACGCTGAATCCATGGACAAGCATAACTACTTCGGCACTGTCCGGCCCTTCAAGCTGGTAATGAGTTACCCCCTGGCTTAGTTTGATGAAGCTTCCTGAAATGTTTTTGCGCTCGGCATTGGTTAAGGTTTTGGTTTCTTTATTGTTATATCTGTAGAAGCCGTATAGTATTAATGACGCGGCCCCGACAAGAAATATCACAATAATGATGCTTACTTTAAGTATTTTCATGCGGTAGTAGATGTTGGTTTCTAAAGTACAGAAATATTTATACTACAGATAGTTAAATAATTTATTCATTGTAAAGAATATATGAACATTACTATAATTGGCTCCGGCAACGTTGCTACACACATGGCAGCCGCGTTTAAAAATGCCGGGCACCGCATTGTTCAGGTTTATAGCCGCGATATCCAACACGCTGCATTACTGGCTTATCACGTTGGTGCCGAAGCCATAGATAATCTTGCCGATATCAATCCGGACACGGGATTATTTGTTGTTTCGGTTAAGGATGATGCCATAGCAACAATTGCTGAAGCATTGTCGGCGCATCAAAAATTGATAGTACATACCTCCGGTTCAACCGATTTGAGCACTTTACTGGCTTTTACGCCCAATGCAGGCGTTTTTTACCCGCTGCAAACCTTTAGCAAGATAAAGGAGCTTGATTTCAGATCTGTCCCGCTCTGTCTTGAAGCGGACAACGATAGTATTCTCGCAGATTTAAAGCAGCTTGCATTTACCGTTAGTAATAAAGTATACACAGTAAGCTCTGCTCAGCGCAGGATATTACATTTGGCGGCGGTGTTTGCTTGTAATTTCCCTAACTATTTGTATGGAGTAGCCCAGGACTTGCTGGCGCAGAATCAATTGGAATTTGATCTGCTGCGTCCGCTGATTTTGGAAACGGCACAGAAGGTGCTTGAGCAGGAACCGCGCAATGTGCAAACCGGTCCGGCAGTGCGGAATGATGAGGGTACAATGGCCGCTCATATGCAGTTGTTAAGCGATATGCCTATGTTACAGGAAGTTTATACTTTATTAAGTCAGGGCATTATCAAAAACAATAAAGGGCTTACGGCAGACGAGTAATTTTGTTACTTTTGCTTAAATGAACATTTATAAAATAAAGGTCAATTTCGAGGAAAAAGGGCACGAAAGCGTTGAGTTGCCTATTGCCGAGGGTGAATCTGTATTAGACGTATGCCTGGAGAATGGCATAGAACTACAGCACAATTGCGGTGGTGTTTGCGGATGCAGCACCTGCCATGTTTACGTAAACAAAGGGATGGATAACATCCAGGAGATATCCGATAAAGAAGAGGATTTTATTGACAGGGCTGTTAATCCGCGTATCAACTCGCGTTTGGGCTGCCAGTGTGTGATTGTTGATGGCGACATTGAAGTTACCCTGCCTGATCAATCGCAGTTTTTAGGCCACTAATATTTGCTTTGATCCGTTTAAAACAATAAATAAAACGTATAACTTACAGCGTATTAGTGTTACCCCAGTTAGTACGTAAAATCAATAAAAATGAGCGACAATAAATTTGCCTTGCCAATTCATTGGAATGATTATGAAGATATTGCTATTGAACTTTATGAAAAGTTTGGTGACGATTTTGACGAATCAAGAATATACCGGATCCGTTTTACCGAACTGCTGGAGTGGGTATTGAGCCTTCCTAATTTTGCCGGTACACGTGCCGAATCAAACGAAGGCCACCTTGAGCAGATCCAGTCGGCCTGGGTATACGAGTGGCGTGATAATCAGTAATTCAGCTGGCAGTTTTTAGTTGGCAGTTTTCAGTTTACAAATAACGGTTGATCGTAGCTAACAACTCTTGAACCGAAGAATTTTTGTAATTACAACAATGGAATCATTCCTGAATAAATTAAAAGATATTACTACGCTCATTTTTGATGTGGATGGCGTTTTAACCGACGGCTCTGTTTTTGTGACAGATACAGGCGAGCAAAGCCGCGCGTTTAACATTAAAGATGGCTATGCGCTGCAATTGGCTGTTAAATGTGGTTATAATGTTTGTGCCATATCGGGCAGCCGCTCAAAAAGTGCTATGTACCGTTTAAATAGCCTGGGGATACAGGATGTTTATATGGGTACGCATACTAAATCTCAACGGTTTAAGATCTATCTTGAAGAAAAAAGTATCATAGCTACAAATGTACTGTACATGGGCGATGATATTCCTGACCTTGAAGTAATGAAACTTGCCGGCCTGCCGGTTTGCCCTGCCGATGCCGTTGAAGAGATCAAAGCCGTTAGTGCCTACGTATCACCGTATGGTGGTGGTAAAGGTTGCGCCCGCGATATCATCGAAAAAGTGCTCAAAGTCCAGGATAAATGGATGAGCAAGCAGGCCTATAGCTGGTAGATTGTAGTTCATAGTTGATAGATCATGGTTCATGGAATTAGCCCAGCATATCAGGGTGACAAACAGTTTTGCTGCTGCTATGATCTATGAACTATTTGCCATGAACTAATCAATCCTGTTACCATCATCTATGAACCATCAACTATGAACTAAAAACACATGCAAAAAATCCCACACGTAATTCTCGCATCAAAATCACCAAGGCGGCAGGAGCTGCTCAGGCTTATGGATATTGATTTTAGGGTTGTACTTAAAGATGTTGATGAATCCTTTCCCGAAGGATTGACCCCGCCTGAAGTTGCCTTGCATATCGCCCGTAAAAAAGCTGAAGCCTTTGATGAAACGGTAGGGGATGAGGTTGTGCTTACCGCCGATACCATAGTTTGTATTGATGGGTTGATATTGGGCAAGCCCGAAACCCGTGAGCATGCTATTGAAATGCTGCAAAGATTATCTGGCAGGGTGCACCAGGTTATTACCGGTGTATGCTTGCTGTATAAAGGGCGGTATAATAATTTTTACGACCTTACCGAAGTATTCTTCCGCAAGCTTTCGGATGCTGAGATCAGCAATTATGTAGATAAGTATCAGCCGCTCGATAAAGCCGGATCATACGGTATCCAGGAGTTAATTGGCCTGATAGGTATTGAACGCATAGATGGCTCATACACCAATGTTGTTGGTTTGCCTACCGAGAAGGTTTATGCCCAACTGATCGCGTTAAATAAATAATTCCATATCGTGTAAGCAGGCTTTCTGCACATCATTTTTCTTCCTGCTATCTGCATCATTTGGCTTTGTTCGTCGTGACATCTGTGCTAAACATCGTTACTTTTTTATAAGGCGGTTTTTCCAGGCATATTTAAATAAATAATTATTTAAATTAAACCTTTATTTCCGGCACAGTCTAATGATTTAAATAAAGGGAGTAATTTGTCATGAAAAAAACTATTAATACAGGGCTGGTGTTACTGCTGGTGGCCACTCTGTCTGCATGCAGCAGCTACAATTATTACACCGCAGCCCGAAACAAAACAGATTTATCCGCTTACCGTACATTTGCCTGGCTACCTCCTGCAACCATGACCAATAAAGCCGGCGCAGTTGTAAAAAAGGAAGTGGCTGATGAAAGAGTTAAGGATGCGGCTATTTCTGCATTGGAAAACAAAGGATTGAAATTTCAGGAAAGCAACCCCGATTTAATGGTGAGTTATACTACCGTTACCGGCAGGGGAATGAAAACTGAGTTTTATTATCCAGCCTACTATGGCGGCTATCCTGGTTTTGGCTTAGGATTTGGCTGGGGTTGGGGCGGCGGCTGGGGCTATCGTCCGTTTTATGGTTACGGTGGCTGGGGCTGGGGCTATCCTTATGGTTACGGCTATGGCTACGGTGGTGGTGGCTATGCCCGGGTGCCTTACAAAGAAGGTACGCTAATCATTGACATTATGGATGCCAGATCGCGCAAATTAGTATGGCGCGGCTTTGGTGTAGGCGAACTACACAATCCGCAAAGAACCGTAAAGGAATTACCAAAAGTGGTTAACGGTATCATCGAACAACTGAACCTTAACCAGGTACAGCAACCCCAGGTACCAATGAGAAAGGCTTAAAAAATTGCTGATCGATTTATTGAACTAAATGAAAATACCTTCTGGCGTAAAGTCAGAAGGTGTTTTTGTTTATGGGGTTAACGGAATAGAATTATCGAATAGCATGTTCGATTTTATTCAATGGTTATGAGTGTGCTCCCAATGCTCATTCGGCTTGCAGCCGCTCCAAAGTATTTATGCTTGTATTGCTTTCTGTTTGCGGTATAAATGAATAACTGCAAAAACAAATGCCACAATTGCTAAAACAATTACCCAGGTATCGAGCGGGCAGGGAGAATCATTATCCGTAGGTTCACAAGGAGACTCCAACTGGGCAAAGCAACTTAATGCCGCCATTACAAAAACAAGGGTAGCTGAAAATATTTTCCTAATCATACTCACAATATCTTTTATTATAGTTTAACAAATTTACTTACTCCAACTAACTGCTTGGTCTTGTTATTGATAACCTTAACAATGTAGGTTCCTGGAACGAAGCTGCTTACGTTATTTTTCCAGTAAAGTTCAGTAATATTTACTGATTTTAATATTATGCCACTACTGTTAGTTATTTCAATATTATAATTAGATGAGGCGTTTGGTTGCGATATTCTAATGTTAATACTTTCTGCTGTTGGGTTCGGGTAAACAGAAAGCCAGTTATTAGCTATAGTATTACTGATATTAGCATACATCAGCGAAACATCTTTTGAAAAACTAATATCATTGTTAAGATCTGTAAGCTGTAAACGATATTTATTAAGCCCTTTAACCGGGTTAACATCGGTATAGTTGTAGCTGCCGGCGCTGTTTGATTGAATCACATCAATATTTTGCCATGTTGTTCCGTTATCGGTACTTTTTTGCACAACAAAGGTAGTATAGTTGGCTTCGTTTTTTACTGTCCAGGTTACTTTTGCGGCCGCTATAACCTTAACAGCTGTAAAATCAATCAACTTTAAGGCCAACGCCGGATCCTGGCGTAAAACAATTGAAAAACGGTCTTTACCAAATGATGCCGCATTGCCTTTATCAATATTGAAGTTGTAAGTGCGGTTGTTTTTGATATCCAGCGAATCTTTGGTTAATGCATCTTTTAACCAAACTTCATAAATATCCGGTAGATCCGTCAAATCAGATAGTTTTAACTGGTAAGGGCCTGAAGCGGTAGCATCAGCAAATAGAGGAATTACCTCCTGTTGTTTGTGCGGGAAAGGTCTGCGATGGATGGTGGCTTTTAGGCTATCAGCAGAAAATATTGACAAACTTACCAGGGCGCCACTACCTCCAAGATCCTCGGCATCTTTTTCTTTATTAAACAGTGGGCTGATGTCTTTATCAAGCGCAAGTACCACGGCATCAACATTTACCGAATCTTTTATGAGCCTGAAACGGAGCCTTGGTTCTGCATCACTCTCGTTAACTGCCTGAGGTTGCATAGTTGCAAAGCTTGCAAGTTTAGATGTTGAAGCCAAAACCGGTCTGTCCGGGGTACTTAATATAGCATTTAACGAACCGGTGTTTGGTTGTGTATTTGTTTTAGCCGACTCTCTGAAGGTTAATGTCTGTCCGGTAGCAGTTGCGCGTACAAAAAAACCCTGGCCGGTTGCTATCATGTTACTTGCAAAACCATCGCTTGATATGCCGGGATTAACATTTGAAACTGTATCTGCCGAAGCAATTGCTGTTTTCTTTTGCTCGTAAGTAGAGTATTGTTTGGTTACTGGATTGAACACCCATATTTTAAGCGGGCTGCTTAAGGTAGCTCCTGATTCATCCGGGAAGCCCCCTCCATAAATAGAGGATTTAGCCTGTACCGATTGCCTGTTAAATTTCTCAATGTTTATGGTACTTGCATAAGGGTTGCCAACCAGGTTATAACCGGATACTTTACTGCCTGTGGTAGTGCTGTACATTAACGTAGAAGCCTGACTATACCAATGCTTAACGGTGATATTACCGGTATTTAAAGTGCCCGTAGTAGTAAAAGTGGTTCCTGTTGGTACGTAGCTTGCAACAGTTTCGGCTGCTATACTGGCTACAGACCTGTCACCTCTGAAAAAGAATAGAAAACCATTACCTACAGGTAAAGTAAATGTGCCAGATTCTCCATCAAACGCATAGTTTGGTGCGCTGTTTAAATTGTTAAGCCCCCTGTAATTTCCGCTTGTGAAACTTGTATTTGACGATGCAAGGTTTTCCCTGAAGAAATATATAGTTGGGTTGTTGGCATTTGGCGAAAGGTCAAAGCCACCGGAGGTAGTTGTTGTTCCGGTCACATATGCGTTGTTTTTAAAATAGTTAACGGTATAAATACCCGAGCCATTATTTACCGGCGAGGTTAACAGGCGGTAACCTCTTTTTGAGGTGCCACCGGCGATATATCTTTCTACACTAAAGTTACCGGTAATGGTTAATCCAGAAGGTATGGCGGCTACAGTAGCCGATTGTGTTGCTAAGCTTTTTAATGTAACTGTAGCCGGGGAACTAACAATAAGGTTACCGCTGGTCATGGTAAGTACGTTGTACAGATCAAGCTTGCCTGCAGTTATTGTTACATTGCCACCTGTAACTGTGTTGCTTACTGTCATATTACCTAATTGCGATGTGCTTGCGGTACTTGAACCAGTAAATGATTGATTGGTATTTGGTGATACCCCATTCCAGGTAATACCAGAGGCGTTGAAATTGGTCCCGGTACCCATAGTAAGTGTGCCGCCGGCGCTGTTGAATATATTGCAGCCTACATTTAATGTAAATCCACCCAAATCCAGTTTGGCACCGTTATTAACGGTAAGTGTATAGGCGCTCTTATTGGCTGTTAATACCGGATAAAAGTTTGTTGTAGCCACGCCTATAATAATAGCTTCGGTGCCGTCCAGTTTAGGGGCCTGGCCAGCAATACCTGTTGAGGTGTTAGTCCAGTTGTTATCGGTGCCTACCGCTGTGGTTCCCGCCAAGCCAGTCCAGGTATAAGTTTGTAAGGTTGGTGTTACGATGGCTGTGTTCTGGGTACAACCGTTCACCGTTGTGGTAAGCGTGTAGTTAGTAGTTGTGGCTTTGCTAAATGTAGCCGGGTTACCGCTTCCTGTGATACTTGGAGTTGCATTATCAACCCAACTGTAAGTTGGCGTACCAGGCATTGTTTGGGCGGTAATAGTTAAGGGGTTGTTAGCACAGTAACCTGCCGAGAACTTGTACAGGTTCATATCGTTTGATGTGATCTCTGAAGCAGAAAGTTCGTGGTTATAAATAGCCACATCGTCAAGTATACCAACAAAATAATCATTTGACGGACGGCTTGGCCAACCCTGCAGGTTATCACCTCCAATGCGCCAAAACTCATTAATTTGCTGCGGAACTGTATAAGTAGCTGTTGATGCTTGCTGAGTGCCGTCTACATATATACGCATACCATTGGTAGGTCCATCGGTTACAATAACATGGTGCCATAACCCATCGTTGTAAGCAGTGGTTGTGTTGATAGTTACAGTGCCCCCGTTGTAAACACCGTAATATAACAGGCCTGCATCATTCATATACAGGTTACGGTCTTGCGTTGCATTGCTACCTGTTTGATTCCCGCCTATGCCTATTAGCTTGCCGCCCGCAACGGTTGTTTTAAACCATATGCTGTAACTAAAAATTAGCGGAACATACTGTGTTGTTGTTGATATATATTGCGGGCTTGCATTTGTTCCGCTAAAGCTGTAAGCACCATTGGCAAGGCCATTTCTGTCGGCTACTGTAGTAGGCAGCGTAGTGCCTTGCAGGGTGCCGTTGTTACTTAAGCCCGACCAGTCCGTTAAACTGCCACTTTCAAACGGATAGCTTAACATCGGGCTGTTTATAGATGATGATGCTTTTGGATTTACAGTAACCGTAACTGCGGTGCGCAGTGTGGTTGTTGTTCCGGATGTTGCCGAAACATAAAAAGTTGTAGTGCCGCCTACAAATGGCGTATAACTTGCCGAAGTACTGCTCTGCAGGGCGGTGGTTGTTGTATTGTCAATATACCAGTTGTAGGTAACCCCGGCAATTGCTCCGGTTACTGTAAGTGTTGTACTCCCCGCACCGCAAAGAGTTGTGCCACTTACTGTAGGGCCTGCGAGACCGACAACCACGGTTTGGGTTGTTGTGCTTGAACATGAGCCTTTGGTTACAGTCAGGCTTATGGTTTTAGTACCCGAGGTAAGCCATGAAACGCTGTATCCGGCTTGTGTGCTGCCTGTTGCCGTGCCGCTGTCAAATGACCAGGTATACGTTGCGGTAGCATCATAAGTGCTTGTAAGGGTAACAGTAGAAGTGCCCGTAACAACAGTAACCGGAGATGTGGCTGTAAATACACTGCCAGGTAAGCTGGTTACTGTTGGGGTATAAGTCGCAGTTGATGAACAGCTGCCCGGCCCGCCGGTTACTGTTAAAGTATAATTACCCGCTGAGGCACTTGAAAATACCCCCGGGTTCCCCTGATAAGTAGTACCTGATGGGCTTGTCCAGTTATAGGTAGCACCGGTAATGGTTGGAGCATAAATGCTGATAGGACTGCCGGCACAAACGGGAGTATAGCTGCCTATCTGGTTAACATCATTAAGCGCACTAACTGCCGAACTTGTAAGCTCTGTATTGTATATGGCTACATCATCGATACTACCATTAAAATATTTGCTTGTGGGGATTGATGGCCATGAACCACCTAAATCATCGAAGCCAATTTTCCAATAGCCGTTCCGTGTTTCGGCCGCATAATATGCCAATGAACCAACGGAATTATTATCTACATACATCACAATGCCTGATGTAGCCCCGAACGTAACTACCACGTGGTGCCAGTTACCGTCATTATAACTTGAGGCCGAAGTTACAGTGCGCGTGCCGCCGTTATAAACACCAAAAATCAGCTGTCCGCTGTTGGTCATATAAAGGTGACGGTCATAGCCGCCTGAAGCTGATACGTTTTGGCCGTCACTAAAGCTTATAAGCTTTCCTCCCGAAGTTGTTGTGGTATTAAACCACATACTTATAGTAAAAGTTTGCGGACCGGCAATTTGTGTTGTTGATGACATCCACTGTGTGCTGCCATTGAAGCTATAAGCACTATTAGCGAAACCATACCTGTCGGTAGTTAAAGTAGGCGCATTTTCCAATACGCCGTCATTTTGATTACCCGAAACATCTTTTGTATTACCACTGAAGGAATACGAAATCGCGGCATTGGGTACCGGAGAACTAACTATGGGATTAATGGTTGCTGTAACTGCAGTACGGGGGCTTTCTGAGCCGCCCGAAGTATAAGTAACATAAAATGTAGTTGTGGTTGTTATAGTCGGCGAATAACTTGCTGTACTTGCCACTGCAGTACCGCCGGTAGCGGCAGTGTACCATTTATAGGTACCACCCGACGGAGAGCCGCCTGAAGCTGTCAAAGTTACCTGCCCGGCACCGCAGCGTGATACTGAAGATGCAGTAGGAGGGGCCACGTTTGTGAACGATACGATATTATTACCGGTAGTTGAGTTATTGGTATAACCATTATATGTTGGGTTGGTATAATCTGTAGTTCGGATTTGTACAGCACCCGTTTGAGTATAAGTATTATATGGGGCTGGGTTACCATAATTTAACGACGAAAGCACATCTACTACTAAAAAATAATCAGCCACGCGGGTCAATGAGCCATCTGAATTTCCTGAGCTGTAATTTGGATCGCCTGAGCCCGAGTTGATAGATGCGGACTGCATTGTAGGACTGTTTATATTTACTGTGGCCAACAGTGAGTTGTCGCTTGTAGTGGTATAAGTATCATCAATTGATTTATACAAACGCCCGTTAGTGAAAAAAGCATTTATGTTGGTACCTCCGGAAGGAGTTATGCCAAAATTTATATCCGCGATAGTGTAAGTACCCCTTGTGTTTATTTGAATGCCAGATGTTACAACATTGGTTTGCCCGGCATAAAACGATGGCTGGGTAATGCCGTTGCTGGTTGAACTTACACTTGTAACACTCATGCGGCGTGTATACAGTTTCAAGTTATCCCAGTAAAAATTATTACCGGTAGTACGTAAATCGGTAGTAGCTAATATGCTATAGGAGTAAGTATTTAAATTGCTTTGTGTTGATGTGCCGACATATGTTGTTGCTTCATTGCTGGAGCCCGAAACAGGATTGGCCCAAACAGACCATTTACCGGTATTTAGGCGTTGCACTTTTATTGACCAGACAACATTATTGGTAATAGGAAACGTAATTAAAGATTGGATATCATACTGGGTATTTCTGTAACGGAGGATCATGTTTGTTCCTACCTGTGTCATATAAAACCCCTGGATTGTTTGGGAGGTTTGGTCATAGGTACTGGCACTTAACCAATATTGCCATGCAGCATCGCCAGTATTGGCTGGTCCGGACCTTTGCCCGTTATCATAAGGTTCAATGGGTGACGTAGAAGAATTGTTTTTATATAGGAAAGTCCATTCGTAATCGTAGTCGTTAAGATTTCTGTCGAGAGTAGGAGCTATAATTGAGCCGTAAATGTTATTTTTTTGATTAACGCCGGCAACAGATGTTAAAGCAATGGTATTATTGAAAGTTGTACTTGTAGTTGAAGTAAGTACAATGGTTTTGGCTAATGGGTTTAAGTAACCTACGCTGCCAATATTATTATCATCATAAGGATTATAATAAAACTGGTTTGCAGCGGTAAACTGCACTTCCTGCGCCGCAACAGTACTGAACAGGCATAGCAGGTAGCCGGCAAACAAAACGCGGAGTAATTGTGCTTTCAAATTAATAGGTTTTAGGGAGCAATTGCAATAATGATGCTAATTCAATAAAAACGCGACGAAACTACAATATTTCACTCAATAAGGCACTTACGTTGAAAATGATGGCTTGGATTTGAGGTTTTATTATGAAAATGAAAATAAAAGTGTGGTTAATTATTAATTATAATTTACCCACATTGGGGAATAATTTCCACCTTGCTTTTAATCAATAAGCATGTTATTAACTTACTGGTAGAGATTTTAAAATTTCAATAATTGATAGATTTTTTAAGAATATTCCTAAAAAGAGTGTTAATTTTTATTGTTGATGCTAATAATTGAGCACGGTGGCCAAATATTTACAATGTGGCTGTGCTTTTTGAAAGAGAGAGTGTGAAGATATCACTGGAAAATATGCCGGGTATTCCATCTGTAATGCGGAGCACCCGGCATAGGAGAGAAGGTTATTTAACCTTTTGGCTATTATTGCCTCGGTTAAGATCGGGCAGGGCAGCATCGGGATCAATAGTTACCGATTCGGCTTCCTGTGTGGTAGGCAGTGTGTAGTTTATCTGTTTGTATTGCAGCCAGGTTTCAACCGGCAGGTAAAAGCGTTTTTTGTTGCCGTCTTTAAATTTTACCTCTACAGTAAATGGCATTGGCAGTTGTTCTTTGTTCACCACATTTATAGTGATACCCTTAGAAGTATCCTTGCCTGCATATTTAGCATCAATGAGGGCTATATCAACTAACCAGTTATTGTAAAACCATCCTTTCCAGAACCAGGATAGGTCTTCACCGGCACCATTCTCCATCGACCTGAAGAAATCATCGGGTTGCGGATGTTTAAAAGCCCATTGATTAATATAGTTTTTAAATGCGTAATCAAACCTGTCTTTCCCTAAAATCTGTTCACGTAATAAAACCAGGCCAAAAGCAGGTTTATAGTAGGTGAGCGGATGGCGGTATTTTTCAGGAATAGCGTCAGGTGCTGTCATAATACTTGGCGACTGCGGGTCAAGCATGGCCGGTATGATCTCATCGGCTGGATTACCACCTCCCGGAGCGTATTCGCTATCGCGTTTCGGAGCGTATTCGCCTTTGTTAAACGCGTCGGAAGCGTAGATATCTATAAAGGTGTTCAGGCCTTCGTCCATCCAGCCGTAGCGGCGCTCGTTTGATCCTACGATCATAGGGAACCAGTTGTGGCCAATCTCGTGCGCAGTAACCCAATACAGTACGCTGCCTTTATCGGTAATGCCGTCAAACACGATACCGGGGTATTCCATACCGCCGGCAATACCAGCCTCATTAATGGCAACAGGGTAAGGGTATTCAAACCATTTTTCCGAAAAATATTCTATTGATTTTTTAAGGTATTCGGTAGCCCGGCCCCAGGCGTCGTTGCCGTAACTTTCGGCTGGGTAAACGCTCATTGCCAATGACTTTTTGCCGCTGGGCAGGTTCACCCTTGCCGCATCCCATATATAAGCCTTTGATGCGCCAAAGGCAACATCACGCGTATTAAGCATTTTAAAATGCCAGGTAAGTGTTCCCTTATTAACCGGGCGACTGGCATGATCGTTAACCTCTGCCAAATCGCGGATCATGATGGTTTTATCGCTATTTCGCGCCTGATCTAATCGGGCAATCTGTTTAGCGGTAAGCACTTCTTTAGGGTTAAGCAATTCGCCCGATCCGGCTACGATCATATCCCATGGTACAGTAACAGCATAATCTATATCTCCGTAATCAAGATAAAATTCGCCGCTGCCTAAAAACGGGAGGGTATCCCAGCCATGACTGTCGTCATAAACGCACATCCGCGGAAACCACTGGGCAATTTCATAGATCTTGCCATTTTTGGTATCGCAATAATCGGTACGGCCGCCAAAAGCGCCAGGAATGGTATAATGATAATTAATACGCAGTTTGATGGCCCCTTTTTGCAGCGGGTGTGCAAGGCGGACCTGCATACGGGCGTCAGAAATTACGAAGGGCACAGGTTTAACCACATCGCCATAATCAACTGATACGGATTCTATCTGGTAACCACTGGTATGCTGATCAGCAGCCGGTGAATGATCTGTGAAAAAATTAGAGCGGGCATCTTGTTTGTATGTGTTTTGATCAAGTTGCAGCCAAAGGTATGGCAGGGCATCCGGACTGTTATTGGTGTAATTGATCACAACAGTACCGCTTATGGTTTTGCTTGTGGTATCAAGTTTAACTTTAAGGGTATAGTCGGCCCGGTTTTGCCAGTATTTTGGGCCGGGAGCACCGTTTGGCGAATGAAAATTGTTACCTTTTTCGGTATAAAACATAGGCCTGAAAGCCTCTGCCGGATTGTAGTTTGATGAAGTATCGTTAGGATTGAGTTTCCTTTTTTGCGCCGATGCGCCGAGTGCTAAAACCGACATTAAGCCAATGCCGATAGATCTTAATTTCATGCTGCTTATTTAAGCACCCAATATACAAAGGATGCCTGTAAAAAATAATCTTATAAAAAAGTTAAAACGGTTTATGGAATTATGCTGACAACTGCATCCTATAGGTAAATTAGTAAAATGGGCCCTATTCCACATGTCAGCATACCTAAACCTTGTCATGAACAGTGGCAACAGATGACAACCGTTAGCAATGGCCGTTATTGCGGTCATTGCTGCAAAACGGTGATTGATTTTACTGGTATGAGTAATCAGGATGTAATCAACTACCTGGCAAAAAGTGGTAATGTTTGTGGCCGTTTAAATACGGGGCAGCTAAGTACCATCAATCATGAATTGTTGAGCGCCCCCAAGCAAAATTGGAAAACATGGTTAACTGCCATGTCGCTTTTGCTTTTAACGCCGATAACCAAAGTTGAAGCAAAAACTCAAAATAGAACCGAACAGGTTCCACGGCAGTTAAAGGATAAGCTTTTACATCAGGATACGGCAAGGTTGTATATTATCAAAGGAAGTGTTAAAGATGTGTATTCCCTTATACCGGGAGCTACTATTTCCATAAAAGGAGAATATGAAAGAGTGATATCAGATGCCGAAGGCCGGTTTAAACTTGCTGCGGCATCACTAAATGATACGCTCAGGGTATCGTATATCGGTTATGTACCACAGGAATTCAAAATCGCAGATATCATTAACAAGCCGAATTTTGTGGTAACCATGGCTGAGGACCTAACAAATACCCGTTGGCAAACTGTTGTAGCCGGCGGGATTTGTGTACGGGCTTCTTTACCAAAAAGGATCTGGCGTAAAATAAAAAGCATATTTTAGTGCATATAAAAGCTAAACTTGCACTTTCCAGTAAATATCCCTTTAGGCCGGTCATCAATTCCGGTACATTTTGTTTGCGAAACGTTATCGTATTTTTTAGGCTATCAATACTATGCCTGGCTGCGTAAACACACCACTGATAAGATCTCTGCGCATCACCGGTTAATTATTTTTATTGGCGCGGCGACGGGTGCATTCATTGGCTCACACCTTATAGGGATTTTTGAAAATCCGACTTTGCTATCCTCACAGTTCAGTATTATCTACTTTATGAGTAACAAAACTATAGTGGGCGGCATGCTTGGTGGCTTGATAGGCGTTGAGCTTACCAAAAAGCAATTGGGTGTAACGGCTTCGTCCGGCGATCTGATGGTTTATCCTCTTATCCTGGCTATGGTTATCGGGCGTACGGGATGCTTTTTGGCAGGGCTGGAGGACGGCACCTATGGAGTAGCATCAAACTTGCCATGGGCTATCGATTTTGGCGACGGTATCCGCAGGCACCCTACCAATCTTTATGAAATTATATTTTGGCTGATGCTTTGGGTTGTGCTGAAGCTTATAGAGCGAAAACGGCAGTTTGCCGATGGCGCAAGGTTTAAAGTATTTATGACAAGCTATCTTATTTTCAGGCTTCTGGTAGAGTTTATCAAACCCGATTATTTTTTCAGTTTCGGTTTGTCGGTAATTCAGTTAGTTTCTATTGCCGGTATTTTGTATTATTATAAAGTATTTCTACATCCTAAAAAACTGTTTATAAACCATGCCTGAACGCCCGTATATTTATTATGATTTTACGCTGAGCATTTGCTCTACCTGTTTGCGCCGGGTTGATGCTAAAATTGTTTTTGAAGATGATAAGGTTTACATGCTTAAAAACTGCCGTGAGCATGGTTTTGAAAAGGTACTGATTGCCACGGATATTGAATATTATAAAAACTGCCGCAACTATGCTAAGCGAAGTGAAATGCCGCTAAAGTTCAATACTAAAACACATTACGGATGCCCTTATGATTGCGGTCTTTGCCAGGATCATGAACAACATTCATGCTTAACAGTTGTAGAAGTAACAGACAGGTGCAATTTAAGCTGCCCAACGTGCTACGCCATGTCATCGCCTACTTATGGCAGGCACCGTACTTTAGCCGAAATTGAGCAGATGCTGGATGTTGTTGTTGCTAATGAAGGTCAGCCGGATGTGGTGCAGATTAGCGGAGGAGAGCCTACTGTGCATCCTCAGTTTTTTGAGATCTTGGATATCGCCAAAACTAAGCCCATTAAACATTTAATGGTAAATACCAACGGTATTCGTATAGCTAAGGATGAGGCTTTTGTGAAACGGTTGGCCAGTTATATGCCCGATTTTGAGATCTACCTGCAATTTGATTCGTTTAAAAAAGAAGCACTCGAACAGTTGAGGGGCGAAGATTTGCGCGAGGTAAGACAAAAGGCCATTGAAAATCTTAATAAATATAATCTCTCAACTACTTTAGTTGTTACCCTTCAAAAAGGCCTTAATACCGATGAGATAGGTCAGATTATTGAATATGCGCTGAAGCAGCCATGTGTGCGTGGTGTAACTTTGCAGCCAACACAAGAAGCCGGCCGGTTAGAGAATTTCAGCAGCCAAACGGATAGGTACACCATGACCGAGGTTCGGAATGCCATATTGGAACAAACTAATGTGTTCAACAAAAACGACCTGATCCCGGTACCGTGTAATCCGGATGCTTTGGTGATGGGCTATGCCCTTAAACTGGGCGGCGAGGTGATTCCGCTAACCCGGATGATTAACCCGGATGATCTGCTGGATAATTCAAAAAATACCATAGTATACGAAAATGATGAACGCCTGAAAGGGCATCTTCTTAATATGTTCAGTACGGGTAACTCGGTAGATAAGGCTAAAGAGCACCTGCATTCGCTGCTATGTTGTTTGCCCGAAATAGATGCACCTAACCTGGGCTATGATAACCTGTTTAGGGTGATCATTATGCAATTTATTGACGCGCATAACTTTGATGTGCGGGCCATCAAAAAATCCTGTGTGCATATCGTAAACAAGGATATGCAGATTATCCCCTTTGAAACCATGAACATTTTTTACCGTGACGATAAGCGGGAATACCTGGAACAATTAAGAACAGAAATTTTGGTGTGATGGAAGCTGACAACAATAACGTAACATCGCAAGGCGGCAATAATGCCCCTGGTAATCATGAAGAAAAGAAGCCATCAGCAATGAAAATAGTGGGGTATAACCTGCTGGTGTTTGCTGCTTACACTGTTATTTGTGCGGTTACAAGTAAAGGTGGTGGATTTATTTTTGATATGTTTTTTATCGGCATTCATTTTTTTGCCTGTATCATATTTGCCATCATAAACAGAAGCCTGGTGTGGCTATTAAGCGCGATAATGATTTTAATTATTGGCTTCTCGACATGCGTAGGCTTGATAAACGTAAGCGGACTTTAATTGGCTATTGTTAACATCTCCGCCAAAACGCCTTCTTTTAATGAGTTTGTACACAAACTTACATTATGGATGTCCAACGCGTGCATGATAAAACGGGTAACTAATGATGCCGCCACAATCATATCAACCCGAATCGGGATAATGCCCGGATTGCCCGCCCGTTCTTTATGGCTCGAAAAAATGAGTTTGTTGGTTATGGTCAACAATTCATCTTCCTCAAAATCATAGTGCTTAATATTCTTTAAATCAAATGATTTTGCCTTTTCGGTTTCTATCAACCCGGCGAACGTTTCAAATGAGCCTGATGAGCCAACAAGAGTACCGATTTCGATGCCGGATGTGGCGATGAATAAATCACCCAATTTATCCTGAAGGTATAAATTTAAAGCTTCGATGGATGCCGGAGGGATAGGATCGGTGTGATGAAATTGGTCCATGAGCCGGGCGGCGCCTACTTCAAAACTTTGTTTCCACAAAATTTTATCGGTATTACCTAATATGAACTCCACACTGCCGCCACCAATATCCATGATCAATGAGTTTTTTGCTGATAAGCAACCGCTTAACTTTACTCCATTGTAAATGAAACCGGCTTCCTGCTCACCATCGATAATTTCAATGGCAATGCCTGTTTTTGATTCTACCTCTTTAATGAAATCTTTTCCGTTGGAGGCACTCCGCAAGGCGGAAGTAGCTATAGCCCTCACGTCGGTAACATGATTGGCTTCAATGAGCTCATGGAAACGCTGCATGGTATTTACACCACGCTGAAAAGCCTCAGGTACAATATACCCTTTGTTAATACCGCCTTCGCCAATTTTTACGGCTTCGGTAATATGTACAATTTCGCGGTAGTTGTTTATATCTCCTTCGGCAATCAACAAATGGAAGGTATTTGTACCCAAGTCCATTACAGCAACGCGTTTAGTCATGCAGCTAAAATAAATAATCCCCGAAATTGTTTAATTATTCCCGGGGATTTTATTCTGTAAATCCGAAATCGAACATCCGATCTCCGAAATCAAACTATTCTTTATAAAAAAACCATTTAACCAGTTCTTTATAACTTGCTTTTTTGCCGTACATCAACACGCCCACACGATAAATTCTTGCGGCGACATAGGTGGTAAACAAAAAGCCTATCACCATCATACACATCGATATGGCTACCTGCCAGTCTGGTGGACCAAACGGAATGCGCACCATCATGGCTACCGGGGCTGTAAAAGGTATCATAGATAACCATACAGCCAGCGGGCTATCGGGTGCCCTAAACAGTACCGATACCGATAATATATAAGTAAACAACAGTGGCATAGTAATCGGAAACATGAATTGTTGGGTTTCTGTCTCACTATCTACTGCTGAGCCTACTGCTGCAAACAATGCCGCATAAAATAGATACCCACTTAAAAAGTAAAATATAAAGCAGCCCATAATGTAGCCAAACGGGATAGTTTGCAATACAGCTAACGCATTGGTCATGGGGCTGGCCGGCGAGCTAAAAGCATGACCGGCTATTTTAGTGGATATGACAGACAAAATTATCCAGACGCTAAATTGTGTTAAGCCAACTAAACCAACACCAATGATTTTACCCAGCATTAGTTGAAATGGCTTTACTGATGATATTACCACTTCTATGATACGGTTGGTTTTTTCTTCAATCACCCCGCGCATTACCTGCCCGCCGTATATGAATAGCGACAAGTAAATAAGTATGGCACAGGCTATACCAATTAAGATATTGGGGCCGATGTTGGCATTTTTATCGCCTTGGTCTGAAATTTCAATAGCATTCACTGATATGTTAGTCCGCTTTATGCTACTTAAAAGGGCCGTATCTATGTGATGGCTGATCAGGTTGTTTGAGAAAGCGATATCGCTCATCTGCTTTTCAATTTCTTCGGATAGAGGAATAGACGCTTTCTTTTTTGAAAAGATCTGTACCGAATCTTTTTGCATATAATTTACCGGTATATACAAAATAGAGATCCCCTCGCTATCCTTCAGTAATAGCTTCGATGATTTTAAATCGGTTAAGGCATAGGTAAACTTCACGTTAGTTACATCGTGGAATTTATTGGCGAAGCTGCCGCTTTTATCAATTACGTTAACCGTTTGTAGTGAGGATAGTTTATCACTGTTTTCGGCAACCATTTTTATTACCACGCCCATTACAAATATCAATGCCGGTACTACAAACAGCATAATGATAAATGATTTTTTGCGTACCCGGGTCAGGTATTCACGTTGTATAATGAGTAATACTTTATTCATGGCCGGCCGAGTTTAGGTTAACTTTTTCTATAAATATTTCATGCATGCTTGGTATCACCTCCTGCAGCATATTTACCCTGGCTTTAGGGATCAGGTATTGCAAAACATCGTTTGAGTTGTTTTGCCCCCTAAGTTTTATTTTGATGGTATGGCTATCATCCTCACTATGGGTTTCCTCAAGCAGTTCAAAAGGCTGGGTGCCATCAAATACTATCCGCGAGCCTTCATATTCAACAAAATAAGTTTCGTTGCGGTACGAGTTGCGGATGTGTTTAACCTTGCCATCCAGTATCTTGTGCGATTTATTGATAAGCGCTATGGCATCACAAAGCTCTTCTACCGATTCCATACGGTGGGTGGAGAACAGGATGGTTGCACCTTTTTTGTTGAGTTCCAGAATCTCGTCCTTAATCAGTTCGGCATTTACAGGGTCGAAGCCGCTAAAAGGTTCGTCCAAGATGATCAGATCGGGCTCATGCAACACTGTGGCTACAAACTGGGCTTTTTGCTGCATCCCTTTTGATAGTTCTTCTATCTTCTTTTTCCACCAGGTTTCCATTTCCAGTTTTTCGAACCAGAATTTCAGGCGCTTTTGGGCTTCGGCACGGCTCAGGCCTTTTAGGCGGGCAAGGTAGATCATTTGTTCGCCTATCTCCATTTTTTTATAAAGACCGCGTTCTTCCGGCAGGTAACCTATACGCTCAATATGCGATTGATTGAGTTTTTCGCCGTTGAAATAAACTTCGCCCGAATCGGGTGCGGTTATTTGGTTAACAATACGGATAAGTGAAGTTTTACCTGCGCCATTAGGCCCCAGCAGACCAAATATCTGTCCGCTTTCAACTTCCAAACTTACATCGCTTAAGGCCCGGTGACCGGCGTATTGTTTAACAATATTGCGGATGCTTAGCATTTGTTAAGGTTTATGTATCTGTTTTTGCTTTTAGATGAAGGTAAGCAAAAAAAGTTACAGGCCGGGTTTATCATATGGCGGCCAGTCCGGTTTATTCATTTCATAAAATGGTTTTTGCCATTGCTGTTTGTTAATAACATTTAAAGCGGTTACCGCTATGTAAATGCCCGCTGCCGGGATGATGAGATTTATAAGGGCCAAATATCTTATATACCCGACATAATTGCTACCTCCTGTTAAAGTAAGCAGTGGTGGCATTGCAATATAAAATAACATAATAAATAACTCGCTCAGTGCAAAAAAACGAAGAGGCGACCTGAATTGAGTAGGATTTAAGTTAAATGTAGCAACAATAAAGCCTATTACAATCAGCAGTTTAATGATAGCTGTAACTTGATAAAACATGAGCATTGACTGTACCGGTACATGGAAAAAGTTCATTGTAATACTGACGGCACCGTGGAGCGAGCTGAAAATTGAGTAAATGATAAAGGTGTTAAATACAAAAGGTTTTTCATTGGTGTATTTTACGATACCTATCATAAATATCACTAACCAAATGAAGCATAACAAAGGGATGAAATATATCAGGTACTTGAAATTATCAGGAAATTTAAAAAGTAGATTTTGCATTGGTAGCATTAGTATTTGTATTAACGCACCGATAATTGATGTAGCAATGGTGAGATAAGCGGTATCACGTGTTGGTTTCATGAGCAGGTAGGTTTAAATTATGCGTATAAATATACCCAAAACCCAATTATGGTTTAGGTTGTTTATTGAAGTAAAAAAATGGCGTATTTGTTTTTATTCAAATACGCCATTTTTAATATCTCTACTTTGCAGCCTATCTATTTGAGTTGCTTTAGATCGAACTTTAGTGCTTCGATAGATTCCTTTTGACGGGATATAATCACGTACATGACCCCGTTATAAACGATTGTATGCGGATAGCCATATTGTCCGCCTTTCCAAAGTCCTTCTTTCTTAAGATGATAAAGCTCGTCGGCAATGATGTAGTTTTTATCGAATGATTTACCAGCCTTTGAAAGCGATAACACCAATGGATTCCGGTCGTAATGGTGTAAGGTATCCGGGATACCTACGTAATAAAACTTTTTGTCGGGCAACCGGCCGAAATGAAATTTGCTGTCATTATCAGAAAATGGCGCTTGCACAGGGCGCGACCAAGTTTTGCCATTGTCTTTACTTTCGGTAAGCCACAAATGCCCTTTCCAGCCTTTACCCGTTACCCTTAAGAGCATGTGCAAAACGTTATCATCGGTTTGGAAAAAAGATCCTTCGCAAAGCGGCGGTAAGCCCGATTTTGCTGCAGGGGCGTAAAACATAGCCGGATTATCTTGTTTATAAAGTGAATCCGGATAAAAACTGCTGAGCTTCCAGCCCGAAAGCCCACGTGGATCATCGGTATAAGGAAAAGTGAAATTGTCGCTGATGATCAACCGTCTGCTGTTGGTCATTTCCGGGCCGTGATTGGGTACAACAGGTAGGTGCATGTCAATTGGCCCGCTCCAACGCTCACCATCGGTACTGGTTTTAGCCCACAGATGCGTATTTTGACGATGTTTGTCATAATCGCCGTAATAGACCACTAAAGTACCCTTGTATTGATAAAATCCGGCAGCGGTGAGCACGGAAAGTGTATCATTGATTTTGCCCGGAGAAGCCAATACCCTCAATGGCGACCAGTGTTTAAAATCAGTTGAAGTAGCATAAACCACCCTTTGGCCCGGCGAATCCTCATCAATCATCCCGTTACTCCATATGGCCACGAAGCGGTCTTTAAAATGAATAATAGACGCATGGTGGTTGTACAACCATTCCTTATCAGGCGAGTAGATCATAGCTCGGTCGATGTTTAGCTTGGCTACGCCGGCTTCGGTTTGGTAGTTGTTGCTGACGGATGGGGTTTGGGCACGAGTATTAAGAATGGATAAAAAGAGACAGGTAAAGAAGAGTAATTTGAATTTCACGGGCATAGCCCTAATTAACGCAAATTATCCGGTTAGTAAAAATTGAATTGCCGGCTCAAATGCTTTTGTAAAGTTTTAGCGCTGGTTCAAGTGTCTTTTTACGCAGGTTCAAGCGTCCTTCGCTTGAACCTGATTTTAAAGTAAGCGTCCACGCTTACTTTAAAAGAACCTCTGTCGGCATCGTGAGCGTGGACGCTCAAATGAATAACAGTTCAAGCGCGGACGCTTGAACTTGCAAAAACAAAAACGCCCGAAGTAATGGTACTCCGGGCGTTGCATATACCTTTCAGCTTTCGCCTTTATCCTTTCACCTTAAAAGACTATTCAAAATATTCCTTCATCCGTTCAAAGAAACTTTTCTCGTTTTTGCCCGGATTTGGTTTGAAGTTAGGTGAACTTTGTAATTTTTCCAGGATCTCGCGCTCTTCGCGGCTTAACGCTTTTGGAGTCCAGATGTTGATGTGCACCAACTGATCGCCACGGTGGTATGAGTTCACTTCCGGCAAACCTTTGCCTTTCAGGCGCAGAATTTTGCCACCTTGTGTTCCCGGATCGATTTTTATTTTGGCCTTACCATCTATGGTTGGCACTTCAACAGATGTACCTAAAGTAGCATCAACAAAGTTTACATGCAGATCATAGATCACATTGTTGCCATCGCGTTTCAAGGTTTCATGAGGCACTTCCTCAATCAGGATAATCAGATCACCCGGAACACCACCACGAGGGGCAGCGTTACCTTTGCCGCTCATGCTCAGTTGCATCCCTTCGCTAACGCCTGCGGGCACCTGGATAGTGATCAGTTCTTCGCCGCGAACAACGCCATCACCATGACAAACATTACATTTTGACAGGATGGTTGAACCTTCGCCGTTACAGGTAGGGCAGGTGCTGGTAGTTTGCATCTGACCTAAAATAGTATTGGTCACCCTGCGCACAGCACCTGAGCCGCCGCAAGTTTTACAAGTTTGGAATGATGATTTATCTTTAGCACCAGAGCCGTCGCAGGTTTTACAGATGATCTGTTTGTTAACTTTGATCTTCTTTTCGGCTCCGTTGGCAATTTCTTCAAGTGTTAAACGCACTTTAATACGCAGGTTGCTGCCGCGTGCTACACGCCTGCCACCGCCACCGCTTTGACGACCACCGCCAAAGAACCCTTCAAACGGACTGCCGCCGCCAAAAATATCGCCAAACTGGCTAAATATGTCATCCATATTCATGCCGCCACCACCGTAACCACCGCCATTGGCCGATGACGCGTTGGCAGCATGACCAAACTGGTCATAACGCTGACGTTTTTCGGGAGTACTTAGCACTTCGTAAGCTTCGGCAGCTTCCTTAAACTTTTCTTCCGCTTCTTTATCGCCCTGGTTTTTATCAGGGTGATATTTAATAGCCATTTTACGATATGCTTTTTTTATGTCATCAGCACTTGCACCTTTTGCAACTCCAAGCACATCGTAATAATCTCTCTTAGCCATAATTTTAAAAATTTCGGATTCCGAAATTCAGATTTCGGATTTATTATAATTTAATATTGTGTAAGATCAGGATAGACTATCACATCCGGACAAATCCGAAATTGAAAGTCCCAAATCCGAAATCAGTTACGCTCCAACTACCACTTTAGCAAAGCGGATCACTTTATCATTCAAAGTATAGCCTTTTTCCATTTCGTCCATTACCTTGCCTTTAAGGTCATCAGTAGGAGCCGGAATGTTGGTGATAGCTTCATGCAGATCGGCATCAAAGGCATTGCCTATCGATGTCATTTCTTTCAGGCCTTTTTGGCCTAAAATATTTTTCAGCTTGTTTTGGATCAAAGTAACACCCTCTTTAACAGGGGCTACTTCGGTAGCCTTATCCATGGCACGCTGCGCGCGTTCAAAGTCGTCAAGTACAGGTAATAAAGCCACAATAACGTCTTTACCTTCAGTTTTGCGGGCTTCCTCGCGTTCTTTAATGGTACGCCTTCTAAAGTTATCAAATTCGGCATATAAACGCAAGTACTTGTCATTAGCCTGTGCCAGTTCGTCTTTCAGTTTTTCTTCGGCAGTAGGGGCTGCTGTAGTTTCTGTAGCCGTAGCTTCTGTTTCCTGGGCGTTATCCTGCCCTTCGTTTTGTAATTGCTCGTTATCCACTTCGTTTATATTTTCTGTATTATCCGTATTTTCTTTCTTCTTTTTCTTCAACATATCGTTAAATTTCATAGCGAGTAGTGCCAATCAAGTATCCTGCCATAGCTGCAAAGCAGTCAAGCTGTCAGTGGCATGATGTAATTTTAAGTAAGGGTGACAGGCGAACCGCCAAATGGGCAAACCAAAACCATGATTCGCATGATTTAAAGATGGCCTTGAGTTTTGTACATCAGGGCTATCTTTAAATCCTAAAAATCATGGTTCAGTTTTATATCTCCACATCTTCCAAAACTTTGCCATTTTCGCATTTGATAATGCGAGATGGAAAAGCGCGGATAATGTGATAGTCATGAGTGGCTACCAATACAGCAGTGCCCGACTGGCTGATCTGTTTAAGCAGCATAACAATTTCTTCAGATGTTTCAGGGTCGAGGTTACCTGTTGGCTCATCCGCCAATATTATTTCGGGGTCATTCAGCAAAGCACGTGCTATAACCACACGCTGCTGCTCACCACCCGAAAGCTCATGAGGCATTTTCTTTAACTTTGAACGCAGGCCAACTTTCTCAAGTACATCAAGTGCTTTGTCGGCAATCAGCTTTTTGTCGTTCCAACCGGTTGCACGCATCACAAAGTTCAGGTTTTGCTCAATGGTGCGGTCGGTAAGTAACTGGAAATCCTGGAAAACTATACCCAATTTACGGCGCAGGTAAGGAATATCGCGGCTTGGCAGCTTGCTTAGCTCATAACCACAGGCATGGCCGGTGCCGGCTTTAATTCCTAAATCGCCGTAAATTACCTTCAGCAGACTACTTTTTCCTGATCCTGTCTGGCCAATCAGCCATACAAAATCGCCTTTGTCAACATGTAAATTTACGTTTGAAAGTACCAGGTGTGTCTGTTGAAAGATATCAACGTTGTTTAGTTTTATTATAGAATTTCCTATCATCGTTTTTATAGCTCTAATTTTAAGATCTGCCCGAACGGCAGGTCTTTGATAATATTCATGATCTCTTCGGCCTTGTCGGCTAATCCAACCTTGTCAAGCGATTTATCCGGCCTGTCAACCCTGAAATAAGCCAACAGCGTAAACTTATCATCCCGCAGTTGTACATAATCGGGTATTTTGGCAACACCTTTAACTTTTATGATATACATCGTATTGTGTCATTGGGTCATTTGCTTTGCTCATTAAGTCATTTTTTTGCTTTGCAAATAGTTCAATGACTTAATGACCTAATGAAATGATGACCGTCCTTCCCAAAGGTATTATTTATTTAAAGACTTGACAAAAATTCCATCGTATCTACACCATCGGCATAATCCCATAATTTGGGTTGCTGGCTTCGGCCAAAACCAACCACCTGGTTGTCTACCTGCAAAGGTAGCGTGCTTACAATGCACTGGATGTTTTCGGCATTTTCGTTAATGATATTTTCGGCGTTTGCCACATTGTGGTAATAGTTAAAAAACAATACTGACAGCGGGGATGTCAGCCTGTCATCTTCTTTCACCATTAAAAAACCATTGTCAAGATGCTTGTCTCCGTTTACCAGGTAAATAGATTTGTTGTAATCGTAGTTGTTGTTGTATTTATGATGATTAATAATTGCCTTGTGAGCTTCTATCGATTCAAAAAAGAAAGTGAAGTCGTAGTCCTCTGGTACCAATATTTTAGATACGTTTCGGCAGCCAAGTCCATAATAATCTAAAATATCATGGCCCAGGTTAAACAGGTCTTCGGCGCTTTCATTGCCGCTTAGTACAGCAATACTGTTGCGGTTTTTGCGGATGATATTAGGCACCTTACCAAAGTAATAATCAAAGTAACGTGAACTGTTGTTGCTGCCCGTAGCTATGATGGCATCAAAGCCTTCCAGCCTGTCAACAAAGCTAAAGCTATCTGCAAAAGTGGGATCAATAGCTGCCAGTTTTTCCAATACAGCTTTGATAAGCCTGGCATCCTGCGATGAGGCTTTAATCAGCGCTTTATTACCTGAAGCTATAACACAAAGCACATCATGGAAACCCACCAGCGGGATATTGCCCGCCAGGATAAGTCCAACTTTTTTTGGGGCCTTGTCCGTTTCAAGGTTATATTTTGAAAGCCAGGTGTTCAGATCAGCTTCGTTAAGCATATTACCAATGGCTGTTACAGCTTCCGAAACGCTCGCCGGAGTAAACCAGGCATTGTGGTATTGCTCGTTTTCAATAAGGGCACTTAACGCAGCATCTGGAGTTCGCAATTGCCTGCCCAACTCCGAAAATGAATTTATTGAGGTTTTTAGATTAATTTTTGACATATATATGTTAGGGGAATAAACCCTTAAAGCCTTTTTTTGTTATATTTGTACGCTTGCAATTTGCAGGCAAAGTTAATTGAGATTATTAGATATTTAGAAATATGGCGATTAAAATCACCGACGAATGCATAAACTGCGGGGCCTGCGAACCGGAATGCCCTAATAATGCTATTTATGATGCAGGAGCTGCCTGGCGTTTTAGCGACGGGACAGGCCTTAAAGGGATTATTGATTTTGGCGATGGTAATACCCTGAATGCTGAAGAAACACAAGCTGCATTATCTGACGATATATATTATATAGTACCTGATAAGTGTACCGAATGTGTGGGTTTCCATGATGAGCCTCAGTGTGCTGCCGTTTGTCCGGTTGATTGCTGTGTTGATGATGAAGATATCCGCGAAACGGAAGAAGAACTGCTTGCCAAAAAAGATTGGCTGCACATGAACGAATAGTATAAGCCTTACAAAATATTAAAGGGGATGTGCATTGCATATCCCTTTTTTGTTTAGCGTTTTTTTTGTATTATCGTAAAGCTTTTACCCCAGAGCAGCAAATACCAATTATAAAAGTAACATCATATTTAAATGTTAACTGCGTATAGTTTAAAAATACGCGCGAAATTTTTGTTTATTTGACATTTACAGAACTATGGAGTACGGGATATGTAACCTGGCTGTAATTCCGCTCAGGGCCGAGCCCAATGAACGGAGTGAGCAGGTGTCGCAATTATTATTTGGCGAGGCATTTGAAATAACCGAGTGGCAAACTAACTGGGTTAAGATCATTGCCGAAAGTGATGGGTATGTGGGATGGATAGGCCGTTTACAATTTGCTATGCTTGGTCATTTAGCATATAAGCATATAAAAAGCCATCCTTCGCAACTTACTTACCAGGCCGTTACCCAAGCCTGGAAAATAAGCGATAACAGTATTGTTTATTTACCAGCAGGCAGCTCGCTCGCTTTTTTGGAAGGCACATCTTGTAGGATTGGCAATGATCGTTTTGAAATTATTGGTAAGGTTGGCGAACCCGAAGATATTGCCGCTACTGCCAAAACATTTCTGAACTCGCCCTATTTGTGGGGAGGGCGGACTCATTTTGGGATCGACTGCTCGGGCTTTACACAGGTAGTTTATAAACTTAAAGGCCTCAGGATTAAGCGTGACGCCAGCATGCAGGTAAAAGAGGGCACAAAGGTTGAAGCAATAAAGGATGCAAAGCTTGGCGATTTGGCATTTTTTGATAATGCCGAAGGGCGTGTAACACATGTAGGCATCATGCTCAATAATGAGCATATTATTCACGCTTCAGGTAAAGTTAAAATTGATACCATCAATGAAGATGGCATATACTCGCTTGAGTTGAAGAAGCATACCCACAATCTTTGCGGGATCAGGCGCTTTTTTTAGTGATCTCCGGATTTATTTCTTAATGAATTTTTTAAACCCGACAACAGTATTGTCATTGCTGTTAACAACCTGCATAATATAAGTTCCGGGTACATAGCTTGCTACATTATTTTGCCAGTTGGCCTGTGATGATGTAGCAGTAGCCATTAATTTGCCCTCGCTGTTAGTGATGTTTATTTTATACTTAACAGTACTGCCATTGTTAAATTGCATTTCGGCATGAATAACATCAGTAGCCGGATTAGGGTAGAGGTTCATGTTGGCGCTCAGCGCATTCTGCGGCTTACTGGTAAACATTACCGGAGCAATTTTTGAGTAAGTAGCGTCGCCGTTTAAATCAATTTGTTTTAAGCGGTACTGATTAAGGCCCTGGGCCGGCGTTTTATCATTAAGCGAATAGCTTTTTGCCCCGGTTGAATTCAGCGTGCCTATCGGGTCAAATGTTTTGCCATTGTCAGTACTTCTTTCAACAACATAGGTGGTATAATTAGCCTCGTTTTCGGCAAACCAGGTAACCTGGGCGCTTTCATTTACTCTCTTAGCGTCAAAGCTAAGTAAACGTACCATAAGGGCCTGGTTTTGGCGTACAACAAGCTGCAACCTGTCGGTGCCGAAGGTAGCGCTGTTACCTTTATCTATGTTGAAGTTATATTCCGGCTGTGTTTTGATATTTACCGAATCTTTTAAAAAACTATCCTTTAACCAAACGTCATACAGGTCGGGAAGATCTTTTAAATCGGTTAATTTAAGTTTATAAGGGCCGGACGCGGTGGCATCGGCAAGCAGGCGGATTGTTTCCTGAGTTTTACCCGGCAGAGGACGACGATGGATAGCAACCTGTACGCTGTCACTTGATAATGCCGATAAGCTTTCGAGAGCGCCGCTGCCCCCCAGATCTTCGGTATCTTTGTTTTTATCAAAGGCGGGAGAAATATCCTTGACAAGGACAATAGCTATCCCGTCCATGTTTAAAGAGTCTTTGATAAGCTGTAATCTGATCAGCGGCAATATAGGTTGGTTTGAGGGGGCTGGCTCCGAGGCAGCAAAACTGCTTTGTTTAGTGCTCATCAGGGCCAATGGGGTTTTCCCACCAGGTATGCTTAATATTTTGTTGAGTGTAGCTGATAAAGGAGGTTGTGTATTTGTTTTGGCCGACTCGCTGAAAACCATAGTTTGCCCTGTTGCCGTAGCTCTGATAAAAAAACCCTGTCCACTGGCAATCATGTTACTGGCCGCTCCGCCGCTTATGCTTTGGATCCCTGGATTAATTGTGGTTGTGGTATCAGCAACTGCTGTTATTTGGTTGGCATTTTGCTGATAACTTTCATATTGTTTGTTGATAGGATTATAGACCCACATCGACAAAACCGGGGGGATATTAGCTGTTACAGTAGTATAGACCTGCGCTTTTTGTCCGGAAATATAGATTGATGAAGAAGGATCGGCGTTGCCACCAGATACCCCTTTGCGATTCAGTTTTTCAAAATTGATGGTACTTGCATATGGGTTACCAACCAGGTTATAGCCTTGTACCCTGCTCCCGGTAGTATTGGTATATAGTAACGATGTAGTGCCTGTATACCAGTGTTTAACCGTAATATTTCCCTGGTTTAAAGAGCCTGTAGCGGTAAATGTGGTGTTTTCCGGGATATGAGATACCACCGTGGCCTGTGCTATGGTTGTTGACCTGTCTCCCCTGAAAAAGAATAAAAAGCCATTGCCCGAGTATAACGTAAAAGTCCCTGATTCGCTATCAAATGAATATGGTGAAGAGTTTATATTATTTACTCCCCGGTAATTACCACTTGTAAAACTCGAAATTGAGCGGGCTGTGTTTTCTCTGAAAAAATATATGGTTGGATTGTTAGCATTAGGTGAAGGATCAAAACCACCTGCAGCCAAAGTTGTACCTGTTACATAAGCGTTGGCTTTAAGGTAAGCCAGCGTAAACGCTCCCGATCCGTTATTTATTGACGATGCAAGTAACCGGTATCCACGGTGACCTGAGCCGCCATTTATGTAGCGTTGTGCATTTACGTTGCCGGTAATGGCTGTGCCCGACGGAATGCTTGCTACAGTTGCCGAACCCGATGCGTCGGAGATTAAAGTCAATATTCCCCCGGTGGCAAGAGTTGCAGTACCTGCCATGGTTAATATGCCTAATGATGACACGGAAAACTTACCGGCCCCCGACATGGTTTTAGTGCCGCTATTCTGAACAAATACATTTTTGAACACCACACCATTGCCTCCGTCAGATCCGGCATCGGTAAGCGACTCGGTGACACCTTTAAAATAAACGTTAGGGTTATTGGTTATCGCGTCAACCTTACCCGACGTGGATGCTGAGTTCCAGTCGCCGTAAATGGTTAGGTCGCCGGAGTTTATGGTTTTGGTGCCAGTTGCCGAAAAGTTTATATTTTGATAGGCAGTGGGGCTAATATCAAGTTGGCTGGTACTTTCGGTATACACGGTTTGCCCGCTGCCGGCATATTCAACCGTACAGGTTCCTGATCCACCTCCGTTGCTATAAAAGTCTATTGATGCTGCGTTGCTTCCCGATTTAATAGGAGTTGCATTAGTTAATTTAAGTACCGGGTTAAGCGAAGAGCCCGAAGGTACATCGACATAGATATTGGCAGTTGCTGCCGTTCCAAGTGTTAAGGAGATACCCGATGGCGAAACGGAGGTATTGGTATATAATTGTCCGCCAACTGTTGTTGTGCCACCACGTACATAAAAGGCAGAGTTGTTATTTTGTAAAACGCCCACGCCTAAAACAGCATTGGTTGTCCCGTAGATATTCACATCGCCCGATATTTGTAAACTGTTAACGGTGGATATTAAAGATACCTGGTTGCTTGTAAGCGCCCCTACACTTAAAAAGTTGGTATTGCCAACTTGTAGTGACGAGCATGTTACGGTACCTGTACCGGTAATTGTATTAACAACTGTGCCGCCAAGACCAAGCAAAGATATCGTTGGAGGGTTTTGGGTGATTATACCGGCTCCTGTTCCGGAAACAGTTAAGGTGCCATTAACTGTAAGCGATAAGCCATTAACCGCATTAAATGTAAGTGACTTACATACAGCCGCGGTACCATTGGCGATTACCGGTTGAGAGGCATTTAGTAACGCGAGATTAATTACAACATCCTCGCTTGCCAGAGGAAAGTGGCCCGCGCTCCAATTGCTGTTATTTGTCCAGCTTGTTGATCCTCCAATAAGTGGAGGGTTCCAGGTATTTTGCGCTGACACAGCCGAGCTAAGAAATAAAAATAGAATCAGGATGATTTTATTTTTCATAAGTATACATTTTGATACTATTTTTTATATTCCTATAGGCTATATGGCTGGCTGGTAATAGCTTTTATGAATAGGGGAGTATCAACGTATAGTTACGATTAATGCGCTATAAATGTTATTGATTTTAGCGAATGAATAAAATGAATAAACAAAATAGGAATGAACGAAGCGGCTGTTTTAAGTATTTAAAATTGCGTTTTTAACTGTAAAATATGTTATTTAATACTATTATTGAGCGTTTGAACATGGATTTTAATAACAAAAACCCTTAATGAATTTAAGTTGTGGTTTGATAGAGAAATAGGGAGGCCAGGCGGTAATGATATTTACAGCAGAAATAAAAATGTATCATTTAACAGCTTGCTAAAAGCCGCGTTGCGAAGGGTTATTCAAATTTAATTTCCCAGTTGATGATGGCTTTGTCGTCGCTAACGGAAAGCAATTGATCGGGAGCGGCCCAGGATAATTTATTGATGGAAAGTACATGGCCTGGATAGCCTTTTTCCCTGCTGATGTTTTTATAAAGTTTAAAATCATCTGATCCCCAAATCTTGATGCTTTTGTCCATACTGGCAGTAGCAAAATAAGGCAGGGTAGGGTGGAATAGGATATGGTTTACGGCAAAAAGATGGGCGGGGATATTCTTTATTTCATGATAGGTGTTGCTATCCCAAATCTTAACCTGGGCGTCACGTGCACCTGAAGCGATGTAAGTTCCATCGGGACTGTAGGCTATCGAAAAAACAGCCATAGTATGTCCGTGGAGTGCTTTTATTATTGTATAATCTTCCAGATCATAAACGCCAATATGGTTATCGCGACAGCCAAATGCTACCTGTTTTTGGTCCGGAGAAACAGCAATACACCGTACAGTGTCTTTAGACACGGTGATGCTATGCACCATCTCAAGCGTTTTAAGGCTCCATACGGATACCGTGCCATCTTCTGAGGCTATTAACAGTTCATCCTTTTTAACAGCCGATTTGATGTCGAAAATGGCTTTGCGATGATGCCTTAAGGGCTTAAGTAATTTTTGCTGGATGAAATCGAACACCAAAACTTCACCGCTACGTAAGCCGGCAAACATTAAGGGATAACCCTCCGGACAATGGATAGCGTAAATAGACGCGTTAACAGGAAACATCACCTTAATGAAAGAGAAATCTTTCAGACTCCATTCAACCAATCCCTTATCGTTGCCACCCGTAAACAATATTCCAGGCTTTTGCGAAAGCTCAAGCGTGAATATAGGGTTGGTATGTCCGGTAAGCTCGGCTGTTTTTTGTACGGTGATCATTCTTTAGTTTGCAGTTTCCTGTTGGCAGTTTGCTTGTTCAGTTTGCAGTTTCCGGTTAGCGGTTTGCTGCGATTGATTTTATCAACAGCCCACTGCAAACTAAAAACTGCCCACTGATTTATTTATGTCTCGATTCTAAATTTTTAGCGATAGTTTCTAAGGTCAAACCTTTTTCGCGTAGTAGCACCAATAAATGGAAAACAAGATCTGATGATTCATTGATCAGGTCGGTTTCAGTTTCGGCAAGGGCTGCTATAACAGTTTCAACACCTTCTTCACCAACTTTTTGGGCTATTTTATTGAGGCCTTTATTGCGGAGCTTGTTCACGTACGAACCTTCTACCGGGTTTTCATACCTGTCGGCGATGATATTTTCCAGCTCCAGGATAAAGTTTTGATTAAACTCGGTGTTGAAACAACTGCGTGAGCCTGTGTGGCAGGTAGGGCCATCCGCTTTAACTTTGATCAACAGGGTATCGTTATCGCAATCAATGCTGATGCTTTTTACATGCAGGAAATTATTGCTGGTTTCGCCTTTAGTCCACAGGCGGTTTTTTGAACGTGAATAGAAAGTGACGATATTTTCCTGTACAGTTTTATCGTAAGCTTCCTGGTTCATATAACCCAGCATCAATACCTCAAGGGTTTGCTCATCCTGTATAATTACGGGGACAAGTCCGCCGGTTTTTTCAAAGTCTATGTTCATTTTGTCCTAATTCAAATTAATTTTGCCGCTTTGCTATAGTCTGGAGTTTCACATGCTGTTCGAAGTCTCTGACTTCGAATTAGCTATGTATGTAGTTTGTAACTACATACAGTTTTTCGCTTTAACAGGTGCTTTACTGTAGTCTGAAGACTACAAAAATAGTCGTCTGAAGTCAGAGACTTCAGACAGCAACTGCAAAGTTATCAGTTTATCAGATCCGTACTTCTATTTTATTACCCTGCAGGGTTCGCTTCAAATCAGGGATCAATATCTCACCATAGTGAAACACTGAAGCTGCTAATGCCGCGTCGACGTTGGTTTTTTCAAAAACATCAACAAAGTGTTCAACTTTACCGGCGCCGCCCGAAGCAATCACCGGAATGTGAACCGCATCATTCACGATTTTTAACAAGCCATTATCAAAACCGCCTTTAGTACCATCATGATCCATAGAGGTCAGCAAAATTTCACCTGCTCCACGGCTTTCGGCTTCCAGGATCCACTCAAGTGTCTGGCGTTCCGTAGGCAACCTGCCGCCATTTAAGTGAACTACATTTTTATCGCCTATGCTGCGGGTATCAACGGCTATCACTACAAACTGAACACCAAAAGCGGCAGCCAGTTCATCTATCAGTTTGGGGTTACGTACAGCCGCCGAATTGATGGATATTTTATCTGCTCCCGCATTCAGCAAGGCGTCTGCATCGGCAATTTCATTGATGCCGCCGCCTATAGTAAACGGTATATTAATTTGCCGGGCTACGGCCTTTACCAGCTCAACCATAGTTTTGCGGCGTTCAACGGTAGCTGTAATATCCAGAAATACCAACTCGTCGGCTCCCTGGTTCGAGTAGTTCCAGGCAAGCTCTACCGGGTCGCCGGCATCGCGCAGATCAACAAAGTTTACGCCTTTTACAGTCCGCCCGTCCTTAACGTCAAGACAGGGGATAATTCTTTTTGCAAGCATGCTTATTAAAATATGTCATTGCGAGGAACGAAGCAATCGCGAACTATACAAGTCCGACCTGTATGGTGTGCGATTGCCACGCTATCGCTCGCAATGACATGAGGTGTACAGGTTTTTAAAGAGGGGGCCGGGGGGCTATATCGAAATCAGCGCGTCCAGGTTCCAGTGTTTCACATCTTCAATAGTGATGTGACCCTCATATATGGCTTTGCCAACCACTACCGACTCAACTTTTAAGCGGTTTAGCTTTTCGATATCGCCCATAGAGCTTACGCCACCAGATGCGATAAGTTTGATGAAAGGTGAATGATCAAGCAGTTTTTCGTACAGTTCGATACCCGCGCCGCCAAGTTTACCGTCTTTGTTAATGTCGGTGCAAAGGAAACGGAAGAAACCTAAGTTCAGGCATTTATCAACGTAGTCCATTAGCTTGATCGGTGAGCTTTCCATCCAGCCTGAATATTTAATAACTTCGTCAAGTACGTCGATAGCAACAACCACCTGGTCGGAGCATTTATCTTTACCGCAAATTTCTTTGCTCAAATCGGGCAGGAAGCTTGGGTTAGTAAGTGCTTGCGTACCAACAATTACGCGGTGAACGCCGGCATCTATCAGCTCTTTTACTTTTTCGATGCTGCGGATGCCGCCGCCATATTGCACCTTCATGTCCGTTTTACGGATCACATCAAACAGGTATTGCTGATTGCTGAAATCGTTTTTGGCACCGTTAAGGTCAATGATGTGGATGAAATTGGTGCCGTTGCTCTGGTAGCGCTCAATCATTTCTTCAAGGGTAACATCGTATTCGGTTACCTGTGCGTAGTCGCCTTCACGAAGACGGACTACCTTCTTGTTCAAAATGTCAATGGCAGGAATAATGTACATATCCTTTATATTTTTGAGAAATTAGTTAACAATGTTTCGCCAAACTCACCCGACTTTTCCGGGTGGAATTGTACGCCATAAAAATTATCAAGCCAAATTGATGCCGAAAATTGATTTCCATAGTCAGCGGCCAGTAAAGTGTATGCTTTATCATGCTCAATAAAGTATGAATGTACAAAGTAAAAGTGTGAACCTGACGGTATATTTTCAAATAATGGATTTTCCTTTTCGGGGTAAACCCTGTTCCAACCGGTGTGCGGTACTTTGTGTTCTGCACTATCTGCAAACCTTAAAGTTTTAACCGGAATGATATCCAATAAGTTAGAATCGCCCTCTTCTGAATAAGAGGTAAGCAGCTGCATCCCTACGCAAATACCCAGGGTTGGTTTCTTTAACGCCTTAATGGCTGGTACCAGTCCGGTAGCCTTAAGCTTATTCATGGCCGCACCGGCATGCCCAACCCCCGGAATGATATAGCGGTCGTATTTATCAAAATCCTCTTCGCTGTTGATAAAGCCATAAGGGATACCTAAGCGCTCTAAAGCAGCAGTAAGGGAAAATATGTTTCCGGCTCCGTATAGGATAATGCCGATGCCCCCCCGCCCCTGAAGGGGTGCCTCTGCGAGGCTTTTTTTATTATTTTGATCTGGTGTTTTCATGTTAATTAGTTGCTCCCCTTTAGGGGCTGGGGGCTCTTAAAGCAGTCCTTTAGTGCTTGGTAAAACCATCTTATCTACATCACGTTTTACGGCCATTTTTATTGCCTTGGCAAAGGCTTTAAATATAGCTTCAATTTTGTGATGTTCGTTTTGTCCTTCGGCTTTGATATTCAGGTTGCTTTTTGAGGCATCGCTGAACGATTTGAAGAAGTGGTAAAACATTTCGGTTGGCACATCACCCACTTTTTCGCGTTTAAAATCGGCATCCCAAACTATCCAGTTACGGCCACCAAAGTCGATAGCTGCCTGGGCCAGGCAATCATCCATTGGCAGGCAGAAACCATAACGTTCGATGCCCATTTTGTTACCCAAAGCAGCGGCGAATACTTCGCCTAAAGCGATACCTGTATCTTCAATGGTGTGATGTTCGTCGATATGGAGATCGCCTTTCGCGGTAATTTCCAGATCGATACTGCCGTGACGGGCAATTTGATCAAGCATGTGGTCAAAAAAGTGCAGGCCGGTTGATATTTTGGCATCCCCTTTACCATCAAGGTTTATTTTGATGTGGATATCGGTTTCCTTAGTAGCACGACGATGCTCAAATACCCGCTGGCCGAGTTTTAAAAACTCGTATACCTTTTGCCAGTCGGTAGTTTCGAGCGCAATAACATCATCGATATGATCGGCCTCAGAAAATTCGTTTCCGCCGAGATTGCTGTTATTGTTAAGCCAGATGGCCTTTGCGCCAAGGTTTTTTGCCAGCAGTACGTCGTTTTTACGGTCGCCGATGGTGAATGAGTTTTTAAGATCGTATTTGTCCGCATCAAGATATTGCGTAAGCAGCGCGGTGCCCGGCTTGCGGGTGGGGGCATTGTCACGGGCAAAAGTACGGTCGATGATCTGGTTGGCAAATTTTACGCCTTCGCCCTCAAATGCCTGCAATACAAAGTTATGAACAGGCCAAAAGGTATCCTCGGGGTAAACCGAAGTGCCTAATCCGTCCTGGTTGGTAACCATTACAAGTTCAAAATCAAGCTCTTTAGCTATTTTAGGCAGATAGGTTAATGCGCCTGGATAAAATTCCAGCTTGGCAAATGAATCAATTTGCTCATCGGCCGGTTCTTTGATCAGGGTGCCGTCGCGGTCAACGAACAATATTTTCTGTAAATTACTCATCCAGGATTAATTATTGATTTAGCGAATTATTGAATTAGTGATTTCACCTTTTACTGTTTTATTTGAAGTTTTGTAGGGTGTCCAACAAAACAGTATTTTCATCCGGAGTACCAACGGTTATGCGAAGACAGCCTTCACAAAGCTCAACTTTTGAGCGATTGCGCACAATGATGCCCTGTTTTACCAGGTAATCATAAATGCCGTTGGCATCTGTAGTTTTTACAAGGATAAAGTTGGCGTCAGACGGATATATATCCAGCACAAATTCGAGGTCTTTCAATTTCAATACTAACCTGTCGCGTTGTGCAAGGGTTTCTTTGATCCATTCGTTTACCTGACCTACATTAGCCAAGGCTGCCAAAGCCAGTTGCTGCGATGATTCATTAACGTTGTAAGGTGGCTTTACTTTGTTCATCACCTCAATGATTTCTTCGCTGGCAAAAGCCATACCTACGCGTAAACCTGCTAAACCCCATGCTTTTGACAGTGTTTGCATTACCACAAGGTTAGCACACTCAGTAAGTTCCTGGATAAAGGACTTTTGCCTGCTGAAGTTGATGTAAGCTTCATCAACTACGACAATGCCGTTGAAATTAGCCAACAGGGTTTGAATATCGTCGCGGTTAATAGAGTTGCCGGTAGGGTTGTTTGGCGAGCAAATAAAGATCAGTTTGGTGTTTTTATTTACAGCCTCGGCAATGCCTTCTAAATTAAGCTGATAATCTTCAGTTAGGCTTACTTTACGGGCTTCAATATCATTGATGTTTGCTGATACCTCATACATGCCGTAAGTAGGCGGTACCAGGATCACATTATCAACTCCCGGGTTACAAAAACTGCGGAACAGGATATCGATAGCCTCATCGCTACCGTTGCCAACAAAAATATTGCGTGGTGGCACCCCTTTTATTTCGGTGATACGTTTTTTTAGGTCGTACTGTAAAGGATCAGGATAGCGGTTAAACTGCTGATCTAATGGTGACCCGAAAGCGTTTTCATTTGCATCCAGAAAGATGCTTGCTTCGCCCTGGTACTCATCACGTGCGGATGAATAAGGCACAAGGCGTTTTATATTTTCTCTGAGTATATTATTAATGTCGAACATTGTTAATCTTTTTTACGTCCGTCATTGCGAGGTACGAAGCAATCCCCGATTAGCAGAGGTACTTTGCAAATCCGCTCTGTAAAATTGGGGATTGCTTCGTACCTCGCAATGACGTTTTGGTATATCATTTTCTTTGTAACCCTATCGGTACATTCCCCTTTAGGGGGTTGGGGGGCTTAGCCTCACACTTACCGCGTTCCTATGCGCATGTAAGCCTTCCAGCTCGGCCAAAACTTCAACTGTGTGGCCAATGTTGTTGATTCCCTCGCGGGTAATGTGCTGAAACGTGATCTTCTTCACAAACGAATCAACCGATACGCCTGAATAAGCCCTTGCATAACTACTGGTTGGCAGGGTGTGGTTAGTTCCCGAGGCATAGTCGCCAGCGCTTTCCGGTGTCAGGTTACCCAAAAATACCGAACCTGCATTGATGATACTTCCGGTGATCTGTTCCCAGCTCCCGGTAGCAAGTATCAGGTGCTCCGGCGCGTACTGATTGCTGAAAGTTATGGCTTCGCTCAGACTGCTGGTAATCACCACATACGAGTTATCGATGGCAAGCTTCGCTATCTCCGCGCGAGGCAATACAGGTAATTGCTTTTCTACTTCCGCAATAGCTTTTTGGGCAATATCGGCAGAGGTGCAAACCAACACTGCCTGGCTATCAATACCGTGCTCGGCTTGTGCCAGCAGGTCGGCAGCGATATATGAAGGAATTGCGGTTTCATCGGCGATAACCAAAACTTCTGACGGCCCCGCGGGCATATCAATAGCGGTTGTGGTAGTTGACTGGATAATGGTTTTAGCTTTGGTTACAAACTGGTTACCCGGACCGAAGATCTTATCAACTTTAGGGATACTTGCAGTTCCGTAAGCCATAGCTGCTACAGCTTGCGAACCACCAACCAGGTAGATCTTATCTATTCCCAGCATCAGTGCTACATAAGCGATAAAGGCATTGACCTTGCCGTTTTTTTGCGGAGGCGAACAAACCACAATTTCATGACAACCTGCTATCCTTGCCGGGATACCAAGCATCAAAAAAGTACTTGGCAATACTGCCGAACCGCCGGGGATGTACAAGCCAACTTTTTCAATTGGTCGTAATTCGCGCCAGCAGGTTACGCCGGGCATAGTTTCAACCTTGTCTTCGGTTTTTAACTGCGTTTGGTGAAATTTATAGATGTTGCTGTAAGCCGTTTCCAGGGCAGCTTTCTGATCTGCGGATATCGCTTTGGCAATCTCTTCCAGTTCTGCTTTTTCAAGATAAAGCTTGCTCAGTTCCACCTTGTCAAATTTCAATGCATAGTCAAACAAAGCGCTATCGCCATGCTGCTGCACATTAGTGATCACGTCCTCAACAATGGTCCTGATCTCATTGGCCGGGTCAACATTGCGTTGAACCAACTTCTGGATATCGGCGGATGAAAGTTCTGAATAGTTGTATGTCTTCATACCAGTTTCAGTTATCAGTTTGCAGTTTACAACAGTTAGCAATTTACCATAGCGCAAACTGCTAACTGCCACTGCCAACTACTATAAAATGATCTTCTCAATAGGCATCACCACAATGCCTTGTGCGCCGGCTTGTTTAAGCTGACTTATGCGGTCCCAGAAATCACGCTCCGGGATTACGGTGTGTACGGCTACCCAATCTTCTTCGGCCAATGGTACTACTGATGGGCTTTTTACGCCGGGTAGTAAGGCAATAACAGCCGGAAGGTTCTGTTTCTCAACGTTTAGTACCACATATTTAGTCTCCTTAGCGCGTAAAACAGATTGTACACGCTGGATCAGTTCTTGTACCAGGTCGCTTTCTGCGATAGATTTGCTTCCAATCAGTACAGCTTCTGACGACATTACATCGGCAAAAGGTTTCAGTCCGTTGCTTTTTAGCGTACCACCGGTTGAAACCAGGTCGCAAATGGCATCACTAAGACCTAAGCCCGGTGAAATTTCTACCGAACCGGAAATGGTACGGATATCTGAAGTAATATTTTGTTCTTTTAAAAATTTGCCTAAAATGGCAGGGTAGGTAGTAGCAATTGCTTTGCCGTGTAAGTCGGCCAGCGAGTTAATATCGCTGTTATTTGGTACCGCTATTTTAAGTGAGCATTTACCAAATCCAAGGCGTTGCAGGTAGCTTACTTCAACTTCGGTTTCCTGGATCACGTTTTCGCCAACAATTCCTAAATCGGCAATACCATCCTGCACGTATTCAGGAATATCATCATCACGAAGGAAAAGAATTTCTAAAGGGAAATTAGATACCGGAGAGATCAGCGAGCTTTTGTAGTTTTCGAAGTTTAAGCCGCAATTTTTTAATAATTCAACAGATTTTTCGTTGAGCCTGCCAGATTTCTGGATAGCTATTTTAAGTGTTTTCACAAAATAAGTTTTAAGAAACTATAATAAAAAAGAGTATAAACGGGGTTGTTATTTCGCGTAGAAACATACATTATCTTATCACCACAGAGTGGTGATGGTGGAGATGAAGATGATGTAGTGCGAGACCGTTCATTTTTTGTATAGTAAAACTATAGATTAGTTGCGCAAATATAGAGAGATGTTTTTTAAATCAAAATTTAATGTGAAAAAGTGCAGCGATACTTGAAATTTTAGGGAAGCTTTCTGCCGGATTAAGTGCGCTTTTAGAATTTAATTTTGTTGAAAGGCTTACCATTGTTAATACAAGTGTTCGAGAGATGAAATTATATTCCCGCCGTTGTTGGTGTTGTCACCAACAATTTATTCCCGTATCTTATCAAGAATCAACAAAGCCTTTATACGCAGCGCATAGTTGTTGGTGACAACACCAACAACGGCGGGAGAGTTAAAGAATTAGCAGCATTGATTATATACGACTCTGAAAATCCTAAAATTCTGTAAATTCTGATTCTGACTACTCCTCATACTCATAAATACCACCCTCTTCGCCAAAATCTTTGATCAGTTTTAGTTTTTTAACTTTCTGAATATCTTTTAGATTGATAAGCTCGGGGTTTTCGAGCACATTGAACCAGATAAGGTAATAGTGTTTCGCCTTGTAAAACTTATCAATATCCTTGGTAAAAAAGCGGTGAGGTACCAGGTACGATGACATGCCCGAGAAAAAGTAAACGGCCTCGTGCGCATCGGTATAAATTTTTATGCCGGGTTTAAACAGGCTTTGATCCCCGCCGCGCAAATAGGTAGCAAACTCCGAATCGATCCAGCTTTCGTCGGTAAATCCGGGATTGCCGTATTCATCTGCAACCTGGTCTTGATAACGGGCTTTGTCTATCAAAAACTCGCTGGTAATGAAGCCCTGCATCAGTATAATCATTATAGCGCCGATGATGCGTCGGGTATTGATGTTACTTATCTTTTTAAGCAGGAGCAGGGCCCAACTGGTATATCCCCATAATGCAGATATATATAAGGGCGATAACAGGCGATGGTTAATTCGCTCGTATCTCGAGAAGGTAGATGATAATACGATAAATGCCCCATAAACAAACGCGAAAGTAATTGCCAGGTTCTCGAAGCTGTCAATTTTACGACGGAAGTAATTGAAAGCGAGTGCAGCGATAAATCCCAGGAAAATGATGATGGCCAGAGGTGTGGCGGCCCAATATTGATTAGGTGTTAGCCCCATCCAATCGCACATTACTGTGCCGAAGTAATATAGGTTTTTGCTGAAAGGCGTAATAGATGGTTCGCGCGGGCCTGTTGTTGTGCCTGTTACAAAGGCATTGAAAACGAGGTTGCTTACCAATAATGATATACAGATTGCTCCGTAAACAAGGATATGAACAATTTTCTTTTTTAAAGGTAATACCCTGTCCAGCAATAAAAGAAGCCCGCCGGTACCCACAATAGTTACAGCCGCATACCGGGTGATACAGCTTACGGCCGCTATAACAGCAGCCACTATAAGTGCCTTAAGGGTATGTTTTAACAGATACTCGCGGAAGGCAACGATGAAAAACAGGATCTCGAGAATAAACAAAGTCTCCGACCATAAATAGGAATAAACCTGCAACAATGGCGGGCTCAGGATAATGGCCGCCATCATTAACCATTTATAAATTCTTGATGACGGTACAAAGTGTTCCATGATCCATCCGCTGGTGAAAATGAGGGTAGCGAACATGATACCGTTCATTACCGCGCCAAACTTGACCGGATCTATCTGCGTGATAAATGATATTATACCAAGAAAAATCGGATAAAAAACAGGGAAGTCGACAATGGGTACATGATTAAACGTAAGTAAGTTACCATGGGTTTTAAAGCTCCTGGCCGCGCTGGTGTACATGATACTATCCGGCGAAACGCCTACACCGCTATACCTGAAAAACAAGCTCAAAATAAACCAGCCAACAAGGGCGGCTATAACAGCGTCAAGATTTTTTAGGTAGCGGCTTTTTTGCATAGTATGATATAAATATTGGTAAAAAGCAGGAGAGAAGAAAATGTTTTAAGGAAGAGGAGTAATTTTTATGTCATTGCGAGGAGGGACGACGAAGCAATCGCATGCTATACGGGGCGGTTATGCCTCCGTGCGGTTGACGCGCTGCGCTCGCAATGACATATTTATAGGTTCTTACGCTATCTGATCAAGCACAGTGCTTATCGGCTGGTCGCTGTCAATCAGGATACCTTTTATGCCTGCGGCAGTGCCGGCTTCAACATCGCGTTCGCGGTCGCCTATAAAGTATGATTGTGACGGCTCAATATTATATTTGGCTATGCCTTGCAGTAATAGTCCCGGTTTTGGTTTGCGGCAATCGCAATCGCCGGTAAAATTGGGGTGATGCGGGCAGTAAAAAAAGTCGGTAATTTCAACGCCGTGATCCTGGTAAACCTGTTTCAGATGTAAGTGCATTTTACCAAGCTCTTCTTCGGTATACCAGCCTTTGGCAATACCCCCCTGGTTGGTAGCTACAAGCAGCATATAGCCACGATCCTGCAGGGTTTTAAGGGCATCAAAATTATCAAGCACCTGGAAATCCTCAAAACGACGTATATAGTCGCCCATTTCGTGGTTCAAAACACCATCACGATCAAAAAAAACAGCTTTAACTTTATCTGGCATCGATTTTAAATTTTCGGCAAAGGTAGTGTTTTTTGAGTTCATAGTTGATGGTTCATAGTTCATGGTTTTGTCTGAACCAGGATTAAGGAGATTGCCGGATTTATGGGATTTGCTGTTGTCTGAACCCGAATTAAACGTTTGCAACCAATCTCAAAAAATAAAAACACAAAACCTCGTAATATCGTTAAGAATACTGCATCTAAATAAAAATTGGTCAGGTTAAACGCCTGTCCCACAAACTTAAACTAAAATGGATACATCACTTATTACAACAAGCACATCTTTAGAAGGGTACAAAGTTACCAGGCATTTAGGCGTTGTACGCGGCATTACGGTTAGGAGCCGGAGCGCCCTGGGTAATATCGCAGGCGGTTTTCAGTCGCTATTTGGCGGCAGGCTTTCCATTTATGTCGAGCTATGCGAAAACGCACGTGAAGAAGCTTATCAACTGCTAATCCAACATGCTCAGGCTATTGGTGCTAATGGCATTATTAACATGCGTTACGATGCGAATGAAGTAATGCAGGGTATTACCGAAGTACTGGCTTACGGAACAGCGGTAGTAGTTGAAAAGATTTAAAATATAAAAACCGGGAGCGACAATCGCTCCCGGTTGGTTTAGTGAGGGTTAAGGTTATTGAAAGTATTATTAATTGTTGATGCGCAGGTATCTGCGTACCGACTCATAATCATTGATATCGATATTTTTGGCTACTGATGCCGCCACACCACCCGGAATGATCACATAACGATATTGTAATACGGTGCTAAGGTTTACCGAATTTGAATTATCAAGTGTATAGCGGGTAATATTAAAATGCTTAAACCGGGGTGCAAAGTTGATGACGCTGGCCTTGTTGCCTGCATAGGTTAGGTGAGGCAGTGGAAATACGCCACCACCGTAGGTAAAGTAAACTTGTATAAGGGCGTGCGACAAATTTTCGGTTGTAAGATCGTTGGCCGGGATATCCGCAACGTGCATCAAACTGTTATCGATGGTACTATCACGAAAGTTTTTGGCATATACCCAATCCGAATAAATGACATTGGCCGTACCGGCAGGCCCGCGCAAACTAAATGCAGTTCCCCATGTTGAGCCAACCTTAGGGCCATATAACGAATAATTGTTTTTATCCAGGTAATAATCACCGGCTTTACCCAACGTAGCTGCGGGAGCACCTGTGCCGCTTAATACGGTATTACCGTCGGTGCCCGCCGTACCTGTAGGGCCTTTTAAAGAGAAATTAGTTCCCCAGCCTGCTGTTGTTTTAGGGCCGTATAACAAGCCGTTTGAGGTATTGAGGTAGAAATCGCCTTCTTTACCAATAGTGGCAGTAGGGGCGGTTGTACCGCTATAGATAACGCTGCCGTCACTTCCCGCAGGACCTACAGCGCCGGTTGCACCGGTATCACCTTTTGCTCCGGCGGGGCCAACATCGCCTTTTTTACAGGCTTGCACAAATACAAAAAGTACAATAAATGAGATTAACAGGTAATTGATTTTTTTCATGTGGATGTAGATAAAATGGTTTTGAATATTCAACTTTCGGCAGCTTGATTAATTCTGCTCCCTGTAGCATAATCCAAAATTGTTTACCTAATCCCCGAAAACAAATAGGAGAGTTACGCTATCATAAACGCACATTTACCCAATTAAACCGCGTAATTTAACGTTACTGGTTTTCGGTATCAACGCGCAGTTTATTAGTGGTTTTTATGGTAACAGCAGATAAAAAAACTATCTAAACCCATCGCTATAAAGAAGAAAAGCACGCTGAAGATAATTTCAGCGTGCTTTTCTTCTTTATACTTAAAATACTTTATTTGAAGTATGAAAGCGGAATGGTTTTCCACATGCCATGAGCAAGGTGACCGATCAGTAATTCGTATATAAGATAAACCGGCCAAAACACGTAATGGATAATAAGTAAAATTACGCTGTGGTTGTAGTACCAGCTTATCATTAAAGTATATAAACCCAATACAAGGTATAGTATGCTGGTTTCGCGCTTTTCCATTTTGAACCTTTTATTTTTGAGCTAATTTATAAATAGCGTTTAAATTAACGACAATTTTTCATGTTGTAAATTACCGAATAATCGGCGGCGTTGTTGGTTTGCTGCTTGCCGGTTTTAGTATCGTATTTATAAGGCTTTTGCGCAAGGTTGGTGCCCCTGAGCTGAAATTCAACACTCAGCGTATCTGTGCTGCCTTCCTGGCCGTAGGTCCACAACGCTTTGATAACATTACCGGTTAAATTGCCCATTAATGTACCTTTCCGGGCATCTTTTTCTTTAGGCAGCCAATCCATATCGCCGGTAACTTTGTTGCCGTTTATGTGCAGATTAACTTTTGTAGTGTCCTGGTTGGCGCTACCTTCAGTGGCATAAAAACAATACTCCATATTTACTGCCGGAGCATCGGGGGCATTGGCCATGGCCGTGTCTTCCTTTTTAATGGTAGTATCGTTATCGTTGGTGGCATGATTGCCTGAGCAAGAGGCAATGGTTAGGGCGATAAAGGAAACAAAGCCTAATTGAAATTTCATAACTGTGGGTGATTTTTTGTTATGACAATTAAAATAATAAAAGGTTCAATCACTCAAGCAATAGCCACTAAATAGTTACAATACCCGAATCTGGTAAGTTTAAAAGTGCGCTAAGCCTGTTTCTTTTCGGGAGGCGATGATACAATTTCGCCAAATTCATTTACATAGGCAAGCATGTTTTCGAGATCGCCTCCGCCGGCGTTTTGTTTGCGTTCCTGTTTGCGTTGTTCTTTATCTTCCTTTTTTTTCTGGCGATTTTTTTCCAGTTGTTTTTTCATGAATGTTGCTTGCGATTTAGCCATAATTATGATTAATTAAGTTAAATAATAGCTATTCCGTGTAGCAATAAAAAGGCCGGGCCAGATAATAAATACCTGTTTCAGTGAGCGTAAAAATGATCTTTAAGTTAAGTTCCGGGCAGCAACGGTATCAGCAGGGAATAAAACAGATCAGCATCAAAATAGCTGGGCGCTGTAAGCTGGAATAGCTTTAAAAATTTGCCGTTTATACACAAAGATAATAAAAATAGGCGAATTTTTAACCGTGGTGCTTTAACCGGTTGTAATGAATTGGTTGAAAAATCTGATAAAACAGCAACCTCCATCGTCTAAAATAAACCATAGGTGCTATATTTAGGCCGCAAACCAATACATAACCCTCATGAAACGCAGAAATTTTGTTCAAAGCTCGGTATTAGCCGGTGCCTCGTTATTTACTACAGGTGTTTTAAAAGCCGCCACGCTTACGGGGTGTACCGAACCTAATAGCGAAGCAGGGATAATAGCCGGAGATAAAACTTTTAATCTTAACTATGGCATTCATGATGGCATGTTTAAAAACCATGCCGGCGATGATTTTATTGAACAGATAAAATTTGCCTACGATAAAGGTTTCCGCGCTATTGAGGATAACGGTATGAGTGGCCGGCCGGTTGATCAACAGAAAAAGATAGGCGATACGCTGGCAAAACTGGGTATGGCTATGGGAGTTTTTGTACAGCCGGGCTTGGGTAATGACAGCAATATGCTGGCAACAGGCGCTGCCGACCAGGTTGAAAAGTTTATTGCCTCATGCAAGGAAGCTGTTGAGGTAGCTAAACGTATAGGCAGTAAGCTGGTTACCGTTGTTCCAGGCGATTTTGCACGTAAATTGCCTATTGGCGTGCAAACCGGTAATGTTATTGAAGCCATTAAAAAGGGGACGGCTATACTGGAGCCGCACGGCATTATTATGGTGCTTGAACCCTTAAGTGATAATCCCGACCTGTTTTTGCGCACGCCCGATCAGGCTTATGCCATTTGTAAAGCTGTAGGAAGCCCATCATGCAAGATCTTGTATGATATGTACCATGTTCAGCGCAACCAGGGAAACATTATCCCAACGCTTGACCTGGTTTATGATGAGATAGGCTATTACCAGATAGGAGATAATCCCGGTCGTAAAGAGCCTGGAACCGGCGAGGTTAATTATAAAAACATCTTTAAACACATCTATAACAAAGGCTATAAAGGTGTAATGGGCATGGAGCACGGCACGGCCGGAGCGGAAAAAGAAGGAGAGCTTGCATTGATTAAAGCTTACCGCGAGGCTGATAGCTTTATTTAGAAAGCTGATGAAATTTAAACTTGCCCTTGTATTTCTTTTTATTTCGAACACGCTTTTTGCCCAGGATACCGTTTTTGTCCGCAAAATGGTTGATACATTAACCTCGCCCTATTTCTGGGGCAGGGGGTATACAAAGGATGGCGTTCATAAAGCAGCAGATTTTTTATCGGCCCAACTAAAGCACTACGGCGTAAAGCCTATGGATGGTAAAAATTACCTGCAGGAGTTTAGTTACCCGGTTAATACCTTCCCCGGTAAAATGGAAGTTGCGGTAAATGGTGTACAACTGAGGCCCGGCAAAGATTTTATTATTTCGCCTGATAGCCGTGGTGTGATGGGGGCAGGGCAACTGATTAAAAAAGACAGTACCCATTTTGTTGATCAGCAAAACAGGATTGTTTTATCGCTGGAAGATAAGCTTACATGGTCGGTTGAGGGGCGGACTCTTGACTATACAATAATCCAAATTGATAAAAAAGCAATAAAGGAAACTCCTCTAACGCTTAATGTTACTATAGAAAACAAGCTGATAACAGATTTCAAAACAGCCAATATTTGCGGTATTGTAATGGGGACGTCCAAACCTGATTCGGTTATCATGATCACCGCGCATTACGATCATTTAGGGGGAATGGGCGATAAAACTTATTTTCCTGGTGCTAATGATAATGCAAGCGGTATTTCTGAGCTGATGGGGCTTGCCAGATATTATGCCAAGCATCCTTTGCCGTATAGTGTAGCCTTCGTTTGTTTTTCGGGAGAAGAGGCCGGTTTGCTGGGTTCAAAGTATTTTACGCACAATCCGCTTATTCCGCTTACAAATATTCGTTTCCTGATTAACCTTGATCTTAACGGAACTGGTGTTGACGGCATAACTGTGGTAAATGCCAGCGTTTATCCAAAAGAGTTTGCTGTGATGCAGCAAATCAATAAGGAAAATAATTACTTTGTTAAAGTGGCATCACGTGGCAAGGCTGCCAACAGCGATCATTATTTTTTTACCGAACAAGGCGTACCTGCATTTTTTATTTACACTTTGGGTGGTATAAAGGCTTATCATGATGTTTTTGACATCAGCCCCACACTACCGCTCAATAAATACACCGAACTTTTTAACCTGATAGTTAAATTTAACAGTAGACTTGCCGGTGGCCGTTAGCCCTTACCAATAGTATTCATTTATGCTTAACCCAAACTTTAACCCGTTTCCGGTTTTAACAACCGAGCGCCTTGTGCTGAGGCGTTTTACTTACGATGATGCGGCAGACCTGTTTGAAATGCGATCAAACGAAACGGTGATGCAGTACATTAGCCGTCCGTTAAATAAAACTATCGGTGATGCTGTTGGGTTGATAGATGTGATAGAAGACTTATTGAGCAAAAATGATGGTATCACCTGGTGTATCTGCCTGAAAAACAGTAATAAATATATAGGTAGTATAGGCTTCTGGCGGATAGAGAAAAACAACCACCGTGCCGAAATTGGCTATCTTTTGAACCCGGTGTACCAGGGGCGGGGCATCATGCAGGAAGCTGTAACAGCAGCTCTTGATTATGGTTTTAGTGTACTCAAGCTACATTCGGTAGAGGCTCGTGTTAGCCCCGGTAATGTCGCCTCAATTAAATTGTTGCTTAAAAATAAATTTGTTCAGGAAGCCTATTTTAAAGAGGATCACTTGTTTAACGGTCGTTTCAACGATACCATGATTTATTCGTTATTAACACAAACTTAAATCTGTTAACAAATTATTTATGCCAGCTATTTTTAATTAAAAAAAAATGATGCATGTTTACGCATAGAAACCAATTATACCTGTGCTGAAAACAATTCAGTTTAAATGGGGTTAACATTAAAAAACAAAAGAAACTTATCATGGCAACAGAAAAAGGAAGTGGTATTACCGCTTATTCAGTGAAAACAAAGACTAAAAATGTACCGATGATCAATCCAGTTATCGATGTAAAATCGGGTAGATACATTGCGACAGGAACTGACAGTGCAGGTAACAAGATGGCTGCCATTATGGGTAAAGCTACTGCCGAAGAGCATATCAAAAATGGTAACGCTAAAAAAGGCTCAGGCTGGTAAATAAAAGTAAAACATAAAATCGCCCTGTATTTGTTGAAAGTGCGGGGCGATTTATGTTATGATCTGCTAAGTATTTCTATTTATCAGAAGGATTTTTCTTTTTATTCTGCAGCATCTCCACCATCTTCACTAAACGGTACTGCCGGGTTTTCTCCTGTTTAGCAGTCAGGATCCAGAGCACATATTCTTTTTTGTGACTATAAGCCAGCGATTGAAAGTAATCAAGTACGCCTGGATGTTGTTCTAATGTTTCCTTTACATAATCAGGCAGGGTAACTATTTTATTGTCTACGTCAATATAAGCGCTGTGCTCGTTATTGCGAACGGCTTCATTACGCCCTTCAGAAACCTTTACAGCTTCAACAGGGCGAAAGCGTAATGCCGTCCACACTTCGTTAACAGCCGCTGAGGCCACAGGCCTAAGTCCGTATTGAGCGGGAGCATCCCAGCTGCTCATCATTTCCAGATCGGTTTGGATCCCCGAATTTTTTTTGGGATAAATGATCCAGAAAACCGTGTCGGCTTTTAGCAATGGAGTTATTACTTTAAGCTCAGATATTAGCTCTTCGCTGTTTTTTACAAATAGCTGGATGCCATTAAACTCGCCCTCGGCACTAAAAACAAGATTGGCATTATCGGGTAGGGTATTAAGGCTATCCAGGTAACCAGCGGGCGCGTTTTGGATCAGCCAGCGTGAATTTGGTTTGATCAGGAATTTTTTAGCGAGGGCGTTCATAATAAGCTTTTAGTAATGGATAAAGCTAATGTAAGCATTAAATTAAAATTGAATGACAGGCCTAAACCCTGTAGCAGGGTATTTTTAATAGCTTTGCCCTAATGGAACATGTACTTGATAATCCCGCCTGGAACGCGCTTAACACGGGTAACAGATTGCTTGCAGGCGGAAACGATATAGCTAAATATTTCCCTAAGGAGATCTCTCCCTTTGTTGGAATACCTGAAGTATCTGCCGAAAATTTTAATACCCTTTACGGTACTATCCCTTTTGAAAGCTATTTTATTTTTATTGCCCCTCATGATATTGTAATCCCCGAGCAGTGGACGATAGTAAACTATCTGAAATGTCTTCAGATGGTTTTTGAAGGAGAAATACCCGCGGATTTTTCCGATAAAGGCCTGTTACCACTTACAGAACAGCATGTGCCGCAAATGATTGAACTTACGCAGCTAACAAACCCAGGTCCTTTTATTGAAAGAACAATAGAGTTTGGACACTACCATGGCATTTTTGATGGGGATAAGTTAGTAGCGATGGCCGGTCAGCGGTTAAATCCCACACCTTATGCCGAGATCAGCGCTGTTTGTACCCATCCAGATTACCTCGGTCGCGGTTACGCCGGGAAGCTGTTATTAAATCAGGCTAAGCGGATTAAAGCAGCTTCTGGAATCCCTTTTCTGCATGTTAAATCTGAAAATGAAAGAGCGATTAAAGTATACGAAAAGCTCGGTTTTGTAACCAGGAAGGAAATGTCGTTTTATGTGTTGAAGAAGTAACCTCTTTTTATAGTTTACAACGTCATTGCAAGGCACGAAGCAATCCCCGATTTGCAGGTCCGCCCTGTATAGTTTGGGATTGCTTCGTGCCTCGCAATGACGGGGGAGAGCGAATTGTTATCTATATCGCCATCTTGGCGAAAAAATCCCAAAGTACAATACCTGCCGATACTACGATGTTAAAAGAATGCTTGGTGCCAAACTGGGGGATCTCGATACATCCGTCGATGACCTGCATTACCTCATCACTTACTCCGTTTACCTCGTTGCCGAAAATAAGGGCGTATTTGCCATCTTCGGCAGGTTTAAATTCGTGAAGCATGGTGCTGTTTTCGGCTTGTTCAATGGCTATGATCTGGTAACCATCTTTGCGTAATTGTTCAACAGCCTGCAAAGGGGTTTCGTAGTAAGTCCAGTTAACAGATTGGGTTGCGCCGAGGGCGGTTTTTTCAATTTCGCGGTGGGGAGGCTGAGCGGTGATGCCACAAAGGCAAATCTGTTCTACCGCAAAACCATCAGAAGTACGGAAGATGGAGCCAATATTGTGCATGCTGCGCACGTTATCCAATACCACGGCAACCGGCAATTTATCCTGTGCTTTAAATTCATCAACCGTAGCCCGGTTCAGCTCATCTAATTTTAATTTGCGCATACTTTTTTAGTTCATGGTTCATAGATCATAGTTCATAGCCAACCTGTGTTTAATAACAGGCCATGAACCATGATCTATTAACTATGAACCAATGGCAAAAATACTAAAAAAGCGTTTAGTTAAGTTCCGAAACCAGTTCGCCTACGCCATCGCCAATTAGCGAGCTGTAAACAGATGGGGCGTAGCCTATTTTCTGCGTATAATATTCGGTTACTTCTTTGCTGAATTTATCAAAAGCATCGCCTTTTACCAGGGCGATGGCGCAACCGCCAAAACCTGCACCCGTCATACGCGCACCGGCCACGTCAGGATTGGTTTTGCTGTATTCGGCAACGGTATCTAATTCAACACCGCTTACTTCGTATAAGTCGCGCAGAGAATCATGAGAAGCGTACATTAGCTTGCCAAATTCGGCTACATCATTGGCGGCAAGGGCTGTCGCAGCCAATTTTACGCGGTCGTTTTCTTCAATTACGTGTTTGGCACGTTTTAATACTACCGGATCGGTGATCAGGTGTTTATATTGCTCAAAAGTAGCGCTGTCAATTTCGCAAAGGTATTTGATATCCAGTTGCTGTTGCAGGGCTATCAGGGCAGCCTGGCACTCCTGTACACGTTCGTTATATTTTGATTCGGCCAGTTTACGTGGCTTGTTGGTATTGATGATGGCTAAAACATAATCGCCGAGGTTACTATCAACCGCCTGGTAATCCAGGGTATCGCAGTTAAGCATCAGGGCTTTATTTTTTTCGCCGAAGGCAACTGCAAACTGGTCCATAATACCGCAGTTAACACCAATAAAGTTGTTTTCTACATCTTTAGAGAGTTTTACCAGGTCAAGCTTATCATAGCCGCTGTTAAACAGATCGTTTAAAGCATAAGAAGTCACCACCTCGATAGAGGCTGATGATGACAATCCGGAACCGATTGGAATATCGCCATAAAATAGCATATCCAGGCCTTTTAATGGGTGGCCATCCTTAACAAAACGGTTAATTACACCGATAGGGAAGTTAAACCAGTTTTCACCGGTTTTTTCATAATGAAGTTGCAGCGGAATATCTTGTTGTTCACTGAAATTTAAACTTCTGAAGCGAAAAATACCGTCCTCATTAGGCGAGGTTAGCAAATAGGTGCCAAAAGTAATAGCGCATGGCATAACCAAACCGCCGTTATAATCAATATGTTCGCCAATAAGGTTTACACGGCCCGGCGAAAAGTACGCGTTGTCTGCTTCTTTGTTAAAGATCTTAATAAATTCCTGGTGCAAATTATTCTTCATTATTCAGGTTGGTTTTTCGGAAAACAAATATTGTAAAAATTGTCAAGTTTACAGTTATAAATTAAATTTAATTTTTAATTTATTTTAATGGGATAGTTTTGCAGATATTCGGCCTTGATAAAACCTGTTTAACCAGTTAAAAAGTACATATGAAACAATACCTTGTAACCGCATATGATTATACAGATGCTGAAGCATTTGACCGCCGCATGGCCGCTCGTCCGCATCACGTTGATGGCGCGAAAGCACTTAAAGCAAGTGGTAACTTAATTGTGGCCGGGGCCATGCTTAATGAAGAAGGGAAAATGGTGGGCTCAACTATGATAGTACAGTTTGAATCATTGGAAGAGCTGGAGGCCTGGAAACAAAACGACCCTTACATCACACAACGGGTTTGGGAAAGCGTTGATGTAAAGCCGTTTAAAGTGGCTGATTTGTAAGTTGGTGGCAGTAGCAGTTGCAGTTGGCAGTTTCCCTCGTGTAGTATTCAGTCGCCAGTTTGCAGTTGACAGTTTCCTATAGTCGGTATACGTTATTCACAAATGAGTTTGCAGCGTATAATTGTAATTCACCTTATGTCGCTGCTAACTGTAAACTGCCCACTGCAACTGCCACTATTGACTGCAACTGCCCACTCAAAACTACTCCGCCCAGCGGCTCATCTTCCAGTATCCCTGGTCATCTTTGGTGTAGAAGGCCGTGTAGCCCTTTCCCTGTAGGGTGAAGTTAAAGTCAAATTCGGTTACCGATTCATCATCAGGCAAAAAGTTGGTAACAATGCTATCGGCTACGGCGGCCAGGGTTATACCAAATTCATCCACCTGTTTTGTGTCTTTCTCTATATTGGCGATAAATTCGGCGTAATTGTTGAATGTATAATTACCTGAAGCATCCTGCTGTCGTGCTGCTGCAAAAGCTGCTTCGGCCCATTCTTGTTTGTAAGCTTCCATAGCATTAAGCAGGTCTCCAGCTGATATTTCAGGTAATCCATCTGTGCCGGTGGTATTGTAACTATTTAGTATCTCTTCTTTGCTTTTCATTCGATATTCATAGGCAATGACGCCTTTTGATATTTATTTCAAAAATTAAAAGGATGCCAAATTACTGACATCCTTTTAATTTTTCATTCTTCAGGCGTTTATATTATGCGTCGGCCAAGGTGTTCAATATGTCTATATCATCTTCAGATAACTGAATATCGGCGGTCTTCATGTTTTCTTCCAAATGCTTAACGCTCGAGGTGCCCGGGATCAGTAAAATATTTGGTGAATGGTGCAACAGCCAGCTCAAAGCAATCTGATGCAGGGTAGCGTCATGTTTGGCAGCAATCCGGTTTAATATCGCTTCGCCCTGTACATTGCCGCCACCAAGCGGGAACCAGGGGATAAATGCGATGTTATGATCGCGGGTATACTCCAGTTCTGCCTCCCATTTACGGTTATCAACGCTGTACATATTCTGTATAGATACCACTTCAAAAAATTGCTGGGCAAGTTTAATATCCGCAACGCTTACTTCTGATAAGCCTATGTGCCTGATTTTGCCCTCTTGCTGCGCTTTTTGTAAAAATTCAAATGATTTTTCGGCAGGTACTTTAGGATCAATACGGTGTAATTGGTATAAATCGATACGGTCAACTTTCAGGCGTTTCAAGCTGCCTTGCAGGGCTTCTTTCAAATGCTCGGGCGATGAATCTACAGGCCATTCATTAGGTCCGGTACGCAGCAAGCCGCCTTTGGTGCCTATTAACAAGTCGGCAGGGTATGGGTGCAGCGCTTCGGCAATTAATTCTTCCGATACGTTTGGCCCATAGCTGTCGGCTGTGTCAATAAAATTAACACCCAGCTCAACAGCACGCTTTAATACACGGATGCTTTCTTCCTTGTCTTTAGGCGGTCCCCAAATGCCCGGTCCGGTAATGCGCATTGCGCCGTAACCCAAACGATTGATAGTAATGTCGCCACCAATGGTGAATGTTTTTTCAAATGAACTTGTTGTGCTTGCCATGGTAATGTGTTTTGGTTTACTACTGTAAAGTTCAACTAAAAAACACCGGTATTGTTCATGGAATGTATAACATAAATGTCATTTCATTTATGTTTGGCGGCTATCTCCAGGCACCTAATATCAATCCCATCAGGGTTAATGATACTACGCTGTAACCGCCGTTTATAAATATTAACCGCCAGCTTTTAAGCTCAAACAAACTGTGAATGGCTATAGCGCAAAACGTCCAGATACCGGCAAGAAAACCGGCCGCGGTTCCCCAGGCCAGATCGGTTTTAGCACCGGCTAAAAACATGGCAAGGTTTATCGCCATTATAATGGAGAAAAAGGCGGTAAAGCCAAATGCCCGGCCTTTGTTTGATGCTTGCAGTTCTGCGGTGGTCAGTTTGTTATCGGCCATCCAGGCATTGGCAAACAGGGCAGGGGAATACCAGATCCCGCCAACTAAAAATGCGGATAATGCTGCAACCAAAACGGCCAGCCAGTTGATAAGTTGAAAATTCATGATCAGATAATTTAAGTTAATTGGTTGTACTAATATAAACTATTAGAAACTAAAAGCGGAATGCTGAAGGCCAAAGCTTTGTATTGTCAAAACTTTCGCATATATGTTAAATGAAAAAGCCCCGATTGCTGTTTAAGCAATCAGGGCTTTCGGAAATCTGTTTACGAAATTTATGTTGTATTATTTTACGTTGTAGTGTATCACGCTGCGGCCTATATTGCCTTCAGCATCAATACCTTCAATTATAGCGCGGTATGAGCCACGCTGATCGCTGTTGAAGAAATTGATAGTGGCGGTACCGGTTGCTTTATCAGTAATTACGTTTGGTTTCCAGTAAATAGTATTACGTAAATCGCCGCCAAGGGTGCCTTGTTTGGTGACGTCATATTTAGGCGAATAAAACTCTTTGGCTTTGGTATATCCCTGTACCGCAAAAGTGATCACATTTTGTTTCGGGATCAATTCCTGTAGTTGAGCCAATGTTATCTTTTCTTTTTTAACAACCTTTTTGTTAATCACCATCACACCTTTGGTTTGGGTTGTGCGGTTAATACCGCTTACACCGTCATTTAAAAAGATCTCAACAGACTCTACTTCACTTGAGGCCATGCTTGATAAAAAGTTGGCGTCAACAGGTAAGCTACCTACGTATACCTGTACCGGTGTTCTGCTGCCTGAATTATAATCGCGGGTGATATAAAAATTGTTGTCGATATAAGTAAGGCCCATTGCCATGGTTGATAAACAGTTAAGCAATAAAGGACAGCCTTGTAATTGTTGTGCTGATACCTCGTGATCGGCCTGCATTGCTAAGCCGGCAAATGTACCATAATCGGCATGGCTTGCTTTTTTCACAATTTTGGTCGATTTTACTACGATCTCCTTGATGGTACGTGAGCTTTGATATTGTTTATAGCTGTTTTGCAGATAAGGGCGGAAGGTGCTGTCAATGTTCAGGATCTCTTCCGGGATATTATTGTTTTTGCTTAGTTTTTGATAAGCCTCGCCATTAACAGATATTACCATGTTACGCCCATTAGGGTTGTTACGTGCGCTCAGAGTGATTTTTGAAGTGTCCGGGACATTAACATTCGAGAATTTGAAATTGCCCGACATGTCGGTTATCGTTTCTGCCGAGAAGTTTTTATCCGGGATCAATAAACGTAGACTTCCCTTTGCAACCGGCAGGCCCGTATTGGTCCTCAAGGTTCCTGTTACATCAATGCCTTGCTCCGGCATCAGGTAAATAGGAGGGTTTTTATCGGCCAGGATATCTTCATAATCAAAACGGCGGTAGCCTTGGGTAAGCATTAAAATATCAAGGTTAGCCAGTTTTTCGTCATCCGGTTTGTTGAAGTAGTAATTTGGTTTTTCGATATAGCCTTTCAGATCGGAAGTGAGCAGCATATTACTTAATATGGTCGATTCCGCGTCTTCATTTGATGGTACAGTGCCATCGTCAACAACCGCTACCGAAAAGCTGCCTTCAACCGGTGTGGTATTGTTTTTTGCCGATACAGTGATTTTTACATTACCCCTGGTACTGTACGAAGGTTTATCTGTTTTCAGGGCCAGGTTCATCTGATCGTTATGCTGAATAAATACTATTCGCTCGCATAAAGCGTATCCGCCAGAAGAAAACAGCGTTACCTGCACAATACCTGTAGGGAACTTACTTTTAGGGATATTAGCCGAATAAACTGTGCTTTGCAACACTGTTTGCGCGGCATAATAAATAACACCTCCGCTTTGTGCTACCAGGTAAAAGCTTTTGTTTTGCTTACGCTGAAAAAACAGGTCGTTAGCCGATATTTTCACAGTTAAGTTAGCCGGATCGTTGCTGTATACCGCAACGTTTATCCCCATAGATTGCACACGTGGCAGGTTATAACTTGCCTGTGAGCCATCGGGAAAAGTGATGTTGGCTTTGTATGATCTTTCGATGTCAGGGGTTAAGGCAAATACGCCCATACCTAAGTGTGCGCTGCTGATCTGGGCAATTTCGGTACCTTTATCGTCAACAATATTTCCTTTAATATCAACTCCCAAACCGCTTGAGGCAATAGCCTTAAAGGCAACTTTGGTACGGATACCGTTGGTTAACTGACCGCCCTCCGGGAAAAACTGCACATCATAACTCTTAACTGCTGTACGCATAGAAAAGCTGCTGTTGATGGTTTTACGGTCGCCGACATCAATAGAGGTAACCAGGATACCGCCGGTAATCACGTCGGCCTGGCTTTCGGGCAGGTCTACCAATAATACCCCTTTATCATCGGTAGTGCCACGGCCTTTGCTTACCGGGTCGCCATTTTTCATGAGTTGCCAGCTTACCTTTTTGTTGGCATAAGGCGTATTATCTGATCCTTTATAAAGAATGGTTGCGTCAACCTTTACGCCTGTTCTTTTTGTTGAACTTTTATACGAGATGTTGGTACGCACCTGGTTATCTATGGCGTTACCAACGTTGAAAGTGTGGTCGTAAAAATAATCGGGGTCGAAATTACGCATCCAGTTGGTGTAGCTGCGCAGACGATAGGCCCCCTGCTTATAAGTATCGCCATTAAGCACTATGTTGCCGCTTGCAAAACCATTATTAACTGCGATACGCTGACTTTCAACTACCGAATCGCGGTTATTGATCAAATCGACATATACGATACGGCTCAGCGCCGAAGGCTGGTGTTTTTCAATAGTTACATAGGCTTTAAACCAAATGGTATCGCCAACAGCATAGTAAGGTTTATCGGTATGCAGATAAACCTTTTCGATAGGGTAGCTGCTGCTAAACTTGCTTGTTTTTTCGATTATGGTAGTTAGTGGGATGCTATCCTGCTGGGCAAAAACAGATGCGCCAAAGGCAGTTAACAGGCATAATAGGAGTAAAAATCGACGTATGATCATCAATATAAGTTAAAGGAGTAACAGGGGCTAATATAAACATTTAGCCGTATTGCATTTTTGGCCGCGGTTTATTTAACACTTTTTTACAAATGTGTTTTTATAACGGATTGGCGAAAGTTAAACGCTAAAACCTATATGCCTATACAAAATAGCACAATTGTTACTTAGTGTGGTTTTTAGCTTTGCCTTCAACATGTATTGAAACCATGCTGGAGTGAATTATTCCTAAGGTTTTGCCCGGTTTTACGTTAAGATAAAACTTAAAGTAGCTTTCCATAACAGCCTTGGATGTGTGGATGTAGTCAGCCTCTCTTTCCTGGTCGCCGTTAAACCCAACAAGGGGAGCGCCGTAGTACAAATTGCCTTTATCATCAATATACATGGTGAAGGAAAAATAGAAATCCTTATAGGCATTTTTGATCACGATATCATAATTGGGGTCGAGGTAATCGTCGGAGTTATCGAAATTGTTGAGAATATCGGGTTTAGTAGTGCGGCGCGAAACTGTAACCAACGGACTTTTACTGGTTATTTCGGCCGGTTGCCTCGCTGAGAAAGCCTTGGTGTAATCTGCCGTAGCTTTTGCGGCCAGCGAGTGGATAAATAAAGTATCGGCACGGCTTGGCTTTCTAAGTGTAGTAGTATCGGTGTGCAAAACGTTTTTTACATAGTTATCAGCAAAAAATCGCATGAATACTTTGGTGCCTTTAACGTCAAGGGAATCGCCTTTTTGGATCAGGATCTCCATGGTTATACTGTCCTTGTTGATCTGCCTTATTTTTAACCATGAACGGGCTGCATTAAAGATAGAATCGTAGCCACGGGTAAGCGGGAAATTGATAAACGCGTTTTTAGTAGGACTGAAAATGCTTACAGAATCGTCTGAAACAAACTTCAGTTTCCACTGCGGCTCCAACTGGTAACCGTATTCATTAAATGAAAGCCCGTTACGTTGTCGCCTTGATACTTCAGAATAATTGATGCCGTTGTAGGGCCTGAAAGAAATAAGCTCTCTTTTCTTTTGCCCCGGTTGGTTGCCACCGCAGCCAAAAGTAAATACAGATAATATGATGAGCAGCCCGAATACTGCTGTTTTTAACGTTTTCAGATTGATGAGTAGCATTGCCGCTAAAGATATAGATAATTCAATAAACGGTTAAAAAAAGCAGGGAAATTAGGGCAACGATGATAGTAATGAACTTTTTTGAAGCTTTTCAGATGCTACTCTCCCGGTAACATGAACAGCTATCTCGCTTGTGTGTGTTATGCCAAGCGTTTTACCGGGGATCAAATTAAGGTAATATTTAAGATAACTCTCCATGACAGCTTTTGACAGATGGGTATAACTAATTCGGCGGCTCTCTTCTAAAAATACAGTTAGCGGTTTACCGTAATGCATTTGTCCGGCGGGATCAACAAATATGGAAAATGAATAGTAGAAATTTGAGTAGGCGTTATTGACAGTAATGTCAAATTCGGGGTTCATGTAATCATAAGAAGTGTCGAAGTTATTGAGCATGGTTGGCTCTGTATGGCGTTTGCTGATAGTAATTGATGCGCTTTGCTTCTAAGTTCAACTGGTTGCCTGGCTGCAAAGCCTTTTTCAAAGTCTTTATCAGCTGCAGTGGTCAGCCGCTGTATATACACGCTATCTCTCCGGCTGGGACTTTTGCATAGGCTTATATCGCCACGAAGTATATTTTTGATATAATCATCTGCATAAAACACCATGTAAACTTTGGCACCCCGGGTATCAACTGAGTCTGCATAGGCGTTAAGTAACTCGATGATCATGCTGTCTTTTGTCATGGTTTTAACTTTGAGCCAGGTACGGGCTGTATTAAAAATGGAGTCGTAACCACGGGTAAGCGGGAATTTAATGAACTGCTTTTTTGTTGGGCTATAAATGCTGGTTGAATCATTGGAAACAAATTGCATTTTCCATTGCGGTTCTAACTGGTATCCAAAGTGATTGAATGAAAGCCCGTTTTGAGTGCGCCGGGCTATTTCGGTATAGCTGATACCAAAGACTGGTTTGAATGAGATTAAGTCTTTTTCGCCGTTGTGCTTAACAATGTTGCGGTGTTTGCAGCCAAGGCAAAACAAAGTCAATACAATGCAGGTTAGTTTTGTAATAGGTTTAGCGGTAAGCATATAGGTTTGATATAATATAAATATACAATATATAGCTACTCCTAAATGTTAAATTATGCTAAAATTGCAGACTGAAAAATCAATCTGATGGCAATTGAAATAGAACGTAAGTTTTTGGTAGATCACGAAAAATGGCAGCAGTTAGCAAAGCCGGAAGCAATACATTTCAGGCAGGGCTATATTTTTAGCGATGAAAAGAAAACCATCCGGATCCGGGTTACTGATACCGAGGCATATATCACCATAAAAGGAAGCTCGGCCGGTTTTAGCCGTAGCGAATTTGAATATACCATCCCGGCGGCAGATGGCGTACAGTTGCTGGATAATTTTGCAGCCTCTGAATTAGAGAAATATCGCTTTAACATCAACTACGCTGATAAGCTTTGGGAAGTTGATGAGTTTTTAGGCGATAACCAGGGCCTGCTTATGGCCGAGATCGAACTCGATAGCGAGGATGAAAAATTTGAACTACCTCCCTGGGTTACTACCGAAGTAACCGGTGATAAGCGATATTATAACTCCTTTTTAAGCGTAAATCCCTTCAAAAACTGGTAACAGGCTTTCAGGCACATTCGGGCAGGCCCAATAGGTAGTCGGGTTCTGATTCGTCGGTAACCGTTTTAACATATTTGTTACCATCGGGGCAAACTGCCGGAATCAGGCTGGTTTTATTGCCGTTGCTATCTATGATATAAGCGTCGCCGTCTTCATTTTTTATCCAGTCGTAAAGTTTTGCCCGTTCGGTAAGGCCCTTTACGTTGATCCTTTCATTAATCCACTCAAGCGAATCTATGGCCACATAAGGGTTATGATGTGGTTTGGTATCTGTTTTTATACATATTATACGTACTGCCATTGCGTTATTTGCATTAAATGTTCAGGTGCGATAAAAATATAGCAAAAAACAAAGCGGAGAAATAGGTGTTATCACCCAATTTTCACTACGTAAAATTACCTATTGCATAGGTGCTGATACCTTTATAACGAGATGAAATATTAAAATGTAATGGTTTAAAATGCAGATTATCAATAAGGTATTCTCTGTATCGCTAAAAAGATGAGAAAACTATTGTGTAACCAAAAGGTTTCATTTAAATTTGTAACCGAACGGTTTCATATGGCCGCTTGCTCATTATGCGAAGAGACGTTTTCCAGGCGATTGCCGATCCTACCCGGCGCGAGATCATTAATTTGATTGCTTACCGGCAAATGAACCTTAATGCCGTTGCTGATAATTTCGATATCAGCAGGCCGGCTGTATCTAAACACATCAAAATATTAACTGAATGCGGTTTGCTTGTTATTAAGCAGCAGGGGAGGGAGCGCTACTGCCACGCCGACCTGAAACAGCTAAAACAAGTTACCGACTGGGCCGAACAATATCGCCAGTTTTGGACTCAGAAACTGGACGCCCTTGACGTTTTTTTAACCAATGAACAAAATACAGATAACCAAAAAAACAATAAATTATGAGCACACAACCATTTGTTATTGAAAGGATTTATGCGGCACCTATACAAAAAGTATGGGAGGCAATTACCGTTAAGGAAAAAATGAAAGAGTGGTATTTTGACCTGGCTGAATTTAAACCTGAAGTAGGTTTTGAGTTTCAGTTTACCGGCGGTGACGGTATTAAGGAATATCTTCACCTTTGCCGTGTAACCAAAGTTGTTGAAGGCAAAACCATAGCCTATACCTGGCGATACGATGGCTACGAAGGTAATTCGGAAGTTACCTGGGAACTTTCCCCTGAAGGTGAGGGTACAAAATTAGTGCTCACCCACCGCGGGCTCGAAACTTTCCCTCCGTTAGACGCCTTCAAAAAAGAAAACTTTGTTGCCGGTTGGACACATATCACCGGTATCTCGCTTAAAGAGTATCTGGAGAAGTAGTATCTACAATAGCAGGGTGCTATTTAAAATAGAAGCTAAACAATAAAGCCGGGCAAAAGCCCGGCTTTATAATTAAAACAATATGATAAGGAGGCAGGCCAGCTAATCGCTTATTGCCAACCTCCAGACTTTGGCATTAAAACACCTGGTCAAACTGGTTAACGGCATCTTTGCTTTCCAGTAAAGAGTGTCCCATTAAAAACTCGTCAACCTTGCGGGCTGCTTCGCGGCCCTCAGATATAGCCCAAACCACCAGTGATTGTCCGCGGCGCATATCGCCTGCTGTAAACACTTTGCTCACGTTGGTACGGTAAACACCTTCTTTGGCTTTAACATTTTTACGGTCATCAATTTCAACACCAAGCTGACTGATGAAGGTATCATGCTGCGGGTGTAAAAAGCCCATTGCCAGGAATACCCGTTGACAAGGGATTTCACGCTCAGAGCCTTCAACTACATGGAATTTTACCGGGCGGCCCATGAAGTCCTGTTCCCATTCAACGTCAACTACTCTCAATGCACGCAGATTGCCTTCTTCGTCACCTAAAAACTCTAAGGTATTAACACCCCAGAAACGGTCGGCGCCTTCTTCGTGCGAACTGGTAGTTTTCAGTACCATTGGGTAAGTAGGCCATGGCATATGCTGTGTACGCTGAGCCGGTGGCTGGAACATCACTTCAAATTGCTTGATAGATGCTGCACCCTGACGGTTTGAAGTACCCACACAATCAGATCCGGTGTCACCACCACCAATTACTACAACATCTTTACCGGTAGCTATAATCTCTTCGGCAGTAACATTAATATTGCTTACGCGCTTGTTTTGCTGTTTCAGGAAGTCCATTGCAAAATGGATCCCTTTTAGTTCGCGGCCCGGAATATTCAGGTTACGTGGAATGGTTGAACCACCTGCTAAAATTACGGCATCGTTGTTACGTATCAGTTCATCGGCAGCTACGTTCACGCCAACCTCGCTGTTGTATTTAAATACAACGCCATCTTTTTCCATTACTTCAACACGGCGCTCAACAACCCATTTCTCTAATTTAAAGTCAGGGATACCGTAGCGTAACAATCCACCTGCACGGTCGTCACGTTCGTAAACGGTAACGGTGTGACCAACTTTCACCAGCTGGGCTGCAGCTGCAAGACCTGCCGGCCCCGAACCTACAACCGCTACTTTTTTACCTGTTTTAACAAGCGGAGCAGTTGGTTTTACCAGGTTTTTCTCGTAAGCGATCTCGATGATATGGCGCTCAATTTCCTCAATAGCAACAGGCGGCTTGTTGATGCCTAACACACATGCAGATTCGCAAGGAGCAGGGCAGATACGGCCTGTAAACTCAGGGAAGTTATTAGTTGATGATAATATGTGGTAAGCTTCTTCCCAGTTTTTACGATACACTGCATCGTTAAACTCAGGGATGATGTTACCCAGGGGGCATCCCGAATGGCAGAAAGGGATACCGCAATTCATGCACCGCGCCGATTGCTGGTTAAGTTTCTCTTCGGTGTATAAATTAACAAATTCGTTATAGTTCTTAACGCGTTCAGTAGCCGGAACTTTTGATGGAAGTTCGCGATTAAACTCCTGAAATCCTGTAGGTTTTCCCATTTCTTAGCCTATAGTTTGATATTGTGATTTCTCTAATACTTTTTTATACTCTCTTGGATACACTTTCACGAACTGGGTTGATGCTTCGTTCCAGTTGTTCAGGATCTTTTGTGCAAGCTTACTGCCTGTTAAAGAGATGTGTTTACGCAACAGTGTAAGGATCTGCTCTTCATCCTGCGCGGTTAGCGGGTCAAGGTCAACCATTTCGGTATTACAGTTTTCTGCAAAAGTACCTTCAGGATTATAAACCCATGCTATACCACCGCTCATACCAGCCGCAAAGTTGCGGCCTGTATTACCGAGGATGAGTGCACGGCCACCGGTCATGTACTCGCAACCATGGTCGCCAATACCTTCAACAACTGTGGTAGCACCTGAGTTACGTACCGCGAAACGTTCGCCGGCCATACCGCCTACAAACAACTCGCCCGATGTAGCACCGTAAAGGGCTACGTTACCGATGATGATGTTGTCTTCAGGAACAAAGGTTGCATTAGCTGCCGGATATACGGCTATCTGTGCGCCCGAAAGGCCTTTACCTACGTAGTCATTAGCTTCGCCTTCCAACTCAAAAGAAACGCCTTTAGTAGTGAAAGCAGCAAAGCTTTGACCTGCCGAACCTTTGAATTTGAAGTTAACAGTATTGTCAGGTAAACCTGCCGAACCATAAATCTTCGAAATTTCGTTTGATAACATGGTACCTATAGTACGGTCAACGTTAATTACATCGAAAGATGCAAATACCGGTGTTTTATCTTCCAAAGCAGGTTTAGCGGCTTCAACAAGTTTCCAGTCAAGGATATTGGCCATGCCATGATCCTGTGATTCGCTGTTGTACAAGGTCATGCCTTTGGTGTTGGTAACCGGGTGCAGGATGCCACTAAGATCAATCTTTTTGGCTTTCCAGCTTTGCAGGTTATCTTTTACTTTCAGGAATTGTACGCGGCCAACCATTTCATGAATGGTACGGAAACCAAGCTCGGCCATGATCTCGCGTAACTCCTCAGCCATAAAGCGGAACAGGTTAACGATATGCTCAGGTTTGCCCGAGAATAGCTTACGTAATTCAGGATCCTGTGTGGCAACACCTACAGGGCAGGTGTTTAAGTGGCATTTACGCATCATGATACAGCCGCCCGCAACAAGGGCAGCTGTTGCTACACCCCATTCTTCGGCACCCATTAGCGCGGCGATAGCCAAATCGCGACCGGTTTTCAACTGACCATCTGTTTGTAATACCACACGGCTGCGCAGTTTGTTGCGTACCAATGTTTGGTGTGCTTCGGTTAAACCAAGCTCCCATGGTAAACCAGCGTGTTTAATAGAGCTTATTGGAGATGCACCTGTACCACCGTCATAACCGGCAATCAGGATAACATCGGCATGTGCTTTGGCAACACCGGCAGCAATAGTACCTACGCCTGCTTTTGATACCAACTTAACGTTGATACGTGCAGCACGGTTAGCATTTTTAAGGTCGAAGATAAGTTGTGCCAAATCTTCGATAGAGTAAATATCGTGGTGCGGCGGAGGCGAGATCAAACCTACACCCGGAGTAGAGTGACGGGTTTTAGCGATCCAGTCGTCAACCTTGTGGCCTGGCAGCTGACCGCCTTCGCCTGGTTTAGCGCCCTGCGCCATTTTTATCTGTAATTCATCGGCGTTGGTAAGGTAGTTTGAAGTTACCCCGAAACGTCCTGACGCTACTTGTTTAATAGCCGAACGTAATGAATCGCCGTTTGGCAATTTATCGTAACGCATTTCGTCCTCGCCACCTTCACCGGTATTGCTTTTACCACCAATGCGGTTCATGGCAATAGCCATAGTGCTGTGCGCTTCGTGGGAGATAGAGCCGAATGACATGGCGCCTGTAGCAAAACGCTTCATGATGCTTTCAGCAGGTTCAACCTCATCAATGCTGATCGATTCGCGATGGTGCGCGAAGTCAAGCAGGCCACGGATGGTGAAATGCTTTTCAGTTTGCTCATTAACTACCTTAGCATAGTTTTTATATACCTCGTAGCTGTTGCTGCGTGTTGCATGCTGCAACAAGTGAACAGTGGTTGGGTTAAACAAGTGGGCTTCACCACGGCGTTTCCACTGGTAAATCCCCCCTTCTGGTAACAGGTTATCAGCACCTTTAGCTTCAAAGCCCATTTTGTGTTTGCAAAGTGCTTCGCGGGCAATTTCGTCAAGGCCTAAACCGCCTATACGGGTTACTGCACCGTGGAAGTATTTATCAACTACAGTCTTGTTCAAACCAAGGATCTCGAATACCTGAGCGCCATGGTATGACTGCAATGTTGAGATACCCATTTTTGAGAAGATCTTCAACAAACCATCGTTAATAGATTTAACGTAGTTATTACGCAGTTTTTTGATATCGTAGGTGGTTTCAAGGCTACCATTGTCCTTAAGCGTTTCAATGGTTGAAAGCGCCAGGTACGGGTTGATGGCAGTAGCACCAAAGGCCAGTAAGCAGGCAAAGTGGTGTACCTCCCATGCATCGCCGGTTTCAACAACCAGGCCCACAGCGCCACGGCGACCTTTGCGGATCAGGTGGTGGTGTACGGCTGAAACAGCCAATAAGGTAGGGATAGGAGCATGCTCAGAATCAACCGCGCGATCCGAAAGGATCAATACCTCGAAGCCGTCATCAACAGCATCCTCGGCATAGCGGCAAAGACGGGCGATACCTTTTTCCAGTGAACCTGGCAGGCCATCAGCTTTAAAGTATGTTTGCAGTGTTTTAGCGTGGAACAGACCGGTATCGATACTACGCAGTTTTTCTAACTGGTGGTTTTTTAATATCGGGTGTTTTAATACCACGCAATGGCAATGCATTTTGTCTTCATCCAGCAGGTTGCCATTGTTACCGATGAAGGTAGCAAGGCTCATCACCAAACGCTCGCGGATTGGGTCGATTGGTGGGTTGGTTACCTGGGCGAAGAATTGTTTGAAATAACTTGACAGGTGTTGTGGTTTATCTGATAGGATAGCCAACGGAACATCGGTACCCATTGAACCTACTGGTTCTTTGCCATCAAGCGCCATTGGCTTAATGATGGTGTCGATATCCTCGCGGCTGTAACCAAATACCTGCTGGTAACGGTATACAGAAGCTTCAGACAGGTTGGCGAAAGCCAAACGTGGTTCTGAAAGCTCACTCAGGTTAATTTTATAATTTTCAAGCCAGCGGCCGTAAGGCTGTTGTGATGCAACCTGTTTCTTGATCTCCTCATCGGTGATGATGCGGCCTTTTTCGGTATCGATCAATAGCATTTTACCTGGCTGTAAACGGCCTTTACGTAAAACAGTGCTTTCGTCGATAGTTAAAGTACCTGCTTCAGAAGCAGCTATAACCCTACCATCATTAGTTACCACAAAACGCAACGGACGTAAGCCGTTACGGTCAAGCAACGCGCCTACCAGTTTACCATCGGTAAAGGTGATGGCAGCAGGGCCATCCCATGGCTCCATCAAGGTAGCGTGGAACTCATAGAATGCCTTTTTAAGCGGATCCATTGCTTCGTTGCCATCCCACGCTTCAGGTACCAGCATCATCATTACGTGTGGTAATGAACGGCCTGAATGCAATAGCACTTCAATAATATTATCCAAACAAGCAGAGTCAGACTGGTTGTTATCAATCACCGGTAATAACATCTCCATCTCTTCGGCAGTGAAGTATGATGAAGCGTAAGATTTTAAGCCGGCGTAAAACCAGTTTAAGTTACCTGTTAAGGTGTTGATCTCGCCGTTATGCGCAATTAAGCGGAATGGCTGAGCCAGTTTCCATGATGGGAAAGTATTGGTTGAGAAACGCGAGTGGATCATGGCAAAGCCAGATGCAATACGCGGATCAGAAAGATCTGAATAGTATTTACGTAGCTGGTAAGTAGTAAGCTGGCCTTTGTAAATAATTGTTTTACAGCTTAATGATGTAAAATAGAAATTTTCAGAAGCACCGGCTACGGTTTCGGTAATGGTTTTGTTGATATACCTTCTGAGCACGAATAACTTACGCTCAAAATCATCGGCATTGGTAATATGATGCGGACGGGCAATATAAATTTGCTCAACATCGGGCTCGGCCTGACGGGCTGTTTCGCCAATAACCGACGAATCAACTACAAGTTTACGCTCGCCCAGTTTTTGCAAGCCTAATTTTTCAATTGCATTGTTAATAATGGTACGGCAGGCCTTTTTCTGGGCCGAATCCTTGGGTAAGAAAATCATACCTACACCATACTCACCGGGTTCCGGCAGGCTGATCTCAAGGTTTGAGCATTCTTCCATTAAAAACTCATGGGGTAATTGTATCAATATACCCGCTCCGTCCCCGCTTTCGGGGTCGCATCCGCACGCACCACGGTGCTCCATGTTTTCAAGCATGGTCAACGCGTTATCGATGATTTCGTTGGTTTTATGACCGTTGATGTTGGCTATAAATCCCGTTCCGCACGAATCGTGTTCAAATTCCGGTCTGTAAAGACCCTGGTGGCTATCAGTTTGATCCATTGTTTAAATTAAACCGTTTATAATATTTATAAGGGGTGTAACCACGAAGTTACCAAAACTCAAATAAATTATAAAATTTACGGTAATTTTTAAAGATTTCTAAAAAATCAATTATTTAAATCATAATTATTTAACATTATCTCAACAAAAAGAGATAAATATTATGATGTACAAAATGAAAGTACGAAAAAAATTATTTAGAATCAATATAAAGTTATACCAAACTTGTGCAATACATTTATTAAAGCTGACTTTTTAGCTATAACCAAATTAAATTTTGTGGTGTTTTTCTATATGGTTAGTAGGAATTGTGAGGTCGGTTCGTAGTTAGCGGTTCACGAATGATGGTTGTTGATTGGATTAATTGAGGGATTTAGTGTTATCGGAGCAATAAACGGCTGAAAGCAACTGAGATACAAAAGCCTTGTGAAATATGCTCGAAGAATTTTTTGTGCCGAAGGTACACATCACATTTTGCAAGGTAAATAAAGGAATGGTTTAATTGTCTGAACCTGAATTTATAGAATTAAGGAATTAATGGAATTTTAGTTACTAAAAGACTTACGAAGTTTGAAAGCTTCGTAAGTCTGAATATCAATTGGATAAGTTTTCCTTATAAGCTCTATTGTGGAGTAATTACCTTTAGTTAACAATGAGCATCAACTATGAACTATGATCCATGAACCATACGCCACAACCTACCTATAAGTACACAAATAAGAACTCTGTACCTCTGTTTTTACTTTAAATGAGGTGTTGGCCTCAATTTCAAATGTTTGTCCGCCTGTAAATGTTTGCCATTTGTCCTGGCCTGGTAGCTGGGCTTCAAGGCTGCCTTCAATTACTGTCATGGTTTCATGGCTTGATGTGCCAAATTCGTATTCGCCGGGTTCAATAACACCAATGGTTGAGCGCCCCTGAGGGGTAGTATACGCCAATGATTTCACGGCACCTTCAAAATATTCGTTTACGTTGATCATGTTTAAAAATTTCGGCCTAATATGGTTAAATAAAATGATTTGTATTATAATTGGGGCTTAACTATTGAAAGCCGCCACATTGGCGAATGTTAAAATATGTGAAAAAAGTAATTTCGGTTGTGATTATTACTTCTTAAACATCGTTATTTGCATAAAATTTATATATGAGGAAAATCCAACTATTAATGCTGTTCGTTTTATCAGCTATAATATTCCAGGGCTGTAAAAAGGATGTTGTTACTTCTGCTTCTACTACTTCCGATCAAATACTTGCTGCTACTATAAACGGTACATCGTGGATTCCGGATGATGTTACCGCTACGATAACTTATGATACCGACGCTAAAACAAAATCATTTAATGTTGTTGGTACTGCCGACCTGAAAAGGGTAAAATGGACTATTACATTAAGTGATGCCACTGCTACCAATGTTAACACTTTTCCACTCGCCACTTATAAGGTTGATGCTACCAACAGGGTACAGATGGCTTATTTTACTTCGGCAGGTGGGGTGGAATATGACCAGGTTGGTGTTGTTGAATCGGGATCTGGATCTATTATAATTACCGCTATTGATCCAACCAAAAACTTGATAACAGGTACATATAGCATGACCACTAAGAAAGTGAATTATAATCAGGATGGTTCTATTGAATCTATTGAAACGTCTCAGATTGCAAGTGGAACGTTCACTAATTTACCTTATACATTTGGTCAAAGCGCTCAATAAGATATCAAATAATAAAATAAAAAGCCCTGAAGTATTTATGCTTCAGGGCTTTTTATTTTGATCTCCTTATTGATAATGATTGGGGTTTGTTGGGGTTGAGGGATTAGGTGTTGGACTTGGTGTAGTCGGGCTCGACGGATTAGGTGTAGGGCTTGGTGTTGGCGCCGGCGTTGGCATATTAGGTGTGCTTGGCTGAGGCACCGGGTTTGGTGTATTAGGTGTTGGTGATGGGTTTGGCGTAGGCGTTGGTGTAGGAGCAGGTGTCGGTGTTGGCACCGGCATCGGCACACGGTTTGGATCCGTAGGTGTTGGTGTAGGTGCAGGATTTGGCGCCGGATCTGTTGGTTTTGGGGTTGGATCCGGTGTTTTTGGTTTCTTTTTATTTTTACCTGGTACGGTATCGGTTGCCATGCTGTACTTCGCTATTGAAACGCCGTTATTTTGAGACCTGTGGCCGTTGGCTAATGCAAATGAGCCGGCTAATGACAGGGCGATAGCTGCTGCTGCAATTCTTAGATTTTTCATATTTTTTTTCTTTTTATTTATGAAAAGTTAACTAATAATATAACACAGTAAAAGGGGAAGGGTTTTAAAAAGTTGAAATCAATGCGACCGTCGTGGCCGGTATCGTTGATTCGCCGTTTGTTATATTATTGCGAAATTCGTAAATGATTAATGTATTGCCAGTTTAAACCGCAAGCATTTATATTTGCAATACACCTGCAAACATTACCTATGACCGAACTTGAAAAAATGATAGCCGGCGAACTTTATAACGCCGGCGATGTTGAGCTTGTAGCCGCTCGTTCAAAAGCGCGACAACTATTTACACAATATAATGCTGCCAGTTATGACGACAAGGAAACTAAAACTGCCATGCTAAAACAATTGCTTGGAAATTTTAAAGGTAATATAGATATCCAGTCGCCATTTTACTGCGATTATGGTTTTAATATCACGGCCGGCGATAACCTGTTCCTGAATTTCAATTGTATCATACTGGACTGTGCCCGTGTTACCTTTGGTGATAATGTTTTCCTTGCGCCTAATGTACAGCTTTATACAGCGTATCACCCTCTAATAGCTGCTGAACGAATTAAAGGACCGGAATATGCTGCGCCCATTACCATTGGCGATAATGTGTGGCTGGGCGGTGGCGTAATTGTATGCCCGGGTGTTACTATCGGCGACAATACTACCATAGGTGCCGGAAGTGTAGTAACCAAAGATATCCCCGCAAATGTAGTAGCCGTCGGAAACCCTTGCCGGGTAATCAGGTCGCTTTGATTTGGTTAGGATTAGCCAAAAGCATAAGGTTGATCCATTCCCTGGATCTGGATTTTGTATTGTGCAGGGAGAAGAGCATCCCTTAAAAACTTTCCTGGTTTAAGGTTTTTTGTAACCTTATATATTTTTAATACGGGCCAAAGCCAGGCGGTTTTGCCCAACGGTAGTTGTTGGCTAACTTGTGTTGGTACGGTTAGTAATTGCGCCTGTTTTAGGATCTGATAACGAATAAAACCAAGATGCTTTTTGTATTGATGATACAAATCAATAGTAAAAGCGCTATTGATGAGGTCGGTTTCAAGATGTTCCCCGCGCATTTGCAGGTATTGCTGATAATCGGCAGGCAAACCTGTTAAACGCATCCGTTCACCAACCTGATTAAATACGTTAAACACTTCAGTCTTTTCGGCTACACTTAAGGGATTTTCCAACAATTCATATGAGCGGATGGATAGGTCTATGAGTAAGAATAATACATCGCGATAGGCCCAGTCCGGTATTTGTGAGCCACGAGATGTTTCCACACGTTTATGAATTGCAGTTATTTTATCGATAGCCTTTAAAGCTGCTTCGCGTTCCGAAAATAGGATTTGCCTGGAATATGCCACGGTGCTGAACAGACGACCCAAAGGGTCTGCCGGGAGCTTGCCTGTAAAATAAAGCCAGTCGACAGCTTTATTTAAAGCAAACTCGGCTGCAGCGCCTGCAAAAATAAAAAGGATGGTATCTGCCTTGCCCCAAATCCTGCGCACTATCGAATGTTCATCCACAAAAAGTTCCATACTATATAATGTTAGCTTTTGATACTATGTTTTGGGCTTGATTGTAAAATAGTTCGGCTATTATTACCATAAATATGCCTGCGGTATAACAAAGTATATCTCCCCATGAAAATGATCGTCCAAGTAGTATGGCAGCCAATTTTGAGTTTTGTAAACCAAGGTGCTTAAGTAAGTTAAAGTACTGGGAAATTTCAACTATGTAAGAAAAGAACAACGCACCGATTGCCGCTTTAATCCAGGACATATCGATCACGCTTTTTACAAAGCAATAAATAAGGATAACCACTAAAAGATCGCCACCAAAAGGGCGGATAATATCATCATGTATATATACACCGATAAACACTTCGATTATGAAAAGAAGTAGAGTTAAAATGGCGTATGTTTTGTTTAATTTCATTTAATAAAAGTACTTTGTATTTCAAAGTTAATAAATGTTTTTATATCCGCAATAGGCGAACATAACTTTATCACATTGGGAGTGAGGAAGTTTTTATTTGTGTTGCTAACTTTTATGGGTGTTTGAAAATTGAATGCTAATTTTTATAGTTTTTTTAGATTGCAACTGGTATACTTGTATTTTAATTTAAGCAGAGATATGGTAAATGCAGTTTTTGAGTTTGAATTTAATAATCAGGTTATTGAGTTTGATATAAGCGATAAAGATTTGATGATAAATGCCACAGAGATGGGTAAAATATTCGGAAAAAATCCGGCCGAGTTTTTAAAGTTGAAGCAAACCAAAGATTTTATAGAAGAACTGAAAAATTTGCCCTTACCTTTTAATGAAGCAAACGAAGAGCGTAGCTATGCCGATAGTCAGGCCGATCTGGAATCGATGATATTTGTAAACAAGATAGATGGTTTGTGGATGTGCGAGATCCTGGCCTTGAAATTTGCCGGCTGGCTAAATCCTAAATTTGAGGTTTGGGTTTACAGTACCATACGGGAATTTTTACCCAATTTGCGGGATAATAATGAAGCCTACAAGCAAATTGTAAAGTTTGAAGATCAACTGGAAAAGCTGGTAAAAAAACTGCAGGGCAATGCAGATTTCCAATCATATATGCTTTTGCAGGAAAAACTGAAAAAGCTGCCTTACAGGATCAAGCGAAATAATCAGGCTACTTTAAGGCAGTATAGGCAGTTAAAGGCAATCTAATAATTTTTTGCAGAGAAGGCATGTCGCCTTCTCCGCTTTACTTTCCTCTTTCGACAATATTGCCAAACCCTGTTTTGCCAACTTAATGTCATTAAATCGCTGTTGATTTAGTATTAAATAATTGTAATCCTATTTTTTTTACTTTCGCTTTTTATTAGCTCCCGGCGCAAACCAGGTTTGATCATCTCCTGCCGATCAGTCCCTGGGGGAAACTAAAAGCAACGTGTTTTTCATGGAAAGTAAATTAAGGTTGGCCGAATATAAAGTGCTTTTATACAGGCTGTTTTTGGGGTATTTGTTTTATTTTATTGCGAGGGTGCTATTCTTTGCATTTAATACACACCTGTTTGCTGTTGATAGCTCCTGGGCATTGCTTAGGTTATGTTATTACGGTATGGCCTTTGATACTACCGCGCTGCTTTACATCAATAGCCTGTTTATTTTGCTTAGCGTTTTGCCGCTAACAATTAATACCCAGCCGAAGTTTCAAAAGGGGATGGCGATCCTGTACTTTGTTACCAATTTGCTCGCGTACGCAACCAACTTTGTTGATATTATTTACTACCGCTTTAGCCAGGTGCGTTCAACCAAAGCTACACTTGATGTACTTGCCGACGAGAATAACAAGAAACTATTGTTCACTCATTTTTCTGAAGCCTATTGGTATGTAGTATTCATATTTATATTATGCGCTGTTTGCTGGATCTGGCTGTATGGACGTGTAAAATTGAAACCTGCAAAGGTGACTGATAAGAAAGTATATTTCTCATCATCTGTAGTTTCTTTTCTGCTGATCCTTGCATTGGTTATTGGTGGGATTCGTGGCGATTTTGCACATAGCACCAGGCCGATTAATATGGTTGATGCCTATAAACATATCACGGTACCTAACCAGGGCGATATCGTGTTAAATACACCATTCGCTATTTTCCGCACACTGGGTACCAACAATTATAAGCTTCAGCATTGGGCAGATGAAGCCTACATTAACACAAACATAAAGCCCATAAAGCAGTATAGTACAAAACCTGTTAATAAACCCAATGTGGTGATCATTATATTGGAAAGTATGGCCCGCGAATATTGGGGCAGCATGAACCGCGATGTTAATATACCGGGCTTTAAATCATATACACCGTTTTTAGATTCATTATCCAATAGCAGCCTGATATTTACCAACGCTTATGCAACGGGCAGGCAATCTATTCATGCGGTGTCGTCGGTAATAGCGGGTATTCCTTCGTTTCAGAATGCGTTTACATCATCACCTTACGCCAAGCAAAAAATCCAGTCGGTGGTATCCATTTGTGATAGTATGGGGTATGAAACCTCTTTCTTCCATGGTGCCGCTAACGGTTCGATGGGTTTTCAGGGTTTTGGCAGTATTTTAGGATACCAGCATTATTACGGCCGTACCGAGTATAATGATGACAAAGACTTTGACGGTATCTGGGGTATTTGGGACGAGCACTTTTTGCCGTTTATGGGCCGCACGCTTAGCACGCAACAGCAGCCCTTTATGGCCACACTTTTCACCCTGTCGTCGCATGATCCTTACCAGTTGCCCGAAAAGTATAAAGCAAGGTTTAAAGGAGGGCCGCTGGCTATCGACAAATGTGTTCAGTATACGGATAATGCTTTGCGAATCTTTTTTAACTATGCCAAAATACAGCCATGGTTCAATAATACCATTTTTGTGATCACTGCTGATCATACCAGTCAGACATATTATCCCGAATACAGTAAGCAGGTTAACCGCTTTGCCGTGCCTATCCTTTTTTATAGTGCCAATAACGCCTATAACTTAAAAGGTGTACGTACCGATCTGGCTTCGCAAATGGATATTTACCCAACAGTTGTTGACCTCATAGGTTATAACAAACCCTTCAGGTCATGGGGTAGGAGCCTTGTAAGTAATTTGCCCGATGAACAGCCCAAAGTGATCAATTCAACGGGTAATATTTACCAGTTTATGCAGGGGAATTATACTTACTTGTTCGACGGTAAAAACTTCACCGGCATTTTTGATGTGAGCGATAAAGGGTTGGAAAAAAACCTGATGACCGCACAACCTAACGCCGAAATGCAAAAAGGTATGCAGGACTGCAAAGCCCTGATCCAGGATTATGCAGACAGGATTGTGAACGGGAAGTTGGTGGCGAAATAGTAATTAATAGGTATATTCTTCGATTTACCTGCATATTCCACACCAGCCCAACTTTTCAACAATGCCCTAAAACACCTGGCAATGCATTAACTTTACCCGATTAACAGAAGGAGTAACCGCTTGGCTAAAGATACTACCAAAGAAACCCCCTTAATGCAGCAATATAATGCTATCAAAGTAAAGTACCCTGGTGCTTTGCTGCTGTTTAGGGTGGGCGATTTTTATGAAACATTTGGCGAAGACGCCGTAAAGGCTGCCGGCATTTTGGGCATAGTACTAACCCGCCGGGCAAACGGCGCCGCTACACATATTGAGCTTGCCGGTTTTCCGCACCATTCACTGGATACGTATCTACCTAAACTGGTAAGGGCAGGACAGCGTGTGGCCATCTGCGATCAGCTGGAAGATCCTAAAACTACCAAAACCATTGTTAAGCGTGGCGTAACCGAGTTGGTTACACCCGGTGTAGCTACTAACGATAATATCCTGCAGCAAAAGAGCAATAACTACCTGGCCTCGCTGCATTTTGAAAAAAACAGCATCGGCATTGCCCTCATAGATATTTCGACCGGCGAGTTCATGACCGCGCAGGGTAACAGCGATTATATTGACAAGCTGCTGCAAAGCTTTTCGCCAAGTGAGGTAATCTATCCTAAAAGTCGTACCCGCGATTTTAAGGATACCTATGGCGACCGCTTTTATACTTATGCCCTTGATGAATGGCCGTACAGCGGCGATTACGCTAATGAAACGTTGCTTAAGCATTTCGGCGTTAAATCGCTAAAGGGTTTTGGTATCGATAAACTGAATTTAGGCATTATTGCTGCCGGTGTTGCCATACATTATCTTAATGAAACCGAACACCGTAATCTTGGGCACATTTCTGCAATCAGCAGGATAGAGGAAGACAGGTACCTTTGGCTCGACAGGTTCAGCATCCGTAACCTGGAATTAGTAGGTTCGGCCAATGAAAATGCCATGACCCTGGTTGATGTGCTTGATCATACCTGTTCACCAATGGGAGCGCGTTTGCTGCGCCGCTGGATTGTGATGCCATTAAAGCAGATCAAAGCCATTAATGATCGTTTGGGCGTGGTTGAATACCTGATTGCAAACGAAGATTTAAGGGAAGAGTTATTGCAATACCTGCGCCAGATAGGTGATCTGGAAAGGCTTATTTCAAAAATAGGTTTGCAAAAAGCCAATCCGCGTGAGGTTTGCCAATTGAAGAAAGCCTTAACAGCCATATCGTACATCAAGCGCATAGCCGAATCATCGGAAAGTGCACCGTTGCGTGCCATAGGTGAGCAGTTAAATCCATGCACGCTGATCTGTGAGAAGATAGAGCGCGAATTGAATCCCGAGCCGCCGGTAATGCTGGTAAAAGGTTCGGTGATGAACGAGGGGATTAATGAAGAGCTTGACCGGTTGCGCAAGATCGCTTTTGGGGGCAAAGGCTACCTGCTGGAGATTCAGAAACGCGAAGCCGAGTTAACCGGAATTCCATCACTTAAAGTATCGTTTAACAACGTATTTGGCTACTACCTGGAGGTTACACATAGTCACCGCGATAAGGTACCCACCGAATGGATCCGTAAGCAAACCCTGGTTAACGCCGAGCGTTATATAACTCCCGAGCTTAAAGAATACGAAGAGCAGATTTTAGGCGCCGAAGAAAAGATCCTGGCACTTGAAACGCAATTGTATAACGATTTGCTGTATTCGCTTGCCGAATATATCAAACCTATCCAGCTTAATGCCCAGCTTATAGCCCGTTTGGATGTATTGCTCAACTTCGCCACCATTTCCATTAAAAACTACTACGTAAAACCGGAGATAAACGAAAGTAAAGTACTTGATATTGCCGGCGGCCGCCACCCGGTTATTGAGAAGAACCTGCCGATAGGCGAGGAATACATTACCAACAGCGTATACCTCGATTCGGAAACCCAGCAGATCATCATTATTACAGGTCCCAACATGGCAGGTAAATCGGCCCTGTTAAGGCAAACCGGTTTAATTGTACTGATGGCCCAGATGGGCTGTTTTGTACCTGCTAAGGCTGCAACAATTGGGTTGGTGGACAAGATCTTTACAAGGGTAGGCGCATCGGATAACCTTTCATCCGGCGAATCGACGTTCATGGTGGAGATGAACGAAACAGCCAGTATCCTCAATAACCTGAGCGACAGGAGCCTGATCCTGCTTGATGAGATTGGTCGTGGTACATCAACCTATGATGGTATCTCTATTGCCTGGTCAATTGCCGAGTATTTGCATAATCATCCGGCCGCGAGGGCTAAAACGCTTTTTGCTACGCATTATCATGAGTTGAACGAACTCAGTAATTCGTTTAACCGCATTAAAAACTTTAATGTGTCGGTAAAAGAGGTTGGTCAGCAGATCATCTTTTTGCGTAAACTGGTACCCGGCGGCAGCGAGCATAGCTTTGGTATTCACGTAGCTAAATTAGCCGGCATGCCATCAAAAGTACTTTCCCGTGCTAATGAAATCTTAAAGAAACTGGAAAACGAGCGCACCGGTGGCGAACATATCAAAGAAAGTATCCGCAAGGTGCAGAAACAAGCTGTACAAATGCAGATGTTTTCGATAGATGACCCTGTACTGGTAAAAATCCGCGATACCCTGAATAACCTCGATGTTAACACACTTACCCCGGTTGAAGCGCTGATGAAACTGGATGAGATACAGCGTGTGGTGAAGAGCTGATGGTTTGTGCAGATTTCAGATGTGCAAATGTGCAGACGAAAAAGCGTCATTGCGAGGCACGAAGCAATCCCGAACTATACAGAGAAACTTGCATGGCTGCTCTGCTTTTCGGGATTGCTTCGTGCCTCGCAATGACGAACAGGGGAAGAGAAGATTTGTTTCCAACATATGCACATCTGAAATCTACATATCTGCGCATCCACATCATGTTGATATGTTAAAAACATCTGTATCACAGCAATAAACTTTAAAGCTAATTTTACTTCATGAGCATATACCTGCGCCGTAGTTTTTATTTGTTTATATTTTTCCTTTCCCCATTTATATTAAGTTCATGTCACTCGCGTAAGGCCGCAATGCGCGGCCAGCCGGGTGAGGTGGTCAATCCTTCACCTGATGTCGCCTCAAAATATTCCGAAATTATGGGGGTAAGCAGGGGGGATATTCAAAATGGCCGCCTTTATGCCTTTATTGATCAGTGGATGGGTACGCCTTATAAGTTCGGCGGTCTTGATAAAGACGGAGTTGATTGTTCCGGGTTAACTTTTTTACTGGAGCAACAAGTTTATGGTATCACCATTCCCCGTATGACCAGCAAGCAGATCACCGTAATAAAACGCAAATACGAGGATGAGTTAAAGGAAGGCGACCTGGTATTTTTTGATTTCGACGGTAAGCAGTTCAGCCATGTAGGCGTATACCTTCAGAATGGCTATGTGGTACACGCCAGTTCACGCCGTGGGGTGATCATTGTAAAACTTCGCGATCCCTCGTTGTATAAATACTTCTCAAGGGCCGGTTCAATAGAAAATGTTACCACCAGCATGAACTAAATACTCCCGGAAATTATACCGCAATTTCAATAATTTTGCGCCATCATGGCCGATAAAAAAGACGATTACTCATTCTGGACTAAATACAAACGCTTTGCCGGTACCGAGATCATGCTTTACGTGATTATGGTGTTGGGCATTATCCTTGGCATTGTAATATTTAGTTACCTTTAATAAGGGTTACATTATCATGATCAGCATCGGCTATTGATTGATAAAAATCTACAAGTGCCTGGTAGGTATCTTTGCTATAGGTGCCATCAATAAGCTGCATTTTGCGGCTATAAATCAATTTATTCCCGTTTACCGTTGTGCTTGATTCAAATTTGCCGAACGATTTTTCAATGCTAACCTTTTTTGGCCTGGTATCAACTTTATAGCCCGCAGGCAGGGTATAGGTGATCTCATCCTCGTCGGTGTACCCTCTGTTAATGTAAACATCATTACGGCGGTTACGGACCTCACGCAGCGGGGTATTTAACCTATTGACAGGATTGGCCAGAAAAATGATCTTTCCGTCGGCTACAGACCCATAATCACTTGCCGAGATCTTCAGATTTTCGGTGGTATATGGTTGTGCGGTTTTAAACTGTTTCAGATCAGCGCTTTCAATTTCGAGGTTGTTTATCGGGTAAATCTTTTTGAGGTCCTTTACCTGCTCTTTTGCCGATTCATAAATTACATGGTCACGGTCTTCATAATTGGCTCCTTTAAAGTTAGTGGTGATTGAACCTTTAAGGCCGCCGTCGTCGGCAATAGTAAATGCGGCGGTGCGCTGCTCCATGTTAGCCTGGGCGGTATACTTTGGTGTATGTATCAGTTTGCCCCCTTCCGGCGTACAGGCAAATACGAGACGATCATCGGTAAAGTCGCCTAAAAAGCCAAAAGGCATGTTTTGATTGGTACACTCTAAAAATGTGGTATCGCTTTTAAAAGGCAGGCACAAAATAACATGGTTACCCTGATCCATACTGGCAAAGTCAGGAAACATACCCACCTTGGCGCTGCCCGCCTCAACCACACAGTAATATGAATCGATACCTACCGCCTTAAATAGCGCCTGGGTATAATTAACTAAAGCCTTGCAATCGCCATAATTTTGTTGATCAACATCTGATGCAGGAAAAGGCTGATAACCGCCAATACCAATAGAAATATTGATATAGTGCGTTTTGCTTTGCATGTACTCATATATTTTACGGGCCTTTTGCTTTGGATCGGCAATATCACCGGTAAGCTCTTTCATACGGCTTACGGTTTGTGGGGATAAAACCTGCCTGCCTGCGTTAAGCTTTTCGTATTGCCACATGCCCAGCTCTTTCCAGTTGGTAAAGGAGCCCGGGATGCCGCCATAGCTAAATTTCTCCGGAGCTATTTTAACGTAGCTTAGGTTTGCTATGCGAAGCGGGCTAAACGGTTCGTACTTTATAGCTTTTAAATTAGCTGCCAGCCATGTGTAAGTCTTGAGCCCGTCTTTATTGCTACCTATGACTACTTTGGAGGGGATATTTACTTCTTTATACCTGATCTTAAAATCGGGTTTGGAAATAAATGTATACGAACTTTTTTCAACAGCAACTCCGGTTGATGGATTAGGTTGCCAGTCCTGAAATTCCAGTGTTTGCTTGGATTTTACATCGTATTCATAGCTAACTGTGTAAGGATAATCGGTTACCAACGGGCGATAATGTTTGATTTTGACGTCGGTAAAAAGAGAAAAGCCGTCATGGCTGTTATCATCATCAAAATCGCTTTCACTGAATTTACTAACCGGCTTTCCGTACTGGTTATAAATTATCCCTTTAACATCTTTTATAATACGGCTTTTATTATGCCAGATGCCAATTTCAACATCCTCGTCTCCGTTTTTATTAAAAACAGTTATAGCCCTTTTTACGTGGAGCAACACATTGTCAAGGTCACGGACCTCTGTTGTTATTTCTTCATTGCGTACAACCGAACTGGCATAAGGCAAAAGGTCTTTCGAAATAAGTGATACATCATAGTTGTCCTGCGCTTTTACACAGGTTATTGCCGAAAGTAAAAACAACGTACTTAAAAATGCTTTCATTATTTTTTCTTGAAGATCATATCACCTTTTTCGGTAAGGATGATCTTATTAAACAACTCCTTCAAGTAAGGATATTCCGCCGGATCATAAACCGACTTATTAAACTGTGTAATGTTTGAAAATGTAAAGGTGTTATTGTCCTGGTTTTCAAACGTTGTGGCAAACATGCCTCCCTTATTTGGTAAAGAATAGGCTACAACCTGCGGCGGGGTTTCAACAGTGTACTGAGCCGGCAGGTGCATTATCAAAACCAGGCGTTTATCAGAAGCGTAAGCCCAGTCTACAGGGTAATCGCGCTCGGCAAGTTTGAACGGATTGGTAGTGCGCTTTTCCCAGAAATAAGGGTTAAATGCAAGCTTGTCGTGATTAGTGTTATCAAATGCGTCAATCTCCACTTCAAAAGTTTCTCTTAAAGGGCTTTCAAGACTGTCGAGATTGGTGATGTCTGATTTAAGTACTTTTAACTTAGGTTGTTTCTCGTCAAAGTCCTCAACATATTCATCAATGCTATTGAATTTTTTAATGGCTTTACGTTTCTCATAAGCATCGTAACCTTTATAATAATTCACGATGCTGCCTTTTAGCTTACCGTTTTCAAGCAGCGTAAGATCGAACATATGCGTTGTTGCGGCTTTTTGCTGTGTGCTTAATTCCATCCAGTACGATGGTTTAGTCATGCTGATAACCCGGCCTTTATCATTGATACATTTAAGTGGCAGTAAGCCGAATGAAAGTAACGGATCGGTAGCATCAAGCAGGTAGGTTTGTTCGCCAATAGTTAGCCTCGCTATAACATAGTTAAAGTCGGTTAGTACCGGATAAAGTGTATTCACCATGCCATGGTCGCGGGTTGAAAGTAATACGGCTTCGGCATTAAGACCGGCTGCGTTCAAGGCGGTAATCAGTGTAAGGTTGATATCAGCAATACTTCCGGAGTGAGTATCTAATGCCTTTTTCTCACCCTCGCTGCTATAAATGCCGATATAATCGTTCCATTTAATCTGGCTTTTTATCCATGCATATAAGGTTTTTGCTTTGTCAAGCTCATCGGTTTTACCCGCTATAACTGATGCTATTCTTTCTTTAAGCAGGCTTGTGCGTTTTACCTGCGAACCAAATTCATCGGCTATTTTTAGTTGACGGTCTACATCGCTCCACTCTTTGGTTACTACGGTTTTAACACTGGTATAAGGATTGGTAAACTCAACCAGCTCAAAATAAATGGCCGATAAAAAGTTTTTACGCGCGGTCATAAAGTCTTCATCAACAAAGGCAGGAATATCCTTCATATCATAAGTAATATGCGAGCAGTCTGCTTTTGAGCCGCCGGATGAAAAACATTCACGCTCCACTTCCGATGTGCTTTTGGTTAGCTTCAATACACCACGTATTGAGGCGTTAAAGTTCCAGAAGCCAGGGATATGTACTTCGTATTGTGAGTTTATTTTAGGGATATCATCCTGGAATGTCCACCCTCTGAAATGGTCCCAGTATGGTGAGATCAGTTCATATTTAAACTCAATAACACAACCCGGGCGTAGCGCAGGTAATGCAAATTTTACTGTGCTGCCGTATTTGTAATCTTTAACCGTATATACCTTTTTAGATTCAAATTCTGCCTTTTGGATGATACCGTTATCGTCTTTATAGTAAGTAAAACCGGTAACATTATTAACTTCCTCCGCCGAGTTATCGCCGTTATGTATCGGTATTTCGATGGTGCCGTGCTTAAGTCCTTCTTTAGTAAAAATTTTAATTTTGGCGTGATATGTATGGATGAGCCTGATGTGGTCCATATATTCATCTATTCGGGTATTGCCAAATTCATTTAAAAAAACAGCGTTGGCCTGCGGATCTTTATCATATTTGGCCATTTCAATTTCATCGTTGCTTACCCCGGTTTCAAAATCCTGTGCCGAAGCCCAATTTGATAAGCCGATAAAAATCAGAAGAATAAGAAAAAATCTGTTCATACAAATTGTGATAATTAGGGATAATGAAATTAAATAATAAATCGGTATATTAAATAAATTAAAAAATTTATTCTGCTGATTAATTTTAGGACATTTGCGACCTTTGCATCTCTGAACACTTACAAATGAAATTAAAACTAAAACGCCCCCTTGCTTTCTTCGATCTTGAAACAACTGGTACCAATATCGGTGCCGACCGCATAGTTGAAATATCGGTTATCAAGCTTAATCCTGATGGTAGCGAGGAGGTTAAAACATGGCGTGTTCACCCGGGCATCCCAATTCCGCTGGAGTCGTCGCTGGTACACGGTATTTACGACGAGCATATCCAAAACGAAAAGCAGTTTAAAGAACTTGGCCAGGAAATTGCCGATTTTATTGGCGATAGCGATTTGGCCGGATATAACTCCAATAAGTTTGATATTCCGATGATCATGGAGGAGTTTTTGCGTGCGGGAGTGAATTTTAACCTGGATGCGCGTCATTTTGTGGATGTGCAGAATATATTCCACCAGATGGAGCAGCGTACCTTGAAGGCTGCTTACCAATTTTACTGCAATAAGGTAATAGAAAATGCCCACTCGGCCGAAGCTGATACCCGTGCAACCATGGAGGTTTTGCTGGCGCAGATAGAACGTTATGAAAACGTAGAGTGGGAAGATAAAAAAGGAAATAAATTAGTCCCTGTTGTTGGCGATGTTGAGGCTTTACATGTATTTACAAACCTGAGTAAACCTGTTGATTTTGCCGGCAGAATGGTGTACAACGAGCAGGGCGAAGAGTTGATAAACTTTGGTAAGCACAAAGGCAAACGTGTAGAAGATGTATTAACTGCCGAACCAAGCTATTATTCATGGATGATGCAGGGCGATTTCCCGTTGTATACCAAACGTAAACTTGAGGAGATCCATGCCCGCTGGAACGCTAAGAAAACAGCCGAACGCCAGGCTAACAAAGCGGCACAGCCTAAACCGGCCGATCAACAGCCTGCAGCTCCAAAGCAAGAGTACCAGAAAAAAGAATATACCAAGCCCGATCATACCAAAAATCAACAATATCAAAACAAACCTTATAAAAAGAAAGATGAGCCTGCACAGCCCGTTAATGACGATATGCTGGCTCAATTAGCTTTGAAGTTTAAGAAAGGTTGATAGCGTCTGAATCAGAATTTTCAGAATTAAATATTGAAGCCCTTGCAGGAATTTATGCAGGGGCTTTTGTTGATAATATCCTGAAACCTTAGTCTCGTGAATTCGTTCCACTTTAGCCTTTAGCCTTTAGCCTTTAGCCTTTAGCCTTTAGCCTTTAGCCTTTAGCCTTTAGCCTTTAGCCATTCAAAAAATCAATATTCCGCTTCAATCCGCTAAATTTTGTGCGTTTAACAGCTGAGTTTTTGAATACCTTTTGAAAAATATCCTGGCTTATGTCTTGCCAGTCGGCAGTTTTCAGGTGCAGCAGATCGGGGTGGGGGCTGAAGGCCGGCTCGGTGTTCAAAACAGAGAAGCGGTTCCAGGGACAAACATCCTGGCAAACATCGCAGCCAAACATCCAGTTGTCCATTTTACCTTTAAACTCCTGCGGGATCTCGTTTTTAAGCTCGATGGTTAGATAGGAGATACAACGGCTGCCGTCAACCACGTAGGGGCCAACAATGGCATCTGTAGGGCAGGCATCAATGCAATTGGTGCAGGTACCACAATGATCGGCGGTAGGGGCTATATCGTATTCCAGTTCAAGATCGATGATCAGTTCGGCCAGGAAAAAGAATGATCCTGCCTTTTTGTTGAGCAGGTTGCTGTTTTTCCCAATCCATCCCATGCCAGCTTTCCGTGCCCAGGCTTTATCAAGCACCGGTGCCGAATCAACAAACGCGCGGCCACCTACTTCACCAATCTGCTCGTTGATGATCTGTAGTAATTGCCTTAGTTTGTCTTTAATTACGGTATGGTAATCAATGCCGTAAGCGTATTTGGAAATTTTAGGCGCCGAGGGATCGTCCTGGCGCTGATCGGTATAGTAGTTAATACCTAATGATATAACAGATTTTGCCCCATCAACCAGTAAACGCGGGTCGAGGCGTTTATCGAAATGGTTTTCCATGTAGGCCATTTCGCCATGCATATTCTTGTTGAGCCAGGCTTCGAGGCGTGGGGCCTCTTCTTCCAAAAACTCCGCTTTAGCAATGCCGCAAAACAAAAAACCAAGCTTTTGTGCCTCGTTTTTAATGAGTTGACTATATGTGGCCTTGTTTTGCTGCATTGCTGCAAAGATAGTACAAATTAAAATTGATGGCTGCATACGATATGTCGCAATATGTTGAGCGGTATTACGTACCTATAAAAGGGTATTAATACTCCGTTTGGCTATAAAATCACTATTGGTTCAGTTTTTGTAACTTATAAGCAATACGGATTTATGGCATGCTTGAGCATATAAGATATTTGCCTGCGCATGTGTTAGGGATACATGCAGTTGGCCACGTTAATGTAGATGATTACGAAAGAGCTTTACAGCCTTTGCTTGAGCAACAGGTAAGACAAACCGGGCGGTTAAACTTTTTACTGGTGTTGGAAACCAATATTAAGAATTTTACAGCAGGTGCCTGGTGTGGAAATGTCAGACTTGGCCTTAAGTATTTTACCCGTTGGAACAAGGTTGCCGTAGTAACTGACCAGGATGGCGTGCGCGAATTTAGCCACCTGTTTAAATATATTTTACCGGGCAAGTTTGCCGGCTACCGGCTGGAGGATTTAGACGAAGCGGTAAAATGGGTAACGGGAATTAAATAAACATATCGTTATGGAAACAATAGATAAAGCTGCAGCGATGAATAATGATAATTCGGACCTGCACAACGATGAGTTAGGTGAAAACACCGGCGATGATACCATAATAGCCGAAATTGTTCATTTAGCACCGGACGAAAAGGATATTAGCAAAATGCCGTCATCAAACAAGGGGCAGGGCCCGGCAGGGGAGGATTTGTAAACCCCGTCCCCCTAAAGGGGGAGGTTTTGATGCTATTATTTATTTCAATACTATCAAACGAAAATGCCCGCTCAACGAGCGGGCATTTTCGTTTGAAAATTTCTCCGAATACTCCCCTTTAGGGGCCGGGGGCTAAAAGCTATTCCTGATGCTGTTGCTCAGGGTTTTAGTGCTCCAGTAACCGCTGTCCAGGATACGGCGTACGGTCATCAGCGGATCAGTCTGGTCACGTTTATCAGCCAATTGGAAAGCCATTTTAAAGCCACGTTTACGTAATTCAGGCAAAGCGGCTTTGTTCCAGATACCGAACGGATACGCAAAATAATCCATTTTTTTACCGGTGATCTCTTCCAACGTTTTGGTTGGTTTTTCAATCTGGGTAACCCAATCATCAACCGGGCGATTAGTTATTTTACCGTTTTTACCAATGATTTTCAGGGTTGAGGTATGTGAATAACGGTCAACACGGTGATGGTCCCAGGTGTGGCTGGCAACAACGTTACCTTCGTCAGATAGTTGTTTTACCTGCTCTTTGGTCATGTAATGCGGACGGCCTAATGATACGGTCATCACAAAATAAACAGCTTTAAAACCATACTTTTTAAGGGTAGGGTTGGCGATAGTGAACTGGTCGAGATCAGTATCATCAAAAGTAAGCATGATAGGCTTTTTAGGCAGCGGCGCACCTTTGGTAAGGTAAGCATAAAGCTGATCGGGTAGTATAGTATGGTAACCACTATCGGCCAGCATTTTGATGTGTTCTTTAAAAGCCGCAACCTGTACTATGTAATCTTTGGCATTTTTTGAATCTGTAGGTTTCCAGTCGCGGATTTGGTGGTAACAAAGGATTGGTACCTGCTTACGAGCTAAAATCGCGGCAGCATCGCCTTGCGGAACAGCATTATTAGTAGTTGCCGGAGCCTCAGTAGCCGGGCTGGCAGTAGTTGATTTATCAGATGGCTTTGACTGGCATGAAACAGCGCCGAAAGCACAAAGCGCCAGCATGGCTAATGTTTGTTTTATCATATTATAGGTTGGTTTTATTCCTTAAATTAACGGCGGCTAAATTAATAATTATATAACATGCAAGCCCAGACATGTAAATAAAATTAATTATCAATTTAGAATTTAACCGTAAGATGGAAACTAAAATAAAAAGCCCCGCAAACTTTGCAGAGCTTTTTATAATTATACTAATTAGACTTATAATACGATGCGTTTACCTTCTTTTATTGAGCGTTTAGCAGCATCAAGGATCTGCATCACTATCATATTATATTTTAATGATGAACGGTCATCAGGGTTTCTGAGCGGGTTTTGCAAAGCGGCAGTAAAATATGCAACAGGTGCGTCGGCAGGCGAAACAAGCGGTGTTGCTTTATAGCCTCGCACTCGGTTATTAACTTTTAGTTCCACGCTATCCTTATCAAAAGCATGAATATAACCCTTAGCTCCAAAAATCTCCATATCCTTAATACCGAAAGGCCAGTTCCATGAGGCTTCTATTTGCCCGGTGGCATTGGCATATTCAACTAATATGGTGGCATCATCTTCAACCTTTGGATATATATTGGGTTTGTAATGCCTTGCAATAGCGGTTACAGCTATCGGACGCTGGCCTTTCATTAACCAGGTCATTAAATCGGCACCGTAACAGCCAAAATCGTTAAGTGCTCCTGCGCCATTCAGAACAGGATCGGTAAGCCAGCTCAGGAAATCTTCACTGCAACCAATTTCACGAGGACCCTGATGTCCGTCATGAACTACCATTCTGCGGATCATGCCTACGCTATCCAGCTTAACTGTATTATAAGCATCCTGGAACGATGGATACCAGGTAGTTTCATAGTTGGTTAATACCTTAACGTAATATTTAAGCGCCAGGAATTCCATGCGTTTAGCCTGTTCAAGGGTAGCTGCCAAAGGTTTTTCAACCATAACGGAAATACCCAAAGGTGCGCAGGTTTCCACAATATCAACATGTTTGCCAACCTCGTTGTAACCTAATACAATGGCAGGTTTGCGGGTAGTACACATTTTCTTCAGATCCTCAAAAAACAGGGAATCGGGAAGGTTATATGCTTTGCCAAATTTTTCCCAAAGCTTCTTGTTAGGTTCGGCAATACCTACAATATTCACGTTGCCTTTACGATACTCGCTTAATATCAGGTGAATATGATCGTGGTTTAAACCCATGATACCCACTTTTAAAGTAGGTATAGGTTTGTGAACTGCAGGTACGGTATCCTTTTTTGCTTTGTTAACAGAATCGGCAGGTAGGGTTACTGATGGGGCAGGAGCGGGTGCAGAAACCGGCGGCGGAGGTGTTGTTTGTGCGCCCGCTATGCCTATGCCGCTTAAAATAAGCGCGGTTGTAGTTAGCAGTAGTTTTAATTTGGTTTTCATGATTGGTGGCAATGTATGTAGGTTTATATCAAAATAACGATGGATTTCCCCCCAGCTTTATCTTGCCCAAATGTTTATAGGCGGCTTCGGTAACTTCTCGTCCGCGCGCTGTGCGCATGATAAAGCCCTCCTGTATCAGGAATGGTTCGTAGACCTCTTCAATGGTACCTTCATCTTCGCCAACAGCTGTGGCTACGGTTTTTAAACCAACAGGGCCACCTTTAAATTTATCAATGATAGTCAACAGGATCTTGTTGTCCATTTCATCAAGGCCGTGACTGTCTACGTTTAAGGCATTAAGCGCATATTCAGCAATCTCAGTATCAATTTTGCCGTTGCCTTTAATCTGGGCAAAATCACGTGTGCGGCGAAGTAAAGCGTTAGCAATACGTGGGGTACCCCGGCTGCGGCGGGCAATTTCATAGGCCCCTTCATCGGTAATAGGAGTTTTTAATATCGATGCTGAACGTAATACAATGGTGGTAAGCAGTTTTGCATCATAATATTCTAACCGGGAGTTGATCCCAAACCTGGCTCTCAATGGCGCGGTAAGTAAGCCCGAACGGGTAGTAGCCCCAACCAATGTAAAAGGATTAAGGGAGATCTGTACTGAGCGGGCATTGGGGCCGCTCTCCAGCATAATATCAATCTTGAAATCTTCCATGGCCGAGTACAAATATTCCTCAACCAGGGGACTTAAACGGTGAATTTCGTCAATAAAAAGGATGTCACCTGTTTCCAGGTTGGTAAGTAAGCCTGCCAAATCACCTGGTTTATCCAAAACTGGGCCAGAAGTGATTTTGATGCCAACGCCCATTTCGTTGGCTATAATATGGGATAGGGTGGTTTTGCCCAAACCCGGAGGGCCATGCAATAGTACATGGTCAAGCGCCTCGCCACGTTGGCGGGCAGCCTGCACAAAGATCTTTAAGTTGGCTAATATTTTATGCTGACCGGTAAAATCCTCAAATTGCTGAGGCCGCAATACTTTTTCGATATCACGTTCGGCATTGTTGAGGCGTTCACGGTTAGGATCAAGATGCTCATTCATTGCCAACGAAATTAGTAATTTTTTAGGCTAAAGGTGAAAGGTTAAAGGTAAAAGGTTTGTTTCTTTTATTGTTAGGTTAAAGGCGAAAGGTAAAAGGCGAAAGGTTTTCTTTATTTTTTTAGAATGTAAAAAGGCGAAATGCTTCTACCTTTCGCCTTTAACCTTTATCCTTTCGCCTCAAGAATCATCCTTCCGGATATTTCCTGAAAATGCTGTTGATCTTCATTTGGATAACACCTAAAAATGCTTCGCGGAAAATACTGGTTGACATTTTAGAGGTACCTGCAGTACGATCTGTAAATATGATGGGTACTTCAACAAGCTTAAAGCCATGTTTAACGGTGGTGTATTTCATCTCAATCTGGAAGGCGTAACCCACAAATTTGACCTTATTGAGCTGAACGGTTTCCAGGACTTTACGTTTGTAGCACATAAAGCCCGCGGTAGCATCCTGTACTTTCATACCGGTTATAAAACGTACATAAACGGATGCAAAGTAACTCATGAGTACCCTGCTCATTGGCCAGTTTACCACGTTTACACCGGTTACATAACGTGAGCCAATAGCGGCGTCGGCACCATCAATGCAGGCTTGCCTTAATTTCAGCAGATCATCCGGGTTATGCGAAAAATCGGCATCCATTTCAAAAATATAATCGTAATGGCGGGCAATGCACCATTTAAAACCGTGTATATAGGCGGTACCCAGTCCTTGTTTACCCGCACGTTCCTCAATAAAAAGGCGTCCGTCATATTCGGGCTGTAAACTTTTTACAATCTGGGGCGTACCGTCGGGCGATCCGTCGTCAATGATCAGAATATGGAAATCATGAGGCAGAGAAAATACTTTGCGGATCATCCGCTCGATATTTTCCTTCTCATTATAGGTAGGTATGATTACAACGCTATCGGGCACTGAACAGTATTTTGAAAATTAGGTAATATTTAGGGTGCGAAATTAATCAATTTAAAGGGCATCAAAACAAAAAAAAAGGAAAGCTTGCGCTATCCTTTTCTTGTTTTAATATTTTAAAGATTATTCGTGTCGGCAATAACCTGGTTTTCCTCGTACGGATCTGTAATGTAGTTTCTTTCTTTAAGGCGCGGAGAAACAAACAGGAATATGATGATGAACACACAAATAAAGGTCACAAAAAACCATTCATAATTAGCGCCTTTCAGGTTTTTAGCCCACCAGCCACCGTCTTCAATGAGTCCGTTAACAAGTGCGGTGATCAGGTTTCCGAATGAAACAACAAGGAACCAAATGCCCGACATGGTACTTTTCATTGATTTTGGAGAATGTGTGTATGCGTATTCCAGGCCGGTAATTGATACCAATACTTCTGCAGCCGATAGTATTAAAAAGGCCAATACCTGCCACCACATTGAAGGTGTGCCACCATTATCAATACTAACATGGGTAAAACCGATAACTACAAATGATAATGCTGTTAAAACCAAACCGGCACCAAGCCTGCGTAAAGGTGTTGTTTTTAATCCGATTTTATCTAAATTAGGATAAATCAGATAGTTAAAAAGTGGTATGAATAGCAGAAGGAAAATGGTATTAAACGTAGACATTGAACCCGGTTCTATCTGGAATGAAGTAAAACCGAGATTAATGTTACGATCCATTTTTGCAGCATAAAGCGTCCATTCTGAAAGGCACTGGTCCCAAACAGCCCAAAACGCCAATGCAAAAAAGAATACGGCAATTACGCGGTATACCGCTTTAACTCCTTCAACACGTTCCGGATCATAACTTTCTTTAGCAATATCAAGGAATGATTGGCCAGGTTTCCTTTTACTCAAATTGGTAAGTGCATACCATGTAATAAACACCAGGTTGTTTCGGTTTACGCCCTGCGGAGGCACTTTTACATATTTTTTGCGGCCCATGAAAAATATAACAGTCGCCAAACCCATTAATATGCCGGGAATACCGAAAGCCCATTTAGGGCCATAATATTTGTAAATAGTAGGGATAGCAACAGTAGATAGCATAGAGCCCGCGTTTATGCTAAAGTAAAACCAGCCGTAAACCTTTGATAGCAAATCTTGATTGCTGGCATCAAACTGGTCGCCTACGTTGGCCGAAACGCACGATTTGATACCACCGGCACCGATAGCTACAACAAGCATACCTATCTCGAAACCACTAAGACTTGTATCAAACATGGCCAGCAAAAGATGGCCAAGGCAATACACCATGGAAATATAAAGGATCAGTTTATATTTACCGGTAAACCAGTCGGCCACCATACCGCCTACAAATGGCAAAGCGTAGGCCACCATCACAAATAAGTGATTCAATTTATTGGCATGGGCATCAGCCTGTTGAGCTAATGCTTGAGCCCCGGTAGGGTTAAAGAATTGTTTTACCAAAAATAAGGTGAGTATGGAACGCATGCCATAAAAGCTAAAACGTTCTGCGGCTTCGTTGCCAATAATGTAAGGGACGCTCTTGGGGAATCGAGATTTTAGGGGAGCAGTTTTTTCTTGCATCAGTTAACTTAAAAATTTGCTAAAGGTAATATAAATCTTCCAAACCAAAATTTAATACCGAAAGTGGGATACTTTATGTAACAAAATGGTTAATTTTTGATTATTGCTGTTATTTAATTTCTTAATGACGTGTTGGCACGAGTGCGCGATCTTTCGCCGCCTGTTTTTTAGGATCAACATATTCCGTATCGGTAGCTGAAGATTCTCCGCTGGAAATATTACGCATGTCGAGGTCTTCTACATAAGTCCAGCGCCCTTCTTTCAGTTTATAGCCATCGTAACTCAGATCCGGGCCAAACGTTTCGGGTTTATCTTTGCTCCTGCCATCGGGGGCCGAAAGGTGGTCGAACACAATCAGATTTTGTTCGGGGAGATACCGCAATAGCATAGATACCTGCCTGGCGTATTCAAATACCACCCTGTCGCGGGTTTTGCCGTTACCATTAAATACTGGCATGCCAAATTCAGGTACACCGTTATTAAAGGAGATTACATCGATCACTTTTTTGGTGGATTTTACAGTGTTACCTTTCCAACCTAATAATACGTAGTAAGGTTTAGGACCATACACCGGCATTATTTTATAATATTGGGCGCCATACCATTTGTGGCTATCGGTTACGGAATCTTCCGGATTTTTTTGAAGCGGTGAATAATCTTCAAGCGGGAACATTTTAAGCGCGCCGCCGGTATTTATTTGTACTGTACCGTAAAAGCGGTAGCTGCCATCAAGGTTGATGACATGCCAACTCAGGATACGAAAACGGTTATCGGGCGAGTTAACAATACTTATACTTTTAAGCGAATCAAAGGGGAACAGAAAAGAGTTATTGATTTTTAAGGCCTGTACCAATGTTTTGATAAACTGATAATTGGCATTTTTACGCTCCATATCATTTTCATCGTTCACAATTTTTTTGCCGAGTTTGGCCAGACTATCCTGGTACTCGTTGAGCTTTTTTAGCCGGGTACCCTCATCATAATACTGTGCAAAGCTTTGCAGACAAAGTAATATTGAAAATGCAGTCAGAAGCGCTTTTTTTGTCACTGTTTTAATTAATTAGGTGAGCTTATTTATATCAATGCCGGGTATAACACAAGCTTTATGAAAGCTGTTATACCTTACAATTATATAAGTTTTAGGGTATTAACGTAAATTTTCGATAACCATTGCGCTCGCGCCGCCACCACCGTTACAAATGCCGGCCGCACCATATTTACCATCATTTTGCTTTAATACGTGTAAAAGCGTTACAATGATCCGGGCGCCTGAAGCACCAAGGGGATGGCCCAATGAAACAGCCCCGCCGTTAATGTTCACCTTTTCGGGGTCGAGGTTTAAAAGTTGGTTATTGGCTATTGATACTACCGAGAAAGCCTCATTGATCTCAAAGAAATCAATATCCGAAGCCTCAAGACCGGCCCTGTGCAATGCAAGCGGAATAGCTTTTGATGGTGCGGTAGTAAACCACTCCGGCGCTTGCTGCGCATCTGCATGGGCGACTATTTTGGCAAGCGGTTTTATGCCCAGTTCATCAGCCTTTTCGCGGCTCATGAGTACCACCGCGGCAGCGCCGTCATTTAAAGTTGAGGCGTTGGCAGCTGTAACGGTACCGTCCTTTTTAAATACCGGTTTTAAGGTTGGGATCTTGTCAAATTTTACAGTGTTAGGCTCCTCATCTTCGGCAAACATGGTGATATCGCCTTTTTTATCTTTCAGACCAACAGGGGTAATTTCGTCTTTGAATTTGCCATCGCTCTGGGCCTTCTGAGCGCGGTGATAAGATAATATAGCGTAGGCATCCTGCTCTTCGCGGCTGATGTTGCAGTCGGTAGCACAAAGTTCGGCTGCCGAGCCCATGTGGTAGTCATTATATACATCCCAAAGACCGTCTTTTACCAGGCCGTCAATGATCTGCCCGTTGCCTAAGCGATAGCCATTGCGGGCTTTGTCAAGATAGTAAGGCACATTACTCATGCTCTCCATACCACCGGCTACTACAATATCATTCTGGCCTATGGCTATACTTTGAGCTGCCAGCATAATGGCTTTCATGCCCGACGCGCATACTTTATTAATAGTTGTGGCAGGCAAATAGGGGAGCCCTGCGAAAATAGCTGCCTGGGTAGCCGGAGCCTGCCCAATATTGGCCGACATGACATTACCCATATAAACTTCCTGCACCTGGTCGGGCCGTAAACCAGCCTTTTCCACTGCCGATTTGATGACTGCAGCGCCAAGCTGTGTGGCGCTTATGGCTGCCAAACTACCTCCAAAACTGCCTATAGGTGTGCGTGTAGCCGCTACTATTACTACTTCTTTCATGTGTCCCTCATTAAAATTGGTGGGCAAATTTAGTGATTTGGATGAAAGAAAATACTATGCATGCATAATAAAAAATAGTTGCAGTTTTTCAGCGGCAGTTGCAGTTTTTTAAATCGGATAGTAGTATTGGATAGTTGCAGTTTTTGAGAAATGGTGGCAGTTTATTTCGATAGGATAAAAGTATTAAACGTCGGAGCTGCAAACTAATAACTGCAAACTGCCTCTGCTACTGCCACTAATCACCACCTTCCTTTTTCTTCTTAGTTCCCTTTTTGCGGGCAAGCAGGGCTTGTTGCATCAGGTATTCGATCTGGCCATTGGTGCTTCTGAATTCTTCGGCAGCCCAGGTTTCAATCTCCTTCAACATATCCGGATTAATACGTAATACAAATGCTTTCTTCTCCGCCATATCAACTTGTGGCCGCTGCTTCGGCCTGTTTTAACAAAACTAAATTTATGCCCAGTAACGCCAATAAAGGTAGTTCTGGTACTTTTTTGATCATATCCGGATCGATTTTTATAATAAAAGGCTGTTTCCTGCTCCAAATCTTGGATTCAACACTCAATATATCGCCCAACTGTTCACTTAGCCATGTGTAGGTACGCGCCAGGATTTTTTTATTATAAAATGTAGCCGTAAGCCCATTGTTTAATTCCAGTGTTATCTTGCGGCTCCAGATCTCAGGTGTTATTAAACCTGTTTCCATGCCGTCGGGCTGTTCAATTATAAGTTTTCGGCCTGCCCAGCTTTTTCGTCTTATTATCCAGCTCCCGCTTGCAGTTTCAAGTATACAATTGCGTTTTAAAGCACCGGTGTAGGTGAGCTTACCATAGCTAAACTGCCCATCAGTAAGCTCATACCATGGTCGCCAAAAGCCATGCCTTAAAACAGGTAGTTCCTGTACACGCAAAAGATCAAAACCTCTGAACTGATCCATGGTATTAATGATATAAAGTGCCGGTATTAACAACCGGGTTAACGGCCTTATCTCCACACAATACAACCAGCAGGTTACTTACCATGGCTGCTTTGCGTTCTTCATCAAGTTCTACAATGTTTTTTTCAGATAGTTTGTTCAGTGCCATTTCAACCATGCCAACCGCGCCTTCAACAATAAGCTTACGTGCAGCAATAATGGCCGATGCCTGTTGTACCTGTAACATGGAATGCGCAATTTCCGGGGCATAAGCTAAATGCGAAATGCGGGCTTCCAATACCTCGATGCCGGCGCGGTCAAGTCTTTCGTTCAGTTCCTTTTCCAGCATGGTGCTCACCTGTTCTGCACCACCGCGAAGGGTGATGGCAGCGTTTTCGTCCTCCAGGTTATCATAAGGAAAAGAATTGGCCAGGTGCCTCACCGCGGCCTCACTCTGGATATTTACATATTGTATATAGTTTTCAACCGCGAATACAGCAGCAGCGGTATCCTTGATCTGCCATACAATAACGGCCGCAATTTCAATAGGGTTACCAATGCTATCGTTTACTTTCAATTGCTGCCCGTTAAGGTTAAAAGCCCTTAATGATACTTTTCTTTTTACAGTGAAAGGGTTTACCCAGAAAAAGCCGTCCTTTTTTACGGTGCCCAGGTACTTGCCGAAAAGGGTAAGCACTTTTGATTCGTTTGGGTTAACGACAACAAGTCCCGGGAGCAGAAAAACGAAACCTACAATGGCTAATATAGCCCCAATAGGTTCTTCGCCAGCCCAAAAACAAAATGCGGCTACTGCCAGCAATGCCAGAAATATAAAGAACACGGCAAAGCCGGATGGCGGGTTGATTGTTTTTTCAGCATTCATGATTTAAATTGATTTTAAAGTGATATCACAAAGATATCAAATTTGTTTTCGCAAAAGCAAGAAAAACTGCATATAACAGAAACTTATATTATTTTTGGCAGGTTATTTATTTACATGGCAAAACTATCCACTTCGCGCCAAAAGGCTTTACTGCGCAAATACGCCCGTAATGTTAAGTTTTTGATGATGCTGCTCAGTGTCATACTCATTGTTTATTTTTTACCGAAGCAGGCAAAATTTAGCTATGAGCACGAAAAAGGCAGGATATGGAACCAAAAAGACCTGGTATCGCCCTATAATTTTGCCATATTAAAAACACCCCAGGAAATCATGGCCGATCAGAAATCGGCACTGGAAAGTATAACGCCAATTTATCAGTTAGATGCCGCTATGCAAAACCAGCAGATAGATGGTTTCAAGGCCGATCTGGAAATCAAATGGCATAATGCGGGTATTAACGATAAACTAAAACCAAAATATATTGCTGCAGGTGTTGATCTGCTTACAGAAATTTATCAAACTGGTGTTTTTAAACCGAATGCAAAATACCAGCAAAGCACAGAAAACTATCCCATAAGAATATTGGATAAAAATGTTGCCACTGATAAAAATACCAACGAGCTTTTCACTAAAGAAAAGGCGCAGGCCTATTGCGATAAAGTGTTGAGCAAACATACAGATGTGGACAAGGCTTTCCTGCTCGATTTGATCAGTAACCGTCTTCAAAATAACCTTGCTTATGACAATAATCTCACTTCCAGACTGGAGAAAGAAGTTGTTGACGGCCTTTCGGTAACCCGTGGTATGGTGCAAAAAGGGGAGGTAATAGTTTATAAAGGTTCGGTAGTTAATGATGATGTTTATCAAAAGCTGGAATCATTTAAAAAAGCCTTTGAGGATAATGCGCGCGTTAACGGCAACCGGAACCTGGTATTGCTGGGGCAGTTTTTCCTGGTAGCCATTGCTTTATCGCTACTCATGATTTTTCTTTACCTTTTCCGTAAGGACATTTATGCCGATAACAGGCTGGTGAGTTTGATATTGCTGGTAATTACCGCTATGCTGGCTACTTTGTCGCTTGCTATTAAGCTGCAGTTTCCTACCAATCTGTATTATATTCCTTACTGTATTGTACCAATCATCATCCGCATATTGTTTGATACCCGTTTGGCGCTTGAAATTCATTTATTAGTAGTACTGATAGCCGGCTTTTTTGTTCCGAACAGCTTTGAGTTTGCTTATTATGAGATTACGGCGGGTATGGTATCTATTTATAGTATTAAAAACCTGGTGCGCAGGGAACAGTTCCTGATCTCGGCGGTGATCATCATCTTTACCTATTTTGTCGCGTTTTTGGGCATCACCTTTATCCGCGAGGGGGATTTCATGAATATTGACTGGATGGACTTTTTGCCTTTCGTGGTTAGCGTATTGCTTACGCTCCTGGCTTATCCGCTTATTTACCTGTTTGAGAAGATATTTGCCATCACATCAGAAATTACGCTCATTGAGCTTACCAATACCAACGCGCCGTTATTACGTGAGCTGGCCTTTAATGCTCCGGGTACCTTTCAGCACTCGTTACAGGTAGCTAACCTTGCCGAGAATGCTATTTATGCTGTTGGCGGCAATGCACTACTGGTTAGGGCAGGGGCGCTTTACCACGATATTGGTAAAATGGAGAACCCGCTGTTCTTTATCGAAAACCAGAGCTCGGGTTTTAACCCCCATGATAAACTGCCTTATGAGGAAAGCGCGCAGATCATTATCCGCCACGTGAGCAAGGGTATTGAAATGGCGCGTAAAGCCAATCTGCCGGAAGTAGTGATCGACTTTATACGTACCCATCATGGTAATACGCGTGTCGACTATTTTTACCAGTCGTCACTGAAAAATTTTCCTGAAAAATTCATTAACGAGAATATTTTTCGCTATCCCGGGCCTATTCCTTTCACCAAAGAGGGGGCCGTTTTGATGCTTGCCGACTCGGTTGAAGCCGCTTCACGCTCGTTAAAAGAACCGGACGAAGAATCTATCAGCGTACTGGTTGATCGGATCGTAAAGTATAAGCTCGATCAAAATCAGTTGAAAGACAGTAATATAACTTTAAAAGATATTGAAACTATCAAGGCTATTTTCAAGCGGATGCTGATGAGTATTTACCACGTTAGGATAGATTATTAGAAAATGATTTTTTTTTTTGACGGGAGGCTTGAATTACTATATTTGCAGTCCCTGAAAAACGGGACATAGCTGAAAAGCAAAACGGAGAGGTGCCTGAGAGGCCGAAAGGAACAGTTTGCTAAACTGTCGTACTGGAAACGGTACCGAGGGTTCGAATCCCTCCCTCTCCGCAAAAAGCCCAAACAGGGCTTTTTTTATTTATGATGTCACGATTATAGCATTAAATTAATTAATGCTGTAGATAGTGAAACCCGGAGAGATGCCTGAGAGGCCGAAAGGAACAGTTTGCTAAACTGTCGTACTGGAAACGGTACCGAGGGTTCGAATCCCTCTCTCTCCGCAAAAAGCCCACCGAGGCGTGTTACGGCGGATGAAATCCGCCAGTGGCAAGCGCATAAGAGAATTGTTGAAGCGAAATAAAATTGAAGCCAGATAGATTTATGATTTATCTGGCTTTTTTTATTTTAGTACAACTTAAAATATCAAAAAAGGTATTATATGTTTGATTGAGAATTCTTTTGCATGTATAAAATTGAACCCTTAGAAAAATGGAAGCAGTAATATTTTGTGGTATACAGGCAACAGGAAAAACTACTTTCTTCAAAGAAAGGTTCTTTAAAACGCATATCCGAATCTCTTTAGATCAGTTAAATACCAGGAATAAGGAACTTAGGTTTATCGAAACCTGTATTTCCACCAGCCACCCTTTTGTAGTGGACAATACTAATCCAACTCAAAAGGAAAGGGCAAAATATATAGCTATTGCAAAAGCAAATAAGTTTAAAGTAACCGGATACTATTTCCAATCAAAGTTGGTTGACGCGTTGGAGCGTAATAACCAACGTTCTGGCAAAGAGAAGATCCCCGAAATTGGCATAAGAGGAACTTTTAAGCGGTTGGCCCTGCCCTCTGCTGACGAAGGTTTCGACGAGTTGTTTTATGTAACAACTGAGAATAATACATTTACTATAAAAGCATGGTCAAATGAAATTTGATGATCTGGATGTTAAAATGAGGGTTTATGAAACCTCACAGGACCGTTGCGTTTTACCTGAAATGTATATCGTAGCAAGAATTGATGGGCGGGGCTTTACCCGGTTGACTAAAGAAGTACATCAGTTTAAAGCACCTTTTGATGAAAGGTTTCGTGACCTCATGGTTGAAACGGTAAAGCACCTCATGAATTGCGGTTTCAACGTAATTTACGGTTATACACAAAGTGACGAAATATCACTGTTATTTCATCCCGACGAAAATCTTTTTGGGCGAAAAACCAGGAAGTATATCTCCGTATTAGCAGGCGAGGCCAGTGCTAAGTTTTCAGCGGGTTTGGGAGATTTAGGAGCTTTTGACTGTCGTATTTCTGAGTTTCCCAATAAAAAATTGGTAGAGGATTATTTTAGATGGCGTAATGAAGACGCCCATAGGAATGCGTTGAATGCTCATTGCTACTGGCGTTTGAGACAAGATAATTGTACCGTAAAGGAAGCTACTTTTAAAATAGAAGGCATGAGTATTGCTGCCAAGAATGAATTGTTATTTCAATATGGTATCAACTTTAATGATGTTCCAGCCTGGCAAAAAAGAGGCATCGGTTTTTATTGGGCAGATGTAAAAAAAGAAGGGTTTAATCCCAAGACCAATGAACACGTATTGGTTGATAAACGTATTTTGCATACCGATTTCGAGCTGCCTATGCGTGAAGATTATAATAAATTCATACAAGATCTTTTAGAGAAGTATGAAAGTAAATTAGATAAATAAATAACACTTTATTGTGTTGCATATTTTTAATTATTAAAGAGATTATTTATTAATTTTATCTTATTCAAAAGAGTCGAAAGCGATATAAGATGTTCGCAGAGAGCTCGGTAGCACGTATTACCGGGATCGCAGTGGAATCTTCAAAAATTGTTGCCGACCCGGGAACCAATTGTGACCCTATTTCGCAATATTCCAAACGCTTATCAGTTTAAAATTAAAGACTATCCGGCGTTTGTTTTTTGCTGTTTTCTGAGCTATTGTCTAATATCCTGCTCAAAAGTATCCGCTACTTAATTGGATGCTTTTAATAACAGGTTAATCTAAATATCAGGCATTGGTATAGGCTACCTTACCTGATGATTTTTATCTTCTATCTTATAAAAACGGAGTAAGCCAAAAATCCGATGAAGAGTAGGCAATCAACAACAGGCGTTATGAAAAAAGGACAATTGACTTTGAGCCATGATCACTGTGGCTGTACTTGTTTTATCGTTCCCGAGAAAATTCTTAAGAAACTTTCACGTGATGAGAAACTTACGGATCAGGAACGTAAATATTTTGCTGATGCTGCGAAGTTTGAAAGTGAATGGCGCAAAAGCCGCGATTTCAGAACACAGATGTCGCTGACTGCCCAGAAGATTTTGCCAAGCGGTTTGCAGGCTTTGCCCATTGTTCCGCCGGCGGTGACGGTTTACGATTGTCAGCATCATAATACAATTCCAGGCGTGTCGATTCCTAATCCTCAGCTTTCAACAGATCAGACTTGTACCCGTGCCTTTAACGAGACAACAGGCGTTGATAAGTTTTACCAATCAGTATTTGGGCGAAATTCTATTGATAACGCGGGGATGGCGATGATTTCTTCCATTCATTATAGTGTAAATTATAATAACGCCTTTTGGAACGGAGGGCAAATGACCTATGGTGATGGCGATGGCAATATTTTTCTTGATTTCACTAAAGGGAATGATGTTATCGGGCACGAATTGACCCACGGGGTAACGCAATATTCTCTTGGCTTAAGTTACACTGATGAAGCCGGCGGTTTAAATGAGAGTATCTCCGACGTATTTGGTTCCATGTTTCGTCAATGGGAAAAAAACCAAGACGTAAATGCGGCCGATTGGCTGATCGGTAGTGATATCATGGGGCCTGGCGCGGCAGCGAGAGGTTACACCTGTCTTCGTGATATGGCCAAGCCGGGAGCAGCACATTGTCTTTCTCCACAGCCCGATAATTATTCCAAATATAAAAAAGGAATGGATCCACATGAAAGCAGTGGAATCCCCAATTTAGCATTCTATAAAGCAGCTACAGCAATAGGGGGCAATAGCTGGACTATTACCGGACGCATCTGGTATCAATCGTTAACTGGTTTTGGAGCGTCGCCAAACATGTCAATGAAACAATTTGCTAACCGCACCCGTTCTGTTGCAAAGAGTATGTTTGCCGGGCAAAAAGCAGTCAAAACAGCTATAGATAAAGCCTGGAAAGCAGTTGGATTATAATAATCAGATCATGACACTATTAAAAGTTGAGCGAATTGGCGGCCTTGCCGGATTCGGCATAACTAATTCCCGGATTAAAAGCGTCGGCGAAATTGATATGAACCAATTAACCGACGATGATAAGCAAGCGGTGAATAATTTATTCACGAAAAAAAGTAGCTCAGCATCCCCGCAGTCGCCGGATACCTTTTTATATAAAATTTCCCGTACAACAGGTGAAGGCGTTGAAAGTATAGAGACAACGGAGGATCTGGTGCCAACTTCAATTAAGGATTCGGTCAGAGATGAACTCGTTTAGTTTTGAAATCGAATTGAGTTTTAATTGTCATTCTTGATCAAAGCAAAGATGGTACTGTAAAGATCATCTTTGCTTTAATTGGGTAAAGGATGTTTTGCATTAAAATATTGGGGAAAATGTGAGGCGCTGTAATTCTGTTAAGTTTAAACAACTACATATGAAACGTCTGTTAATACTATTGATATTTTTACCCTTTGGATGTTTTGCGCAGCAGGTTTACCAAACAGACTTTCGAAATTTCTGGATAATGAGAGATAGTGTGCTTACACTATCTGATTCTGCAAAGCAAATTGATGTAGTCAGGCGCTTGTATATAGATAAAGCGAGCGACGGATTAAAAGCTTTCATGCGAAATAAAAACGATCTCGACAGCAAATGGCTTTCCTTGCTGAAAAGTTACCCGGCATTTTGGGATTCATTACGTATGAAAACAGCCTTGGTTGACCGGGCCACGATCAAGCTTGATAAATACATTACTCATTTTAAAGCGTTATACCCCGATCTCACTCCTGCTCAGATATATTTTCTCATCGGGATCAGGCAACAAGGTGGTACCATAAGGGGAAATCTTTCGCTTATAGGCGTAGAGGTTGTGCTGGCAGATCCAAAGTTGAAAGAGGATGAACTTATACGAATGGCCATACATGAATACGTGCATACCCAGCAAAAGCGCCCCGATTTCAAAAAAATCGATGTGCTAACTTCTTCAATCCGGGAAGGCTCCTGCGATTTTTTGTCCTATATTATCACAGGCATATCGGTGCAATCCCCCTATATGAAATATGGCTTCAAGCATGAGCAGGAAGTATGGGTCGCTTTCAAAAAAGATATGTATACCAACAAAAATGACAATTGGGTAAGCACCGGTAATAACCCAGATTTGCCGGCGCCTGATCTTGGTTATTTTGTTGGCTATCAAATTTGTAAATCTTATTACGATAAAGCTATAAATAAGGCGGACGCTATTAAACAATTGGTTGGTCTGGATTACGCTAAAGCAACAGATGTCACCACTTTTCTGGAAGCCTCGGGGTATCACGGTAATTAAGATAGGTGGGATTAAGCCATTGTAATGATTTGAAATGAAGATGTTGGTGTGTTGTTTGTTTACTATCTCCCAGATATAAGCATTGTTACAAACCGTAACCGTATTGCAGCTCACCGAAGTTTAAAAATTACTGTCCTTTTATTAGCTTTGAAAATATGCAGGAAACTATACAGTCCCGGTTAGCATCCTCCAGGAAGGAATTGCTTGACCTGGGGCTTCGAAACCCTTTACTGAATTATAAGCTCACCAAAGGTAAAGGCGTACATATCGCAGATGAAAAAGCGGAATATGTTTATGATATTTTAGTGCGGCAGCAAAAAGCCATGACTTTTCTGGCGCTAAAGGAAGGGCAGCTTTTTCCGGAGGATGAGGCCAAATACCAGGATACCCGGCTGCAAACCGACGAGGATGAGCAAAAGCTCCAGACTCGGCTACTGAATACCTATTATTTTGCAAGAACCAGCATTGAAGAGCAAGGCGTTAACCTGTTATACCTTGCATTGGGCATGTTGCATTGGTGTGATGCCGGTGATCCCGAAACATTGCGCTCGGCACCGCTGGTGTTGGTGCCGGTAAGTTTGGAACGGTCAAGCGCCCAGGAACGTTTCCGGTTACGTTATACCGGTGCCGAGATTGGTGCAAACCTATCCCTTCAGGCCAAAATGAAAAGTGATTTCAATATCACTATACCTGATATGTCAGATGATGAAGAGTTTGTTTTTAACGATTATATAGCCGATATCCGGTCGCATATCGGGAAACAAGCTAATTGGTCGGTTAAACCTGATGCCATTGAGCTTGGCTTCTTTTCCTTCGGCAAATTTCTCATCTATAATGATTTGGATACAGAGCAATGGCCAAAAGCTGTAAAGCCCGAAAACCATCTCAATGTGCAGGCGCTTTTGGATAACGGGTTTCACGAAGATGTACCGGAGGACGAGCAGGACCTTGATGCTGATACCAAAGCTAACGAACTTTTTAGGGTGGTTGATGCTGATAGCTCTCAGTTAATGGCAATGCTGGCGGTACAGGAAGGCAGTAACCTGGTGATACAGGGGCCGCCGGGTACCGGTAAATCGCAAACCATCACTAATATTATTGCCAATGCCGTGGGGCAGGGGAAGAAAGTTTTATTCGTGGCCGAAAAAATGGCCGCGCTTGATGTGGTAAAACGCAGGTTGGATAATATTGACCTGGGTACGGTGTGCCTGGAGCTGCATAGCCACAAAACCAACAAACGTGATGTGTTGCAGGAAATAAAGCGTGTTATGGATCTCGGTAAACCTCAAACAGCTAAGCTTGAACTCGAGATCAGGATGCTGGAGATTTACCGGGCCGAACTTAATGATTATTGCCGTGCAATCAACAACCAGCTTTCTGGAAGTGGTTTAACCGCGCAGCAGGTCATCGGTTTTTTATTGCAGATTGATGGGTTGGCCGCTGGTCGTAATTTGATTAAGCTGCCTATCGAAAACATGGCAGATTGGGATGCCGAAAAAGTTCGACTGGCTGAAGAATGGGCCGACCGTATACAGGCACGGCTTAAAGATATCGGAACGCCGTCCAACCTGATCTTTTACGGAACCGGTTTGATGGTTTTGCTCCCGCACGAAAAGGGAACAATTTTATCATATATGGAAGCCGCGCAGCTGGCAGTAAGCGAATTGTTAAGCTTATTGAATAGTATCCATGCAGGTACAGGTTTCACAGTTCCCTTAACAGATGAAGGAATCCCCGCGTTAGAAGCGCTGTTGGAAAAGGCAGCTTCGGCACCAGATTTGAAAGAACTGAATATCACGGACCCTATCTGGCGTACCAAGGCTGCTGATATCAAAGAGTTGCTGGATACAGGCGAAGAGCTTGAAAATTTATACCGGCAATATAAAGACACTTTTGTAGCGGAAGCATGGTCGCAGGATATCCTTGAGATCCGGCGTAATATTGTTAGCTATGGCGATAAATGGTATAAAATCTTCAATGGCGATTATCGCAAGAGTAAACAGCAACTGGCATCTTTATTGAAAATTACCTTACCGGATGATGCTTCCGAAAAACTCAAATTGGTAGATGCCATTTCGGAGGCGCGTAGGCTGGAAAATCAGTTACGGCAATATGATACCTTTGCGTTAAGTCTTTTTGGCAACCGCTGGCTTAAACAACGTTCGGATTGGAGGTCGTTACACGCGGCAGCTAACTATTTAGCGGGTATCAACGATCCACTTTTATTAAGCTATCTAAGTAAACTGGAAATACCTGCGATTGCGGCCGATTACCTGAGCAAACTCCGTAACGCGTTAAAAGTTAACAGCGAGCAGCGGGTTAGGGCATTGCTTGCATTAAAATTGAATGTGTTCCCAAAAACTTATGCAGAGCAGGAACATACATGGAAAAGCTGGATAGCGCATTTTGGAGAGTTGCAGTTGGCTATCGACTGGAACCAGCTTTGTGCACAGGCCGAAAAAGAAGGCTTATCGTTCCTGACCACACTGGCCGCAAACTGGGACGAAGCCAGAGATTTGTTAAAGATCAGCCTGCAGAAAACCTGGTATGAGTATTTGATAGAACAGGCTTTCAGAACCAGTCCGGAAATCACCAAGTTTGAGCGGGCCAGCCATGAAGAGGTTATCGCCAAATTCAAAAAGCTTGATCAGGTTAATCTTTATTATAACAGGGCAGTAGTGGCGCTTAGGCATTGGGAAGGTTTGCCCAAAAACGGTGCCGGTGGCCAGGTAAATACCCTGAAAACCGAATTTAACAAAAAAGCGCGGCATATGCCCATTCGTAAACTGGTAGAAGAAGCAGGCAAAGCCATGCAGGCTGTTAAACCGGTATGGATGATGAGCCCTATGTCTATCGCCAATTTTCTGCCGCCGGGCGCTATAGATTTTGATCTGGTTGTTTTTGACGAAGCCAGCCAGGTACGTCCAGTAGATGCTATCGGAGCCATTGCCCGCGGTAAACAATTGGTGGTAGTTGGCGATACCCGTCAGTTACCTCCAACCAGCTTTTTTGATAAGCTGAATACCGATATTGAGGAGGAAGAGAATGTTACGGCGGATATGCAAAGTATTTTGGGGATGTGCGACGGGCAGGGCGCACCTACGCGTATGCTCAAATGGCATTACCGTAGCCAGCACGAATCGCTGATTACCTTATCTAACCATGAATTTTATGAGGATAAGCTGGTGATATTTCCAAGCCCCGGTTCAAGGCAGAACCTTGGCTTACGTTTTAATCATTTACCCGATGCCATTTACGACCGTGGCAAAACGCGTAGCAATCCCTTAGAGGCGAAGGCCGTTGCCAAAGCGGTAATAGCACATGCCGGCAAATATCCTGCACAAAGTCTTGGTGTAGTTGCATTCAGCACAGCCCAGGCACAGGCTATACAGGCGGCGCTTGAAATTGAGCGAAACGCTAACCCTGCAACGGAAAGCTTTTTTACCGGGCGACCGGATGAACCGTTCTTTATCAAAAACCTTGAAAATGTACAGGGCGATGAGCGGGATGTGATCCTGATCAGTATTGGCTATGGCCGTACGGAAGATGGCAAAATACCAATGAACTTCGGCCCGCTGAATAACGAAGGCGGGGAACGTCGATTGAATGTTTTGATTACAAGGGCCAAAATGCGCTGCGAAGTGTTTACCAATATCACTGCTGAAGACATCAAGCTGGGTGAGTCGGCACGCTTCGGTATCCGCGCACTCAAAAGCTTCCTGTATTTTGCGCAGCACGCCAAATTTGATAAGCCGGAGGCATTTATCCCGCAAGAGCTCAGGCCATTTGAAGAAGAAGTAGCACATCAACTCAAAAAAGCCGGTTACATTGTACGTGACCGTGTGGGTTCACCGGGTTTCTACCTGGATCTGGCGGTTGTGGATCCTGAAAATCCGGGTCGCTACATTTTAGGGCTCATATGCGATGGTAAGGCTTATGACAGCGCGGCATCAGCAACTGATCGCGACCGTTTAAGAGGGCAGGTGTTGGAGCTGTTTGGCTGGAACTTATACCAGGTTTGGAGCACAGACTGGTACCGTAATCCGTCACGCGAATTGAACCGCTTACTTGGCGCCATTGAAGCAGCTAAACATTCAACCGAAAGCAATGATGTGGAGGCCGATATTTTACCGGATGAGATTCGCCGGGAAGTCGCAGCCGAAACAGCCCCTGTAATTCAGGAATACAAGCTGGCGGACGTTCACATTGAACATCTTCGCGACGAGTTTCAGCTGTATACCTTCGCCGAATTGGGGAATTGGATCTCTGAGGTTGTACAAATAGAAAGCCCGGTACATTTTGATGAAATGGCCAAGCGCATTACTGAAGCTGCAGGAATAGCTAAAGTTGGTTCAAGGATCCGTTATACGTTAACGCAGGCCTTGCAACAAGCTAAAGATGAAGGTAAGGTGATTGTTAAAGATGAGTTTTTGTGGACGCCGGAAATGGAACGGCCCGTTGTTCGCGACCGGAGTAAGTTGCCATCTGCCTATAAAAAGCTGGCACTGATAGCGCCCGAAGAAATTTATGAGGCCATCAGGGATGTAGTGCGTGGTGCTATTTCAATTACCGAGGAAGACGCTATACCGTTAGTGGCCAAACAATTGGGCTTTGCCAGGCTTACTGAAGAAATGCGTCAGCAACTTTCTGAAGCGATAGGAAAAACAATTCAGTCGGGGATCTTAACTTTTGAAGGCGTTAACCTGAAGCTGGCATAAGCCGGTCTATATTTCTGCTAAATGGAAAGAAGAACTTTTTTTAAGAATACGCTGCTGGGCGGAGCGGCGGTATTGGCTAATCCGTTATTGGGAAAGGCCGATCCCCTGGGTTTCCTGACGGGAAATTCCCCTACATCTTTGATGGGCAATCGTTTTGTAACTTTTTGTATCATGATCCGCACTTCGCCTTGGGAGGTATCTCGGGATGTGAAGCTGATCAAGCGCGACGAAGGTTTTGCGCATACGCTGGAAGTAGTGCAGCGTTTAAGGGAAACTTTTGCAAAGAATGTACCCGGAGGGCGGCTAACCTGGGGCTTTACGTTAAACGCGCTTGAAGATAAACGCCAGAATTATGTAGATATCCGCAATTATGCCGCGGAGTGTCAGCTTAAATTTGGTGATGAGGTCTCTTATTTTCCGGGATATTTCCCCGCCATGTACCTACCCCGGCACCGTGTAAACCAGGAGATGACCGAGGCATTGCAGCGTATAACTGCAATGGTTGGTAAGGGATACCGCCCCAAAAGTGTAATGGGCGGCTTTTTATCTGCTGATAACCTGGCTTATTTGGCCGAAAAAGAAAATATTCATGTGGCACATGCCGTAATCTGGAGCCAACATGAAACGGATGGCGGCGGCGCGGACGGATCGCCATCTTACCCATTTTACCCATCAAAAGAACATTTTTGTAAACCGGCACAAGGTAAAAGCGATTTTATCGATTGTGTAAACCTGGACGGCTGGAGTGTCGACTTTTTGTGCGCGCTCCAAAGCGGAAATGTATGGGGCACGACACCTTTTAACGGCGCTGCAAGTCGCCGTGGTGTTGGTCCTATTGAAACCTATGGCGATTGGGGTCTGGAAATTGGGCATCTTTCGGTAATGCACACGCAGTCCATACATTTTGACCGCGGTTTTGAACTTAACGGTTTCGGCTGGATCCCTAATATATGGGAAGCCGCTCTGGTTAAAATAGCCGAGCGCAAAAATTGGGACGATACATTGGCCTACCGGGCATTGGAGAAATGGACAAGTGCCACAGTGCAGCGCTGGCCCGATGTGAAGTTCGTAACCTTTGGAGAGTATGGTGAGCTGTGGCGTAACCAATACCGGGATAATAGCCGCTGGAACTACAGGTTTGAAGAAAGGGGATTGGGTATAGGCAATTCCTGGGGCAATCAGGAAATCAAGTGGTATATGAACAGGGAGTTTCGCCTGGCAACGCTAAAGAACTGGCACAAAAACACACCAGAAATGGTGGTAGATTTTACACGATATGACCTGCCTGCAAAAGAACCTGCCGATCCATCGCCGGAAAAGCCGGTAAAAGACTGGAGCCTGATGAACCGGATCAACCAGAAAGGCGTAAGGCCCCAGGATACACCGGTCTTATTATCAGACCTGAAAAATGATGAAAAAGATATGATTGCCAGGTATTATCCGGGTTTGTTTAAATAGGAGAATTAAGTTTAGATTCCTGCTGTCTCACAGAATAATCGAAGTTTTTAAAAGGAATTAAAATGATGTAGTGTATTTATTAAGTATTTTATGAAGTATTTTAATTAATAAATAATATATTAGCTTTTGAGAAACCTATAACCGCTTTATGGACAACGTTTATGGAATTAACCTGATACCGGATAATGATGCGGAACGAGTTGCCGCGCTTGAACGCTATCAGATATTTAATTCACACCGCGAAAAAGCCTTCGATAGTATATGTGAGCTTGCATGCGAATTGTTCTCATGCCCAATCAGTCATATTTCGTTTTTAAATTCTGATACAGAGTTTATTAAAGCCGAAGTAGGCCTGAACGGTATTCAATATGTAAGCCGTAATGAAGGTTTTTGCGCTGTAGCCATTTTGCAGCCGGATTTGCTCCTGGTTGAGGATACTCATCAACATGAACTTTTTGTTAATCACCCTTATGTTGTAGATAAACTGCGAATCCGTTTTTATGCCGGAGCGCCCATCATTACTCCAGATGGTTTTATCATCGGTACATTATGTTTAATTGACATGGAGCCCCGCTCGCTTACCGAAAAAGAAAGAAAGCTATTAAAAAAGCTTGCGGATGTGGCAATGGAACAAACACAGCTAAGGTCTGAAAACCTTGCTTTGCTTCAGCAGCGGGACGAATTTATTGCCGTAGCCAGCCATGAGATGCGCACCCCGGTGACAGCGTTAAAAGCTGCGGTTCAGATTTTACATACCCATCAGGATGAAGGCGCGGTTGCCCTGCAAAAAGCAATGATAGAGCAGGCCAACAGGAGCGTAAACAAATTGGCTTTCCTGGTAAACGACTTATTTGACGCCAGCAGACTTGCGGCGCGTAAATACAGTTTAAACAAAACATATTTTGATTTAGGCAAACTCATTAATCATTGTTGTGATTTGCTTAAGGTTTCGGGTAAACACGAGCTGGATATTGAAGGTGATTTATCTGTTCGGGTTGTTGCTGATGAGGAAAGGGTAGAACAGGTACTTGTTAACCTTATAGAAAATGCAATGAAATATGCCCCGGACTCCAGGATCATTTTGATCCGGATTTCCCGGTTGTCTGATCATGTTCGCATTGAAGTGTCGGATAAAGGGCCAGGCATTGATCCTGATCAGCTACCACATATATTTAAGCGCTATTTCCGTTCTGAAAACGGAGCTCCGCAGGCCGGTCTTGGATTAGGTTTATATATAAGTTCTGAAATTGTTAAACAGCACGGCGGCGAAATTGGCGTTGAAAGCGAGCAGGGCAGGGGCAGCACTTTCTGGTTCACATTGCCGGTATAAATAAGGTGTCGGAATTGGTACCTGTCATAATCGAATCTTTTTAATTTTCATGCTAATGAATATTTAACCGCGGTGATCTGCCGAAATATATTTATACTTGTAAAATCATTGAGTAGTCAAGTATATGTTAATGATTAATCCATCACTCAAAACACTAATAAACCTTGCGAAAGTGCAAGCCGTCATAGCCCGCAGATTTGACCGCCTGAATATGCATGGCATCGGATTTACCGAATTTGTGATTCTCTATCTTTTGCAGCAATCGGAAGAGGGAAAGGCGCGGAGAATAGATTTAGCCGATAAAATCGGAATAACTGCTTCCGGGATAACACGCATGCTGTTGCCAATGGAAAAAATAGGATTGGTAACGCGCGAAGCTAACGAACGCGATGCAAGAGTGAGTTATGTAGTACTTACCCCTGCCGGCAAGCAATTGTTTACTGATGCAGAAAAGACAGCCAATGCCCTTGCGCTTGAAATTATACCTGCTAAAGAATCAAAAGATATTACTTCGTTAACAAATATCCTCGCCAAACTTGGCGGTAACATCACCTAATTGCCTGTTACAAATGCAATCGCAAACACTAAATTCCATTATCCCTGCTTCAAGTTTATTAGCAGTTGAAAGCGCGTTATCACAAACTTTTGGTACAACCACGGTGGCAGAGATAATTTTACTGGCTGGAGGCTTATCAGCATCCTCCGTATTTAAAATTGTGGTTAACAATCAATCCTATATTTTAAAAGTCGATAGTTCTTCAGGTATTGTAAAAACTCCGAGTATCAGTTGCATGGAAGTTGCCGCTGAAGCAGGCATTGCTCCGCGGGTTTATTATTTGAATAAAGCAGCAGGTGTAACCATCACTGGGTTTATAAAAAACATACCATTGCAAGCTGTTTACAAGTCGCCAGAAGTTTTGTTACCCGAAATTTCAAAAACAATCAAACGTATGCACGAGCTACCGGCCTTACCAACCGAAAATAGTTTATTGGATACAATTGACGGCCTTATCGCTCAGTTTAAAACTTCGGGGATGTTAACGGGAGTGGCTTTTGACGAGTGTTTTGCCTATTATGATGAAATTAGAAAATACTATCCATGGAATGATGCTGATAAGGTTTTTAGTCATAATGATCTTAATCCCAATAACATGGTTTTTGATGGCGAAAAAATATGGATTATTGATTGGGACGCAGCTTTTACAAACGACCGCTACGTTGATCTGGCTATAACAGCAAATTTTTATGTTGCTAATGACGAACATGAAAACGTTTTTCTTGAAAGCTACTTTGGAAATGGCTTAACAAATTATCATAAAGCACGGTTTTTTCTGATGCGCCAAATATGCAGGTTGGTTTATGCTATGTTAATGTTTAAACTGGCGTATATGTCAAATAGCGGTACAGCTCATGATCCGGATATGGAGGGCATCAGCCTGAAAAATGTAAAAGAAAACTTAGGCACAGGAGAGATAAGCCTTGCTTCTTACGAAGGCCAATTACTATTTGGTAAAGCTTTAATTAATGAAGCGCTGAACAGTATGCGGTCTCCGCGATTTGTCGCATCTATTGCTCAAATGACTTAAGATTTTTTTACGCTTCGTTGTAAAGATAACGTGTTGTTTGCATGCTTATTGCGTATAAAAAAATATACTTCAAAAGCCTGTAAAAGTTATCATTAGCTCATTATTTTCGGCTTGTTAATCAAGCTAACAGAAAAAATATGGGCTATTATGTGATCGGTTTTCGGGATGCAGATATTTCAAAACTTGCCTTGGTTGGCGGCAAGGGGGCTAATTTGGGCGAGCTGTCGGGGATTGAAGAAATTGAAGTACCTGACGGCTTCTGCATTACCACGGAAGCTTATAAAATCATAACGGAAAACAATCTGGAGTTTAATGATCTGTTGAGTCAGCTATCACATGCCAAAGCCGATGATAGGGGAATTATTAATGAGATCAGCGCAAAGATTCGGGCTGTAGTTGAAACTGTACCTGTTCCCGAAGCTGTAGCTGAAGAAGTTGCCTGCTATCTCTCAAAGTTTGATAAAAACACTGCGTTTGCTGTAAGGTCAAGTGCTACGGCAGAAGATCTGCCAACGGCTTCTTTTGCCGGGCAGCAGGATACATATTTGAATGTCATCGGGAATACCGCCATCCTGAAACACATAAGCAAGTGCTGGGCATCGTTATTTACCGATAGGGCGGTGACCTATCGTATCCAAAACGGTTTTGATCATCGTAAAGTACAGCTTGCTGTAGTTGTTCAGCAGATGGTTTTTCCACATGCTTCGGGGATTTTATTCACTGCCGATCCCGTCAACGGTAACCGGAAGATACTTTCTGTTGATGCAGGCTTTGGGCTTGGAGAGGCCATGGTATCTGGTCTGGTGAATGCCGATAATTATAAAGTTCGCGATGGCAACATCATCGATAAGAAAGTACCGGCTAAGAAACTGGCTGTTTATGCTTTAAAAGATGGCGGTACCGAAGAGCAGCGGATTGAACCCGAGTTGCAGCATGATCAGGTACTGACGGATAAGCAGATTTTGCGGCTGAATACCATCGGCAGGATGATCGAAGAGCACTTCAACAGTCCGCAGGATATCGAATGGTGCATAGCTAATGATACTTTCTATATTGTACAAAGCCGGCCGATTACTACTTTATATCCTGTTCCTGAAATTAACGACGGGGAGAATCACGTTTTTATATCCGTAGGTCACCAACAAATGATGACCGATGCTATGAGGCCTTTAGGGCTATCTTTATGGCAACTAACAGCCGCCCGGCCCATGTATAAAGCTGGCGGAAGATTGTTTGTTGATGTGGCTGATAGTTTGGCTTCTGCAACAGGCAGAGCGGCTTTATTAAAAGCAATGGGGCAGCATGATCCGCTTATAAAAGATGCGGTAACCACACTCATAGATCGTGGCGATTTTGTAAAGATGTTACCGGAAGAAGAGCCGGATTCCACTAAAAACAAAAAGGTTGCAACCTGGGCACAGCCGCCGCAAGTAGCCAATGACCCGGCAATTGCTGCCGAATTGATCCGAAGCAGTCAGTCATCCTTAGAAACCTTAAAGCAAACTATTCAGGCTAAGTCAGAAACCGATCTGTTTGATTTTATCCTGGAAGACCTTCAGGAAATGAGGAAAGAACTATTTGCCCCGCAAAGCATTGCAGCTATTATGGCTGGCATGAATGCCACGTTATGGATTAATGAAAAAATGCAGGAGTGGTTGGGGGAAAAGAATGCCGCAGATATACTTTCACAATCGGTAGCAAACAATATCACCTCAGAAATGGGTCTTGAGTTATTGGATGTTGCCGATGTAATTCGTCCTTACCCGGAAGTAATTAATTATCTGCAACAAGCGAAAGATGATTTTTTTAACGGGCTGGCGATCCTTAACGGTGGACAAGAATCCTTGGTTGCTATCAATTCCTATCTTGATAAATACGGAATGCATTGTGCCGGCGAAATTGATGTTACCCAAGCCCGCTGGATGGAAAAGCCGGTTACGCTTATCCCGATAATCCTCAATAATATTAAAAATTTTGAGCCTGGCGCGGGTAAGCAAAAATTTGAAATGGGGTTACAAGCGGCTTTAAGAAAAGAACAGGGGTTAATAGAGCAATTGATGCAATTACCCGATGGAGAGCAAAAGGCTGAAGAAACAAAACAACAGATCGGGCTGATTCGGAATTTTGCCGGGTATCGTGAATATCCGAAGTATAGCATTGTTTGTCGCTTATGGGTTTATAAGCAGGCATTACTGAAACAAGCTGAGCCGCTCATGCAAGCCGGTATTATACATAAGAAAGAAGATGTTTATTACCTCAGTTTTGAAGAGTTTAGAGGTGTTGTAAGCACTGGAAAGTTAGATTATAAGCTTATCCTTCAACGAAAAATTGAGCACGCACTACATGAAAAGCTAAACCCGCCGCGGGTTATTACTTCCGATGGCGAAATTATTTCGGGTAAGTACAACCGTGAAGATTTTCCGGTTGGGGCTATGGTTGGTTTAGCTGTTTCTGCCGGGGTTATTGAGGGGAGGGCGCGGGTTATCTTAAACATGGAAAATGCCGAACTGGAAGAAGGCGATATATTGATCACCACGTTTACTGATCCCAGCTGGACACCCTTATTTGTATCCATAAAAGGCCTTGTTACCGAAGTTGGCGGCCTGATGACCCATGGCGCTGTGATAGCCCGCGAATATGGCTTACCGGCAGTAGTGGGTGTTGAGGATGCTACCAAACTAATTAAAGACGGGCAGCGGATCAGGGTGAATGGAACGGATGGGTTTGTCGAGATACTGTGAGTCGAAATAGTCATGGGAAAAGGATAAAAGCGGGTGTTACTCAACTTCACCGTTAAAAAGCATGCTTTTACCGATTAACCTTATTGATTAACCTGTTTGTGGTTGCCCTGCTTATAGCTCTACCATAGTTTTGGTGCCATGAAAGCAAATAAAATATTGATTTCAGGCGCCAGCGTTGCCGGGCCTGCCTTGGCTTACTGGCTCAATCGTTATGGCTTTGAAGTAACCATTGTTGAACGTGCGCCCGGCATCAGGCCCGGTGGCTACGCTGTTGATTTTCGCGGGCCCGCCATGCAGGTTTTGGAGCAAATGGACCTAATCGATGCTATCAAAAAACATGAAACCCGCTCTGGTAAAATCACTATCGTAAATAAAAATAATAAAAAGTTGGCCAGTATGCCCGACGCTTTCACCAGTGGCGAATTGGAAATTATGCGCGGAGATCTGGCGGGCGTATTTTACGAAGCGACAAAAAACGATACCGAATACTTGTTTGATAATAGTATCACCGCTCTACAAGAAGATTCCGATGGTGTTGATGTAAGCTTTAGCAACGGCGAAACACGGCGTTTTGACCTGCTTGTCGGTGCCGATGGATTACATTCCAATGTACGGACCCTGACTTTTGGCGAAGAATCGCGGTTTATGCACCACCTGAATATTTACTTTGCCATTTTCAGTACGCCTAATTTTATGAACCTCAAAGATATGGCAGGTTTATACTATGGTACATTGGGCAAAAGGGTAGGTGTGTTTAGTGCCAAAGAAGATACCGAAGCCCGTGCCTCCTTTTACTTCGCATCGCCAAAACTCGATTATAATTACAGGGATCTCGCACAGCAAAAAGAGATGATCCGCAGCAGGTTTGGCAACGAGCAGTGGCAGGTACCTCAACTGTTAAAGCTGATGGATGAAGCGCCTGATTTTTATTTTGATTCGGTAAGCCAGATCAGGATGGATCGCTGGAGTAAAGGCAGGGTTGGATTGTTGGGCGATGCCGGTTATTGTGCATCACCAATGTCGGGTATGGGTACCAGCATGGCCGTAGTTGGTGCCTACATTTTGGCAGGCGAATTGCAAGCCTCAGCCGGAGATCATTTAATTGCCTTTAAGAACTATGAAACAAAAATGCGTCCCTTAACAACTGCGTGCCAGAAACTGGCAGAAGGGGCCGAATGGTTTGTACCGCAAACCACGTTCAAACTATGGATGAGCCGTCAGATCTGGAAAATACTGCCTCATACCCCATGGAAAAATATGATGATTGAAATGCCGTTAAAAGCTGCAAATGCCATCGTTTTACCCAATTATGAGCAAATGGGAGTCTTAGCTGATACAGTGTATTAATATTAAAATCATTTTATTGATTTTACTTATACAATTTACTTCACACAACGGCACTTATCATCCTGAAATGTTATAATTTACCTAATTTAGGTTTCCTAAAAACCTATGACAATGTTTGATGTAAAAGCCGCCGTTAAAAAGTTTGAAACCACATTTGAACCCGCATTATTAACCGAACTTGAAGCCAGTTCTATGCTAATGAATGTAAAAGGCGGCGATACCATGCTTAATCCGGGGCAAACCATTCGTGCGGTTCCGCTGCTGTTAAGCGGTACATTCAAAGTAAGTCGGGTAAATGACGAGGGGCAGGAAATACTGTTGTATTATGTTAAAGAGGGCGAGAGTTGTGCCATGACATTTACCTGCTGTATGATGTCGCATTTCAGCGTGATCAGAGGGACTGCCGAGGAGGACAGTGAATTACTTTGCGTACCTATGGATGTGATGGACGGATGGATGATAAAATACCCAACCTGGAAACGTTTTGTAATGCAAACTATATTGAACCGTTTTACCGAGATCCTGAAAAGCATTGATGATATAGCTTTTAAAAAATTGGATGATCGCCTGGTTAATTATCTCAAGGAAAAGGCTAAAACAACCGGCTCTTCACTCATTAACTTAACCCATCAGCAAATTGGTGACGACCTGGGGACAAGCCGGGTTGTTGTATCTCGCCTGCTGAAGAAACTGGAAACTGATAATAAATTGCTGCTTTACTACAACCAGATCAAATTACTGAGCGAATTGTAACCTTTGTTACAGGCAATTGTATCCTTTGTTACAAAATATGCCCTGCTTTCTGTTGCATCTTTGTTATGTCAAAAGCAACAGACCATGAAAACTCAAGCCCTTCAACCCACTGTAAGTTTTAATGTAAAACCATTTGCAGGATTTAAAATCCCTGCTGGTTTTTGTAGGAATATGCTTGTAAAATTTATCCATTTTATTGGCTCTGTAAACCTTACGACCTGTAAAGACGATCAATTTATTTTTTAACCATCTAAAACTATAAACATCATGAGTATCAGACTAAACGACACAGCTCCCGATTTTCAGGCAGAAACAACTGAAGGAACTATCAATTTTCATAATTGGATAGGTGGTGGCTGGGCAATTCTTTTTTCGCACCCTAAAGATTTCACCCCTGTTTGCACTACCGAACTGGGCTACATGGCTAAACTTGCCCCCGAATTTCAACAGCGTAATTGTAAAGTGATTGGTTTAAGTGTCGATCCGGTTGTTCGTCATGCCGAATGGGCAAAAGATATCCACGAAACACAGGGATATGCGGTAAACTACCCCATGATAGGTGATCCTGACCTGGCTATAGCAAAATTATACGATATGTTACCTGCCGATGAACCAGGAACCTCAGAGGGACGCACTGCTGCTACCAATCAAACCGTACGCTCTGTGTTTATTATAGGTCCGGATAAAAAAATTAAACTGATGCTCACTTATCCAATGGCTACAGGGCGCAATTTTGATGAGATATTGCGTGTGCTGGATTCGTTGCAACTAACAGCAGGTTACAAAGTAGCTACACCGGTAAACTGGAAAAACGGCGAAGATGTAATCATTGTGCCTGCCGTATCTGACGAAGAGGCCAAAGAAAAATTTCCCAACGGCTGGAAAACCGTTAAGCCTTACCTGCGTATAGTAGCGCAACCCGGTGAAACTGTTATGAATTAATTCTTTTAAAGAGAAATCCATCTGCAAAGCGCGCATTTTTTGCCCGGACATGCGCGCTTTGCATTGGAATATTAATTTAACGAGCGGTATTCAATAGGAGAGTATCCGACACGCTGCTTGAATAAACGCGTGAAATGCTGCGGGTATTTAAAGCCTAAGCCATATGCAATCTCGCTTAGCGACTTACTGGTGTCAAAGATCTTCTCCTTGGCGACATCAATTACTTTTGATTGGATATACTCCTGCGCCGATTTTCCGGTTTCTTTTTTAATAAGATCGCCAAAGTAATTGGCCGACAGGTTTAACTGGTCTGCGCAATAACCAACTGAGGGCAAACCTATGGTAGTTGGTTTATCTGATGTCCAATAACTATCCAGCAAGTTTTCAAACTTTTGTAATACACCTTTATGTGCAAGATCACGGGTGATGAACTGGCGGTCATAAAAACGTTGACAATAATTCAGGAACAATTCAATATTGCTTACAATCAGTGTTTTGCTGTGTTTGTCTATAGCGTGTTCAAGTTCGTACCTTATCTTTTCAAAGCAATCAGTAATGATCTTTCTTTCACTTTCTGATAAATGCAGCGCCTCGTGTACATCGTACGAAAAAAAGGTATAATCCTGAATATGGCGGCCAAGTGAGGTGCCCCTGATTAGATCTGGATGAAAAACCAATGCCTGGCCTCTTGGCTGATAGTACTCACCATTGTCTTCCTGACCTATCACTTGTCCGGGGCCGACAAATATCAACGAACCTTCCTGGTAATCATAGTAATTGCAACCATACTTCAGGTCGCCGCATTTAATCTCTTTTAAAAATACGGTATAAAAGTTATAGTTGACGCGGCGATTCAGGCGTATATCTGCTTTCGACAGATCAACAATATTGATAAGCGGATGAAGCGTTTCATGGTTGTTGAGCGCGTTGAACTGGCTTATCGTGTCCACCTTAATGATATTTTCCATAACTATCCCTTTCAATTATATCAAAGTTAAACCTTCTTTTAAGGTTTGCCTTATATTAATGTCTTAATCAGTGATATTGGTAAGCAATACAGTAATTGGTATAACAGTTGCTTTAAAAATACATCCCACCTTTGTGTTGTTAATTAGAATGATGATCTGTTTAATTTACTAAATATATGAAAACGAGAAAATTAGGTAATAGCGGCCTCGAGGTATCCGAACTGGGATTAGGCTGTATGGGTTTAAGCTTTGGTTACGGCCCGGCAACCGATTTAAAAGATGCTGTTAAACTACTGCATGCCGCGGTTGAAAAAGGCGTTACCTTTTTTGATACGGCAGAGGCTTATGGTCCTTTTACAAACGAAGAGCTTTTGGGCGAGGCACTTGCCCCTTACCGCGATAAACTGGTTATAGCTACTAAATTTGGTTTCAAAGATGGCAAACCAGGCGACGGTATGGATAGCCGTCCTGAACGTATCAGGGAAGTTGCCGAAGCATCGCTTAAAAGATTAAAAACCGATCGTATCGACCTGTTCTATCAACATCGTGTTGACCCTAATGTACCTATTGAGGAGGTTGCAGGGACAGTTAAAGACCTGATACAGGAAGGAAAGGTTAAACACTTTGGTTTATCAGAAGCCGGTGCGCAATCCATCCGCAGGGCACACGCGGTGCAGCCGGTAGCCGCTTTACAAAGCGAATACTCCCTATGGTGGCGTGAACCTGAAGAAGAGGTCATGCCTTTGCTGGAAGAGTTAGGTATTGGATTTGTTCCGTTTAGTCCGCTCGGAAAAGGCTTTTTAACAGGCGCGATCAACGAAAACACATCTTTTGATAAAATAGACTTCAGAAACATTGTACCACGTTTTGCTCCCGACGCAAGGGCAGCAAACCAGGCAATGGTTGACCTGCTTATCAGAATAGCGCGGGAAAAGCAAGCTACTCCTGCTCAAATAGCATTAGCCTGGTTATTGGCTCAAAAACCATGGATAGCTCCTATCCCCGGAACCACTAAATTGCATCGCCTGGAAGAAAACCTTGGCGCTGTAGATATAATATTAACAGCCGATGATCTGAGCCAGATCGAAAAAGCTGCCTCAGAAATTAAGATAGAAGGCGCACGCTACCCTGAGCATCTGCAAAAAAGGGTCGGAAAATAATTTATAATTGAATTACCGGAGCAGGCATGAAGGATATACTTCATGCCTTTTTTGTTTTGTGAAACCGGTTTACAGATACTGTAAAGCCTGTATGCAGCGTGTTTACAATTTAATCTCATTGTTTTATATTCCTTGTTTGTTTAAAAGCATACCTATAAATTAGGCTCATAATCTAAATATCAGTCACCTTTACATCGCTACTATTGATTTCTGTACCCTGTTAATATACCATCCGGATATTAACGTTTCTGTATTGTTGCCGCTCCCCTGAGCTGATATAACCGATTTTAAATGATTTTTTCACTAAATGAAATTTGAACCGATTATGATTGAACAAAGCTCTTACCTTAAACCGAAAATTTATGATCTGATGAACCTCATGATCAACGACGAAAGTGGTTTGTTTGAAGTGGGGGATCTGGATGGTTACATTGACAAACTTATTGATAGGGCATCTATCATAACCATTATGGCACAAGATGCCTTACTTGGTTTTTTAGCTTATTACGCTAACGATTACGTTAATAAAATTGGATTTATTTCGATGCTGATCATAGACCCCTCAACTAAACGGATGGGATATGGCCGCAGGCTTGTTGAATTTGCAGTGAAAGATTTAACACTAAAAGGCTTTAAAAAATGCCGTACCGAGGTAAATGCTGATAATACAAAAGCAGTAAATATCTGTAAAAGGTTAGGTTTTACCTACGTAGGGCGAAATGAGGAGTATTGTGTATTTGAATTAACGCTTTAACAATGGGCAATTATGAAAACCGGCAATAATCAGGTAATTTAGTTTTTAATTATTTGTTAACCGGCATCAGCCAATATTTAAGCTGCAAATATGCAACACAAGGCAACATCGCTCAGGCCGTTTATCGGCGCTAAAGATTTTGAAATATCCCGCAGTTTTTATCGCGACCTGGGTTTTGAAGAGGTTGTACTGGATGCCGGTATTTAAAACCGGTCAGCTCGCTTTTTACCTGCAGAATGCCTACGTTAAAGACTGGATAGACAACACCATGCTTTTTTTAGAGGTGGATGATGTTGATCGCTATTGGAACGAGTTGGTGGCTTTAAACCTGCCTGCCAAATATGCGGGTGTGCGATTAACTCCCATCAGGGTAGATCATTGGGGGAGGGAATGCTTTCTGCACGATCCCTCCGGCATACTCTGGCATTTTGGCGAGTTCTTTTGATAAAGCTTGTATACAAGCTTAAAGCGGAATGCGTAAAGCCTAAAGCTATCCATTAGCTTTTACTATTATTATTTAATTGACGACAGATCGAGAACGATATTATTGCCCTGAGGTTTTAGTCGAAATGCTGCTCCGTTTCCTGGTTCGGAAAAAGTGCCTTTTATTGCTTTAAAAGCATATGGTGTTTCCTCAAAGCGGCAATTAATCTGCTTGTCGCTGACGGTTTCAAAAGGCAATTTTGTTCCGGCGGCAGTAGTCATATCAAAATACCAGTTGTTAGTTTGTGCGCTTACCAGTTTCATGGATAATTGCTTTTCGTTCAGGTCTATCTCCAAAGTGCCTTTAATGGTTGTCAGGGGCCATGATATATGCAAACTACCGGATGTTGGATGGGTATAAACCGGGTCTTTCCCGACCAGCAGAACTTCATCGCCATTAATTAAAGCCTTGAGTCTTAGCCCGGCAATCTGATCGGGTTTACTCCAGATATAACCATCAATCACCGGCAAAGTGAAAAACGTGCATTCGTTTGATGTGGCTACCTGCTTGGTATAAACTGATGGGAAGTTTTCATCAAACAGGTGAAGGTCGCGGATACGCAGATTGCCCTTCTCCCATAACAGGTTAACGCGGTAAAAACGGCTGTTAAACCAAACGGTTTTCAGGTCACTTTCGCCAAGGTCATGGCTTACGGTAAATGATGTAGATGGGGTTACTTTATACTGCTTTTTAAACCAGCGGCCTGATGTTTCCATGGTTTCCAGCCTGATCTTGTGCTCATCCCTCAGCCGTGCAATCAAAGGCATCTGGATTTCAAAACCTTTTGCCATGGCATCCCACGTAAATGAATTTTCCTGGCCTGCTTGCGTGTAGTTAAAGCCGAGTGCCTTGTCATCGGTAAATGATTTAAAAAACCAGTTTACCCAATCTGCATCGCCGCCGCCAAATTTATAAACGGGTTCCAGTGTTACTACCCCCTGGCGTGTTGTGCCAAGTCCGTTATCGTACTGCCGAATCGGGTCGCTGCCTAACATCCTGAAAATAGGTACGGGGATTTGATTGACGGCGTTTTGTGCAGGCATGTATGAGTTGATCTTGCTGGGATAATAGGCCTGGTTCCAATAACCTCCCCATAAGGTATAACCATCTGTACCATATTGGTCTTTGCAATTGGCCGATGCTACAATATGATATTTCTGGTACATGTATTCCAGGCTGTAGCTATCAATAAACCACGAAGCAACAGATTTTGGATAATAGCCAAAGATCTTTTTGAAATCGGTCATGTAAACATCTATCAGTTTTTCGCGCTCTTTGGGTGTGTATCCGGTAGAAAAACCAATGTTTGCGCGCCAGTCCCAGGGGTAACGGCCACGCCATTTCATTCCTGCTTTTTCAACTTGTGGCTGGGGGATTTCCCACCAGGCGCCAATCTCGAATGAATCGCGCGGTAAAGCTTTTAATAGTTTCTGATATCGGGGATTCATCAGCGCATCATACTGTAGAAGGAACGTGCCACCAAGTTTATATTTTTTCATGATCTCCACTTGCTTTACTACGGTTTGGTAAAGCACATCCTCGGTAATAGCCGGGTCACGTGGTTCAAGCAAGCGAATGAAATTAACGATGTTAACTATCCTTGGTGTCGAAGGCTCTTTTGCAGGAGTAGTTTGGCCGTAGGAGGGAAGCCATCCTGATATACAGATGCAAAAAATACCGGCAATAATAATTAGGAAAATATTGGAATAGTTTTTCATGGCAAAGGTGGCGTGATTAGTTAACAATAACAGGGTTATAAAATAACCTTGGTTAAAGCCTATAATGGTAAGCTAAGCTATTTATAACAAAAAGCTCAACTGTCCTGAACTGTCTTATAACAGTTCGGTTTAAAGTTGCCTGTCACCAAAGCGTAATAAAACTATGCATGTGTTTTAAACAAATGTTTTAATCAAACGATTGATTAATTTTGACCCGTTATTTAAAGAACACAAAACTTTTATCAAATGGCCGAGTCAGGATTTAAAAAGTGGATAATTACTATCACGGTGATTATCGCTTCATTGTTAGAATTAATAGATACCACCATAGTTAACGTTTCTATTCCTCAGATTCAAGGTAACCTGGGGGCCACCATAACAGATGCTGCCTGGGTAGTTACCGGGTATAGCGTGGCAAACGTTATCATTTTGCCTATGTCGGGCTGGCTGAGCAGCTTTTTCGGACGCAAAAATTACTTTTTAACCTCCATTATTGTATTTACCATCGCCTCGTTTTTATGTGGTAATGCTCATAGTTTAACTGAGCTTGTTACTTTCAGAATTTTACAGGGCTTAGCAGGCGGCGGTTTGCTTTCAACATCACAGGCTATCCTTATCGAAACATGGCCTGCCGAACAATTGGGTACTGCTACGGCGCTGTTTGGGCTGGGTGCGGTTGTTGGGCCAACTATAGGCCCAACTATTGGTGGGTACATAACAGACCATGCCGCCTGGCGCTGGATTTTTTATGTGAATATACCTGTAGGGATCCTGGCGGCCATATTTACGGTGATGTATGTAAAGGTAACTTCCCGTGATGGGAAGGATAAACCTATCGACTGGTGGGGAATTGTCTTGCTGGCCATTACGGTAGGCAGTTTACAAACCATATTGGAAAAAGGGGAGGATGAGGACTGGTTTGCCACTACTTATATCATCGTACTTACTTGCACCGCGGTTATTGGTTTGCTGCTTTTTTTATGGCGAGAGCTAAGTACAGATCACCCTATTGTTAACTTCAAGATCATGCGGCACCGAAGCTTTTCGGCGGGGATGGTTACCTCGTTTATATTGGGTGTCGGTTTGTACGGATCACAGTTCGTGTTCCCTGTTTTTTGTCAAAACCTGCTTGGGTTTTCGGCACAACAAACCGGCGAGATCTTGTTGCCCGGTGGCTTGTTCACCATTATGATGATGCCTTTTGTAGGTATTATGCTTAATAAAGGCCTGCCAGCGCAGTTTATGGCTGTGTTTGGCATGATATTGTTCTTTGTTTTCTCCTGGTTTATGAGCGGTTCAACACTGGCCTCCGGTACCGGTGATTTCTTTTGGCCTTTAGCCATCAGGGGTATCGGTTTATCCTTGCTTTTTGTGCCGCTTACTACTATCGCGATAGGTGGCTTAAAGGGGCCGGAGATAGGTCAGGGCACGGGTTTAAACAATATGATGCGTCAGTTGGGTGGTTCGTTTGGGATTGCCGGTTTAAATACGCTGATCCATATCCGTGTGGCTACGCACCGCAATAACCTTTTATCTAATATTAACCCATATAATAACTATTTCACTGATAGGTATAATGCTTTGTTACATGGATTTATGGCTAAAGGAAAATCATTCTTTGACGCTTCAAAAATGGCCTATGCAGCCATCGACGGCACGGTTAACAGGCAAAGTACATTGTTGAGTTATAATGACGCCTACATCGTAGTTGGCTGGGTGATGCTGGCGGCAATTCCACTGATATTTTTAGCGCCGATTGTGAAAGGTCAAAAGGCCGTTGCCGATACACATTAAATCCTCCGGATGATATATGTTTTTGAATGACTAAATTTGAAAACATATATCATCCATGACTATAACCGCCGAAACAACAACCGAAGAGAAAATACTGAATGCAGCAAGGTCAATCTTTACCAAAAAAGGGTTCCTCGCTACAACTGTAAGAGATATAGCGACAGAAGCGAATACCAACGTGGCGTCGGTTAATTACTACTTCCGCAGTAAGGAAAACCTTTTCGCGTTCATCATGGATGAAACCATTAAAAAGCTTTTTGATAAAGTTGAGCCGGTTTTAAATGATGAAACTACTACAGCCATTCAGAAGATAGAAACCTGTGTAGGCTACTATATTGATCAGCTTCTGGAAAATCCGGATTTTCCCTTTTTTATGATAAACGAGGTACTTGCCGGACAAACCAATTTGCCGATGGTTGAAAAGTTTAAAACGCTAACCAACTCCGTATTTGCTAAACAGCTTTACGCAATGCAGGCCGATGGTGTTATCAAATTTCACCCGGTTAACCTGATGTGGAATATTACAGGTATGATTGTTTTTCCATTCCTATCGCGCCCAAAACAACTGGAAGCAGGTTATTTCAACGGTGCTGAATTTGAGGCTATGATGAGGGAACGGAAAAAACTGATCCCGATTTGGATTGGACAGATATTGAAAGGGGAGTAGCGTGTTTTTAATCAGAAACCGATACTGTGTTTCTGTTGATGATCCAACATCCCCCGATAAAAATGACTATTGAAAATCCCCAGAGTAAAATGTAATAAGGCCATCCCAAAAGTGCTAAAAAAGATTGCTGGCGCAAAACAGGCAAAAACAGAGATAGTGCGGATGTTCCATTAATTGTTGCATGTATGATCATCCCCGGGATTACCGATTGCGTTTTATAGTAGGTCCAGCCAAGAAATAAACCACTCAAAGAAGCAGTCATTGCCTGCCATGGATTTAGATGAATTAACCCAAAAAATAAAGCGGAAATCAATATTGCTTTATTTGGCGTATAGTTCTTTAATAAGCCTTTCAATACAATGCCACGACAAAATATCTCTTCAAGTACGGGAGCCGCAATAACGAGCATTATCAGAGAGGAGAAATCTTTGGTAAAACTCTTTTCAAAAAACTTACGGACTGATTCGGGCATCGGTAACAGGGTTGAAACCCATTCCAAACCCACAAGCATAGCTGCAGTTGTTAAAATAAGAACTGGTATTAAAAAGAACGGTATCCGGGTAAAGCGAATTTTGAAAGGAGCTTGTTCCTGCTTTTTTGCTTTTCTAATAGCATACCTGATAGCGAACAACAAATAACCAACGTATAATATTAAGTTGATTAGTGGCTTTATTGATCTGACATCTAAATACCTGGTCTCAAATAGAAATAATCCTCCAATTAAGCCTCCAATTAGCATATACAAGATCAGGATAAAAAATAACCCTACGAGCGACTTTAAGTTTGGGTAAGCGGGCACGATTTTCGGAGAGCTATCCAAATTATTGGTAATAAATGAATCGTCGTTTAGGTCGATATTGTCCATGATGGATATTGTGATAAGGTAAAATTAAGGTTGGTGTAGATTCAATAATCTGCTATTCGCCAACCGCCTTCATGGTAAACATGCCGCTGTAATATTTTCGGTAGGCATAGCCCAGCAGCAAGTTCGGAACTACAAGGGTAACGCCCATTAACCATCCGGATGGTACTAAAAAGGTATGGAATAGCAGTACATTTAAACTGATGGGGAACAATACCACGGCCGAAAAAGGTGCATAGCGGTTAAACATCAATGACAAGCCGCCTACAATCTGTATTACTTTTTGCATGGGATAAAAATAACCTGTGCCTTTTAAACCGGCTATAAAAGCGCCTGCTTTACCGGTGTGCAACGGCTGATAAGGTATAAAGTGCAAAAAGTAGTCGAGCCCGAAGATCAGGTAAAGTGAACCGAGCAGCACCCGGCAAATCAGCGTTGTAGTTTTCATGAATGATTTATAACCCGGGCTGAATTTATTGAAAATTAATGATCAAACTTATATTTAAAAATATCGGTTATAAATAAACTGAAAAAGGTCGGTACGCGACAGTAATTTATCGCGCTATAATATATAGCGACTCTTCTCTTAGAAACTCTATCAGGTCAACTTCCAAAACCTTTGCTATTTCAATAAGCCTGGCCAGCGTTAACTTAACGTTGCCCAGCTCAATTTTGCTGAATGTGTTTTGTGATACATTGAGTTTGTAAGCTACGTAAAACTGGGTGTAATTTTTTTCTTCCCTGACTGCACGGATCCTGTTGGCTATAAGTTTTTCGGTAAGCATTTCTTTTTTTGGGTGGATGGTTTAATTGATAAACGTAATTACAAATGCTTCGGATTGGGGAAAGGTTAATAAACAGTCAGATTTTGTACTTTAATCGTACTCTAAAATGGGGTGTTATTAATTGTTTGATAATCAGCAATTTGTATTGGTTTATTAAGGGGTTCGAATCTGCCTGACGAAGTGCCTCGTAGTTCTTACCAAATCAATTAAAACATAAATTATGAAAAAACTGATCATCGCGGCCTTTGCATTAGTAGCTTTTGCAGTAGCCCCTAAAGCCAACGCTCAAACCAAAATGGTAGGTGGCGCTGCTATGTACCCAACTAAAGATATTATTGATAACGCGGTAAATTCAAAAGACCATACCACACTTGTTGCCGCTGTTAAAGCCGCCGGTTTAGTAGAAACGCTGAAAGGCGACGGCCCCTTTACCGTTTTTGCACCAACTAATGAGGCATTTGATAAACTACCAAAGGAAACCGTGCCAACCTTGTTGAAACCGGAAAATAAAGCAATGCTAACCAAGATCCTTACTTACCATGTGGTAGCAGGGCGTTTAAGTTCGGCAGAGTTGTGGGCTAAAGTTAAAGCCGGTATGGGTAAAGCCGAGTTAAAAACAGTAGCAGGTGGTACACTTACCGTTATGGCGAAAGGCAAAAAACTATACCTTGTTGATGAAAAAGGCGGTAAATCGTGGATCACCATTGCCGATGTATTTCAAAAAAATGGTGTTATTCACGTGGTTAATACCGTATTAATGCCTAACTAAGTAAAATCTCAGTTTGTAAATAAATGCAGGCCCGGTTGCTTAAAGCGCCGGGCTTTTTTATTTAGGCTCGATTGTATTTGATTGATATTGGATGAATTACGACAAAATAAATTTAAATTAGGGTAAAAGTACCCTTATGGAAAACTTCTGGAAGGAAAAGAAAGACTGGCTCAACAAATTAACCCTTGAAGATGCGAAATTCATCTTTGATCAGGCCGAAAAATCATATAACTACACTATGGAAACGGCAAAAGGGATTTATGAACGCTCGAACGGGTTGTTAACGCTGGTGTCCGGTGTTTTGATTGGTCTGGTGGCGTATGCTATCGGAAAATGGAAGGATACCCCTCATTTAGATACTTTGTTGTTTACGGCAATAGTAGGTATATTTTACTTTTTGATACTGGGCCTGATATTTATTTTAGAAAGCGTGACACCCAGCGAATACCTTTTGCCTGGTACAAACCCTGAAGCATATTTTAATATTGGGTTTTTCAACGATAAATTGAAGGATGATGACCGGATTTTAGCTTTTTATAAAGTGGAGATCATCAATTTTAAGGAGCGGATTGAGGAAAACACCAAAAAGAATGATAGGCGCTGGAAGATGTACGTACTTTGTCTTAGGGCAATATTTTTCTCGCCAATAGTTATGGGTATTGCTTTTGGTATCGCTAATATCGCTTCCTGATTATTCTGCTTCAGCGTAATCTGCCTGGTCGGACGATGAGAGGTCGTTCCCTTCCCATAAATTGGGCGTTCCAAAATCTCCTTCTATATAAGGCTCGCTATCATCGGCACATGGTAAACTCTCTTCGATACTCTCTTCAAAGTTGGTATCTAATCTACCCACACGACCTTTCCCCGATGTTTTAATATCCCATATGTCGGGTATGTTTTGTCCGTCCTCGTCCGGGGTAGGTGTTTCGTCGGGGTCTGGAAATTGGCTCATAATCAAATAATTATTGCTAATTAAAGTTAAATCATTATTGGCGTAAAAGCAAATAATGATATGTGTTTCTGTTGCGCCAGAACATCCCGAAAGCTAACTTTACATCAAGCGTTCTTCAACGCCGACAGGTCACATTGCAGGTCTTTGTCCCAATTGCCCGTTTTAGCTGCAGCATCATAGGTTGATTGTAAAAACTGAAGCAATGTTTTTTCGGGATTGTCTGAGCCGGAAACAACTTCATAGGTCAATAAAAACTCGCCCATATCACCACTATAAAACGCTTCTGGGGGCGATACCTGTTGTGTGCCAAAATCTTCAGGAGTTGGGTAGCAGTAAGAATAAAATACCGGATGAGGAAAAGCGTCGGAGCCAGGCCAAAAACCACATGAACTTACTTCCTGCGAATATGCCTCCTGCATTATTATGGCAGGCATATTAGGCATGCTGCCCTGGTGTTTTGGTGCTGGCCTGCCCGAAAAACGGGTAACAGCCAAATCAAATCCTCCCCAAAAGAAATGTACCGGGCTATTTTTACCCTGAAATCCCGCTCTGAATTCGGTAAAAACATTATGAATCCTGACCAGTGCCTGCCAGTAATCATGCATAATGGCAGCATCATATTGACAAGGCGTATGGTTTTCGGCAAAAGGAATAGCGGGATCCACCTCGTTAGGCACGGCGTATATTTCTACCTCGGCGTTAACCGAGCTGATATTGTCCATCAATGTTTTGTAAAAGGTGGCTACACTACCTGTTCCAAGCCCGAATGAACGTTTTTCGCCGGTACTGGTGGATATGTTAAGCGTATGGCTGATAAAATCAAGATCTATTTGGAATACCCCGCCTTTAAAAGGCATGCTCCCTGTGGTAAGACCGGTAGAACTCACATACAAGGTTACCTGCCATGAATGGTTGATCCAGGGCATTTGTTTTAGCCTCACTTTACCAATAATCTGGGTCCACATATGTACACTTGCAAGTGTGTCTTTGAGGTCATGATAGTCAAGTTTTGGCCAGCGTGTTGTTATCGGATTGCTCATAGGTAGTTTGCTGAGTTAAATCGTTTAACTCTAATTTACTAAGTTTTGCGATGTTATCGTGTAAAAAATAGATCTGGTGAAAATTAAAGCGGGCTTTCCAGAAGCATTTTTAACTTATGAAATGAATTATAAGGACCAACGGGCAAAGTGCTGTTTACCAACCAGGCAGGGATACTTCCGCCGGGATCTACGCTAAATGTATAGTCTATTTTTAACAGGCTTTCGCTTTTTACAGTTACGTTCCATAGCGCAAGGGAGTAAGGTACCCTCACATATTTTTTATCCCTGGGTAAATAATCCGGAAGGCTTTTTACCTGGATTTGAAACTGTTCATGTTTTTCGTCTGGGAGCACGCTTAATTCAACAATAAGATCACGGTCTTTCAATGGCCATGGTAAATTTGATATAGAATGGTAGATGAATTGGTTGGGGTTCAAAACTTTCAATATGTTGTTTTCCTTTGTACTGTAAACCCAGTCATTATAGTGATCAATATCCTTTAGCGCATTAATTAGTTTTAATTTAGTAGTATTAAACTCACAAATTACACGTATTTCTTTAAGGTTACCCGTTAAAGGTGTTCTGGAATAAACCTCAATGCCATTTTCATTGCGTTTTAATTCCCATTTCCCCTGGGCGTAAAGCCATTCGGGCGAAAAAAACAAGAAACAGCTTAAAAACCATAGCCCATTGGTAATACTTTTTATGTGCCCGCCCGTCATAGTGCTTTTTGTTTTTTGATCAAAGTACATACCATCATAGATTGTTGCTTGTGCTTTAAACGTAATGGTCTTTGTTAACTACAATTGTTATTGTAAATCGTTTTGTTTAAATGTAAAAGCAAAGCGCTTGAGAACAAGGGACTCCGTCTGTTAGTTGCCCAATTGTATCGACGAATAATAGAATGATTTTAGATGTCTGTTTTAAACTAATCATTTTAATGCTCTGTCACATTTTTATATCATTTGCTCGTGTTAACGGTTAGCTAATATGAGCGGACTAAGTTGGCTGCTAAAAGTATTACACTGTAAAAATGATTTGCTAACACTACTTATGGTACTAAAAAATAACAGGAAAACTGGGCTGTTAATTAAAACCGGTTTAATGATCATGGTGGCAGGCTGCATCAGCACCACGTCATTGGCACAGGCGGCACACGCAAACCCATGGGCTTCCAAGCCGTTGGGTATATTGCCTCCGCCGGCCAGTTTGAGCAATGGGGTCTGGCTTAAAGGCGAGTTGCATATGCACTCCAGGCACAGTAAAGAATCATCAAATAATTCAATCAGCAAGATCATCGCATTTTGTAAGCTGGTAGGTATCGATTTCCTGGCTATTACCGATCATGATAACCATGTAGAAGGCGACGTAGCACACAATACCTGGGTTGATCCGGAATTTAAATCAGATTCGGTGTTATTGTTGTACGCTGCCGAATGGACAACCACCCGCGGTCATGGTAACGCATTTTCGGCCAAGCCTTACGATCATCAAAAACTATACGATGTACGCGATCAGCGTGATACAGTAGTTGGACGGATAAAAAATAGCCTGGGGATCCACTTGTCGGCCAATCACCCCAGCGGTAAAGATCATTTTGGATACTCGTACGATATGGTTAACTCTATCGAAGTATGGAACTCGGCTATCTGGTCAAAGAATGCCAACGCTATTATGATCTGGGATGATATGCTTTCATCGGGCCGAAAACTAACCGGAAGGGGAGGGAGCGATGCCCATCACGGCGTACCTGCAGGCGATGAAAAACCAGGCCCTAATACCTACCAGTCTAAGGCCAATTATGCGGGTACACCCACTACATGGGTATTTGCGACAGCCCGTACCAAGCAAGCCGTTATTGACGCGCTAACCAACGGACGGGTATCTATCAGTTCAAATCCTTATGCGCCACGTGTTGAGTTTTATGCCGATTTAAATGGCGATGATAAAATGGATATGATGATGGGTGATAATGTAAAAGCGACCGGTAAGCCTGTGAAATTTAAAGTTCAGCTAACCGGCAGCAGCATTAAGGATACCACTTATACCGTTAATGTTGTAAAAAATGGTAATCCGTTCAGCACGCTAAAAATAGATGGAAAAACGGCTGCAGTTGAGTTTACTGATACGCCTGCACTAAAAGGTCGTACCTATTACAGGGTTACGGTTGAAGGGCCGGCTACACCTTACCCACAGGTACCCCAATCGGCAGCCTTGAGTGGGAATATGGTTGGATTATCAAATCCTATCTGTTTTAACTTCGACCCCAATTTTTAATAATCTTAAAAAAAGAAAACCGTACACGAGCTTACTGTGTACGGTTTTTTATTGTAACTATTAACTAAAAGAACGAAGCTGCAGTTAAAAGTATAGGCGTCTAATTAAATAATTCATTAAAACACCCGCTTCAATACGGATTTGTTTAATTACAGATAAGGTTGGTACATCATTATTAGATAATTATGATGTTACAGGGTATAAAAAGAGCCGCATTGTGTAATGCAAGCGGCTCTTTTTGTTATTATGTTATTTGTGTTTTATCGTTTCTTCAACAACACGGAAACCACCGCTTCCGGTATATTGATAATTTAAGATAAAGCTTTTGGTAGCCGGATCATACGTGCTTGTTTTACCCGGAACCGGAATTAATGGTTGGCTTGCGCTAACATTACCAGAAACAGTTACTACGTTAGTAGTCTCGTTTACAGTTAATGTCATTGAACCGCCAATGTCACCAATTTCAGTACTTACTGCTGTAGCACCTGCTGTAGTAAGTGTTTTATCCCTGTCAATAGCACGGTCGCCTGCTGTTGGGTGGTGGAAAGTACCTGTTGAATGATATGCACCATCATACTTGTTTTTGATTGCAAAGAATGTATACAGCGTGTCTTTGCTTGCAGCGTGAATAGTCAAACCTGCAGCATCGCTAATTACATATGCAAGGGCATATTTCTTGCTAAGGTCAAACTTGCTTCCGTCCAGTTTAATGGTAAAGTAGTTTTGAAAATCGCCTGGCGCAAATTTGGCGTTAAGGTTACCTGAAGTGGTAGTAGTAACTTTAGTGCTGCTTACTGTATAGAGGCTTGTTGGAAGCAATTCATATGCGGTACCATTATCATCATTGTATTTGGTAATAGCATCAGGAATTGATTTCAAAACCACAGTTTGATCTTTTTGAAGATCGGCTGCGCTTTTCGCGTCGCGTTTGATCGAGAAAACGTCAACGGTTTTGATATCTGTGAACGGGTCAAAGAAATGGGCTTGCTCAAGTCCGTCGGGGAACCCGATAAATGATAGACCATTGTTAGCAGCCTGTCCGCCTACTTTATCGGCAGCTGTTTCTTTCCGGCAGCCAGAAAAAATGGCTACAGACGCGATACCGGCAACAAGCAAATATTTATTAAATATATTCTTTTTCATGTTGTGTCAATGTTTTAGTTGTTGTCCTTGTCTTTCCTTGTATCCCACCACACGCGTGAATCCTGGCTATCGCCACCGCTTAGTCTTGCAACTGCAGCGTTCACATTAGCGCCGTTTGTATTGTATTCGCTCGTAGCGTATACAAACCTGCGAACAATCTTCTTAGATGAGTTTGTAGCATCAGGGGCGGGGGTAAGCGATGGCCAGCCTGTTTTTCTCCAGATATTCCATCCCATATGCCCATCAGGGTAGCTTGAAATCCACCTTTGGGTTGATATGTTTTTAACCTGGGTGTGGGTAATATCAGCATCTTTAGTATCGGTAACCGGGAACTGGTTTAAATAAGCAGTTGAAGGTGTGCCTGCTCCCCACTGATCAAATGAAGCAGTTACGCCTGATTTGTAATCGGCAGAGATTGATTCTGAGGTCCAGCCTAAGTTAGCAGCTTCGGCACGGGCCAGCCAGGTTTCAGCTGCACTGATCAACATTACATAACCGTTCTCTAACCTGTAGTCGCCACGTAAAATGCGGGCCCATTTAGGGTTTGCATCAGTAAAGGCAGTTACAGTTAAACGTGCTAAACCGTAAGGTACGCCAATGCTTGATGTGTTAACATTACCTACAACTTCACTTTCGCCACCAAATGCAGCCTGACGCGGGTCGCTGGTAGAAGCGGTGATATCGGTAAGGGTTTTTGCTTCAGCAAAGTCCTTACGACCGTTGTAAAGGTTCCACCATGAGCTTTTGTAGTTGCCGCCTGGAAACTGAAGCTTGAAGTTTTGGTCGTTAGTAGTTATTACACCTGAAGTAATGGCTTCACTTGCCGCTGCAGATGCAACAGAAGAAGAAGCGGTTACATTTGACATTTGAACAGCAACAAGTAGTTTAAGCGAGTTTGCCATTCTTTTCCATGATGCAACATCGCCTCCGTAAATGATGTCGCCGCTTATTGGCGATGAATCAAACGAGTTGATAGCATCTGTTAAAGTGGTAAGGATGCCTTTGTAAATAGTTTCCTGTGTATCGTATTTAGGCAAAATGTTAGATGACCCTTTTAAAGCCTCGCTGTAAGGAACATCGCCCCATGAATCGGTTACAATCCAGAAAATGTATTGCTGCAATATTTTGGCAACATTAACCATGTTTTTGTTAGGATTTTGGTTAATAACCAATTGCAGGTTGTTCAGGTTACCAGCATAGTTGCCTGTAAAGCCGTTTTGAGGCAGGTTGTATAATGATGTTCCTGAGTACTGGGTTTCGGTAAAATATTGAGCATACTGACCGCCGCTTATTGCTTCGGTACCGGTTGAGCCATAGCCACCTAAGCTTGCTTCAACGTTTGATAACAAGGCCGAAGGGATTGGCGTTACTGTTGCTGCCGGATTGTTGTTCACGTCGCCAAAATCCTTTAGCTTGTTGCAACCCGCGCCTAAAAAGGTAAACGCGCCTGCTAATGTATATAGATATATCTTTTTCATTTTGTTGTTGATCTAATAATCCTTAATCGCTTAGAATGTTACTTTTAAGTTGAAACCGATACCTCTTGTACCTGGGTACTGAGCAGTTTCACCTTCTGTCGCACTGATCTCTGATGGGTCGAAATCTTTTGATTTAGCGTAAATCAGCAATAAGTTACGACCGGTTAAATCAATCCTCGCTGATTGGAATACATTGCCTAAACCCCATTTCTTGATTGGCAGGTTGTAACCTACAGCAACCTCACGAAGTTTGATGAAAGTAAGGTCGTACACATAAGGGTCGTAAGTTTTATTGTTTGTTAAACCCTGGTAGTATGATTTTGCGTCAACGTAGTAAGTAACAGGGTTGTTGTTGGCATCAACACCGGTAACTTTAACACCACCGCCATCAGCAACAGGGTCACGTACCGACATTCCTTTATCGTTAAGTGCTGCAGTATTGGCAGTTAAGCCGCTATACTGGCCCCAACGGTTTGATAATGAAACGAATTTACCGCCAAATTGATAATCGATGTTTGCGCTTAACACAAAGTCTTTAAACAAAGTGAATGTATTTTGTAAACCACCTGTGTATTTAGGTAACGCGCTTCCGAAATATACGTTAGGATCATTGATGTAAGCACCAGATGAAGTCAGGATAGGGATACCGGCAGAGTTACGTTTGATACCGTTACCGTAGATCTGGCCCCACCATTTACCTTTTTGGTTGATCAGGTATGGCATATCTGTACCCCAAACACCTGCAACCTGCACACGGTCAACACCATATTTGTTGCTGATTTCAACTACTGTGTTGTCAAGCAACTGGGCAAAGTTTGTGTTGATGGTCCAGCTAAAGTTTGGCAACCTGATAGGAGTGCCGCTTGCAGTGATCTCTAAACCTCTTCTTTTGATCAAACCTACGTTGGTAAGGATTGATGATACACCGCTGGCCGCGTTAACTGCTAAGCCCAGTGGAATGTCTTTATCATCAGCAGCCCAGTAAGTAGCACCAAAAGTTAAACGGTCGTTAAAGAAACCTAAATCCAAACCAATCTCTTTTGAAGTAGTGGTAGTACCATGTAATGCAGGGTCAACAAACTGAGTTGGGCCACCTTGTAATAAAGAGCCATTCCATTTGTTTGCGGCAATACCATAAAGGGTGTTGTTTCTGTAAGCACCAAATGTTTCGGTTGATGTACCTAACGCTAATGGTACCTGGCCCCATGATCCCCTTACTTTACCATAGCTCAACCAGTCTTTAAACTCAGGCAATACTTCGCTGAATACGAATGAACCACCGAATGATTTTGATAATACTGAGTTTGCATCGTTTACTGTAGAAATGGTTGAGAACCAGTCGTTACGTAAAGTCGCGTCTACATAAACAATTCTTTTATAGTTGGCGGAGGCCTTTGCAAATATTGCACGGTATTGTTCCTGGGTCCTGCTGTTGCTTGCGCTGATAGGGTCAACAGAGTTAGCAAGGGTGTACAGGTCCGGAACACTTAAGCCGTTGTTGGTATTAGCGCCGTTATCTTTGTAGCTCCAGTTATAGAAATCGCTACCGGCGTTAACATTCACATGAAAATCTTTGATTTGCTTGTCGTAGTTAAGCAAGGTTTCATAGTTTTCACGGTTTGAGTAAGTGTTTGAAGTACCATAGGTAGCTTTCTGACCTGTTTGGGTACCGCTTGCCTGAATTTCTGACGAAATTTTGTTTTCGTTCCAGGTATTGGTTTGGTTGCGGCGATAGGTAACCTTAAAGCTTAAATCGTTGTTGATTTTGTACTGTAAATAGATATTGCCGTACAAACGATCGCGAGTGTTCATATTTTGCCACTGTTTTTGCCATAAATATGGGTTATACCAGTAGTTGCCGCCATAAAACGCGCCTGGGTTAGATGCATCGTATGAGTTAGGGTTCTGGTGGTTCCAGCTTACATAAGTTCCGTCCGGAGATTTCAGGTCCTGTAACTCTTTCATGATGCCCATATCCAGATCACGGTGGAACCATGAGTTGAATGAACCGCTTGATGCACTTGCATAAGCGTCGCTGATTTGGCCATGAAGTTGTGTGCCAGAATAGTTGATGCTTGCACCTGCTGTAAGGTGTTTGTTAAGATCAAAGTTGGCGTTCAGGGTGAAGTTGTTTTTATTTAACCAGGTTTCAGGTACTATACCGGTAGTATGCTGGTTATTGTACGACATCCTGATGTTATAATCATCGGCAGCTTTGGTGAATGCAACACTGTTGTTCAAAGCTACACCGGTACGGAAGAAATCTTTAGCATTGTCTGGCTGAGGTGTCCATTTTGCTGTTTTGAAAGAGTATTTGGTGCCTGCGGCCCAAGCATACCATGGAATATACTCCTGGCCAACCATTTTAGGCCCCCAGCTGCTATCGTCGGTGTAATCCGGATAGTATTTGCCATCTAATGCTTTCCATCCTTCAGGATCGCCATCTTTCCAGTGGTACTGGATGAAATCGGCAGAAGCACCACCGCCATAAGTATTTTGGTAGTTTGGAAGGATGTAAGCCTTGTCAAAGTTAGCGCCAAGGTTCAGCTCAACACCAACACCTTTTGATTTTTTACCTTTTTTGGTACTGATAACGATTGCACCATAAGCACCTTGTGAACCGAATTGTGCAGATGCAGCAGGACCATTCAGGATACTGATGTTGTCGATGTCGTCATTGCTCAAATCGTCGGCGTTTGGCATAATTGTACCGTCAACAACATATAAAGGGTTGTTACCGCTACCAAAGCCAGTAGCACCACGTAGCCTGATGTTGGTGTTACGGCCCAGCGCCGCTGCCGATTGGCTGCGTACCTGAACACCGGCAACCTTACCGGCTAACGCGTTGTTAACGTTAGGCTGACGGATAGTGTTCAGTGCGTCTGACTTTACTACCTGCGCAGCATACGATGCCGAACGTGATGATTGTTTAGTACCGTAAGCACCGGTAATTACCACTTCAGATAGTTTGTTAGCACTGCTTGATAATTTAACATCCAGGGGAGCCGAAGTAATTTCGACTGTTGTTGATGTAAAACCGATAAAGCTAAAGCTTAATGATTTTGCAGATGCTGGGGCAGTTAAAGAGAATTTGCCATCTGCATTTGTTTGTGTACCAAGTGTGGTACCTACAACTCTTACGGACACGCCTGGCAGCGGTAGTCCATCGTCTTTTGAAGTTACCCGGCCGGTAACCGTTTTGTTTTGTGCATGTACCACACTAATAAATAGCATGAACAAACACCAGCTTGCGAGTAGGAGTTTTTTCATTGTTAAAAAATCAGTTTTAGTTAATACCCAAAACTACAATTTTTGTAATAAAATGAAAAAAAAGTTGAAAAAAGTTTAATATTCTTCCTCTATATTAAAATATTTATAAAAAAGTTGATAAAACGTTGTTTCAAACCCACCAAAATGGGGGATTTTTTAAATTCTTCATATAAAATTCATATAAATTTTGTGTGAATTTTAGTTTTTGAAGCTATTGCATGGGGTTGTAGATAAAAATAAGGAGAAAAATGCTTATAAATGCCTTATTATGAAAAATATTCAAGCGATAAGCTATAAAATGGGTCTTTTTTTTACGATTTAAGATAAAATAAATGGTTAGTTAAAATTCTGTGTTTTTGATTTTTAAAAATAATAATATTTTTTGGTAAAAAAAATGTGACACTTGGTGCCTTGTAGTAAATTTATTGGTAAAACCTTTTATCTTATGATATTTAAATGAATGATATGGTTTTTTAAGTTATTGATTGTGAGTGTTATGGTTTTATGTAAGTGATATTTTTTATATTATTTAAACTTTGTTTATTGGTTATTTTTTAATTTTTAAATGATAAATAATAATTAAATTATTGTTATCAGCTTGTTATTGATAAAAAAACAATTGATTTTTATTCATTTGGATTTAGAAAGAAGCCTGATATTTTGAAATATGAGGCACTTGCTGCTCTGAAATTCTCATTTGCTAATGTTGAAACTCCTTAAGACACTGGTTAAAATACCTGTCGGTAGGCTCAAAAAGGCTTAACCCACATGGATAGCAGAAGATATTTGCCGGATTAACATCTTTTTTGTCATTTAAGTGAACATAAACGCTGCTCTTTGTTGGTATCGATGCTGTTTTGCTCAATGCTGAAGGCTTGCTGAGTCTTTCTGTTAATAATGTTGCAAATATCTCGGTTTGTGATTCGTTTTTATCAATAATTAACTGAGGTGCTATCTCCAGAATCGTATTTGATACATTATTACATTTTGTTAACCGGTGCTTCCCCGGACTTGGGAGTTTATTTGAAGACCTTGGCAAACTTACACCGTTGTCATAAGATTCATCCTTTAGTAATGCGATTATACAAATCAGCATTATAATAAATGTGCTAATAAAAAACTGCATTACTTTTTAGGTTAATAGTTTAAGGGAATTGGTTTATTTGGTATTGGCGGGCCCTTGTTTCTATATGTATTCCGGCTTGCTTTATATAAACAATTTTATGAATGGCTGCGCGGGTGTACAATACAAAGCAGTTGGTATTTTTTAGGATCAGGATAAAGTATAGATTTATGGTGAATTTAAAGATGGAAAATACGTTGGAAAAACTATCAGTAATTATTGCCGATGATCATACCTTATTCATAAACGGTTTACGTATGTTATTACAGGGCGAGCCGGATATTGAAGTTATTAGTGTTGCGGCTAATGGTAAGGAAATGCTGCACTTGTTACATACCCATACGCCCAACCTTGTATTGCTTGATATCAATATGCCTGGTATAAATGGCTTTGAAGTACTTAAGCGGATAAAGGACTACTATCCTAAAATTAAGGTGATCATGCTTTCTACCTATAATGAAGAGCATCTGATTGAAAAGGCGAAAACAGAGGGGGCTAATGGTTACTTATTCAAAAATGCCGAAAAGGCAGAGCTGTTAAGTGTGATGAGATCGGTAGCAGGAGGGCAGCTTTGCTTTCCGTATAAACAACCTGCAGTTAGTTCATCGCTTAACGAGACGGATCCTTTTTTGAAACAATTTCAGCTTACCAAGAGAGAGACTGAACTTTTACAATTTATAAAGCAGAATTTTACCAATCAGCAAATGGCAGATCACCTTCACCTAAGTATCTATACTGTCGAGACGCATCGTAAAAATATTATGCAGAAGCTTAACCTGAAAAACCCGGTCGAACTTAACCGCTTTATAATGCAATATAATTTATGAGTTTTTCTTAGTGAGTGGGATGTAGACAGATACAAGCGTTCCCCTGTTAACCTGCGAATCAAATTCAACCTTGCCATTTAAAAAATTAATCCGCGACCGCAGGTTATTTAACCCCATCCCCTTAAAAATGTCAGGGTTGGTTGTGTCAAACCCTTTGCCGTTATCTTCAATGGTGAGGCTGATAGTTTCGTCGTTTCTAATCAATGAAATGTCAAGCCTATCGGCCTGGGCATGTTTCATTACATTGTTTACGCTTTCCTGCAGTACCCGGTATAAGATGATTTCGGTGGTATCATCATAAGGTGAATCAAAACCGTTGCTGAAAAAGTTTATTGCGATATTGTCGTTCCTGATATTTTCGATAAACTGTTTAATTACCTGTGCAAGCCCCGTTTTATGTAGTGCCCAGGGCATCATATTGTGCGATATTGTCCTTACCTCTTTAAATCCATAGTCAACAAGAGTGATCACTTTTTCAAAACGATTTCTTTGTTCGTTATTTATGAAAGGCAATTCGCTGCCAATAACCTGGAGATTGATCTTGGCTGCCGAAATAGTTTGGCTCACACTATCGTGCAAATCCTGGGCAATTCTGCGTCTTTCGCTTTCTTCGGTTGCAATGATTGCTTGCATCGCGATATTGCGTTGTTTTAACTGGTTTTGTTTGTAGTAGAAAAAACCTGAAAATAACATCAGCAGTATGAAAATTCCTGTACCTGCCATCCAGTAATTTCGTTTTGTAATTTCAAACTGCTGTTGTAGCACCTGGTCTTCCCGCTGCCTTATTTCATATTTTGCCTGTAGTTCATCAACAGTACTGCTGCCCGTTGGCTTAATTGTAGCATGCTTTTTTAAATAAATAAGCGACTGTTCATAATTTCCCATTCGTTCATACAGGTCAGCCAACTCATTCGTGGCACTTTTTTGCATGTCGGCATAATTTATTTGGGTGGCAAACTGCAGGCAGTTTTTTAAAGCATCAAGAGATTGCCCATATTGTTGCTTGTTTTTATAAAGTACGCCCAGGTTAAAATAATTTATTGAAAGTGCCAGGGTATCATTTAATGATTTTTTGATATCGATGGTTTTTAGAATTTCCTGCACCGATTGGCTTTGCCTGATACTCCCCATAACATCGCCCATAAATTGATGGCTATATGTTTCGGAAGTGTTTTGGTTTGTTTGCTTTACAAGGTTTAAAGAGTCTTTGATATCAAAAGACTGCCTGAAGTAGTTTAAAGCTTCCCGATAATTATTTTTAGCTTCATATACCTCCCCAAGTTGGCTTAACGCTTGCATCAGTTCGTTACGGTCGCCGGTTTGGGGCGCGTATGAAACAGCCAGCGTGTAAAATTCAATCGCCTTATCGTAGTTTTTCAGTTTAGCATAAGCTTTAGCTAATCTGCTGTAGTCGTTTGTTAAAATATACTGCTCATTTGTTTTACTGAGTATAATTGCAGCAATATTGTAATAGTAAGCGACCGAATCGTAGGAGTTGGTTTGGTAATAGGCTTTACCCAAAGTTTGGGATAGCAGGGCGATCTCTTTTTTATTGTTCAGTCTTTCGGCCAGGTTTAAACCTGCTTTGGCAACCGGAATCATCTTATCCGGATTTTGTCCCACCGGGTAAGAGGCCAATCGGGTAGCTGCCGCTAAACGCTTTTGCTGCGACGCGTTGCTGAAAACAATCTTTTTTAAACTATCAATATTTTGACCGGAACACGGAATTACAGTTAAAATAAGCAGAAGGAATATAAAGTATTTCATAGCCGGTTGCTGGTCCCGGTTAAAGATAACGATTTGACATTGATCAGCAATCAGGCTATAAGGATTATCAGAGCTGACATAACAGACAATACAAAAAATAAAATTTGCCGATGCCTGGCACTGATAATGCTGGGGATTCGGCCTGTTCCCTGTAGTTTGTTTAATTTAAGCTTATACATTGTTGATAGCCCCATGAAAGTTAGGGAAATAAAGCCTACAAGGTAGTTTAAGTTGTTTTCCATGATCTTTTTAATTTAGGTGATCAAAACTGTTAATATCAAAACCATTAGGGGCGGTACAGAAGTCACTGTGGTGTTTGATAATACAATTTTATGGAGCTGCCAAACCTTACACAATACAAAGCAGTTGGTATTTTGGTATAGAAGTATAAAGCTTAGTTTTACTGTTGATATTACAATAGGAATGCGATAGGCTTATATTGAACGCTGAATGCCGTGAATTAATAAAAACGATTAACTTTATTGGTGGCTTTGTTCGTATAAACTGCTTGGTAGCCAGATGTGGTTTTACCAATCAGCCATCGATATACATTTAATTTAGTTTACAAGAATATTTATAAAATTAAAACTCACTGATCGTTTTTAAACGATCGCTTTCTGCAGAAAGACACAAAAAATGCGAATGTTATACATCGTCCAAAAAAAGAAAAAAAATAGGCGGCGAAATAGATTGCTATCAGTTTTGATCGGATTGATTGCTGTATTAGGTAGTATGGATCATGCCACTGCCCAAAGCAGATATAACCAGTCGGACTGGAATGTGCCGCCGCCATTAACACCGGGAACGATAACTAAGGGAAATACGCTTGGTGGTAGTTCGGCCGGTAAACCTATTGTGCTTACACTTACAGATATTCCTGTGGTTTCGCAGCCGTTTGTTTCCGCAACTCAGGCGCCTGCACTGGCTGCAATTGGCACAAATCCACCAGTAGTTGACGCCCCAGGTCAGCCTAATATTGATGGAGTTGGTACTGGATTGCCGGAAATACCCGCACCTGAAGCTCCTGAAACCCCGCATTTGCCCAAGCAAATTATGCAGGATCTTCAGTTTTCGTCGGTGATAGATTTACCAGTACCTGAATCTCCCGAATTGCCAGCGGCTTCAGTTGAACCTACCGTGTCAGGGAAAATAAACATGATAAAAGGCCCGGTTCCGGTGATGCCGGAGATAACAGATGTAATGCCTGTTTTACAACCAACGGACGATATTAATCCCTGGTCTATCCCGCAAATTCCAGAAAGTACCGGTTTTAAATTGGCTGTATCAACCGGAAAGGAAGATAAGGCAAGAGGCAAATCCCATTCGAACAGGAAAAAATAACAGTTATGACGTAATGCCAGGCATTTAAGGGCATTATAACAAAACGCTAAAATGAAAAGTACCCCAATTGTGTTAAAATATATATTAGCTGCTATACTGACCTTTGCGAGTGGTGTTACATTTGCGCAGGTGAGGTTTAAACAGGGAGATGAGTTTCAGAGGCAGGTAATTACAAAATCAAATTGTGTTTTGCAGCGTGGCAGTCAAAACCTTCATGTTGGCTCGGTTTCGATAGTTGCTAAAACTTATAAGGTAACGGATGCTTCTGAAAAGGGTGTGTCTTTTACTATTACAACCGATAAGCTTGTTGATACCATTAATGCCATGAACCAGAACCTGATATATCATTCAGGTAAGCCTGCCGATCCAAATTCTATTATCCAGATTGGCCTGCAGAAAATTGTAAATAGCGCTGCTGTAGTTTCAGTAAATAATAAAGGCGAGATCACTAATTTAAAAAGGCCTGTAACGGCAAATGATACACTTTTATCATTTGCGGGGATTCAACCAGAGCATTTATCGCCAGGTAGCACATTGCAATTTATGGTTGATTTTCCGGTTAATGTTACACTAAAAAAGGGTTATTCATGGAAAGCCACCACATCATCGGCCGAAACCAATTATACGGTTTATGCCATTAACGGGCAAACTACGGTGGTTACTTATAAAACGTCTGTTTTGGGTGGTAGCTTAAATAGTCGTATAAATGGGTCGATACTTATTGATAACAACACGGGCATTATTTTAAAACGTTATTCGCAAAGTGTTTCAACCGGGTACGAAATGGTAAACGGAGTAGTTTATACTGCTACACGCCGTACCGCTGTTACCGAAATCTGTAATAAAAAGTAAATATTGATTCAAAATTGAATCAAATAACAAAAGGCCGCTGCATCCATTGCAGCGGCCTTTTGTTATTTAATACCCAATGTTTCGGCCAACGTATTGGCAGCAGGATAACCTCTGGATATCGCCCTTAAATCGTGTTCATCAAGTAATTGTGCGGGTTCATGTAAAATACTGTGCCAGGGGGAGTTGTTTGTGTTCTTTAGTGCTGTAATTCATTAAAGACACAAAAAAACAACTATATGAAAAATCACTTTCATGTTGATGAAAACTCAGACCACAATACCGGTAACGATGGAATAGACCGCCGTGGTTTTCTTGAATGTATGGCCTGGGCCGGTACCGGCGTATTATGGATGATGACTGGCGGGGTGCTAAAATCATACGGGATGAGCCAAATGATTGACAGGGCTACCGGTGGACTTAAAAAGGGTTTAATAGTGCCCAAGTCTGATTTTAGTTTTGTGCAGATCAGCGATAGTCATATCGGGTTTAATAAGGCTGCCAATCCTGACGTGGTAAGTACGCTGAACGCCACGATAGCCAAGATCAACAACATGCCCAGCGCACCTTCATTTGTATTGCATACCGGCGATCTGTCGCATCTGGCGCAGGCCGATGAATTTGACACGCTTGAGCAATCATTGAAGACTGTTAAAACCGAAAAGATATTTTATGTACCCGGCGAACATGATGTTACCGATAATGGTAAGCTATATCTTGAACGCTATGGTAAAGGTACTTTAGGCGACGGCTGGTATAGTTTTGATTCGCATGGTGTGCATTTTATTGGCCTGGTAAATGTAACCAATCATGTTGACGGGGGCTTAGGGTACATCGGACCTGCTCAGCTAAAATGGCTGGAGAATGATCTGAAGCCGCTATTCAACAGTACGCCAATAGTTGTGTTCGCGCATATCCCGCTTTGGGCTATTTATCCGCAATGGGGCTGGGGTACCGATGATAGTGCGCAGGCACTGGTCTTACTTAAACGCTTTGGATCGGTATCGGTATTGAACGGACATATTCACCAAACGATTCAAAAGGTTGAAGGTAATATTACTTTTCATACGGCCAATTCAACGGCATTTCCTCAGCCCGCTCCGGGCAGCGCGGCATCGCCCGGCCCTATGAAGGTACCAGCAGAAAAGCTTCGTAGTTTTTTAGGATTGACCAGTGTAAACTATGTGGAGCATGACCATTCGCTTGCGATCACTGATATCCCATTGATTGATGCTGAAAAAGCGATTGAGCAGAAATAATGAAAAAGTATAGGATGAAAAGGAATTTGTTGTTGTTGTTACTGATGATCGGCTTAGCAACAGAGAGCAAAGCTCAGTACAAGCCCGTAGAGCAGGGTTCAGGTTTGAAATTTATCATTAAAAATCTGGGATTTGATGTTGATGGCGCCTTTAGCGGGTTTGATGGTAATATTAATTTTGATCCTCAAAACATAGCTAACAGCAGTTTTGATGTAAGTATAAACGCGTCATCCGTAAATACCGATAACAGCTTGCGCGATGAGCACCTGCGCGGTGAAAATTATTTCGATGTGAAGAATTATCCCAAAATAAGGTTGGTTTCGGGAAAAGTGGCCGTATTAAATAAAAGTGGAATGTACCAGCTAACGGGAGTGCTAACTATAAAAGGTAAGGCAAAGCAGGTGTCATTCCCTTTTTCGGCCACACCTGCTGCCGACGGTTATATTTTTAAAGGGGGATTTAAAATAAACAGGAAAGATTTTGCGATAGGCGGCGTGAGTACCATTGCCGATGAACTTGAGGTGGATATCAGTGTAACTGCAAAGAGAGGTTAAAGAAGTTATGAACGTAAAAATAAATAGAAAGCTTTGTGTTATTGTGGTATTAGGTGCTTCGGTGACCTGTACCGCGGCAATAGCTAACAAACCTGAGCCTGTGCATTATGAAAACCTGAAAGTATTGCCAAGGGATATCAGCTCGCACGATTTGCAAAGCATCATGGCCGATGATTTTGAGGATGGTCTTGGTGTTACCTGTGGCTTTTGCCATGCCAACGCTAAAGATGGCCATGGTTTGGACTTTGTAAGCGACGCGAAGCCCGAAAAGGAAATTACCCGGCAAATGATGCGCATGACCATCGGTATCAATAAAAAGTATTTTAAGCTTAAACACCCCGGCATAGGCAACCAGGCGCTGGTAGTTTCCTGTATTACTTGTCATAAAGGTCAGCCATTTCCTGATGCTGCCACGGGCAATAATTAATTGTAAATTGCTTTATAAAGCTTTGCATGATAAACTGATTAAATAACCTTGAAAAATTGAAATTCAACAAAGTAGTATATCACATTGCATTTTGGCTGCTGGCGTACCTTTTCTGGATTTTTATTTTCAGGAACGGTACGCTGGTGTTAACTCATGCCATAACCATTCAGTTTTGTTACCTCGTATTTATTTCGGCTAATCATTACCTCAACACACTTTATGCAATTCCGTATTTGCTTAATAAAAAGCAATACATAAAATTCGGTCTTGTTTTTTTAACGGGGATATTGATCACAGCGGTACTAAGGGTTCCGGTATCGGCCTGGGTTACGGTACACTTATTTAAAACAAATCCCCGGTTTAATGCTGTTTCTGTTTTTGCCGACTCATTTGTTAATATCCTGTTTTGGGTGCTTTGCATCCTGGGAGCTCAAATGGTGATTGAAAAAATGCGGGCGCAGGTTTATATTGAGCAGATTGAAAAGGAGAAAGCCACCAATGAACTTAATTTTTTAAGGGCGCAGTTTAACCCTCATTTTCTTTTTAACTCCATTAATTCGATTTATGCCCATATCGATAAATCAAATAAGGATGCGCGTGATATGCTGCTGGTGTTTTCGGAAATGCTGCGCTACCAATTATACGAATGTAATGTAGAGCAAATAGACTTGAACCGCGAGATCAACTATATCCGAAATTACATAGCTATTCAAAAAGGGAGAATTGATGAAGAGGTTAATGTGAGTTTTTACGCAGATAATATTAACGGACAAGCTTTTGTAGCGCCCCTGTTATTTATAACGTTTGTGGAGAATGCCTTTAAATACGTGGGGTTTAACGAAGGGAGAATAAATAAGGTGGATATAAGCCTGAAGCAGGAGGAAGGAAAGCTGATTTTTAACGTGTATAATACTAAAGATAGTTTTGCGGGCAGGGATGAACATTCATCGGGCCTGGGGATAGCCAATACAAAACGGCGGCTTGAGATCCTGTATCCAGAAAAACACAAGCTTGATATAACCGATAGTGGCGATAGTTTTGAAATAAATTTAGTACTGCAGAACATATGATACTTAAATGCCTGATTATAGATGACGAGCCAATAGCACGTAAGTTGCTGCAAGAGTATATTGAAGAGACCGACTTTTTAGTATTGTCGGGCACGGCCGAAAATCCGCTTAAAGCAACCGGCCTGATCAATAAACTGGATATCGATTTGATTTTTCTTGATGTGAATATGCCAAAGATGAATGGTTTTCAATTTCTGCGGTCGGCGGTAAAATTGCCCATGGTGATCATGACAACAGCTTACGGCGAATATGCACTTGAAGGATTTAAAATGGCTGTGGTTGATTATCTCGTAAAACCATTCTCGCTCGAACGTTTTCTGAAGGCTTCACAAAAGGCATTTGAGCTGCATATATTAAAGCAAAAGGCCTCGCCCGAAAAAAATGAAGCCGACCATTTTTATGTTAAGTGCGATGGCAAAATTGAGCGGGTGCTATGTAGTGAACTGGTTTACATTGAAGCCATGGCTAATTACGTAACTCTTTATACCCTTCATAAAAAGCTTATTGTATACTTAACCATTAAAGGTTTACAGGAAAAGCTGCCGGTTGATAAGTTTATCCAGGTGCACAAAAGTTATATAGTTAATACAACCATGATCAGTAACATCGAGGGTAATATGCTTAATCTTAATGGGGCTAAAATTACCGTTGGGCAAAGCTTTTATGACGAGGTAATGGATAAGGTTTTAAAAGGCAGGCTTTTTAAAAGATAATATCGCCGGCATTTTAATAGTTAATGCTTAATTGTTTTTCAAGCCGATTTGGTGGTTGCTGTAATCAGTTAGGTATTCATTGCTAATGAAAAAGTCGAGACTGAAAATTGTGCGATAATCGCCGGTATTATTAGGATTTTGTACCTCCGTAAGATTGCCTGTACTTGATGTTGTATAGGTATAAACAAAGCCTTGGTTGGTGGTTATTGTAACAGTTGAATTTGCGGGCAGGCTGCCTGTTGAGGTAGTTGCCAGCCTGTCTTCAATAACTGTGGTTGAAGGTGTGCCTGTGTCAAACAGGATTTGCCCGGAAATAGTTTTGCCACTGTATGTTATAGTTGCCGGGATATTAGGTGAGTAGCCACCGCTGTTCGAATAACTAAGCGGATGCATGATGAATCCGGCTGATGAAAGATCACTATTGTTTAGTCCGATGGTTAAAAGGTTGCTTACATAAGTACCGCTGGTTGAAAATAAGCTTTTGTTTAACGTAGCCAATTTAAACCCGCTGGTGAGGTTGGTGCTGGTATTGAAATATCTTAAAGGGCTTTGAATTTCACTGGTTACATAGCTTGTGCCGGGGCCAACACCAAAAACGTCGCTTGCGTGAGCGGGCAGTTTAGCTCCTGTTTCATCAACTATTTTGTAATATAAAAAAAAGGGTACCCTTTTTAGCGCAAGATTACCTTGCGCATCACCTATGGTAATGTTGGCGTAGGCTAAGTTGCCATATTCTTTAGTTGAACTTAACTGATCTCCAAAGCTAATTGTGCCTTTGGTGCTGGTTATTGTAATTCCATTTACAACAGTAGAGTCGCCGGTAAACTGGAAGCCCGATGAGGTGATCATGGAAGCCGGTATGATGTCTGTTGCGTCAAGCGTCATGCCCGATGAACCGGTATCAAATACGGTATAATAGGTTACAGCCTTGGTTCCAACGAGTGTAACAGGTAAAAATATCCGTTTGTTTATCCCGCTGGCATACTCATATAAGCCCAGAGTAACAGGAGTTATTTGTGGCTGAACTACTGTTTTGTCTTTTTTACAGGAGAAAAAAGCGGTAGTTATTAATATGTAAACTATAATTTTAGACGTAAGCAGTAAATGTTTTGTAGTCATATATATCCTTTATAAACCCGGTTGGTAATAAATACGATAAAATAGCAGTTTTAGTTGGCTTAAAATTATGATAACGATTTGATAAGCCGGCCAATGAATCGATAAAACATAATGTTGAACCGATTAATTATCCGGACATATAAACGGATTAGCGGATGTCGCTATTGCCTGTAACTAAAGTAAATGGTTGGTTTCTTTAATGATATCCATTACAAAAGTGCTTTTTGAATGGCCAATTCCTTTTACCTCGCTTAGTTTATTTACAAAAAAAGAGTGGTAGCTATCCATGCTTTCAGACACGATCTTGAGCATAAAGTCAAAATCACCGGAGATATTATAGCACTCTATCACCTCGTCAAATTCAAGTACGGCGTTAATGAAATCCGCGCCCGCTTTGCGGCTGTGCTCGCGCAGGGTTACCATGCAAATCACCATAATGCGCTTGTTTAATAGCCGCTTATCTAAAATAGCGGTGTAGTTTTTAATTACTCCGGCTTTTTCAAGGCGTTTAATGCGTTCATGGGTGGGAGTAGGGCTTAAGTTAATCTTTACCGCAATCTCCCGTACTGTAAGTTTGGCATTTCGTTCAACCAATCGTAATATTTCATAATCCTTTTCGTCGAGTTGGATACCGGCTTTTTTTTGTTCTGTTTGATAGGCCATATGAAGGGGCTAATAGAATGTTTGTTCTTTTGTGACGCTTTTATTTTCTATTGTGTTCCAAAATTATAATAAATAATGTTATTAATTTCCGTGGATCTAATTTTGAAAGGACAAAAAATATAATTATGTCGCTGCAAAAGAACAAGATCCTCATCATCGCCTCCCTGGCCATATTTGTTGAAGCACTTGATATCGCTATTATCAACCTCACCATTCCCGCTATCCAAAAGCAGTTTCTGGTAACCAACGACCAGGTTCAATGGCTGCAAACGCTATATGTTTTGCTGTATGGCGGTTTCCTGATTATTGGCGGCAAACTATCGGATGTTGTGGGGCCAAAAAAGATCTTCATAGCAGGTGCCGCCCTGTTTCTGTTAACATCCCTGGGCGCAGGCTTAGCCGGTACTTTCGTGTTTCTTAGTTTGTCGAGGGCGATGCAGGGCTTGGCGGCAGCACTGATCATGCCATCAGCCTTTTCTATCATAACGCACACTTTTACCGAAGAGCGTGAAAGGAGCAAAGCAATTGGAATCTTTAGCTCGTTCGCGGCAGTTGGCTCGGGTATTGGCCTCTCGGTGGGCGGAATTATCAGTACCTACATGGGATGGCATTGGGTGTTCCTGATCAATGTGCCTGTGCTGGCCGTTATTATCATTGTAGGTTGGTTTTACCTGGCCAATGATACTCCTGAACAAAAACAACCTTCTCCCGATTTGTTTTCGGGCGTTTTATTGGTAATTAGCTTGTTAATGCTAAGCTATGGCGTGCATCAGCTGGCTGATGTTAAACAACAACTTTTCATGATCATGCTTTGCACCTTAGGTGTAATAGTTAGTTCAAGGTTGCTTTATATACGTTTAACGCGTCGAGCAAATCCGCTTATTGATCTTTCTGTTTTTAAAGCATCATCGGTTATTACAGCCAATGGTGTATTTATTCTGCTTGGGGCTTTTTTTACCGGGTACCTGTTTATCATATCTCAATTATTGCAAAAGGATATGCACTATAATGCAGCAAAGTCTGGTTTGCTACTTGTTCCTTTTAGTCTGCTTTCGGCTATTGTAGCGAAGTTTATGCTGCCGGGCATTATGAAACGCCTCACAACCGAACAAACCGGCTTACTGGGGATGTGCTGCATGTTAACCGGCGGACTGGTTTTAGTTTGCGCGGTATTTGCAGGCTATTCGCTCCCTTTGCTGCTGTTGTCGGCCGCTTTTATATCCGGTTTGGGCATGACCATCTGTTTTACAAGTTTATCTGTGCTCGCTGTAAAAAATATCCCTAAACAACACTACGGTTTGGCATCAAGCCTGGGTACTACCACTTACTTTTTAGGTGCAGGAGTTGGCTTGTCAATACTTACGCTGTTTATGCAACAAGGTAACCAGAGTGCTTCGGTAAGTGGTTTATCGCTTATTATTCTTTGCGTATACGCGCTGATAGGTTGCTGTGGCTTGTTATCTACCTTGTAAATTTAAAAGTTAAGAGCGTGCCTGTAACCCTGCCAAAATCACAAAGCTTGCCTGATGTTTTTTAACTGGTGGATGTGTTTTTGGGTATGATAGCAAATCAAGTACAGCCACTCCAGCCGGGTAAGTTCGCCGAAGAAAGGAACTACCAGTTCTGTGCTGATCGCGTAAAGATCTTTGGTGTTAATTACTTCTCTAACCTGGGAGATAGCTGTTTGTAATAAATCGATAAGCCCTGCTTTTTGATGAGGCCCGTCTGATGGCCATATGCCAGGCGCGGATTTAAATTTAGCTTCAAAATCAAGAAACAGGTCTTTAATCATTTTTACCTTTTCGTCTGGGTCTCTGTCTGCGGGCTTGCCGGCTCCGTTAAGTACAGGGATAAGTTGTGATGCAGATTTAAAAACGTGCTCAGCTATTTGTCCGGCTGTCCAGCTATCTGGTGAAAGTGTTATGTTTATTTGCTGCTCATTAAATAAAGCAACGGTTGATAACAATTTACTGGCAGTATCTTCAAATACTGCCAGTAAATTGATACGGGCATCAGTTTGGTGGTTGGTGGTTTGATTTTCCATGACGTTTTAAAGATTGATTGATACAAATCTCCGCCCAAAATCAAAGTTTGAACCTTGGCGTTTGTGCCATAATTGGGGTGGTTTTGCGCCATGCGCAAAATGAATAACTAACTTTTCTTTTCACCCAATGAAAACCAGTTACCCGAGTCGTCTTTAAACAGAGCTTCAAAGCCGTAAAACTCTTTAGTGGGGGTTTTTGTAAACTCAACCCCTTTGGCTTTTAACTCTTCATAAGTAGCTATCAGGTCATCGCATTCAAAAACGCCAAATCCGAAGGTACCGCGTTGTACTAATTCGCGCATTTGCTGCGCTGCCAATGAATCGAACATCATGCCTTCACTTATGGCCATGAGCGATATTTCCAATTCGGGCTGCTCCGGAGGGCAAACAGTAAGCCAGCGCATTCCGGGACCTATTGCTGCGTCGGTATTTACCTTAAAGCCCAGTTTGTTTACGTAAAAGTCATAAGCGCTGTCCTGGTTAAGCACAAATACGCTCACATGGTTCATTTTGGTTATCATTTGTGTGTTTTTTGATAAACCAAAAATCGAGATCATTAAAGAATGAAGCTTATTGAAAATTGCGTTTTTGCAGCCATTCTTTTTCACCGGCAAAACAGGCCGGTATAAATTTAAGGGGCGACTGCTGCATGTCATTTTGCCTTTTTAACTCTGCCTGCTGATAATTTGCCGGTGAACAGGAGGTAAGCTTTTTAAACAAGGCTGAAAAGGAGGTAATACTGTCAAAACCTACCGCATAACAAACATCAGCGACCGGAATATTCTTTTTTAAGAGCAAGCGGGCATTTTCAATCCTTACTTTAATGAGATACTGATGCGGCGTTTTGCCGTAGATGTTTTTAAACTGCCGGATGAAATGAAATTTGGAAAAATATGCCTCATCGGCAATGTCGTTGAGATCGATGGCTTCATGATAATTTTTATCGATGAACAACTTGGCCTGCACAAGTCTGCGGTAAAGATATATTTTGGGTAGTCGTTCAATCATCTGAATATAAATATCGGCTTTTATTTGGTTACCGCGCACAATAGCCCTTTCATTGCAACAAGGAAAATCAACCAAAATTCGTGGATAATTATATGATGAAAGGGGGGCTTTCATTGCGCCTGAAAAATCACACAAAATTTATTTTAGGGCAATATTTTGTTAATGAGTAGATTATATGAATACTTGAAAAATCTTTCAAAAAAAATTTTGCAACTTGATTTAAAATCCTACTTTTGCACACCCAATCAGGGAGACGGGATGTAGCGTAGCCCGGTATCGCGCCACATTTGGGATGTGGAGGCCGCAGGTTCGAATCCTGCCATCCCGACAAAAGCGATACCAAGTGTCAAAAACCCTCTAAATTGAAAGTTTAGAGGGTTTTATTTTCTGATTGGAAGAATCATAATACCCGGCGAAAGCCAAACGGGATGTAGCGTAGCCCGGTATCGCGCCACATTTGGGATGTGGAGGCCGCAGGTTCGAATCCTGCCATCCCGACTACCGGTAAACAAAAAAGCTTTGACGAAAGTCAGAGCTTTTTTGTTTTATAAGACTTTATAAACGAATCAGTTCAGTTATAATTTTGCCGCGTTTACCGAATGATAATCTCTCCAAAGCCATTCTAATGCTTCCGGAAGTGTTTGTTTTCTGACGTTATTGTCTACATGATGGGCGTTGCGCGCAAAAATAAACTGATATTGATAGTTTTTAGCTGCGAGTTCTTTGGCCATATTTTCGTTTGCAAGTACCCAGTCATGCATCCCGTCGCGCATTACATTTGGATTAAGAAGGTCCTGATCGCCCACTTCCAGCCAGATTCTTAATGGCTTTGGCCGGCTTCTGGCAATAAGGTGCTGATGAAATTCCCAGGCACCATGTGGTGTTTCCGGGTTATAGGGCCATTGCTGGTTAATGTAGGTGCCCGAATAGGTGAGCACTCTGTGATACCATTCCTGATGGAACCAAGCCATGATGAGGGCGCATGATCCGCCGGAGCTGCCGCCCATAGTGGCACGGCCATCCGGGTCTTTGGTTAATTTTACCTGGCATTTGTTTTCTACAAGTGGCAGCACTTCAGTTTCAACAAATTCTGCATATCTGCCGTTCATGGTATCGTATTCAAGGCCGCGTTGGCTCCCCTGTGCGTCGCCACCACCATTGCCAATTGATATAGCGATCATGGGAGGCAGTTTTCCTTCGGCAATAAGATTGTTCAAGACCGTAAAGAGCAAATCATCCGGCCCGTCGGTACCAATGATGAATGGGGCTTCGGTGCCGGCGACGTATTGTTTAGGAACATATACCGCTACCTGGCGGGTATAGGGAGCAGGGTGGCTTGTTGTAACAATCAGTTTAACTGGATTAGTCGGATCTGGTATACCAAACGTATTGGGTTCTCTTGCGATACCCGGATAGATTTTGCTTTCCTTCGAATTCATGGTAAACCGGTATATAGTGCCCTGCGGCACGTTGACCTGTACCATTGATTCTGTTGCGGGGGGATGGGTAGGCCCGATAATAAAATTCCCGTTTGCATTTGGCGAGGGATTGGTTCCATCCGGTAATTCTGTAGCGGTAACATACCCTGGGGTATGCGGGTCACGGATTGGTATTTGGGCTATGGTTGGGTTTACACGCCATATCGTGCAAAATAATATACCCAATACCAAGGGGCGATTGTATATTTTAATTAGCCTCATTTTGGTTTGATTTATGAAAGGGTGATTATTTAGGGTTGGTTTTAAAATTAGAATTTGCAGCTGATTATTACTAATTAGCCTACTGATTTACTTTTCGTAAAGGCGATAAAAGCTATGGTTGAGAATATATATTATGAAATAATAGATGGGAGTAAAAAAAAGCCCGATGCAAATTGTACCGGGCTTGTCAATATAGTTTAGTTGTTTGTTGTTGATTATTAGTGATTAAAGGTTACCAACTGCTTGTTTTCAAACGATTTTAAGGAATGTGCCGGGGGAGAAGCAAGCATTCCGTTCATGATCTGTTGCTTTATGAATGTCGAATATTTTATAGCTCCTTTATAATTTAAATGCCCAAAATCGGCAAACTCATCATTTTTTAGCGGAAAGTTATTGAAGTCAAGAAATTTTATATCACTGAAGTAACGTTGACGGATCAATGAAAATTCGGCCTCATTACTTCTGAATTCATACAATGGGTGCTGGGGGCTTCTGATCAGGAAAACGTTTTTGTGCATGCCATTGCAATAATCTACTATTTTCCTCAGGTATTGAATATTAGTTGCCGAAATGGTGCTTTCGTTTGGTGAGGCTTTAACATGTTGCCCTGCGGGATTAATTGAGGGTAAGGGTTTAGTACCTTCTATTTTAAAATAACCTCCCGTTTTTCCGGTGTAATTATAGTTAAATGAAATAGCCTTAATAAGATTGCTACGGGCAGCTATGCCTATACAATTCATAAAGTATTTTGAATTGTGTTGGGCCAGCAGTTTAAAATCCGATACTCCCATGAACGACGCATATTGCGGGAACATGTTCGACATATAGGTATACCCCCATGTCCAGTCGTCCATTTTAGGAGCAATTTGGTTATTTGAAAATTCAATTAGAACAGTTGTGATCTGCGGGTTTTGCGACAGGTACTTTTTTACTTTTTGAAAGGTGTAAAAATAAGATTCGGCAGAATGCGAAAGATTGGTAAGTTTGGGTATAAGCGTATCATCATAAGCACACTCAGAATGCGAGTGACCGAAGATTACAATGGTGTTGTCTTTTTTTATGCTGAATTTTGAAAACTTACTTACCATATAGCCCGGAATTAGGGCTATAGCCAATACAAGCAGACAGCCCGCAGAGGCAAATGTTACGGTTTTAATTACAAAGCGGTGCATGGCTTAAAACTGAAAATAAATAAACTGCTGCTCTTTACCTGTAAATAAAAATATCACGATAATTAGTGTGTAATAAAATGCTAATCTGTAGCCTCGTTTCCTTAGCCAGGTTAATTTTTCTATAGCATACTGGCTTTCCCGGCCTTGCCACTCCACTATAATAAAGGTGATAATAAGGAGGATAACTTCAAGTAGCTGCTCTTTGCTAACATCCAATTCAGGTACCGAGAAGAGTGATTTTGAGAAAATGCCGCCAATGTATTTAAACGCTTGTGTAACACTATCGGCCCTGAAAAAGATCCACGCAAAAATAACCTGTATAAACGTGATCACCATTTGTATAAATTCGCGGGGTGTTGGTAATGCCTTGCCCTTAGCTACAATTTCGAGGTGATTGCGGTTGGTTTTTAGCAGGATAGAGGGCAGGATGAATAACGCGTTCAGAAGCCCCCAGATAATAAACGTCCAATTGGCACCATGCCAGAAGCCACTCACCAGGAAAATTATTAAGGTGTTGCGTACCTTGAGCCAGGTTCCGGTTTTGCTGCCCCCAAGTGGTATGTACAAATAATCTCTGAACCATGATGATAACGAGATATGCCACCGGCGCCAAAACTCGGCCATATCCCGCGAAAAATAAGGGAATGCAAAGTTTCTGAGCAGTTCGAATCCGAAAAGCCTGGCAATGCCCAGGGCCATGTCTGAATAGCCCGAAAAATCGCAATAGATCTGGAACGCAAAAAATATAGCGCCTAAAACCAGCGTACTTCCCGAATAGTGGGCGCTGTTGGCAAATATCAGGTTGGCGTAGTCGGCGCATTGATCGGCTATGACAGCTTTTTTAAACAGGCCCCAAAGTATTTGTCTTAGGCCGTTAATGGCTTCCTGGTAATCAAATTTTCTTGGTGCTTTTACCTGAGGCAGCAAGTGTGTGGCACGCTCAATAGGGCCGGCTACTAAAAGCGGAAAAAAGCTTACGAATAATGAATAGTCGATAAAGTTTCGCTCGGCTTTAATACGGCCTTTATAAACGTCAATTACATATGATAAGCCGTGGAAGGTATAAAAGGAAATCCCGACAGGCAGGATAACATTAAGCGTAAACGGACTTAAATGAATGCCGATATCCGCGCATACTGAGGCAAGTGAAGCTGCGAAGAAGTTATAATATTTAAAAACGCCTAAAAAGCCCAGGTTTATTGTTATGCTTAACCAAAGCCAAAAGGTTTTGAGCCTCTGGTTTTTTGCCTCGTACATTTTTAGCCCGGTAAAATAATCCAGCAGGGTTGAAAATATCAATAAAAACAAAAAACGCCAATCCCAGCAAGCATAAAAAAAATAGCTTGCCGCCATCAACAATAAGTTTTGTTGCTGTAATTTTTGGTTAAATACAAACCAATAAAGCGCGAATACTACGATCAGAAATATTCCGAACCCAAACGAATTGAAAAGCATGGTACATGAAATTATTGGATCAGCTAAAAGGGGTGTTTAAGAAAAATCTGCAGAGGCAGGGCGCTGGAGGGGGTAGATGTATTAACGAAAGCAGCAATAAGCCGGCTGCTTTTATAGCGGCTAACTTATTGGTGCGTTAAAAGGGAAAGTATGTTTTTGTCAATATTTAAATGATTAAAAAGCAGGTGATTATCAATCAAGTTTTACTGTGTTTTCATTGCGTAAAGCTTCGTTGAATTTTTCAAGTAGCTTGATATATTTGTCCATCCAATAGTATATTGCATCAAGAGGGGCATCTTTTGCCTCATGAGTTTCAATATCCTTTTCGGCACTTTGTGAATTAAACCTCATGGCAAATTCATTCGGAAATTCTTTTGAAAAATCATGCTCTATAACAATGCCTATCTGGCAAATGATATCAAAGCTTAGCCTCTTTGTGTTGAACCAATTATACAAGGTTCGGCGGCTAACATTCAGTTTCCGGGCGATTTCACTTATTCCCATGTGGTCACGCCTCACAATTCGCTCTACAATTTTACCAAAATGTAAATCTTGAGTGTCATTAATACCAATAGATCTTTGATCATTATTGATATATGAGCTAACTGGGTAATAAACTTTGCTGTGCATAAGATTGGATTCGATTAGGTTGTCAATTTTTAGTTGGTTAGCATATGTAATTTAGGTTATATTAAATTGCAGGGTTACTTGCAGATATTTATGGCCATAAATATCCAATTTGGTTTTTTTGAGTCATGATATTAGGTTTAGGTTGTCCATTGGTTTAATATTTCTTTCCCTACTTTTCTACCCTGGTAAACAAATTGTAATTTTTTTGAAACTTTTGATTTGATGTTTACGTAATAAAAATATGTATACTTCTATTCTTATTTCAACCTATAAAAGGTCAAATTATACCTGTAAAAGGCGCTGATCAATGCTTTTTGACACCTATCAGCTATAAAGTGTCTTTCGTCTATCCATTTTGTGCATTTTTTTTGTGAGTGATAGTTAAGTTATTAAACTGTTACAGATCGAATATATTCATACGTTATCCGTATTTCTTTAAGGTGTAAGTAATTTCAAAATAAGATAAAATACTGATTGTGTAATTGCAAAGGTTCATTAATTCGTAAGATTCACCAAATAGCTAAAAAGTTTTTTATATGGTAATGGATGGCGGGTAATTAAGCACTTGTATTAAATAATGATTGGTTTTTATAATCAAACTGGAGTAACGTCAAAAAGTATTCCTGATAACTTTTTGCACTTGTTATTTTGAAGCTCGGGATATCCTATAATCCTAACTCGTCTTGAATTACCGCAGGCGGTTATCATTTCAACTTCAATGTCGAAAGGAGTTCCGTACCTTAATGAATTTTTTAAAGCTGTTTTAATCAGAATTTGGCTTTTACCTTTTTTTACAAATCTCCAGGCTGCTTTTATATCGGGTACAAAATGATCAGGTAGTTCAAGAATATTTTGTATAACCTTATCCCACTGGGTGGTATGCGTAATCATATCCCTGGTCCAGGTGCCTATTTTCGAGAAGGTATCAGCCCTTTTTAAAAGTTTTGCGGCTCGTTCATTTTCTTTTTCAATAGCCTTAACTTTTGAAATATCTTCGGTATGTACACATAAACCGCTAACCGCCCCAGATTGATTGAACCACGGATAAATATTCCATTTTAACCAGCTGCGAACACCATTGTTCTTTTTAAGTAACAAGCCATCGCACTGATAAATATTACCCTTTAAACAATGAAGATGTTGTTTCTCGCATTTCTTTTTTGTGTCGGGTAATATTTCATAAATGCTTTTTCCTATGAAATTTATATTCTGAAGATTGTATTCAGTAACCCAGCTTTTTGAAGCAGCTATAAATTGCATCTCCGTATCAAACATAGCAATCGTTATCGGAGCATCATCAATCAGCGTTGTATAATGATTAATATTTTCCTTTTTAGGTTCATTAATTTCCTGATCTGCCAATTTCTCTTCCAGATATTTATGATAGCATGCCGAAAAATTTGACGGGTTCGAGAAATTAAGCATTACTGCCATCTGGTTTTTATTGCAGCGCTTTTCCCGGATATACCTGTCGGCTATCTCCATTTGCAGGTACCGGTAATAGGAAAAAATTGTTCTTCCGAAACTCTGCTTAAAATCCCGTTTTAGTTTTGACTCTGATACGAAATGTTTTTTTGCAAGGGCTGATATGCTTGGAAAGCCGGTAAACAGGTTTTCATTTAACGTTTTAGCAACGTTTTCGAGTAGCTGATCATTCTGCGTTAAAAATTCCGGTAGCTCAATTCCTGTTTCTTCATCAGCCTGGTGGTTATTTAATGGGCTGATATCAGCCATATGTGCGTAAAAACCTTTTACTTTACCATCTACATAGTCGGGATGATAAGTTACCCGCACATTTTTAGCTTTACCTGAATACAGATGGATCACCTGGTCAAAAACCTGTATTTTTCCATCTAATGCCGCATTGATGTATGGCGTTTGTGCATCAAATAAACTTCCTAAAATTTCTGAAAGGTGCGATTTATTGATCATATGGTCTGGCGTAATGCCAAACCAATCGGCCGTAGCTTTATTGGCATACCGGCAAATCAGGTTTTTATCCCAATAAGCAAGCATAGCCTCTGTGTGCTCGGACACGTTGAATGCAATCTCAAAAAAATCAGAATTCAGGTCAAAGGACATAAGATTCCCTCTTAAAAAATATTACTCATCGGCTTTGCCCATCTTTTAGGCAGATGAGTCTTTAGGTTATAATTTGCTTAAATCTGCAAATTATTATTGATAACATTAGATATTGGTAATATAAAAATTACAAAAAATCAGTTGACCATGTGCTTATCAATCAGTTTTATATCGAGCTTCTCATACTGCGAATTATTGCTGATATAATCTGGTAGTATCGTTTTCATTTTCGAAACCATTAAATCAACCTCGTTGTGCAGGTTAAGCTCTAACAGATCTTTTATTAAATTGTTGATTTTAGTGTAACTAACGGGGATATTTTTGGAAATCTTAATATCCTTATTATATGTGGGTATAACCTCTTCCTCGGCATTTAATAGTTCTTCATATAACTTTTCGCCGGGGCGAAGACCTGTGTAAACAATTTGTATGTCTTTTCCGGGTACAAGGCCGGCCATCTTGATCATATTGGCTGCCAGATCGGCAATTTTCACCGGTTCGCCCATATCAAACAAGAATATTTCGCCGCCTTTACCCATTACCTCGGCCTCAAGTACCAGCTGCACAGCTTCGGGGATTGTCATAAAATACCTTGTAATATCCGGATGGGTAACGGTAACAGGTCCGCCTTTTTCAATTTGCGCTTTGAAACGAGGAATAACAGATCCGTTAGAACCAAGAACATTGCCAAAACGGGTTGTGATAAACCTGGTTTGATTGCCCTTTGCAGGATCGCTATTAAAAAAATGATCCTCAAACAACAGGTTGTTTAACGATTGAATATACATTTCGGCAATGCGTTTTGAAGCGCCCATGATGTTGGTAGGGCGTACCGCCTTATCGGTTGATATCATTACAAATTTTTCAACCTTATATTCAATGGATATATCAGCCAGGTTTTTTGTACCCCATACATTGGTTAAAATAGCCTCGGTAGGGTTGTTTTCCATCATAGGTACATGTTTATATGCCGCGGCATGAAAAACAATCTGAGGTCTGTACGTATTAAACAGCGTATTTATCCGGCCAGTGTTTTGGATATCTGCAATAAAAATTCGGGTGCGGTTGCCGTAAAGTCCATCTTCAATTTCCATTTGTATATCATGCAGCGGGGTTTCGGCCCTGTCACACAATACTACAAACTCCGGGTTGTACATCAACACTTGCCTTACCAGTTCTGACCCTATCGAACCTGCGGCTCCGGTAATCAGGATACGTTTGCCTTTTATTTCGCCTAATATATGTTCGTTACAGATTTTTATGGGTTTTCGCTCAAGCAGGTCTTCAATTTTTAAATCCTGAAACTGGTTTAAATTAGGTTTCCCGTTAATCCATTGATCTGATGAAGGCACAACAATAACTTTTATGCCCAGTTCAATACATTTTTCAACCGCTTCTCTTTTTCCGTCGACTTTTATGTCTTCAGCGGTTATCAATAATGATTTAATATCAAAGCGTTTTTTTAAGCTTTCAATTGATTTTATTGGGTAAACCCGCTTTTGTTCAATGATTTTTGATACCCGGTCAACACCATTGTCAATAAATCCCTGAACATTCAGCATAAAACCTTTTTGGGCTTCGAGGGCATTTTTGATCAGGATAGACGGTTCGTTTGAACCATAGATCAGCACGTTTTCTTTTTCAACTTTGTAACTTGTGGCTTCAATGAATTTAAACACATCCTTGATAATAATACGCATACACATCAGCATGGATGAGGTGATGAAAAAGTTGATCAGAAGTACATCCACCAGGCCCCTTACATCTATTTTAAGGTAGAAAGTAAAGAACAGGTTATAAAGCAACAAGAACGTAATATTGCTTGCCAGCACGGTTATCAATATCCGCATCATGTCCCTTGTGTTTGAATACCGGATAATGCAGGTATGTATCTTCATTATCATAAAAACCAATACCGCGTTGGCGCAGTAAAACATCATGTAATAAAGACTGATGGGATCAAACTGGAGCCGGTTTTTAAAATATAAGGATGTCCATAATGATAACAAAACCACCATTAGGTCAATTACCAGGATCAGCCATCTTGAATGGAATTTTTCCTGGAATAATAAATTTTTGAGGTATATCATAACTGGTTTATTTAGGTATTATCATTTAAGCGTATCTGTATAGTGGGAAAAAATCCACCTCGGTGGTTTCTTCGATACCTTTATCCTGTAAAAGCTTTTTGTATACTTCTGGGTTGGCGATATATCTCCAGGTTTGAAAATCAAAATGGAGATCGGAGAAAGCACATTTCCAATCAAAAAGCTTGTCGTTTTTAAAACCAAGACCGCCACCCAGGTTGTAATATTTCATACCCTTTTCCCGGCCTATCTGGGTTATTGAATCGGCCAGGAATTTGGTTGGACTATGGTGCAGATATTCTGCGCGGGTACCTACCAGGTGAGCCTGTATAATGCCATTGGTAAATGCGATAATAGTACTTGCAATGGGGATCTCTTTATAGTAAACCGTTAATAATCGGGCTTCATATTCGGAGGTGTTTAATATTTCCGAAAAGTATTTTTCATTAAACAGGTAGTAGTTGCTGGCACCCACCCGTTTCATGTTTTCGGTATAAATTTCAACAAAGGTGCTTACTCCGGCGGCGTTGGTTTCATCCTCAACTCTGAAACCTCTTTTCCATGCATGTTTAATGGCATCCATGGTTGATTGCCTGTACTTTTTACGCTGCTCTTCAAGGCTGAGTGAAAGGTCAAATACAACGGTTTTACCGTTTTCATGCACGCCTCCAAATTTGTCAAGCAATTTTTGTTGCTTATAAAAAGGATGCAACCTTACAAAAACAGATACGTACTTTTCATTTACAAGGAATTTGCTAAAAGCAGTTTTAAAGTTTTCCATCAGTGTCTCGTCTATCTCATCAATTTTTTGATTTGAGAACGGTCCGGAAAAACCATATACGCAGGTAAGGTCACTGTAATCAGATCCTGGAATCCTTCGCTGCAGCAACGGAAATCCTATATATGTATCTGCTTCTTCATATACAAAAAGAACCGGATCGCCGGCTGTTTCCAGCGAGTGGTAATGCCATGTATGATAAAAATCGTATTCGGCCGAATTGCCCACGTAAGAAATCCATTCCTCTTTGTTGAGGAGGGTAAGCATCTTGATCATTGAATTAAAGTTTAGGAAATGGTGATATTAAGCCTCTTGATTTTGAAGATGTACAAATTTGCTTTTAGTGATGTTCATTGTAATCAGGTCGTTTACTTTACCTGTAATTTCAAACCCTGCTTTTTCGTAAACTGATATTGCTGCAATATTGGCGGGGTGCACCTTTAAATAAATCTCGTCCAGCTCTTTATTTAAGAAACCATACTTAATCATTTGTACAGTTGCCTGGTACCCGATTCCTTTTCCCCAGTAAAGCTTGTTGCCAATAAACAGGTGCAGTTCAGCGTGGCCATCGGCTATGTCCAATAGCTGGATATTACCTATATAGGTATTAAGCTCTTTAACGCAAATAGCAAATCTGAGCTGATCAGGTCTGGCCAGTTTTTCGCGCAGCCAGGCTGTCTCTATTTCTGAACTAATGTAATGAGTTGGTTTGTAACCTGTATAAACCCATATTAGCGGGTCATTGCGCCAGGCGTAAGATGTGGACGCATCTTCTATTACAAGGGGGCGTATGTAAACTGAAATGGTCATAAAAAAAGTCTTAGAATATTTAACATATTGAACATATCCTGGAGGTCATAACGTTGGTCAATTGGGAGTGGCACAAGGCACTGCGCGAGAAAATTTTCGGTAGTGTTTTTTTTAGTCCATTTAAATACATTAGGCCAATAAGTTGCAACGTAGATTCTTTTTTGTATCAGGTGAACTTTCAGATGCTTATCGTTTGTTAAAAAGGGATAAACCATTGGCACGGTATGCTCGTCGGTAGCATCAAACTTAAGCAGGTTATATTCGGCAAGGTGTTTGTGCAAAAAGTTGAAGTTTCGTTGCCGCACAAACACACACTCATTATAATTAATACTCGAAAGCATTTTACGGGTTAATAACGACATGGATCTGATCTCGTTATTTTCCAGGTCCTTATTGTTGTTAACGTAGTCAGAGTAGCCCGATTCTATGCCCGAATCAATGCTCTTTATCAGGTGTGAAAACCGGTGTGTCGAATTATCGACCGGGAACTTTTTTGCAAGCTTTCTTTTAATGCTCAAATAAGCGCCATCAGGAACACCAAAAAACTTACGACAGGAATAAAATGTATCAACGCCGGGAAGTGGTTCAGAAAAAAAGGCTTGCGAATTATCAACTATAAGATTTTTGATTTTGTGGCTAAGCTCCACTATTTTTTCCAGCTTTATCCCGAAGTAGTTAGTGTACAGGAAGCTCGCATCCGATTCAATTTCAAAATCAATGATGGGATCTAACTGTTTGTCAACGTGATAAAACTGATATTGAATGTCTAATTTTACAATGGGCTCCAGTATGACGTCGCATGTAAAATAGGGGATATAGATTTTATGATATTTTTTTTGCAGCAATATGTACTCTAACGCGTTACGCCCTGTGTTTAAATGAACCAAATCGGGGTAGTATTCGTTCCCTTTGGGCAATTCCAGCTCTAAATACCCACCTATGGGTTTTACAGCGGCCTTATTTTTTTGCATGACTGTAAATTAATTTTGAAAAATAAAGTTGTTATCCCTGATCGCTTTTATACATTCTTAAATGGACCGGCTGGTAATATTCATCAAGGTTTTCAGGAATTCGTGAGTTGTATCCCAATACCTGCCGCTGATCGGCACTAAGCTTATCAATAAAATCATAGCCTAACATCCTTGGGTAATCCATCTGCGGTTTAATAAAGGGACGTGTAAAGCCCAGTGTTAATGCCCGGCGCTGTTTGATGGTTTTATTTTCACCCGCGGCGTGCCATATGTTAGAATCAAATAGAATGATGCTCCCTTTTGGAGCTATGGCCCTGTCTGCCGCCTGGAAGAAATAGCTTTCGTTAGGCTTGATATCTGTTTTATGGGATCCTGATAAAAAATAGGTAGCCCCGTTTTCTTCAGTAAAATCATCAAGCGTAACTATCATCTGCATCAGTAGCTTGGTATCGCCCATAAAAGTGCGTACATCGCGGTGCATGTTGCTTACATAAGGTTGCTGCTGTTGTGAATGTATTACAGCATTAAAGCCATTTAGTATGTAGTTTCCGCCTAAAAAATGAGCTATCTCATCAGCACAATACATTTTTTCAATAAAGGGCAGGCTGAAATTGTCTTTTTCAACAAGGTGATGAAGCGTACCCGCCATATTTGCACTTATTCCATTTTTTTCCTGTATGGCTCGTCGTTTAACATATGCTTCTTTCAGGTCCTCATTAATTTTCGCAACAAAATCGCTGTCTAAGGCATTCTCAAAAATCACCCATCCGTAATCACGTATCGCGACGCGGAAATCTTCGAAATGCCTGTCTCCGTAATTGACTCTATTTCTCATGTATCGTATTATTGATTTCCAGTAAATTAGTTTAACTCCATAATCTGCATCATCCTGGCGTTTACCTTATGCACGTCAAACTTTTCCCTGGCCAATGCCAGCCCGTTAAGTCCGAAACTGCTGATATCCTGATTGTTGGTTATGAAGTGCTCCATTTTGCGTACCAGCTCGGTTGTGTTTTTAACGGGGATTAAAAAGCCGTTGGCATTAGCAGATGTTTCTACCGTTTCCCGGCATCCAACCGAATCGCAGGTTATAATGGCGCGGGCCATAGCCATGGCTTCAAGCAAACAGCGGGGAATGCCCTCGCGGTAATATGAAGGCAACACAACAACCGATGAACTACTTAAATACGGCCTTACATCATCAACGGCTCCCAGGTAATCGATCACACTTCTGTGCTTTATCTCTTCAAATAAATCGGGATGAATGGCATCAACATTGTCATCATAAGGCCCTATAAGCTTGAAGGTTACCTGTGGGTATTTTAAATACACGATTTGTGCGGCTTCAAAATACTCTTGGATCCCTTTAGCGTTGATGAGCCTGGATACCATGATGAAACTTATGTTATTAATATCTGGCTGAGTAGGGGTGTAGTGGTTTAAATCAACCCCCGAGCCGTTAACAACACTGGTTTGATGCTTTGCAGTTATTATTTTGGAATCAAGCAGAGTTTGAACATCATCTTTATTCTGAAATATGACAGACAAGCCCGGTCTGTTTCTGAGACTTAGCTTAAGCAGCGTACGGGTAATTTTGCTTATGGCAGTTGTGTTTCCGGCTACAAAGTTGTAACCCAGGCCCGAAAGCATAGGGGTTATTTTTTGTACGCCGGCCAGTTTTGCCGCAAGTGTTCCGTAAATAACCGGTTTAAGCGTATAAGGGAAAAAAACATCCGGTTTTAGCTGTTTAATGAGCCGGTAAAGCCTGTATGCATATTGCAGATCGGACAAAACAGATACGTTACTGCCGTTCAGCTTGTTTTCAAAAATAATGATGTTTAGTAATTCAAGTTTTGCACGTTGATCAGCTGGTATGGTAGGAGTAAAAACATACACCGTATGTTCTTTTCGCATCAGTTCAACTAATTTGCCCCTGAAATCAATAAGCGACTTTGCTGAATCGCAGGCTATCAGCACTTTTTTGCTTGTCATAACAGTATAATAAGCAATGATTTAATTGAGATAAGGTTAATGCTGCTCAAGTGATCATGCACTAAGCAAAAGCGGCATTCTTAGTGAACAAGAACCGGTTCGGGCTGGATGTTATAGTACGTTTTATACCACGCTATAAATCGCTCTACCCCGGTAGGTACAGAAACTTCAGGTTTGTAGCCAAGCATTTCATCTAAATTTGAAACATCGGCACAGGTTTCGGCAACATCGCCATCCTGCATTGGCATTAATGTTTTGATTGCTTTTTTATTTACCTGTTTCTCTATTTCGGTAACAAAGTCAAGCAGGTTTACAGGTGCGCCCCTGCCAATGTTGAATACCCTGAACGGAGCAGATGAAGTAGCCGGATCTGGATTTTGAGCGTTCCACAAATAATTGCGTTCTGCCGGTTGGTCAATGGTATGAATAATGCCGTTAACGATATCATCTACATAGGTAAAATCGCGCAGCATGTTGCCATTGTTAAATACCTGGATAGGTTTACCTTCCAAAATTGCTTTGGTGAAAATAAATAAAGCCATATCCGGCCGGCCCCATGGCCCGTAAACTGTAAAAAAGCGCAATCCTGTGGTACGAAGGTTAAACAAATGGCTGTAAGTATGCGCCATCATTTCATTGGCTTTTTTTGATGCCGCGTACAGTGAAACCGGATGATCGGCAATTTCATGCTCGCTGAAAGGCATTTTTTTGTTTAAACCATACACACTTGACGAACTTGCGTAAACAAGGTGATCAATGCTGAAATGCCTGCAGCACTCCAGTATGTTCAGGAAGCCTTTGATGTTCGAGTCGATGTAAACCTCAGGGTTGGTAAGGCTATAGCGTACCCCTGCCTGGGCAGCCAGGTTGCAAACCGCGTCAAACTTATGATCCCGAAATTGTTGTTCAAGGTTTTCCTTGTCGGTTATGTCCAGTTTTACGAAAGTATAATTAGGATAGCTGGTGCTTACAACCGGTTTGTTATAAACAATATCAGACACTTTGATACCGGCATCCTGCAAGCGGGCATGTTTTAGATTTACATCATAGTAATCGTTAATGCTGTCGATACCAACAACGGTATCGCCGCGTTTTAGCAATTTTTGGGTTAAATGATAGCCAATAAACCCCGCTGTGCCGGTGATTAAAATTTTCATAAATGAGTGAAATTAGGTTTAAATGAAGCCTTTTGAGAAAAGGCGGTTGATTACTGGTTAAAGAGAAGCGCGAACGCTTAAGCAGGTTTCAGGTAGATGCCTACATAAAAGAATAAGAAAATGGTAGGTAGATGCAATTAGATTTATCTGAGTAAAAAGTGTACCAAATTGCGAGAGTTTTGAATGTGAGCAGATAAATCTTACTTCATAGAATACGTGTATTTCCTCCCGTTTTTTAGCGGATCGCTATTGTCTGAAGTTGAGAAATACAGGGTGTTGCCCCAGTGACTAAATTGCCCCAGCCCAAAATTGCGGATATCATTGTGGTTAGAATGAGCCGGCCCAAGCTCAACGCCATTTTCAAACAGCCTGAGTTTTGATACGGTTGGCGAGGTATTTGAATCGCCAATTTCGGGCAGATCGTAACCAATTTTGTAACAAAAACCGCTGTCTACCCTTAAGCCTATCAAACTTATTGTTTTGATAGTTTCATCCTGTGGGGCTACATTGGTAGTTGTGGGTGTTGTTGGCATTGGCTGCGCTCCTTTTTTACAGCCGTTCATCGAAGCCACAATAGCTACAATTGTTATTATAGGCAACACAACATTTCGGATGGATTTGATAATTGTTTTCATATTAATTTTATTTAGTTAGTTAAAGTTGTTGCGCTACTTGTATAGGTGGGGGAGGTTATACCAGAGCATTAAGTATTGACTTGATAAAAACTTCGGGGGTACGATCTTCTACATATTGCATTATTAGGTCCTTATTATGCTTTTTAGTGTTTAGGGCAGTGTTAATAGCTGTTGTTAATGAATTGACATTATCGGCTTCGGCAAGGTAAATTCCTGGGATTTCATCGATGCCTCCTGCGCAGTTGGTACTTATCACCACAGGGTTCAGGATCATCATTTGTAATAACACATTCGGGAAACCTTCTTTTATTGATGATACCACACAGGCTTTGGCCTGTTTAAAATAGGGCATCGGGTTAGCTACCCAGCCTTTCAATATAACACGGTCTTTTAATTTTAATTCGCTAATCAGGTTTTCGAGAGCGCCTTGTTCCGGGCCCTCACCCAATATGAATAGTTTCAGATTTGGGCGCGCTGCTTTAATTTCATCAAAAGCCATGATCAGTATGTCAAAGCCTTTTTCGGGGATGAGCCGGCCGGCGGCGCAAATGAATTCGGCTTTTGCATCTGCCGGCGGCAGCGCTGCTTTGGCTTTTATTAAATTTTGTTCAATATCAATCGGGTTTTTCTGAATGATAACCTTGTGCTCATCAATGTACGGAAGGTGCTCAACAAATGTATCCCGCATGCTTCCCGTTTGACATACTACCAGGTTTACACCCGGATAGCCAAACCAGTACGCAACTTTGTAGCTCCATTTTTTTATGCCACTATACCGGGTTAAAACAGATGAACATTCTCTTACTATCAATTTTGATTTTAAATATCCAATCCGCTTTAAAAAACCCAGATAGGCGTTTAAATACGGGTGGGTACTAAAAACAATATGATCTGTACGGTAAGGGCTTAAGCTCTTGATCAATCCGGAAAAGCCGCTTAACACGCTACCTGTACTTACATATTCGGCTTGCAGGTCATCAGGTATGCTTAAACCTCCGCTGTTTGCTTTTTTTAAAAATAGCAAACCGGCATTGCTGGCACTGGCCGCTTGTAATAGTATATTTTCGGCTCCGTTTGCCTGATCGGTGATTGAAACAAAAAGCAATTTTGGCTTCATCTCTGACATTAGTTATGCTTACTAAGGTTTTTGATTTTTCTGAACACTTTTTTAAACGGCCCCATGGCGCTAAATACCTTGCGTTTTCCGTCAACAACCAATAATCCGTTTTCAAAATTTATGGTGTGCAGGCCTTCATCATAAGGAGCCTGGGGTAGCAATTCAAACGCCGTGTGATATTGGAAATCAGACTCGGTGATGGTGGTTATTTCGTTGATCATTACCGAACCGCCATAACACCTTTTAGGGTTTTGGCTTGGCATATAAAGTTTTTGCCCCACAATAAACAGCCGACCGGCAGAACGGCTTACATTTGAAGCTACCCTTATAGGGTTTTGTTTGTGAGCTTTAAATGGGGCATCAAGATTATCTGCATAAAACAAGTATAATACGCCATGTTGCCCCGAAACGCTGGTAAAAAGCCAGTATTTGTTGTTATAACGTATGATGGAACTATCAACAAATGCCTGGCCTTCTAACAGCACCCTTATTTTTTCAAATTTATATGGATTGTTCATATCAATTTGATACAGCGAGACCTGTTTGGCTGTTGCTGTTTCCGGGATGCAATACAGTTGGTCGGAGTCGGTGAACATATAAGGGTATGAGAGGTGAATATCATCTTTCATGATACCATTTACTTTTTTCTTGTTCTTAAAATGCATATCGTCCGTCATCATGATCTCGCCTCGCCCCTTCCAAAAATTAAGCTCTTCGTAATAGAGGTGCACACGGCCGTTTATATTTGCTGTAAAAGGATCTGCAGCGTAATCGGCCTTATCTTCTGATAGCCAGTTGATTTTGCCGTTGAGTTGTTGAGTGCGGATTAGGTTTTCGGGAGATTGTATGATGTAGCCTATATTCCATTTATCATAGCTGAATAATTTATGAATAACAGAATTAAGGGCAGAGATAAGATCTTTCATAGTCGGAATACTTTTTTTAGAAATGACAGGAGTGTGAGTGATATAGGCAGATAGTCGGTTTCTTGCAGCAGGCTTCCACCAAAACTATCTTTGAATTTGTTTATTTTTAAAAGCTCAGTATCTGAAGTGTTATAGGCATAACCGCCCAGGTCATAAATTTTAAAGCCTTGCTGCTTAAAAAATCGGATATCTTCAAAATGCAGCAACCGGTTTGCCCTGCCTATAACTGCTCTCAACTGGCTGTCGTTTTCATTTCTGAACAAGGAGGCTGAATGCAGGAGCCTTACCCGTTGAGAGCCATTATCGCGGATGTAGGCATGCATAACAACGTCCTCATCCTGGTAAATGGCTTTCGTTATAAACACATGAGGTTTGTATTTATAAAAGCTCTTGTTAAGATTTTTCAATCCTTTGGTAACAGCGAAGGCATTATAAAAATCAATGAACTTTTTAATGCTGGTACCCATTACGGTGGTTACGCCATCTTTTACTGCTCTGCGTATTTCATAATTGGTATTTTTATCAAAGTTGGCTTCGATAACGGGTAACGACTCGTTAATGTCGATAACTTTGGTATAAAAATCTTCCCTGCGATATCCCGGAACTTCTTCATTGCTTTTACTTTGTTTATAATACTTCAAAAAACATCCCCATAAATTGGGTTTCGCGGCAAACCATACAACTGTATAAGGGACTATCCGCATAGCACGGTTGTTAATTTGGATCATAGGGTTAGTAAGTTTTAAGCTACCTGGTAAGTTGATATTGGGTTTGAACTTTGATTTTTTAGCCATTGGGTAAATACAAGCAACTTCCAGATCTGCGTGGCCCTGTTCCATTTGCCGCTCATGTGATCATTTATCATGTCAAATGATTTTTGTACGTTAATGCCCGGGATATTCTTTAGCTCATTTATTGAAAGATTATCCATAACATGATCTTTCAGTTCGTTTTTAAACCAGTGGTTGAGCGGCATGGTGAAGCCCGATTTTGGCCTGTCAAACAGTTGTGCCGGCGCGTACTGGTATAAAATATCTTTCAGGATCCGTTTTTGTACACCATATTTAAATTTATAGCTATCGGGCAGGTTTTGGGCAAAGGAAACTACCCTATGATCCATCAGTGGTGCCCTTGCTTCTAATGAAAAGGCCATTGTACCGCGGTCAACCTTGGTGTTTATATCGCCGTTTAAATAAGTTTTGGTATCAAACGCGGATAGTTTCTGCAAAACACTTGTTGATTTTGACGACCAGATATCCATGAATGGTACCTGCAGGCCGATACTTGGGTTTTCAAGCCAGGAGTATTCAAGTCCGCCAAGCATAAGCCCGTAAAGTGATCTTATTTCGGGGTTACAAATACCTATTGCAATTAGTTTATGCCTGTAGTTGGGTGAGATACTGATGATATCTGCCAGCTTTTTGCGCACGGCCAGCGGACATTTAAACAGCTGGTCAACCATGCTAAACCATTTATAGCGACTGTAACCTAAAAAGCTTTCATCGCCACCATCCCCGCTTAAAACTACGGTAACGTGTTTTTTGGTGTATTTGCTCAACAGCAGGGTAGGGATGGCGCTTGAATCGGCAAAAGGTTCATCGTAATACCTACCGAAGCTTTCAATTAGTTCGAGGCCTTCTTCTTTGTTGCACTCGATGGTATGATGATCTGTTTGCAGGTGTGCCGCGATCTTTGCTGCAAACACACTTTCATCAAAACCTTTTTCTCTGAATTTTATGCAGAATGTTTTTACGTTTTTAAAGTTTTTAGCGGCAAGTGAAGCAACCAATGATGAGTCGATACCACCCGAAAGATAAACACCCAGCGGCACATCGGCGTGCATGCGGATGTCAACCGCATTGGTTATTAGCCGGGTTAAGTCGGCCTGGGCTTCCTGGTATGAGCCTTCATAATGTTCGGCGTGCATTAAATCCAGTTCCCAGTATTTTTTAGCTCTAAAAATGCCGGTATTGCAATCGAAAGAGAATGAATGCCCTGCCTCTAATTTTTGAATTTCGTTCCATGCAGATTTAGGCTCAGGTACATAACCCCATATAAAGTATTCATTAATAGCCTGCTCATTAAGGGTAACATTACGGCCTATGCATATTTGCGATGGCTGACTGGCAAATTCAAAGTCGAGGCCGCAATGTGCATAGTAAAATGGTTTTTTACCCAGCCTGTCGCGTGCGCCAAAAAGCTGATGAGTGATGGTATTATAAATAACAAAGGCAAACATGCCATTAAAATGATTAACGCAGTTTTCGCCGTATTCAAGAAAAGCTGCGGTAATTACTTCTGTGTCCGAATCGGTAGTAAACCTATAACCTAACGCGGTTAATTTTACTCTTAAGGTTTTGTAATTGTAGATTTCGCCATTAAATACAATTTTAAGGTGATTGTAGGTAAATGGCTGATCTGAACGGTGATCCAGATCCACAATAGCCAGGCGGTTATGACCTAAAGTAACCAGTCCGCTGTGCTCAAACCCGGAGTAATCAGGCCCTCTGAAATCTGCCCGAGCTAATTTTTGAAATATGACATCATCGTCATACCTTACAGTTGATCCATAAATGCCGCACATACAAAAGGGGGAATAAGTTAATAGTTAGTTAATTAGCAAGTAATGTTTCGTATGCCAGGCCTATTTTGTTAAGCCCAAAGCGTTCACTGATATCCGCCTTGATATTAGGATGTTGCCATGTTTGACTGCAGGCGCGGATAATTTGTTGTTGTAATGTGCGAAGGTCGTTTTGTTCTGCTATAAATCCGTTGAAGCCTTCCCTGATCAGTTCATCAACTCCACCAACCCTGAAGGTAACAACCGGAACGCCAACAGATAATGCTTCAAGTACTACATTTGGAAAGCCCTCGGTAAAGGAGCTTAAAACCAGTAAATCATGCTTAGATATAACTTCGGCAACGTTTTTGATCTCGCCGATAAAAGTTACGCGTTCGTTGAGCCCGGTATTTATTACCTCTTCTTTTAATGTATTCATCAGAGGGCCATCGCCGGCTATAGTTAATACATAATTTTGAGGCAGCGCTTTCATAACCTCCAGCAAACGGAACACCCCTTTTTCTTTGATCAGGCGATTAACCGCTATCAGCCTTTTTAAATCAGATACCTGGGTCTGAGGTTTCAGAACGTTGGTTATAATAACCGGGTTATGGATAACTATGAGCCTGTTTAGGTTGATGTTGTAAAGCCGTGCAACTGATTGCTTCATCTCTTCCGACTGGCAAACTATAGTGTTAAAACGCACAAACAGAAACCTTGAAAAATAATTGTAAAAGCGGGCTTTAAATCCATAATACTGCCTCATTTGCTGCGGGTTGTTTGATGCCCTGGCTATTAATTGAGGTACTTTTACAAATATCGAAACAAAAGCTACCAGTATATTGATATGATCGGTAGTAGAGAAAACCGCATATGGTTTTTCATCTTTCAGCAGTTTCCGAAGTTTAAAAAATGAGCGTGAAGCTTTTAATGTTTTCAGATCCAAAAACCTGATGCCTGCTATTTCTTTCGAAAAGCTGCATATGTTTCCGTTCAAAAGCACTACTACTACTTCATAATCGGGTTTGTTAAAGTATTGGGATAGCAACCAGTAAACGCGCTCGGAACCACCCGCGCCAAGCGAACTGAGGACGAGGAAAATCTTCTTTCTCATTATAAGTTAAAAATTAGGATCAAGTTTTAGGCGATTGCCATTTCCTCCTGCACCAGTTCAGTCTTTTTTATCGGATCTTTTAATTTGTTGAAGTGTAATACAGCGAAATAAATGAATATGGTTGGTCCATCTACACTCATCAGCCATCCGTTGTGCGATAGCGCGTTTAACGAGAGGGCTATGAAAGTGAAAAATATCGCCACATAAATTGCGCTGCTTTTCTTTTTTATGTTTTTAATAGTTTGCCAAAACAAGCGGAGTGTTTTATAATACACCCCCCATAGTATCCCAAGCCCTAAAAATGGGCCAAGCACTGTAATGAACATCAGGTAAGCATTGTGCGATGATAGGCCGAATGTAAACAGGGGATTGCGATAAGTTACCTCGTCCCAGGTTTTGCCGTAAAATATGAGGCCAAAAGGATAGTCGGCATATATTTTAAGGTTTTCCGCTGCCATATCGGCCCGGTTAAAGTCATTGGCTTCTTTAGCCTGATTTTTGGATAAGATGTTGTTTTTCTCATCCATGTTATCCTTTAATACATAAGTATAAAGGCCGAAGCATATAATTACGGTGGCGGCAACCAGGAAAACCGCTTTATAGCGATAATAAATGAACAAAAACAAGGTAACAGCAGCGCCAAAGCTTATAAATGCCGAGCGGTTCATGCCAAGGTAAATACAAATGATGCCGGCTGCTAAAACTAAAAGCCTTACTATAACATATTGGTTAGTAGTGCATGAAGCAATGAAAGTAAAAGTACTAATTGCTACCACCTGGTACCCGAAGTTAAACTGGGTTACTGCTAAACCAGCGGGACTTTGTTTAACCGGCTCGCCTAATAACATGCTCCTTATAGGATCAATGGTGCTTGCCATACTATGATCTAATATCATGATGACCATAGAGCCTGCCAACAGCGTTAAGAACATCAATATAGAAGAATAATAACGTGTTTTATTTGATCCTACAAAGTAGTTAAAGTACAGGGAACAAGGTATGACGGTAAGCTGTATGGCAAAAAAAGTGATATAATTGCTCAGGCCAACTACCTGATACAAAAAAGTTCCTACTAATATAAGTATCAGCTCGTTGTAATAGCCAAAATCCAGCAGTGGCTTTTGCACGAAGAATAACAGCATGCAAAAAATTACAGGCGCTGGTATCCTTAAAGTATCTGTCATGAAAATGCCAAAGGCAAGTGTATACAGATAGAAGAACATTAAACTATAAAAGAGCGTTTTTTTAAGCAGCATGATAAAATGATACTATTGGAAAATTCGTTTTATGGTAGATAGTATTATTTTGACATCCATTAAAATGCCGTGGTTGTCAATGTATTCGAGGTTTTTGCTAATCTTTGACGGTACTATCACCCTGATATACATATCTTCAGGATCTTCACTACCAGCCAGGATATCATTTTCGTCGAAGTACTTGATAGATGCCCAATCTGTTACACCTGGTTTAACGCTTAGTACCCGCAACTGGGCCGGGGTATATAGGTTTACGTATTTGCGTACTTCTGGGCGGGGGCCAACAAAGCTCATGTCGCCTATCAGTACGTTTAGTAATTGTGGCAGCTCGTCAAGCTTATATTTCCTGAGCCAATAGCCTACGCCGGTAATCCGGTAATCTTTACTGCCTATGGTTAGCAGGCCGGCCCTGTCTGAGTTTACAAACATGGTCCTGAATTTAAACAAGTAAAACTCGTTGCCATCTTTACCAACCCGGGCTTGTTTATAAAACGCGCTCCCTCTTGAGTTAATTTTAATAGCAATGGCTATCAGCAGAAACAGGGGCGACAAAATAATCAGCGCTAAAAGTGAAAAGCTGATATCAAAAAGCCGTTTAAGCATAATGGTATTTATAATTCAACTTTTGCAGGTTCTTTACACACTTCCAGTACAGCATTAACCGAATTAATGACGGTTGTAATAATGAAGTCTATCTGCTCATCGGTAAGTTGCGGATAAATTGGCAGCGAGATCTCATTGGCATAAAGCGCATATGCTGATGAGTATTGAGAAATCTCGTAACCCAGATCTTTAAATAGTGTTAGCATGGGTAGCGGGGTAAAGTGCACGTTGGCCATGATCCCTTCGGCCATGATCATATCTATGATCTGATCGCGCTGAGCTTCTGTTATGCCTTTAATCCGGAGAGCAAACAGGTGATAAGATGATTCCCTTTGCTCATTTTTTAATGCCGGTTCAATAAACCAGTCCATGGCTTTAAAGCTGTCGCAATATATTGCAGCTACACGTTTGCGCATAGGAAGCAGTTGGGCGTCGTAGTTTTTGAGCTGGCCAAGACCTATTGCCGCGCAAATGTCGGGCATATTGATCTTGAGGCCCATAAACAGGATATCGTATTTCCAGCCGCCACCGTTGCTTTTGGTAAAGGCATCTTTAGTTTGGCCGTTAAGCGTATAAAGCTTTAAATATTTATACTCGTCGGCTGCGTTGAAATTGGCTGGCAGGTTAATGCAGATACAACCACCTTCTGCGGTAGTAACATTTTTTACCGCATGAAATGAAAATATCGAAACGTCGCTATATTTTGCAGCAGGCAATTCATTTATGGTTGCACCTATGGAATGTGCCGCGTCTGAAATTAAAAGGATCCTGCCTAAAAGCTGTTGTTTGGGACTTTCAGGAACAAAGAGTTTTTTAGTTTCCGGCGTGTTGATAATAGTTTTTAGTTGTTCGTAGTCGCAAGGCCAGCCTGCTATATCAACAGCAATAATTGCCTTGGTTTTTGGGGTTATGGCTTTGGCTACGGCTGTTGCTGAAATACAGCATTCATCATCAACATCAACAATAACCGGTGTGGCTCCGCAATGCAATACGCTTAAAGCGGTAGCGCAATAGGTATAAGCAGGAATAATTACTTCATCGCCCGCTTTTACGCCAAACCATTTTAACATTAGTATGGCGCCTGATGTCCAGGAATTTACGCAAATGGCCGCGTCTGAAGCGGTAAGTTGCTTCATCTGCTGTTCAAGAGCGGCTACTTTCGGTCCTGTGGTTATCCAGCCGGAAGTAAGGGTATCCATTACCTCGTTTATAACAGCCTGATCAATGTAAGGTGGCGCAAATGAAATTTTCATATCGGGTTTAAATAGGTTTAGTTTCCGGCAGGGATCCGTTCCATAAAAGCGAGTGCTTTTTGAGCATAATCGCGTGCTAATCTTTTATAAATGCAGTATTTTTCAAAAATGGCATTTGCCAGGGTGTAGCTTGAAAAATCCAGATTATCCAGTGATACAAAAAGCTGATGGTTTTTTTCGATAAAAACTTCAAGCTCGTTGAATGTTCGGGCCGAACAGGTTTCAGGATGATAATTGAATGTCCAGGTGTATTTTGTTTTTTGTTCAACCTCTGATAATTGAACAGGCACCCAATTAAAACCAAACCTTACATAAGGCGATCTGAGCAAGCCATCGCTTATTATTTTAATATTGGTGTACTCCTGTAAGGCCAGCAATGTATTACGATCAAACGTGTGTGCCGGAGCTATAAAAACAGAAGGATGAACGTTTTCGCGTCTGAAGATCTGGGAGGCCTTCCTTATTTTTTCTTTCTGGGTTTCTAAAGGTACACCGGCAAACTCCGACCGGTTGTTCATTTTTAGCAGGCCTGAGTTATGATTGATATAATAATGATCAAAACCGTGCATGCCTATCACATAATTTTTATCCTGAAGCTCGCGTACCAGTTGCCAGTAATAGGGGTTGAAATTACCGCAGGCCTGGAGTTTAGGATCCCTGTTGGCAGGTATAACTGCTATAATTGGCTTTATGCCATATCTGTCAAATAAATTAAAAAAACGGTCCCATTTGGCGAGATTATTTGTTGGGCACAAATCATCTAAACGAATTAAATATTGTAACATATTTTAGTGATAGGGGGTTACAAAGCTGGTTGGCTGCTTGCAATCTGAGCTGTTATAGCCGATGTGGCAGCATGTTTTTTGATCAAGGCTTCCCATTCGCCCAATATTTTATCGGGGTGATTGGTTTGTGATATAATGCGCGCTTTACTGCCGAGTTCATCCCTTAAAACCTGGTCGCTGGCAAGGCGTGCTATGGCATCGCTTAAACCTTTTACAGAGCCATTATTTACCAATATGCCGTTTTCGTTATTCGCAATGATCTCGGCAGGGCCAAAGTTGCAGTCAAAAGCAACAGATGGGCAACCAAAGCTCATGGCTTCAACCAATGCGTTAGGATAGCCTTCATTGCGCGATGGTAGTACATATATTTCGGCCTGGCTGTAATAGTTCTGCAGGTTGTTCCGGCTGCCCGGTAACAGTACCCGGTCTTTCAAGCCAAGTTTAGCAATCTGTTCTACCAGGGTCGCGCGTTCTTCGCCGTCGCCAACAACTATCAGATCAATATCCTCAAGGCCTGTTTTTGCATAAGCATCAATAAGGATATCAAAACCTTTTACATAAGCCAGGCGACCAACACCTAAAATAAACCTGCGGTTGTGTACTTTTTCATCTGAAGCGGGCTGAAAAATGGTAACCGCATTGGTAATACGATCAATGTTGCTCAGGCTTTTAAAATCCTTGTCTTTCAGCAAGCAATCTTCAACACCTTTAGCGCTTACAACAACTGCTGCCGCCCTTTTATAAAGAAATAAAGCAAGGTGTTTATGCCAATAAGTGAAACTGTTAACACTCCTGTCTGGTGAGGTACGTTCAGAAACAATGTAAGGTACACGGGTTAATGAACAGGTAATACCGCTCCAGATGTTAGCCGATGTAATAAATGATAAAGTACATACCGGCTTTAGGGTTCGTGATAGTTTTATGAGTTTATAAAAAGTTTCTGTTATATGATAAACACGGTCTACAAATCTGCTTTTCTGCCTATCTGTTAGATAATATACCTTAACATCATTGTCGATTTCATATGCCGGAATATCATTGTTTAAAGAAATAAGCACCGACTGAAAGTTGTTTTTATTAAAGTAATTAGCGAGCGATATGATAACTCTTTCTGCCCCGCCACCTTTCAGTGAGGGGATAATGAAAAACAGAACGGGTTTTGATAAGGGGGCGGCTGGTATGTTCATGTTTGTGTTAAATGCGCGGGCAGTTATAGCAGATATTTTAATGTATCGTAAGCTTTACGAAACCTTTTATTTTGTAATTCAAAAAGCAGATAGCGTTTAATATAAAGCAGTAATAGTTTTTTTTTGGCGATGGCAGAGTAGGTGAAGTTTTTGATGATCAGGTTAAAATCGCTGATCACCATTTCCATACGTACTTTGGTATTGATCATGCTCCAAATACCGCCTTTATGGTTTCGATAACAACTCATTACTTCGGGTATCACATAAATTTTGCCGCCTGTACGCTGAGTAGCCCATAGTTTAAACATTTTGTCGCCGGCGTGACATTCAAAAAACCAGGGCTTGGAAAATAGCCTTATGGTTTCGGGAGTATTACGGTAAACTACGGTTGCTGTTTTTGTTTCTTCCTGTTTCCCGGCCAATAAATCGGTATAAGTATGTACCAGTGGTTTGGGGTTGGGGTGCACATAAAGCGTTTCATTGTTGATATTTATTACCTTATGATAATGGCAGCAGATAACGAAATCGGCGTTGTTTTCTAAAAAGTCTACCTGTTTTTGCAGCTTATACTCATTTGTCCAGTAGTCGTCGCCTTCGCAAAGTGCTATGTATTTACCCTTACAATGTGCAATACAATTAATTAAATTTTTATGGGGCCCGGAATTGGTAGGGGTAGAGATCAGCTTGATCTTGCCCGGATAGGTTTCCGAATAAAATTTAATTATTGATTGTGTTTTATCCGATGAGCAATCGTCGCCAATGATGATGTCAAACTTAAAGTTGGTTTTTTGCATCAAAAAGCTCTGGATAGCTTCGGCTATAAAGTTCTCATGGTTGTAAGTAATACAACAGATACTCACCATTACCTCTTCATCAATCATACAGATCCATTTACGTTCACGGCTGTCACGTTTATTTCAGATTCAATTTTATCGGTAACCAGGGAGCCAAAATGTTTCGGCTTAACATTGTTATCGAAATTCTGCGCGCGAAGCAATAACCTGCAAATGAGATCAAGGTCGGAAAGGGAAAGGGTGTGGTATAACGGCAAACAAACTATTCTTGATGCAATGGAATCGCAAACAGGCATAGGCTGATTTTTTACGTATGGCAATGATGATAGTGAAGGGTAAAAATACCGCCTGCAATAAATTTGGGCCAGTTCAAGCTTTGCCTTGCTTTGGTGCATCAGTGCTTCACTTTCAAAAATAATAGGGAAGTATGCGTAGTTGTAATCCTGCTCATTTTCAAGTTTCTGGAACTGAACGTTCAGGTTGCTCAAACGCTGCAGATATTGCTCATACAAATACTTCCTTTTCTTAAGTATTTCATCAACATGGCGCAGGTTACATAGCCCCATTGCCGCATGGAATTCGCTGTTTTTTGCGTTTATCCCTTCCTCAGAGAAGGTATCTACTCCTGAATAACCGAAGTTACGCATCAGAGCCATCGTCCTTAACAATTCCGGATCCTGGGTAAATACCGCGCCACCTTCAATGGTGTGGTATAATTTGGTTGAGTGAAAACTGGTTACGCTGATATCGCCATATTCAAACACCGAGCGGTTTTTATAAAAAGTACCAAAGCAATGTGCCGCATCGTATATCACTTTTAAGTTATGCTTATCGGCAATAGCTTGTATAGCTGTAATATCGCAAGGGTTACCAAAAACGTGTGTAGCTAATATTGCTGTAGTTCTTGGAGTAATTGCCGCTTCAATCTTAGATGGATCGATGTTTAGCGTCCCCGGATCAATATCCACAAATACCGGCTCACAGCCTTGCCATACAATAGTGCTTGTAGTGGCAACAAATGAAAATGGCGTTGTGATAATTTCCCCGCTTATATTAAGCGCTTTAATAGCCAACTGTAATGCTATTGTACCATTTGTAACAAACAGCATATGGCTTATACCCAGGTATTGCTTTAGTTTTAACTCAAGTGTGTTTACAAGCGGGCCATTGTTGGTGAGCCATTGTCTTTCCCAGATACTTTTTACGTAAGCTCTGAATTCCTTTTCCGAAGGAAGAAATGGTTTGGTTACAGGAATCATCGTTTTAGGATTAATTGGTTAAAGTCTTTAATAGCAGATAGCTTAATTAATAAACTGGCTCCATAGTAAACCGCGGTAAATACTATGAGTAATATGCCAATTTGCATAGTAGGGATGAAAAAATCATTAATCAGGAGCTTATCAAGAAAATAACAGCATAGGCCGATGCCGCCGGCTAATGCTACTGTAGGTAAGATATCCTTTATCTGTTCGGTTACAGGGTAGTTAATTAAACGCCCGCTGTAAATGGAGTTAATGTAGTAGGCAATTACATTAAAAAATAGCTGGAAATACAGCAGCCCATAAATGCCGAAGGGGATAAAGCACAGGATACCGATGACACTTAAAACTTTTTTGACAACTTCTAATTTTAAAAACAACGCGCTTTGCCCCATTACTTTTAGCACATTTAAATTGTATGAGTGCAGCGGGTACATGATGCCTCCTATACACAATAACTGGAAAATCGGAACAGCGGGCAACCATTTGTCTGTTAATAAAATGTGAAATAGTGGTTTGGCAATGATACACAGCATAATGAGCACCGGCGCATTCCAGAACACTACCTGCTGCATGAGTCTTTTATAAACGTTTTTTAACTGTACCGGGTCGTTTGATATCTCCGCGAACATGGGGTAAGTGACCTTATTTATAGCTGCCGATATATTGCTGATAGGCAGCTGGCTTATCGAGTCGGCCCGGCTGTAGTAGCCAAGCTGAGTGGCCGAAAAGAACTTACCGATAATGATCAGGTAGATATTCTGATAAACAGTATCAATTAGCCCCGATAGTGTCATTTTGTAGCCAAAGTGGATGTGTTTTCTAAAACATGCTTTATCAAATATCAATGCCGGTCTCCAGTCTGAAGTAATCCAGTGTATAGCTGTTGATAAAAAGGATGTGCATAAACCCATCCAAACAAGGCTCCAAACGCCGTATCCTAATTTTGCCAGTATTATGCCCAATATGCCACCGCCAATTGCCGAGGGGATTTGAATGTTGGTTTGCTTCTTAAATTTTAAATCCTTAACCAGCAGCGTACTTTGTACGCCAAAAAACGCGTTTATGATCAAAATCAAGGTGTATACGCGTACTACTGAAGTTAACAACGGCTGATGGTAAAAAGCGGCAATAAGCGGTGCTGTTAAAAAGAGTAACAGGTACAGGATGCTGCTGCCAATGATATTGAAGTAAAACACGGTTGAGTAATCACGCTGATTGGCATCGGTAGTGCGGATCAGCGATGCTGTAAGGCCGCCATCCAGAAGGCTGTTACCTACCGAAATGAAAAGCGACAGCATGGCCAATAAACCAAATTGCGATGGCTCCAGGATCCGGGCAAGGAATATGGAAATGCCAAAGCTCACTACTTTTGAACTCAGCTGTTGCCACAACGCCCATACTATGCCTGATACGGCTCTTTGTTTATAGTTCATGATCTTTAAAGTCGGGCGTTAGCAACATTTTCTGGTAAAAATGCTTTCAAATCATAAAGGGCAGCATTCGGTTTGCAAAGCGCTTTTACATCCAGTGCTTTAAACTCTTCGTGGGCAACCGCGAGTAAAACACCATCATAGGTGCGGGTTTTTGATTCTCCGTTTTCGCAGATAATGCCATATTCTTTTTTAGCGTGCTCCGCGTTGGCCCATGGATCATGGATATGCACTTTTACTTTATACTCTCTCAGTCGTTTTACAATATCAATTACACGGGTATTCCTTACGTCGGGGCAGTTTTCTTTAAAGGTGAAGCCAAGTATCAGCACTTCGGCATCGGTTACAGAAGTACCCCGGCAAATCATTTGTTTAATAAACTGATCGGCAACATAAGCGCCCATCGAGTCGTTAATGCGGCGACCGGCCAGGATAATTTCAGGATGATAACCTGCTTCCTGGGCTTTTTGGGCCAGGTAATAAGGATCAACACCTATGCAGTGGCCGCCTACCAAACCCGGCCTGAAATTCAGGAAGTTCCATTTGGTACCTGCCGCTTCCAATACCTTGTGGGTATCTATGCCTAATTTATTAAAGATCATTGCTAATTCGTTAACGAAGGCGATGTTAATATCGCGCTGAGCATTTTCAATTACTTTGGCTGCTTCAGCTACTTTAATAGAGTGGGCCTTGAATGTGCCGGCAGTAATAACCGATTGATAAAGTTTGTCAATTGTTTCTGCAGCTTCAGGAGTGGAGCCAGAAGTGATCTTCCTGATTTTTGATACGGTATGCAGCTTATCGCCAGGATTGATCCTTTCAGGTGAGTAACCTGCAAAAAAGTCGACATTAAAGGTTAAGCCCGATACTTTTTCCAGTATAGGCATACACTCATCTTCTGTTACTCCGGGGTATACGGTAGATTCGTAAACTACAATATCATCCTTTTTTAAAACCTTGCCTACCACGCGGCTGGCACTAATTAATGGGGAAAGGTCGGGACGGTTGTTTTTATCAACCGGGGTTGGTACTGTTACAATGTAAACAGAACATTGCCTTAATTTTTCAACTTCATCGGTAACGTATAACCCGGTAGCGGTTGTGCAAACAGGGGTAATCACCGCGTTTAATTGTTCGGAGTCTATCTCCAGGGTATGGTCGATACCCGATTTGAGCTCATTAATGCGGTTCACATTAATGTCAAAGCCAATGACCTTGTATTTTTTTGCAAATTCAACTGCCAGGGGCAGGCCTACATAACCAAGACCGATGATGCCTAATTTAGGTTGGTAATTCTCAATTTTCATGATTTCCGCTGATGTTATGAACTGATAAGTTTTGGATTGAAACTCGTGTTACTAAGGCGCAATTGATGGTTTCAAAAACCATCAAAACATTTTTGCCCTGAATCTGCAGCACTTTACCCATCTGGTTTACAAGGGCTCCACCTTTTATAGTTACAGTATCGCCAATGCATAAATTCTGGAGGCTTATAATCTCCATATCTTTATAGCGTATAAGGTTCGCCCTGATCTCGTCAATAACATTGTCCCTAACTATGGCAGGTTTGCCCATGTAGTAAACAAAACCTAATACGCCCATGATATAAAGCGCCCGCGACTGCTCATAGGCGTCGACATGAACAAACACATAGGAGCTAAACAGTGGGACGCTGATCTCCTTTTTCCGGTCGGACCATTGGTTTACTACATCCCTCACAGGACAGTAGCATTCGATGCCGCTTTGCTTTAAAAGCTTGTCCACCTTTTTTTCCCATCGGGGCTTGGTGTAAATTACAAGCCATTTTTTTTCACGATAGTTTGTCATGCGATGTGCTACTCTTGATTGGGTTTCCATAAAGTGAATAAAGTTGGATCGGGTACTTAAGGCCTACTATAGCTTCGCCAACTCACTCACAGGTGCAGGGGTGATGATGTTGTGCAGAGGTATGGTAGTTGAAAATTATTGGCCTGGTTGCTTCAATTATTAGCTGCAAGCCTGGTTGGCTGTGGCTCCGCCAATCCAGTCACATGGTTGGTCGGTTGATGAAATAATCGAACTAAAGGTTTATAATATTCGCCGGTTTTACCCGGATTGTTTTGTTTGTCGCAGTTGCAACTTGCATTGGCTGTGGCTCCGCCAATCCAGTCACATGGTTAGGCGGTTTGTAAAAAATATCGAACTATCGGCTAAAATATTCTCCCATTTTTACCTGATATTTTATTTGTCTCAGCTAAAATTTGCGTCGGCTGCGGCTCCGCCAATCCAGTCACATGGTTAGGCGGTTGGTAAAAAATGGTCGAACTATCGGTTTATAATATTCCTCCGGTTTTACGCGGATTGCTTCTTCAAAACATCTGCAACTTACGTCGCTTGTGGCTCCGCCAATCCAGTCACATGGAGCCATGGCATTCAAATAAAACGGTCAAACTAAATGCTGATAAAAATTATATCAGTCTTACGGTATTGGTAAAAAGCTGCTATCAGCTGCCATAAGCCGACGCATATCCATAACTACCATAGGCATAAGCCGTGCGGTTTTCTTTTTTCGCGTCGTTAAACACTACCATAACATTATTTAGTTTTTTATTATCATAAATATCTCTCAGGATACTTAATTGCTCTGTATTGGTATAGTTATATCGTACAATGTAAATGCTTAGCTCTGCATATTTTGCCAGGCTAAATGCATCGGCAACAGCACCAACCGGCGAAGTATCAAGCACGATATAGTCAAACTCGGTTTTGCACCATTTAAAAAGCAGGTCGAGCCGTTTATCTGATAGCAGTTCGGCCGGGTTTATGGTCTTGGTTCCGCTGCCCATCACAAACAGATTTTCAGATTCACTATAAGCCTGTACGCAATCGGCCGGAGAATTGGTATTGCCGGTTAAGAAATCGTTTATACCAAGGCTTTGCTCCAGGTTGATGTTTTTAAGCAGATCGGGCTTACGTAAATCAAACTCCATGATCAGCACCCGTTTATTGAGCATAGCGAGCGTCAGTCCGAGGTTAATACTGAAGAAGGTTTTACCTTCACCTTTCATAGACGATGTAACCAGTATGGTTTTGTGCTGTGTGCCCTGGTTTAGGAAGCCAATGTTGCTCCTGATATACCTGAACAGTTCTGAAATATTGGTATTGCTTCCGTTTGATATAACCACCGAGTTTTTGTCTTCGTTGTTGTGGCATAGCTCGCCTAATATTTTTACGCCCTGTATATTCAGTAGGCTGGACTGATCTTTAATTTTTACGCTGAGTTTATCTTTCATGAAGATGAAAATACCCGGTGTAAATAATCCTGCTATGATTGCGAATAGATAGGTAAGCTGTGTTTTAGGAAATTCGGCTGTTGGATTAGCGGCAGGTTTATCAATCAATTGTGATGACGGAATTGTAGCGGATAACGACAATGCTGTTTCTTCCCTTTTTTGGAGCAGGTATTGGTATAAATTGGTTTTTACACCTTGTTCCCTGCTGCGTTGTAAAAGCCCGCGTTCAATTGACGGAACAGAGCGGATCCGGGAATCATACTGTGCAGAATTATCACTAAGTAATTTATGGCTGATAGCAAACCCTTTTTTAATGTTTTGAAGGTTTTCCAAAATATTAATACGTAACGCGGATATCTGGTTACTTAGGTTTTGCACAAGCGGGTTCTCAAGATTAGCACTGGTAAGCATACGGTTGCGCTCCAATTGCAAGTCGTTGAAACGGCTAACCAACGTATTTAATGAGGGGTCTTTTAATCCCATGGTGCTGGGTACCGCATTATATTGATTAGCCGAGCTTTTTAAATAAGTTTCAATAGATTTTATTATACCTAATTGTGTGTTTGCTTCTTCAATTAACTGGTTATACTCGGCAGATTTTGTAATGTTTACCTGTGTACTTGCATTGATCTCTGCAGCACCATTATGTTGTTTAAAGGTTTCGATATCGCCTTCGGTAAATGACAGATCGTGTTCAAGATCGTTTAACCTTTTATCGATAAACAATATGGTATTTACCGCAGTAACGTTTTTCTTAACAACATTTTCGGCGTTGTAAGTTGATATGATGTTGTTTAAAATATCGACACCTCTTTCAGGTACGGCATCAACCAGGCTTAACGTTAATGTATTTGATTCTTTAATAACCGGATTAACTTGCAGTAACCCTGCACTATATGACGAGGCCAGATTGGTAAGGTTTTTAAATTGAATTAGTATTGGAGTTTCGCTATCAATGCGTGCCGGGCCTTTTTCTACTTTGAACGAATAATCTTTATGCCTGATCATCTGGTTATAGCTATAGATCCAGGATTTGTTTTCATCCTTAAGCACAAACTTATCCTGCGTATATGGCTGCAGGTACAGTTTTTTTGCATACCCAATTTTGCTGATCTGGTTTATGGTGACAGTAAAAGGCCGCTCGGCTCCATAAAGCTCTTTTGTAGTAAATCCACTTTCGTCAAAAAAAGAAGTTTCCATGTGGAGTTTTGACAGGACCTTGTATATGAGGTCTTTTGATCGTAAAACTTCCATCTCGTTGTCAACGGTTTTAGTTTCCTGGAACATGTTCAGGTCACTGAACGCGGTTGCTTTTAAAATACCGTCACCCTTTTTATCGTCAGGTATTTGCAGTGTACTTGTTATTTTGTACAGTGGGGTAACATAGTTTAAGTAAGTCCAGGCGGCAGCTATGCAAACAACCATACTGATCAGGAATAAATACCAGCCGCTTAAATAAGGCGTAAGATTGTTCCTGAATTTGTTGCCTGGTAGAGGCTCTCTCAAAATAAAATTGTTATCCATATCACCAATGTTAGGTATCACTAAAACTGTATTTTATCTTCTTAAAAGTACTGCCGCCAATACAGCCAGGGCTGATATTGATGCTACTACAATAGGTGCCAGGCGTGTATTCTGGCTATATTCAACTGCTTTTGATTTATCAGGTTCCACGTAAACAATGTCATTTTGTTTAAGGTTGAAATAGGGCGAATCCATTGATTCAACTTTATTTAGGTTAAGGCGGTTCATGGTCTTGTGCCCGTTTTCGGTACGGATCACCAGCACGTTGTCCCTTTTTCCGTAAACTGTCATATCGCCTGCCATTCCTAATGCTTCAAGTAAGTTTACATTTTCATCAGTTATCACAAATGTTGATGGTTTGTTTACCTCGCCAATCACACTTATTTTAAAGTTTAATAGCTGGATATCAACCACCGGGCTTTTAACAAAGGCCGATAACCTTTTTGCAACTTCGGCCTGGGCCTCTTCAATGGTTTGTCCTTCAATTTTATAGTCGCCTATAAGAGGTAAATTCACAATGCCATTTTCATTTACTTTATATCCGCCGCGGTTTGAGGTATTGCCCGTTGTAGCATTTTTGTTTCCGTTAAAAAGTAAATTTGATTCGGGGTTTAAGCTGTTAACAGTTACATTTATAATGTCTTTCTGATGAATAATTACTGCTCCGCCCATGTTATTATTTACTGCACCTGTGTTAGCCATGTTACTGAAATAAACGAGGTCGCGTTTAGCGGCACACCCGGTCATCAACAGTAAGGCTGCAAGAAAACAGTATGTGTTAAATTTTTTCATCTCAATAGTTTAGAAGGTTAGGAAACTGGTTTCAACTGGTTTAATTGATTAATCAAATTTATCTATTTGGGTATTGATAGTATACGCTTTTGGGCGATTGCCGCTTTTTTGTAAACCTGTATCTTAACCTTTACAGAACCTGTAAAGTGCTCTTGCAGGCATGTGTAAAGGGTTGAGAAAAAAGTGTCTTTTAGTAGTTTTTTTGGCCACATTTTTCATACAATTGGGTTACAACAGGGTGTAATAACAAATAAAAAAAGCAGACCTAAGTCTGCTTTTTTTACGGATTGTTTGGTTAATTAATATGAATTATTCTACAGTAACTGACTTAGCCAGGTTCCGTGGCTGATCAACATTGCAGCCTCGTTTCACAGCTATGTGATATGATAACAGTTGTAAAGGGATGGTAGCCAAAAGCGGCAAGAATGCTTCGTCGGCGTCAGGTATTTCAATGCAGTAATCGGCCATGTTTTTTACCTTGACATCGCCTTGTGTAACAATGGCTATCACTATGCCTTTACGGGCCTTAACTTCCTGGATATTGCTAATCACTTTTTCGTATGATGAGTTTTTGGTGGCGATGAAAATTACCGGCATTTGCTCGTCAATCAGCGCGATAGGGCCGTGCTTCATTTCGGCGGCGGGGTAGCCTTCGGCATGTATGTAAGAGATCTCTTTTAATTTTAAAGCTCCTTCCAATGCTACCGGAAAACCAAACCCTCGACCTAAAAACAGGCAGTTGGGCGCATCTTTTATTTTAGTTGCAATGCCTTCAATCAAGTCGTTATCCTGTAGCAGCAATTGGATCTTATCGGGTATGGTATCAAGTTCGGTTAGCATATTGATGAGCTTGGCGGGTGTTAAGGTGCCTTTATGCTGTGCTATATATAAAGCAATTAAAGTTAAAACGGTAACCTGTGCTGTAAAGGCCTTTGTTGAGGCTACACCAATTTCGGGGCCGGCATGGGTGTAAACCCCGGCATCGGTTACACGCGGAATTGATGCCCCAACAACATTGCAAATCCCCAGAATTGTGGCGCCCCGTTCTTTGGCAATTTCAATAGCGGCCAATGTATCTGCAGTTTCGCCCGATTGTGATACGGCCATCACGATATCCTTGTCGGTAATTATGGGGTTGCGGTACCTGAATTCAGATGCATATTCAACCTCAACCTTAATGCGTCCGTATTCTTCAATAAGGTATTCGCCTGTGAGGCCGGCATGCCATGAGGTACCGCAGGCAATGATGATGATCCGCTCCGCGTTTTTGAGCTTATCGGTATATTGTTTAATACCACCTAACTCCACTTTGCCCTCAAGCGGGAAAATGCGACCGCGCATACAGTCCCGTACAGATCGTGGCTGTTCGAAGATCTCCTTCATCATGAAATGCTCAAAACCACCTTTTTCCAATGATTCAAGCTTTAACTCCAATTCCTGGATTAACGGGGTTTGTTCTACGTTATCCAGTTTTTTTATCAGGAGCCCATCGGGTTTAACAAGTACGATTTCGTTGTCTTTTAAATACACCACATTTTTGGTGTATTCAATAATAGGAGTGGCGTCTGAAGCGATAAAATACTCGCCCTGGCCAACGCCTATAACCAGCGGACTGCCTTTGCGGGCGGCGATGAGCCGGTCGGGATTTTCCCGGTCAAGTATAACGATGGCATAAGCACCTATCACGGTATTTAATGCTAAGCGAACGGCCTCGAGTAAATCTGTTTGTTCAATGTTCTGGATCTCCTCAATAAGGTGGATCAGGATCTCGGTATCTGTTTCGCTTTTAAAAGTGTGCCCGCGGGCCAAAAGTTCTTCCTTAAGGATCAGGTAATTTTCAATTATCCCGTTGTGAATAATGTGCAAACGGTTGTCATTTGAGCTGTGTGGGTGCGAGTTTGCATCAGAAGGGGCACCGTGTGTTGCCCACCTGGTATGTCCTATGGCAACCCGGCCACTTTTGTCCTTATCAGCAGTATACTCTTCAAGGCAAGCTACCTTCCCGGTTTTTTTATATACACTGAAACCTTCGTCATTAATGATAGCAATACCGGCACTATCATAACCACGATATTCTAATCGTTTGAGGCCGTTTAACACAACCGGCCACGCATCTCTCGATCCGATGTAACCAACAATTCCGCACATATTTTTAGGGCTTTAAATGGTAAATAAGTTTTTTGTTACTTGGTAAGTAAAATTATTTATTTGACTATCAATAAAGTAAGGCCTATGGCTGATTGACCGGAAATTGTAAATCTGTCAGAATTTTACACGATTAATCTGTAAAAGGATATAAATTACTTTACATTTTGAATTGATTGCCAGTAGTTACAGGCTTATTGGGGGGATATCCTGCAGCTTCGAATGAGCGACTTGTCACTAACCTGATGATCGATCAGTTAGAGATACTATCAGTCCTGAAACTGTAGGAATTATATATAATTTGTCTTTTAGGTTAAATTATTGTTATAAAATTAACAATAGGTTTACACGAGGCGGGTTCTTTTGTAGCAGTTAATCAATCACAGATCAAATGAAAAAACAATTACTCAGCGTCATCGCGGCTTCTGCGGTGATCCTATCTTCCTGCCATGACGATAATAAAATAAATCCATTCAGCTACCCCGATATGGCCGAAGCACAAAACCCGGCCGTGCTTTTCACCACTGCCGATGGTGTAAAAGTGTATAATGGTGGTTTCGGTTCGGCAGTTGCGGCCGATCCCAATCAGAAAGATGTATTTTATCTGCTTACAGACCGCGGCTCTAACGTTGCCGGGCAAACTGCAAATTCAATCATCATCGGTAAACCCGATTTCGATCCACAGATAGGCAAATTCAGGTTAATAGATGGTAAACTGATCCTGGAACAAACCATCGAACTTAAAAATGCCAATGGCGGGAAACTGAATGGCTTGCCAAATCCTGCAGGTATGGGAGCTTCCGGCGAGGTTCCTTTTGATCTTAGCGGCAACCAGTTAGCGGCCAGTGCCGATGGTATTGATTCGGAAGGCCTGGTATTGGCTGCCGACGGCACTTTTTGGATTAGTGACGAGTACGGTCCGCATATCGTACATTTTGACGCCAGCGGTAAAACCATTGAGCGCATCAACCCTTACGGTTCCGGAACCGGCGGCCGTAAAATTCCCGCTGTGTTTGCCACACGCAGGGCCAATAGGGGTATGGAAGGTTTGGCTATTACGCCTGATGGCAAAACACTGGTTGGCATGATGCAATCGCCAATGTATAACCCGTCTAAAGCAAAAGTTGCCAACTCAACTGTATTAAGGATCCTGACTTTTGATATTGTTTCAGGTGCTACAAAGCAATACGCTTATGTTATGGACAACGTTTCGTTAACAGGTGTAAGTGATATTACCGCTGTTAACGCCACAACATTTTTAACTGTTGAACGCGATGGTAATTTTGGTGGCGCGCCAACCAATCCGGCAACGTTTAAAAAAGTATTTAAGATTGATTTGAGTAATGCTACCGATATTTCTGACCCGGCAAACGGCGCTAACGGTAAATTATACAATGGTAAAACCGTTGAGGAGCTTAATGACGAGGCTGGTTTAAAAGCGGCCGGTATCACCCCGGTTACTAAAACGCAGGTGCTTGACCTGTTAAAAGATCTGCCAACCGTTTATCCGCATGATAAAGCCGAAGGTTTGGCTTTACTTCCGGGTAATATACTTGCTATATCTAATGATGACGACTTCGGTGTTATTGACAATGGTAAGAATGGTTTTGCAGCTAAAATTTTGCCTGCTACCAACACTGTCGACCGTAACAGGATCTATTTTGTAAAGCTTAAATAACAGCCCTGTAAAATCAAAATATTGTTAAGCCTTCCGGTTATGCCGGGAGGCTTTTTTATTGCTGCCAGTAGGGATGGTGTTTGGAGAAACCACTTGGGTTAAAAACTTATTTTATTGTTAAAATAACATTTATTGAATAGTTCGATTTTAACAATGGAAGATATTATTTTATCATCGAAACGATAAAATATTGGCCTGTTATTGATTTTTTATTTTTTAATTATTTGATAATTAGATTTTTATAAAATTATTTACCGTTTTTTTGATTGTGTTAAATTAGTACAAAAAACCACTCATATTGTATTACAATCGATTGTAACACGGAAGCTACATTTACTTAGCATAAAATCATATCTCAATAATTGTCAAAAAGTGATTTTATGTAACAAACCAATTTTAACAATTTAAAGTAAAATGTATGAGAGGAAAACTACACATCAAAAACGTTGTGGCCTTCATCTGTTTAAACTTATCGCTTGCGCTGATAAGTTTTTCAGGTTATGCTCAAAGTAAACAGGTAACCGGAAAAATCACCGGCTCAGATAACGGGCTGCCTTTGCCGGGTGTTACCGTTAAGGTAAAAGGAGGCACACAAGCCGTAGGTTCAAAACCTGATGGTACTTACGCTATAACCGCCGGCAGCAACGAAACACTTGTTTTTAGCTTTATTGGTTTCACAAACCAGGAGGTTGCAATAAACGGCAAATCGGTTGTAAACGTATCATTAGTGCCCGACAATAAAACCCTTACTGAGGTTGTAGTTGTGGGTTACGGTACCACCAAACGTAAGGATTTAACAGGTTCGGTGAGTTCGGTTACTTCCGAGCAAATAGCTAAGGTGCCGGTTACTGCTTTAGATCAGGCTTTACAGGGCCGTTCATCAGGTGTGCAGGTTACCAATAATGATGGTGCGCCGGGCGGTGGTGTTAGCGTGCAGATCAGGGGTATTGGTAGTTTGGGCAATAATGATCCTTTATATGTAGTGGATGGTTACCCTATTACCGGCGGCCTGAACAATATCAACCCCAATGATATTGCTTCTATGGATGTATTGAAAGATGCATCGGCTACTGCTATTTATGGTGTAAGGGCATCAAATGGCGTTGTTATCATCACCACCAAAAAAGGAAAAAAAGACGGCGTGCAGGTGTCATTAGATGCTTATGCTTCACTGCAGTCTGAACCTAAAAAATACAAAGTACTTAACGCGCAGCAGTGGGCTACCCTGGCAAATGAAGTGCACGCTGCCGAAGGCTTTACTGAATTGCCTGAATGGAGCAACCCTTCAGCTTTGCATAATGTGGATTGGCAGGATGCCGTATACCGTCAGGGTTTGAAACAAGATTATAACCTTGCCATCCGTGGGGGAAACGATAAAATTCAATCAGCTTTTTCAGCAGGTTATTATGATCAGAAAGGTATTGTACTTGGTTCGTTCTTCAAAAGGATCAACCTGGGTATGAATATTGATTATAATATCAGCAGCTGGTTAAAATCATCAACAAGTGCCAAATTCTCAAGGCAAAATACCAAAAATCCATTCGGAACAGGTTCATTAGCGCAATTGAGCGAGTTGATCCCAACGCTTGATGGCGGTAATAAACTTACCAGCGAAATTAAGGATTCAAAAGGTAATTATGGTTTCTTTAACCCGGTAAACATCTACACCAAAAGCTGGAATAACCCTGTTTATTCTATCGAAACACAGGATATCAAAAACTTACAGAACTACTTCTTAGGTTCAACATCGTTAGAGGCAACCATATTTGACGGATTGAAAATCAAAAGTAATTTAGGTATCAACACCAGTGATTTTTCTGGTTATTATTTTCAGCCTGAAGATAACAGGTCAAGCGAGCAATACAATTTAGGTGGTGCTAATCAGCTGAGCGTTTACTCGCAAAATGCAAGCAACACATTTGAGTGGCTTTGGGAAAATACCATATCATACAGCAAAACATTTGGCAAACATGCTATAGATTTTGTAGGTGGTGTATCTGAGCAGGAAAACACCGGCAGGCAGATTGGTGGCAGCGGTAATAACCTGCCAAGTAACTCCATCAGAGATTTAAGCCAGGTGCAAAATCTTGTTGCTTACGGCGGTCAGCAAACCTACTCGCTGGCATCGCAGTTTGCAAGGTTAAACTATAAGTTTGCCGATAAATATTTGCTTACAGCTACTGTAAGGCGTGACGGTTCATCTAAATTTTACACCGGCCATAAATACGGTACTTTCCCTTCTGGTTCAGTAGCCTGGAAAGCTAAAGAAGAATCATTTTTGAAGGATGTTAACTGGCTTTCTGATTTGAAATTCCGTGGCAGCTACGGTATGGTTGGTAATCAGTCAAGCATTGGTCTGTTCCAGTATTTAGCACGTTACACCTCTGGGGGGCCGGCTACTTCGGGTTCAAACGTTGGTTACCCTTTTGGCAAAATCTATCAGAGCGGCTTAGCGCTTACCAACCTTGATAACGTTAACTTAAAGTGGGAAACATCCAAACAAACCGATATTGGTATGGATATCGCTTTCCTGAACAACAGCTTAACCTTAACGGTTGATTACTATAAAAAAGACTCGAAAGATTTCTTGTTAAACCTGCTTACTCCTGCACAAACCGGCTTTACATCGGCAACACAAAATGCAGGCAGTATCAGCAATAAGGGTTTTGAGTTTGCTTTAAACTACAGGCATACCATTAGAGATTTTAATTACGGCTTAGGCTTAAATATTACTACCGTAAGCAACAAATTGGTTAGTATAAATAAGAACACTCAATTTATTACCAACCTGGTTAACCTGCCGCTTCCGGCAAATGGCTGGTCAACCTTCAGCGAAACCAATATCGGTCAGCCGGTAGGTGAGTTTTATGGTTACCAATCATTGGGCATATTCCAAAACCAGGCCGAGATTGACGCGCTGAATGCAAAATCGCCTACAGGCCATTATCAGGTAGCAACTACTCAACCTGGTGATCGTAAGTTCAAGGATATCAACGGCGACGGCCAGATCACGGCTGATGACCGTACCAGCTTAGGAAGCCCAATCCCTAAATTTTATGGAGGCTTCAATATCGACCTTTCATACAAAGCCTTTGATTTTAACGCGTTCTTTTATGGTAGCTATGGTAATAAAATCTTCAATTACCAGGAGCGTAACCTGGAAAGCTTCCAGGCACCGGGCTTTGTTGGAGTTGAAAACGTTAGCCAGCAGTATTATGAAAACCGCTGGACGCCAACCAACCCGTCAAATCGTTTTGCAAGGGCTACTTATAATGATGATGTTAGCGCAAATAACGTTGCATCAAGCGTTTATGTTGAAAACGGCAGTTACCTGCGTTTAAGAAACGTTACATTCGGTTATACACTACCTGCGGCACTTACCAAAAAAATGAGTGTTACCAAAATCAGGTTTTATATAGCGGCTCAAAACTTGTTCACTATTACCAAGTACACCGGTCTTGATCCGGAAATAGGGCAGGCCACCGGTACCGATCCAATTACGGGCGCTACTATCACCAACCCAACAGGTTCAGGTATCGATTTAGGTACTTACCCTTCATCAAAGTTTTACACCTTAGGTTTAAATGTAACTTTCTAATTCAACATTTAACATAACAGTAAAGAAATGAAATTCAACAAGAAATATATATACGTACTTTCAGTTGGACTGGCAGTATTGCTTCCATTAAGCTGTAAGAAAAACTTTCTGGATCAAACCGATTCGCAGCATCCTACGGCTACAACTTTGTTTGATAAGCCTGCCGATGGCATAGCCCTTGTAAATGCAATCTATGATACCTATCAAAATGCCGACCTTTTAAAGAAATCACTTTGGTATTACGCAAATTTCCAATCGCATGATTTTTTCAACTGGGGTAACGACAGGTTTTATAACACCTATGCAATCCCTTCAACCTTTGGCGCTATTGAGGTTTTCTGGACACGTGCCTATGTTGGTATAGCCCGTGCAAACTCGGCGCTGCCTATCATTGCAAAAATGAAGGCCGACGGTGTATTAACCGCCGCCCTTGCAGACAGGCTTACCGGCGAAATTTACTTTTTACGCGGTATGACCTACTATTACCTGGCTGCAAGCTTTGGTGGCGTTCCGTTAGAGTTAAAAGACGGTACCAACCAGGGTTTAACACCAAGAAGTACCCAGGATCAGGTGTTTACCCAGGTAGTGTCTGACCTGACAGCTGCAGCTGGTTTGTTGCCATGGAAAGAAGCATTGGCCGATTCTGAAAAAGGCCGTGCTACCAAGGGTGCCGCTTTAGGTTATTTGGGTGCGGCGCAAATGTGGCTTAAAAAATATGCTGATGCTTTAGCTTCATACAATCAGCTAACCGGTAAGTATACGCTTTTGCCCAATTTTATCGATGTACATGAATACGATAAGCAAAATAATGACGAGTCGCTTTTTGAAGTACAGTTTGATGTTGCCGGTACCCAAAGCTGGGGCGCAAGTAACGAGGTAGCCTGGATCAGCACCTTTGGTATGCCCGAAGAAGTAACCAACTTTGGTTATGATTACGCCAACTCAGCTTTAGCAAGTTCATTTCAGGATGGGGATTTGCGCAGGGTGGCAACAGTAATTGGCCCTGGTGATGAAAACCCAAGTCCGGGTATCAAGGCGAGGGGCGGCATAAAATCATATCCGTTAGTAATATCAGGCTTTGCCAGTACCGACCCGGCTGTGAAGGCAAAATATACCGGCGATGACGGGAAGATCATTAATACCTGCGGTACAAAAACTCGCCCATGGGTAGGTTCTGATAACACACAGTTAAGAACAGGCTATTATAATGAAAAGTTCTGGCGTGATCCTACATTGGTGGGTAACTCAGGCGATCAAACTATATTTGGTGCTCAAAACCAAACCCTGTTACGTTTTGGTGAGGTTTTGCTAAGTAAAGCTGAGTGCCAGGCGCGTACAGGCGATGCTGCAGGTGCTTTGGCTACGCTGAAACAAGTTCGTGACCGTGCGTTTGGTGGTTCGGCTCCTTTAACTTTCATTAGTGATGGTAAAGTAGTGACTGATCCGCTACAGATGGTTTACAGTGAATACAGGCACGAACTATCCGGCGAGTATTCAACTTTTTACGATTTGAGAAGAGCCGGTGTGGCAACAGATTTTGTGAAGAGTGTGTATGGTGTAACTATACCTACCGGTCGTGAGTTATATCCAATCCCTCAGTTTGAGATAGGGCTTAATCCTAATTTGACTCAAAACCCAGGTTATTAATAAGGCCTGATTTAAGAAAGCGGGTTTCTTCCAACCGGAAGAAACCCGTTTTGTATTTTAAGCTTTGCTAATGAAGAGAGTTAATGGCAGTTGATTGGACGATAATGGAGCCTAAGATGTTGTAAATTAGATTAGAAGATGCCAGTAAAAATTAAATCAGGTATTGATGAAATATTATTCGTAATCGATTGCGTAAATTAATTATCTTGCGTTACAAATGTGAGGCTGACATTACCATGCGCCTCAACCAATAAACCATATTATAATTCAAAACCAATGCATTGCTTTAATCAATCTCCTAAACTCCCCAGCCGGAAACCGTTTTGGATAGCTTGCGTGTGCTTGTTGGGTTGCCAGCAACTTATGGCGCAAAATGCTGTTCCTCTTAATGATCTCTCTTTTTTCGATAATCCATCATCAAACTGGAAGGTAGCGGCCAATGCACAGGCCGATATCACACAAGATGAAGTGTTAACTACAAAAGATGGCAATGGGATACTGGTAAATCTACCGGGCAAAAAGGGGGCAAAAGATCTGTTTACCAAAGCGGTTTATGGCGACGCCGATCTGGAGCTTGATTATATGATGGCCAAAGGCTCTAACTCGGGCATTTATTTACAGGGACGTTACGAAATCCAGCTATTGGATAGCTGGGGAACGCTGAACCCCAAATCGGGAGATAATGGCGGTATTTATGAACGTTGGGACGATAGTAAACCCGAGGGGCAGCAAGGTTATGACGGCCATGCGCCAAGGCAAAACGCAAGTCGCGCGCCGGGTTTGTGGCAGCATATGAAAATTTCGTTCCAGGCACCGCGCTTTGACGCTAATGGCCAGAAGATCAGTAATGCAAAAGTGCTTTATGTTTGGTTAAATGGTGTTTTGATCCAGGATAATGTGGAGCTTGCCGGGCCAACCCGGGGAGCTTTTGATAATAAGGAAGCAGCAACTGGTCCGCTGCGTTTACAGGGCGATCATGGGCCGGTAGCTTTCCGTAACATCAGGATCACCAATTACGATAAGCCGCACCCAACGTTATCAAACCTCAAATATTGGGTTTATAAAGGCGGTGAAATAGCAAGCGATAGTTATAAAAAGCTGAAACCTGAATCTGAAGGGACTTCACCTGTATTATCATCAAACCAAAGTAAGCTTAATAATGATTTTTTAATTCGTTACACAGGCAATATTCAAATTAAAGAAGCGGGCGAGTATGCCTTTAAATTGAACGTACCTGGTGGAAAGGGCATATTTCGTATTGACGGTAGCGATGCAGTTGCTTTAACAGAAAACAGGGGCGAGGGGAAAATACAATTGCAACCCGGCGATCATCCTTTTGAATTGTTCTACTCAAAAATTGTAGACTGGGCTAAACCAGCACTTGGTCTTACCGTTGCAGGGCCGGGTGTACGCGAATATCTGTTAAGCGATGCCAATGTGAGTAATAATGACCCGGTTGATCCTATCTTAATTAATGCCACATCGAATACCATTTTGCGCAGTTTCTCCGATTTGCCGGGCGGCATCCGGGTTACACATGGCGTAAATGTGGGCAGCCCCGAACTGTTGCATTACACTTATGATCTGGATAAAGGTATGATCGTAGAGATTTGGCGAGGCGGCTTTTTAGATGCTACACCCATGTGGCATGACAGGGGGGATGGTTCATCACGTCCTGCCGGCTCGGTTCAATATCTCGGCAAGCCCGTACCAGCTATTGAAAAGCTGAGCGATGCAAACGCCGCCTGGGCATTGGATACTGTTGGCACGGGATATAGGCCTAAAGGCTATGTGTTAAATGCCGATGATGTTCCGGCATTTAAATACAACATTTATGGCACTTCGGTAACTGATGCCAGCAGCATAATGGATAAGGGGCAGGGAATACACCGGGAAATTACGCTTGCTAATGCTGTTGATGGGTTGTTTTATCATCTCGCTTCAGGAAATATCGAAGCGCTTGGCAATGGATTGTATGCCATTGATGATAAATCCTATTATATCCGTGTTGATGATGCGGCGGGAGCCAAAGCAGTCGTTCGGGATGCAGGAGGGAAGCAGGAGCTTATCATTCCCATCCAAAAGAAATTAACCTATTCTATCATTTTTTAAGCTGCCCACATCATGAACAATACATTAAAACAAATGATAAACAGGGGCGCATTGCTTTTTACACTTGTAATTACAGCGCTGTTAAGCGATATTAAAAATACCTTCGCCCAGGCCGAATCGCCTAAAGAGGATGATTTTTTCAAGATCATGAAAGTGCCCGCACCCGAAGGTACTATACTGGAGGTTGGCGGTTTATGTACTTTGCCTAATGGTACTTTGGCGGTAACCACTCGTCGCGGTGATATTTTTATGGTCGAAAATCCAACCGGTCAGCATCCTTTCTTCCGCAAGTTTGCTTCGGGTTTGCATGAGGTGTTGGGGGCAGCCTGGAAAGACGGCGCTTTATACGTAGTTCAGCGTGGCGAGCTTACCAAGCTGGTTGATACCAATATGGACGGCAAGGCTGATGTTTTTGAAACCATCTACGCCTGGCCCTTATCCGGTAATTACCATGAATACAGCTTTGGCCCTAAAATAGCGCCGGATGGTTCGTTTTTTGTTACCCTGAACCTCGGCTTTCCGCCAGATTGGTGGCATCCGAAAAGCTTTGTGCCATGGCGCGGCTGGGCTTTAAATATCAAGGAAGATGGCACCGTTACACCTTGGGCGGCGGGTTTCCGTTCGCCATGCGGTATAAGTATGATCGATGGCGAACTTTGGTATGCCGATAACCAGGGCGATTGGGTAGGCTCTGGTAGTATCATGCCAATAAAAAAAGGTGCCTTTATGGGACATCCCTCAAGTTTGGTTTGGACAGGTTTGCCTAATTCACCGCTAAAACTCACTTCCGAACAGTTCTTTGCTAAAAATAACCCGCGGATTGAGTTTGATAAAAGCGGGCAACCGGTTAAACCACAAGATGTGGTTAATGAAAAATTCAAAACCGAATTTGAGGCTAAAAAAGAAATTCCTGAATTACAGCTGCCTGCCGTTTGGTTACCGCACGGTATATTAGGTATTTCCAATTCTGAGATAGTTAAAATTCCGGAAGGTGCGTTTGGGCCTTTTGCCGGTCAGTTGCTGATATGTGACCAGGGGCAAAGTATGGTAGACAGGATCTTTTTAGAGAAAGTTAATGGCGAATATCAGGGTGCAGCCTGGGCCTTCAGAAGTGGTTTTCAATCGGGAATTGTAAGGTTGGCCTGGTTGCCTGATGGTTCATTAGCGGCAGGCGAAACCAATCGCGGTTGGGGATCGGCAGGGGAGGCTACCATGGGTTTACAGCGTTTGGTGTGGAATAACAAAGTTCCGTTTGAGATGCGCGCTATCCGGGCTATGCCAGATGGTTTTGAGATAGAGTTTACCAAGCCGGTTGATAAAAAAGTGGCTGAAGATATTGCTTCCTATTCGGTTGAAAGTTATATCTATAAATATCATGGCGTATATGGCAGCCCGCCTGTAAATACCGAAAAATGCCCGATAGCCGGGGTTAAAGTATCGGAAAATGGTTTAAAAGCCCGCCTTATTGTAAATAACCTGCGGAAATATTATATCCATACCATTACGCTTGCTGCTATTCGTGACAAAGAGAACTATTTCAATTTAGTCCATCCAACCGCATATTATACACTGAATAACATCCCCGAAGGACAAAAACTTTCAATGAGCGAGGTAAGTACCGTGAATTCGGCCAAGGCGGTTTCTGCAGAGCTAAAAAAAGGTGTTGCAGGTAAAAAAGGAGTAGCGGCGAAACCTGTTTCGCCGGCTAATGCAATTCCTACCTATGCAGAAATACAGCCAATACTGCTAAAAAACACCTGCCTTTCTTGTCATAACGCTACCAAAAGGCAGGTTGGCCCGGCATACGTTGATGTGGCTAAGCGCAAATATAGCGTGGCCGAGCTGATCCAACTGATCCATAATCCTAAACCGGAACATTGGCCCGATTATTCAACACCGATGCCGCCAATGCCGCAGGTGTCTAAGGACGAAGCCCGGAAGATAGCTTTATGGATTAAATCGCTGGCTAAATAGTAGGGAAGCTTAAAGCCTAAAACAATTGGTTAATTATCGTTTGATATTAATGTTTTATATAAAGTTCAATGAAACACAAAATTATTTTCACTGCTTTATTAGCAGGTAGTTCAATAGCTGCATTCGCGCAGCAAAATGCAAAGCCGGAAGATACCGAGATCTGGTCGCCGGTGCCTGCTGTGGTTACACCGGGCAAAACTTTGGGTGATGCCCCTTCTGATGCTGTTGTTTTGTTTGATGGTAAAAACCTTGATGAGTGGGTGGCTACTAATGATACTACATCGGGCCATAAATGGAATGTGTTGGATAAAATAATTACCGTTGATAAAAGCGCGGGGGATATTCAAACCAAACGCAAGTTCATGGATTTTCAGTTGCATATAGAATACCGCATCCCTTCAAACATTACCGGTAGCGGTCAGGCACGTGGAAATAGCGGTATTTTCCTGGCGGCCTTGCCTTGGGGAGCAGGTGGTTACGAGTTACAGGTACTGGACAATTACAACAATAAAACCTACGTGAACGGACAGGTGGGCAGTTTGTATAAACAGGCAATTCCACTGGCCAATGCCTGCCGCAAACCCGGCGAGTGGCAAACTTATGATGTGATCTGGACGGCTCCGCGTTTTAACGAAGATGGTTCGTTAAAATCGGCAGCACGTGCTACCGTACTTCATAATGGCGTGCTGGTTCAAAACAATACTTCATTAATAGGAGATACCCCTTATATAGGTAAGCCTGAATATCGTAAACATGGTGCCTCGCCAATTAAATTGCAAGCGCATGGCGATAAAAGCGAGCCAATTAGTTATCGTAATATTTGGGTAAGGGAATTATAAACAAAAACGAGCGTCATTGCGAGGAACGAAGCAATCCCAACCCGTACAGAGAGACTTGCATAGCTGCTCTGCTAATAGGGGATTGCTTCGTTCCTCGCAATGACGTTTAATTTAAATTCTCATCTTGCGCTCGTTTGCGACGGGCGCTTAATATGGTTGGCGATTGCATCGCCTTTGCATTTTTAGCCTTAGCCTTTCACTGCTTTCTTTCCTTCAATATTTGGCAATAAGCCGGTGAAAATGCCTATCAGTGGCAAATAGGCGCAGATCTTAAATACATAGTTAATGCTGGTCATATCCGCAACTTTACCCAATACTGCCGAGCCTAAGCCACCCATTCCGAAGGCGAGGCCGAAGAATAAACCCGCTATCAGCCCAACTTTTCCAGGTACCAGTTCCGTCGCATAAACCAAAATCGCTGAAAATGCAGATGACAGGATGAGGCCGATGAATACCGATAAAACGCCTGTCCAAAACAGGGATACGTAGGGCAGGAGCATAGTAAATGGAGCTACGCCTAATATCGAGATCCAAATGATGTATTTACGACCAAAACGATCGCCCAATGGTCCGCCGAAAAGTGTACCCGCAGCTACCGAACCCAAGAACATAAACAGATAAATTTGCGATTGCTGGATACTCAAATGAAATTTATTGATCAGGAAAAAGGTGTAGTAGCTGGTGATGCTGGCCAGGTAAAAATACTTGGAGAAGATAAGTACCAGCAAGATACCTAACGAGAATACCACCCTTCTTTTTGATAAATTTAGCGGCGAGCCCTCATTAACGCTCTTGTTCTTTGCTTTAAGGCTTAAATGCTCGGCGTACCATTTAGCTATACGCAGTAAAACCAGGATGCCTGCAAGGGCGATAAGGCAAAACCAGATCACGTTTGATTGTCCGTAAGGGATTACTATAAGAGCTGCCAGCAGCGGGCCAACAGCGCTGCCCGCGTTACCTCCCAATTGAAAAATAGATTGGGCTAATCCTTTTTTGCCACCGGATGCCAAATGTGCAACTCGTGATGATTCCGGATGAAATATAGATGAGCCTATACCGATAAGACTTACTGCCATCAGCATAATATAAAAGTTGCCCGCGAAAGAGGCCAGCAGTAAGCCCAATAACGTAAAACCCATACCCATGGCTAATGAGTAAGGCTTTGGTTTTTTATCAGTATAAAGCCCCACAAAGGGTTGTAAAATAGATGCCGTAATTTGATAGGTGAAGGTAATGAGCCCTATTTGAGTGAAATTTAGACTGAAACGTTGCTTGATAAGCGGATATATGGATGGTATAACCGATTGCAGCATGTCGTTAATAAAATGGGCCAGACTTATAGTAAACAAAATTGAATACACAGTTTGCTGAACCAATTTTTTAGGTTCGGTGGTAGTAATTGTTGGCGATGTAGATTCCATTTAGTGATAGATTAAATTATAAAACATTATAACATCAGATGAATTTAATGAAAATTTTTAATGTTGATGAATTTCAATGACTGTATTCCAGGCCTGTTTCGAATCGCAGTCGAGAATATTTTTCAGGAGCTTTTCGTGAAGGTGCTGCGTGTCGATAAAAATGCGTGTATCCGGGTGGATTTCGGTGAACCAGTTTTTTAAATGGACGGCTGCAGTCTTATACAAATCGCTCAGGATCTCGTTTTTTGACGCTTCCGCAATAGCTATGTGAAATTTAACGTCGGCATCAATGCATTCTTCCAATAGCCCGGCCTCTGCAGTTCTTTTCCGGGTTTCCAAATGGCTTTTCATGGTAAAGATATCCTTCTGCGAGCGGTTTATAGCTGCTTTTTCGGCTATTTTCATCTCCAGTAACTGCCTTACCTCATCAAGGTCCTGCGACCGGGCGCGTTTTATACGGGCTTCCATTGGTTCGGGGTTAACAGTTGTGCGCTCTACAAAAGTTCCTGCACCCTGTTGGATCCTGAGCAGGCCAGATTGTACCAGGCTTTTTGTTGCCTCGCGGATGCTTGAGCGGCCAACACCAAACTCGGACATAAGCTCGGGCTCGGTAGGTAGTTTATCATTTATTTGATACCGGCCATCAGCTATCTGCTCTTTCAGTTTCTCAGCAATCTCCTCAGCCAGCGACCTTTTAATAATCTTACTCATTTATAAATCATCAGATGAATTGCAAAGGTATAAGTTTGTTTGAAAAATAAAAGTTATTTTGGGGCTAAAATCTATTTGTGAAAAAATAGTACCAATTAGTAACCGATGTTTTCTAAAGCATTAATATATATTTAAATTTAGCTTAACATTCGTGCCGTTACTTTGATGCCATAAAAATACCCCTTGTGAAACAATATTCGGATGCACAACTTCTACTTGAACTGCAGGGCGGTAACGATGGGGCATTCAGGGAAATTTATGAGCGTTATGCTGATAAATTAATAGCCTTCGCATTAAAGAAAACACAAAACGAGGATGAAGCGATGGATATGGTACAGGAGTTGTTCCTTTCCATATGGAAAAATCGTGATACCATCCAGGTAAATGGTGCGCTTGAGGCTTACCTTATGGTTTCTGTTAATTACATGAGCTATAAATGGTATAAAAAGCAAAGTACAAAGCCCCGCTCATTAGATGATGTTTGCGAATTGCAGGAAACTTACGAACACAGTACCGATCAAAAACTTTCCCTTGCCGAATTACACCTGTTGATAAACCGGGAAATAGAAGATATGCCCGAAAAGATGCGACAGGTTTACCTGTGCAGCCGTGAGCAGGATATGACCGGGCCGCAAATTGCCGAGTTTTTAGGTTTATCGCACCAAACCGTACGCAACCAGATCAGCAATGCTTTAAGCAGACTGAAAAAGTCTGTTCAGAAATATTACGATGTTATCCCTTTTGATAATTACAGCAGATTTTTGCTGCTGATAATTTTTTTCAAAAAGTTATAGTACACTCTCCCATGTTCGGTCACTTAACAGATATAAAGCCCCTGTTAGGTGAATCAAAAAGAAATAAAAAGATTACTCGATAAGTTTAAAGCCGGTAAATGCACCGACGAGGAATTGCAGCTTTTACAACAAATGATGCATGAACTTGATACAGACACCAACACCGATAACAATATTAAAGCCCTGAAGCAACCGCTTTGGGAACGTATAGAAAAACAAACCATAGCTAAGGGCAAGGTCCGCAGGTTAAATACTACGTGGTTAAAAGTTGCAGCGGCGGTTTTAGTGACTGTGTGCGCAGGTTTGTTCTACTCAAAAATAGCTACCCATAAAAATGAGCAGATTGCCTACCAGGTAATCACAGCACCCAAAGGCAGTATGAAACAGATCATGTTGCCCGATAGCACAACTGTACAGTTAAACGCGGGTACATCAATAAAATTCCCTGTTAGTTTCAGTGATTCAAAAAGAGAAGTAACGCTTATTAACGGCGAGGCATTTTTTGATGTGAAGCACGATATGAAGCGGCCATTCATGGTGCATACGGCTAAGGTTACTACACAGGTATTAGGTACATCATTCAATATCAAATTTTATAAAGAACTGCCCGATCTGCAGGTTTATGTGAGCAGTGGTAAGGTAGAAGTACATGATCTGCATCATACCCTGGGTTTTTATACTCCTCGACAGCAGTTAACCTACAATAAACAGCATGAAAGCTTTACGCGGCAGGAGCTAACGGCCGATCATTCCCTGAGCTGGATGCATGACGAACTGATACTTGACAATACATCATTTAAGGAGATTACGGTTTACCTGCAAAACCGCTATAGCGTAAACTTTAAATACAATGAAAAACGACTGGCGCAACAGCATTACTCGGTTAGGTTTTCAAATAGGCTGAATATCAGGCAGGTGTTGGATATACTTCAGTTTATTGATGGCCGAAAGTATAAGTTAAACGGAGATACAGTAAATATTAAATAACAATATAAAAGGAAAACCAATGCCTGCTCCAACAGGCACTGGCTCAATTAAGTGTAGCTGCCAAAACTAAAAGCCAACAGGCAGTTACTAATCACTTTAAAAACAAATGTATGGAAAAATCTTTAACCCGGATTTCAAGAAGATTAATCTCAGCAATTTTATTGCTGGTAACAACCCTGACGGCATTATTGCCCGTTCACGCCTTCGCCGAGCGTAGTGTGTCGCTGATGGATCAGCCGGTAACCGTAAAGTTTGCCGATGAAACCATGGATGCATCGCTCGAGAAACTCAAAAAAGCGGTAAATACCGTTGCGTTTAACTACAAGATGGATGATGTGGCCGCGGTAAAAGTAAAGGCAAATTCATTTGTTAACAAGCCATTAAAAGATGTACTTAACGCATTAACTGCCAACACGCAATTGGAGTACCGCGAAAAGTACGGCACTATCATCATCTCGCATAAAAAGGTGGTGCGTGCACCCGAAAAAATTACAGTAACCGGTTCGGTGACCGATAAAGACGGTCCGCTTGCCGGTGTAGCTGTACGCAGCAAAACCTCAACTGCCGCTACCTCTACTGATGTTAATGGTAATTTTAAAATTATCGTTGAAAAGGACGAAGTGTTGGTATTCAGCTTTATCGGCTACAAAAGTCGCGAAGTAGTCGCCGGTCAGTCTCCGCTTAACATTACTTTGGAGGCCGATGTTACCGGTCTTAACGCTGTAGTAGTGGTAGGTTACGGTACACAGAAAAATACCGACGTAACCGGTTCTGTAGGTTCATTGAAAGTAACCAATGTTAAAGATCGCTCTGTAGGCTCGGTTACCGAAATGCTGCAGGGACAAATTGCAGGTGTTACAGTTTTGAACGAAGGTGGTGACCCTACTTCTGGCCCAAGCATCAGGTTACGTGGCCAAAGCTCTTTCAATAATGAAGGTCCGCTGATGGTTGTTGATGGTACTATTTATAACGGCGGCCCTATCGATCCTTCGGATATCGAATCTATCGACGTATTGAAAGATTCATATGCCGCTATCTACGGTGCTAAAGCTGCCGGTGGTGTAATTTTGATCACTACTAAACGTGGCAAGCAAGGTAAAACCAACCTTGACATTACTGCTAAAGGCGGTGTACAAAACGCTTTGAAAATATTACAGGCTTTAAATGCAGCCGATTATGCGGATGCGATAAACACTGCTTATGATAACGCAGGTAAAACCCGTTTACCTGCATTTGATGGTACCGTGAACCCTGATTCGCGCGTAACCCGTACCAATTGGACAGACGCTTTGTTCAGAACAGGTTATGTCCAGGATTATAACATGAACATCAGCGGTGGTACAGAAAAATCTAACTTTTATGTATCAGGTGGCTACCGTAAAAACGATGCTATCCTGTTAAACACCAATGCTATCCGTTATAACTTTCGTGTAAACTCTGATCACCAGATCAATAACTGGTTGAAGATTGGCGAGAGTATGTCATACTCTTATAACAACGGCCAGGGTGCTAACACAACCAGCGCCTATACCGGTGCTATTTTATCGGCAATTTTTTATCCGCCTAATGCTTCTATCTACAATGCTGATGGCAGCTTTGGTGGTGTGCCGGCCCAGTACGCAGGTTCATATGGCGACGTTATTAACCCGGTTGCCTATTTAAAACGTTTGGATAACAGTGATGCTGTAAACAGCTTCAATATCAATCCTTATGTTGAAATTAACCTGATCAAAGGTTTAAAATTTCGCTCGAACCTTGGCATAACCAAAAACCTGGAAACCATCAAAAACTTCAGCACAAGGGTTTTGGAGCCAGGCAAGAAATTCTTTGATAACTTCCTGTTCCAGGAGCAATATAATGCCCGCACTATCCTTGCTGAGCAAACTTTAAACTACGACAGAACATTTGGTAACCACCACGTAAGTGCTTTGGCTGGTTATACCTACCAGAATGATACCCAGGAGTTTTTTAGCGTAAATACTGATAATTACCTGAGCGAAGATCCTGCTTATCGTTACATCATCAACGGTAGCCTTAACCCAACCGGTGTGCCCTTGCAGGGTAACAAAAACGAATCTGCTTTGATCTCTTACCTTGGCAGGATCGGTTATGACTATGCAGGCAAATACTTCATCAACGGCATTATTCGTCGTGATGCTACTTCATTATTGACAAGTAAAAACCGCGCAGAGGTTTACCCAGGTGTATCGGCTGGCTGGTTAATCAGCAAGGAATCATTTTTTCCTACAGATGCATTGGTATCATTTGCTAAGTTAAGGGCAAGTTACGGTCAGTCTGGTAACCTTGCAGGTTTGCCAAGCTTCCCAACTTCGGTTTCGTTAACTAAAACTGCCGGTTATTTAGGTAGCCCGGCCGCGGCCATTACAGGTTCGGCTGTTGATGGTTTGGCTAACCTTGACCTTAAATGGGAAAAAGCTACTCAAACTGATATTGGCGTTGATTTAGGTTTGATGAACGGTAAGATCAATGTTACTGCTGATGTGTTCCAGAAAAGAAATACCCGTTTCCTGTTCCAGCCTCCGGTTGCAGCGGTTTACGGTGTATCAAACCCTCCGTTTGTTAACGGTGGTCAAATCACAAACAGGGGTGTCGAATTAGCGGTTAAATACCAGGGTGCTGTTGGCGACTTCCACTATAACCTGGCAGCTAACGGATCTTATATCAAAAACAAAATTGATAACATACTTCCAGGTCAGCAAACTATCCTTTCTGGCCCAACAGTAAGGGATAACCTGGTGCCGGTTTGGTTGCAGCAAGGCTACTCATTGTATTCTTTCTTCGGTTTAAAAACAGCAGGCTTGTTTCAGTCGCAGGATGAGGTAAATAACTATAAAGATGCCTCAGGTAACCTGATCCAGCCAAACGCTAAAGCAGGCGATATTAAATTCCAGGACCTTAACCACGATGGTAAAATTACCGAGGCTGATAAAACTTACCTGGGTACGCCATTTCCTAAATTCAGCTATGGCTTTACAGCAAACTTTAGCTACGGTCCGTTTGATATGAGCGTGTTTTTACAGGGGATTGCAGGTAATAAGCTTTTCAATGCCGTTAAATACACTGGTTTAAACGCCTCTATCCAAAACTATAACCTGCTGGCCGATGCTAAAAACGCATGGAGCCCAACTCATACCAATACCAATATCCCACGTTTATCTGCAAGTGATGCAAACGGCAACTTTGGTAACGTATCTGACTTTTATGTTGAGAATGGCTCATACATGCGCATCAAAAACGTAACCCTCGGTTATACACTGCCAAAAGCGCTAATGACTAAAATTGGCGTACGTAGTGCCCGCGTTTTTGCCAACGCGCAAAACCTGGCCACATTTACTAAATACACAGGTCTTGACCCGGAAGTTGGTATCAATCAGAACGGCGTTGATTTAGGCTTGTATCCACAGGCAAGGATTATTTTAATAGGTGTTAACGTAGGCTTATAAAAAATCAGGAACCACAATTAAGAAGATACAGAGATGAAATTCAAAAATATAATTAGCAAAGGCTTAATGGGTGTAATGGTTATTGCACTGGCCCAAAGCTGTAAAAAAGGCACTTTAGATAATATTAAACCAACCGGTACGCCAACCAGTACAAACTTCTGGAAAACAGCTGCTGATGCTCAGGCAGCAGCCAATGGTTTATACGAAAAACAAAGTAACAGTGAGGATCTTTATGGTCGCGGTTTCTTTTGGTTCATTAACGCCAGCGATGATATGGTTGTAGGCCGTACATCTGCCGACAGGGAAAACATCAAAAACTTTATCTGTACCGGTAATGAAAGCAGTATCTACGCGCCATGGCAGTTACACTTCGTGGTGATGAAACGTGCCAATGACGTAATCAATAATGTGCCGAACATTAACATGGATGCAGCTACCAAAAACTTTATTTTGGGGCAGGCTTACTTTATCCATGCGGTAATGCACCTGGAAATCGCCGATTTATATGGTTCTGACAAGCAAGGCGCTCCTTTGCAAAACCGTACCAACGCTTTGGCTTTCCCTGCTCAATTAGCATCAGTAAAAGATAATTATGCTTATATCGAGGCCGATTTGAAAAAGGCAGCTTCTTTATTGCCTTATTTCGATAAACTGGGTACTGCCGATTATGGCCGTGCGCATAAAACTGCTGCCTATGCTTATTTGGCTAAAACCTACCTGCATGCTAAAGATTATGCAAATGCTGAAAAATATGCCGATTCGGTTATCCTGAGCGGTAAACATGCACTGTTAAGCAATTATGCCGATGTATTCAAGATCGCTAATAACTACAGCTCCGAGTATATCTGGTCGGTAGCAAGCAACCTGAATGGTCAAAGCATTTTGCCGGGAGCTATGTTGGAGAATAAAGGCTGGGGTTTATATAACGGCTTCGGTTATTATCAGCCAACAAAAGAACTGGTTGACGAGTTTGAGGCAGGTGATAAAAGGCTTCCGGCTACTATCCTGCAAAAAGGCGATAGCTTCCAGTATTTTGGTCAAACTTATACTTACCCTATCGGTGGTAAAAGCAACAGCTTAACCGGTTATCAGTTTAACAAATACATGGAGCCGTTTAGCTATGCTGGTGGTATCCACGTAAGCCCTAACGGCGATGAGCCATCTACAGACTTAAACGTACCGTTGTTGCGTTATGCCGAGATCTTGCTGATCAAAGCCGAAGCTCAGATTATGCAAGGTAAAAACGGCGATGCCGCACTAAACCTTGTACGTGTACGTGCCGGTTTAAAACCAATCACTAATGCTACCATGGTTAATTTGAAACATGAGCGTCGTGTTGAATTGGCAGGTGAGTGGAGTGATCGTAATTTCGACCTGGTACGTTGGGGCGATGCGCAGGCAATTTACGCAAAACCGTTACACGGTTCGGATGGCTCAGTTGTGTGGAAAGCTCGTAACTTTGATCCGGCAAGGGATAACGTTTGGCCGATACCGCCAAAGGATATTCAGATAAGCCAGGGTCAGCTGAAACAGAATGCCGGCTGGTAATTGACATATTGAAACTTACAAAACCGGGCACAGCCCGGTTTTGCTATATCTATACCCAATGAAAAAAAGTACTACCCTAATTACGCTGGCGGCGCTGCTGGCAAACGCTGGCCTGACGGCCAACGCGCAGGTTAAAAACTACACAGTAGCCGATGCACATTCCCACAACGATTACAAAAACAACATTCCTTTTTACCGGGCCTATGAAAAAGGTTTCGGTTCTATCGAGGCCGACTGTTATGCTGTTAACGGGCAGCTGATGGTGGCACACGATAAAAAGGAGATCGACGCCAAACGGTCGTTAAAGATCTTGTACATAGATCCGCTGATTGAAAAATTTAAACGTGATCCGCAACGCCATTTGAGGCTGCTTATCGAAATTAAGGAAGATCATAAAGCAGTATTACCGCTTGTGATTAAAGAGTTAAAGCCGCTTGAGCAGTATTTTGATTATGAAGGTCACCCGGGCAGGTTATCGATAGTTATGACAGGTGCGGTACCGCCACCGGCCGAGATGACCAACTACCCGGCCTGGATCTCGTTTGATGTAGACCATATGAACGGTTTTACAGCCGAGCAATGGAAAAAGATCGGGCTGGTAAGTTTTCCGTTTGGTAAATATATTCATTGGAATGGCAAAGGTGTATTAAATAACGAAGAAATTGCGAGGATAAAGGCAGGCATCGATAGCGTACATAACTCCGGTAAGAAGGTACGTTTTTGGGAAACTCCTGACACCAAAAGCAGCTGGCTGGCCCTTATCCGTTTGGGTGTTGATGTAATTGGCACCGATAAAATAGAGGAACTTGGCGATTTCCTGAACAAAAAGCCGACAAGCGAATACACAGCCCCACAGCCGTATACAATTTATAAACCAACTTATAAATCGGACGGGGCGGTTAAAAAAGTAAAAAACATCATTTTGTGCATTGGCGATGGCATGGGGTTATCGCAAATCTATTCAACCTATACTGCCAACCGTGGCCAGTTAAATATTTTCCAGATGCTGAATATTGGTTTTTCGGTAACCAACTCTGCTGATGCCTATATCACCGACTCTGCCGCCGGAGCAACCGCTTTTGCATCGGGACAAAAAACTAACGATAGGGCAGTGGGTGTTGATCCATCAGGAAAACCATTGAAATCATTAGCGGATTATAGTGCCGAAGCTGGTAAAAAAACAGCTGATATTGTGGCTTGTGAATTAACCGATGCGACTCCGGCAGCTTTCTACGCGCATGATTCGGAGCGGAGTCATTCTACAGCTATCGCTAATCAAATTACTTCGTCGCCTATTGATATTTTCTTAGGCTCGTCATATAAAGATTTTATCTGGCCGGTTAATGGTGAAAGTCCAGTTGATAAGATGAAGAAGAGGGGATATACGGTTATCCGTAACTTCAATGAATTTTTAAACAGTTCGGCCCCGAAAATTCTGGCATTGATGGATGATAGCGTAACCCGTCCAAAAATGGAGGGTAGAGGAAACTACCTTCCGTTGGCATTTAATAAAGTAACTCAAATATTCAAAAATGCTCCCAAAGGTTTCTTTATGATGATTGAAGGTTCGCAGATTGACCATGGTGGTCACGCCAATAACCTGAAACAAATAATTACCGAAAATAGCGACTTTGACCGCGTTGTTGGTGATGCTCTAAAATTTGCCGATGAAGATGGAGAAACGCTGGTAATAGTAACTGCCGATCATGAAACAGGGGGCTTAACACTGCTTGACGGCAGTATCAACAACGGTTACGTATGGGGCGATTTTAGCACCAATGATCATACCGGCACCCCGGTTCCGGTATTTAGCTACGGCCCCCACTCGTTGGATTTTAGAGGCGTTTACAGCAATACAGAGATCTTTAATAAGATTAAGGCTTTATTGCAATAGCTGTAATTAACAGAAACTATAATAAAACCATGTCGTTGCTGTAAGGAGGAACGACGAAGCAATCGCATGCTATACAGGGCGGTTATGCTTCCGTGCGATTGCCGCGCTACGCTTACAGCAATGACATGGTTTTAGTTTTAATAGATAGTAGGAATGATCAGCCTATGATCTGCACCCATCCTGAGTAAACCGTACCATTCTTCAGATCTATCTTGTAATAATAAGTCCCGGGGGGCAGCCTGTTGCCGTTGTATGTTCCGTCCCAGGCTTTTGTATAGCCTTTGGCATTGTAAACAATTGTTCCGTATCGGTTAAAAACCTGTGTAATGGCGTTATCGTAAGCGCCAAGGGCGTCTATTTGCCAGGTGTCGTTTATGCCATCGCCATTAGGCGTAAAAGTGTTTGGGATGGTGAATTTATCAATAACCTTTACTTCAACAGCAGCTTTAGACTCCAGGTTGCATGATCCTGGCTGCAATACATGCAAAATATAAGTGATGTTGCTGGTTGGAAATACGAAGGGCTCTAAGGAGGTAGTATTGCTGATATTTTCATTGGGCGTCCAGTAATAAGAAACATTTTCTCCGCTTACCTGGGCATGAAGCTGGATCCTTTCGCCCTTCATAACTTCACGTGTGGAAGTGGCAAAGGCTCCGGGCCCCTGATTTACCGTTATGGTAACGGCACTTGTGGCTTTGCAGTTATTGTTAGTCACCTCAACGGTGTAAGTGGTGGTTGCCTCCGGCGAGGCTATCGGGTCGGCAATGTTTGGGTTTGAAAGGCCGATTGTGGGATACCATTTATAGGATGTTCCGCCAGTGGCGTGGAGCTGTGTTTTATCGCCTTTGCAAATCGCTTTATTATCGCCTGCATTGGCAACTACAGGCGCGTTTACGTTTACTGTAACCGCGGGCGTAATACTTGAACATCCGTTTTTAAATACAGTAACATGGTATTGCCCACTCATGGCGGCTGTCGCGCCACTGATCACTGGATTTTGTTGCACCGACGTAAAGCCGTTCGGCCCCGTCCAGCTATAACTATCACCCGTGGATGCTGTAAGATAAATGTTTTCGCCAGGGCAAACCGGCGAGCTCGCAGTCGCAGTAACTGGTTGCGGATTGATGATAGTTAATGTCACGGCAGATGACATTAACCTGCATTGTGCCGAATTGATGTTGCCTTGCTGGGCAACCAATACCCTGTACTGATAATTGCTGGTGGCAGTGGGTTGATGGAGCGGGTAGGAGGATGATACCGCCCCCGGGATATTTATCCATCCGTTTGGTGTACTTATTTGCCACTGATACACTGGATTGGTGTAAGATAGGTCAGATGCGGCGCTAACGTTCAAAGTGTAAACCTTATCCGCGTCGGCGCATCCCTGCGCTGTTGTGGCTGTTTTATCGTTTCCGAAATAGGTAGTAAGTGCAGGGCCGTAGGGGCGTAATGATATATCATCGAGGGCCACATCGTTGCCGTAGCCACCGCTGGCATTATTGGTCATTTTGATGGTTACATCGCCTCCGGTTGGTGGGGTATTAAAAGTAATGTTGTATTCCAGCCAGCCTGAACCGTTATCTATTGGCCCGGTATGGTTAGTTTTTGTTTCGAGGGATGTAGTTACGGAAAAAGTAATATCCGGTTTGATACCGCCGGTTTGCATCAGGTTGAGCACAAAAACGCTGAACATGTAAGTGGTGCCGGGGCACAGGGTTTTAACGGTTCTTTTATAAAACTCATCGATGGTGTTGGTAGCATCCACAATCATCATGTAGCCATTAGGTTGCCCTGGCGTATGATTACCTGTTTGTAGCCACGATTCGGGGTACATGCCGGTAGTGGAGTTGGCAATAGTATAGCTGCCTTCACCCGGCTGTGATGGTATGTAATTATAGGTAGTAGAAAAATTCCCGTCATTAATTTTCGGACCTATTTGGGCCGATCCGGCCCCAAAGTCTTCAATTAATACCGGTTCCCCCTCCTGCGCTTTAAGGCGCAGGGCGAACTGTGGCGATAGGCATACTATCGCCAATAAAGTGATAAATTTCATGTGTTTTTACGCATGTCAGCCAGACTCGCAACGTGCTCGCTTGTCTTGCTTAAAAGTTTAATCAATGCGGCCGGGGGACAGCCGGTATTGATTAAACCTTAGTTAATGTTGTGTTTTTTTGAAGTGTAGGTTGCAAAAGGAAAGCCATGCCACCAGGGATTTTCGCGGACCGGGCAAGGTTCAAAACGAGGGGGAGTAAAGTGTATAATTGAGGAGAAGGGAAACTTTACAAATGGTAAAAACGTAGGTTGTAAAATATACACTAAGTAGCTGTACTATACTTTCTAAATGTACCCCCGCCGGAAAGCCGGGTTACAGGCTGTAAAATTCTGTTTACAAAAAATTAAAAATGTAATGGCTTGATTTTTGTAAACGAAATTGAGGTGGCGTTCGACGTTGTCGTTGCTTATTTTCTACTTAAAATCCCGGTTTGGGGATATAAATACACAGTAATTCTTGGTGCTTGTTAAAATGAACGCCATTCCTGTTAGCTCTTAGCTTAAGTATTAATTAAATGAACAATATGAACAGTAATGTTCATTATCCATTAAAATGGCTGAAATGAACAATGGTGATTTTGGGGGTTGAAGGAGCCTTGAAATAGAGCGTCCTAAGACTTTCGAAGTTTTTAAAACTTCGAAAGTCTGAATAGGGAATAAGATTATTACTTTATAGAAAGATACAGTATAGCTGCAATAGAAGCACCAACTAAGGGAGCGATAACGGGGATCCAGGCATAAGCCCAGTCGCTGGTGCCTTTACCTTTTATCGGTAGTATCATGTGCATAAAACGCGGGCCAAGGTCGCGGGCGGGATTAATGGCGTAACCGGTGGTTCCACCTAACGACAGGCCTATCACCCATACTAATAAAGCTACCGGGATTGCACCGATTGAGCCCAGGCCAATAGGGGTTTTAGCAGGTGTGATCTCAGCGCCGGCGATATAAAAGATAGTGAAGAGTAATACAAACGCGCCAATTATTTCACTGGCAATATTGGAAACATAATTGCGTACCGCGGGGCCGGTACAAAATACCGCCAGTATAGAGCCCGGATCATTGGTGCGCTTGAAGTGATCGTAATACATGATCCAAACTAAAAAAGCACCCATACAGGCGCCTGCAAATTGGGCAATGATATAGGGTACAATGTTCGCCCAGGCAAACTTACCTGCAATAGCAAGTGCTATGGTCACAGCCGGGTTAAGGTGAGCGCCGCTATATGGCCCTGCAACTACTACTCCAACAAAAACCGCCAGACCCCAGGCTGTCGTGATCACTATCCATCCGCCGTTGTTTCCTTTGGTATCTTTTAAAACTACGTTGGCCACTACGCCATCGCCTAATAATATCATGAGCATGGTGCCTATCAGTTCGGCTACAAATGGAGACATGTTTAAATATTTTAATGGTGGATATTAAATAGCGGATACAGGATGACCGGAATTAGACCAGCATTGGGCCGTGCTTACCGCGCGTTCCCAACCCGCTATACCGGTTTTTACTTCTTCCAGGTCATCACCCGGATTAAATTCGGCTTCAACTGCCCATAGATGCTGAATTTCGGCTATATCTTTCCAGTAACCTACGGCCAAGCCGGCCATATAGGCTACGCCAAGCGCTGTGGTTTCGGTAACCTCTGGTCGGATCACTTTACAGTTTAATACGTCTGATTGAAATTGCATTAGCAGGTTATTGGCCGTAGCGCCACCATCAACCCTGAGCTCTTTAATTTCCATGCCTGCATCGGCTTCCATGGCTTTAAGTACATCCATGGTTTGATAAGCAATTGATGCCAATGCCGCCCTTGAAATATGTGCCGCAGTCGCTCCGCGGGTTAAGCCAACTATTGCTCCGCGAACTTCGGGGTCCCAGTAGGGCGCTCCCAGGCCTGCAAATGCGGGCACAAAGTAAACGCCGGCGGTATCTTTTACGGATGTAGCCAGTTTTTCAATATCGGCCGAGGTTTTAATGATGCCAAGACCATCGCGCAACCATTGTACAACCGCGCCTCCTATAAAAATACTACCCTCAAAAGCATAAGTGATTTCGCCGTTTATTTTCCAGGCAATGGTGGTAAGCAGGTTGTTTTTCGATTTAATAAACTCCTGGCCAATATTCATCAGCATGAAACAACCCGTGCCGTAAGTGTTTTTCACCATGGCTTTATCAATACACATTTGCCCGAATAAGGCCGCATGCTGATCGCCGGCGATACCCGCGATAGGGATTCTTTGCGCGAATATATTGTTGGCAGTATGACCATATAGTTCGCTCGATTGCTTTACTTCGGGCAATATGCTTTTGGGGATATTAAATAATTGCAACAGCTCATCATCCCATTGCTGGGTACGGATGTTAAATAACATGGTGCGGCCCGCGTTAGTTACATCAGTAGCATGTACTTCGCTGCGGGTTAATTGCCATATCAGCCAGCTGTCAACCGTGCCAAAGGCCAGCTCGCCTGCTTCGGCCTGCGCTCTTGCACCTTCAACGTTATCCAAAATCCATTTGATTTTTGAACCCGAAAAGTAGGCATCTATCACGAGGCCGGTTTTATCGCGGATCATATCGCTATGGCCCTTTTGTTTCAGCTCATCACAAAAGTCGGCGGTGCGCCTGTCTTGCCAAACTATCGCGTTATAAATATGTTCGCCGGTTTTGCGGTTCCAAACTATGGTGGTTTCACGCTGATTGGTGATGCCAATGGCTTTGATGTTTCCGCCGCCTAATCCCGCTTTTGCAATCGCTTCTACAGCTACAGAGATCTGGCCTGCCCAAATCTCATTAGGGTCGTGCTCAACCCAGCCTGGTTTTGGAAAGTACTGCTTAAATTCTTTTTGTGCCGAAGTAATGATCTTGCCAGCGTGGTCAAAAATTATGGCCCGCGAACTGGTAGTGCCCTGGTCGAGCGCTAAAATATATTCCTGCATAATTTGGTTTGGTTTACCTTGGTTTATTAATTGAATATCACATTAAAATTGATATTTAATGCGGTGTGAGTATATAATTTTTTGCTGTTTCGTTAAATGCGTTTATCTGCGTCGTTTCCCACGCTGTATCTTTTCCTAATTCGCCGGCCATAAGGTGGGCTACTTCAGGTGCCATTTTGATAGCCAGGCGGGCATTTAAAAATAAAACCCTCGTTCGGCGTGCCAGGATATCTTCAACGCTTCTTGCCATTTCATTCCGTACAGACCAGATTACTTCGCCTTTAGTATAGCTACCTTCAGGGTTAATTTGGTTTTTCCAGTCAGGATTTTCGTCATATAAAGCCTGTATTTTCTCGATGTCAGTCCCATAAACAAACATGGGGTTTGTGCGGTCGGGATTTGGCCTGCTGCCATGGATAGCTAATGATTCTGTTTTACAAGGCGTGTTTTGGAGTCCGCCGGTTTTGATGGCCTGGTTAACAATATCCTCTGCCATTTTACGGTAGGTTGTCCATTTGCCTCCGGTTATGGTAATTAATCCCGAATCAGAGACAATCAGTTTATGGCTTCGTGAAATTTCTTTTGTTTTTGATGAACCGTCCTGGGGGGCAGCAAGGGGCCGTAAACCGGCAAATACACTTAAAACATCGGCGCGGGTAGGGGCTTTAGTCAGGTATTTTCCTGCTGTCCTTAATATAAATTCCACTTCCTCATCCAGTGCTACCGGTTCAAGGCTATGGGAGTCGATAGGGGTGTCAGTAGTGCCTATTAATAATTTCTCATGCCACGGAACCGCGAAAAGCACACGCCCGTCTTCTGTTTTCGGGATCATCAGGGCATCCTCTGCCGGTAAAAATGACCGGTCGAGTACAAGGTGAACACCCTGGCTTGGCCTAACCATTGGTTTCTTTTCTGGCGTATCCATTTTAAGTACGTCGTCAACAAAAACGCCGGTAGCATTAATTACAGTTTTTGCTTTCAATTCATAGTTAATGCCCGTTTCGATATCGGTAGCTGTTACTCCCGCAATTTTGCCACTCGTACCTTTGATCAATCCGCTTACTTTGAAGTAATTTAATAGCGTTGCGCCTTGCTCAATGGCAGTTTGCGCCAGGTTAATCGCTAAACGGGAGTCATCAAACTGTCCGTCATGATAAACAACGCTACCATGCAGGCCTTTTTCTTGTATGCCGGGTAAGCGTTTAATAGTTTCTTTTTTGGAGATATGTTTTGCCCGGCCAAAGCTCAGCTTGCCTGCAAGGATATCGTAAATACTGAGGCCTATGGTGTAAAAAACACCATCCCACCAACTGTAATTGGGGATAATAAAACTTTCGTTTTTTACAAGGTGCGGGGCGTTGTTTAATAGTAATCCCCGCTCGCGCAAAGCTTCGCGTACCAATCCAATATCCCCTTGTGCAAGGTAGCGTACCCCTCCATGAACCAGTTTCGTAGCCCGGCTCGAAGTACCCTTGGCAAAATCTGCCTGTTCCAATAATAAAGTAGAGAAACCACGCGATGCTGCATCCACCGCGGCACCAAGGCCTGTAGCGCCACCACCTATGATAATCAGGTCCCAGATCTTTTCGGTATTGGTAAGGTGCTCAAGATTTGCTTCCCTTGTAAATGGATTCATTTTATTTCGATATTTATTCAAATATATAAAATCGAAATAAAATAAAACTAAATGAAATATAAAATAATTTTATTTGGTTACTTTTGACGTATTCGAGACGCGATAGGCTCTTTTAAAATTTACAGTCAGTTTTTCTGTTTAATTTAGCTTTATGAGTAAAAATACCGATCGGCATAAGTTTATCCTGCAAAAAGTTGAGACAGATGGTTTTGTAAATGTGCAGGACCTGAGTGGCGAGTTAAATGTTTCGGAAGTTACCATCCGAAAGGACCTGAAACTTTTAGAAGATAAAAACCTGCTCTTCAGAACGCATGGCGGTGCAAGCAAAACAAATCCGTATGCCAATGATAGGCCGGTAGCCGAAAAGGAAAAACTGAACGGCCCCGAAAAGAAGAAAATAGCTTTCGAGGCCGCCGCCCGTATCGATGCTAACGATTCGGTTATTATAGCATCGGGTACTACCATGCTGGCGTTGGCCCGCGCTATGCAGCCCAATAAGCATCTTACGGTAGTTACCGCTGCATTGCCGGTAGCGCTTGAACTTTTGCAGCATCCCAAGGTTGACATTGTTCAATTGGGTGGACAAATGCGGAATACCTCATCATCGGTAACAGGCAACTATGCCGAGCTGATGTTGGATGATATGTTATGCGGTGTACTGTTTTTAGGGGTAGATGGCATCGATCCGGAAATAGGGTTAACCACTACCAATTTATCCGAAGCAAGGCTCAATCAAAAAATGATCAATGCAGCCCAAACTACTATTGTACTGGCCGATAGTACAAAGTTCGGCAAGCGTGGCCTGGCAAAGATCTGCGCGCTTGACCAAATCAATGAGATCATTACCGATAGTGGCATTAGCCCTGCAATGCTCAATATGCTGGAAGAAAAAGGGGTAAAGGTTACTGTCGTTTAGGAGATTAAGCTTTGTTTGACGACGACCGCACAATCAATTGCGTATCCACCTTTTCGGTAGTAAACTCTTCAACCGGCCATTTACTTTCAATGGTTTTGATAAGCATTTCTGTTGCCATTTGTCCTATCTGGAAAGCTGGCTGACGAATCACCGTTAATGGAGGATCAAACAGTTCAACCACATCCGAATTGGTGAAACCCGCAATAGCAATATCTCCGGGAACCTTAAAGCCCCATTTTTTTAATATCGACATACTACTGATTGTGAGCCGGTCGCTACCAATAAAAATTGCTTCAGGGCGGTCATCCAATGCCATTAATTCTTTCAGTACGAGTTCAACTTCGTCCTGGATCATGCCCCCATGATTGCAATGTTTAATGTATTCGGGCCTGAGCTCGATGCCGTGCTTATCAAGCGCTGCTTTATAGCCGTCAAAACGCTCATGGCTAATGAGCAGGTTATTTGAATTGGTAAGGTGGGCAATTTTGGCAAAACCCGAATTAATTAGCGTTTCGGTACCATTAAATGATCCCTGGAAGTTATCGGCAACAACCTTGTGGGTATTAAGATCGGGAGCGGCCCTGTCAAAAAATACTATCGGAAATCCTTTGTCAAGCAGGTATTTGTATTGCGATGTGTCGGTTGTTTGCGCCGCTAACGACACCAGTAAGCCATCCACATGCCTCGAGAGCAGGTGTTTTACATTGGCGCTTTCCCTGTCAAATGATTCGTGCGTTTGAGTGATGATAACATGGTATCCCCGGTTATAAGCGATGGATTCGATACCATTAATGGCCTGCGAAAAATAGTCATTAGCCACCTCGCATACTACCACACCTATGGAGTGGCTTTTTTGCTCCTTAAGGCTCAGTGCGATAGGGTTGGGGCGGTAGTTAATCTTTTCAGCATACTCCAGGACAAGCTTTTTGGTTTCGGTACCTATTTCATAGCTCCCGTTCAGTGCCCGTGATACGGTTGAGGTTGACACACCCAAAGCCTTGGCAATATCCTTAATAGTGACTGATTCAAACATAATTTAGTCCGCAAACCGGTTTTTAAATATCAGTAAAACATTTAATACTGACTAAGTTATTTTTTAAACGAAATGTTTGCCGGCGCTTTAAGTGTTGGAATTAATGAACGATATCAACAGATTGACAGGCCTTTGATTGATTATGTCCCGATTAATTAATTGTGATATTGATTTTTGAAGTTGATGTAAAATAATTGTTATAATTACTACATTGTACCTGATTTCAATTGTAAAACGTTTTATCCCCCTGGTTAAGCTATGTCTCACGAACAAATTGTTCATGACGATCATAATACTGCTACGTGGCTTGCTTTTAAAGAAGGCAATTGGGATGCTTACACCCGCTTATATAACAATCATTTCAAGATCCTGAATAATTACGGTTACAAATTTACACGGGATGTAAACGTAATTGAAGATGCCATACACGATCTTTTCATTAGGCTCTGGACAAACAGGGCAGGCTTGGGCAACCCGGTTTCGGTAAAAAACTATCTCTTCAAATCCCTGCGGAGCATTATTTTCCGTAAGCTGCAATCAAAATCGCGCTTTGTTGACCTGGAAGACGAAGCTGAGCATAATTTCCCTTTCGAAATTTCATTTGATCAGCAGATTATTGCAGATGAAGAGGAACTGGAATTACAAAAAAAAATCAAGTTTCATATAAAAACATTGCCGCCGCGGCAGCAGGAAATCATATATCTCCGCTTTTACGAAGGTTTAGGTTATGATGAAATAGCCGATATCATGGAAATCAACGTGAGCTCGGCTTATAAATTGATCTATAAGGCCTTTGATAATCTTCAGGATGTACTTAAAGCATCCAAATTAGCAATTGTTTTAGCGCTGTATTCGTGCTTTTGCGTAAATAATCACTAAAAAATAATTTTTTTTTCGGTTTGTAGGGATAATTGGGATAGGGTGCTGTCTATAAGGGTAAAATAACAACCTTATATCCAATGCTAACCTCAAAATATAGTAATTATACCCTTGCCGATTATTTAGAAGATGACGATTTTGTTCGTTCGGTCATCAATCCATCTGCAAATGATGGTTTATTATGGCAGGAAATAGCTGCCCAATATCCCGGTCAGCGAAAAATAATTGCCGACGCGTCAAAAATCATCACCACTTACCGGAAGCAGGACGTTTTTACCAATAGTAATAACCAGGAAAAGGTTTGGCTCAAAATAGCTGCTACTTTACAAACCGATCAGGTTAAGCCCCAAATATTCACATTAAACAAATACCTCCGTGTTGCCGCGATGCTATTGCTGGTATCGTCTATCGGTATCGCGCTGTGGCTTACTAAAGCCCGTCAGCAAGAAATTGATACTCCCTTTGGCGAATTGCGTACGGTTAACTTGCCTGATGGTTCAACCGTTGTGCTTAACGGAAACTCAAAATTAAGCTACAAAGACAATTGGGATAAAAACCCGCGTGAGGTTTGGATAAGCGGCGAGGGCTTGTTCAATGTGAAGCATATCAATAAAGACCCCCATTCAATAAAACCGGCCGAAAGGTTTATCGTGCACTGCTCGGATATGAATATCGAAGTACTGGGCACAACCTTTAATGTACGGAGCCGTCACAATAAAACCGATGTAGGGCTGGTACAGGGAAAGATCAGGCTTGATTATGTCGACGCTGTATCTGCAAAGCAATCGCTGATTATGAAGCCGGGCGACTATGTGCGCCATGCTTATAAGAAAAACGTTACCCGCGTTTTCCTCCCGGTTCCGGAAAAGATCACCAAATGGACAAAGCACCAGCTTTTATTTAATGACGCTACCCTGGCGCAGATCAGCGAGATCATGACCGATGACTATGGTTATCATGTTAGTTTTTCAAGGCCCGAATTAACCACGCTCAAAATAGAGGGAGAAATAAATGTGCCGAATGTTGATGAGCTGATAGAAACCATCTCTACTACGCTTCCTGTGAAAATTATACGCACCGATAAAAATATCACTATTACTAAACAAAACTAACCCCCTAAACAAACATTTTATGCGAAAACTCGACTCATCAAATTTTTTTAGATGTTGCTGTTTCCTGATGGTTTTGCTCGGCCAGTCGGTTTACGGTTTTGCCCAAATGGCATTAACCAGTAACAACCGTGTGCACGCCAAAAGCTTCGGTTATACGGCACCCCAGGCTGTTGAAAGCAAGATCCTACTGAAAGACGCGCTCGATAACCTGAAAAAACAGTTTAATGTTCAGATAGCTTACCAGGAAGGTTTGCTTGATAACAAGTTTGTACCGGCAAATTTAACAACCAATATAAGCCAGTTAACACTTGATGATAATTTAAAACAATTGTTATCGGCCTTTCAGCTAACCTATCGTAAGATAAATGATAACCAGATTTCCATTTTTACAGTAAAGGATGTTAATGTGGCTGTTGCAGCGGTTACATTAACCGGTAAAGTTGTTGATGCTGGCGATGGCCAGCCGGTTATTGGCGCATCGGTTTACTTAAAAATGGATAATAAAGTAGGGGCAACCACCGATTTATCAGGTAATTTTAAGCTGATAATACCAGACAAGTATGCTGGTAAGCCCCTAACCCTTGTGGTGGCCTATGTAGGATATAACCAGGAGGAAGTTCCTGTAACCGATCCTACGTCGCCTTTACAAATTAAACTCGCGCAAAATAACAAAGCCCTTAATGAGGTTGTAGTTACCGCGCTTGGTATCAGCAAGCAGAAAAAATCCTTAGGCTATTCGGTTACCGAGGTAAAAGGTACCGAATTTACCCAGGCACGTGAAAATAACGTAGCTAACGCACTTACCGGTAAAGTGGCCGGTGTTAACGCGGCTGGTTTATCAACCGGTCCGGGCGGATCAAGCCGCGTGGTGATCAGGGGTAACGGTGGCCTTGCAGGTGATAACCAGCCATTATATGTGGTGAACGGTATGCCGATTGACAACAGTGTACCGGGCGGTGCAGCAACTGTTAACGGTATCACCAACAACGTTGACCGTGGCGATGGTATAGCAGCTATCAATCCTGATGATATTGAATCGATCAGCGTGCTTAAAGGTGGTACTGCTGCCGCGCTTTACGGTTCAAGGGCGGCAAATGGTGTTATTTTGATCACCACCAAAAAAGGTCGCATCCAAAAAGGCGTAGGGGTTGAGTTTAACTCTACAGCTACCTATGATAATGTTGCTGTGTTTCCTGATTATCAGTATGAATACGGACAGGGTGACGGTGGCGTAAAACCAATCACACTGGCAGCCGCACAAGCCAGCGGAAGACGCTCATGGGGAGCAAAAATTGACGGCTCAACCGACTATGTTGCTGTCGACGGGCTTGCACACCCTTATGTAGCGCAGAAGAACAATCTTAAAAACTTTTACCAAACAGGTAGCACTTATACCAATAGCCTCGCATTTGTAGGTGGCAATGAAGCCTTTACTTACAGGTTTTCGGCTGCCGATCTGAACAGTAAAGGTATTTTGCCGGGGACTACCTATGATCGTAAAACTTTTAACCTTGCGCTAAACGGAAAGCTAAGTAACAAGCTTTCAATAGAGGCTTTAGCGCAGTACAACGTCGAAACAGGCCATAACCGTACCGGTGCAGGCGACGCGTTGGGTAACCCTAACTGGACACCGCTTGAAGTAGCTAACACGGTTGATGTTCGCTGGCTTAAACCAGGTTATGATGCGATGGGTAACGAAATGGTTTGGAATGACGCGTCAATCGCTTCAAACGGGTACTTTGTGATCAACAAATACAAAGAGGACGATGTAAAGAACCGTTTTATAGGCCAGGGATCAATCATTTATTCGCCTATCAAAGACCTTACTTTTAAGGCAACTATCAGCCGCGACTTTTTTAACTACAACTATACCAACATATTGCCAACCGGTACCCTATATACTCCTAATGGCCAGTACGCAGGTATCAAGTCGGATGTATCTGAAACAAACGAATTGGCTACGGTTAGTTACCGGACTAAGATTATCAGCGATTTAAACGTGGGCATTTTGGGTGGTGTAAACAGCCGTAAAAACGCAACTAACCAGTTAACGTTTAGCGGTTCGCAATTTACTATCCCCTATTTTTACAGTTTTACCAACCTTGCTGTTTCATCAACAACGCCGTATAACGCCAAAATCGTAACCAACTCGGTTTTTGGCTCGGCCGATTTTGATTACAAGAGCCTGGTGTTCCTGTCGTTCACCGGTAGGAAGGATTGGTTTTCGACACTTAGTCCTAAAAGTAACAGCATTTTCTATCCAAGTATAGGCGGTAGCTTTATCCTTTCGGATGCTGTTAAACTCCCTGAGTTTTTTAACATGGCCAAACTGCGCGGTTCATGGGCGCAGGTAGGTGGCGGTGCTCCCGATCCGTATGTTATTAACCTTACTTACAGCAATGTGCCAAGTGCCGGACAGCCACTGCAAAACGTAACAAGCAACAACATCACCAACAGCAACCTTAAGCCTTACACTTCAACAACGTTTGAAGGTGGTTTTGAGTTGCAGATGCTCAAGAACCGTTTAGGTTTGGATGTTACCTTGTATGATCGTAAAACAACCAACGATATCGTAAACACGGCCATTTCTTCAACTTCAGGCTATAATAACGTGATCCTGAATGTTGGCGAAGTAAGCAATAAGGGTATTGAGGTTTTATTGAATGGCACACCTGTAAAAACAGCCAATTTCACCTGGACTACAAGCTATAACGTGGCTTACAACGATAACAAAGTTGTTAAACTGGCACCAGGTCTTAACACCATTCAGTTGGCTACCTCGGTAGGTAACTGGGGTATTTTAGATAATATTGAAGGCAAACCATTTGGTATGCTGGTTGGTACCCGTATGCAAAAGGATGCTCAAGGCAATGTGGTATTTAATGCCATTACTGGCTTGCCGATACAAACCCCGCTGCAGCAGCTGGGTAAAAGCGTTGCTCCGCTTACTATGGGTTTAACTAACGAATTCAGGTATAAAAGGTTCTCGTTAAACTTCCTGGTTGATGGTAAGTTTGGCAACAAGGTGTTTTCGGTAATGGAAGTTTACGCCACCCGTTTAGGCTTGATGAAATCAACATTGCCGGGCAGGGAAAACGGATTGGTGTTGAATGGTGTTGATCAAACAGGTGCTCCTTATACCCGCACGGTGCCGGTAAGCGGCTTAAGGTCATACTATGATAACTATAAAACATACTCCGACCTGTTTTTGCACGATGGCAGCTTTGTTAAGCTCCGCCAGGTTATCCTGTCGTACGCTCTTCCAACCAACCTTTTAAACAAAGTTAAAATCCAATCGGCCAGTATTTCTTTTGTTGCCCGGAACCTTTGGACTATCTATAAGAAGACAGACAACTTCGATCCGGAACAAAGCTTTACAAACAGTAACGCGCAGGGATTCGAGTCTATCGGTTTGCCGCGTACACGCTCACTTGGTGTAAACCTGGCTGTTAAGTTTTAATACTTTAAATTGAAAATGATGAAAAGACATTTAACCAAATATATTTATTGCTCACTGGTAATGCTTGGCATTATCGGCACACAATCGTGTACCAAAAACTTCGATACACTTAACGTAAACCCCGATGCTTCGTCAAAAGCGGTACCACAGTACATTTTTACCAAAGCGCAGTATGATGGTACCGCCCGCATGCTTGACCTCTTGCTGGGAACCATGCAATACACCACCAGTTTTAATGATGTAGCAGGTTTCGGATCAAAATATGTTTTGAGCCAGAGCCCACAATCGGCAGCTGCTTTTAGTAATGCTTACCCTAACGAGATCAACGAATTGGTTGAAGTATTGAAAGCCGTTGGCACCGATGCATCGCAGGTAAACCTACAGGCCGAAGCACGGATCTGGAAAGTGTATTGCTTTAGCAGGCTTACCGATCTGTACGGTGATATCCCTTATTCACAAGCCGCACAGGGTTATAACCAGGCGGTATATAAACCTGCTTATGATGCCCAAAAAGATATTTATGCCGATTTATTGAAGGAGCTTGACCAGGCAGCTCAGAGCCTTGATGCTACAAAAACTACTTTTGGCGCATCCGATTTGATTTATGGTGGTAATACGGCGAAATGGAAAAAATTCGCCTATTCATTAATGCTCAGGTGTGCTATGCGCATGACCAAGGTTGACATTGCACAAGCACAAACCTGGGCTGCAAAAGCCATAGCCGGCGGCGTTATTCTTGATGATGCCGATGTTGCCAAAGTAGCTTATGTTGGTGCAGGTCAGGATATCAATAAAAACCCCTTAGCGCTTGATCTTTATAACAATGATTATATAGCAGGTAATGGTTCAACCAATACCGAAGGTGGCAAATACCAGGATGTGTTTATCAATTATTTAAAAGCCAATAAAGACCCACGTCTGGCTATAGTGTCTGTTGTATGGAACGGTGGTGTGGCTGATACTACTTCAGCTATCCAGAAAGGGATGTCATCAGGCCTGAATGCTAAGCCTGCAGATTTTGTGACTTACTCAGAACCAAATCCCAAAACCATATTGCTGTTAAACTCTCCAAGATTGGTTTTTACCGCTGCCGAAAGTTATTTCCTTTTATCTGAAGCCGCGGCAAGGGGCTGGTATACCGCCGCTACTGCCGAATCATTGTACCAGAGTGGTATAGCCGCGTCAATGCGTCAATGGAGTATTATTGCAGGCAGCGCGGGTACCATTACTACAGCGCAGATCAATTCATATATCAACGCGCATCCTTTTAACACCAGTGGTACACTTGATCAGAAAATGGAGCAGATCTACACCCAGTTTTGGGTTGGCATATTCCCTGATGCGCAGGAGGTTTTTGCAAGCTACAGGCGTACAGGTTATCCGGCTCTGGTGCCTAATAATTATGTTGGTAATGCTACTGGTGGTAAAATATTTAGGAGAATGTTGTACCCGGTTGGTGAGCAAAACCTTAACGCGGCATCATATGCGGCCGCAATCGCGCGTCAGGGTCCCGATGATTTTTTAACCAGGATCTGGTGGGATAAACAATAATGTTGAAGTTTGATTAGTTGATGTTGTTTTAGGGAGGGCGTGGGGCTCTCCCTGATTTTTTTAAACCATGTTTAATGTATAAGAAATACCTTTTTTTCCTGCTGCTGTTTTGCGGTATTCAAAGCGCATCGGCACAAAATGATTTGGTTAAAGATGATAATGCAAGTAATTATAACCTGAATAAACCCGAACGTGAACTGTGGCTCAAAAACACGGGTTTAGGTTTGTTTATCCATTTTAGTATGGATAGCCAGTTAGGGTTGGTGATCAGTCACTCGCTGGTTGGTGCAAGTGATGACTACGTTAACCGGTATTTTAATGATTTGCCTAAAACTTTTGATCCCTCAAAGTTTGATCCGCACCAGATAGCAACCCTGGCTAAACTGGCCGGGATGAAGTACATCGTTTTTACAACCAAGCATCACTCAGGTTTTTGTATGTGGGATACCAAAACAACAGATTTTAGTATAACTCATACACCGTATAAAAAAGACCTTTTAAAGGAGTTCGTTGATGCTACACGCGAAGCGGGCCTACAGGTTGGATTCTATTTTTCGCCGGAGGATTTTAACTTTCTTCGAGATCATCATATTGCTATCAGTCGTACAGATGTTAAGATGGACGCGGAAACCCGCCGTGAATATGACGACTATACCCGGAAACAATGCGAGGAGTTGATGACTAACTACGGTAAAATAGATGTACTTTTTATAGATGGCGATCCTAAAGAAGTAGTTAAACAAACCTGCTGGAAATTACAGCCGGATTTGCTGATAACCCGTGGAGCTATTAAAACTCCGGAGCAGATCATGCCGGGAGCCATGATCAATGAGCCATGGCTGTCATGCATTACCATGGGTACTGCCTGGGGATATCAGCCAACTAATGAAAGGTATAAATCGGGCAATCAATTGATAGGTTTATTGATAGAGGCGAGGGCTAAAGGTGGTTCGCTTTTGTTGAACGTAGGCCCTAAGCCCGATGGTGCATTGCCCATTGAACAGGAAGAAAGGTTACGCGAAATGTCGGCATGGTATTTTGTTAACCGCGAGTGTATTGACAGTGTACGAAGCTGGGTAATAAGTAAAGAAGGCGATACTTGGTTCACCGCTAAAAATGGCCATACACTTTACGCTATCGTCACCAATGCTGCCGATTGGAAGGAGGGGGCCCGGAAAACTTTCCTGATCCGCTCTGCCATCGCCACTGATAAAACTCAGGTGAGTGTATTGGGACAAAATAGTAAAGTAATTGAATATAAAACGGATGATGTAAGTTGCAGATACAAACAAACCGATAAGGGGCTTGAAGTTTCGGTTGTTAAGGCCCAACGCATTTATGACGATCATCGCTGGCCTAACCCTGTGGTTATTAAATTAGAAAATGTTAATCCGGTTTTTAATGAAGCCGCCATAGTTGAAACCGGTGCAGCTTTAAAAGTGAAAGCCGGAGCAGCTTTAAAAGGCAAGGTATTGAATTATAAAAGCATCTCGGCAAAACGGGCCCGGTTTGATTATCGCCCATATCATGGGCAGGTTGAAACCTTGTATGCAGGTAAGTGGACGGCAGGCACCTGGGTAAATATTAATGCCGATGGTACGTTTGAAGCAACACTTCCCTTAAAAGCCGATTATGAATACAAAGCAGTAGTTGAACAGGCTAATGTTGAAATTGAAGGGGAGAATAAGTTATTTAAGCCGTAGTATTTCTTAAAAGCTGTTTAAAAACATGCCGTCATTGCGAGGTACGAAGCAATCCCCAATAGGCAGAGGGGCTATGCAAGTCCGCCCTGTAAAGTAGGGGATTGCTTCGTACCTCGCAATGACGAGCATGATATGCAGTTTTATTTAACCGTTTTTACTCCTAAAGGTCTTTAATGTTGTCGTTAGGGTTCCTGTCAATTAGTTTACTGAAGGGATCAACGGCTACCGAAGCTGGCTGACCCTTAACCACAATGCTGAATTGTTGTTGACCGCGTTTCAGTTTATACTTTTTGAGGTATAGCGTGTTGCTTACCATTCGGTTATTTGCACCCTTAACCTGCTTGCCAAAGATGCCGATATCAATATAATCGTTCATGTTTATTGCCGGGATATCATTGTTTTTGGCGTCCTTCCATACTTTATCAATGTTTAGTTTGAAGGTAACCTTGTATTCGTTTTTATTACCGGTGGGTTTACTGCTTACTTCGGTTACCCCATTATCATACAGCGTGATCTTTTGCCAGGTATCTGTAAGGTAATATTGTAGCGAATCGGGTACATGCTTTTGAAGACATTGGTAAAGGTTGTTGGCTCCCGCAAACGGACCATCTGTTTTAAACGCATAGGCCTTTTTAAACTCGCGCAATGCCACGTTCAGACTGTCTTCGCCAATCAGGTCGCGCAGGCCATATAAGGCGACGCTTGCTTTGCCTCCCCATAAAAACCATTGATTGGCTTTTATTAAAGGATGCTCGTTTTCATTGAGGTGCCGCCTAATGAACAGATAATACCATAACTGATCAAGCACGGTGTAACGCATGTTATCCTTGCCATATTTATGCTCGGCCATCACCAGTTGATCATAGTTTGATAACCCTTCTGGTATTACCAGGCTACCTATAGTACTGTTTGGGGCAACCTGAAAACGCCACCACTGTTGTGATAATAATCTTGTAGTATTGGCATAGCAATAATCAAAACTGTTAGGATCGCTGAAATCGGCATTCCATCCAAAGTATTCGGCGTAAGTATTCAACGTCGTCATAGAGGCATCCCGTGGGCCGTAAACAGATGTTTCCACCAAGCGGATATCGTTAGACGGATAATCGCCGTAAACATTACTATAATAAGTTAATCCATCTTTATAAGCGGCGATGTACCTGTCGATATTAGTGTTATGTTCAGGATGATAGTAAATCTCGATATTTACTTTGTGATCCAACTGAACGGTTGCTTTCTTTACGGCCAGTTTTTCGGATATGATACCCATTGGCATATACATGCCTGGTTTATCCTGCACGTAGTGAAAATAGTTACGACCGTTCTGTTGCCAGTTTTTTACAAGCCTACCGGGAGCAATAACAGTTTGACCGGCCAGGGTGCCTATAGTAATGTCAAGTTTAAGTAGGTCGGCCGCTCTGCCGGCTTTTAAGGTATTAATGCCTTTAGGATCATTCTGCTGAATTTCTTCTTCCTTTTTTTCGGGTAGGCCGGCTTTTTTGCGTTCGTACGGACTGCTTAGTTCATCGTCTTCATCGTAGCCCAGTCCGGGTAATCCACCGTTAAAAAATGTACCGTTGTTAACGAGGGCCGCGGCATACATGCCGTTGGTAAATCCTTTGGGTACTATTTCTGCATTGATTTCCAGTGTTAGTGAATCGCCAGGCATTAAAGGTTTTGTAAACTGGTACAAGCGAAAATCGGCGGTATCAACCTTCGGCCTGAACCAGTTGAAAAACCCACGGGGATAAAGCAGAGGATTTGTAAAAGGGACTGATACTCCACCGCTTTTAATCGAATAAGCGGTAAGGTCATCACCATCCAGCAGCATTTGCGATATGGCAACTTTGTTTTTATTGGTGATTGTAACCCATGCATGCGAAGATACCTGCTGTTTATCAGGATAAAGCTCTACCTCCATTTTTATGTTGGTTACTTTAGGAAGAGGCAGGCGCTCATATTTTTTTAGCGTTTTTTCATACAACACGGCCCTGTCAGTGTTTTCGCTTTTGATGAGGTAGCTGTTTAAAAAGCTGATGTTGTAATAATTCCACGCGCCAACGGTTATAAACGCTATAGCCACTATTGTAGTGATCAAAGCCGTGCTTTTATTAAAACGCTGCGGAAATAAGCGCAGCCGTTCTTTAAAAGATGAGGTTACGCCACGGTAGTAAAACAATGCCGAAACAATGATGAGCAATCCGGCAAATAGTAACCAATAGAGGTTAAACCAATTAACGGGCGTTGCCATATGGCCCATGCCTGTCATGTCAGATATACCTGAAGATGGCGTATATGAATACAGCAGCAAGTTATAATCAAAAATGCCTGTTTTGCGCAAAAAGAAAACTATCACCCATAAAAAAACGCCTATACCATGTGCCGCGAATTTGTTATGTATGATAACGTGCATTACATAGCAAAAAACAACCATCTCCAGCAGCGAAGGCAGCAGTATGTAACCGATATAGATGAAATAGGCAGGCAAATTGAAGGTATAATAGCCTTTTAATAATTGAACAATAATGCCGGTTATGATTGGTATAAAAGATAGCCCGGTGCCAATAAGCAATAAGGTGATAAGCTTTGAGCCATTCAGTACCCAGTTTGGGGGCGGGAGCGAATCATTGATAAATGCATAGCGGGTAGCCCTGTCGCGGTGCAGGGTTTCGCCGGTATAAAACATGATGATAAAGAAAATGAAAAAGGGAAAGGCATCATTAAAAATTGCCAGGAGGGTAACCGTACGTGGAAAATCGGGTACGCCATACATGTTATTGCCAAGCCAAAGTACAAAGCCGAGAAACAAAGTGCCGCTCAGCAATATGATCCAGAAATAATTATCGCGGATAATGTTCAGCAGCTCGACCTTTACCAGGTTATTTAGAGTGTTCCTGTTGTATTTGCCCGTAAAGCTAACCGCAGGCTTGATAGTAATTGCAGTCTTGGTTTTAACACCCACCTCATCAATAGCTGCCTTATCGCGCCGGCCACTAAAGAACCGCTCAAAGCTGAACCGGAAATAGGTGAAAAGTACAACAACTATCCCTATACCTCCCCACAATATACGGTTGAGCATAAACGTACCGGTTACCGGGAACAGTGTAGTGTTTTGTTCAAGAGCGCTCGAATTGTTGGTTTGCATCCTAATGCCGTTAAGCCCAAAGGGATCGCTGAGATTGATTACCGTTGGATTGTTAACATGGTTAAGAAAAAACAGCGCGATAAAGTAGAACAGGAACAGCAGGATGCCACCAAAATAAATCACTTTTACGTTGCGCGTAAGCGCCACAAGGCCAAAAAACAACGAAGAAGTGAATAAAACATTAGGCAGCCCGATAGTAAAAAACGGGTGCAGGTAGTAAATAAGGTTATTGGGGCCGTATTGCTTGGCATCTGTCCATCCCATGACAGGGCCAAGTTTGGTGCCAATAAATGCACCGATAATAACTGCCGATGCTATGCCGATCATGAAAACAAACGAACCCAGGTAACGGCCCCAGAAATAACCGGTTTTTGTGATAGGGTAGGTTAAGTAATAATCTTTTGTGTTATACTCAATATCGCGGTATAGCGCGGTGCCCATGATGGAGGAACTCACCAGCGTGATCATCATGGTGATGCCGGAGCACCATAAGGCGAGTACATAGGGCGCATTAATGTGCTCTTTTTCGCCCAGTGGTAATGAGCCTGTTGAAAAGGTAAACACTGTAAATACAAGTGCTGCCAAAAAATATAGGTAAACGGCTGGCCTGCGGACCCGATTCTGGATCTCGAACAGAAATATTTTAAGAAACATAAACTATTGGTTTATAGTAGGTTTAAATGGTGTCTACATCTATTCGTGTAGCGATGTTGCTGAAGTATACATCTTCCAGGTTGGGGATGCTGCTGATAAAACCGTTGTCGGGTTCTGCTTCGCTGATAACGCGGATATGAAGTTTGCCGGTTTTAAGCTGCGTTGATATCACCTGGTAATCATCTTTATAAAAGCCCAGTTCGGACTGTGTGATCACCTTGCTGTAGATTTTTCCGTTCAGTTCATTTACCGCGGTTTCCGGGTCGCCTGCATAAAGCACCTCGCCCTGGCAAATAATGGCGAAATTGGCGCAGAGTGTACTCACATCTTCAACAATATGCGTTGATAGGATCACGATGGTGTTTTCGCCCAGGCGACTTAACAGATTGTAAAAGCGGTTCCGTTCGGCAGGATCAAGGCCTGCGGTTGGCTCGTCAACAATAATGAGTTTGGGGTTACCAATTAACGCTTGTGCTATTCCAAAACGCTGTTTCATACCGCCGGAGTAGGTGCCCAGGTGTTTTTTACGGTCTTTATAAAGGTTCACGCTTTCTAACAGTTGTAGTACCAGGTCTTTGCGCTCTGCATTATTGCCAACGCCCTTCAACTGTGCAATATGGTCAAGCATGCGTTCGGCCGATATTTTAGGGTACACGCCAAATTCCTGGGGCAGGTATCCAAGTAGCTGGCGAACTTCGGTTTTGTTTTTCAATACATCCAGGTCATCTAAAAAAATGCTGCCTTTATCAGCTTCCTGCAGGGTTGCTATGGTACGCATCAGTGATGATTTGCCGGCACCGTTTGGGCCAAGCAAGCCAAACATGCCATTACTAAGGGTAAGTGAAACATCTTTTAATGCATGTACGCCGTTGGCATATGTTTTAGACAGCGAGTTGATTACTAATTTCATGATTTGCTAAGTTTTGGTTATTTATTATTTCGGATCTGTCTTGTATTTCCGTTCAGGATAAGTTTGGCGCTATCGGCAAGTTTGTAGTTTATGTTGCTGAGGCTGTCATCCTTGATCCATAAGCGGCTTTTGTTCCGGATATCGAGGTTGGTTTTTCCGAATTGGTTGCCTGTTTCAATAGTTAAGTTTGAAACAGCGCCGTTACTACTGCCAACAACGGCATTTAAAGTGTTGAACTTGTTGTTCTTTAAAAATAGGTTGGAGGCATGGTCTGCGCTGATATTTAGCTTATCGCCGCTGAAACCGGTTATAGTCGTGGGCCGCCATTTAAAATCGGCACTGGCAGCGGTATCAATCACTTGTGTTTCGGCAGCCATGTATTTGGCATCTGCATCAAATGATGTGAGCTCGGGGCATGATATATATAACACCTGGTCCGAGCGTACGTTGTGCCAGTTTGCCTTAAACGCTGCCCGTATAAAAAGGGAATCATGGCGTTGGTCAATCTTGATGTATTCCATAGCATCGGGATCTGCAAGTACTTTGAAGGGCCCTTTTACCAGTGTAATATTGATAGTCGTTGATGAGCCGAGTTTAATAACTTTAAAATTCCTGTATTTTAAGTTGATGAACCCGTGGTAGGGGTTTTTATAATCGCCTTTAAGATATTCGGCTTTAAGCTGAATATCATATATCCCTACCGAAATGATCAGTAATAATACCGCGATAAGTAAAAATTTATTGCTTGTTTTCATCGTGATTGGCCTGGTTTAGTTCATTATTTTGTTGTGCCTGAAAGTTTTTATATTGCAGGCTGATCTCATCTATTGATATACCTAACAGGTACATGTTTTTAAAAAGTTCGGGCAGGTTTTGGCGTACAAAGTTTTCTTTGCGATAAGCTTTTACCTTCTCAAAACCGTCATCGGTCACAAATAAGCCCAGGCCGCGTTTGTTGTAAATAATTTCGAGCCCCTGTAAAAACTCGTATGATCGCATGACCGTATTGGGATTCACTTCCAGTTCAACAGCCATATCACGTACCGATGGGATCTTTTGTCCGGCGGGCCATTTGCCCATCAATATCTGGTCGCTTACAAAAGCCGCTATCTGGATGTATATCGCTTCATTATCTTTAAATTCCATTATCGTCTTTTTTAAGCCTGTTTTTCCTTGAGTTTAAAATAGGCCGCTATCCAAAATAGCAGGACAACAACAGGCAGCACAATAAAAGCCCAGGCCGATTGTTGCGCGTTTAAACCAATAGAGTAATAGTTTGTGCCATCTGGAAAGTTCAGGAAGGCAAATGGTGTTGCAGGGAAGATTTGTCTGCCTACAAGTACCCGCAGGAATATTGTATTCACGAGGATCAGCAATGCATAAAAAATAAAGAAGCTGAACCCTATTTTAATAAAATGCAGTTTTTCAAACCTGATAGCGCCATACATGGTGATGGCTTGCAGCAGTGAAAATATAAGCAGTAACACACAAAATTTATCCTGAAATATATAAAGCATTTCGGGGTGATGACCCGGCCATTGTTTCAGGTTAAGCAATATGGATAAAACAAGGTAAAAGATGCCGGTAAATACCAGGAGGAAGATAACATATGAGTAAATCCAGCTGACCAGAAATTTTTCGAGCTGTGATGCCGGTAAGGTGAGTGCAGGTATAGCTTTACGCTTATCGCCAAAATCGGTAAATATGGTGCTGGTAAATATTGGCCCAGCTATAACCATAAGCATGGCAAATAATGCGGTCTGAAATCCGGCATCCATTGGCCCCTGGATCATGTAAAATATAAACATACCGCCAAGCAAAAAAACACCTGCTAAAACCGAAGCCGACATTAAATAGGTACGGTAGTGCTCAACGGTATGTTTTATAAACAACTGCCGGAAGCGCTTTAGACTAAAGTAATTATTCATGGAGGGTGGCTGGTTTTAATACGTTTAATAATTTACTGCTATTGGTTGTGGCAGCGTTAAATAATAGTTCGAGATCCATTTTTCCATACTTGCCTGCGGTGTTTTCTATAATAGCGTATTTGCCCATGAGAGTATCTTCTTCATACAGCACATTCATTCCGGTAAGGTCTTTAAAAACACCGAAGAACAGCTTTTCGGTAAGTTCATCTATTGAGTTCTCAATTACGATGCGGTGGTCGTCCAAAATCAACACGGTATCAATGAGGCTATCCAAATCCCTTACCTGGTGAGTTGAAATAATAATACAGCGTTCTTCATTTAAAACCGAAGCAATCAATTTCCGGAACTGCACTTTTGATGGGATGTCAAGGCCATTAGTAGGTTCATCAAGTATGAGTACACCGGTATTGGTAGCAAGCCCGAAAGCGATGATCATCTTTTTTTGCTGGCCGTATGACATTTTGGTCATCAGCAAATCAGGGTCAATGTCCAGTATTTTCAGGTAGCTATAAAAGTCGGTAATACTGAAAGCGGGGTAGAAGCCGGCGGTCCTCTCTAAAAACTGCCCGGGTGTTAAAGCAGGTACATAAACCTCCTCGGCAATAAAATAAAGGTTTTGTAAAGTAGATACCAGTCGCTTTGAGCTTTCCGTTCCGTTTATAAGGCATTTGCCCGATTGCGGAAAAGCCAAACCTGCAATATTTTTCAATAAGGTTGATTTCCCGGCCCCGTTTTTGCCCAATAAGCCATAGATATGGCCCGCCTTTAATGAAAGGTTTAGATTTTTGAACAACGGCTTTTTGCTGTTGTAGCTGAAATTCAAATTATTGATTTGAATCATGGTTTAGTGTATTAGTGTTGTAGTACACTGTAAATGTAATTAAACATTTTTAAAATGCAAGAGGTATTTTATGAGATAAAAATCTTTCTGAAAACCAATTATATGCTTAGCAGTTAATAAGATATGTCGGAGAAGAGAACCATGCCAAACGAACCGGATGAAATGCCGGTAAACCCGGAACGCCCGGAGATCAGGCAGCCTACGGATCCGGGAGAACCGGAAATGCCCGAAGAAGCGCCCGAAAATATTCCGAACGAAATTCCTGATCCTGACCCAGAACGGCCCGAAGTAGATCCGGATGAGTTTGAAAAATAAGGGAACCTGATATTGTTTATTGTCATTGCAATCAAGCATTTGCCGTGGGTGGCAGCGCTTTTTATATTTTGCAACACGCATGATATAACCTAAACTGCTTAAATTGCGTCATGAAAATAGCTACCTATAACGTAAATGGGGTGAATGGCCGTTTGCCGGTTTTGCTCCGCTGGTTACAAGAAACCGCTCCGGATGTTGCCTGTTTGCAGGAGCTTAAAGCACCGCAGGAAAACTTTCCGGAACAAGCTGTTCTTGATGCCGGTTATAAAGCTATCTGGCATGGGCAAAAAAGCTGGAACGGTGTAGCTATACTGGCAAAAAAGGATAAGCAAATTACCGAGGTATGCAGGGCACTCCCCGGCGACCCTACCGATGAACATAGCCGTTATATTGAAGCTATTGTTGATGGCATTACCATTGGTTGCCTGTACCTGCCTAACGGCAACCCAGCTCCCGGACCTAAGTTTGATTATAAATTGGGTTGGTTTGAACGCCTTAAAACGCATGCGGCCGGTTTACTGGCTGCGGATAAACCTGTGGTATTAACAGGCGACTATAACGTAATGCCAACAGAACTTGATGCTTATAAACCGGAGCGTTGGGTAAATGACGCGCTCTTCCGCCCGGAAACCCGTGAAGCATTTAAAACGTTGGTAGAGCAGGGCTGGACTGATGCCATCCGTAAACTATATCCTACCGAAGTAATTTATACCTTTTTCGATTATTTCCGCGATGCTTACGGCCGTAACGCCGGTTTACGCATTGATCATTTTTTACTAAGTCCTCATCTTGAAAAACGGCTTGTAGCTGCCGGAGTTAACCGGGACGTACGCGGTTGGGAAAAAACAAGCGATCATGCCCCGGTGTGGATTGAACTGAAAGATGCTGAATGAGTTTAAGAGCCCTGAAGACTTACGAAGTTTTTAAAACTTCGTAAGTCCGGGTAAAGAAGCGCGTTCACTAACGCTTAGAATAACTGGTGTTGAGATCATCATCTACCTCCGCATGGCGATATTTTCGTGTACCCATTGGACTTCTTCTTCGGGCGTAACTTTATCTATAGTGCTGCTTACCCTGCTAAAAGTTGCGGCAGGAAAATCATAAGGTTTGCTGTCGTCAAAAAATGGACCTACAACGCCCAGTATCCATCCGCTTTCAGCAGTCTGGTGAGGTGGGGTTACCCGGAACTTAAACACCTCGTAGTGTATAAAATTGTTCCTGCCGTTAAGATCAATAGTAACCTGTTTTATATGTTCTATTTCATCAGGGCAGGCATCCAGCTCGGTAGGGAACTCCAGCCATTGGGCCAGCGAACTTTCGGCGCCTTTAACAATTGTATAGTATTCTTGCGGGAACAGGTTTAGTTGGTCAAGCTCTCTTAAATACAAAAAAGTATCATAACGGGTGAGCAGGTTTTGAGCAAAGGGCAGCACATCTTCGGCAGTTAAGCCAGTGATGCTTTCGGCTTTTTTATATAGTGGCAAAATCCTGGCAGATCGTTCCAGTTCAAGTTTCTGCTTTTTCTTTTTAACATCAAACAATCTGAAAGCCGCAAATGCGATAATAAAAACAATAATGGTAATGACAATTAGGGTAGTTATATCCATAATGATATGAATGTACGCTTTTATGCGGAATTGCAAATTTAGACTCGAAAAAGGAATGTGATGTGGCGATTTTTCTATTTTACCTGCCTTTAACCGTCGAAAGGAGCTTGTTTTAATAAAAAATGAATTTATTTATATAAATTCTATAGAATTAGTAGTATTTGTAAAATCTTTTTATACATTTGCCTCAGAAAATAAATCACAATAATCAAAATCATTTAAAAGCACCCACCATGCAACCCGAACTTTTACCTAAATACGGCCTTGCTAATTATCAGTTAAACACTGCTGCTTTTTCTTTTTCTTGTTGTTGCTGTTAATAGCATACAAGGGTTTTCCCTTCTCTATAACCGTGTAAATACACACGGCTTCCCAGCTTTTTATTTAATAATTTTTTAACGGGCATTGCTGCTTTGTGCGGATTGCTATGCACTGCCTGCATATTTAATCACTTAATAAGTTCATTATGACCATTAACGACGTTTCCCTGATCGGGAAAAAGGTGTTGGTAGGCGTTATAGTAACCCTCATACCTTTTATCATCATTTTCGGTGGGCTATGGCTTGGCCGTAAGCTATTGGAAAAAAGTCCTGCTAAAACATCCCAAATTGTTCAACCCCAAAACAATATCGCATCATGAAGTTAGAACAGGCAACTAAAGTACAGATAGCAAAAAACGCCTTGCTGAGCCTGCTGCTGTACATATTACCAATAGTGCTTATGTTTGCCACTTTTGCCATCACCGGCGAGCGCCCCTGGGAAAAGAAACGGCATCAGCACAAACAAGAAAACACAGTAAAAACTAAAACTTCAAACTCACAAGACAATGATTAACCAGATAAAACAAATAATAGAAAACCTTAACGGTTACGGTTTTTCCGTTTTGGTATTGGTATTAGGTGTACTCGAATTTTCGTTCGGCTTGTACAAAAAACGCTGGAATACAAACGAAAAGTGGGTGGATATAGCCTGCTTTACCATCCCTAAACTGGTGGTGAAACCGCTGGTTGCCTACTATAGCCTGTTGGTTTTACCTGCCATATTACCAACCTTAAAAAACACGTTTGATTGGGTTCCATTTTTATGGGGATGCGCCATTATAGCCGTGGCCGACGATTTGACCCAGTACTGGTATCACCGTCTGCACCACCAGGTGCCATGGTTATGGCGTTTTCACCGTACACACCATTCAGCATCTTATATGGGCATGGCCATGGCCAGCAGGCAAAATATTATTTACACATTGTTCTTTTCGCAAACCTATTTAACAGCGGCCTTGGTTTATCTTGGTTTGGGTATTCCAGCTATTGTAGTAAAAGGTATTAAAGGAACCATTACAACATTGGCACATTCAAGTATTCCGTGGGATAAGCCATTTTATCAGTATAAAATATTACATCCGCTGGCCTGGATCCTGGAACGTACCATATCAACCCCGGCCACGCACCACGCGCATCACGCGGCCACTACCGATGACGGGGTAGGCTACTACAAAGGAAACTTCGGCAACATGTTTTTTTGGTGGGATATCATTTTCGGCACAGCTCATATCTCGCGCCAGTACCCTAAAGCATATGGCATTTCACATTACGAAGGCGACCAGTGGTATGCACAGCTGGCTTGGCCTTTATTTAAATCAAAAGTGCCAGGTAGCGAGCTTGCTGCCGACGGCCCAATGGTTAAGGACGATGTGCCTTTGCAGCCTCATCAATTATACAGGCCTGATGTTACGGTTCAACCCGGAACTGAACAAGTTGATGCATCATTTCAATTACAGCCTGTAAAAGCGTAATGAAAAAGATTGTACTTATACTTTTTAGTACTGCATTGCTTTTTTCATGCAAACAACCGGCGAAACCTGTGGCGAGTATTGCGGTAGCCACGGTTCCCGGTACTAAAAAGAAACTTTGCTGCGAATCGAATATTCCCAACAGGTTTAAAGCGGCAGGACTAAGCGGTGCGGCGCTTAGTTTACCTGATACCGGTAATACCCATGCCAACCATGCGGGGATGGTATGGGTACCGGCCGGAACTTTTAGGATGGGAGCGGATAACCAGCAGGCCGAACCTGACGAATATCCCAAGCATGATGTAACCGTTGATGGTTTCTGGATAGATAAAACCGAGGTTACCAATGCTCAGTTCGAAAAATTTGTAAAGGCTACAGGTTATATCACCACTGCCGAACGCAAACCCGACTGGAACGAGCTCAAAAAGCAAATGCCCCCGGGCACCGAAAAACCTGCCGATAGTTTACTGGTACCGGCATCATTGGTGTTTGTACCGGCAGATCACCAGGTTAACCTGAACGATTATAGCCAGTGGTGGGAATGGAAAACCGGAGCTAACTGGAAACACCCCCACGGATCGGGCAGCAATATTAACGGTAAAGATAATTATCCGGTAGTACAGGTTTCTTGGTTCGATGCCGTAGCTTACAGCAAGTGGGCCGGCAAACGCTTGCCAACCGAAGCCGAATGGGAACGGGCTGCAAGGGGAGGACTGGAAGATAAGATCTATCCCTGGGGCAACGAAAAAGTGAATGAAGGCCAGCCGAAAGCAAATACCTGGGAGGGAAGTTTCCCCTATAAAAATACCCAGCGAGATCACTATTACTATTTAGCACCGGTGAGTTCATTTGCGCCCAATGGTTATGGCTTATATGATATGGCCGGTAACGTATGGGAATGGTGCGCCGATTTGTATAACAACAGCTATTATAAAACGGTGAGCAACCCTGCAGGGGTTAAAAACCCAAAGGGGGCTTCAAAATCGTATGATCCCGATGAACCTTATGCTATAAAACGGGTAGTGCGCGGAGGGTCATTTCTGTGTAACGACAGTTATTGTTCCGGTTACCGCGTATCCCGCCGTATGAAAACTACTGAAGACAGCGGTATGGAGCACCTTGGTTTCCGCTGTGTGAGCAACTAAAATAATACCCCGAATTAAGTAATTGATCTGCCTGCCAAAATGGGCATAATAAAGAAAGGACTATGAAATAATAAGAACAGGTACATAAACAAATAAGGGAAAAGCGATGCTTTTCCCCGGTCATTAAAACAACGAAACAGGGATCGATTGGCGTTGAGCCTGTTTCAATGGTGTCATTTTAACTATTCAAATCTATGCAAAATATTGCAAACGAGGCGAGGGGCTATGTTTTGCCCTTTACCTTGCCGGCAGCATCGTTTACGCTGCAAATAATTGAGGATGCTTTTCATCCGCAGCAATTATATATGCCGTTTAACGCGGTTGCTGATCAGTCGTCCGGTTTTTCATCTTTTAAAAACCTGTCGACATGAAAAAACTTTTATTAATCCCATTCCTGTTGCTTATCGGGTTTCCACTGTTGACCATCGCGCAGCAAACCCAGCCTACCATCAACTCACATTTGGTTGGTCGTGTAATAGATAGCGCAACCCGCGAGCCATTGCCTGGCGCTGTGGTTAAAATTCAAGGCACTACACACGTAGTTTCAACGGATATTGAAGGTAAATTCAGTTTTGTTACCGGTCAGAAGTTTCCGTATAAGCTCATTATCACCTTCACCGGTTACGAAAAAAAGGAATTTATTGCCGATGGCAGTCCGGTTGAAATTAAACTGAAAGATGCCCAGACACAGCTGAACCAGGTTGTTGTAGTAGGCTACGGTACGCAGAAACGTAAAGATATTACCGGGTCGGTGGCGTCTGTACCCGCGCTTGCATTAAAGCAGCCGGTTCCCTCGCTTGACAGGGCCTTGCAGGGCTCTGTTTCGGGTATCCAGGTTACTCAGGCTACCGGGCAACCCGGTGCAGGCGTAACTGTACAGGTGCGCGGTGTAAACTCAATTAACGCTGTTGCCGAGCCATTGTATGTGATAGATGGTTTCCCGACTTCAAACAGCAATTCGCTTACGGATGCGGGTGTAACCAACGGGCCTAAGATCAATCCGCTGGCATCTATCAATACTTCGGACATTGAAAGTATCGAAGTGCTAAAAGATGCATCGGCTACGGCAATTTATGGTACGCGTGGTGCAAACGGCGTAATCATCATTACTACTAAAAAAGGCAAAGCAGGTGTTTCATCTATCAATTATGATGGCAGCTACGGTAAACAGGAAGTGATCAAAACCTTATCATTGCTTAACACCCCGCAGTGGGAAGCCTTACGTAATGATGCTTTGGTGAACAGTGGTAAAACGGCCCAAACCGAAGCACAGCTTAATCCTTACAATGCCAATACCGACTGGCAGGATGCCGCCTTCCGCAAGGGAACTTCGCAAAATCATAGCCTTTCTATATTTTCAGGCACAGAGCGTACCCGACTGGCGTTTTCCGGTAACTATTTTAAACAGGACGGTATTCTGCAAAATACCAATTTTGAGCGCTATGCCGGTCGTGTAAATGTGGAGCATGATTATAACGATAAGTTTAAGATCTCCTCATTTATTACAGGTAGCCGCACTACCGCACAAATAGCGCCTCAAGGTGTGGTACCCGCCATCTTATTGATGACACCGACCACCCCGGTTTATAATAGTGATGGCTCGTTCTTTGTGAAAAATATATTTGAGGGTACGTATGGCAACCCTATTAATACGCTGTATAATCAAACCAACACAACTACCACAAGCCGTATTTTGGGTAACATTGCAGGTGATTACAAGATCACCGAAAACCTTACCGCAAGGGTATTGGCCGGTATCGATATCATCGACAATAAACAAAACCGCTACCTGCCTTCTACAGTGTATGAAGGTTCGGGCTACTCAGGCCTTGGCGAAGTAGGCACCCTTAACTCCTTTAACTGGCTTAATGAAAACACGCTTACCTACAATAAAAAGTTTGGCAAGCACTCATTGAATGTACTGGCGGGTTTTACCCAGCAGCAGTTTAAAGCCGAAGGTTCTATTAATGGCTCATCGGGTTTTGTGAGCGATTATGATACTTTTAATAACCTGGGTTCGGGGAGTGTTACTTCTATATCAGGCAGTGGTTTTGCCATAGCGCCGTCTACGTCATCCAATATATGGGCGCTAAAATCATATTTAGGCAGGATAAACTATGGCTTTAACAGCAAATACTTGTTAACCTTAACCCTGCGTGCCGATGGTTCATCAAAATTTGCTCCCGGTCATCAATGGGCTTCATTCCCTTCTGCCGCTGTGGCCTGGAACGCCTCGAGCGAAGACTTCCTGAAAAACGTAACCGCTATAAGCCAGTTGAAATTACGCCTAAGCGCCGGACAAACCGGTAACAGCGATATCCCGGCTTACCAGTCTTATTCGCAATTGGGCTATTATCGCTACAATTTTGGAAACTCAACAGTTGCCGGTTTTGCGCCAAACAGTCTTTATAACCCTAACCTAACCTGGGAAAAGACAAGTCAGTATGATTTTGGTTTTGATTTGGGCTTGTTTAAAGACAGGATTAGTATTACGGCAGATATCTATTATAAGAAAACTACCAACCTGCTGCTTTACTTGCCGCTACCTGCTACAAGCGGTTTAACTATCATTACCAATACCGCCATCACCAACCCACAGCAGTATGAAAACGTAGGGTCGGTGCAAAACAAAGGCTTTGAGATTGGTATTAACTCACACAACCTTACGGGCGGTTTTGTTTGGAATACCAACCTGGTTTTTGCTGTAAACCGTAACAAAGTATTAAGCCTTGGCGGTAACGGCGTTAACCAGTTCATTCCCGATTCGTCACTACCATCTATTATTAAAGTTGGCGAGCCTATAGGTTCATTCATCGGTTATAAAACCAATGGGCTTATACAGGCTGGCGGCCCGGTACTTACCCCGGCAGCTAATACACAGCCCGGAGGCCAGAACTACCAGGATATCAATGGCGACGGTAAAATTACACAGGCGGCAGATAGGGTGATCCTTGGTAATTCGCAGCCTAAATTTACCGGCGGTATCACCAACACGTTCTCATACAAAGGCGTTGATCTGAGCGTATTCCTGCAAGGTTCTTATGGCAATAAGATCTATAACCAGCAAAGAGCTGTACTGGAGTTGGGCACAGGTTATACCAATGCTACCACTACTTTGCTTAACCGTTGGACACCAACCAACACCAATACCGATGTGCACAGCGCATACCAGGATCCGGCACCTACCATATCCGACAGGTTTGTCGAAAACGGTTCGTACCTGCGCCTCAAAAGCCTGAGCTTAGGTTACACTTTCCCGCAATCTGTTCTGTCACGGTCGCCAATTAAAAAGGTTAGGGTTTATGTAAACGCGCAAAACCTTGCTACCTGGACTAAATACACCGGCTACGATCCGGAGGTGAGCAGTAACGAGCAATCGGCCATTACATCGGGAGTTGATAACGGAGCATATCCTAATAACAAATCATTTATTGTGGGTATAGGCGTAACCCTGTAGCCGATAACCTTTGATTTTTTTAACATGAAAACGAAAAATATTAAATACCTGGTTTTGTTGATTGCTTTTGGTGCCGCCTCGTGTGCCAAACTCAATGAAGATCCACGGTCATTCATTCCGGCGAGCCAGTTTTACAAAACCCAGGCCGACGCAGTATCTGCTGTTACGGCGGCTTATTCCCTGCTCAATGCAGGTGCTAATTCAGTACAAACTCCATATAATACACTTTTTAACACCGGTATGAATTTTATGGCTGATGATGAAGGCCCCGGCCCCGGCGCTACCAACGCCGACGTACGCTCACAGGCGGTATTAGGGCATTCGGCAACCGGTTTGCGCATTTTGCAGATCTGGCAGCAACATTACGCGGCCATAAAAAAAGCCAATATCGCCATTGACACCATTCCTGATATTAAGTTTGATGCTACCTTAAATAAGCGCTTGGTCGCCGAAGCCAAGTTTTTAAGGGCGCTTTACTACTTTAACCTGGTGCGTTTGTATGGCGATGTACCGCTTGTGCTTCACGATCAAACGTCTATCAACCTGTCTGATCTGCAAGTGCCAAGAACAGCCGCGGCAACAGTTTACACGCAGATAGAAACCGATTTAACCAGTGCTGCAACTGATTTGCCTAATAACTATACCGGTGCAGATGTCGGCAGGGCTACAGCCGGAGCGGCATATTCCTTACTGGCTAAAGTTTACCTTACTGAGCGTAAGTGGGATAAAGCTGTGGCGCAAGCCGAGGCGGTGATCAACGGCCCCTATGGGTACGATCTGTTTGCTAACTATGCTGATGTATTTTTGCCTGCATCTGAAAATGGTAAAGAACATATTTTTTCGGCGCAGTTTAAATCAAATTCGCAGGGGCAGGGTAACAACCAGGCGCCACGATCAATACTGAACGGCATCCCCGGTATGGTGGGCAGTTATGCCGATCAGGTGGTGTTTTATTCGGTGCCTGATGCTACCAAGCCAAACGGTGTAGATAAGTTTTTCAGTATTTATAAGCTGTACCCGGCCAATGACAAGCGCAAGCGGGTAAGCTTTGTAACCCGTTTTCAAAGCCCTACAACCAACCTGTGGTATGGCAAGTTGAACGATGCTACCATTGCTAATGATTCAATCCCATTTTTTAATAAATACTATGATCCAAGTGTCGCCGCTAACGAAGCCGAATCAGGAGCAAATGTGCCTATCATCCGTTTCTCGGAAGTATTGCTGATCCATGCCGAAGCAGAGAATGAACTGAACGGTCCAACAGCTAAAGCCTATACTTCTGTTAACAGGGTAAGGAGGCGCGCGGGGCTTGCTGATCTTGCAGGTCTTGACCAGTCATCATTCCGTGACGCGGTTTACCTGGAGCGCAGGCTGGAGTTTGTATTTGAGTACCAACGCTGGTTTGACCTGATCCGCGAGCGGGATGCTTCCGGTAACGGTATCCTGGAGACCAGTCTACTTAAAGTGGGTAAAACCAATGTGAGCAAAGGGGCTAAGGGTAAGTTTTACCTGTTCCCGATACCACAACAGGAAATTGATAACAGTAACGGCAAGCTAACCCAAAATCCGGGCTGGCAATAAACAAGTAATAGAAATAGCTTTTAAAAAGAATGCGGGCAAGGACCTGTGCGATTCCCCTCTTGAGAGGGGGGAGGGGTGTGTTATTCTACAAGCGGCTTATCGCTCGTAAAACACACCCCTCCCAACGCAAGGTCTTCGCACCCCCTCTCAAGAGGGGAGCAAAAAATTTAAAACCGATAAATTATGAAAAAGATAGCAATGTTCCTGCTCATCCTGGTCGCCCTAACCAGTAAGATATCGGCTCAAACTGCCGCCACAGAAAACGGTTCGCATGGTATCGATCCACGGGTGAGTGCGGCGGTACTGCAGGTGCTTGACGAATACATGGCCACTTTTAACGCCAAAGATCTGAAAGGATGGGAAGATACTTACCAGTTTCCGCATTACAGGCTGGCCGGCGGTAAGATGTCGGTGTTGGAAAAGGCCGGTCTGCGCGACTCGGCCAAAGTATTCGGCGAATTGCAAAAGGCAGGCTGGGATCACAGCCAGTGGGACCACCGCAATATTGTACAGGCATCGGCAGATAAGGTGCACGTTGATACCCGCTTTTCGCGCTTCCGGGCAGATGGCAGCCTGATAGGGAATTATGAATCATTATACATTTTAACCAAAGAAAATGGCCGCTGGGGCGTGAAATTCCGCTCCAGTTACGCCGAATAAATTATTTACCAATGAAAGCAAAGAAAATAACATTAGTCCTGTCGCTTGGCTTGTTTGCAACATTTACAGCCAAAGCACAAAACGGACAGGCACCGGCATTTGGTGGCACGGTGGGTAAAACGCTTGATGAGTCGAAGGAGTGGTGGCCCGAGCCTCATAAAGCACCCGCCGGTGCACCAAACGTATTATGGATCATTTTAGATGACGTAGGCTTTGGCGCTACAAGCACCTTCGGCGGCATCATCAAAACTCCTAATTTTGATACGCTGGCCAATAACGGCCTGCGTTACACCAATTTCCACACGGCGGGTATTTGTGCGCCAACGCGTTCGGCCTTATTAACCGGGCGTAACCATCATTACGTTCACGAAGGTGGGTTTTCGCACGTGAGCATGTCGGCCGGTTTCCCGGGATATGACGGGCGCATTCCATCTGATAAGGGAACCATAGCTGAGATCTTACGTGAGAATGGTTATAACACCTTTGCCGTGGGTAAATATGGCCTTACGCCAGATGAGGATGCTACCGATGCTGGCCCGTTTGACCGCTGGCCAACGGGTAAGGGCTTTGATCATTTCTTTGGGTTTTTAGGATCGGCAACCGATCAGTATAAACCCGACCTGGTGGAGGACAACGCCCATGTAACACCGGATGGCCGCCACCTTACCGACCAGATTACCGATAAAGCTATCTTTTACCTTACGCGCCAGCATAAAGTAGCGCCTGATAAACCGTTCTTTTTATACTACGCGCCGGGTGCTACCCACTCACCTCACCAGGTAGCTACTGAATGGAGCGATTTATATAAAGGCCAGTTTGACAGCGGCTGGGACGATTTCAGGGAAAAGGTTATCGCAAGACAAAAAAAGCTGGGTATTATTCCGGCATATGCCAAATTGCCTGAACGTAACACACGCATCCCCGCCTGGAAATCGCTGCCCGATGCCGAGAAAAAACTGTATGCCCGTTTCATGGAAGTTTATGCAGGATATTTAACCTATACGGATCATGAAGTTGGCAGGCTTATCAATCACCTGAAACAAAGCGGTCAGCTGGATAATACGCTGGTATTTGTGATTATTGGAGATAACGGGGCCAGTAAAGAAGGGACGGTTCATGGTGTTATCAACCCTAAAAAGAATTCGCCTAAATTGGTTGCAGAAGATGCTTACCTGAAAACCAATATTGAGGATATCACCGATATCGGCACGCCGCAGGCAAGCACCAACTATCCGCTTGGATGGGCGCAAGCTGCTAATACACCATTTAAATACTGGAAACAGGACGCCAACTCTGAAGGTGGTACGCGTAACCCACTAATTGTTTATTATCCAAAAGGCATCAAAGATAAGGGAACTATCCGTACCCAGTACGGCCATGTGATTGATGTATTGCCTACTACACTTGAGTACACCGGTATCAAACTGCCCGAATATATCAGGGGCATTAAGCAGGATACACTGCAGGGCACTTCATTAGTATATTCATTTGACCATCCCGAGGCAAAATCAAAGCATGTTTTGCAGCACTATTACATTTTTGGTTCGAGGTCGATTTATAGTGATGGCTGGAAGGCAGAAGCCGCGCATCACCCGGATAATGTAGAATTGGGCGACTTCAAAGTGGGACAAAACGTGCCTGATAAAAGCTTTGATGAGGATACCTGGGAATTATATAACCTGAACGAGGATTTTAACGAGCGCATTGATCTCGCTAAAAAATATCCTGAAAAATTAAAGGAGCTTAAAGCTGTTTTTGACGCGCAGGCTCAAAAGAATAATCTATATCCATTTATCGACTGGTATGATGTGTATCACCAGCGTATCCACAAAAACTATAAAAAGTAACCAATTAACCATTTACAATCATGAAATCCGTTTATCAACGTATTGTCGCCTTATCGGCAATAGCCGTAGCAATGAGCGCGCCCGCTTTTGCGCAATTGCCGCAGGTAAAGGTAACCCCAGCTAATATAGCGCCTATAGACCCTGCAAATTACAAAGGCGTGGAAGGTAAAACCCTTGCCGAATCAAAGGAGTGGTGGAATAAACCGCTTAAAGCGCCGAAAGGCGCGCCTAACATTGTCTGGATTTTGCTGGACGACGTAGGTTTTGGTGCATCAGGAACTTTTGGTGGCTTGATCAGCACGCCTAATTTTGATACGCTGGCCAATAATGGCTTGCGCTATGTCAACTTCCATACAGCAGGTATTTGCGCGCCAACCCGCTCATCATTACTTACCGGGCGCAATCACCATTATGTGCACATGGGTAATTTTGCCCATGCGTCAACTGCTGCTGGTTTTCCGGGCTATGATGGCCGCATTCCGCCAGATAAAGGTACCATTGCCGAGGCTTTACGCGCAAATGGCTACAGTACTTATGCGGTTGGTAAATGGGGGGTAACGCCTGATGAGGATACTACCGCTGTAGGTCCGTTTGACCGCTGGCCAACCGGTAAGGGTTTCGACCATCATTTCGGATTCCTGGAGTCGGCTACGGATCAATACAACCCGCCGCATTTGGTAGAGGATAATTTTCATATCAAACCTGATGGCCGCAACCTGAACGAGCAGATCACCGATAAGGCTATTGCCTATATTGATGCAGCACATAAAGCAGCACCAGATCAGCCATTCTTTTTATACTATGCACCCGGAGCTACCCACGCGCCACACCAGGTTAGCCATGAGTGGAGCGACCTGTACAAAGGCAAATTTGACGAGGGCTGGGACGTTTACCGCCAAAAGGTTTTTGAAAACCAGAAAAAGGCCGGCTACATTCCCGCTTACGCTAAATTACCGGAACGTAATGAGCGTATCCAGGCCTGGAATAGTTTGCCTGCCGATCAGAAGAAATTGTATGCCCGGTTCATGGAAGTTTATGCAGGTTATTTGACCTACATTGACCACCAGGTAGGCCGTGTGATCAGTTACCTGAAAGCTTCCGGTCAGTTTGATAATACTTTGGTTTTTGTGATGATAGGGGATAATGGGGCCAGTAAGGAAGGAACGGTTCATGGTGTTATCGATCCAAAAAACTCGGCAGCAACAACACTTGAGGCAGATTACATAAAAAAGAACGAAAGCGATTACGAAACCATCGGCACACCCGAAGCTTCAACCAATTATCCTTTAGGTTGGGCACAGGCAGCCAATACGCCGTTTAAATATTGGAAATCAGACGCTGACGCTGAAGGTGGTACCCATAACCCGCTCATTGTTTATTATCCAAAACTCATTACCGAAAAAGGAGGTATTCGTACCCAGTACAGTCACGTATCTGATGTGTTCCCAACCACTATTGAGGCGGCGGGTTTAAAATTACCGGAGTATGTTAAAGGAATTAAGCAGGATACTTTACAGGGCAAATCATTCTTTAGCTCGTTCAACAACGCTCAGGCTAAAACATTGCACACCCAGCAATACTATTACATTTTTACTTCGAGGTCTATTTACAAAGATGGCTGGAAAGCTGAAGCAGCGCACCGCCCGGATAATGTTGACTTGCTGAACTTCCCGAAAGAGAAAACCATCCCTGAACGCGATTACGATAAGGATGTTTGGAAGCTTTACAACCTTAACGAGGATTTTAACGAGCGTGTAGACCTCGCCAAAAAATATCCTGAGAAGCTGAAAGAGCTTAAAGACCTGTTTGATGCCGAAGCTAAAAAGAACCATATCTATCCCTTTATTGACAGGGACGATATCAACAATAAAAGGATCCATAAACTTGAAAATAACAACTAATTATGAAAAGCTTAAAAATTGCATTGCTTGCCTTACTGGTGGTTTTTATTGGCGAGGTAAAAGCGCAGTCGCCGGTTTTATTATCGCTTGAAGCCTTTGCGGCTAAATTGAAACAAGCAAAAGAGCCGCAGATCCTGGATGCGCGTTCGGCAGAAGAGTTTGCGCAGAACCATATTAAAGGTGCCGTAAATGTTGATGCCAAAGCTGCAGATTATCAGCAAAAACTGGATGGCTTGAGCAAGGAAAAGCCAACTTTTGTTTACTCGATAGCAAATGGCCGCAGCACAGTACTTTCACGCGAGTTGCGGGCTAAAGGCTTCAAGGATGTTGAGGAATTGCCGGGTGGTTTGGCCAACTGGATAGGTTCGGGGTATCCTATCATTTCAACAACAAAAAAAGGTGTGTCGCTGTCAAAAGCCCAGTTTAATGAACTGGCGGCATCATCATCTTTAGTATTGGTTGATTTTGGGTCGAGGTATTGCGGGGCCTGCAAAAAACTGGTACCGGTACTTGATTCGCTAAAGGCCAATACCGCTTTTACGCCCAAAGTAATAAGTATTGAGGTTTATGACAATACCAACTTAGCCAAAGAGCTAAAAGTGAATGTACTGCCAACGCTGGTATTGTATAAAAACGGCAAGGAAGTTTGGAAAAAGCAGGGCTTTTCATCAACCACACAAATTGAAGCAGTTGCCGAACAAGCCAAAACCGGTTTGGCGGCAAGCGGCAAATAAACATAGCCATGCTTAAAAAAATCAGCTACTTACTTATCGCTATATTTTACATGGGGCCTGCATTTGCGCAGGCCCCTAAACAAAAGCCCAATATCGTCATCATTCTGGCCGACGATATGGGCTTTTCTGATATTGGCTGTTTCGGCTCAGAGATCAGCACACCTAATATTGACAGACTTGCCCGCGAAGGCCTGAAGATGACGCAGTTTTATAATGCTGGCAGGTGCTGCCCCTCGCGGGCGGCGTTGTTAACCGGTTTGTATCCGCACCAGGCCGGTGTTGGCGACATGGTGAAATATAAAGGCTCGCCAGCTTACCAGGGCTATTTAAATGATCATAGCGCCACCATTGCCGAGTTGCTGAAAGATGAAGCCGGTTATAATACCATAGTATCCGGCAAATGGCATGTGGGGCTGCAGCAATCTGCCTTAGCCTACAACCGCGGGTTTGATAAATCATTTACCATGCTGAATAACGGCAGCAGTTATTTTAATTCGGCGCCGTTGTATAATGATGGCAGCAAGATCACCTTTATGCTGAATGACAGGGAGATCACCCGAAGTGATACCTCGAAATACCTGACGCAGGCTATTACTGATTTCGCGATTAAATCATTAGATGAGATCAAAGATCAGCAAAAGCCTTTTTTTATGTATGTAGCTTATAATGCCCCGCACTGGCCTATACAGGCGCTGCCCGAAGATATAGCGAAGTTTAAAGGCCAATACTTTAAAGGCTGGGATGTGTTACGGAAACAGCGCTATGAAAAACAGCTTGCGGCAGGTATCATCAAAAAACAATGGCAACTATCGGCCAGGGATAAACGCGCGCCGGACTGGGATTCACTATCTCCCGAAGACAAAGATAAATGGGATACCCGTATGGCCATTTACGCTGCCATGGTTTACCGCATGGATGCCTGTATTGGTGAGATCATGAGCAAACTGAAGCAATTGGGAAAAGATAAAAATACCATTGTCCTGTTTGCGTCAGACAATGGCGGCAGCGCCGATGAGGTTAAAAGCTTATCGACCGTAATTCAAAAAAATGGCTCGCCGGGTTCTGTAAATTCAATCGACAGTTATGAGATCCCCTGGGCAAACGTAAGCAATACACCGTTTAAGTTATTCAAACGCAACACGCACGAAGGAGGCATAGCGACACCGCTTATAGCCTGGTATCCCGGGCACATAAAGGCCGGGAGCTCCAATGATAGTCCGGGTCATTTGATTGACCTGATGCCTACCTGCCTTGAACTTGCCGGCATATCGTATCCAACTCAATTCAAAAACCGGCAACTAACATCTTTGGCGGGTATCAGTTTAGTTGATGCCTTTAATAGGAAGCCTTACACAGGCAATGAAACTTTGTTTTGGGAACATGAGGGCAGCAGGGCCATAAGAAAAGGCCACTGGAAATTAGTCGCTGAGATTGGTGAGCCCTGGGAATTATATGATCTGGAAGCCGACCGGTCGGAGATAAACAACCTTGCCGGTAAGTATCCAGATAAAGTTAAAGCGCTGGAAGTGGAATATCTGGGATGGGCGAAAAAAGTTGGCGTTGTTGATTGGAATACTACTAAAGGGTTGTAAAAACCATGTCATTGAGCGAAGCGCGGCAATCGCATGCTATACAGGGCGAACATGCTTCCGTGCGATTGCCGCGCTTCGCTCGCAATAACATTTTTTATTAAGCCTTAACCCCGGTTGTTTGCGCAGCCGGGATTTTTAATGATTTACCTTGCGCCAGTAGTTCAGAAGTAATGGCGCGGGTATAGGTTTTAATCTCATTCTGAAAATCAGTAACTGAAGCTCCTGAACGGATCTCCTCGAGGCGCTTTTCCCAATTTCCTGTAAGTTCGGCCTGGGCTATTTGTTGATTTTTTACTACTTCGTAAACAGCGATGCCTGTAGTTGTGGGCACCAGGTTTTTCTTTTCCCTGATGATATAATTGCGCTTAATCAGCGTTTCGATGATGGAAGCCCTTGTCGCAGGAGTTCCCAAGCCGCTATCCTTCATGGCATAGCGTAGCTCTTCGTCATCAATCTCTTTGCCTGCTGTTTCTAGTGCTTTAAGCAGCGTGGCTTCGTTATATAAGGGCCTGGGTTTGGTTTGTTTTTCAAGTAAAGCTTTGGCTGTTATCGGCAGATTTTCGCCTTGGGTAACTTTAGGTAAGGTAGCGTTCTCTTCGTCTTTTTTATCGTCTTCTTTATCGTTAAATACAGACCTCCATCCGGCAGTATGGATCACCGTTCCGCTGGCATTGAATTTCGCGCCCGATTGTACAACAATCTTGGTCACCTCCTTAATGCAATCCTGGTGAAAAGCTTCGAGCATACGACCGGCTACCATATCATAAACAGCCTGCTGATCAGCAGAAAGTTGATGCGGGTTTTCGCCGGTTGTGAGTACTGCGTGGTGATCCGTTACTTTTTTTGCGTTTACACTTCGTTTGTTAAGTGTAGCGCTGCCTAAAGCGGTAGCTTGTTTGCCAAAAAGCGGATGCTGTTCCAGTTTTTCAATCAGCGCAGGCACACCTGCAAATACATCATCACCTATATAGCGGCTGCCGGTACGGGGATACGTAACCAGCTTGTTTTCATATAAGTTTTGGAGGATGTTAAGCGTTTGATCGGCAGTAAAACCTTTGCGCTTATTGGCTTCCTGTTGCAGGCTGCTCAAATCGTGCAATAAAGGAGGTGGTTCTTTACGTGGTTTGGCTTCTACCTGTAAAATATGGCCACCCTGTGGAAAACCACCGTCAACATCCTGAACCTGGTCGAGTACGGCCTGCGCTTCTTCCTTTGTTTTATAATTTTCGGCCGATATGGCTTTAAATACCTGTCCGTCTTTATCCGGGTGGATACTTACCTGGTAAAATGTTTCGGGAACAAAGTTTTTGTTTTCGAGGTACCGCGAACAGATCATGGCAAGGGTAGGGGTTTGTACCCGGCCCAATGAAAGCACGGCACCACGAATGCCCGACGAAAGGCTCAAGGCTTGCGTGGCATTCATACCCACTAACCAATCTGATTGAGAACGGCAATGGGCCGAATTGAACAGTGTATCATAATCGCTTCCCGGTTTCAGGTTGCGGAAACCCTCTTTGATAGCCTCATCTGTTTGTGATGAGATCCAAAGCCTTTTGAATGGTTTTTTACACTTTAAGTAGTAGTAAATATAACGGAAGATAAGCTCTCCCTCGCGCCCGGCATCCGTCGCCACAATGATTTCGCTGGCTTCATCAAATAGCTTTTGGATGGTATCAAGTTGCTTTTTTACCGATGGGTCATCTACCACGCCATCCTTGGTTTTTACCTTGCGGATAGACAGTTTAAATTTGGGTGGCAGCATGGGCAGGTGCTGAACACTCCATCCGTAATAGCCGTATTCCTGCGGGGCGGCCAGCTGTAACAGGTGACCGAAAGCCCAGGTAAAGGTAAACCCTTTACCTTCGATATAGCCATCCTTTTTGGTAGTTGCCCCAAAAACTTTGGCGATATCCCTGGCTACAGATGGTTTTTCGGCTATAATTACTTTCATAAATCCTGCTCTCAACGCGTTGACCTATACCGGTGCTTGCTGATATGGGCGTCGAAAGTATGAATTTAGCGAGGGTTGTGCAAGGTTTGTTGGTAACATTATATCGGTCGGCATGGTTACCTAAGCGCTAAATGCCATCGGTAGTAGCCAGTAATTCTTTATCAACTCCGGCAATTATTTCTTTAAATTGAGGTTCGGCATTAGTATAACCTTCAAGCAATTTGAACTGGTTTTTAGCCCTGACTAAATTATGCCCTTCGTATTGCGCGCCGTAATAAATATCGTTATTTAAAAAGTCGGTTAAAAAGCGAAGCCCCTGCATATAGATCATCATCTTGCCCGAAAAAATGAAGTACTGTTTCTCGGTTTCGGTAAGGATGGTACCCATTTCGCTCATGTATCCCTTGTATATCGCCCTGAAAAAATCAGTCCTGATGATGATCTGATCAAGGTCTTTTTCTTCTTCATTGGCAGGGGAGAGATAGGTGCGCATCATATCGCCAACATCGCTTAAATAATAACCCGGCATCACGGTGTCAAGATCGACAAGGCAAAGCGCGTTTTGTTTATCGTCAAACAACACATTGTTTATTTTGGTGTCGTGATGTATTACGCGCAGTTTAATTTCACTGTTTGCAGTAAACTGATTATAGGTATGCAATATGTCAATATAAGTACGTGCTTTCTCTATTTCGCCAGCAGCTTGTTTTAGTTTTTCATCAGCTGCTGTTTGTAAACCTTGTTCAAATTGCTTAAACCGCAGTTTCAAGTTATGGAAATCTGTAAGGGTATATTCAAGCTTGTTGATATCAAAATGGTTTAAAAGACGCGTAAACCTGCCAAACTGCACTGCGGCACTGTAGGCTTCTTTTGTATCCTGTAAAAAGTTTACCGTATGCGATCCTTCAATGAACGGAAACAGGCGATAGAATTTGCCGTCGGCAGATTGAATGATAGATTTTCCGGTTTTGCTTTTTAACGGTGCAACAAACAAATAGCCCGGATTAGTTTCGTCAAGGTATTGCTTGATTAGCGCAAGGTTATTATCAATATGATCCGGGTGTTTAAAAACCGAATCGTTGATTTGCTGCAGGATAAATGCCTGGTTAGCATTATTTATTTTATAAGTATGATTTATTAAGCCCGAACCAAAGGGCTTAATATTATATTCAGAAACGTTTAATCCAAAATTTATAAGGATATCATTAAACATATTATAGCTGTTAACTATTCAAACATAGCTAATTGAAAAGCGATAGCCATGCGCAAACGTTTGAGTGTTTTTTATTTAGTCTTGTTTTTTGTTTTCGACCAGCTGCGATTCAATGATCACCTTATAAAAGGCGCTCGGTTCGTTGCCGCCTGTGCCCTGGTGATGCAGCAGGTCCATGAGGATATCAGTTGCCTTTTGTCCCTGTAAATAAGGAAATTGCTCAACCGAAGCTGCTGGAATATTCTCCATATAGTTGATGAGTGGTAAATTGGCGTAGCTTACAAATTCCAGATCTTTATTGACCTTGATATTTAATTTGACCGCATGCTTAATGGCAAAAAGCGCCACGTAATCATTAAAGGTTACAATGGCGGTTGGTTTGCGTTTGCTGGCCAACAGTTCATCCAAAGCTTTTTTGGTGCCTTCTTCGGTCAAATCGCAGGAAACTATAAGCGATGGATCATACTTGAGCCTGTTTTTAGTCATGGCTTTGATGTAGCCCTCTTTACGCTCGCCGGTGGCTACCATGGTTTGTGGCCCGTTGATCATACCAATGGCGCGGTGGCCTTTTTTCAAAAGATAACTGACGGCTTCAATGGTGCCAATCTCCATATTGCAGGCCACATAATGGATGTTGGGAATAGATGGGATCCTGTCGAAATAAACAACCGGGATATTATACTTTTTTAAATTTTCGAAATGCTGGTAGGAGGATGTATTTTTTCCAACCGATACCAATAAACCATCAACCCGGTGATTTTTCATTTTTTCAACCAGTTGCTTTTCTTTTTGCTCGTCATCGTGTGATTGCGCTAGCAATACCGTATAGTTCTTTTTATAAGCGGTATCTTCAATGGCACTTATAGCCGATGAAAAGAATGCTTCCGAAAGTTCTGGTAAAATAACTCCTATAGTTAGAGTTTTGCCTTTTTGCAAAAAGATGGCTGTTTGATTGGGCTCGTAATTGAGTTCGCCGGCCAGTTTTTTAACTTTCGCCCTTGTGGTTAGCCCTATGCTGGGATGGTCATGCAAGGCCCTTGAAACTGTAGACACAGAGATGCCTAATATTTGCGCTATTTCTTTTATAGTAGTTGGCTTTGTTTGCATTAATTATGGGCTAACGTTGTTTTGTATAGTTAAAGTTAAGCGATTATTATCAAATTATAGCTGTTTAGGCCTCGATTGCAAACGTTTGCGTAACCTTTTGCGTTGCCGACCGCTAATTTATAAACCTTGTTCAACTGTTATAGGGGAGATTTGAATATTGGCGTTACCGCGTTAGGATTCATCTGTTTTGATGATAAATGCGTCTGCCTGCAATCAAGGTTTTGAACAAATAAAGGCTCCTGAGGTGATGTTTGTCTTTATTTTTAGGAGATGGCGACACAAGCCATAAATGCCTGCTGTTCAATTAATGCCACTTAAAAGATAACTATGGCCATTTTTCAAACGTTTGCGTTGAAAATTGCGCTGTTTATTTTTTATTAAAGCCATTAATGCAATTACATTTATAAATCCGTACCAGCTTGATAAGCCAATGATTAAGAAAACGACCATATTTTACTTCACACTATTATTTATTACGATCGGTAGCAAGTTTGCCGTAGCGCAAAAGACAGGTATAGACGCAACCAAATTGCGCCATATAATTCCGCTTGGCGGCAATGCCTGGGTAAGCGCGCCCGATACTATCACCGATGAAGGTTTAACAGGTCTGAAAAGCCCTAAATCGACAGCGGATATTTATTTTAGGCTAAGTACCGCGCAGGATATTCAGCTTGCATTGGTAGTACGTGTTCCGCAAGGCAATAGCACATTGCAGTTATCAGCAGGAAAAAAAGCTTTTGTGAAAAAACTAAGCAATGCAGCATTTGATACCGTTAGTTTTGGAAAGCTACATGTTGAACCCGGTTATATAAAGCTAAGCCTTAAAGGTATCAATAAAACAGGAGCCGTTTATGCTGATGTTTCTGATTTGGTGGTTACGCTGCAAAAGGCGGATAATGATATTGCTTATGTTACCAAAGGAAGTTCATTCCATTTTGGCAGGAGGGGGCCTTCGGTGCACTTGCGCTATCCAGTTGCGGCAGACAAGGAGAATAAAGTAAAATGGTTTTATAACGAGATCATAGTGCCAAAAGGACAGGACGTTATAGGTTCATATTTTATGGCCGATGGTTTTGGTGAGGGGTATTTTGGTATGCAGGTAAACTCGGCTACCGAACGCCGGGTGCTGTTTTCGGTATGGAGCCCTTTTAATACCGAAGATCCTAAAAGCATCCCAGATAGCATGCGTATTAAATTGATAAAAAGCGGCAGCACTGTTCATATCGGCGAGTTTGGCAATGAGGGTTCGGGCGGACAAAGCTATATGCCTTTCCCATGGAAAGACGGACAAGCCTATGCATTCTTGTTAAGCGCCGAGCCTGACAATGCAAAGCACACCACTACTTATACAGCTTATTTTAAAGATGTATCAGCCGGTAAATGGTTCTTAATAGCCAGCTTCACCCGGCCGCAAAAGGCTACCTACTTAACGCATTTATATTCGTTTGTAGAAAATTTTGAACCTGAAAACGGCGATAAGGTGCGCAGGGCGTATTTTACCAATCAATGGATAGGTGATAGCGATAACAACTGGCAGGAGCTTACACATGCCATATACACGGGCGATGCTACAGCAAATGCCAATTACCGTAAGGATTACGCCGGAGGAAAAGAAGGCAACAAATTTTTCCTGCAAAACGGCGGTTTCTTTAATAAATATATTCAGCTCAAAACTCCTTATGACCGTGAGCTAACAGGAAAGAAACCTGTAATTGATTTTGAAAAATTACCCAATAAATAAGCCCCAAAAACCTCAATATTATATATGGAAAGAAGACAATTTCTGAAAACCAGCGCTATAGCTGCCGCCGGTTTTAGCATTTTACCATCAGGAAGCCTGTTTGCGTCGGCACCGGCAAAGGTACGTTTAGGTTACATCGGTGTAGGCGCCCGTGGCATGAGCCATATTGCCGAAGGTTTGCTTCGCGATGATGTGGAGATCGTGGCTATTTGCGATACCCAGGAAAGCTCATTGAAAATTTGCCGCGAATACATCGCCAAAAAAGGCCATGCACCTGTAAAAGAATACACCGGCGGACTGGATGCCTACAAAAAACTGCTTGATCATAAGGATATTGATGCGGTAATTATAGCCACACCATGGCAGTTTCACCATCCGCAAGCCATTGACGCGATGAAAGCCGGAAAGTATGTAGGATGCGAAGTAATTGCAGGTCTTACTGTTGAAGACCACTGGGATATTGTTAATACTTCAGAAAAAACAGGGATGCCGTACATGACGCTTGAAAACGTTTGCTATCGTCGTGATGTAATGGCGGCATTGAACATGGCACGCCAGGACTTATTTGGCGAGATCGTTCATTTAGAGGGTGGTTATCAGCACAATTTGAGAGGTGTATTATTCAACGACGGCAAGCACTATTACGGCGGCGGCGTTGAGTTTGGCCCTAAAGCACTGAGCGAAGCACAATGGCGCACCCAGTTTAATATTGATGTAGATGGCGATATCTACCCAACGCATGGCGCTGGTCCGTGTATGCATTATGCTAATATCAATGCAGGTAACCGTTTTACCAACCTTGTGTCCTTTAGTTCAAAAGCGCGTGGTTTATCGGCCTACGTTGAGGAATTATCGCCCGGTCACCCGAATGCCAAGATCCATTATAAAAATGGCGACGTAACCACTACCATGATCAACTGCGCCAATGGTGAAACGGTATTGCTGAGCCATGATACGCACCTGCCACGCCCGTATTCATTAGGTTTCAGGGTGCAGGGAACCAAAGGCTTATGGATGGATGTGAACAAAAGCGTATACATCGACCATAAGTCAAAAGAAGATGATTCATGGGATCCGGCAAAAGAATGGTTTGACAAATATGATCACCCACTTTGGAAAAAATATGAAAAGTTTGCCGAAGGAGCAGGTCACGGTGGTATGGATTGGTTTGTATTTAACGCTTTCGTAGAGTCGGTTAAGCAAAAACGCCAAACGCCTATTGATGTTTATGATTCTGTTACCATGAGTGTAATTACTCCTTTATCAACCAAATCATTAAAAGAAGGCAATGCCAGCGTAGCATTCCCTGATTTTACCAAAGGCAAGTGGAAAGAGCGCAAAAATACCTTCGCGCTTGATGACAGCGGCTTTTAATTATCGTTTATATTTTTTTGCATGTACTATGTTTAGCCTGGCCAAAAGCCAGGCTTTACTTTTTTAAGGGAATATCAATGGTGCCGCTACAAAGAGTAATAAAAGTGTAATTGCGGGGTACGAAGCCATCGCACGGAAGCAAAGCGTTTCTGTATAGTATGCCATTGCTTCGTCGTTCCTCCTCGCAATGGCATGGGAGCTTTCAACCAGCTCATAATCAAATTCTTCAGGCCTGATCCCGAAATACGCAGAATCGTTGAAGTTTACACCCTGGTCGACCCGTTTATAATTGCAAAAGCCTTCAAAAACTGAGTTCTATCGCCACAAAATACTTTGATTCAAACGTTTGCGTAAGCGTGATTTTGCTCAAAACAAACGTTTGCGCTGTGTTTGGAGGGGTGTTTTTTTGCTTTCAAAATCCTGTATTTCTAATTTCCAATATTCAAAAACAAAGCTAAATCACAACAGGAAACTAACAATTAATTAATACTAACACCACCACGTATGATTAAAATTTACTCAAACCCCGACAAGGGCTTCAGCAAACACATTTATTTAAGGAGGCAGATCAGCGGCCTTTTTAAAGTAATGTGCTGTTGCCTGCTATTATTATTGCCCATACTTGCGAGTGCGCAAACAACTATCAGCGGTAGCGTAAAAGATAAAGATGGCCCTATCATTGGAGCCACTGTAACCCAAAAAGGGTTTAAAAACACAACCTCTACCGATGTGAACGGTAAGTTTAAACTTATATTAAAGGGGAACTCAACGGTATTAGTTGTTTCTTATGTAGGGTTCAAAACCCAGGAAGTATCCATCGGTAACTCAACGGATGTCACCATCACCTTACAGGAAGATCTTAACAAACTGAACGAAGTGGTTGTGGTTGGTTATGGTACCGTTAAAAAAGGCGACCTTACCGGTTCAATCAGTTCTATAAAAAGTGATAACCTGACCCTTGGCGGTACTACATCTAATATAGGCCAGGCCATTCAGGGTAAAGCTGCCGGTGTACAGGTACAACAAGCCAGCTTTGCACCCGGTTCCGGTATCAATATTACCGTGAGGGGTGGTAACTCCATCAACACTTCAACAGCTCCGTTATATGTTGTAGATGGTTTTATAAGTGAGGCAGGCAGCCAGGTTAACCCGAACGACATTGAAGACATTCAGGTATTGAAGGATGCATCTGCAACTGCTATTTACGGTTCAAGGGGCGGTAATGGCGTTGTTTTGATCACTACCAAAAAAGGAAAAAACGGTAAAGTGTCATTAGATGCCGATATATCAGGCGGTACCCAATATTTAACTTACAAGCCTAACCTGTTAACAGGTCAGCAGTATACCGATATTCAAAACGCGACCGCTCTTGAAGACGGTAAACCGCAGCCATATCCTTCAAGTTTCCAGGTAGCTAATACCAATTGGTTAAAGCTGGCTACACGCAACGCAACTGTTCAAAATCAAAGTATCAGCCTAAGCGCAGGCGACCAAAATTCAAAGATTTATGTTGCAGGTAACCACATAAAACAAGTAGGTGTATTGCAACGTACAGGCTATGAAAGGTACACCGCAAGGATTGGTGCCGAGAAAACCGTAAATGAAAACCTGAAGATTAGCGCTAATTTTTATGGTGCAAACTCAAACGCAACTTTACAATCATACTCGGGCGATATCACCGCGCCATTATTCAGTTTGCTTACAGCACCACCTAACGTAACGCCATATAATGCCGATGGTACTTACAATTACTATGTTACCCAAGGCACAAAAACAAACGCGTTGGCGGGCCTTTTGGAACCAACTAACAACAGCGGCAACAAATTAATTAACGCTAATATTGGTTTGGATTATAAGATCATCAACGGCCTAACTTATCACCTAAATGCAGGTACTGAGTTTAATCAAACCACTACGGGGCAATATCTGCCGACAACAACAATCGCGGGTGCAAAACAGGGTGGTGTGGCCGCAGAGCAGATCTATTCAAACTTCAGATGGATTACTGAAAACTACCTTACCTATAAGTTCAATATTAAAAAAGACCATGATTTTACCGTGTTGTTAGGTACATCAAACCAAAAAGATGTTGCCGAATCATTACTTTCCGGAGCAAAAGGCTTTTCAACTGACGCGTTCCTGTACTATAATTTAAATGCCGGATCATTAAGTAATGGCTACGGAAGCAGCAAGGCAGAAGGTTTCCTTACATCGTACTTTACCAGGTTTAATTATGCTTATAAAGACAAAATCCTGGCGTCGTTCTCATATCGCGACGACCGCTCGTCACAGTTTGGTTCAAACAGACGTTCGGGCTTTTTCCCGGCTGGCGCTGTAGCTTACAAATTAACCGATGAGGATTTTATAAAAAATCTGAATACTTTTTCTAATTTAAAAGCACGTGTCAGCTACGGTGTTACCGGTAATGACCGTATCCCTGCAAGTTTATATCTTGCAACCTTTGGGCCGTACAGTACAGTGCTTAACGGAAGCGGTCAGCTACAAACAGGCATCGAACCTAAAAACCTTGCAAACCCCAATCTTCAATGGGAGGCAACAAGACAATTGGATATTGGTTTAGATATGGGCTTTGCTAATGGCCGTATCAATGCAAGTATTGATTATTACAGCAAAAAAACCACCGACCTGCTTATCCAGGTTCCCATCGGAGCACAATGGGGGGCTACTAATGGAACCCAATACATCAATGGAGGTGCTGTTCAAAACAGAGGTATCGAGCTTTCGCTAAATACAAGTAACCTGCGCAGTAAAGACCTGTCATGGAATACTACTGTTACCTTTGCGTACAACAAGCAAAAGACATTGAATTTAGGCCCTGGTGTTTCGATAATAAGCACTAACACGGCTAACCCAAGCGGTACCGTTTCAGGACAGGAGTTTACACGTGTTGTACCTGGTATTGAGTTAGGCGAGCTTTACGGCTATGTTTACGAAGGTGTTATAAAAACCGGCGAAAAATACGCTCCGCAACCAAACTCAAAAGCAGGCGATCCTAAATATAAAGATGTTAATGGCGATGGTGTAATTACCCCGGCCGACCGCACCTACCTGGGCAACTCCAACCCGCATTATATGGCAGGTTTCGGTAATGATTTCCATTACAAAGGCATCGATCTGGGTATATTTTTCCAGGGAGCATTTGACTATTACCTGTATAACATGAATGCCATGGTACTGGAGTCAACCACAGGTGCCGCTGCATTGAACAGGTTTGTTGCTGGTAAAAATGAAAATACATCTGTTCCGCGTGAGGGTTATTACCTGAGCACTTACGGTAGTTATGTAAACTCTCGTTTTGTTGAAAATGCTTCTTACGTTCGCTTAAAATCGCTTACGCTGGCGTATAACTTCCCCGCCTCATTATTTCAGAATATGAAAATTTTGCAGGGCATCAGGATTTACGCCGAAGCTCAGAACCTGTGGACTATTACAGGGTATAAAGGCACCGACCCTGAAGCAAACGTACATGCCGATGATACCAATGCACACCCAGGCCAGGTAGCGTTAAGGTCGGCTACCACCGGTGGTTTGGACTTTAACTCGTTCCCTGCATTTAAAACTGTAACATTCGGTATTAAAGCATCTATCCATTAATGAAATTATCCATTCAAGGGATCAACAAAATTTAAATCAAATGAAAAAATATAATATTCTACTCCTGGCAGCGGCGGTGATTACACAGTTTTCGTGTAACAAGACCAGCCTTGAACCTAAAATATACAGCAGTTTAACAAGCCAAAACGCGTTTCTTACCAAGTCAGATGCTATTGCAGCTGTTAACGCGGTTTATGCCCGCTTGAAAGGTCCGGCAGTTGGTGATAACTTTGATTATTGGACGGTAAGACATTTCGCCCTTACCGATTTAACTACCGATGTGGGCCACTGTAGCTATGCAGGTGACCCGGGGCAGTTATCGCTGGTGCAATGGAATTCGGCCAACGGCTTGATAGCTGAGGATTACAGGCAGATCTATAAGTTGGTAGCTAACGCCAATAACGCTATCTATAACATTTCGGCAATGAAAAGTATCACAGACGCTCAGAAAAATCAATTCTTGGCCGAGTTGAAATTTTTACGCGCTATCGCATATTCTGATCTTACCGACGCATGGGGCCCGGTGATCCTGAATACCGAGAAAGATATAGCCAACCCTGATTACAAAGCTCAAACGCCGCCAAGTCCGGTAGCTGATGTCGACGCCTTGATGATCGGCGATTTGCAAAATGCAAGCGCTGTATTGCCTGCCGATTATACCAAAAGTGATATTTATACAAGTAACGATGTTGGTCGCGCCACCAAAGGTGCAGCTATATTCCTGCTGGCCAAGGTTTACTTGCGCGAGCACCAATGGCAAAAAGCGGCCGATTTAACCAAACAGGTGATGGACTTAGGTATTTATCAGTTATATCCATCATATTCAGGTTTGTTTAAAGAAACAAACACATGGTGCTCTGAAAATATTTTCTCGGTATTGAGCGATGCCAACGTTAATGGCACCGAGTTGCTGAACCACTTTGGTCCGTTGAGCCATCCGATTTTAACCGACAGGTGGCAGTATTACGCCGTTACCTGGGATTTTTACAATAGCTATGGCGACGAGGATGACCGTAAAAAAATGTTCTTTACCCAATACCAGGGTGTTGACGGCTTAACTCATAAACAAGCGCCTTCGTTAGGTGCTACCGCTCCGGATGGCGTATTGTATATGCCGGATGTTGCAACTATGAAATATGCCGACCCTAACGGTGCTAACACTTATTATGATGGCCATAGTGTTGATGTTTTACGTTATGCCGACGTATTGTTAAGCCGCGCTGAAGCTTTGAATGAATTGGGAGGCCCGACTGCCGAAGCTGTTTCACTGGTAAATCAGGTTAAAGGCAGGTCACACGCCAAATTGTTAGTACAGGCTAACCTTACGCAGGCAACTTTCCGCGATGCATTATTGCAGGAACGTGGCTGGGAATTGTATTACGAGGGCAAAAGAAGGGCAGACCTGAAACGTTTTGGTAAATATGATGTGATCGTGAATGCGTACCTGAAACGTATTGGTCAAACCAATACCGTACAGTTGCCGCGCGATGAGTATTTCCCATATCCGCTTAACCAGGTTAACATCAACCCTAACCTGAATAATGCGGGCAGGCAGCAATAAGCATAAAAATTCAAATATTGGTAAAGAATATACAGCCAAAGGCTGTATATTCTTTACTGTTTAACCGGTATTACAAAATTTAGTGATGAAGGATTGGTTTAAAGTTTTAGCGGCAGGATTGTTAGTTTCAGTCATCTGTGGTTGCTCGGGCGGTAACCTTGTAAAAGAAATTCATATAGGGTTGTACAATAACAACGAGTTGAAAATTAAGCTTGAGGTTATGACCAGCAAGCCTGTTGATCTGTATGCTGAATACTGGATAGAGGGCAAGCAGCCGGTAAAATACCGGTCGACCACTACGGGCAATGGTACATCGTATAAGCTTGTGCTTTGTAATATTTTGCCTGATACTACTTACTCATATCATATTGTAACTGTTGATGGTGGCGACTCCGTGGTGAGCAAACCCCATACTTTTAAATCGCACCAATTGCCATTGTTTTTGCAGGAACAGTTTCACGCGAAAACAGCTGCTAAAGCCACTTTGCCGGCACAGTTTAATGACGGTTTGATGCTCATCAACAAGCGTTATGCGCCTGGTGTAGCATTTTTGGTTGATACAAAAGGGCAGATCAGGTGGTACCACATGATTGACAGGTTGGGTTTTAAAGTGATCAATTTTACTAAGGATAGAACGCTGCTCTCAATTTTGGGTCGAAATGATGAGTCAACCAGTTACGGTAGTGAGATATTGGAGATCAACATGCTTGGCGATACGCTGCTGCACCTTACCAAAGGACAGGGCGATTTCAAGCAAACCATCCATCACGAGATTCTGAAGAATGATAAAGGCCAGCTGGTAACTATTTTTGTCGATCAGCGCTTGATGGACCTTACTGCAATAGGTGGCGGTAAAAAGGATACGGTTAATGGCGATGGCATTATGGTGATGGATAAAACCGGCAAGCAGCTTTATAAATGGAGTGTGTTTGATGTTATGGATCCGCTGAAAGATCCTAAGATTCTGAAAACTAAAAAAGACTGGATGCATGCCAACAGTCTCAGTTATGATACAGACGGCAATTACCTGATGTCGTTCTACAACAACGGGCAGATCTGGAAAATTGATGCCCATAATGGTAAAGTGATTTACAAGTTTGGTAAAGGCGGCACCATTGCCATGCCAGCCGATTGCAACTTTACCCAGGCCCATGCCGCCCATATCAATAAACAGGGAAACCTGATGTTCTTCGATAACGGTGTAGAGAAACACCAGTCTGGTGTGTATGCCATGAAAATTGATGAAAAAAATCAGACCTCATCCATTGCCATGCACATCACACTTCCTAAAGAAATTTTTAACGGCAGGATGGGCAGCGCCTACCTGATCAATGATACAACTACGCTGGTTTGCTGCTCAAAAAGGCACATTATAGTACTGGCAAATAATAAAGGTGTATTACAATGGACAATGGAAACATCAGTACCTACTTACCGTGCAGGTTTCATTAAATACGAACAGCTTGATCCATATTTAAAACCATAGATCATTAAAAATGAAAAAGAAATATCAATATATAACTTTCCTGTTGCTGTTATTTGCTTTGGCAAACGTTGCTCAGTTAGTATCATGCAGCGGAAGCAAAGCGGAAGAAGCGGATAAGGCTGATTCTGCTGCTGAGAGTCTTGTTTCGGTAGATACCGGCAAAATGCCCGGCGGTAAATACGGTGATGCCGTACGTTATGGCCGCGAATTGATGCTGCATACTGCCTATTATATAGGCCCCGAAGGTATTAATGGTCATTATACCGGTAATAAAATGAACTGTACCAATTGCCACCGCGACGCAGGCACAAGGCCATACGCCTTTAACCTGGTAAGGTCGTTTCGTGATTATCCGCAGTACCGCGCACGAGAAGGTAGAATTTTATCCTTAGCCGAACGCATCAACAATTGCGTAATGCGCCCTAACCTGGGCAGACCTTTGCCATTGGACGGAAAAGAGATGATCTCGATCATGGCTTACCTTAAGTTTTTGAGCGATTCGTCAAATGTTTCTAAAACCACCAAAGGTTTAAAAAATATGGAGGTTGAGCTGCCCAATGTAGCGGCTTCATCAGACAGGGGCGAGGTTTTATATGCTCAAAATTGCGAGCGTTGCCATGCCAAAAATGGCGAAGGCAAAATGCGTTTTGATAATGTAACTTACGAGTATCCGCCGGTATGGGGATTATTGGCTTATCGTCCTGGTTCAAGCATGCACCGTGTGGTTAAGTTGGCGCAATGGTTAAAAGGGAATATGCCTTATGATAAAACAGCCGAAGGAAAACCTTTTTTGACCGACGCAGAGGCGCTTGATATAGCCGCATTTGTTAATGACGATAAAAAACACAAACGTCCGTTGCCTAAAACCACTAAGGAAGTTGACTATCCGCATTACGAAGAAAAAGCGATTGATTATGATAAAGGGCCTTTTAAAGATCCTTTCTCAGAGCAGCAACATAAATACGGCCCGTATAAGCCCATCATTGACTATTGGGAAGGGCAGGGGATAAAACCTGCTATTTAAAAAACAATAAGTGTGGTCGCTCGGCTCCAGCCGAGTGACCGCTATCTCCATGCCTCTGGCCTGCTTAACACTGCGGTCAGAGGCCGCGAAATAGTTGCCACTCGGCCGGAGCCGAGCGGCGGCGGTTTTAGGAATTATAATTCTTGAAACAACATTATAAAAAGACTGACTAAATTTATTTCATGAAAAAACAATTTTTAGCTATCACTTTCCTTTTATCGGGCTTTGCTGCTTCGGCACAAAAAGTACCTTATACCAATTGCGATAAATGCTGGCTGGCCGATTCATTGGGTAACCATCGTGTGGTATTAACCTTTAATGGTACAGGTAAAGTGGCTAAAGCGGTGATTAACTGGAGGCGCAGGGATAATGAGCCCGAGAACAAGCGGATCATTATTGAAGATGCTAAAACCAAACAAAAAATAACCAACGTAAAAATTGGTTCAGTAAACCGTGAAAGCGGTGAACTGTATTTTGAGCCAACGTCGGGCAAGGGTACTTACTTTGTGTATTACATGCCTTACAAAAACGAGGGGCGCTCAAACTATCCTAAAGGTGTTTACCTCAAACCCGAAAATACAGCCTCAGCCGAATGGCTAAGTGCTGTAAATAGCAAGCAAACACCTTTAGCTTCGGTAAAAGAATTTCAGTCGATAGATGCTTTTAACAGTTTTTACCCTATGGAGGTGATTGCTACCAAAGCAGAAACCGAAGCGTTACTGAATAAGCACAAATCTGAAACATTTTTGGTTTTCCCGGAAGACAGGATGAACTCTATCCGCATGAACAAAGATTTGCCGCAACGCTGGATTGAACTTGGCCCGCAAAGTAAATATACCGGTGAAGCTGCCCGTGGCGAAAACTTTGCATTTCAGCTTGGTATTTATGCATTGAAGGATATCGAAAATGTACAGGTAACATTTAGTGATTTGAAATCTGCTACAGGTAAAGTTATTCCGGCTTCTGCTCTGTTTTGTATCAATACAGGCGGTACCACTTATGATGCTAAGCCGCTTACTAAGGTTGTGAACGTGGCGAAAGCCGAGATCCAGGCCTTATGGTGTGGGGTAGATGTGCCTGCAGCAATATTACCTTCGGTTTATAGTGGTAAGGCAACTATCAGCATCAACGGTAAACCAGCTAAGGCAATTGCTTTGTCGGTTAAAGTAAATAGCAAGATTTCAAAAGATGGCGGTGTAAGCGAACCTTACAAAATGACCCGCCTGGGTTGGTTAAACTCAACTATGGCACAACAAAATACGGTTATCGCGCCGTATACCCCGCTTGAAATCAGCGGTAGCATCATAAGTTTGTTAGGCCGTAAGGTAGAAGTGAATAAAGATGGTTTCCCAAAACAGATCCAGACTTATTTTACGCCGGAGATGACGGAGTACGCCGCGGCTCCTAGTAACCTGCTTACCGAAGGTATCCACTTTCATTTTATCGACGCCGCTGGCAAAAAAATAAACCTGAAAAGCCAGGGTGTACAATTCACCAAAAAAGAAGCCGGCACAGTGCAGTGGACTGCGGTAAGTGCTAATGATAGCCTGCAGATGGATGTGACCGCTTCTCTGGAGTTTGACGGTTTTATGGCTTATACAGTAAAAGTGAAAGCCACGCAAGATGTTAGCCTGAAAGATATTACCATGCACATTCCTTTTAAAAAGGATTTTGCTAAATATATGATGGGCCTCGGTCAAAAAGGAGGCTATCGCCCCGAAAACTTTGAATGGAAATGGGATGTAGCCCATAAAAACCAGGATGGAGCCTGGATTGGTAATGTGAACGGCGGTTTACAGTATTCATTGAGGGACGAAAAATATGTTCGTCCGTTAAATACCAATTTTTATCTACAAAAGCCTTTATTACTGCCAACCTCTTGGGGCAATAATAACAAAGGTGGTATTAAGGTAGCATTTGATGGTAATGCTGTATTAGCCAACAATTACAGCGGCGAGCGTGATCTAAAAAAAGGCGACGAGCTTTATTATAACTTTACCCTGTTGGTAACACCTTTCCATACCATTAATACTGATTTTCAGTGGGCTACAAGGTTTTATCATTCATATAAACCTATTGACACAATTAAGAAAGCGGGAGCAACGCTTATCAATATTCACCATGCTACCGCGATAAACCCTACTATCAACTATCCGTTTATTGCATGGCAAAAAATGAAAGCCTATGATGATTCGGCCCATGCTGCCGGGTTAAAGGTGAAGATCTATAATACCATCCGTGAGTTATCTAATCACGCCTATGAAACTTTCGCGCTGCGCAGTTTAGGACACGAAATTTATTCGCCGGGTAAGGGTGGCGGCTTTAGCTGGTTGCAGGAACATGTGGGCGATGATTATATAGCTGCCTGGTTTGTACCCGAAATTAAAGATGCTGCCATCATTAACAGCGGCATGAACCGTTGGCATAATTACTATGTGGAGGGTATGAATTGGCTAACCCAAAACGTAGGTATCGATGGTATTTACCTGGATGATGTGGCTTTTGACCGTGTTACCATGAAACGTATTAAACGTGTATTGACTAAAGATGGTCACCCGGGAATTATCGATCTGCACTCGGCTAATCAATACAATAAAAGCACGGTTTCAATAATAGTGCTAACCTGTATATGGAGCATTTTCCTTATCTAAACCGTTTATGGTTTGGTGAGTATTTCGATTACGAAAAAAATGATCCTGATTTCTTCCTGACTGAAGTGAGCGGTATTCCTTTTGGTTTAATGGGCGAGATGTTACAGGGCGGCGGTAACAAATGGCGTGGCATGGTTTACGGCATGACTAACCGTATGCCTTGGAGCGATGGTGCAGATCCGCGCCCGATTTGGAAAGCCTGGGATAATTTTGGTATGAAAGGCACAAAAATGATTGGTTACTGGGTTGATGATAATCCGGTAAAAACCGATAAAGCCAAGGTTATAGCAACCGTTTATAAAAAGGATGGCGCTGCCATGGTAGCCATTGCCAGTTGGGAAGATGATGATTCAGATTTTCAGTTAAATATCGACTGGAAAAAATTAGGCATCGATCCGGCCAAAGCAACCATCACGGCTCCGGAAATTAAAAGCTATCAGCCAGGCAAAACATTTGGCTTGACCGATAGGATCCCGGTTGAAAAAGGTAAAGGTTGGTTACTGGTGATTAAATAAACGGAAACATGAATAAAAAATGGTTTATCGCCGTATGCCTTTGCATTGGCGGCCTGAAGGCTTTTGCCCAACAAACGGCAAGTATCCGCGAGTATACTAAAGCTATTACCACTTATCCGTTTTCGGATCCTAATCCGATACCGGCATTCACCAATATTTATCCGTATTTCCGTTACGACGGATTTACGGATAAACCGGTGCAAAAGGAGTGGAAAATAGTTGAGCTGGAAAACGAGTATATCAGGTTAACCATTTTACCCCAGATAGGCGGCAAGATCTGGTCGGCAGTTGAAAAATCGACAAGTAAACCAATTGTTTATGAAAACCATGTAGTAAAATTCAGGGACATTGCCATGCGCGGCCCCTGGACAAGCGGTGGCATCGAACCTAATTACGGTATCATTGGGCATACACCAAATTCGGTTACCCCGGTCGACTACCTTACCCGTACAAATGCCGATGGCAGTGTAAGTTGTTTCATCAGCGTGCTTGACCTGCTTACCAATACCACCTGGACAATGGAAGTAAACCTTCCGGCAGATAAAGCTTATTTCACTACAAAATCATTCTGGCATAACTCAACACCGCTTGAACAACCCTATTACCACTGGATGAATACCGGTATTAAAACCAGCGGTAAACTTGAATATATTTTCCCCGGTACTAAATACCTCGGTCATCAGGGGGAGTACGCCGACTGGCCCATCAATAAACAGAACGGGAAAGATCTTTCCTTTTATGATAATAACAATTTTGGTGGTTATAAATCATACCATGTGTTTGGCAAGTACACCGATTTTTTCGGTGCTTACTGGCATAACGATGATTTTGGTATGGCCCGTTATGGCGGTCACGAAGATAAAGCGGGTAAAAAGATCTGGATCTGGGGACTGTCAGATCAGGGCATGATCTGGGAAAAGCAGCTTACCGATAACGATGGTCAGTATTCTGAAATTCAATCGGGGAGGTTGTTTAACCAAACCGCAGTTAAAAGCACGTTCACACCTTTCAAACACAAAGGTTTTGCGCCCGGCACTTCAGATACCTGGACAGAATACTGGTACCCGGTACTCAAAACCAAGGGCTTTGTACAGGCAAATAACTATGGCGCGCTTAATGTGAAGACTGATGGCGGCTTGTTGAAACTGTATTTTAACCCGGTTCAAAAAATAGCCGATACGCTGAAAGTAAAGCAGGGTGATAAGGTGATCTACAGTAAAAAGGTAACATTGCAACCCTTACAATTATTTGCAGATTCGGTTAAGGCTGATGTCGGGGATGTGCTGGTAACTTTAGGTACTAATAAACTTATCTATAATTCAAAGCCTGAAGCAGATAACCTTAATCGCCCGGTTGACTTGCCAAAGGATTTTGACTGGAATAGCCCTTATGGTTTATACACCCAGGGCAAGGAGTTCATGGATCAAAAAATGTACCCCGAGGCCGAAGAAAAACTGCAGGAAGCATTAAAAAAAGATCCATACTTTTTGCCGGCACTGGTACAATCGGCAGCGCTGATGTACCGTGATATGCGTTATGCCGAAGCTTTGGCTTTTGCCAAAACTGCCTTGAGTATCAATACTAATGATGGTGCTGCAAACTATTATTATGGCATCATAAACGCGCAACTGGGTAACGTGGCTGATGCTAAAGATGGTTTTGATATAGCCGGTTTATCGGTTGAATATCGTAATGCGGCTTACTCGGCTTTGAGTAGTTTGTATTTAAAAGAAAAGAATGATGTGAAGGCTTTGGAGTTTGCCTCAAAAGCGCTGGATTTTAACAGGTTTGATATATCTTCCCTACAGGTACAAGCTATAGCTTACCGGCATTTAAACGAGCGCAAAAATGCCGAGCAGGTTTTAGACACCATATTGACATACGAACCGCTTAATCATTTTGCCAGCTTTGAACAGTATTTATGGCAACAATCTGAAGCTACAAAAAAGGCTTTTACATCAATGATTCGGAATGAACAGCCTATTGAAAGTTACCTTGATCTGGCAAATTTGTATGATCATAACGGTTGTACAGAAGAAAGTGAAAAGGTTTTACTGCTTTCGCCAGCCAGCGCATTTGTGTACTATAAACTGGCATTTTTGCAGCAAGGGCAAACAAAGCCATTTAGTGAAGCCTTAAATAAAGCCAATACAGCAACGGCGGCATTTGTATTTCCTTTCCGCAATAGTGATGAAGGTGTGTTAAAATGGGCTATGCAACAAAGTAATAACTGGAAGCCAAAGTATTTTCTGGCATTGCTTTACAAAGACCGGAACCGCCTTGACGAAAGCAAAAAGTTGTTTGCTGCATGTGGCAACCAACCAGATTTTGCACCATTTTATGTAGCGCGGGCTGCAATGCAAACAGGAGAAAATGTTCTGGCAGATTTAAATACCGCAGCCAAACTTGATAAAGGCTGGCGTTATAATAAGCTGCTTGGCGAATATTATGTTAATAATAAGCAATATGCCAAAGCACTAACTACTGTTGAACCCTTTTATAAATCGCACCGTGATAATTACATTATTGGTATGCTGTACGCCAAAATATTGCTCCTGAATAAACGGTACAACGAATGCGGTGAGCTGTTATCGCACATTGATATCTTACCTTTTGAAGGCGCGACGATTGGCCGCGAGTTATACCGGGAAACCGAGTTGATGCAGGCGGTTCAAAAGATCGATACTAAAAACTACAAAGCAGCTTTAAATTACATAGCCGAGGCTAAAAAATGGCCGGCAAACCTGGGTGTAGGTAAACCCTATGCCGAAAATATTGACGAGCGATTGGAAGACTGGATGAGTTACCTGTGCTATACCAAAATGGGTAAGACTAATGAAGCCACACAGTATCTGCAAAAAATAACAGCCTTTAAGCCTCAAATAGATAATACGGTAAGTAATTTCCTTTCGGCTAATCATTTGGTAACCGCCTGGGCTATTGAAAAGCTGAATGGCCGCACTCTGGCGATCAACTGGTTGGATGCAGAAATTCAGAAGTATCCGGATGATAAAGTGATCAAATGGTGTAAAGAGGTTTATGAAAGTAAAGCCTTTAAGGAAAGCGAGGCGAGCGACGCAAACATCAGGATCCTGGAGCGGTTGATGTAATTACCTCAGCTGCTTGGCAAAATCAGATGGCCTGATATTGGTGAGCTGGTAAAATATGGCGCTAAAGGCCGATAAACTATTGTATCCCAATTTATAAGCAATCTCGCTCATAGACATATCGGTTTGCAGCATCAGCTCAATGGCCTTTACCATTTTTAGCAATTTAAAATATTGCAAAAACGAAGTGTTAAGGGTTGATTGGAAAAGGCGTGAAAGTGTCCTTTCGCTAAAGCCGGTTTCTTCGCTTACAGATGAAAGTGTTAGCGGTTCAAATGCGTTTTTATTCATATAATCCAGCACAGGGTGCATCCGGGTGTTATCTGTAGTAGGTAAGGCTACAGGTAAAGATTTTTCGCTGATCTCCGGCAAAATCGCCTTTATTCCCGCTAAAAAATGGAATGCCTGTTCATCAGGGAATACATTGCCGTCCCAGCGCTCGGAGTAAATGAGCATCTGTAGTAATAAATTATTGATGGGGTAAATTCCGCCTTTGGTGTAAAACGGGTTGCTGTTATCATCGTGCCAGTAAAAATATACCGTGCGGGTAATTGCCGATTTGTGCATTTCCACAAAATGCATCATCCCGCCGGGGATCCATACATAATGCCTTGCCGGTATTACCAAAGTTTTATCGGTTAAATGAATATAGGCAATGCCTCCTTCTATGTAAATCAGCTGACCTTTTTTGTGGTTATGGTTGGGGAAGTTTCTTTCTGTTTTCCAGTTAATTACATAAACGGATTCGGGATATTGGTCAATATCCCGGAAAAAGTTATCGGCTGTAGCTGTATCTATATTTTGGCTGGAATGAATAAACATTTGGCAAATTTAAATAAAATAAGCTTTTAGCGAGTGCCGAACTTTGTACTATTAAATCACCATGAACTTTAATAGTAAATTTTATCTGGCCTTGTTGCCAGTTTTGTTGTTGGCCTTTTCGTTAAAAGCCCAACAACCCGCTGCTGATACCAGCAAAAACCTATCCTTAACCATAGCACAGGTTTGGCAAAAAGCAGCCACAAACAGCAAAGCTGTACAAATTAAACAATTGAAGGTAACAAGCAGTGCCGAAGGTATTAAAGATGCCAAAGCAGAGCGCCTGCCCGAGATTAATATTAACGGCGAATATGCCCGTGTAAGCAATATGCCGGTTTACGAAAACGGTATTTTTAATACACCAACTCAGTTCCCGGTTTTGCATACTACTTACACTGTAGGCGGCGAGGCTTATTTAAATATTTATAACGGTAATAAAACCAATCTGGAAATTGACGCCCGCAAACGCGAAAATAATATAGCAGGGGAACAGCAAAAGCTGACACTTTCTGAGGTTAAGTTACGTGTCGCAGCCTATTATCTGGATATGCAACGCAGTATCATCTTTAAAGATCTGTTGTTGAAAGATATTGCTGCGCAGGAAAAACAGCTTTTACAAATCAAAACCCTTCAAAAAAACGGCGTAGTATTAAAAAGCGATGTGCTAAGGGCGGAGCTAAAGCTTTCTAAGCAGAAACTCTCTTTGGTTCAGTTGGATAATGATCTGGCTATAGCTAACCAAAAGCTGAATATCCTGATAGGTTTGCCTGATGATCAGCGGATAAACCCGGTTGAAGCTGTTCAGTTGGATACAACAGGCAAAGAGACGTACGACGAGTATTTAACCGATGCCGGGAAGAACGCCTATCAGCTCAAGATCTCTGAACAGGAAACGGAGCTAAGCAAGCTGAAATTGAAGAATATAAAAGCAAACGTATCGCCTAAAGTGGGCTTGTTCGCGGCTTATAACTATAGCTACCCGCAAATCCTGTTTTATCCCTACTCGCCGAGCTTGTACGGTTTGGGTTTTGCAGGGGTAAAAGCTTCGTTTTCTATATCCTCGTTTTATCATAACAGCCACAAGGTAAAAGTGGCAAGGCTTGATCTTGAAAGCCAGGAAATTGAGCATGCGCAAACTGAAGATGGCGTACGCCAGCAGGTTAATGAGGCCTGGCTCAGGTACAAGGAAGCTTTAAACAGGGTAGATGTTAGCCGCGTTAATGTCCAACAGGCTACAGAAAACAGGCGCATTGTAAACAATACCTACTTTAATCAACTATCGCTGATAACCGATCTGCTTGACGCGGATACGCAGTTATTACAAACCCGCTTTGATCTGGCTGCTGCCAGAATAGCCGCTCAACTTCAATATTATCAATTACAAAACGTAACCGGGAAACTTTAATCATGAACAAACATATAAACACTTATACTGCAACTGATAAGTTAATAACTAAAATAACCACGTGGATAGCCGGCATAGTTGCAGCTGGCTTATTGGTATGGGGGATTGTAACGTTGGTACACCTGTACAGCTATGAAGAAACCGATGATGCCCAGGTTGAAGCCTATATTAATCCTATTACAGCAAGGGTAAGCGGCTTTATTAAAGAAATAAGGTACGATGAAAACCAGGACGTAAAAAAAGGAGATACCCTGCTCGTTATCGATAATCGTGAATACCAGATACAACAGGAAGAAGCAGGCGCTGGCTTACAGAACGCCCGCGAGCAGGTGAGTGTATTGCAAAGTAATGTAGAAACCGCCGCTAAAATTGCCGAAGTCAATAAGGTTCAGATAACAGCCACCAAAGCTAAATTGGTGAAAGCCGAACAAGAGTTTGATCGGTTTACAAAGTTGTATGAAGCTGAATCGGCTACCAAACAGCAACTGGAAAATGTACAAAGCGCCCTTGATGTTGCCCGGTCTGATTATCAGGCATCGTTAAATAATTACCAGGCATCGCTGTCAAAAGTAAATGATAGCCGTTCGCAGATCTCGCCGGTACTTTCGGAGATCAAACGCCGTGAATTGGTGCTTCAACGTAATAAGCTTGACGTTTCTTATACTGTAGTAACTGCGCCTTACGATGGCAAAATGGGCAAAAGAACTATCCAACCCGGTCAGCAGATTCAGTTGGGGCAAACGCTTGCTTATATAGTTGATAAAGAAACTGGCCTTTGGGTAGTAGCTAACTTTAAAGAAACACAATTACATAATATGCGGATAGGCGAGGGTGTTGAAATTACTACAGATGCCTATCCCGATAGGAAAATAAAAGGAGAGATCCTTTCTTTATCACCGGCTACGGGTTCCCGTTTTTCATTATTGCCGCCGGACAACTCTACCGGAAACTTTGTGAAAATAGCACAGCGTATCCCCGTGAAAATTAAAATAGATAATAAGGCTGCTGATTTCTTAAGCGCGGGTATGAATGCCAGTGTAACTGTACCTAAAAATTAACAGCCATGAGCAATCAAATTCCGGTTTTTAAACCCTGGGTACCTGAGTGGCTTATACGTATCACCCTGCTGTTAGTGGTACTGCCCGGCATTATATTGTTTTCGCTATCGATTAGCAACGTTAGCGCGGCTGCTGGCTATTATGGTATAAGCCCCAATGACGCGCAGTTTTCAATGATTATCCTGTATGCCGCAACCGCAAGCTTCGTGGTGTTGGAAAAGCGCTTTTTTAAAAATATCGCCAGTAAAATGTACCTGCTCATCAGTGTATTGTTACTGGTTACTACCTGTTATATCTGTTATCATGTGCGCGATTTTTTTGTGCTCTTGATTTTTAGGTACATTCAGGGTTTATTAACCTGTACAAGTCTCAGCATTACGCTTACGCTGATGTTTACGCGTTTGCATACCGAACGTTCAAAAGAGATAGGCTATTCAGTTGTTTATTGTATTCTGCTTTGTGTATCGCCTTTGTCAACCTTATTTACGGCATCTATTATTGATAATTTTAATTTCAATGTGATATATAAATGCGCTATCTACTCTTTTTTGCCGGGTGCAGCGTTGATGTGTATCATTATGAATAATGTGCGCCTCGATAGGAAGTTGCCTTTGTATCAATTGGATTGGGCAAGCTTTGTGATCTACTCGGCGGGGCTTTGTCTTGTTGGCTATGTTATGGTTTATGGCCAGCAATATGATTGGTTTGATGATAGCCGTATCCTTTACAGTGTGATAGCTATTGCGGTATTGTTTTCTGTTTTTGTGCTGAGGCAGCTTAGTTCAAAAAGGCCGTATTTCCATATTCAGGCTTTTAAGTACCGGAAATTTGTATTAGCCGCATTGCTGCTCTTTGTGTTTTATATCTGCCGCGGCTCATTCGGGATCACCACATCTTTCATGAGCAGCACTATGGGTATGGACCCCATACATGTTGGTTATTTGCTTATTTATAACCTTGCAGCTATCATTATCAGTGTTACTATCTCGTCAAGGTTTTTACTGATGAAGAAGCCTCTGCGGCAGATCCTCATTTTGGGTTTTACTTTTCTGCTGGCTTTTCATGTGTATATGTGCTTTGTGTTTTCGGCCCAAGTTAATACCGAAGACCTGATTATACCGGTAATATTACAGGGCTTGGGTGCTGGTATGTTGATGACTCCGGTTATCTTGTTTGTGATATCATCATCTCCGGCTAAATATGGTACAACGGGTTCGGCAGTGGGGATCTTTATGCGTTTTACCGGGTTTAGCAGTAGCATAGCGCTTATTAATTATTTTCAGTTGTACAGGCAAAATGATCACGCAAACCGTTTCCAGGAGCAGTTAAGTCAGTTAAACCCGCTTGCGGTTCAAAAATTAGCGATGTACAAACAAGCCTTGACCGGTAAGGGAGTAGCCGCAGATCAGGCTGCGAAAATTGCCAACGGTTTGCTGGGTAGAAATATAAGCGCGCAAGCCCAGCTGCGTTTTGCTGTTGATTATTATCAGCTCATCAGCTGGGTGCTGCTGGCTGTTATATTGCTTGTTGTTTTATTCCCATCGACTAACCGGACTGTCATTAATCTTAAATCCAACCAGCCTGCGCCTGTTGTTTATTAATCGATATCTTATTCGCTTTTCAGGTTCTTTACAGGGTCGTCAAGTGTTTTGATAGTATGTGTTCATGAGGACGCCAATTGCCGTTACCGTAAATATCTACCAGGATATTTCGGTACGGTATTGGTGATTTTAACAGGGTGAGGGCATATATGGGATATTTCCCAGTCCCTGGACGATAGTAGGAACGCGGACTTAGGTTTTTATAAAACTGTAAAATATTAACACGCATTTAAATGCTTGATACACATTTAAATGCGGCAAATAATTAATCGAACTTACTCGGTAGACAACAATTGGATGTACTGCTCAAGTAAAACAATGTATTTATCTTTCCATATATTTACCCTGTTTTGATTAGGGCGCATTTCGCCGTTCCTTGAATCGTATATATCAGTATTTTTTTTCTGGAAATATTCAGGGAATTCCTTTGAAAAGTCGTGGTCTACAATTCTTCCAATCCGGTGTATAATATCCGCGTTTAATTCTTTTCTGTTAAACCACTGATATACTACACTTCGGCTTACATCCGAATGCTGTGCAAGTTCGGTAATACTGAATCCTTTTTTTCTAACGAGTATCTCTACAATCTGACCGTGATGTTTTTGCATAATTTTTAGCTGTAAAAAGTTAAAAAACTAATCAAAATAAGCTTAGGTGCCAGTAATAATTAGTTGTTAATCAGTTTACTAACTATTGACAGGTGCCCATGTAATGCAACTTCTATGCCAGTGCGCCAAATTTAATCTTGACGAAATTGATAGGATATGTTGGTTTGGCGAGAAAAGAGATTCCCAACTTTTAAGAATAATTTTAACTTTTAGATTATTTATTTTCTCTTGTATTTTTTATGAATAAAATTTCGTGTATTTAATTACGCACGAAGTGTGGAATAATGTATACATAGTGTGAAAATTTATTCCCCATTTATTGATTTTAAGATAGGTGTATTGAGGTGGGAAAGAAATAGTGGGAAGTTAAACCCCGAAATGCTACAATAATGTTACAATTTCAACTGGTGCTTTGAAATTATGAAAATCTATGCCGCAATTTTTTCTGTTAGTCTTTATTATATTAATAGTTAATTAATATGGAATTAATCTGAAGATCAGACTTTTTGAAAATCTTTGCATCAAACTTTCTATGTAATTATTGAAGGGGGGCTTTAAATTTTTTTAACAATCAATATCCACATATCCAGCACCGTAGCAATTCTGACAGAAATAGCATGGCTTGGTGATTTTTTTTCCATTGCAAGGAAATTTGTTTCAGCATTCAGTATTGTTTCTCGGCTATCTCACTTATCATCTGATTGGGTTTATAATGTGCTGTAAACCAGATTGAAGTGAAAGGAATGATAAGTTGAGAAGGATTTGAGTAATAAAGTGTATAAAAAATAGAATGGAGATTTTGTAATGAAATTGCCAAATTGTTAGTACTTTCATAAAAAAAATACGAAAACATTAAGATTACTACCAATGAATACACAGCATCCATGGCATGAAGTTTCAACGGGGCCTAAGGTTCCTTACGTTGTAAACGCCGTTATTGAAATTCCTAAAGGTTCAAAAGCTAAATATGAGATTGATAAAGAATCCGGTCTTTTAAAATTAGACCGCGTGCTTTTTTCATCTGTAATGTACCCTGCTAATTATGGGTTTATCCCGCAAACTTATTGTGATGATGAGGATCCGCTTGATATTTTGGTATTATGTTCTGTTGATGTTTTCCCGATGTCAATTATCGAAGCGAAGGTGATAGGAGTAATGCACATGATTGATAATGGCGAGCAGGATGATAAAATTATTGCTGTTGCCAATAATGATATGTCTGTAAATTATATAAATGATTTAAGCGAATTGCCTCCGCATACTATTAAAGAGATTGAGTGCTTTTTTAAAGACTATAAAGTTTTAGAGGGTAAAAATGTAACTGTTGAACGCTGGATGGGCGTTAGCTATGCGCACCGTGTTATTGAAGATAGCCAGGTGTTGTATGATGTTAACTTTAAATCGGCTCAAAACGAAGTTAAGGTAGCCGGCTAAGTATAGCTGAAAACTAAAAATGCTTAATCCGGCTCCTTTATTAATCAGGTTGCCGGATTAAGCATTTTTAGTTTAGTATAATTAGGTTTATAAGTTAGGTTATTACCGTTGTTTGTTCTGTTCTTATTTATGTAAGTGCCCGCCGCCTGATGTTTAATCAATTTAGCAAGGGCATATTTTTAACGCTGGTTAAATTTCTTTTTTGAATTTTCGAGCAGGCTTTTATTGTATTTCTCTAATAGTTCAATGTATTTATCCCGCCAGTACGAATCCTCCATCTCGTCTGCATGATAATCAGGTGTGTGGGTATAACCTTGATTTTTTATATTGTCAAATTCTCCCTCAGTAAATAAATGAGGAAACTCAACAGAAAAATCATGTTTCAGGCAAAGGCCTATTTTGTAAATGATTTTTGGTTTTAGATATTTTTGATTAAACCAGTAATAAACCGAGCGTCTGTTAACATTAGTGAATCGTGCGATTTCGCTTATGCTGCAGCCTTTGCGCCTAACCACTTTCTCCACTATTTCACCATGGTGCAAATCCATAAGTTTTATAAAATGAGTTTTGAACTACTTAATAACAATCGTAATTTTAATTGAGTTCTATAATAAAAAATAAGAAGCAAGTTAATAATACATCTTTAGAAGTTAACTTGCAACATTTAAACAAATTTGATCTACGTTTACCTTTACAGTTAAAACGCAGTTTAATTGTTCAATGGTCATTAATATGGTTTTGCCCATAATTTGAGTAACTACACCCTGGTAGTTATACAATAATCCGTCCTTTATTTTAACCCTGTTGCCAATGTTTAAATTTTGGATACTCATTAGCTCAACTTCCGAGTAGTTGTCAACTATTGACTTTATTCGTTCAATTTCCGTGTCATTTAATACAACGGGCTTTCCGCCATAGGATACGAAATTGATAACTCCTGGAACCTGCTTTACTTTAAGCTGCTCACCGGTATTTGCCTTGACAAAAACGTATGATGGAAATAATGGAGTTTCTATCATTTTGTTTCGGTCGGCCCATTTTTTTAATGATTTAATCACCGGACAAAAGGAGGTGATATGATTGTCATTTAAAGTTCTGTCTATTTTTTTCTCAAATCTGGATCTTGTGTACACAACCATCCAATTTGCAGGTGTAGGTTTAATTATAACAGCGTTTTTCATTGTAGTGCATTTTTATTTGTTTGATAATTAGGTAGATGATCAAACAAAATGATCCTCAATTCAGGTGCATTATTTTCATAAAAATCGCCATTTAGTTTAATAATTCGCATGGTCTCGCACATTTTGTTTTCAAAATGTGAAAAAAGTGTGGTGTGAAAAATACACATGTTTCAAAGGTGTGTTTAAACGCCTATCGACCGTTACTGATGGTGGATTTTAATCCAGGGACGCCATAATCATTAAAAAAATTAATAATTAGTTAGGTAAAAAAGGCATTTAACTAATAGTTGTTAAAAAAGGTAGTTTATTTTCTTTATTCGTTAAGTTAATATGCGGGAGCGACCCTGATCTGGGTTTTGTTAATAAATCGGTTTTTATCCTGTCGATGGTGGAGATTTCCTTACGTAAATGGTTGTTGGTTTGTTACATAAATGTGAATAATATCACACTTTTGTACATTTCACAACAATCGGCAGTTTTGTTGATGAAAAGTAAATTATATGGCTAATTTTGTATCAATGTGTTAAATAAAATTCATGTTTAATTAAACATTGATAATGAATTGATAACCTAACACACTGATTTTTAATTGAAAATAGCTCATTGTAAGCGAAATGGCGAAGCTATACTCAATTGTTAATTAATGTCTCTAACCAATCCTATAGTTACTGCAGCCACCGTACCCAAGTTAATTTAATTAAATAATACAGATTACCGATGTCTGCATGTTGAACAGCTGCGACGCGAATTAACTTTAGACGAATTTGGGGCGGACATTACTTAGTTTAATAATAACCGGGGTTTTTAACCCCCTCGCTGATAACTTAATCAAATGAATAAGCCAAACGCATCGAGCAAAAAGATATTAATTATAGGCATCAACTTTTCTCCAGAATTGACGGGTATTGGAAAATATACCGGAGATATGGTTGAATGGTTTGTTGATAACGATTATGAATGTACTGTAATAACATCTTTCCCATACTACCCATTCTGGAAAGTGCAGCCTCCATACACCAATAAGTTTTATAAGCGTGAGGTGCTCAAAGACGGTAAGCTCACTGTATACAGATGTCCGTTATATGTACCGGAAAAGCCCGGTGGTTTAAAACGACTTATTCACGAAGCTACCTTTTTTTTGTCGGCTTATTTTGTGCTGATTTCCTTGTTATTTAAGTCTAAAAATGATTACATATTTTGTATAGCACCACCTTTTCATTTAGGTTTTTTAGGTTTGTTTTACCGGTTTTTTAAACGGGGCGAAATCATTTATCATATCCAGGACCTGCAAATTGAGGCCGCACGCGATTTAAACATGCTAAAATCAAAAAGAGCATTTAAAATTTTGTTTGCGATGGAGAAATTTATCATGCACAAGGTAGATTTTGTAAGCTCGATTTCAAAAGGCATGCTTAAGAAGATAAGTGTTAAAACTAACCGGGAGATCACCTTTTTTCCCAACTGGGTTGATACTGACACTTGTTACCCAATAGCTAATTCTGCCGAATTGAAATCGATGTGGAACTTTGATGCGGATGACAAAGTAGTACTATATTCTGGCAGTATAGGCGAGAAACAAGGGATTGAAGCTATTTTAGATGTAGCTGAGCAGCTTAAACAGGTTAGCTTTATAAAATTTGTTATCTGCGGCACGGGGCCACACAAGGATAAACTAATACAGCGGGCTAAGCAACAGCAGCTTGATAACGTAAGTTTCTTTCCGCTGCAGGAGCGTCATCTGTTCAATAGTTTTTTGAATATGGCCGATGTTCATCTGGTTTTGCAAAAAAAGAGCGCCGCCGACCTGGTGATGCCGTCAAAGCTAACCACCATTTTGGCTGTTGGCGGCCTGGCACTGGTAACTGCAGAGCAAGGCACCACTTTATATGAGGTTATAAAAGACAACAACATGGGTGTTGTGATCCCGCCGGAAGATATCGATCAACTGAAGGCAGCCATATTTAACTGTTGTACATCTGATAACGCCGAAATTAAACTAAATGCCCGCAATTATGCCGAAAATCATCTTAATATCAGCAAAGTGATCAGAAGAATGATGTCCAATATGCAGAAAACGGTATATCCCGAACCAAAGGGAATTAAATATTTGAGATTGGACAGAGACGCGGATTAGAATTAAAAGTAGTTACACAGCATCTTCAATATGGAAGCGAGATGCAGGGCCTGATAATGAAATTTCGGGCTGGGAGTATAAAAAATTAGAAGATGAATATTCATACACAGTAACATTGTTCAATAAAACTGTGACATTTTCATCCTTTTTTTCAAAGGATTTAACCTCGCCCAAAAAGGTAAGGTCGGTGTTGAGATCGGTGATATATATATTTTTTGTAACGGACTCACTCATAGTTTAATTATTGGCGCAAAGAAAATAAAATTTTATGGCAATCTTTTTTCGGGTAGAAAGAAAAATGATTGTTTTTTAACGCTATGTGATCGTTTTAATTGGTATGTAAATCTGAAACAGGTAGCTAAATACTTGTTCCATAATAAATAATATAAACCTAACCTTAACCTGTGTGAAATTAATATTTATTGACGATGAACCTATCCAGCATTTCATAATTCAAAGAATGATTGAAACCTATCTATCATTTCAGCCCGTAACTACATATTATTTCGATGCAACAAAAGTTGTGGAGTTTTTAATTAAAAACAAAACTAACAGTGATGAATTGCCCGATATGATATTCGTTGATATTAATATGGCTATTATGAGCGGTTCTTCATTTCTTCATAAATATAATAAACTAAGATCCGGTTTAGCAAGGAAAATAGATGTTTATATTATGTCATCGTCAATTGATCCCGCAGACCTGGCCCTGGCAAAAAAATATGATTTTGTTTTAGATTATATTATAAAACCTTTAACAAAGGTTACACTCAAAAAAATACTGGAGCCCGCTCTGTAATCAGCATAAAGCTGCAATGTTTTGGCAGGCAATATCTTCGATATAAATTTTATGCCTACTTTTTGTTAAGGTAGTCTCCGCTAAGCTAAACAACGGTGTTGATGAGGTGTAATCATAAACTTCAATATCGTGCAGGGTAACAATAACATTATCATTTATTTCCTTATATGATTTCAGGAAGCCCGAAAAGGTCAGATTTTGTTCTAAGTCAGTTAAATAAATTTTCTTTTTAGGGGATAAAGTCATTGCAAATATGCTTGGGTAACCAATAAAGTATTTGTCGTGTATACGGTACTCTCCAGATAATGTTGCGGCAATTATTTAATCATTTATTGTTACTGTATTAACTATTCATATGCTGTTCACAGCGTAAGCTGTGCTAACTCTTCAAAGGTTCCCGGAAATAAACCCGCGGCCTATCTTTTTCAAGAAATAATTAAATCGATCATGATGAAAAATCAATTATTAACAACATTTTTAATTTTAATGGTATTGCTGACATCCTGCGCCAGCTATAAGGAGAACAGTTACTTTCAGGGATTGGATAGAAACCCGGAGATGGCTTACAAAATCACCAATTTTTCCCCGCCAACCATACAGCCTGGTGATGTTTTATCATTAAGCGTTAAAAGTTTAAACTCAGACGGCTCAGCCATTTTTAATAGCGGAGCTGTAACTACAGCTAAGGGTAAAGACGGTAGCAGCAGTGCCACATCGTCGGCTAATGATGGCTATCTGGTAAATAAGGATGGCGAAATTCAATTGCCATTGGTCCACGGTGTAAAAGTTGGCCAGCTTTCACTTGAAGACGCTGCCGCCCTTATAAAAGGTAAAATTTCGCCATATCTTAAAGAGCCTGAAGTATCATTGGCCTTTACCAATTTTAAAGTTTCGGTATTGGGCGATGTGGCCCATCCAGATGTGATTACTGTTGACGGCGAGCGCTTTTCAATTACCGACGCGCTTAGCAAGGCCGGCGATCTTACCGCTACGGCCAATCGCAAAAATGTTTTATTGGTTAGGGAAGTTGACGGTAAACGGAAATATATAAATATCGACCTTACTTCGCCAAGGCTATTTGAATCGCCATATTATTATCTCAAAAGCAACGATTTGATTTACGTTGAAGCCGGTAAAGCAAAATTTGCGACCCAGAGCACGTTTGTTAAAGTACTCCCAATCGTGATTTCAATAGCGTCATTGATCTTGATTGCTATACAAGTAAGTAAATAACTGCAAAAAATATACATATACCTTCAAATATTATGGACGCTTCTAATTCAAATGATGCCGGATCGGCTAAAATCAGTAATTTTTTTAACCGGTTATTGTTTCATTGGCCTTTATTCCTGATTTTTTTTGTTATATGTTTTTGCCTTGCTGTGTTTTATTTAAAATATAAAAGGCCTGTTTATCAGATATTTGGTAAGGTTATGGTTAAAGATCAGCAAAAGGAAGCTAATAAGGCCGCCCTGGAAGCTATCAATTTAACTGAAAACCAGAGCGGTATAGATGAGCAAATGAGCCTCATGAGTTCAATTCCTGTTACAAGGCAGGTGGTTGAAGATCTTCAGTTATGGGTTACATATCTTCAGAAAACGCCGTATTATTCTTACAAAGATATTTACTCTGATACTCCAGTTCAGTTTAAATTAATTAGTCGGGGAAAAGGATCCTTGAATTCAATATTTGATATTGTAATTGAAAGTGACAGTACCTATCTGATAAAACAGCCTAACGGCAAATTGATCAGGTTTGCGTTCCAAAGTAACCTTACCAATAGCTTTGGTACCTGGAGGCTTGATAAGACAGCTGACTTCAAACAATACATCGGCAAAACAGTGCGTATTAAATTACGCGAAATAGACGATGTGGTTGGTTATTATCAGGGCGCCATTCATGAATCACCGATAGCCAAGAGTTCGGTTGTTGTTTTCAGGCTGGATGACGAAGTACCCGAAAGAGGGCGTGAAATTATTGATGATCTGATAAGGGTTTACATGGCCGCTTCAGTTGAGCAAAAACGCAGATCGACCCAAAATACCATTAAGTTTGTTGAAGAGCGTTTAGGATCGATCACCAGCGAGCTAAACAATGTAGAAAGTAAATATCAAGGCTATAAAAGTGCGCGTGGAATTACTGAATTAGCCGATCAATCATCAGTATACGTAGGTAATGCCCAAACCAATGAAAAACAGGTTAACGATCTGAAAATTCAGTTGAGTGTGCTCGACGGCATCGAACGTTATTTGAACTCCAACGATGGTAAAGGCACTATGCCTTCAATTATCGGATTTTCTGATGCTACCCTGCAATCATTAACAGACAGGCTTACTGATTTGCAGATGGAGAAAACGAAGTTGTTAACCACTTTACCGGAAAATAACCCATTGTTTAATCCGATAAACCAGCAAATAAATGCTACAAGGGTATCATTACGTGAAAATCTGAAAACCACCAGGGCTTCATTGGTAGCTACCCTGCAAAGCTTACAAAATGTGGGTTCGGGCTTTAAATCAAACATTCGCGCATTGCCAGGTGCCGAACGGGATTTGAGCGACATAAAACGTATGCAGGGTATTAAGGAAAATCTTTACATCTATCTGCTGCAGAAAAAAGAAGAACTAAGCCTGGATTATGCCTCAACAATTTCTGATGCGGTGGTAATTGAACAAGCTCACATAGGCGGTCCGCCTACACCTATACCAGGTTCTGTTTATGCTACAGCATTGATATTAGGCCTTGTATTCCCGGTAGGTATGGTATATGGTCGTACCGCGTTAAAAAACAAGGTATCAAGTAAAGGCTCAGTAATTTCGGCCACCGGGTTGCCAGTTTTGCTTGAAATTGTACAATCTGAAACTGATGAGCCAATAGTTGTACTTAATCAAAAAACCTTTATCGGCGAACAGTTCCGCGATCTCCGGACCAAGCTGGCTTATCTGCATAAAAACAATAACAACCCTGGTAAAACCACAATTTTTACTTCAAGCATGCAGGGCGAGGGTAAGAGTTTTGTATTGAGTAACCTGGGAACAGTATTGGCAATAGCCGGGAAGAAAACGGTACTTCTTGAACTGGATTTAAGAAAACCTACACTGGCGAAACGATTTAATTTAAATCCATCAGTGGCAGGCGTAACAGATTTTATTATTGGTAATGCCTCGCAGGCCCAGATCATACAGCGTTCAAGCATCTCTGACGATCTGGATATTATTTGTGGCGGCGCGATACCTCCTAATCCTTCCGAGCTGCTTGAAAGCACACAATTGGTAGAGCTGATAACCAATTTGAAAGCAAAATATGATCATATTCTTATTGATACGCCGCCAGTTCACATCCTGGCGGATGCTATGATCATTGCCCATATGTGCGATCTTTGCTTGTACGTGATCCGCCAGGATTATACGCCCAACCAGGAACTGGAGTTTGTGAGGGAGTTAAAGGCCGAAAATAAATTGCCACGTATGAAACTGATCTTTAATGCGGTGAAAGGTGAACAGAGCGCCAACAGCTATATCTATCAGAAAAATAGCTATATAAAAGAGCCCGCTAAAAGCGTAAAAAGCCGAATGCGGAAATTTGCGAGCAGGTTTTAATCGTTATTTCCTATCCTATTTATAATAACAACTCTTTATAAATATGCAATTGATACATCAATTTCATAAACCATCGCCTGCTATATGAAAAGTTTAACAAGCGATGTTGTTGCCGATAATAAATTTGCTAAGTGGCAACAATGGACTAAACTTATCGCTGTCACATTCTCGGCCCAGGCAATTATTCAATTATTGGGATTAGTAACCGGGATATTGATAGTAAGGTTACTACCCACAACCGAATATGCGTTTTATACGCTGGCCAATACAATGCTTGGCACAATGACCGTATTGGCCGACGGCGGAATTTCATCAGGAGTGATGGCGCAGGGGGGCAAGGTTTGGCAAGACCGCCAAAAACTGGGAACCGTAATAGCCAGCGGACTTAAGCTCCGTAAGATATTTGGCATGTTTAGTTTGCTAATCTCTTTACCTATCCTGTTTTACCTGCTCATCCGTAACGGTGCTTCGCCTATTGCTTCGGGTTTAATTGTGTTGGCCATCATTCCATCATTCTTTGCTGCCTTAAGCGATACACTGCTCGAAACCGCATCGAAACTTCACCAGGGAATAAACAAACTCCAAAAAAATCAGCTATCTGCGGGGCTTGGCCGTTTTGTGCTGATGGTAGGATCGCTTTTGGTTTTTCCGTTTACTTATATAGCTATCCTGGGCAACGGTATACCCCGTATGTGGGCCAATATCCGGCTACGTAAAATCTCGGCCGAATATGCAGACCCAGAACAAAAGTCAGATCCTGCTGTAGAAAAGGAGATACTTGCCATTGTAAAGCGGTCGTTGCCCGGCGCCATTTACTTTTGCGTATCCGGGCAGATCACTATTTGGTTAATCTCGGTTTTTGGCAATACGCAATCTATAGCGCACGTAGGGGCATTAAGCCGTTTGACTACGGTATTAACTGTATTTACTACTTTATTCAGCACATTGGTAGTACCGCGCTTTGCCCGCCTGCCCGAGAAAAAGAATTTGTTGGTACAACGCTTTATCCAGATAGAAGCAGCGCTTTTTGCCATCAGCTTTATAATTATAGCGATAGTGATGCTGTTCCCGTCGCAGGTGCTCTGGATCTTGGGTAAAGGTTATTCAAACCTTAACAAGGAGATTTTATTGCTTACTATATCAAGCTGCCTTACCATGCTGGCAGGCGTTACCTACTCGGTTTTGGTTTCGCGCGGGTGGATCATTAAGCCGGTCATTAACCTTTCGGTGAACATATTATTCCAGGTAATCCTGGTGGTTACTATGGATCTTTCAAAAACCACTAATGTGTTGATGTTTTCCATAGTCGACTTTTTGCTTGCTTTCGTAATTCTAATTATATACTTCATTTACAGGGTATCCAGACTACCCAAACCAACAGTTTCATGAAACAGAGATACCCTGCCATGCTGAGGCATAAACTTAGCAATGTTAGTATATCGCTCCGGAAAAAGTACTATAAGTTTTTAGGTATGCAGATTAACAATGGGGTAATATTAGGCAAAATAAAATGTAAATGGCCTGGCAAAATCAGTGTTGGCAACGAAAGTGTAATTGAAGATGATGTTGTTTTTAAAACCCCACAGCCATTTGCCGAAACCAATTATGTAAAAATTGGAGAACGTGTATTTATTGGCCACGGATGCGATTTTAACATAACCTTAGGACTGACAATAGGCGATGATTGTCTGATAGCAGCCAATACCATATTTGTTGATGCCGGTCGCGAAATGAAGCGCGATTTACCCATCAATCAGCAACCTGTGATACACAAACCAATAATTTTAAAGAACGATGTATGGATTGGCGCGCATAGTATTATCCTTCAAGGGGTAACTATAGGGGAGGGCAGTATTGTGGGTGCAGGTTCTTTGGTTAACAAATCAATTCCCGATTACCAGATATGGGCCGGTACACCCGCCCGCTTTATAAAAAACAGATAAAACACCTATGCAATCAGTTATTTGTACGCTTTTCGAAGGACATTACCACCTCGGTGTCGCGGCATTTGTCAATTCACTTTATAAGCATGGCTATAAAGGTGATATCTATGCCGGTTATTTAGGCGAGTTGCCTCCCTGGGCTAAAACAACAACTTCGTCTGTTTTCGGCGATCTGCAATTGGCAACCTTTAAGGTTAATGATGATATAAACATCCATTTTGTTAAGTTGAAAACCAGCTACCACTTAGCCAATTATAAACCTGATTTTTTGAAGTGGCTTTTTGAAGGCCCTGCACAGCAAGTGGACAATATCTTTTATTTCGACCCGGATATCATTTTAGATTACAGCTGGGATTTTTATGAAGAATGGGTTTCTTTCGGTGTTACGGTTTGTGAGGATGTGAATTCGCCACTTCCTCCAAACCATCCCCGTAAAATGGCCTGGAAAAAGTATTTCGGGCAGTTTAATATTGATCTTGACTTGAACCGTGATATCTATGTGAATTCGGGGTTTATAGGTGTCAATAAAAAAGATATCGGTTTAGTTGATACCTGGATAATGATCCAGGAAAAAATTGGCCCCGTAATAGGCGGATTAAGCCGGGCGCCATTCCCTGGCGAAGCCAATCTTGCAAAAGAGCACGCGGGCGACTATGCGCCTTTCAGTAAAACTGATCAGGATGCTTTGAACATAGCTATTGCAGCGTGGGACGGAGTTGTGAGCTTTGTAGGTAAAGAGGGCATGGGTTTGCAAGGAGGTGCCACACTAATGCTTCATGCTTTAGGAAATCCCAAACCATGGAAAATTAAATTTTTGAAACAATCATTTTTGGGAATTAGCCCGAGAAGCGTTGATAAGAAATACTGGAAATGTGTTGATCATCCGATTTCAATATTCAACAATAATTATGTTCAGCGGAAAAGCCTCGTTGTAAATATGGGTGCGTTTATAGGCAGATTTTATACGAGAAACTAAACCTGCAGCCTTTTATACTATTCTACCGGTTATATGAAAATTTTACTTGTTTGCGCTTCGCTGGAGCCTGGTCTTGATGGGGTAGGAGATTACGTAAGAAGGTTAGCAGCGGAGTTTTGTAAAACTGGTCATGGCGTTATGCTGGTGGCGTTAAATGACAGGCATATAAACGAGTTAACTGTAGATAGTACCAACAATTTCGGAATAACAAGGCTCCCGAAATCAATGCCTGAGCAGGAACGCTATAAAGCTTTTCAAACCGTATTAGATGCCTTTAATCCTGATTGGCTGAGCTTACAATACGTTTGCTATTCTTTCGAAAAAAGGGGCATAACCTTTAACCTGGTAAAACAGCTTAAAAAAGTTAAGATAAAGGCTAATGTCCATATCATGTTTCACGAGATATGGATAGGAGAATCAAACGAAAGTACCTGGAAAGATAAAATAACAGGCTTTTTACAACGGTGGGCAGTATCGGCATTAGTTAAAACATTAAAGCCTGCTGGTATTTCAACATCAAACTCGTTTTACAAAAACTGCCTTGCAAAAGCGGGTATCCAAGCCAATAAGATCCCAATATTCAGTAATATGCCTGTTGGCAATCCAACCGGCAAAAAAATATATGAGCAGTTGCCTGCCGAAGTTCAAAGTAGCCGTTCAGCATACGTTTTAGCCACCTTCTTTGGTGGGTTTCACTATCGCGATCAGCTTGATTCAAAACTTATCCGCTTAGCAGAGCATGTCAGCCAGGAAATGAAAAAGAAGCTGGTGATCACACATGTAGGTAAAAGTGCCGGTATCGAAGAGCAGTTTGAAAGGTTAGCACAAACTACCAGTATATCCATGAGGGTAATGGGAACATGGGACGCTCAGGATATTGCCGATTACTTTAGTTTATGCGATGTAAGCCTTGCCAATCATCCCCTGGTACTATTTGAAAAAAGCGGAAGCATTGCCGCGGCTCTTTACAATAAATGCCCGGTTATAGTTTTAAGAGACAACATTGCTTCTGATGATCAAAAAACTGCCGAGGTGGAGCAAGTGGAAAGGATTAATAACATTGAAAAGTTTATAAATCAGGATACCGGTTTTTCTGAAAAATACAACCCGGAAAGTGTAGCAGGGCAGTACCTGACAATGTTTAAACCAAGCTGATAATCATAGCGATATAATAGTCCGTGTTTACCAAGCAATAAAACCAATATGCTTAAGCCTTTAAAAATTCTATTTATAACCCATAAATTTTATCCTGATCTGGGTGGTACGGAAGCTAACGCCGAATTTTTAGCGGGAGCGTTTCATGATAAAGGTGCAATTGTACACCTTCTCACCTGGACAAAGGAATCAGGGACAAAAGAATTTCCTTACAGAATTGTTCGCAATCCGGGCTTATTGCAGGTGATAGGTGAGCATGCCTGGGCCGATGTGGTTTTTGAAAATAGCCCGGTTTTGCGTTTATCATGGCCTGCCGCATTTTTTAATAAACGGTTGGTAGTGGTTTTAAATACCTGGCTTAGTAATGAAGACGGCTCCAAATCAATGCAGGCACGGCTCAAATATGCATGGCTTAAAAAGGCTACCAAAGTGATTACAGTAAGTGACGCGCTCCGGAAAAAATGCTGGCCAGCTGCTACAGTGGTAGAAAACGCATACAACGATAAGCTTTTTGTACGAAACAATACCGAAGCCCAACGCACTAAACGTTTCGTTTTTTTAGGAAGAGTGGTATCTGATAAAGGGGCCGATATGGCAATTGAGGCTATCGATAAATTAAAAAAGGAGCAGGCCAACCAAAACCTTGGCGATATTTCATTAACTGTTATAGGAGAGGGAAAAGACCTTGTCAAACTGAAACAATATGTAAAGGATCTGGATTTGGAAGATCTGGTAACATTTGAAGGAAGTTTAACCGGCGAAAGGTTGGTGGCGTCTTTAAATCAGCATAACTATTTGTTGGTTCCGTCACGGTGGGAAGAGCCTTTTGGAATAGTAGCATTAGAAGGTCTTGCCTGCGGATGCATCCCTGTAGTTTCTGATGGTGGCGGCTTGCCTGACGCGGTTGGTGATGCAGGGGTGGTTTTTAAAAGGGGCGATATTGATGACATGGTAAACTCAATTACCAACGTGTTAACAGATACATCATTACAACAACGCCTGAAAGCCGCGGCAAATAAGCATTTACAGGAACATAGCAGCGAAGTAGTTGCTCAGCAGTATTTTGACATTATACAGGCATCGGTGAATTAAAAACATGAAAGTAATATATACATCACCTAACAGTAGTCATCACTATCGTTATGCACGCATGCTTCATGAGGCTGGGGTGCTGCACAAGTTTGTAAGCGGGTTCTCAAGATTAAGCCCCCGGGCAGCGCTTGACGAATTAGGTGACGAGTTGGTTCGTAAAGATTTTCTTCAAACAGCTTACCTGATTAGTTTAAGGTCAAAAATTCCGGTTGCGGTAAGCAGGCAGATTGCTTACCTGGCTAAAATTGAACAGGACAACGCTTGCAAACGCTATCTCGACGGGGCTGATATCTTCATGTACTACAATGGTAGCGGCTTAAACACAAGCAAAGCAGCCCGAAAAAAAGGCAAGATCGTTATAGTGGAGGCCGTTAACAGCCATGTGCAATACCAGGAAGATCTGATGAAGGAGGAATATGAATCATTGGGTTTGCCGTGGGTGCCATTTCATGCTAAAGAAAAAGAAAGGCGCTTAGCCGAATACCAGCTGGCCGATTACATACTGCTTCCGTCCAATTTTGTAAAAAGGAGCTTTATTCAAGCTGGTTTCCCCGAAAAAATGTTGCTGAGGGTACCTTATGGCTTTACTCAGTTAACGTCCGCTACTACAGAAAATGTTGAAAAAGAACAAAAAGAGTTTGTGGTTTTATACGTTGGCAGTATCTCGGTACGCAAAGGCCTAAGGTATTTGATCAAGGCTTTTGAACAGCTTAATCACCCCAACAAAAAGTTGATGATAGTAGGCCCGGAAAGTAACCCTAATGGCTTGAATGATATTGTAATACCGGAAGGTGTGGTATTTACCGGCATATTAAAAGGCGAGCAACTTAACGCCGCCTATAAAGGCGCGAGTGTTTTCTGCTTGCCATCTATTGAAGAAGGGCTTGCATTGGTATTAGGCGAAGCCTTATCATTCGGCGTGCCAATAATAGCCACCGAAAACACAGGTGCAGACGATATTATTACCAATGGTGAAGAAGGATTTATAGTGCCAATAAGGGATAGCAATAGTATTCTTGAAAAACTGCAATTGCTTGCTGATGACAGGGATGCTTATAACACGATGAAAGAAAAAGCGGTTAAAAAAGCCAGCAGCCTTAAAGGTTGGGACGAAACCGGCCGTTTGTTGGTAGCATCACTTAATGATGTATTTACCGCCAGGGTTTAAAGAAAATATACATGAACAAAGCTCAGGAGAGATTAAGGGTACGCTGTAAGCAACTGCTATATATCATAGTATTGGTGCTTATTTTTGAGGGGGTTGTCCGCAAGTTGGTGCCGGCAGCAGGCATGCTTATCTTCTTCCTAAAGGACATTTTATGCATTATTGGTTTGGTATTGATTAAAAATGCAAAACTATCCGGCTTGACCATCAGGTTGGTACAAAAATGGAAAGTAATGCTGATGGTGTTTGCTCCACTGGTTTTGTTTACCCTCTTTCACGATGCTCTTTTAAGCATTTTTGGATTAAAGCAATACCTGCTGTTCCCGATTGTTGGGGTCCTGATGCCTTTCGCTTTTCCGGCCAATAAAATTGAAGAATTCAAACAGTTTGTACTGATCATTACTCTGGCCTTAGTGCCAACATCACTGGTTGCCATTATACAAAACTCCTTACCAGCCACCCACTGGTTAAACATGAGTGTTGACGGAAATTCTTTAGAGGGTTTTTCGGCCGCCGGTCGCCTTAGGGTTAGTTCAACATTTTCATTTACAGGGCAATATTCCTGGTTTCTGAATTTTGTGTGTACGTTTTTAACACTTTGTTTCTTTTGGCCCAATAAAACAAAAGAAAAAAGTGGGTTTAAAAAAATGGCTTTATTGATTGCTGCAAGCATCGCATTGATCATCGGCATATTCATAACAGGTGGGCGTACCGCTGTATTGGGTTGCGGTTTTTGCATTGTCGGTGGCTTGGCATTTTCGGCGGTAAAAGCGCCCGGAAAAATCATATCAAGAGCATTGGTTGGCATAATAGCGTTTGCTGTTTTATTAGGAGGGATCCGTGCTGTTAAACCCGAATTTTTTGCCGCATACGATGAGCGTTCAAGCGACCACGGCGATGGTTCACAAACCAACGAAATCTCGGGCAGGGTACAGGATGGCTTTTTAAACTGGACAAACTGGGTTTTTGAACAGGATATAGTTGCTGTGCTATTCGGTAATGGCTTGGGTGTAATGAGCAACGGATCTGAAAGGATAAGCTATTATGCTAACGATATCAAATCGAAAGGCTTTAGTACAGAAAGTGACCTTGATACCACCATTTATGAGGGCGGATTGTACCTGGCCATAAGCTGGTATGCGTTTAGAATTGGCCTTATTTTCTTCGCCCTTAATCTTTGGCAAAAGATGAAGAGTAAAGAACTAAGTATAGTTGTTTCATTTTTATTGGCCTACATTATCATGACAGCCTCCTTTGGCGTGGTAGCCAGGAACCCGCCACTCAATATTTGGTTATGGCTGGCCATTGGCAGCGTAGTAATCATCAAAAACTACGACGAGCAGCAGCAAAAAGAACTGAAGGTTTCAAAGCCTGAACCGGAGTCGGTTTTCGCGATATAGATATTCTCATTATAATCTTATGTCAAACAATAATTTTCGGGTAGCCATAGTTGTATCCCACCCAATCCAACATTTTTGTCCGCAGTATATAAGCTTTACAAAAATGAAGGATGTTGAAGTAAAGCTGTTTTTTGCCTCGATGCTGGGCTATAAAAAATATGTCGACAAAAATTTCGGACAGGAAATATCCTGGAACAACCTCAGGTTAGACGAATTTGATCATGAATTTTTGAATGGCGAACAGGTTCTTCCGTCAACAAAGGAGCTTGATGCCCCATCAATAACCGAGGAACTGGATAATTACCATCCTGACGCCATCATTACTTATGGGCATTTTCAAAAAGTGCAGCGTAGGGCGCACAAGTGGGCAAAAGCCAATAATGTGCCTATTGTTTACATTACAGATTCTGAAAACCGCCAGCGCCGTAAATGGTATAAACTTTTGGCCAAATTCTTTTTGCTAAGGCAATATTACAACAAGGTGAACTACTTTTTTACCGTTGGCGATGCGAATGAAGCCTATTTCAAACTTTACGGTGTACCCGAAAAGAAATTTATCAGGATGCATTACCCAATTGATGTTGATGTATACGCCGATGCTTACCAAAACAAAGCTGCCTTACGTAGTCAAATTCGCGAGCAATACGGCATCCCCAAAGAAGATTTTGTGATAGCTGTAGTAGGTAAGCTGGTAACCTGGAAAAACCAGGAACACCTGATAGATCTTTTGATCGATCTGGAGAGTAAAGGTCAAAAGGCGCACGCGTTCATCCTTGGCTCCGGTAAAACCCTTGACGGTTTAAAGCAAAAAGCCGAACAATTAAAGGTTAATAAAGCTCATTTCACGGGCTTTGTTGATCCGTTAAGCCTGCCTGCTTATTACGCGGCTATAGATGCTTATGTGCATCCGGCCAGTATCGAACCTCATTCATTAGCCATAAGCGAAGCAATTTACATGGGATGCCCTGTAATTTTGAGTAGCACCTGTGGCAGCTACGGCGATACCGATGACGTTCAGGTAAACAAGAACGGTTATGTGTATAACTTTGGTGATATCCAGGAACTTTCTGAGAAAGTTATAAAGCTGATCAACGATCAGCAGCTACGCCAGCAATTCAGCGATCACTCACGTAAGATCTCTTTAAAATTTCAGCAGCGTGCGCACCGCGATTCTATGCTTGATTTGATAAATAAGGTTAATAAAGGCAAACGCAAAGCTGTATCTGTTTAAATTATGCGCATCGTTTTCTTCACCCATCCTTCGTTTTTAGGTTCACAGAGTATGCCCCGGTTTGCCAATATGCTTACTAACGGTATGCAGCAACGTGGGCATGAAACCGAAGTTTGGACATCTAAGGCTTTTTTTTACAATCTCGGTGTACCAAAGAGCCTAAAAAAATGGCTTGGTTATATTGATCAATACATTCTGTTCCCGGGCCAGGTTCGCAAACGATTAAAAGCTTATCCGGCGGAAACACTGTTCGTATTTACGGATCACGCTCTTGGCCCATGGATCCCGTTGGTAGTTAAAAGACCGCATGTGATTCACTGTCACGATTTTTTAGCACAGCAATCCGCATTAGGAATGATTGCCGAAAACAAAACAGGAAACAGTGGTAAAAAATATCAGCAATATATCCGCAACGGGTACAGTAAAGGCAAAAACTTTATCTCGGTTTCAGTTAAAACACAAACTGATCTGCACCAGATGCTGGGTTCAAAGCCTGCAATGTCAGAAGTGGTATATAACGGTTTAAACCAGGAGTTTACTTCTGCTGAAGTAACCCTTGTGAGGATGCAGTTGAGCAAGGAAACAAGTATTGATCTCAGCGGCGGCTATATATTGCACATCGGAGGTAATCAGTGGTATAAAAACCGCGCGGGAGTAATCCAAATTTACAATGCCTGGCGGGCGAAAAACGATAGCAAGCTACCGCTAATAATGTTGGGCGTAACGCCTAATCCAAAAATTATCGCTGAGTATAACCAGTCGACATATAAAAATGATATCCATTTGCTTTCGGGCAAAAGCGACCTTTTTGTAAGAAATGCTTACGCCGGTGCATCTGTGCTTTTGTTCCCTTCGCTTGCCGAAGGTTTTGGCTGGCCAATTGCCGAGGCTATGGCTTCAGGCTGCCCTGTTATCACAACCGGTGAAGCACCAATGACAGAAGTGGGAGGTGATGCCGCTTTTTATATCCCTCGTCAGCCTCAGGATCCGGAAGGGTTAAATGAGTGGCTGCAAACTTCAAGCAATCTGTTAAACACCGTATTAACATCATCGGCACAACAACGCACCGAGATGATTAGCAAGGGGTTTATAAACGTAGGCCGGTTTGATACCGATGTTACCTTGAATGAAATTGAAAAGATCTACCAGCAAATAGTTACCAGCTAAAACTAATTCAAACGCAATTACATCGATATGGAAAGAAATACCGATACACTGTATATTTTACGTTTTATTGCCGCAATAATGGTGGTTTGGTATCACTTTGGCAGCCCTACGTTTTTTTCTTACAATGGCGGAGAGGCGGTTAACTTTTTCTTTTTTATTTCCGGCTTTGTCATGATTGTTGCCAACGCCCGGTATTTTAAAAGTGAAAATACCGAGTTTGCAAGGAAAGAGTTTTATGTAAAGCGCTTTGCACGTATTTATCCTTTATACTTTTTAGCGTTGCTGGCACAGGCTATTTTTCACTATTGCATTAAAACTATTGATACCCCTACAGTAAAATACAGGTTAATATTTGAGGTTTTAGGTATTGAACGCTGGTTGTATGTTGGCGCGTTTAACGCTCCGGGCTGGACAATATCATGCGAGTTCTTTTTCTATCTTTTCTTTCCGTTCCTTATCGTTTACATGCGCAAGAATGAGAAAAAGTATAAAACTATGGCATGGGGATATTTCATTTTTACCTATTGTTTAACGCTGGTTTTATCGTATTTAAGCGAGCTTCATTTACCTACCATTCCTAAATTGGTGGTTACCGGATTGCGCCTTAATCCGGTATTCCTGATCTCAATTTTTATTTTGGGAATGCTATGCGGTAAGGTGTTTCTTGACAGGAAGGCACTTTTTTTCAGGAATCAGATAAACTCATTAATAACGGTAATACTTTGTATCGCAATCGTATTCCTGGTTAAGTTTTATGTGCCGGGGTATTATGTGCTTGCCAACGGCTTACTATCGCCGGTTTACTTTGTAATGGTGTTAGCTGTTACAAGCTTCAAGAAAAAAGATACAGCATTCTTCAGCTCAAAACCAATCGTCTTTTTAGGTGATATCAGTTATAGCATCTATATTTTCCAGGCTCCATTCATGAATTACTTTAAAATGTTTGTGATGCCGATAGGCACCTGGCCTGCTTTGATAGTTGCCACACTTGCGCTCATAGCCTTCTGCAGTATTTTATATTTTACTGTTGAAATGCCTTGCAAAAACCTGATCCTGAATTTATTTAACAAAAGGCGGGCCCCTAAAGAACCAGACTTCGCGGTGTTATAATCCTATCAAATATTCATTAAATCGGTTATAGCTGATTGAAAAATGGAAACTACTATTTACCCTATGCAAACGGATCTTTCAAAATTTACTATTGGCGATTATAAAAACGGCAATAAATTAAAAGTAACCGTTTGGTATTTTATCAACTACTTCATCTTTAACAGCGCGTTTCCCTGGCCTTATAAAATGAAAGTGACTTTACTTCGGTTGTTTGGTTCAAAGGTGGGCAATGGTGTTGTTATCAAAACAAAAGTTAAAATTAAAAACCCGTGGCGATTAACCATTGGCGATCATACCTGGATAGGAGAATCGGTTTGGATAGATAACCTGGAAGATGTGAGCATCGGAAAAAACGTTTGTATTTCGCAGGATGCCATGCTGCTTACAGGTAACCATGATTATACTAAAGTAGATTTTCCATATCGTTTGGGTAAGATCACGCTTCATGATGGTACATGGATTGGCGCAAAAAGCGTAGTATGCCCCGGAGTGGTTTGCCGCAGTCATTCTATTTTAACTGTTAACTCAGTTGCCACTAAAGACCTTGAGCAATGGAGTATCTACTCAGGAAACCCGGCCGCTTTTGTAAGGATTAGAAAAGGAATCACCGATTAATAGCTGTAACAAAATGAGCGAAAAGATCAACTTAGTTTGTCTGCCGTTTGCCGGAGGGAACAAGTATTCATACAGGCCTTTGTTTACCGAAAATTCGGCTGTATTCAATGTTATTACCCTCGAATATCCGGGCAGGGGAACGCGGATTTTTGAAGAGCTTACGTCAGATATTGACGCGCTGGTTAATGATCTGTTTAATCAGCTAAAACCTATATTAAGCAAAGGCAATTATGCCATATATGGTCATAGCCTGGGTGGTTTGCTGGCTTATTTGCTTGCGGTGAAAATTCGTGAAAATAGCTACGAGCTGCCTAAGCATATTTTCATCACCGGCGCTTCAGGCCCGTCGGCAACATCGCGTCAAACAAAAAGGTTTCATTTATATCCGCATAAAGAATTTATTGATGAGGTGATCATATTAGGCGGAATGCCCGATGAGATTTTACAGGACAATGCCATGCTGGAATTTCTTGAACCAATCCTGCGTAATGATTTTAAGGTAAGCGAAACCTATATACACAAAGCTGCCGAACCACTGAATATCCCTTTTACGGTTATCACGGGTACTGACGAAGATCTTAAGGCAGAAGAAGTTTTGCTGTGGCAAAATGAAAGTATCCCGGCAGTTGATTTTATACAGCTTGAAGGTGACCATTTTTTTATCATGCAGCACAGGGCTTTTATTATCAATGCTATAGCTGAAAAGCTGACCAAACAATTAGAAACATTTTAGTCATGAACGAGGAACAATTATATCTGAAACCCAACGTGGTAATGGAGCCACTGGTAGACAAATGGTATGCCTGGAGCCACCTGATTTCTCCGGCAACAGCCGCCATGAATATAGTTGGAAGGCATTTGGCCATTATCGAATCGTATTTAATGGCTCCGGCAATTCATGCCAGTGCTGTGCTCAACCCTAAAATGAAAGGCGGCCCGTTTATGGATTTTGGTGGTGGCAGAATTGAGGAGGTGACCCAGCTTCAAGACCAATCGCTTGAAAAACAGAATAAAGTAATAGAATTTGCTAAAGCGATAAAAACATTAGACAGGCTATTGGACGCCGAAGCAACAGGCTACGGTCTGGAGGATTTGTATGCTAAAGTCCCCGATATTTTACGGGGCTACGTGGAGTTGTATTATGATCGTAATAACAACCCCGGTTTCCGGTTTTTTGAATCATTGCTGTACCAAAGCGAGTTTTATAACAAAAGCTCGCAAAGCCTGGCCATGTGGATCACCAATAACGATGAGCGCCCGTTTTGCCTGAGTACACCACGTCTTAACGAGCCGGATGTTTTAAGTCTGGACGTACCGTTTGACCATGCTTGCATTGATGCTTTGGCCAAAATGAAACGCACAGCCAATAGCTACGCGGCTATTAAAGAAATCTGCGGCATCACCCCGGAGCAGGAACCTTTGTTTAAAACGTTTTTTACAGAAACGCCTCCGCCGCCTTACGAAAAATATACCGGCGACAAGATCAGGATGCGCTATTTTGGCCATGCCTGTATCCTGGTTGAAACTAAGGATATCAGTATTTTGGTCGACCCACTGATTAGTTATTATGGTTATAGCTCGGATGTTCAGCATTTTTCGGATGTTGACCTGCCGGATACTATCGATTATGTACTGATCACCCACAATCACCAGGATCATATCCTGTTTGAAACCCTGTTGCCTTTAAGACATAAAATCAAAAACCTGATAGTTCCCCGTACATCAAGCGGCAAACTGGAAGATCCGGATCTGAAATTAATGTTCAATAACATTGGCTTTAATAATGTAATGGATATCAGCGAAATGCAAACCATCCATTTTAACGATGCCATTATCACTGGTTTGCCTTTTATAGGCGAGCACAGCGATATGAATATCCTTACCAAAGCTTGCTACCTGGTAAAAATAGGCGATTTTAAACTGCTCTTCCTGGCCGATTCAAGAATTGTGGAACCTCGTTTATATGAGCTGGTTCACAAATTTATTGGCAATGTAGACGTGCTTTTTATTGGTATGGAATGCGATGGCGCGCCTTTAACATGGCTGTACGGTCCGCTGCTTACCAAAAAACTGGCCAGAGATATGGATGGCAGCAGGCGTCTTGCCGGCTCCGATTGTGATAAAGGAATGGCGCTTATAGACATTTTTCAACCTAAAGAGGCTTATGTGTACGCCATGGGTCAGGAGCCATGGGTTGAGTTTATCAGCAGTATCAAATACACCGACGAATCAAACCCTATTGTACAATCAGATAAGCTGGTAAAGCTATGTACAGACCGGGGGATAATTGCCGAACGCCTTTACGGCGAAAAGGAGCTATTGTACAATAAGCAGGTTGATAGCCTTATCGAACAATAATCATTCAGCTTTTAAGCATTTTAGAAAACAGCAGCATGTCAGGGCTTCAGTTTCCATTACATCCCGCGCAACGGGAGGTTTATGTAAATCAACTTTTACATATGGATAGCGCGCAATATAATATTGGCGGCTATATCATATTAAGAGGTGGTTTGGACGTGGAAAAATTTCACGAAACAGTGAGCTCGCTTCCGCTGGTTTTTGATGCTTTTAAAATGAGTTTTGATTTAACAACACCAGATTTTGTTTATCAGCTTAATGCCGATTATAATGCCTGTGAATTGATTGAGGCGGATTTTAGCACGCAGGCCAATCCGGAAGCTGAAGCTAATATATGGATGCGCCAAACTTTTAGCGCTCCTTTTGATTTAACCCGTGATAAGTTTCCGTTTGAGCATTATTTGATAAAGATTGCAGATAATGAGTATTGGTTTTTAATGAAATATCATCATTTAATTACCGATGGCTATGGCTTTATTGTAAGCATTCAATATCTGGCTAAAAAATACGAGTCGTTGACTACAGGGAAACCGTTTATATTTAATGCTCCGTCTTATCAGGCCGAAACTGTTCGGGCTAATGAAAACTATTATTCAGAGAGCTATCAAAAGGATGGTGATTACTGGAAAGGTAAAATTGAAGCGAGGCCTGAAAAGCTACTTGCGAAAAGATATCCCCTATATAACAACGAAGGTAAAATAGGTGCAACCCATAGCATTGAACTTTCAGACAATCAAAAGATCCAGCTCGAACATATTCAGTTGGTTTGTAATGCCAGTTTACAACAGTTAACCATCGCGGCGCTGATTATCTATTTTGGTAAAATTACCTCATTTACCGACTTTATATTTGGCTTGCCGGTTCACAAACGTGGATCAAGACAGCAACGGAGCACGGTTGGCATTTTTACAGGAGCGCTTCCTTTTAAAGGTGGGTATGATGCAGGGCAAACCTTAGCCGATTTACTTGGGGGAATAATAAACACACAAAAGCAGGATTATCGCCATTACAATTACCTGGTAGAAGATTTAGGCCGTGTGCTTAAAATCAATTCGGCAGTTGATAATTTGTATGATGTTATCGTAAACTACGAGCCGCTTGATTTTGATATCAATTTTGGCGAAGCGCTTGAATCAAGCATCTGGCGGTTGGCTAATGAAAGCGAACGCACACCGCTGCAATTATGCTGGCGCGATTATCATAAACAACAGCGCCTGCAATTGCAGATTCAATTTTGTTATGAATATTTCACCCAACAGGAGATAGAGCTTTTAGGCGAACGAATCTTTCATATTATTATCCAGTTTCCGGAGTTCATTCATAAAAGTATCAACGGCATCGATATTTTACCGCTGAGAGAACATGACCTGTTATCGGTGTTCAGTACATCAGATCATGAACTTGATGAAAATATAGCCAAAAACAAAAACATAATATCAGCTTTTGAAAAGCAGGTAGCCTTACGCCCGGAAGCTACGGCACTTGTATTTGATGACGAAACCATAAGCTACGGAGCACTTAATAAAAGCGCAAACAAAATAGCCAGCTATTTAAAAGGTTTAGGTGTAGGAAGCGAAACCCTGGTTGCAATTTGTATAGAACGGAGTATTGAGATGATATCCGGCATTTTGGGCATATTAAAAGCCGGAGGTGCTTATGTACCTGTGGATATTGACTACCCCAAAGAAAGGATCAACTATATCCTCGGTGATACGGGAGCGAAGATCATCCTGAGCAGCAGCGCAGGCAGTTCGGTACTGCGCGATCTGGATGCTATGATTGTGGAACTGGACAATGAACCATTGATAACAATTCAGAGCAAAGAAAATTTAAATACCATTATAAACTCAAACCAACTCGCGTATGTAATGTACACCTCCGGCTCAACCGGCAAACCTAAAGGGGTAATGGTTGAGCATGGGGGAGTTGTGAACCTTGCTGCCAGCCAGGCTGTTGCCTTGGGGTTAGTGCCCGGCATGCGTACGCTGCAGTTTGCATCTATAGGTTTTGATGCTTCCTGCTATGAGATTTTTAATACGCTTGCGAGTGGTGGTTGTTTGGTATTATGCAGAAAAGAGGCAATACTATCTGCCGAAGAATTTAAGAAACTGCTTGCTAAGCAAAAAGTAGAATTGGCGGTAATTCCTCCTTCATTTCAGCAGGCCATAGCTGATTCATTGGGAACCGTTAAAACAATAGTTTCGGCCGGTGAAGCATTAAATGAAAATATAGGAAGATATATTCAGTCCCAAGGCGTAAGGTTGATAAACGCCTACGGCCCGACAGAAAACACAGTGTGTGCGACGCTAACAGATGACCCTGTTCGTGAAGATAAAATTATAACTATTGGCAGGCCAATTGCTAATACAAGTATTCATATCAGAAATCAAGGGGGTGAATTAAGCCCGATAGGCGTACCGGGCGAGATCTGCATAGGCGGTGTACAGGTAGCGAGAGGTTACTTGAACCAACCGGAAATGACGAAAGAGAAGTTTGTCACAGATCCGTATAACGAAGAAGCAAATGCAAAACTGTACAGAACCGGTGACCAGGGCAGATGGCTGCCAGATGGTAATATCGAATACCTGGGCCGGATAGATGACCAGGTAAAGATCCGTGGTTACCGGATCGAATTAGGCGAGATTGAACAGGTGCTGTTGCAAAACGAAAACATAAGGCAGGCGGTAGTATTAGCGAGGGCGGATAAGCGAGGCACTAAAAGGCTGACTGCTTATGTGGTGATGGAAGAAGCGGCCTACGATAAACAGGGGCTACGAAATTATCTTGGCGAAAGGTTACCTGAATACATGGTGCCGAGGCTATGGGTAAGACTGGACAGCTTGCCGCTAACACCCAACGGTAAAACCGATAAACGCGCATTACCTGAAGCTGAAGCGAGCCAGGAAGAAAGCTATACTGCCCCTGAAACGACTACAGAAAAACAACTGGCAAAAATCTGGGAAGAACTGCTTGGGGTAGATAACATAGGAACAAAAGATAACTTTTTTGAGTTAGGTGGCCATTCGCTGCTCGCCATGCGTGTGATCTCCCAGGTAAGAAAGGAGCTGAACAAGGAATTGAAAATCCGTGATCTGTTCGTTTACCCAACGATAGCAGATTTAGCGAAGCAACTGGAAGAGGAAAACACCACAACAGAGGGTACGATACAGAAAGCTGCGCCAAGACCGGAATATATCCCGCTGTCTTACAGCCAGGAACGGTTGTGGTTTATCGACAGGCTGGAAGGCAGTGTACAGTATCATATCCCTGCTGTGCTGAAACTGACCGGTGAGGTAAATGTCAATGCGTTAGAAAGCGCGCTGAGAAATGTGGTAGAGCGCCATGAAGTACTGCGTACAGTGATTAGGGAACATGAAGGGCAAGGTTACCAATATATCAAAGCTAACAACTGGGCATTAAAGCAAAGCAGGATAAACGAAAACAAAGCAGAACTCAAAGCATATATCAGCCAGGAAGTCAACAGGCCGTTTGACTTGTCACAGGATGATATGCTAAGGGCGGAGCTGATCGCAACAGCAAAAGACGAATATGTACTGCTATTGGTCCTGCACCATATCGCCGCCGATGGCTGGTCGATGCCGGTATTGGTAAGGGAGTTCAGCAAGCTTTATAGCAGCTACAACAAAAGCGAGCCAATAAAACTTAAAGCACCGGAGATCCAATATGCGGACTATGCGATCTGGCAAAGGGAATATCTGAATGCCGAAAAACTGCAAAGCAAACTGAGCTATTGGGAAGAAAAGTTAGCAGGCACAACAACGCTTGAATTACCAACCGATCACATGCGCCCGGCGGTACAAAGCAGCAGGGGATCGGTATATGAATTCATGATAGCTAAAGAACAGGCAGAACAACTAAAACAGTTAAGCCTTGAACAAGGCGCAACGCTGTACATGACGCTGCTGGCTATCTTTAAAGTGTTGCTTTACCGTTATAGTGGTCAGGAAGATATTTGTGTTGGTACCCCGGTAGCCAACCGTGACAGGGAAGAAACCGCAGAGCTGATCGGCTTTTTTGTAAACACACTTGGGCTAAGAACAACGTTAAACGGAGAGGAAACATTTACAACGTTATTAAGCAAAGTAAAGCAAACCACGCTGGAAGCATACGGCCACCAGGAAGTGCCGTTTGAAAAAGTAGTAGAAGCGGTAGTAAAAGAAAGGGATCTAAGCAGGAGCCCACTGTTCCAGGTAATGTTTGTGCTGCAAAATACAGGAGTTATCCCAACCTTTGAAATAGGCGATATCAAGGTCACAGGTGAACGCGCGGGTGACTATTCGAGCAAATATGACCTGAGCTATAACGCGGAGGAAACTAAAGATGGCATCCGGATCGCGGTAGAATACAATACCGATTTGTACGAGGCTACGACGGTTGAAAGGATGGCGGGACATTATTCACAGTTGATAACATCGGTAATTATCCAACCGGCAACCGAGATCAATAAACTTCAGTTACTAAGCAAAGCAGAAGAGCTGCAATTAGCTTTATTTAACGAAACAGAAGCAAACTATCCGAAAGAAGAAAATATCGTTAGCCTGTTTGAAGCGCAATCAATAAAAACACCTGAGGTTATAGCACTGGTATTTGAAGATGAAACAATAAGCTACGGGGAACTAAATGAACATGCCAACCAGATAGCGCATTTTCTAATCAAACAAGGTATAGGCAAAGAGTCACTTGTAGCCATCTGTATAGAACGCGGCCTCAATATGATGGCAGGCATTCTTGGTATCCTAAAGGCAGGTGCAGCTTATGTACCGGTTGATATGGACTATCCAAAAGAACGCATCAGCTACATCCTTGAAGATACTCAAGCTGCTATTGTTTTAACAAGTAACACAGCCAAGGCAAACCTGACCGGCATAAATGCTCAGATTATCGAACTGGATAATAACGATGAAATAAAAGCCCAAAGCAGCGAAAACATAAATATAGCCATTGAGCCTAACCAACTTGCTTATGTGATGTATACTTCAGGCTCAACCGGAAAACCTAAAGGGACAATGGTTGAACAAGGCAACATAGTGAGCCTGGTGAAGAATGCGTGCTATTTTGAAGCTGATAACAATGACACTTTATTGGTAACCGGTTCTCCATCATTTGATGCAACTACATTTGAGTATTGGAGTATGCTGCTCAACGGAGGCAAACTAATACTTTGTAATGATAAAGAACTATTCAATAGCAAAACGCTCAAAAATCTGATAACAAAGCATAAAGTTACTGTAATGTGGTTCACGTCAAGTTGGTTCAATCAACTTGCTGATGACGCGCCGGAAGTGTTTAAAGGATTAAATACCATATTGGTTGGCGGCGAGAAACTTTCAGTTCCGCATATCAAAAAGATCAGATCGACGTACCCGGATCTGAAACTGATAAACGGTTATGGGCCTACAGAAAACACAACGTTCTCTTTAACTTATGCCATATCCGAAATTAACGCCGACGGAATAATCCCGATAGGTAAACCTTTAAACAACCGCAATGCCTATATTCTTGGTCCGGCAAATCAACAGGCCCCTATATGTGTATTTGGGGAAGTATGGCTTGGTGGTGCGGGTGTGTCTCGCGGCTATTTAAATCAACCCGAATTAACCAGTCAGAAGTTTGTTAAAGACCCTTTTACATCCGCCAATACGTTGATGTACAAAACCGGTGATATTGGCCGCTGGCTTGCTGACGGTAATATAGAATATCGGGGCAGGGTAGATGATCAGGTTAAGATCAGGGGGTACAGGGTTGAGTTAGGCGAAATAGAAAGTGTATTGCTGCAAAGCGGTCTCGTTAGCCAGGGTGTTGTACTGGCCCATCCCGATAAAAACGGTGTTAACCGCCTAACCGGCTACGTGGTTGCAGATACTACACTTGACAAACAAAAACTCCAGGAATACCTCCATAACCAAATGCCGGATTACATGGTGCCCCGTTTTTGGGTACAAATGCAAAGTTTCCCGCTCACAACTAATGGAAAGGTAAATAAACGTGCCCTGCCTGAGGCGGAGTTATCGGCAGTGCCTGCGCAAGGTTACGTAGCCGCTCGCAACGAGGTTGAAAAGCAGTTAACAAAAATCTGGCAGGAATTGCTCGGCGTAAACCCCATTGGCGTTCATGACAATTTTTTTGAATTGGGAGGGCACTCGGTATTAGCTATGCGGGTTGTCCACCACATCGAAAAGGAATTTTCTATAGATATTCCCATCAGCGTCCTGTTTCAATTTGCCTCTATCAGCGAATTAAGTAAGTATATAACCGTCCGCAACAGTAATAAAGCAAGCAATCAAACATCATCATTTACAATAGTTGACATCTAAGCCGAAAAACCTAATCCTCCCTCTTCAAACCCCCGATTTTCCAAAGAAAGTAGTACATGAAAGAATTGTTTACTAAAGCGATTGATATTTTATACCTGGCCGAACAAAATGATGTAAAGATCATATTGAACGGAGATCGTCTGCAACTTCAGGTTCCTGAAAACGTTGCTGTCGATCCGTTGCTTATCGACGAAATAAGGGAAAATAAAGAGTCAATTATCAGCTTCTTAAAGCAGGACAGCTGGAATATCAATGCAGATGCTGACAATAAAATAATACCGTTTAACAGAAATACCGTTTCGAGCATTCCGGTATCATTTAGTCAAGAGCGTTTATGGTTTGTGGATAAGTTACAAGGCAGCCTGCAATACCACTTATCTGAAGTGCTTTTATTACAGGGAAATCTGGATGTTGACGCGTTGGAAAATACTTTCAAAACCATCGTTAACCGCCACGAGGTACTCCGCACGGTGATCGGGGAAAAAGAAGGGGCCGCTTACCAGGAAATAAAGGTTGCTGATGGCTGGCACTTAGGCCGTGATCTTTCGGGTGGTTACGTGAACGGTACCGAAGCATTGAAAGAGCGCATCAGTTTACTCATTGAAAAGCCTTTCGATCTTGCCGCCGATGATATGCTTCGCGCTGATGTGATCAAGCTTGAAAACGGGATACATATATTAGTTGTCACCATACACCATATAGCCGGTGATGCATGGTCGATGCCTATCCTTGTGCAGGAGATTACCGCTTTGTACCAGGCATATATTAAAAATGAAAAACTTGAGTTACCCGCGTTACCATTGCAGTTTGCCGATTTTGCCTTGTGGCAACGTAATCCTATTCATGAGCAGCAACTGGAAAACAAGCTGGAGTACTGGAAGCAAAAACTCGCTGATGTTCAGCAACTGCAGTTACCGGCTGATAGTATCAGGTCATCAGGAGCCGTTGTCAATGGTTCGACACTAACATTTAATATTGGCAGCGACCTTACCGGTGCATTACACAAGTTAAGCCAGAAGAACGGCGCAACACTGTATATGACCCTGCTTACTGCGTTCAAGATATTACTTTACCGCTACAGCGGGCAGGAAGATATCTGCGTTGGTACTTCGATAGCAGGTCGCCCGCAACGCGAGTTGGAGCAATTGATTGGCTTTTTTGTAAATACACTCGCCCTTCGCGATCAGGTAAAAGGCGAAGCTACATTTAATCGACTACTGGCTGATGTAAAACAAACAGTGCTTGATGCTTTTAGCCATCAGGATGTGCCGTTTGAACGCGTCGTGGAAGCAACTGTGAAAGAGCGCGAAGCAGGTATCAGCCCGCTTTTTCAGGTGATGCTGGTTTTGGGTAACACTCCCGAGATCCCGGCTATAACCCTTGGCGATCTGGAATTGTCAGGATACGGTTACGAACATAAGACCGTAAAATTTGATCTTACCTTTTTTGTAACAGAAACAAAGTATGGCTTAAAATGGGCAGTACAATACAATACTGATCTTTATAACACAGCGCGCATTAGGCGCATGGTGAAGCATTTCGAAATGTTGCTGATCTCTATCGTCACGAACCCCGATATGGAGATCAGCAAGCTCAGGTTATTGAGCCGCAAAGAAGAGCTGTGGCTGTTCAAGAACGAACGTAGCCATTGCGCATACATCGCCAATGAAACCATCATTGAACTATTCCTGGCCCAGGCGCTACTAAATCCCGATATACAGGCAGTTGTATTTGAAGGTAGGGCGCTGACTTATCGCGAACTGCATGTGCGCTCTAATCAACTTGCTCATCACCTGCAGCGTTACGGCGTAAAAACAGGTGTATTGGTGCCTGTTTATATGGAGCGCGGTTTGGATATGATCGTAGCTATTTTGGGAATCCTTAAGGCGGGAGGAGCTTATGTTCCTGTTGATACCGATTTTCCGTCTGATCGTGTAAAACATATCCTGGATGATACACGGGCAGGGATTATCGTAAGCAGCAGCAAATTTGCAGATCGAGCTGCTTCAGTAACTCAGTTCCAGAAGGTTTGGGAATTGGATAATATGGAGTGGGAACTTTCCCTCGAACCGGAAAATGATCCCGAGATATTCCCTTCACCCGATGATTTGGCTTATGTGATCTATACTTCCGGCTCAACGGGCAAACCCAAAGGTGTACTCGTAGATCACGACAGCCTTACGGATTATGTGTATGGCTTAAATGAGCGTGCCAGGATAGGTGATTGCGAAACTTTCGGTCTGATGTCGACTATCGCAACCGATCTTGGAAATACTGTGTTATTTAGTTCGCTGGTTTACGGCGGAACGCTGCATGTTTTCTCTAAGGAGATAGTGAGCAATGTCCATCAGATTCATCGCTATTTTAACGAAAACCGGATCGACTGTATTAAAATTGTGCCATCTCATTGGAAAGCGCTGTCACCGGAAACGGATGCGCCATTGTTACCTGCAAAACTGTTGATCTTTGGCGGCGAAACTTTACCTAAAGAATCTGTAGAGCGTATTGCCCGTTATGGCGATTGCCGGGTAGTTAATCATTATGGCCCTACTGAAACCACTATAGGCAAATTATTATACGAGGCATCCGGTCAGGTAATTGAGGGGCCGCGCATTCCAATAGGGCGCCCATTCTCCAATACTATCGTTTACGTTTTAGGCAAAGAACTGGAACGTTGCCCAATTGGTATCCCCGGCGAGCTCTATATCGGCGGCAGGGGATTAGCACAGGGATATCATCGTTTGCCTAAATTAACCAAAGAAAAATTTATTGCCGACCCGTACCGCAGGGAGGGTGCCAGGATTTACCGCACCGGCGACCGCGTAGTTATGCGCGCCGATGGCAATATCGAATACCTAGGCCGCATGGACGACCAGGTAAAGATAAGAGGCTACCGGGTTGAACCCGGCGAAGTTGCCCTGGTACTTGAACACAGCAAGTATATAAGCCAGGCGGCTGTATTGGCTCTCGACGATAAATTGGGCAATAAGCAATTGGTAGCCTATATCATACCATCAGCAAAGTTTGAACCCGTTGGATTGAATGTCTACCTTAAAGAGCATTTGCCAGATTATATGCTGCCATCGCATCTTATTCAATTAACAGCAATTCCTCTAACCGCGAACGGAAAAATAGATCGTAAAGCTTTACCTCATCCGGAAGTACAGATATCTGGCAGGGGATTCATTGCTCCTCGCAACAAGGTTGAAAGCAGACTTGCTGAAATCTGGCAAAATATCCTTGAGATTGAAGAAATCGGCATTAACGATAACTTTTTTGAACTTGGCGGCCATTCATTATTGGCGGTAAAGCTAATAGCCGAAGTCAGAAAAGCCTTTGAGCAGGACCTTTCCATAGGCGAAGTATTCGATTATCCAACAATCGGTTCATTGTCGTCACGTTTAGGTCGCGCGGAGCAAAATACAGCGGCCACTATCATCGCGCAAACCCGCCCGGAACGCATACCGTTGTCATATAGCCAGGAGCGTTTATGGTTTATCGACCGGATGTTAGGCAGTGTTCAATATCATGTACCGGCGGTATTCAACTTGTCAGGGACATTAAATGTCGAAGCACTGGAAAAAACGTTTCGGGAAATTGTGAACCGTCATGAAGTATTGCGCACGATTATTTTTGAACAGGACGGTGAGGGATATCAGCAAGTAAAACCTGCAAATACCTGGACATTAAAGCAAACTGATGCAAAACATTACCAGGATCAGCATTTATCACTTGAGCAATACATTAAATTGCAAATAGCGCAGCCATTTGATCTTTCTGCAGATGATATGCTTCGCGCGGAGCTGATAAAAGTTAATGAAAGCGAATTTGCACTGCTGCTCACGATGCACCATATTGCTTCAGATGGTTCGTCATCGGCTATATTGGCAAAAGAATGGATTGAATTATACAACGCTTTTTCGACTAACAGGCAACTGGAACTTCCCGCATTAACAGTCCAATATCCTGACTATGCCATCTGGCAAAGGGCTACTTTGCAAGGCGATCTATTAGCCTCAAAACTTGCTTACTGGGAACGGAAGTTAACCGGTGTAAGTACGCTTCAGCTACCGGCCGACCGTCAACGCCCGGCCGAACAAAGCACTAACGGTGCGCTGTATGAGTTTGAGATAGCGTCCGGAATTACAGGCAGACTACATGAATTAAGCGTACAAAACGGAGTGTCGATTTACATGACATTGCTGTCGGCCTTTAATATCCTGTTGTATCGTTATAGCGGACAGGAAGATATCTGTGTAGGTAGCCCGATAGCAAATCGCAATCAGCCTGAAATAGCGGAATTGATAGGTTTCTTCGTAAATACATTGGCCATACGGAGCCATTTGGACGGAGAGATGCCGTTTATCAAATTTTTGGCGCAGGTAAAACAAACTATGCTGGAGGCCTACGAGCACCAGGATGTGCCGTTTGAAAAAGTGGTTGAAGCTGTTGTAAAAGAAAGGGATTTAAGCAGGAGCCCATTGTTTCAGGTGATGTTTGTGTTGCAGAACACCACCCGCGTACCTGAATTGCAATTTGGCGATCTGACACTAAAGCAAACGAAAGACGAGCACCAGACCGCCAAATTTGATATCACCCTGTTTGTCATTGAATCGGAAAATGGCCTGCAAGTTGCACTTGAGTATAATACTGATATTTATGACGAGGCGACTATTAGCCGTATGGCAAGCCATTATAGCCAGTTGCTAAACGCTATCGTCGATGCACCAAATGAAACAGTTGGCCATTTGAATATGATTGGTGAGACTGAACGTGTTCAGCTCGAACTGTTCAACGCAACCAAAGTTGATTTTACTGGCGATGAAAGCATTGTAAGCCTGTTTGAAGAGCAGGTTTTGAAAAGTCCTGACGCAATAGCATTGGTATTTGAAGGTGAAGAATTGAGTTATCAGGCTTTAAATGAGCAAGCTAACCGACTGGCCAGATACCTTCAGAAACACGGTGTAACCAATGAAACCCTTGTGCCTGTTTGTACAGAGCGCGGTTTGGGAATGATCATATCGATTCTTGGTATTTTGAAAGCTGGTGGTGTTTATGTACCGATTGATCCAGATTTTCCACAGGATCGGATTAACTACATGATAGCCGATACCGGCGCATCTGTGGTTGTAAGCACCAAACAAAGCAGCAAATATGTTTTGAACCCAGCTGTATTGGTTATTGAGGTTGATGGGCTGAACGAAAATGCTATAGCTCAGGAGGCAAAAGACAATCTTGGGATAGCCATAAATGCCGAACAGTTGATTTACATCCTTTATACTTCTGGTTCAACCGGCAAGCCTAAGGGTGTAATGATGCCTGAGTGTGCTATGTTTAACTTGTTAAACTGGCAGGAAACCCAATTTAAAAATAAAAGCCGCAAAGTTTTACAATTTGCCGCTTACACCTTTGATGTAAGTTTCCAGGAGATATTTTCGACGCTTTGCTTTGGAAATAGGCTTTGCCTTATTGATGGTGATACCCGTCGGGATCTGGATGCTTTAATTGATCATATTGCTAAGCATGAGCTGACGCATTTATTTTTCCCGGTAGTTGTGCTTCAAAATATAGCCGAACAGATCATTGCTGTTCCGGATTTTTCATTTGCGGTTGAAGAGATCATCGTTGCAGGCGAGCAATTAAAGATCACGGATGAAGTAAAAACGTTGATCAGGAATACAGGAATAAAAGTGATCAATCAATACGGGCCTACCGAAGCGCATGTGGTAAGCAGCTTTACTGTTGATAGTTCAACACTTTCGGTTTTGCCTCCTATCGGCGTGCCTGTATCAAACACGCAGATCTACATCAGAAACGCATCAGGCGAGTTAAGTCCGATAGGCGTACCGGGCGAGATCTGCATAGGCGGTGTACAGGTAGCAAGAGGTTATTTGAACCAGCCGGAGCTGACGAAAGAGAAATTCATTGCAGACCCGTATAGCGAGGATAAAAACGCCAGGCTGTACAGAACCGGGGACCAGGGCAGATGGCTACCAGACGGCAATGTCGAATATTTAGGAAGGATAGATGACCAGGTAAAGATCCGTGGTTACCGGATTGAATTGGGCGAGATTGAGCAGGTTTTATTGCAGAACGAAAACGTAAGGCAAGCGGTAGTATTAGCGAGGGCAGATAAACAAGGCACGAAAAGACTGACAGCCTACGTGGTAATGGAAGAAGCAGCCTACGATAAACAGGAGTTACAAAATTATCTTGGCGAAAGGTTACCGGAATACATGGTGCCGAGGCTATGGGTAAGACTGGACAGTTTGCCATTGACCCCAAACGGCAAGACGGACAAACGCGCTCTGCCTGAAGCAGAAGCAATGCAGGAAGAAAGCTACACTGCTCCTGAAACAGCTACAGAAAAGCAACTGATAAAAATCTGGGAAGAACTGCTTGGTGTAGAGAAAATAGGGACAAAAGATAATTTCTTTGAGTTGGGCGGGCATTCGCTATTGGCTATGCGCGTAATCTCGCAGGTAAGAAGAGAACTAAATAAAGAACTAAAGATCCGTGACCTGTTTGTTTACCCGACTATCGCGGATTTGGCGAAACAACTGGAAGTAGAAAACATCACAGCAGGAGGTACGATACAAAAGGCAGAGCCAAGACCTGAATACATTCCGTTGTCATATAGCCAGGAAAGATTGTGGTTTATAGACAGACTGGAAGGTAGCGTACAATACCATATCCCTGCGGTACTGAAACTGACCGGCGAGGTAAACACAGCTGCCCTTGAAAACGCGCTGATAAATGTGGTAGAACGCCATGAAGTACTGCGTACCGTGATCAGAGAACACGAGGGGCAAGGTTTCCAATATGTCAAAGCCAATAACTGGGCATTAAAGCAAAGCGGGATAAACGAAAACAAAGCAGAACTCAAAGCATATATCAGCCAGGAAGTCAACAGGCCGTTTGACTTGTCACAGGATGATATGCTGAGGGCAGAGCTGATCGCAACAGCAAAAGACGAATACATCTTGCTGTTGGTACTGCACCATATCGCGGCCGATGGCTGGTCGATGCCGGTATTGGTAAGGGAGTTCAGCAAGCTTTATAGTAGCTACAACAAAAGCGAGCCAATAAAACTTAAAGCCCCGGAGATCCAATATGCGGATTACGCGATCTGGCAGAGGGAATACCTGAGTGCCGAAAAGCTGCAAAGCAAACTAAGCTACTGGGAAGAAAAGTTAGCAGGCACAACTACGTTGGAATTGCCAACTGACCATATGCGTCCGGCTGTACAAAGCAGCAGGGGATCGGTATATGAGTTTACGATAGCCAAAGAACAGGCAGCGCAATTAAAACAGTTAAGCCTTGAACAGGGTGCTACGCTGTACATGACCCTACTGGCAATATTTAAAGTACTGCTTTACCGTTATAGTGGTCAAGAAGATATCTGTGTAGGTACGCCTGTAGCTAACCGCGATAGGAAAGAAACTGCTGAACTTATCGGCTTTTTCGTGAACACGCTTGCACTAAGAACAGCCCTGAACGGAGAAGAAACATTTACAGAACTATTAAGCAAAGTAAAGCAAACCACACTGGAAGCTTACGGCCACCAGGAAGTACCGTTTGAAAAAGTAGTAGAAACGGTAGTAAAAGAAAGGGATCTCAGCAGGAGCCCGCTGTTCCAGGTAATGTTTGTGCTGCAGAATACAGGCGTTATCCCGACATTAGAGTTGGGCGATATTAAAATCACCGGCGAACGTGCAGGTGATTATTCCAGCAAATATGACCTGAGCTATAACGCTGAGGAAACTAAAGATGGGATCAGGATCGTAGCGGAATACAATACCGATTTATATGAGGCAGAGACCATTGAAAGGATGGCCGGTCACTATGTACAGCTGATCGCATCGGTAACTGAAACACCTGCAACTCAACTTAACAAGTTAAAGTTGTTAAGCCAGGCGGAAGAGCTACAACTACAAAAGTTCAACGAAACAGCAGCGGCATATCCTAAAGAAGAAAATATTGTCAGCCTGTTTGAAAAACAGGTACAAACCAGTCCAACTGCGACAGCATTGGTATTTGAAGGAGAAACAGTAAGCTATCAGGAACTAAATGAGCGTTCCAACCAGATAGCAAATTATCTAAAAGCGCGAGGCGTAAAAGCGGAATCATTAGTAGCGATCTGTATTGAACGCGGCATCAATATGATGGCGGGTATATTAGGTATCCTGAAAGCAGGAGCAGCTTATATACCGGTTGATATGGACTACCCGAAAGAGCGCATCAGCCATATCCTTGAAGATACTCAAGCTAATATAATACTAAGCAGCAGCACAGGCAAAGCAACCCTAACTGGTGCAAATGCTCAAGTTATCGAGCTTGACAGTAACGAAGAAATAAAAGCCCAAAGCGGCGAAAACATAGATATAGCTATTGAGCCTAACCAGCTGGCCTATGTGATGTATACTTCAGGTTCAACCGGAAAACCTAAAGGGGTAATGGTGGAGCACCAAAGCATCGCCAATTATTGCAATGGTTTTGTGAATTACTTTGGTATCACAGCAGCAGACAACGTGCTTCAGCAATCATCGGTATCATTTGATACCATGTGTGAGGAAATTTATCCGGCGCTGATAACAGGTGCCAAAGTAGTGATTGTAAAAGAAGGCGGTAAAGATGTAGATAGTATCAAATACCTGCTAAAAACAGAAGAGATAACAATCCTGAGCGCTACGCCAACGGTAATAGCTTACCTGAACAAAGAAGCGGCAAATAATAAAATTGATATTCAAAACCTGCGCTATATCATTAGCGGGGGAGAACTGTTGCAGCCAGGTTTTGTAGATCACCTGTATCCAAAAGTACAGGTAGTAAACAGCTACGGCCCAACCGAGGGAACGGTATGCGCGAGCTATTATACAATTAATGATATCAACAAAGCAGCGCTGATAGGCTCTCCGGTATCGAATACACAGATCTACATCAGGAATAAAGAGGGCGAGTTAAGCCCGATAGGTGTACCGGGGGAGATCTGTATTGGCGGTGTACAGGTAGCAAGAGGCTATTTGAACCAACCGGAACTATCAAAAGAAAAGTTCATCACAGATCCGTATAGCGAGGATGAAAACGCCAGGCTGTACAGAACCGGCGATCAGGGCAAATGGTTGTCAGATGGTAACATCGAATACCTGGGCAGGATAGACGACCAGGTAAAGATCAGGAGTTACCGGATTGAGTTGGGTGAGATCGAGCAGGTGCTGCTTCAAAACGAAAACGTAAGGCAAGCGGTAGTATTAGCGAGAGCTGATAAACAGGGCAGCACGAAAAGGCTGATCGCCTACGTGGTAATGGAAGAAGCAGCCTACGATAAACAGGAGCTACAGAATTATCTTGGCGAAAGGTTACCTGAATACATGGTACCAAGGCTATGGGTAAGACTGGACAGCCTGCCTTTAACACCCAACGGTAAAACCGATAAGAAGGCATTGCCCGAAGCGGAAGCAAACCAGGAAGAAAGCTACACAGCACCAGAAACCAAAGCAGAAAAACAACTGACAAAAATCTGGGAAGAGTTGCTGGGCGTAGAAAAGATAGGGACGAAAGATAATTTCTTTGAGCTGGGCGGGCATTCGCTGCTGGCTATGCGGGTGATCTCGCAGGTAAGAAGAGAGCTGAACAAAGAACTAAAGATCCGTGATTTGTTTGTTTACCCGACTATCGCGGAACTGGCAAAGCAACTGGAAGTTGAAAATACCACAACAGAAGGAACGATACAAAAAGCAGAGCCAAGACCGGAATATATCCCGCTATCCTACAGCCAGGAAAGGTTATGGTTTATCGACAGGCTGGAAGGCAGTGTACAGTATCATATCCCTGCTGTGCTGAAACTGAGCGGTGAGGTAAATGTCAATGCCTTAGAAAGCGCGCTGAGAAATGTGGTAGAGCGCCATGAAGTACTGCGTACAGTGATTAGGGAACATGAAGGGCAAGGTTACCAATATATCAAAGAAAACAACTGGGTGTTAAAGCAAAGTGAGATTAACCAGGCGGAGCTTCAAGGATATATCAGCCAGGAAGTCAACAGGCCTTTTGATCTGTCACAGGATGATATGCTAAGGGCGGAGCTGATAGAAACAGCAAAACAAGAATATGTACTGCTGTTGGTCCTGCACCATATCGCCGCCGATGGTTGGTCGATGCCGGTATTGGTAAGGGAGTTCAGCAAGCTTTATAGCAGCTACAACAAAAACGAGCCGATAGAATTAAAAGCACCAGAGATTCAGTATGCGGATTACGCGATCTGGCAGAGGGAATACCTGAATGCCGAAAAGCTGCAAAGCAAACTAAGCTACTGGGAAGAAAAGTTAGCAGGCACAGCAACGCTTGAACTGCCAACCGATCATATGCGCCCGGCTGTCCAAAGCAGCAGGGGAGCAGTTTATGAGTTTACCATAAATAAAGAACAAACAATAAAACTGCAGCAGCTGAGCCTTGAACAAGGCGTAACACTGTATATGACGCTGCTGGCGATATTTAAAGTTTTGCTTTACCGCTATAGCGGCCAGGAAGATCTGTGTGTAGGTACCCCGGTAGCCAACCGAGACAGGGAAGAAACGGCAGAACTGATTGGCTTTTTTGTGAACACGCTGGCGTTGAGAACAAATCTCAACGGAGAAGAGGCGTTTACAGAACTGCTAAGCAAAGTAAAACAAACCACGCTTGAGGGATACAGCCACCAGGAAGTACCGTTTGAAAAAGTAGTAGAAGTGGTAGTAAAAGAAAGAGATCTGAGCAGGAGCCCGCTATTCCAGGTGATGTTTGTGCTGCAGAATACAGGAGCTATCCCAACCCTTGAACTGGCTGATATTAAAATCACCGGCGAGCGAGCAGGTGACTATTCCAGCAAATATGATCTGAGCTATAACGCCGAGGAAACTAAAGGCGGCATCCGGATCGTAGCGGAATACAACACCGATCTTTATAAAGCTGCAACCATCGAAAGGATGGCTGGTCATTATGTTCAACTGATTCAGGCGGTAATAGAAAATTCGGCAAATCAGATCAATAAGCTTCAGTTACTAAATAAAATTGAAGTAGAACAATTACAATCATTCAACGATACAACAATAGACCATCCGAAAGATGAGAATATTGTTGGTCTGTTTGAAAAACAGGTACGAATAGATCCAACAGCAACAGCATTGGTGTTTGGGGGAGAAACAGTAAGCTATCAGGAACTAAATGAAAGATCAAATCGGATAGCGCATTATCTAAAAGCAGATGGTGTAAAAACGGAAAGTCTTGTAGCGATTTGTATCGAACGCGGCATCAATATGATAACTGGTATATTAGGTGTTCTGAAATCAGGAGCAGCCTATGTACCGGTTGATATGGATTATCCGAAAGAGCGCATCAGCTATATCCTTGAGGACACTCTGGCAACGATAATATTGACCAGCAGCATAGGCAGGGCAAATCTAAATGATATAAACGCTCAAGTTATTGAACTTGATAATAATCAGGAAATAGCAAACCAAAGCGGCGACAATCTGAATATTGCTATCGCTTCAAGCCAACCGGCCTATGTCATCTACACCTCTGGCTCAACAGGCAAACCAAAAGGGGTAATGATAGAACATGGTAACCTGATCAGCTATCTCGTAAATAACAAAACGAAATATATCAGCAACAATGGTAGTAAATCAGGCACTTTCATCCATTTATCATACACATTTGATGCCTCAGTTACCGGTTTGTTTATGCCGTTGATCAATGGCAGATCGATAGTGATAGCAGGTGCAAAATATAATAACGTATTTGAAGACGAGAACCTGCTGAAGTATGCACCTTATGAGTTTATTAAATTAACCCCGGCACATATCAGTCTGCTACAAGAAGCAACATCGGGCGAAGACAGAAGTAGGCTTGCCGACAGACTGGTAATAGGTGGGGAAGCGCTTCGGTTAAACCATTTTGATGGCTACAATACTGGCATGTGTGACACGGAAATTATTAATGAATACGGTCCGACTGAAGCTACTGTTGGTTGCAGCGTTTACAGTTTCAAGCTGTCGGATAACCTTGAAAATATCCCTTCAGATATTCCTATCGGCAAGCCCATCTCCAATACAACACTATACGTCCTGAATGAATATGGTGATCAGCAGCCTATTGGTGTAAAAGGAGAACTGTATATTGGCGGTGAAGGTGTGGCGCGCGGATATTTGAACAACGCTGATTTGACTTTGACGAAATTTATTCCAAGCCATTTCAAAACAGGGGAGCGCCTTTACCGAACCGGTGATAGCGCCAGATGGTTATCTGACGGAAACCTTGAATACCTGGGCAGGCAGGACGACCAGGTAAAGATCCGTGGCTACCGGATAGAATTGGGCGAGATTGAAAGCGCGCTACTTCAAAATCCTGAAGTATTACAAGCCGTAGTGCTCGCCCGCGAAGATAAGCAGGGAGTTAAACGCCTTTGCGCTTATGTGGTGACAGACGAAGCAGCTTTTGACAAACAACAATTGCAGCAATATCTGCAAGAGCTCCTGCCCGAATATATGATACCCCGCCTTTGGGTAAGAATGGAAAGTTTACCCTTAACAATAAACGGTAAAATAGATAAGAAAGCCTTACCCGAAGCAGAAATAAGCGAACTGATACCGGAAACTCAGGTTGCTCCCCGTAATCAAACCGAAGAACAACTTGCAGAAATCTGGCAGGAACTTTTAGGGATAGATCAAATAGGCATCTATGATAATTTCTTCGAGCTTGGCGGTGATTCTATCCTGACCATACAGGTGGTAAGCAGGGCGCGTAAATATGGAATAGAAATTCAGCCTAAGGATATATTTTACCACCAGGTAATAGCACGCCTCGCCGAGGCTGTGCATAAAAACGGTGCCGGCAAAATCAAAACTGAACAAGGGACATTAAACGGCGACGTGGGTTTACTCCCTATTCAGCAATGGTATCTCGAACAACATCAAACAGAGATCTCGCATTATAACCAGGCTGTTTTGTTATCGATAGATAAAAATATTAGTGTAGTAACCCTACAAACATGTTTCGATGCTTTGGTTGCTTATCATGATGCCTTAAGGTTACAATACGGCAACACCAATGGCAATTGGGAACAACATTACGGCACAGCCAAAGTAGAGGTATTAGTTGAAGACCTGACCAATGTGCAGGATTTAACCGCCGGTATTAGTGCATATGCCAATGAGTACCAGCGCAGCCTGTCAATTACCGAAGGCAGACTAATTAATGTGGTGCTGATGAAAACGGCGGACAATGAAACCGCGAACCGACTTTCGATCGTTGTGCATCATTTGGCCATTGACGGTGTATCATGGAGAATTATACTAAACGATTTAAATACCCTGCTCGATAAAATTACCAATGGCGAAATACCAAATTTGGGTGCTAAGGGAAGCTCATACAGGCAATGGTACCAGGCCTTAATTCAATACAGCGAAAGCAGAAGGTTATTGGCGCAGGAGAAATATTGGGAGCAGATCACAAGCAGCTATGAACCATTACCGGTCGATATAGAATTTGCCCGTAAAGCCCAGGTTGGCGATATGGCTAATATCCGCGTAAAGCTCAATACCGAATATACAGCCCTTTTGCTCCGCGAAGTACCAAAAGTGTATCATACAGAAATAAACGACCTGTTATTAGCCCCTTTGGCCGGAGTATTAGGTAACTGGGCTGGTAAACAGGAGATTGTTGTAGGTTTGGAAGCTCATGGTCGTGAGTCAATAACCGATGGGGTTGATATAAGTCGCACAGTTGGTTGGTTTACCAGCCTCTACCCGGTAAAACTCAGGACTGCAGCAGATAAAGACTGGTTGATAAAAGAAGTTAAAGAAGAGTTGAGGAAGGTAGCTGATAAAGGCCTGGGTTTTGGAGTTTTAAAATATATCAACAAGGTTGACAGCTTACAGGGAAATGATCCATGGGATATCATGTTCAATTACCTGGGGCAGTTTGATCAGGCCATAAATTCTGGGAAATGGTTTGGTTATGCTAATGAAGATAGTGGGGAATCTGTACACAAAACGCAGTTTTCGCCGGTTAAAATCACAATAAATAGCTATATTATTGCCGGAGAACTCACAGTAAACTGGAGTTTTAGTAACAAGCATTATATTGAAACAACGATTAATGATTTGTCGCTAAAGTATATAACCTATCTGTCACAATTAATTGATCACTGTTTGGAACAAGCCAAATCAAAAGCAGTATTTACACCCGCCGACTACGGCTTAGGGGCCGAGATAAATTACCAGGAACTGGACAAGTTTCTGGATGATAATGATACGGATAATATCATGAGTTTTTAAGTTACAGGTTTTATGGAAATAGGTGAATTTTTATTAAACCTTGAAAAAATGAACTTTTCGTTATCGGTAGATAATGAGAAGCTTAATTTAAATGCGAATAAGAACAAGGTTACCCCGGAACAGATAAACGCTGTAAAGAACAACAGCGAGATCATTAACTTTATCAAAACTCATAAAGATGAATTAATCAGGTACATTTCTAATCTTCCTAAACTATCAGCAGGTAACCAAAAAAATGTAGTTTCTATTTACAGGTTAAGCGGCTTGCAGGAAGGCATGTTGTTTCATAGCCTGTACAATGAGCAGTTTGGCAGCTACATTGAGCAGTTTACGTGCGATATCATCGATGCCGATCTTGACGTGCTAAAAGCGGCCTGGGCCGAAGTTATTGCAAAGCATACCATTTTGCGTACCGGCTTTTATTATGAGTCGTTCAGTATTCCTGTTCAATGTGTTTATCGGGATGTAACTCTTCCCATAGCAGAGTTTGATTACAGTGAGCTGGATGCTGCATCACAAACTACAGCGTTTGATGAGTTTTTAATTACCGATCGTGAACGGGGCTTTGATTTTGATAAGCCGCCTTTAATGCGCATTTCTTTATTTAGGTTAAATGATAGCCGTTACCGGATGTTATGGAGTTTTCATCATATCCTGTTTGATGGCTGGTCGTTACCAGTATTGATGAGCGAGTTTTTAGAAGCCTATGAGCTTTTGTTAAGAGGACAAGCTCTTGCCCAAACACCAGAAGACAAGTATGAAGATTTTATCCGTTTCCTGGAGCGAAGGGATAAATGGGCAGAGGAAAGTTATTGGAGAAATTATCTGCAGGGTGTAAGCGAAGGGACTTCGTTGCCTTTTGTTAAAAAAACAAACACTGCACTTTTAAAAGCCAAATTTCTTTCGGTTAGCAAAGTATTTGATAAAGATAGCTCGGCGCTGATCAATGCTTTTGTAAAGAAACACCGTATCACTTTAAACACCCTTATGCAAGGTGTATGGGCATTGCTGTTGAACAGGTACACTGGTAATCAGAATGTATTGTTTGGTACAGTAGTTTCCGGCCGACCAGATGAATTGACAGATGTAGAACAGCGTGTGGGTTTATTTATCAATACCATACCGTTTAAGGCTACTTTTGATAACCAGGAAATAATTAACTGGTTGCAGGGTTTGCAGTCCGATCAGGCTGCTTCAAGAAATTATCAGCATGCTACACTTCAAAATATCAAAGCGTGGGCGGGCGTAAAAACCGATCTGTTTGACAGCATCCTGGTTTTTGAAAACTATCCTGTAAACAAAGCTATAAACGCCAAACAATGGTCGTTAAAAGTTGAGAACGCCAATACTTACGAACAAACTAACTACCCTTTAACTATTTTAATTGCCGATGCCGATGGTTTGAACTTTACTTTTAATTATAATTCAGATCTTTTAGAAACAAGCTATGTACAGTCTATCGTTGATCAGTTTACTTACGTGATGTCGCAGGTTACTGAAGGGGCTGTAAAAACACTAAACGAAATTTCTATACTTACTCCTGCTGAAGCATCGATTTTGGCAGGTTTTAATAATACAGCCGCATCGTATCCGGCAGATAAAAACCTGGTAAGCCTTTTTGAAGAGCAGGTGAAGAAAACACCTGAGGCCATCGCCGTAAAGTTTGAAGGTGATACACTTACTTATCAGAAATTAAATGAACGAGCTAATCAGTTAGCCCGTTATCTTCAGTTACAGGGAGTTGCTAAGGAAACGTTGGTACCCATTTGCCTGGAGCGAAGTTTTGAAATGTTGATAGGCATAATTGGCATACTGAAAGCCGGCGGTGCGTATATTCCGGTTGATCCCGAATATCCTGTTGATAGGATAGCTTACATGCTTAATGACAGTGCGGCTAAAATTGTGTTAAGCAGCGGAGCCGGAACTTCAAAGCTTCAGGCTGGTACATTACAGGTAATTGAGCTGGATAAAGATTGGGAACTGATTTCAGAACAGGATAACAGCAACCTTGATACGATAATAACTGTCGATCAACTGGCCTATGTAATTTATACTTCCGGGTCAACAGGCAAACCTAAGGGTGCTATGAACGAGCATGGCGGGGTAGTGAACAGGTTAGCCTGGACACAAAGTTATTTCGGGTTGGCCGATGAGGATACCGTACTCCAAAAAAACACATTCAGCTTTGACGTATCTGTATGGGAACTTTTATGGCCTGTACTAACCGGCGCTAAACTCGTTTTTGCCAAACCCGGCGCGCAAGGCGATAGCCTTTATCTGAAATCGGTAATAGAACGTCAAAACGTAACACTCCTTCATTTTGTGCCATCAATGTTAAGCGTGTTTTTGCTTGATATCGAAAAAGGGGATTGCCCGGAACTTAAGCATGTATTATGCAGTGGCGAAGCCTTGACAACAGCGCAGATTAAACTGTTCCGAAGCAAATTACCGCATGTTGCCTTACATAATTTATATGGCCCAACCGAGGCCGCTATAGACGTTACGTATTGGAGCGATTTAGAGAAAGATCCGAATATTGAGATTGTACCCATCGGTGCGCCTGTATCAAATACACAGCTCCATATCAGGAATAAAGAGGGCGAGTTAAGCCCGATAGGCGTACCTGGCGAGATCTGTATAGGCGGTGTACAGGTGGCAAGGGGCTATCTGAACCAGCCTGAACTGACAAAAGAAAAGTTCATCACAGATCCGTATAGCGAGAATGAAAATGCCAGGCTGTACAAAACAGGCGATCAGGGCAGATGGCTACCGGATGGCAATATCGAATACCTGGGCAGGATAGATGATCAGGTAAAGATCCGGGGGTACCGGATCGAACTTGGCGAGATCGAACAGGTATTACTACAGATCGAGAACGTAAGGCAGGCAGTAGTGCTTGCCAAAACGGATAAACAAGGCACTAAAAGGCTGACGGCTTACGTGGTGATGGAAGAAGGAGCCTACGATAAACAGGAATTACAGAACTACCTTGGCGAAAGGTTACCGGAATACATGGTACCAAGGCTATGGGTAAGACTGGACAGTTTGCCATTAACACCCAACGGTAAAACCGATAAACGTGCACTACCTGAAGCGGAAGCAAACCAGGAAGAAAGCTACACTGCTCCGGAAACCAAAACCGAAAAGCAATTAGCAAAAATCTGGGAGGAACTGCTTGGTGTAGAAAAGGTAGGTACAAAGGATAATTTCTTTGAGTTGGGCGGGCATTCGCTATTGGCTATGCGGGTAATCTCGCAGGTAAGAAGAGAACTGAACAAAGAGCTGAAAATTCGTGATCTGTTCGTTTACCCGACCATTGCGGATCTGGCCAAACAACTGGAAGTAGAAAACATCACAGCACAGGGCACGATACAAAGAGTAAACCCAAGACCGGAATATACCCCGCTGTCCTATAGCCAGGAAAGGTTATGGTTTATAGACAGGCTGGAAGGCAGCGTTCAATATCATATCCCCGCTGTGCTAAAACTAACCGGCGAGGTAAATGTCAATGCGTTAGAAAACGCGCTGAGAAATGTGGTAGAGCGCCATGAGGTACTGCGTACCGTGATCAGGGAGCATGAGGGACAAGGTTACCAATATATTAAAGCTAACAACTGGACGCTAAAACAAAGCGGAATAAACGAAAACGAAGCAGAACTCAAAGCATATATCAGCCAGGAAGTAAACAGGCCTTTTGACCTGTCACAGGATGATATGTTGAGGGCAGAGCTGATCGCAACAGCAAAAGATGAATATGTCCTGCTACTGTTGCTGCACCATATCGCGGCAGATGGCTGGTCGATGCCGGTATTGGTAAGGGAGTTCAGCAAACTTTATAGCAGCTACAACAAAAACGAGCCAATAAAACTTAAAGCACCGGAGATCCAATATGCGGACTATGCGATCTGGCAAAGGGAATATCTGAATGCCGAAAAACTGCAAAGCAAACTGAGCTATTGGGAAGAAAAGTTATCGGGAACAGCGACACTTGAACTGCCGACAGACCATATGCGTCCGGCTGTACAAAGCAGTAGGGGATCGGTATATGAGTTTACGATAGCCAAAGAACAGGCAGCGCAATTAAAACAGTTGAGTCTTGAACAAGGAGCTACGCTGTACATGACGCTGCTGGCGATATTTAAAGTGCTGCTTTACCGCTATAGTGGTCAGGATGATATCTGTGTAGGTACGCCTGTAGCTAACCGCGATAGGGAAGAAACTGCTGAACTTATCGGCTTTTTCGTGAACACGCTTGCACTAAGAACAGCCCTGAACGGAGAAGAAACATTTACAGAACTATTAAGCAAAGTAAAACAAACCACACTGGAAGCTTACAGCCACCAGGAAGTACCGTTTGAAAAAGTAGTAGAAGCGGTAGTAAAAGAAAGGGATTTGAGCCGGAGCCCGTTGTTCCAGGTGATGTTTGTGCTGCAGAATACAGGCGTTATCCCGACATTAGAGTTGGGCGATATTAAAATCACCGGCGAACGTGCAGGTGATTATTCCAGCAAATATGACCTAAGCTATAACGCTGAGGAAACTAAAGATGGGATCAGGATCGTAGCGGAATACAATACCGATTTATATGAGGCAGAGACCATTGAAAGGATGGCCGGTCACTATGTACAGCTGATCGCATCGGTAACTGAAACACCTGCAACTCAACTTAACAAGTTAAAGTTGTTAAGCCAGGCGGAAGAGCTACAACTACAAAAGTTCAACGAAACAGTAGTGGCATATCCTAAAGAGAGCATAGTTAGTCTGTTTGAAAAGCAGGTACAAGCAAATCCAACTGCAACAGCATTGGTGTTTGAGGGAGAAATAGTAAGCTACCAGGAGTTAAATGAGCAATCAAACAAGATTGCAAACTACCTGATCAAACAAGGGATAAAAACAGAAAGTCTTGTAGCGATTTGTATCGAGCGCGGCATCAATATGATGGCGGGTATATTAGGTATCCTGAAAGCAGGAGCAGCTTATATACCGGTTGATATGGACTACCCGAAAGAGCGCATCAGCCATATCCTTGAAGATACTCTGGCAACGATAATATTGACCAGCAGCACAGGCAGGGCAAATCTAAATGATATAAACGCTCAGGTTATCGAACTTGATAATAATCAGGACATAGTAAACCAAAGCAATGGGAATCTGAATATCGCTATCGAGTCAAATCAGCTGGCGTGCGTGATGTATACTTCAGGTTCAACAGGCAAACCCAAAGGAGTAATGGTGGAGCACCGAAGTATCATCAATTATTGCAACGGGTTTGTGAACTATTTCGAGATCACTAAAGAAGATAAAGTGCTTCAGCAATCATCGGTATCATTTGATACCATGTGTGAGGAAATTTATCCTGCACTGGTAACAGGGGCCAAAGTAGTGATTGTAAAAGAAGGTGGTAAAGATGTGGATGCTATCAAGCATCTGTTAGCAACAGAAGGGATAACGATCCTGAGCGCTACGCCAACAGTTATCGCTTACCTGAACAAAGAATCGGCAAACCATAACATCGATATCCAAAGCCTGCGCTATATCATTAGCGGAGGAGAGTTGTTGCAACCCGGTTTTATAGATCATCTGTATCCAAAAGTACAGGTAGTAAACAGCTACGGCCCAACCGAGGGAACGGTATGCGCGAGCTATTATACCATAAACGATATAAATAAAGCCGCGCTGATCGGTTCACCTGTATCAAACACGCAGATCTACATCAGAAACGCATCAGGCGAGTTAAGCCCGATAGGTGTACCGGGTGAGATCTGCATTGGCGGTGTACAGGTAGCAAGAGGCTATCTGAACCAGCCTGAACTAACAAAAGAAAAGTTCATCACAGATCCGTACAGCGAGGATAAAAATGCCAGGCTGTATAAAACCGGCGACCAGGGCAGATGGCTACCTGATGGCAACATCGAATACCTGGGCAGGATAGATGACCAGGTAAAGATCAGAGGCTATAGGATCGAATTAGGCGAGATTGAGCAGGTGCTGCTTCAAAACGAAAACGTAAGACAAGCGGTAGTATTGGCCAAAGCCGATAAACAGGGCACGAAAAGATTGACCGCCTACGTGGTAATGGAAGAAGCAGCCTACGATAAACAGGAATTACAGAACTACCTTGGCGAAAGGTTACCTGAATACATGGTGCCGAGGCTATGGGTAAGACTGGACAGCCTGCCTTTAACACCCAACGGTAAAACCGATAAGAAGGCATTGCCCGAAGCGGAAGCAAACCAGGAAGAAAGCTACACAGCACCAGAGACAACTACAGAAAAGCAACTGACAAAAATCTGGGAAGAATTGCTGGGTATAGAAAAGGTAGGGACAAAGGATAATTTCTTTGAACTGGGCGGGCATTCGCTGCTGGCTATGCGGGTGATCTCGCAGGTAAGAAGGGAACTGAACAAGGAGTTAAAGATCCGTGACCTGTTTGTTTACCCGACCATTGCGGATTTGGCAAAGCAACTGGAAGTTGAAAATACGACAACAGAAGGAACTATACAGAAAGCAGAACCAAGACCGGAATATATCCCGCTGTCATACAGCCAGGAAAGGTTGTGGTTTATAGACAGGTTGGAAGGAAGCGTGCAATATCATATCCCCGGCGTCTTAAAATTAGAAGGTATTCTTGATGCCGGTTCTTTGGAACGGGCAATAAGGGAAGTTGTGAACCGGCATGAGGTATTGCGTACGGTGATCAGGGAACATGACGGTCATGGGTTTCAGTTTGTAAAACCTGCTGGTCAATGGAAATTATCCCGGACTTCATCTGAAAATGATGCGGCATTAAATTCGCATATCAATACATTTATAGAACAATCGTTCGACTTGGCAGCGGATGATATGCTTCGTGCGGAACTGATCAGCATTGACAACAATTCGCACGTATTGGTAATGGTCATCCATCATATCGCGTCAGATGCTTGGTCATTACCAATAATAGTTGATGAAATAGCCGCTTTATATAGCGCTTATAGCAACGGTAATCAATTACATTTACCGGAACCTGCATTACAGTTTACCGATTATGCCTTGTGGTTACGCGATAATTTGCATGAAGATAAATTAGAAGAGAAACTTCAATACTGGAAATCGAAACTTCAGGATGCAGTGCCCCTGCAATTACCTACCGATCATGTGCGCCCGGCAAGTAACAGCAGCAAAGGATCTACCTTAACCTTCAATATCGACAAAAAGCTAAGCGAGGGCTTACAGTTGTTAAGCCAGGAGCACGGCGTGACACTTTACATGACGCTGTTATCAGCCTTTAATGTATTGATGTACCGTTATAGCGGTCAGGATGATATTTGTGTAGGCACATCAATCGCCGGCAGGCCAAATCCTGAGCTGGAAAGATTAATTGGTTTTTTTGTAAATACCCTCGCGTTACGCAACCACATCAACGCCGACGAGTCCTTTACAAAGCTGCTGGCCCAGGTAAAGCAAACTACTTTGGAAGCCTATGAGCACCAGGAAGTACCATTTGAAAAAGTGGTTGAAGCCGTTGTAAAGGAAAGAACGGCCGGCGTTAGTCCGCTATTTCAGGTGATGCTGGTATTGGGTAATACGCCAACGGTACCCGAATTAAAACTAAGCGGCCTCGAGCTTTCAGGTTTTGATTATGAGCAATCTGCTGTAAAGTTCGACCTTACATTTTTTGTAAGCGAAACTCTTGATGGGTTACAATGTGCCGTACAATACCGGACCGATATTTTTAGCTCGGTGCGGATTGAAACCATGGTTCAGCACTTCTGTGCCTTACTGGCTTCGGCAGTAGCCGAACCCGAAATGCCGGTAGGTAAACTGGAAATGCTTGATCTATCGCAAAAAGAAAATCTACTAACGCTGGGTAAGAGTGTTTGCTTATATCCAACGGATAAAACTATTGCTGATATCTTCGACAACATAGTTTCAAAATCTCCAATTGCAAACGCGGTTACCTATGAAGGTCAGTCAATTAGTTTTGATGAATTAAATAAACGTTCAAACCGGTTAGCGCATCATTTGCAGCGTTATGGTGTTGGAGCTGATACATTAGTACCACTTTATATCGAGCGCGGTATCTCCATGATTGTTGGCATTGTAGGCATCCTGAAAGCAGGTGCTGCTTATGTACCTATTGATACGGACTATCCGCTTGAAAGGGTTAACCATATCCTGGAAGATACGAATGCAAAAATCGCTGTAAGCACTCCTAAATTTGCTGATAGTCTGGCAGATATTTCAGAATGGTTAAAAGTTGTTGAACTTGATGAGCAAAACTGGGAGCTGGCTGCTGAGCCCGAAACCGATGTGATAAGGGCCATCTCACCGGATAATCTTGCCTATGTGATTTATACATCAGGTTCAACGGGCAAACCTAAAGGGGTACAAATTACCCAACGAAACATTGTCGATTATGTTTATGGTCTGGATGACCGTATCGGTATCAGCGCCTGCAAAACATTCGGTTTAATGTCTACCATTGCAACCGATTTGGGTAATACCGTTTTATTTAGCTCATTATTGTTTGGTGGTACACTGCATGTTTTCTCTAAAGAAACATTGAGCCACATTGAAGCACTGCATACTTATTTTGAAGATCACCGGATAGATTGTATCAAGATAGTGCCATCGCATTGGAAAGCATTATCGGCAGATGAGCCGTTGATGCCTGCTCGTATGCTTGTTTTTGGAGGAGAATCATTATCGACTGAGATCGTTTCCAAGATCAGGCAATACAGCGATTGCCGCATCATTAATCACTATGGGCCAACCGAAACCACAATTGGTAAACTATTATATGAGGTAAATGATGCAAACCATACAGTTATTCCAATCGGACGGCCGTTTGCAAATACGCAAACATATGTATTAAATAAAGATCTGCAATTGTGCCCAATAGGTGTTCCCGGCCAATTATTTATAGGCGGAACAGGATTGGCTAAAGGTTATCAGGGACAAGTAGCGTTGACGGCAGAAAAATTTATAGTTGACCCGTATAGCAATGATGGCGCCCTGATATATCAAACGGGGGATGCCGTACAATATAATGCTGAAGGAAATATCGAATACCTTGGCCGTGTAGACGATCAGGTAAAAATAAGGGGCTATCGTGTTGAGCCTGGCGAAATTAGCCGGATCCTGGAACAAAGCAGATTGGTAAGCCAGGCAATAGTATTGGCCCGCCGCGATAAACAGGGAAATAACCAACTGGTAGGCTACGTGGTTGCTTCCGGCGAATTTGATAGGGCAACGATCATAGCAGGCCTAAAAGAGCAGCTGCCTGAATATATGATACCCGCTTACCTGGTTGAACTTAAAGAAATTCCGTTAACGGCGGCTGGTAAAATAAACCGTAAGCTATTACCTGATCCGGAAGTTGAAGTATCCGCGGAACGTGATAACAAACCGGCCACCGAAACAGAGATCAAACTGGCCGCTATCTGGCAGGACATCCTTGAGATAGAATCGATAGGCGTTCATGATGATTTCTTTGAGCTTGGTGGCCACTCCTTGCTGGCTGTACGCCTGATCTCCGCGGTGCGCAAGGCATTTATGGTTGAGTTGCCGATAAGTGATGTGTTTGATTATCCTACGGTAAGCAAATTAAGTAGCCGCTTAAATATAAGTAAGGTTGATGAAGATATTACAAACATAGGTGTACAGGAGCGTCCGGAGCATATCCCGCTATCATTCAGCCAGGAGCGCATGTGGTTTATTGACAGGCTGGAAGGCTCTGTACAATATCACCTTCCGGCTGTATTACGTTTAACCGGTAAATTAAATATACCGGCGTTAACGAGCGCATTCCAACAGATAGTTGGTCGTCATGAAGTTTTACGCACCGTAATAAGGGAGCATGAGGGGCGTGGCTATCAATATATAAAACCGGCGGGTGATTGGCTGTTAGAGCAAACCTCCCTGGAAGAAATTGAAACCGTAGGCATTAATTTACAAGATTATGTTCAGCGCCAAATAGCCAGACCGTTTAATTTATCGCAGGATCATATGCTGCGTGCCGAACTGATTCAGACTGGTGCGGAAGCATATATTTTGTTGTTAACCATGCACCACATAGCCTCAGATGGCTGGTCAACCTCAATTCTTGTACGGGAATTAGGCGTTTTATACAAAGCATTTGCATCAGGAACTGAGGCTGAAACTTCGGAGCTACCTGTCTTGCCGATACAATATGCAGATTATGCTATCTGGCAACGGAATCATCTTCAAAGTGATCTGCTGGAACAAAAGCTCGGTTATTGGAAAGATAAACTGGAGGGAATATCTGCCATTCAATTACCTACAGATTATCGCAGGCCTTTGATCAGAAGTAATCAGGGTTTAACTGAGGCGGTATTTGTAGATAAATCACTGGTTGATGGTTTAAATGCCTTAAGTCGTAAACAGGGAACAACGCTGTATATGACATTGCTTTCGGCATTTGTAGTGCTCCTTTACCGTTACAGCGGGCAGGAGGATATAAGTGTAGGTACACCGGTATCCGGTCGTAGCCACCAGGAAATTGAAGGTTTGATAGGTTTCTTTATCAATACGCTGGTTTTAAGAAACAATGTACAGGGCGGCGAAGCCTTTACAAAACTCCTTGAACAGGTGAAAAATACAACCCTCGAAGCTTATAACCACCAGGAAGTGCCGTTTGAAAAAGTGGTTGAAGCCGTTGTGAAGGAAAGGGATATGAGCCACAGTCCGCTGTTTCAGGTCATGTTCACACTTCAAAATACACCTGAAATACCTGAGTTGAAATTGGCTGATGTAACATTAAGCGCCGAAACAGCCGACGATACAACGTCTAAATTCGATATCAGTTTAAATCTGGTGGAGACTGCAGAAGGCCTTGTTGGTGGATTGACTTATAACACTGATCTCTTTAAAGCTGCGACTATGGAGCGTATGATTGGTCATTTTACCGCCATCCTGCAATCCGTAGTTCAAAGTCCTGCCGAAATCATCGGACGGATCAACATGCTGAGTTCGAACGAAGAACAACAGCAGTTAAAGAACTTTAACGCCACGGACGCTGATTATCCTACAGATAAAAGCGTTCTGGATATTTTTGAGCAGCAGGTTGCCCAAACACCAGAAGCGGTTGCCGTGACATTTGAAGATGAAACACTGACTTATCAGCAGTTGAGCGATAAAGCAAACAGCCTGGCAAAATATCTGCAGGCTCATGGGGTTAAAACGGAAACCATCGTGCCTGTTTGCATCGAGCGCGGAATTGAAATGATAGTTGGCATTTTGGGTGTAATGAAAGCCGGAGGCGTATACGTGCCTTTTGATCCGGAATACCCGCAAGATCGTATCGATTATATGCTGAAAGACACCGGCGCTAAGCTGGTAGTAAGCAGCAGCGCTTGCAGTAACAAATTTGCTAAGGCAAATATCCCGGTAGTTGAACTTGACAGACATTGGACAGATGTGGCAAAGTATGATGCAGACAAACTAAATTCATCCATTACCGCCGAGCAACTCGCCTATATCATTTATACATCGGGTTCTACCGGCAGGCCAAAAGGGGTAATGATTGAGCACCGGAGTGTGGTAAACCTGGTGTTGGCCCACAAACGCGACTTGAAGCTTAAGCACGGTACGCGGTTCCTGCAATTTGCATCATTTGGTTTTGACGCATCATGTAATGAAATATTCAGCACGTTGTTAACCGGCGGTTGTCTGGTGATGTGCACGAAAGAATCGCTTTTATCAGCCGACGAATTTAGTCAGCTTTTACTAAAGCAAAAAGTAGAGATCGCCATATTGCCGCCCGCTTTTCAGCAATTTATCGAAAATGTGCCCGGTACGCTTCGTGTTGTTATTTCTGCAGGCGAGGCCCTGAATGAGGCCGCTACGAAGCATATACAATTGCAAGGTGTAGAGGTGTTAAACGGTTATGGGCCAACCGAATGTACCGTATGTGCCGCACAAACACATCAACCCATAAGGCCCGATGGAATTATAACCATAGGTAAACCTATGGATAATGTACAGATCTATATTCTGAACAAGGAAAATCAGCTAAGCCCGGTAGGCGTGTCTGGCGAAATCTGCATCGGCGGTATCCAGGTGGCAAGAGGATATTTGAATCAACCTGAGTTAACAAACGAGAAATTTATAAAAGATCCGTTTGCAGAAACGCCAGGCACACGTTTATATCGTACCGGCGATTTAGGACGCTGGCTGCCTGATGGAGATATTGAATATCTTGGTAGGATGGATGATCAGGTTAAGATCCGTGGTTTCCGTATAGAACTTGGCGAGATCGAAAATGTATTGCTTCAAAGCGGATTGGTTTCGCAGGCCGTTGTGTTATCAAAACCAGATATCGACGGTGTAAACAGGCTGATAGCTTATGTTACATCAGATACGGGGTATGATAAACCAGCCTTGATAGCATACCTGACTGCTCATTTACCCGAGTACATGGTTCCCAAATTATGGGTACTGCTTGATAAACTGCCCGTAACAACTCATGGCAAGGTAGATAAACGGGCCCTGCCTGATGTTGATATGGCCGAACAATTAAACTATAACTACGTAGCGCCGCGCAATAAAACAGAAGAAGGACTGGCAGCAATATGGCAGCGCCTTTTGGGCATCGATAAGATCAGTATCCATGATAACTTCTTTGAGTTGGGTGGCCATTCCATATTGGCTATGCGGTTGATAGCCGCGGTTAAAAAGGAATTGAGCATCAATATTACCATCAGGGATCTGTTTATTAACCCAACAATTGCCAAGCTTTACCGTAGGTCGCAAAATCAAAATATTGATCTTACGCAATCGCTTATCCCAATAAAAACTACCGGTAATAAAACACCACTTTATATAGTTTGTGGCGCCGGCGGTACGGCATTCAAGTTTAAGGATTTTGTGAACCTGCTTGATCCGGAGCAGCCTGTTTACGGTTTGCAGCAGCCTTTACACATCAGTAATCCTGCTGATTTTCCGGATACTATAGAGGGAATTGCCGAACGATACGTAACAGAAATGCTGTTGGATAACCCTTATGGGCCTTACGCATTGGCTGGTCATTGCCTTGGCGGTATGATAGCCGTTGAAATGGCCAGTCAGCTTCAAGCCATGGGTAAAAAGATCTCCATGCTTGCCATGTTTGACGCGGATGCGAAACCATTGACAGAAGCTGTTGTTGAACAGCCTAACAATAACCTGCCATCATTGGTTAAAAGATCGGTTTCAGTAATATCTACCAAAGTTAAGTTTGAGTTGTTTTTGTTGATGAAGCACCCTAAACAGGCTATTATGTATAAGGCCAGGAAAATAGGGCCTCTGTTTAGCAACACCGAATCAAAGCTTGCAAATGTTGATCAGGATATTTTTGACAGGATTACGCTGCAAATAAAAACGGCTGCTGATAATTATCAGATAAAGCCATACAATGGCGAAATAGTTTTGTTTAACGCGACACAGCAATACTACTTTATTGATAAGGTTAACAAGATCATTTACAAAGAGCTGGAAGTTAACTTCGAAAACAAAAATGCCTGGAAAGATTATGCTCAATCTGTTAAAATACACGAAGTTAAAGGGGAGCATTCAACCATTTTTGATGAGTTGAACGCAAGAGAGTTTTCTGAAATATTACAACACTACTTAGGTTAATAAATCGCAAAAAGAATGGGATTAACAATTAGGGACAGATTGGTTGCATACCGTAATCTTCCAAAGTTTTTTAGCCTGGTTTGGAAAGTTAGCCCCCGGCTAACTTTATGTAATATCGTTATCAGGATTTTGCAGGCAATTATTCCGCTTGGTTTACTTAGCGTAGGTAAGTACATCATTGACGAGGCTATTGCCATAACGCATAATAGGGCGCTGTCATATGATTATCTCTGGAAATTGATTGCCATTGAATTTATACTGATCCTGGTATTAATTATACTTGGTAAAGTCACTTCGCTTATTGACGAACTTTTAGGTGAGCGTCTTACAAATGACACCACCAACATGATCATGGAGCATGCCGCTAAGCTGGACCTGGTGCAGTTTGAAAACTCGCAGTTTTATGATAAGTTGGAAAGGGCAAGGCAACAAACTACCGGTCGTGCCATTTTGTTAACGCACGTATTTAGCCAGGTTCAGGATATGATCACCATTACCTCATATGTAGTGGTGTTGGTAGCCTTTAATCCATGGATAATCGTAATCCTTTTATCGGTTACATTACCATCATTACTGGGCGAATTTTATTTCAATAATAAAAACTACAGCTTAATACGCAGTCAAACGCAGGCCAGACGCGAGCTTGACTATTTAAGCCTGGTGGCCAGCAGCGACGTGGCAGCCAAGGAAGTCAGGTTATTTGATCTCTCGGGCTTTTTTATCAACCGGTTCAAAAAAATCTCCCATAACCTTTATGATGCCAAGCGGAAATTCGGTGTAAAACGACTTATCATAAGCTCTTTGATAAGCATTCCGGGAGTAGTAGGGTTTTACATCGTGTTTTTTTATATCGTACAACGTGTACTACAGGGGAGCCTTACAATAGGTGGATTAACCCTTTTATTAGGAACCATAAGGCAGCTGGGTGGTTTAGTACAAAACAGCGCCAAGCGGTTTAACGCCGTAGCACAGGGAGCAATTTACTTGACGGATTTCTTTGATTTCTTCAGGATCATGCCCACTATCACAATCCCCAATAGTCCACGGCCATTTCCTGATCCTATTGTGTCAGGCTTCACCTTTGAAAATGTCGGGTTTAAATATACCAACTCTGATAAATGGGCTAACAGGCATTTGAACTTCACCCTTCGCCCCGGCGAGAAACTGGCATTAGTGGGGGAGAATGGAGCAGGTAAAACAACCCTGGTAAAGTTGCTGGTACGTTTATATGATCCTACAGAGGGACGCATAACACTTGACGGGTATGATTTAAAGGAATATAACATCGAGGATATCAGGACGCAAATGGGTATCATTTTCCAGGATTTTATCAAATACCAAATGCCTGCATCGGTAAATATAGCTGTGGGGGATATAGCAGGGATTGATCAGGAAGACCTTATTATTAGCGCTGCAAAACAAAGCCTGGCACATCCCATAGTAGATAGGCTGCCAAAAAAATATCAGCAAATGCTGGGTACGCATTTTGAAACAGGTGTTGAGCTATCGGGCGGCGAATGGCAGAAAGTAGCGCTTGCCAGGGCTTATATGCGTAATGCACAGATAGTGATCCTCGATGAGCCAACGGCTGCCTTGGATGCGCGTTCGGAGTACGAAGTATTTAAACGTTTTTCGGATATCACTGAAAAGAAAACCGCGGTGCTTATCTCTCACCGTTTTTCAACAGTACGCATGGCCGATAGGATCATCGTATTGGATAAAGGAGAGATCCTGGAAATAGGAAGCCATGAAGAACTTTTACAAAAAGGCGACCGCTATGCGGAGTTATTTGAGCTACAGGCAGCCGGCTACAAATAAAAAATTGCCAAAACCTTACACCGATAAAGACATTTACCTATATAAATAACATAACACTCGTAAGATGGAATTGACCTCATCAACCTTAATTACCGCATTAATTTTAACTAAAAACGAAGAACCTAATCTCAAGCGGGTTCTCGACAGGTTAACCTGGCTTCAACGGGTTGTTATTCTGGATAGTTTTAGTACTGATGCTACATTAGACATTGCTAATTCCTATCCCAACGTTGAAGTTTTTCAACGCAAATTTGATACACATGGCAACCAGTGGAATTACGGGCTTTCATTACTTAAAAGCAAATGGGCGTTAACACTTGATGCCGATTACGTACTTACGCCGGAGTTTATACAGGAAACCCAAAACATTATCGCCAATCCGCAAAATGAAGCCTACGAGACCACGTTCAGGTTTTTAGTTTTTGGAAAGAAGCTTTCCGGCGATAATACAACGCCCCGCCCTGTTTTATTTGACATTAATAAATGTATTTATTACGATGATGGGCATACCCAGCGTTTAAAAATTAACGGGTCTACTGGTATGTACAAATCGTATATCTTACATGACGACAGAAAATCGCTGTCGCGCTGGTTAAGTAACCAGGATGGCTATGCTATTAAAGAAAGTAAAAAACTGGTTAATGAACCGACGTCAGAAATGCCTATAAGCGGCAAAATCCGTAAAACAAAGGTGTTAGCCCCGTTTTTGGTTTTCTTTCATTGCCTGTTTGTTAAAAGGCTGATCTTTAACGGCTGGGCTGGCTGGCACTATACGCTTCAGCGAACCATGGTTGAGATATTGCTCGCTATCCGATTGATTGAAGATGAAAAGCTTGCCGAAAAGCCCGAGTCCGTGCCAACTTTGAGTATCGTTCCGGACGATTTAAAATCCAACTTGGTTAAATAATCTACAATGAGTGCATATTTGCGCTTTCTATATATCTAATACTACCTTATGAAGATACTGCACATTATACCTGCTTATAAACCTGCTTACGGATACGGAGGTCCAACGGAATCTGTATCGCGCTTGTGCGAAGGGTTAGCGGCTAACGGGCATGATGTTGATGTTTATACCACCACTGCCAATGGCAAAACAGAACTGGATGTAACGCCCGGTGCCGTGACAAATGTAGAGGGGGTTAACGTAACTTACTTTAAACGCATTACCGGCGATCATACGCATGTAAGCCCTACCTTATGGCGCATGCTTTTCAAAACGGCTAATCATTATGATGTGATCCATATCCATTCATGGTGGAGTATTTTAAGTGTGGTAGCTGCACGGATTGCCTTATTCAGTAAAACCAAAGTGATCCTTGCGCCCCGCGGTATGTTGAGTGAGTACGTATTTGAAACCGGAAACAGTGGTTATAAAAAATTGATCCATAAGTTTGGCGGGCGCAGAATTTTGAAGAAATGCGTATTGCACGCTACCGCCCAGTCCGAATATGTTGAATGCCGGAAATTGATCCCCGGGTGGGAAGGTTTTGTTTTACCCAATATTTTATCGTTACCCGATATTGAGATAAAGGAAATAGATAATGAGTGCTTCACGGTTATTTTTATGTCGCGCATTCACCATAAAAAAGGACTTGAAAAATTGTTTGCAGCCATAAGTCAACTTTCGTTTGACCTGAAACTGGTTATTGCCGGCGATGGTGACGAAACCTACGTTCAACAACTGAAACAACTTGCTGATGAGCTGAAGATAGTTTCAAAAATTGAATGGTTAGGCTGGGTAAACAGGCAGGAGAAATTTGAACGCCTCAACCAGTCGGACTTGTTTATTCTGACATCCTTAAATGAAAACTTCGCTAACGTCGTAGTCGAGTCTTTACACATGGGTACTGCCGTTTTGATCTCCGAAAATGTAGGTCTTTCTGATTTTGTTAGCGAGAACAACCTCGGTTGGATTTGCACATTAGATACCGACAGCACTATAGAAAAATTAAACGAAGCATACCTTGGGAAACAAAAATTAGATTATATCCGCAAACATGGCCGCGAAATTATCAGGACAACATTTCATGAGCAGGTATTGATTGCGAAGTACTACGAGGAGTATTTAAAATAGCCCTCTTTTCTTTCAACTATTTACCATTCAGGTAAACATCACCATATTTCTTTTTGGTGAGCATATATTCTTGTATCTATTAAAAACTAAAAATCAAATTGAAAATTATGAAACCAACCTTACTCATTCTGGCGGCAGGTATGGCCAGCCGTTACGGCAGCATGAAACAAATTGACGGTTTTGGCCCTAACGGCGAAACCATTATTGATTATTCTATTTACGACGCGATTAAAGCGGGCTTTGGAAAAGTATGCTTCATCATCCGCGAAGAATTTGCCGATAATTTTAAAGCCATATTTGAACCTAAGTTACAGGGGCTTATTGAAACCGAATATGTTTTTCAAAGCTATGACCTAACGCCATTCGGTATCGATAAAACTATTGAGCGTGCAAAACCATGGGGTACTGCTCATGCTGTTTTGGCAGCACGTGACGCGGTAAAAGAGCCATTTTGCGTAATTAATGCCGATGACTATTACGGCTATGATGCTTTTGAAAAAATGGTTGAGTTTTTAACTACTGAGGTTGCAGAAGATCAATATTCATTGATCGGATACCAGATCAACAATACCCTCTCTGAAAATGGTTCGGTATCTCGCGGGGTATGTAAGGTAGATGAAAACGGTAACATGGTACAGATAAATGAGCGTGCCGAAGTTTATTTTAAAGAGGATGGCGGCATAGCCTACAAAGATGAGACCGGCGAACACGATTTACCGGCTGATACACGAGTGTCGATGAATTTCTGGGGTTTTACACCGGCTGTGTTTGAGCAAAGCAAGCCAATGTTCACCAGGTTTGTGCAGGCCAATGAGGATAAGCCTAAAGCCGAATTTTATATTCCGCTGGTTGCTGATGAGTTGATTAAAACGGGAGCTGCAAGCTTTAAAGTTATCCCAACTAAATCAAAATGGTTTGGTGTTACTTATGTAAATGATAAGGACATTGTTAAGGAGAGCATTTCAAAGCTGGTTGAAAGCGGAACCTATCCGTTGAACCTCTGGAATGATGTTTTAGTAAAGTAATCTAACTTAAAAACACATAAATAGTAAAATATGAAGATAGCAGTAATTGGTACTGGCTATGTTGGTTTGGTAACGGGAACCTGTTTGGCCGAAACAGGGAATGAAGTAACCTGTGTAGATATAGTAGAAGAAAAAGTAAACAAGATGCGCAATGGCGAGATGCCGATCTATGAGCCGGGTCTTGATATTTTATTTTTACGGAACATTAAACAGGAGCGGTTAACCTTTACCACCGATCTGGCCGAAGCGATAGCACCGGCAAAGGTGATCTTTTTAGCCTTGCCAACGCCACCGGGGGCCGATGGTGCGGCAGATTTGAGCTATGTACTTGGCGCGGCTAAGGATATCGCCAAACTGATCACCGAGTATAAAGTGATCGTGACCAAATCAACCGTACCGGTAGGCACGGCAGATAAAGTGACCGCGGTAATGAAAGCCAATACAGATGTACCATTCGCGGTAGTATCCAACCCTGAGTTTTTACGCGAAGGTGTAGCGGTAGAAGATTTCATGAAACCGGACAGGGTAGTAATAGGTACCAGGGATGAAAAAGCCCGCCAGGTGATGGGTGATTTGTATGCCCCATATGTACGCCAGGGTAACCCGATCCTGTACATGGACGAGCGCTCATCGGAGCTGACCAAATACGCCGCCAACTCGTTTTTAGCTACCAAGATCACGTTCATGAACGAGATTGCCAATATGTGCGAGCTGGTAGGAGCAGATGTAGACATGGTGCGTAAAGGCGTAGGTGCCGATGCCCGTATCGGCAAACGTTTCCTGTTTCCGGGTGTAGGTTACGGCGGCAGCTGCTTCCCTAAAGACGTGCAGGCCCTGTCAAAAGCAGCCGAAGAAAATAAATACGACTTCAAGATCCTGAACTCGGTGATGGAAGTGAACGAAACGCAGAAGAAACGCCTGGTGGTAAAAATGCGTGAATATTATGGCGAAGGCGGCCTGAAAGGCAAACACTTCGCGCTGTGGGGCTTAGCTTTCAAACCGGAAACCGACGATATCCGCGAAGCACCGGCCTTGTATATCATTGATGAGCTTTTAGCAGCAGGAGCTACAGTAACCGCTTATGACCCTGAAGGTATGCCAAACGTAAAAAAACTGCTTGGCGATAAGATAGGTTATGCTACCAACCGTTATAACGCGCTGGAAGAAGCAGACGCGCTGCTGATCGTGACCGAATGGCCGGTATTCCGTACCCCGGATTTTGACTTCATGAAAGAAAAGCTGAAATCGCCGGTGATCTTTGACGGACGTAACCTGTATGACCTGGACAGGATGAAAGACCATGGATTTTATTATAACAGCATAGGCCGTAAAACAGTAGCAATATGACAGAAAGAAAAAGGATCCTGATCACGGGTGCTGCCGGCTTTTTAGGCTCGCACCTGTGCGACAGGTTTATCAAGGAAGGTTATCACGTGATCGGGATGGATAACCTGATCACGGGCGACCTGAGGAATATCGAACATTTGTTCAAACTGGAGAACTTTGAGTTTTATAACCATGACGTATCCACGTTTGTGTATGTACCGGGCGATCTGCATTACATTTTGCATTTCGCGTCACCGGCCAGCCCGATCGACTATTTAAAAATCCCGATCCAGACTTTAAAAGTAGGTTCACTGGGTACCCATAATTTGCTGGGACTGGCCCGGAACAAGAAAGCCAGGATGCTGATCGCCTCAACATCAGAAGTATACGGCGACCCGAATATCAGCCCGCAGCCGGAAGAATACTGGGGTAATGTAAACCCGGTAGGTCCGAGAGGGGTTTATGATGAAGCCAAAAGGTTCCAGGAAGCCATCACCATGGCTTACCACACTTTCCATGGTGTAGAAACCAGGATCGTGAGGATCTTTAACACCTACGGGCCAAGGATGCGGCTGAATGACGGCAGGGTATTGCCGGCTTTCATCGGTCAGGCACTGAGAGGCGAACCGCTGACGATGTTTGGCGACGGTTCACAGACCAGGTCATTCTGCTATGTAGATGATTTGATAGAAGGTATCTACAGGTTGTTGTTGAGCGATTATGCCCAGCCGGTAAACATTGGTAACCCGGATGAGATCACGATCAAACAGTTTGGTGAGGAAATCATCAAGCTGACCGGAACCGATCAAAAGCTGATCAGCCTGCCATTGCCTACAGATGACCCGAAACAACGTCGTCCGGATATTACCAAGGCCAAAGCCATATTGGGCTGGGAGCCAAAAGTATCCAGAAGCGAGGGTTTGAAGATCACGTTGGAATACTTCAAGTCGTTACCTGAGCAGGAAATACACCATAAAGACTTTTCTTACTACAATAAGTAAAAGTTTTTAAAATCAAATGGTACAGTGATTTCGCTGAGCGTATCACTGTACCTTAAAGAAATTGTAACTCCCCAACCCTAAACTTGAGTTACAAATCAAAAACGTAGCAATAATCAATAAGCTGCACCATTCCTGCACGCAGGCTTTGTATCAAAGCCAATCATGTACAGTTTAATTCAGTTAACCAACATTAAAGTAAAGCATGAACAAAAACTATTACGCGATAATTTTAGCAGGGGGTATCGGAAGCCGGTTTTGGCCAATAAGCCGTACATCGCACCCCAAACAATTTATAGATATTATTGGCAGCGGAAAAACATTGATACAGGATACGTATCAGCGGCTTTCCAAAACATGCCCAAAAGAAAACATCTTCATATTAACTAATGAAAACTATACCCAACTGGTAAAGGAGCAGTTGCCGGATATAACAGATCAGCAGATCCTGACTGAACCCGTAATGCGAAATACCGCTCCCTGTATAGCTTACGGATGTTTTAAGATAGAAAGCCTGAACCCGGACGCGGTAATTGTTGTAGCTCCTTCCGATCAGCAGATCCTTGATGAAGACGCCTTTGTAGGCTCGCTCGAAAAATCATTGGAGACCGCTGCAGAACACCAATGCCTGGTAACGTTGGGTATCAAGCCGTCAAGACCGGATACGGGTTACGGCTATATTCAATATACAGACGCTGTTATAAACAATGATTTTCATAAGGTAAAAACCTTTACCGAAAAGCCAACCCTTGAGGTTGCCAAAAGCTTTATTCAAAGCGGCGATTTTTTATGGAACGCGGGGATTTTTGTTTGGTCGGCCAGGGCGATAGTGCAGGCATTTGAAACCTATATGCCCGATCTGCACAATATTTTTGCTGATGCACGGCCGGTGTACAATACAGAAAATGAAGCCACTCACATTAACCAGGCTTATCACCACTGTGTTAATACATCTATCGACTACGGTATTATGGAGAAGGCGGATAATGTTTATGTATTGCCATCTGATTTTGGTTGGAGCGATCTGGGAACCTGGGCATCTATATATGAATTGTCCGAAAAGGCTGAGGCCGGCAACGCGGTAATCCCAAACGAAAAGGTGATCATGTATAACTCATCTGATTGTATGGTAAATATGCCCGACGGTAAGCTGGTGATACTACAGGGTTTAAACAATTACATAGTAGTCGAAGCCAACAATACGTTACTTATCTGCCCCCGCGATCAGGAGCAAAGCGTAAAACAAATTGTTGCTGATGTGAAAAGCAGGTTTGGCGTGGAGTATGTTTAATCCAGGAAAGATGTTCAGGCAATAGCGAACGATCCCTCTTTTAATAACCGATAAGGTAATAAGGCTGTTTTCGAAAGATAACAGCCTTTTTTGTACCTGTACTATTCGTTCGCCAAACAACTACTGTTTTAGCAAACCGGCAAAAAACGGTTTAAGTTCTTCCGCTAAGATTTGATGATCGGCTACGCTTGGGTGCCCGGAACAACCATGAGCCTCCATCGGTTCAAAAAAGAAAGTTGCAACAGGCCTGTCTTTCGGATAGGTGGTGTCAGCAGTGGCTTTTATCCTGCTTAAACATCGTTGTAATATCTCCCTTGAGTTACCTTTAATCATCGGACTGGAAAGCAAGGCAATTTGAGCTTTTGGATATTTGGATTTAACCAGTTGTACAAACTTTACATAGTCGTTAACAAATCGTACGGTATCAAATGGGGCTCTTGCACTACCATCGCCATTACTCATATCATTAGTGCCTAAGGCAATGCTTATAATTTTAGGCTGATAGGTTTTAAAATCCCATTTCAACGAATCCTTTTCCTGAAAATTTGCGTTTTCGTATACCAGCGGCATCGAAGGAGAATCCCTGTTCCAGGTGCGGTAAACGCCGATACCGCTAACGCTTGATAAAATAAAATTGACATTTAATGCTCTTGCTACCCTTGGGCCATAAGCCATGTAGGCATTATGATGGTCCTGGTAATCACCGGTTCCGCATGGAATTTCCGAATCGTCAGCTGCCGCTCCGCAGGTAATACTATTACCTATAAATTCTATTAACGGCAGTTTGGGAGCAGATAAACTTTTAACGCCTTCGCCCGCGACCTTTGAAAATAGCAAAGCACCGCTGGTTGCTTCCGTTGCTTTATAAATCCAGATACGATGTGAACCTATGCTATTGGTCTTAATGATAATTGGCTCTTTTAAGTTTCCGTCAACCCTGATCCTTTTTTGATAAATCCCGTCAAGTTCATATTGTAGGTAATTATGACCACCGGCATCCGCAATGCTTACATATATCGCGCACTCATTCCCCTTAAAGCTAAAGCCAAAGTGAGCACCTGAAGTAATAAGCGCTAAGTTATGCTGATTATTGATGAGCGTACGCCCGATAGGTTGCAGATCAGCCGCGTAAATAGTATCAACTTTGGTTTTCGCATGGCTATGCAGTGAGCAAAAGATAAATAAGATAAAGGTAGACAGTATGCTGTTTTTCATCGCATCACAAGATTACCAATATCAGTTCATGAAACCAAATCCCTGAAATTTATCAATATAAATTGCTGTAAAAGTATCAGCCTAATGTATAAGGTAAATAATCTAAGTGGTGAAAGGACAGATGTTTATTTTTTGTTACGATGTGCTTGTTCTTTCGTTGCTCACCTTGTTCAATTCCCCGTAGGGGATACCTGTTTGTAGCAATAGCAAAAGAATAGATTGTGATTTTTGCGCCGTAGGTGCTACCCTTTTCGACATTGTTTTTTTAACTGTCGGGTAGCACTTACGGCGCAAAAGCCTTTGATAAAGATATGTTACAAACAGGTAGCACTTAACGGCGCAGCATTGGTGAAGTTAGGTTGCCGGAAAAAATGAAGTGCCAAAAACTACTGCTGGCTTTGCTGATATTTGTAATGTAAATTCTTTAAGGTTTCGATGGTCGCTTCATCTGTAGAAATGCCGTAGCCTGTTACCAATGTGCCTTTAGTACCGCCGGTTGAAGCGAGTGCATAAACGATTGCTTCATCTGCAGGGTCAGAAGGACCTTCATAACGGTACAGGTCAACTATTTCAAATTCGCTTACCGGGAATGTTTCTGCACCGGCTTTCAGATGATCCCCTTCAAGACTAAACTCGTGGGTATAGCCTTGTTCTTTTAATTTGCTTATTGCTTCGGTTACTGTGGCGTAATGAAATTTTTGCTCTTGCATCAGGTAGGATGTTTAGTTAAGTTGTAGCTAATATACAATTAAAGTACGCTGCCTGTTTCAGTAATTTCTGCCGAAAATGTTTCAGGCTGTACCAAAACAAAACGTACCAGGCTAAACTCATGCTTAATACAATCGCGGATGCGGTCTATCGCTTCGTTGATTTGTTGGGTGTCGAGATCTTCCTTAAAAGCGACGATCAGCATTAGTATAATTTCATCAGGCGATTGATAGGTTGATAGCATGTGCATCACTTTTAAAACGGCACTGTCGCGTTCAACCAATGCTGTGATTTTTATCCTCGATTCGGATGAAATCCCTTCACCCATCAACAAGCTTCGGCTTTCGCGGGCTAATATAGCCGAAACGGCAACCAATATCAGACCAACCAATAAAGACGCTATGCCATCAAGTACAGGAATGTTATAACGATGGTTCAGGAACATGCAGATTCCAACAATAAAAAGCCCTGCAACAGCCGCGCTGTCTTCAAACATTACCAAAAAAGTTGATGGGTCTTTGCTTTTCACTACGGCATCCCACCAGGTTTGATCGCCCCGGATCGCGTTAAATTCTTTCAGGGCTATAATGAGCGATGAACCTTCAAATATGATAGATAATCCCAAAACGATATAGCTCATGGTAGGGTCGCCGAGTTGCTCAGGCTCGCGGATGTGTAAAATGCCCTGGTAAATGGACAGCCCTCCGCCTAAACCAAATATCATAATAGAGACAATGAACGACCAGAAATACAACTCCTTTCCATACCCAAAAGGGTGCGTTTTGTCTGGCTCTTTCCGGCTACGGTAAAGGCCGAACAATAACAGCAATTCATTGGCAGTATCAACCAGCGAATGGATCCCTTCAGAAATCATTGATCCGCTTCGCCCGATAACGCCCGCTATGAATTTGGTTATCGCTATAAGCAGGTTGGCGATGAGCGCGCTGTATATCGATTTTTTTGATGAGGCCATGTTGCTCAATGGGCTATTACTTCAGCATCGCCAAGTTTTTTTACATATAGTTCATCCACCAAAATTACAATGATGGCTACAATTGGCACTGCGAGTATAATGCCCAGCACACCCGAAAGCGTTCCCATTACCACCTGGCTAATGATGGTTAATGCAGGTGGGAGGTTAATCATCCGGTTTTGAACTATGGGCACAACAATATTGCTCACAATAGTTTGCGACACCACGTAAATTAACGCTACTATGATAGCTGTGTTGGTACCAACGGTAAGGGCAAGCAGTACGCCCGGTATCATGGCTATCACCGAACCTAAATTCGGGATGATCTTCAGCATGCCTGCAAACAAAGCCAGTATTAAAGCCGCCGGGATCCCCATAATGCTTAAACCGGTTGTAAGCAACACGCCCAGTAGTACCATGGACAGCAGCATCCCCTTAAGCCAGCCTTTCAACGAAAGACTGATCCTGTCCATAATATCCTGCCCTAATGGCTTTTTCTTATCTGATAGCAGCATTAAAATACCATTCTTATAAACATCGGGATTAGTAGTAAAAAAAATACTGAGAAACAGGATGATATAAATATCACCCAGTACCCCAAAACCCGTACTGAAAAAATGCTGAACAGTAACTACCACCTTATCCGGGTCATTGTCGCCCGAAAAATAATCAAGTATCTGCTGCCCGGTTGGGTTTGAGGCCACCTTGGCTTTAAAGTTATTAACTGTATGCGGTAACGTATCTTTTAATAATGCTATCTGGTGCTGTATGGTGGTGCCCATCAGGTAAAACAGCCCTATCAAAATTAAAAATGAACCTACTACCGATATGATCATGGCGTATCTTCTGCGCATTTTAGTGTTGCGCTCAATGAGGTCGCCAAGGCCGTGAAAATAAGTGGCAATGAGCGCGCCGGATAATACCATCAGCAGTACGTTGAATGCTACTCGTGCTACGAGTATCACCACAACCAACAGGGCAACAATGGCAACGGTATGCCATACTTTTTCAATGTAGGTAAGTTCTTTTTCTTTTTTTGGGGTCATAAAGCAGGTGTTTGTTCCATAAACACATTAATAAGCCTTAAATGTTTTGATTGGAAACAATTTAAGGTTAAGGGGATGTTAAGAGTTCGGGGCGAAGAAGCGGGGAATGTGCGATTCCCCTCTTGAGAGGGGCGGAGGGGTGTGTTACTATTTTTGAAAATCAATCGCAGAAACACACCCCTGCTACCGCACATTCTTCCGCGCCCCCTCTCAAGAGGGGAGTTTTGAAATTGACTTCTTAAAATACTTTAAAAAGAAAGTGTAACAATTTAAATAAGTTTTTGTAAAATTATCCAGCCAACGGATTTTTAACGATATTTAGTTAATACCGAACCAAAACCATAACCCTCTCAATTGATGAAGAAAAACTACTACATCGTAACGCTGATCATGCTTACGTTTTTTGTTATTTCATTTTTAACCAATATCATAGGCCCGTTATCCCCCGAGTTTATCAGGGATTTTAAATTGAGCGATGCGATGGCCGGCTTATTGCCCTTCGCGTTTTTTATCGCTTACGGGGTAATGTCTATTCCGTCGAGTATGCTGGTTCAAAAGTATAACGAAAAAGCTATCATGGTAGCGGCCTTTGTGGTGGCGTTTCTGGGTTCGTTGTTACTTGCTGTTTATCCTAACTATTTAACTGCCATATTATCCTTGTTTTTAATTGGCTGCGGTATGGCCATGTTGCAGGTGGTGATCAACCCGCTGCTCCGTACATCTGGCGGGGAGGAGAATTATGCTTTTACATCGGTGCTGGCGCAATTGATATTTGGCGGGGCATCGTTTGTTAGTCCCCTGGTTTACTCTTACATGGTTAAAAATATGGGAAGCAGCAAAGGCGGGATTTTTCCGTTACTTGAAGCACATGTACCTGCAACTATGCCCTGGATCTCGTTGTACTGGTTATTCGCGGTGATTTGCCTGGCCATGTTTGTGATCATGCTGATATCTAAATTTCCGAAGGTTGAACTGGCACATGATGAAAAAGCCGGACCCTGGAAAACACACGTCGATCTGTTTAAAAAGCCGGTTGTGATAGCCTATTTCATCGCGCTGTTTTGCTACGTTGGCAGCGAGCAGGGGGTATCTTACTGGATGTCGCAATTTTTGTTTGAATATCACAAGTTTGATCCGCAAACTACAGGCGCCAACGCGGTAGCCTACTTTTGGGGATTGATGACAGCCGGCGGGATCCTGGGCTTGTTTTTACTTAAACTGATGGATAGCCGTAAATTACTGGTGATCTTCACTATCCTGGCGCTTATCTTCCTGTCTCTGGGTTTATTCGGCGGCCCGCAAACATCATTGTATTCATTTTCAATAGTTGGGTTCTTCATGTCGGTGATGTATCCTATCATATTTTCGCTGGCGCTAAGTTCTGTTGCCGAAGATCACGGTTCCTTTGCTGGGATCCTGGTTACGGGTATTATTGGTGGCGCGGTTGTTCAGTTATTGATAGGCGGATTGGGCAGTTTGTTTGGCTTGCGCCAAGGCATGTTTTTCCTGTATATCACATTTGGCTATATGCTGAGCATCGGATTTTGGGCTAAGCCATTGGTAACTAACAAAACTATTTTTGATAATAAAGCATAAACATATACATGAGCAACATAAAAGTTATAGGTATTGACCTGGGCGCTACCAATATTCGCGGCGCTGTGGTTAGCAATAATGTAATTGGAAATATCGCATCGCAACGAATTAAAAGCGATGGCAGTGTAGAGGATGTGCTGAACGATATTTATACCGTTGTTGATGCCCTTTTACTAAATGATACCGCCAGCGCTATCGGCATAGGTGTACCCAGCGTTGTTGATGTGGCCGAAGGTATTGTTTATGATGTGCAATACATTCCGTCATGGAAAGAAGTTCCCTTAAAAAAACTAATGCAGGAGCGTTATAATATCCCGGTATATGTAAATAATGATGCTAATTGCTTTGCCGTGGGCGAGTTATATTTTGGCAAGGGCAAAAATGCTGATAGCATGGTTGGCGTTACGCTTGGCACAGGTTTGGGCACCGGCATAATCGCCAATGGTAAATTGTATGCAGGCCACAATTGCGGTGCCGGCGAGATTGGGCTATTCCCTTATATCGATAACATTCTTGAATACTATTGTAGTGGCTCGTTCTTTAACAATGTGTACGGATTGGATGGCGTACAGGTATTTAAGGATGCACAGGCAGGAGATGAACAGGCGTTAAAGTTATATGCGGAGCTGGGTACTCATGTAGGTAATGCAGTTAAAATGGTAATGTACGCTTATGACCCCGAGTTGATCATTCTTGGCGGCTCTGTAAGCCACGCTTTTGAATATTTTAAGGAAACCATGTGGCAGCAGGTAAAAACATTTGCCTATACCAAAACGCTTGAACGCATTAAAATAGAGATCTCCGAATTGCAAAACAGCGGTATTGTGGGCGCAGCTGCCTTGTATTACGATAACCAGAAATAAACCTATATCTACCATGAAAAGAATATTATTAATGTCGGCAATGTTTCTGTTTAGCGCAGGAGCATTTGCACAGGGGCGACAGGAAAATTTTAACCTGTTATTGAAAGATGACTGGCAAATGCAATCGGTAGTTACAGCACCTGCCGCCGCTACAGAGATCTCGAAGGAGAACTTTAACACACAAGGCTGGTATAAGGTAAGTGTGCCCTCTACCATTTTAGCGGGCTTGCTGGCTAATCAGGTTTATAATTTCGATCCGTTTATGGGCAAGAACCTCGAAAAACTGGCCGATCCTAAATTGGATAAACCCTGGTGGTTCAGAAGAGAGTTTAACCTCCCTGCTGCCGAAAATGGCAAGAATGTGATCTTGCGCCTGCATGGCATTAACTACAAAGCCAACGTTTGGTTCAATGGTGTTAAAATTGCCGATTCAACCAAAGTTAAAGGCCCGTACCGGATCATCGACCTCGATCTGACCAAAAACATCAATTACACCGGCACCAATACGCTGGCAATTGAGGTATTAAGGCCATTTACTCCTAACAAACGCGACGGCGACCTGGCCATTGATTATGCCGACTGGATCCCGTACCCGCAGGATTATAACGGTGGTATCATCAATAATGTAGAGGTAAAAACATATAATAAAGTAGGTGTGAAGTTTCCGCTGGTTACTACTGATTTCGATCTGCCTTCACTTGCGGTTGCTCATTTAACTGTAGATGCTCAGGTAACCAACTACACCAATAAAGCTCAGGACGCGGTAATTAAAGGTAAGATCAACCAGAATATCTCCTTCGAAAAAAAGGTACATCTGCTGCCCAATGAATCAAAAAATATAAACTTTTCGCCGCTTGAATTTAAACAGCTTAATGTTAAGGATCCATCTGTCTGGTGGCCTTGGCAGTATGGTAAACCCAATCTTAACCGGATTGAAGTTGCCGCTGTGGTTGATAAAAAGTTAAGCAACTCGGTATCCGAAAATTTTGGTATCAGGGAGTTTACATCAAAAATTATTGATGATAACCAATCGCGCGAGTTTATTATAAATGGAAAGCCTATCATGCTGAGAGGCGCGGCCTGGTCGCCAGATATTTTCCAGCGCCGTTCTGCTGAAAGGCAGGAGCAGGAAATCCGCCTGGTGCGTGATATGAATATGAACATCGTACGCTCCGAAGGTAAAATGGAGGATGATAATTTTTACGATCTGTGTGATAAATATGGCCTGATGGTTATGAACGGCTGGATGTGCTGCGGCACCTGGCAACATCCCGAAAAATGGGATGCCGCAGAGCGTAAAGTGGCTATGGCATCAGATAGCAGCGTGATGTACTGGCTGCGCAACAAGGCCAGTTTGTTTGTATGGCTCAATGGCAGCGATATGCCACCTACAGATACTTCGGTTGAGCGCGATTACCTCGAGATTGAAAAGCAACTGAAATGGCCTAACCCGCTGCTGGCAACCGCAAACGAAAGCAAATCGAAAGTATCGGGTTACAGCGGGGTGAAAATGGCCGGCCCATATGAGTGGGTGCCCCCAATTTACTGGGAAACCGATGCCACTAAAAAGTTTGGTGGTACTTACAGTTTTGCTACCGAAATTTCGCCGGGCCCGTCAATACCGCCTTACGAAAGCCTGATCAAATTTATTCCGAAAGATTCATTGAACGTAACCTCGGCCGATTGGAATTATCATTGCGGTACTGGTTCATTTGGTACAACAAAGGTTTTTACCAAAGCGCTTTATGGCCGTTATGGCGAAACGTCATCCATCAAAAATTATGTAGCCAAGGCACAGGCCCAAAACTATGAAGCACACCGCGCCATGATGGAAGCTTATGGTTTAAATAAATACCAAACTGCTACAGGCGTGGTTCAATGGATGCTAAGCAACCCATGGCCGGGACTGATCTGGCATACTTATGATTACTACCTGTATCCTGCCGGTACTTATTTCGGTATGAAAAAGGCTATGGAGCCTTTGCACGTATTGTATTCATATAAAACAAACGAAGTAGCTGTGATCAATTCGTATCTGAAAACATTCAGCGGGTTAAAAGTTAAAGCTGATGTTTATAACCTGGATGGAAGCAGCAAGTTCAGCAAAACGGTAACCGCCGATATTGGTGCCGATGCCTCGAAAAGGTTATTTGCGCTGCCTGCCATTACAGGTTTATCAGATACTTATCTGCTACGCCTTGAGCTGAGCGATAAAAGCGGCGAAACCAAAAGCATTAATTGGTATTGGCTCTCCAAAAAAGGCGACGAGCTGAACTGGAAAAAGTCAAACTGGTTTACCACGCCGCAATCTGCCTATGCAGATTATTCGGCATTGCAATCGCTTCCTAAAACAAAGCTAACTGTTAGCCAAAGCAACAAAGTTGGGAGTGATAGTACTTCGTACGCTGTAACTATAAAAAATACTGGTAGTGCTGTGGCTTTCTTTGTTCATTTACGTGCTTTAAAAGGCCAGGGTGGTGATGATATTTTACCGGTAATTTTCAGCGATAACTATATTTCATTGGCTCCCGGCGAAAGCAGGATCATTAAATGTACTTACAGCAATAAAAATGCAGATGGTGCAGCGCCTTATTTATTAACCTCGGCCTGGAACCTGGATATAGCCGGAAGCAGTGGCGAAGGTGGTTTTGAGGATGGGGTGCCGAAGGAGTAAACAGTGAATAAATAGCTTTGGCCCCTCCACCCCTCTTGAGAGGGGTGGAGGGGTGTGTTTCAGTAAGCGACCATAATGCAGTAGAAACACACCCCTGCAGCCGCACATCTCATCGCGCCCCCTCTCAAGAGGGGATTTTTCTCTTTAATTCAAATGCCCGCCCCGTAATTTAGCCTTATAACAACTCGGCGTTATACCTTCAATTTTCTTAAAGGCGCGGCTAAAGTAGTTGAGGTTATTGAATCCGGCTTTAAAGCAAGCTTCAGAGATACTGTTATTGGGGTTGTTCATCAGTTGCTTCGCTAATTGCAAGCGTTCCTTGATGATATAATCAACCGGCGAAATTCCAAGCTCATGTTTAAATGCCCGGAAAAAGCTGGCTTTGCTCATGAAGGCCATCTGGCTTAGTGCATCAATATTGAGCTTATCGCTCAAATGTACCCTGATGTATTCCAGCACATAGGCAAATCTGCTGCTGCTTGATAGCTCATGCAGGTTGTCGCTTACTTCATGCAGATTTTGCATTTGCATAATGCGGATGAGTAATTCCTTTAAAGTCAGATTAGCCAGTACATCTTTAGTTAATGCGTCGCCGGTACTTATACGGATGAGTTTGTTGATGAGCTGGGCAAGTTCGTGATTATTAAAAAAGTGGAACTGGTTATAATTCAGCTGCCAGATCTTTTTATCTTCTCTCGGATAGTTTTCGTTTAAAAAATCAAGTGTATTGCTTATTTCCTGGTGGTTGATGGCAAGGGCAGTACATTGCGATGGCTGATTGATGCTGGCCTCCGGGAAATCAATTTTCATGGTAATATTCGGCGGAACTATAACCGTTTCACCGGGCAGGTAATCAAAACCCGGCTTATCAAACAGGTGCATTACCTTTTTGCCGCGCAACATACTGGTAATTACCAGGTCGCTGAAGGTTAAGGGCACAAGTTCGCTGCGCTGAAACGTTTCAAAAACATTGAGCTCGCACTGGTTCATGGTGTAAGCCTTGCGGTTTTCAACCAGGGTGTTCAGTTCTTTTCCGTGCGATAGGCTTAGTGGAGATAACAGGATTTTGTTATTCATAGCCGTTTATAATTTAAGCCAAATTAGGCATACTTATCCTCAATAACAAGCCGCTGCAAAAAATGCGACCATTGTGCTACCATTTGAGAGCATAATACAAATGCCTTACAGCGAGCTAACTCTACATTAGCATTACCAAAAAACATAAAAATTATGAGCGCTGTTTCTAAACCATCCTTTAAGGATAAGTACGACAATTTTATTGGCGGCAAATTTGTTCCGCCAGTTAAAGGCGAATATTTTGACAACATTTCGCCTATTGACGGTAAGGTGTTCACCAAAGCCGCACGATCAGGAAAGGAAGATGTTGAAATGGCTTTAGACGCCGCGCATGCCGCATTCCCAACCTGGGGCAAAACATCGGCTGCTCACAGGGCATCGTTACTGAATAAGATTGCTGATATTATAGAGGCTAACCTGGAGCAATTGGCTGTTGTGGAGTGTATTGATAACGGCAAAGCCATCCGCGAATGCCGCGCGGCCGATTTGCCACTGGTGATCGATCACTTTCGTTACTTCGCTGGCGTAATCCGTGCCGAAGAAGGAGGAATTTCCGAACATGACGAATATACTGTAAGCATTTGTTTAAACGAGCCGCTTGGCGTTGTAGGACAGATCATCCCCTGGAATTTCCCCTTGCTCATGGCTACCTGGAAAATTGCTCCCGCTCTGGCTGCCGGTAATTGCTGCGTGGTTAAACCGGCCGAGCAAACTCCGACATCTATCATGGTGCTGATGGAATTGATTCAGGATGTTTTGCCTCCTGGCGTTTTAAATATCATCACAGGTTTTGGCCCTGAGGCAGGTAAGCCGCTGGCTTCATCACCAAGGGTTGCAAAAGTTTCTTTCACCGGCGAAACTACAACGGGAAGGTTGATCATGCAGTACGCCTCTGAAAACCTGATCCCTGTTACTATGGAGCTGGGTGGTAAATCACCAAACATCTTCTTTGAATCGGTTGCTGATGCCGATGATGAATTTTTTGATAAAGCGGTAGAAGGGGCTGTGCTGTTTGCCCTTAACCAGGGAGAGGTTTGTACCTGCCCGTCGAGGATCCTGGTGCATGAAAACATTTATGACAAATTTATGTCGAAGGTGATTGAGCGTACTAACGCTATTATTATGGGCAATCCGCTTGACAGCAATACCATGATGGGCGCGCAAGCCTCTAACGACCAATATGAAAAAATTCAGTCATACCTTAAAATAGGTAAAGAGGAAGGTGCGGAAGTACTTTGCGGCGGCGAGATTAAAAAGTTAGATGGCGAGCTGGAAGGCGGCTACTATATTCAGCCAACCTTGTTTAAAGGCAATAACAAGATGCGCATTTTCCAGGAAGAGATTTTTGGCCCGGTGGCTTGTGTAACAACATTTAAAACCATTGAAGAAGCTATCGCGATAGCAAATGATACACTATACGGCTTAGGTGCAGGGGTGTGGACCCGCGATGCCCACGAACTTTACCAGGTGCCCCGTGCTATACTGGCCGGTAGGGTTTGGGTAAATAATTATCATGCTTACCCGGCGCACGCGCCATTTGGTGGCTATAAAAAATCAGGTTTTGGTCGTGAAAATCATAAAATGATGCTTGGCCATTACCGTCAAACTAAAAACATGCTGATCTCATATAATAAGAACAAGCTGGGATTTTTTTAGTCCCGGCTTTTACCGATCCCCGTTCTTAAACTTACGAAGTTTTTGAAACTTCGTAAGTTTTTACACATCGTGACAACTAATCTATTAAAATGATCAAAAGAGTAACCATAACCCCGGCAGCTTCGGGGCTGATAGCCGAACTCAAATCGCGTTTTGGTGAATTGATGTTTCATCAAAGCGGCGGTTGTTGTGACGGCTCATCACCCATGTGCTTTGAAAAAGGCGAGTTTAAACTTGGGGGTAGCGATGTAAAAATAGGAGAGGTTGATGGGTGCGAGTTTTGGATGAGCAAAGATCAGTTTGAATACTGGCAGCATACCCAGCTGCAGCTTGATATAACCAAGGGGAGGGGTTCAAGCTTTTCCATAGAGATCCCCACCGGGTTCAGGTTTATGATCCATTCCAGGTTATTTACCGATGATGAGCTGAAGGATCTGGAGCCTGTTGGCTTTATTGAAGATTGATATTAAAGTATTGTCATTGCAGAGAACGAAGCAATCCGGAACTGTTCAGGCCGGAATCTGCTCATCGGTGATTGCTTCGTGCAATGGCTTAAGAGAAACTACGTTGAATCAAGTAGGCTTAAGGGCAAAATAATATTCCATCACGTCATTGCGAGGCACGAAGCAATTTCTAACTGTGCAGAGGGATGTGCATAGCCTCTCCACTAATCGGAGATTGTTTCGTTACTCGCAATGACGTGATTTTTACAGATAGCAAAAAATTACTTCGCTGCCTGTACTTTATCCAGCTTGTCCATGATCTCTTTGGTGTACTTGATGGATAACGCTTTTTTGAAATACTTTTCGGCATTGGCATTATCGCCCCGCGCTAAAAAGCAATCACCTATGCTATCGTAAACATTAAAGTTTTTGGGGTAGTTATCTATATTCACCTGGAAAAACATCGCCGCTTTTTCATAATCCTTTTGTTGTAAAAAGGCATATCCTATACCGTTCATTTCAGCCTCGGGCGGGTGCACGGTGTACCCCCTTTCTTTAGACATCAGGCTGTAATGTTCATCTATCATTTTCCTTAATTGAGCGCCACTATATTGTTTGTCGAAATATTGATTATAAGGCTGGTTTCGGGGGAAACGATTGTTTTTGAAGATGAATCTTAATCCATCATATTCGGCATTGATAGGGACAGAATTATGATCATCGTCAGGGTAATACTTCTTTGCCCATTGCAGGTTGTTGGTTTTATTGAGGGTAAGGTTATCAGCCAGTTTCATGATCGACCGGATATGGTGTGATATCCCGGATGTGTCCCGTTTTACCTGCACGGTATCCATGCCGGGGTTCATAGTATTGGCAAAGCCGAGGAACAGTTTTTTGCCACTAAAATTCTTTTGTTTAAAGATTGCTGTAGTTTGCTTCAGTAAATTATCATTATCATAAAACATACTCGGGTCGATAGCTATGTAAGCGTTGAAAACCTGCGGATGTTTCAATAGTATATTGATTGCGGTTAAGCCTCCTAACGAGTGACCAATCATAGTACGGTAAGGGGCGGTAGAATATCGCTTATCTATGTATGGGATCAGTTCGCTTTGTATAAAGGAAGCAAAGTTTTCGCCCCCGCCTGATGACTTATCCATAGCAGTGTTAGTAGGGGTAAGATCGCGTGTACGGTGATGCGGTGTATTCAAAATACCAACAATGATCATTTGCGGAAGTACGGTATTTCCGGCTGTAGCGCTAAGTTCTTTAACCATGGTAACCAGCGACATAAAATGATCATCGGCGTCTAAAACGTACAAAACCGGGAACTCCGGTTTTGAAAAGTAATTGGTATCGTATCCAGGAGTATACACCCAAAGCGGTCGGTTTTCTTTCAGGATGTTGGAATAAACGGTATCAATCCGCCCTAAAACTATGGGTTGTTGCGGTGGCTGGGCCTTTAGCAGGTATGCTATTGTAAGGTGAAAGAGTATCAGGATAAGCTTTTTCATGTGGCTGTTGATTTGTTGATTCAATATTACTGCAACATTGCCCACGGCGGAATTAAATGTGATGAATGCCTCCATTTATGTGATGGAAATAATTCGGACTACCTGTTCGTTTTAAAAGGAGCGAAAACATGTATTAACAGGTTTTTGTTAGTCCTTACATCATCTATAAATAATTGCCGTGCTGAATACTTATAATACCGCCCGTAAAAAAAATAGTTTAACCAGGTTCGAGAAAGTGATCTTCGGGTTAATAACCGTGTTTACCGCCTTGGCTATCGTGCTGTTTTTTACCAATAAGGCATATTTTGAAATGATCTATAGCGCCGATGGGGGATTTTTCGGATATGTCACTGTTTTATTATTGCTGGTGATCTTTGGCGTTTCAGCAGTATACCTCATCAGGCTTTCCCGCTACCGCAGTATCCAGTTTTGTATCGTTTTTATTTTAGCCGGGGTAGTGAGCTTGTTTTTTATCGCCGAAAAAATGAGCCATCTGCCCGATCTGCTTCATCTCTCCACGCATAAACTTTTTAAAACTAACACCACCATATTACGCGCAAACGCAAGCGGGATAATGAAGATTAATGAAGTTGGACAAATTGCCCTGCATTGGGTTTTGATAGCCGCTGGAGTTTTTTACTTCATGGTACTTCCCTTTATATACCGGAGCAACTTCAGGGCTAAGCGGTTTATTGATAAAATTGGTATTCCTATTCCGCATCGTAACCACGTTATAGCCATAATTGTATTATTGGTATTGACAGTTTTATTTTCTGTCGTAAATCAGTCGGAAGTATTACCGCTTAACCTTTCGGCTATATTTTTGACGATACTCTTTTGCCCGGAAAATATTGGTGTTTTCAGGCGGTAGTCATTTTTTAACGCTCCTTTATTTTATTGTTTTGCAGTGTACTTAATCCGATCATTTACTGCAACTTTGCAATAAACGCACCAGTTAAAACCTTATAGAATATGGCTACAGTTTCATTGGGCAGCCCTGCGGGTAAATGGATCATGGTTTCTGCTATACTGGCTTCGGCTATGGCTTTTATTGATGGTACAGCGCTCAATGTAGTGCTGCCGGCCCTGCAACAAAGCCTTAATGCCAAAGGTGCCGATCTGTTCTGGATCCTGAATGCTTACCTGCTGATGCTGGCCTCGCTGATTTTAATAGGAGGTTCATTGGGCGATAAGCTGGGGCGCAAGAAGATCTTTATGATCGGGATCTTCATTTTTATAACAGGCTCGGCGCTTTGTGGCTTTTCGCCGGGTGTATTTTATCTTATTGTTTTCAGGGTTATACAGGGAATTGGCGGCGCGTTAATGATCCCGGGGAGCCTTTCGCTTATTTCATCTTCTATAGATGCTAAGGAAAGAGGGAAGGCTATTGGTACCTGGTCGGCCATTACCACCGTGGTTACCATGGGCGGACCGGTACTTGGCGGCGCATTGGCCGATGCAGGCTTGTGGCGATATATCTTCTTTATCAATGTACCGATTGGAATAGTTGCCCTGCTCATTTTGTGGCGTAAAGTTGCCGAAAGTAAGGACGATCAAACAGATCAATCCCTTGATCTCCCTGGCGCTATCTCGATTGCTTTAGGCCTTGCATTGCTTACGTTTGGTTTTTTACGGATGCCCGCAGTTGGTTTCAATAACTGGCAGGTTTACGGGGCGTTGAGTATAGGGTTGTTGTTGCTGTTGGGTTTTATTTACATAGAAGGAACAAGTAAACACCCCATGATGCCCCTTACCCTGTTTAATAATAAAACCTTTAGCGGGATAAATCTGCTTACCTTTTTTCTGTATGCCGGTTTGGGCGGCGGGATGCTGTTTATGTCGTTAAACATGGTGCAGGTGCAGGGATATAGTCAACTGCAATCGGGGTTAACGTTTTTACCTTTTACTGTGCTTATGATCTCTATTGCACGTTATGCCGGAGTCATCGCCGATAAAAAAGGCCCACGTTTATTGCTAATCATTGGTCCGGCACTGGCGGGTACCGGCTTGCTGATGCTATCATTTATCAAGCAAACCGCAGGTCCGTCTGATTACTGGACAAGTTTCTTCCCGGGGGTGCTTGTTTTTGGCTTTGGTATGTCATTGACGGTAGCGCCGCTTACGGCTACGGTTATGGGTTCGGTGAGCGACCACTTTTCGGGTACCGCGTCGGGTATTAATAATGCTATGACGCGCATTTCAAATGTCTTTGCCAATGCCATTTTCGGCGCACTTGCAGTTTTGTTTTTTTCTGGCGCTATGCAGGGCGAGATGAAGAAGCTTTCTCTAAATGATAAAGATAAAAAGGCTGTTATGGAACAATCGGCAAATTTGGGGAATGCGAAAGTACCAGCCAATATTGACGGAGCCAATAAAAAGGCAGTAGAGACTGCCTATCACAACGGATTTATTTCAGCTTATGGCAATATCATGCGTATCTGTGCTGGCTTAGGATTTTTAGGCGCGCTGATGTCTGTTATTTTTATCAGGAATAGTGTAGTTAAAAAGGAGTGATTGTCCTAAAGGGAGATGGATCACATGCGTCTACCTTTAGGACAATTTGAATACATTGCAGACGCGTGTGATGCATCTCTACGATGCATAAAATAAATCGATAAAAATTTCAGATTGATGTTGCAACCATTTGTGTGTAAGTATCGTCTACCCTGTAAATCCATCTAAAAATATTGTTATGCTAAATCTTATATCACCTCGAAATTTTGTAAAATTATTTGCCGTTTGCTTTTTATCTCTTGTTGCCGTCGGCGTATCTGCACAAGATAAAACCAAAACAATAGGTAATAAGTTGCGAACTGGTTCATCCAATACTTCTTTCGATGCTGTTAAAGGCAGACAAGTTGGCATTGAAATGAATGCAGGTAAAAACCCCGTTCAATTATTGAAACTAAGTTTTCATACCCAAAACCGTTCAAACGATAGCATCCCATTTAAAGTGAATGTTTACCAAATGGCCGGAAAACTTCCAAATGAAGCTAATTTGGTTAAAGACGAAATAAAAGGCTATATCAAAAAATATAACAATCAGGATAATCACCAGCTAATTACAGTAGATATATCGTCATATAATGTTAAGGTAGCCGGAGATATTGTAGTTTCTATTGAGTTTTTAGAAACTAAAACCGGTTCAAACATTGGTTTTGCCTGTGGCTTGTTTAACGGTGGTACTTTTCATAAAGATACCGAAGCAGAGCCTTGGAAAAAGATCCCGGTTGTAGGCGTTGATTTTAATGTTGTGGTAAAAAAGTTGAAGTAGTTCCCTAAACCTCCCTAAGGGGCAGACTTTAAGATTAATAACGAAGAGTAAACGACTTTGCTGTACATCAAGTAGGCTAAGTATCTGTGAAACCTCAATTTCCCCGTAGGGGATACCTGTTTGTAGCAATAATATTCATAAAAGATATTTTGCGCCGTAGGTGCTACCCTTTCGGATATGCTATTAAAGGGTAGCACCTACGGCGCAAAAGTCTCCACCCATTATTTTTGCTACAAACAGGTAGCACCTGACGGTGCCTATTGTCAAAATGCGGGTGTAGTTTTTGCCTTAATTAATCTTATTCAAACAACTCCTGCTCATCGGTATAATACGTTTTTCTTGATGCTTCATTAATCAGGATTGCTGCGCCGGTTGGACTGTGCTTTTTCTTTGAATTATGGATGTTCATGAAATCCCGCACTTCGCCGTTAATAATATCGGGGTTTGATTTCAGGATACTTTTTTCCGCGTCTTCGAGTACCGATCTTATGGCCTGCACCAGGTCTTTCAGTTTTGCTTCCGGTATTTTACTGCTTACCGAAAACGGTGAAACGCGGGCATGCCATAAAATTTCATCCGCGTATGCGTTACCAATACCGCGCAAAATCTTTTGATCAAGCAAAACTGTTTTGATATTGGTTTTTGTTTTTGCGAGGCGTTTTTTTAGGTAGTCAACATCTGCCTCAAGGGCGTCGGGTACATCCTTTTTCTCGGGGTTAAGGGTTGGAGCTGCAATCCCTTGGAAATCGGTTAACGTTAATCCACTGTCATCGTCAAAGTACAATTCAATGATACTGTATTTGTTTTCGTTTTTAATATCAAATAAAAACAACTTGCCATGCAGCATCAGGTGTAAACCAAGCACATCGCCTTTACTAAATTTAATGTGCAGTTCTTTACCTTCACGGTAAACTTTATCAAGTTTTTGTCCGCTTAAAACTTCATCCAGTTCATGTGCGCTAACATTTAGCTTTTTAGCGTTTGGGACTGCTATCTTTTTTACGGTTTTGCCTGCAAGCTTCTTTTGCAGGTTATGGCTAAAAGCCTGAAGGTCGGGTAATTCGGGCATGGTGTGTATTTTTATAGGTAACTTATAGTGGTTATTAATGTTTGTTATCGCGATAATCAGTTGAACTTTTTAAAACGATGGGCTGCCGTTTTAATAGCGTCGCTTTGTGCTTTTGTGAGATTACCAAACGGCTTTAACTCAATATCTATAGCTTTTTTGCCAATGCTCCGGCCCCAGTTGCCCAGTACTTGGTTATTGACCATTATGGTTGGGAAAAAGGTGATAGCACCCGTTTTATCCCGGAATTTAGCAGGTACCATAGCATCGCGGTTTTTATAGGCAATGAGTAATTCATCATACACGGGCAACAGGTATGTGCCTGATTTTTTTACTTTACTTAAATCTACCTCAACAGCCATCCAGTAATTTATTCCTTCAATGACAATGCTGCTCAGCTGTTGTTTGTTTATTTCAATGCCTGCTTTAGCATCGGCAACGGTTAAACCACTCCAATGTACAAAATCATTTAAGGTAGCGGGGCCATGGCTTGTAAAATAACGAAGAACAAGCCGGGCTACCGCTTCGTCCCGATCAATGACCGGTGTCATGGGGGCACGTTCGTCAAGCAGGGTATAGGTGAATTGTTTGCCCTGTCTGGCACCACTACAAATCAACTGTTCCAACTCGGCTTTCATTAATATTATGGTAAGCCTCAAATCGTCCGTAGCTATGTTAGCTTCATTAAGGGCTTTAGCTATTTCGGTACGAGTTAACTGTTTACCACCCTGCATGGTTTTTGTAAATACATTAAAGCTTTTATTGAAAATATCTTCAGTAACTTCTTGCTTTTTATACATGGTGGCATTGCCCGCGTTGATCCTTGGCGCGGTAAGGCTAAGCATCCAGCGGATATCCTGTGGTAATACAAAATGCCAGGTTGGCCTTAGTACATGCGTTCTTAAAATTGTGCCTGCAGTCATCGCCTTTTCTACAGATTTATCTGCGGGCGACAGCATTCGCAATCCAATTGCCCATTTGGCATAAGCATATTCCTGGGCTTGCATAGCGCCCATATAGCCTATTACCTCCTCTGGTTTCTTAAACTTATTTTGATTAAGGCGCTGGTTATAAGCCCGGAGGTTAGCTACGTCGAGATTGGTCATGTATATTTATTTAAAACGCTATTCAAAATAAATATATAGCAATGACAACTGTTTGTCAGCAGGAAAAAATGATTTAATTTGAAATAATGAACAGGATAGGTTTTGATTATTTCTTCGGGGGATTTGTACTTGGTATTGTTATCGGTTTGCTTTTACACAATATTGAAGTAGGGGTAGCTATAGGTGTAATATTGGGCTGCTTATTAGGCTTAAGAAGAAAAAGAAGATGATAAAAGAAAAGCCTTACAAGGTTTGTACACTTTGCAAGGCTTTTATTAAGTTTGATTAAAAATCGTGATATAAATTCCTGAACGAACTTCTTAGTCCTAATGTGATCAGCGTGTTCTTTGAATCTTTCAGATCATTTTTTTCCTGGCGATACAGTGCGCCAAGCTCAACACGCAAATTATATTTGGGGTTCAGGATATAGGCAACTGTGCCTTCGCCATAGTAAAGTTGTGTACTTATACCCTGGCCAATGGTTGTGGTAGTATTTGCCGAAGGTATAAATGGTTTGGTAATAATTTTACCGTTATTGTCTGTTTTTGTAGGATCGAGGCCATATTTGGCATAATTAACCTGCCCCTGGAAATCAAAACGTCCTACAGAATAATTTAAGATACCTAAAAACTCTCTGAAGTTTGCGCCGTAAGGGTGGGCTAAAGGATCGCTATAAAAAGAGTAGCTGCTTATCGGCTGCTGATTGCTGTAAGTATATGGTTTAACGGTATTGTATTCAAACAGGTAGTTTAACCTTTTAACCTTAAAAATATCTGCTCCTCGGATACCTAACTGCCAGCCATTGGTATTATCGGTACTGTTGCCCGAAAAGAAATTGCTACCCTTGAACCTGTCAAACATAATCTGCCCGTATAAAGCCGCTTTATCAAAGATCTTGTATTTAGCGTTAAAGCCTAAAAAAACATTGTCTTTTTGGTACCCGCCAGGCCCTAATGAGCTGGCAAATAAGATAGGGTTTACAAAATTAGCGTCAAAACCCGCCCGTTTTCCCTGATCATCAGCCTCCGGCGTTATTAATGCATTAAACATCCCAAATGACACCCGTTTGGTTATATTCCAGTCAATGTAGTGAAATAAGGCCCACTTGCGACGGTTATTCCCGAAGTTATCAAATCGGGGAACGGTAGGGCCAAGGTCTTCAATGTAAGCCCAGGCTGCCATATAGCGTACAGGGCCAAGATCGGCCGTAACTCTTAACAGTGGCATATTAGCTGCAAAATCGGAAAGTAGCACCGATCTGTAGCCATCGCCAATAAACATTTTATCCTCGCCTAAAGTAATATTCAGTTTTGGAGTTATTGAGTACGAGAGAATCGCGGTTACATACGACCAATCCTGTGAGTTGCGTGGTTGACCGGTGTATTTTCTGGCATAAGCCTGGCCAGGTATAAAACCGTTGGTGTTTACATAGTTGTTGTAATAAGACGCAAACTTGGCCGAATTTTCAAAACCACTGGTATAAAATGAAAACTTATTTCCAACCGTACCACCTATTTGATAGCCGCGTACATTTAAATTAGTTGTAGTGCTATTTGTAAAGTCCCTGCCGGCCTGTACATCGGTAATGTAATCGGCGTAAAAGGTATATTCTTTAGCTTTTACATCAAAAAGGTGTTCGTTAAATAATTTACGTCCGCCCCAGGTTTTGCGATCTTTAACACCAACGTTCATCACAGAATCATAAGTGTGTAGAATAGTACTATCAATCAAAAATGGGCGTAATGAGGTATGTGCCGAGTTTTTTACAGAATAAATATCTGAGTTGAATTTTTGATACAACTGGTATGAATTAGGTAAATAAACCGATTGTGCCTTAGCTAACTGCGATATAAATAAGGCAGTTACAGCTATTATAATTGTTTTTCGAAGGCTTACAGAGTAGAGGTTTTGCATTACAACAAAATAAGTATTAATTGTTCTAAGATAAAAATTTCATTCATAAATAAGGGTATATACATAAATGCCCCCCTGGTTGTTTCTCTCTGCGGTAAATATGAAGCGAATTAAAACAGGTTGATCGCTATGAAGGTTTATGTATCGAAAACACTTTATGGTGTGTCTGCGGATTTAAACCTGTGGTAAAATTTTGCTTAACTACAATGCTTCAAAAAGTTAATTATTGTTAAATTTTGTCACGCGCAGGTGTTTTTTTTTATTAAGTTATAAAAATCATGATATTTGCCGCGCTATTAAATCAATTGATATATTATTAAATGCAGTACAAAAAAATCAATAACCTGTTAGGTTGGCTTTGTTTTGTTATAGCCTCAATAACCTATATTTTAACATTAGAGCCATCTGTAAGCTTTTGGGATTGCGGCGAATTTATTTCATGTGCCTACCGTTTACAGGTAGCCCATCAGCCCGGTTACCCGGTTTTTGCCATGATAGGCAAGGTTTTGTCGCTGCTGTCATTTGGTGATAATACTAAAGTGCCATTTTTTACCAATATGGGCTCGGCTTTGGCCAGTGGTGCAACCATCATGTTTTTGTTTTGGACAATTACCGCTTTTGCCAAAAAACTCATGGTTGAAAAACGCGATGAAGCGCTCGAAGGTTATAAATTATATGTGATCATGGGAGCCGGCCTGGTAGGCGCATTAGGTTTCACTTATACCGATACGTTTTGGTTTTCGGCTGTTGAAACCATAGTATTCGCCTTATCTTCACTATGTACTGCAATAGTGTTTTGGGCAATTCTTAAATGGGACGAACACGCGGACGAACCGGGCGCAGATAAATGGATTGTTTTTATAGCTTATGTTATTGGTTTATCTATCGGTATTCACCTGCTTAACTTATTGACAATCCCTGCCATTGCAATGGTTTATCATTTCCGCAGGAGCAAAAAGGTTACTACAGGTAACGCGATAATTGCTTTCCTGGTAGGTGTTGTAATTTTAGGCCTGGTTCAATATGGTATCAGGGGATACACTATCAAGTTTGCCGCTTATTTCGATCTGTTCTTTGTTAACTCATTAGGGATGGGCTTTGGCAGCGGTGCTTTCTTCTTTATCCTGCTGATAATTGTAGCATTGGTAATAGGTATCATTTACAGTATCCGCAAAAAGAAACCGGTGCTAAACCTGGCATTATTGTGCGTAGCATTTATCTATTTCGGTTACGGTTCATTCGCTTATATACCTATTCGCGCTACTGCTAATACCAATTTAAATAACTCGCACCCCGATAACGCGTTTACACTTTACGGATACCTTAACCGTATTCAGTACGGTGAAGTGCCTTTGCTAACCGGTCCTATGTATGACTCCCAGGTTACCGATCAGAAACAAGGAAGTATCATTTACCGTAAAGGTAAAACCCAATATGAAAATGCCGGTCGTAAAACCGACTACGTTTATGATCACACTACCGCCTTGCCGCGTATGTACAGTACCGATCCTAACGATGTGCAGTTTTACAAACAATGGCTACGGATTCCTGAAAATCAGGCCCCAACTATGGGCGACAACCTGAAATGGATGTTCAGCTGGCAAATGTACCAGATGTACTGGCGTTACTTTTTCTGGAACTTTGTTGGCCGCTATAATGATGCCGATGGACAAACCAGCACTGAAGGTATTGATGGTAACTGGACAAGCGGGCTGTTTGACGGCGGTAAACACCTGCCAAAATCAGTAACAGCTGCTACTACCTATACCCCGCTATATGCATTGCCCCTAATCATTGGTTTAATAGGTTTGTTTTTCCATGTTAACCGCCGCAGTAAAGACGCGTTGATTGTTGGTTTGTTGTTCTTCTTTACCGGTTTGGCAATTGTGTTGTACGTAAACCAGGCATCGGTTCAACCCCGTGAGCGTGATTACTCGTACGTAGGTTCGTTTTATGCCTTTGCTATATGGATAGGGCTTGGTGTAATTGCTATTGCCGAATTTGGCCGCAAATACATTGATGCTAAAATAGCCGCTGTTGGCTCAACGGTGATCGGTTTGCTGATTTGCCCGGTACTTTTGGCCGCTAAAGAATGGAAAGATCATGACCGTTCAACCAAAATGACACCGCATGATATGGCTTACAACTACCTGATTTCATGCCCGCCAAATGCCATTCTGTTTACTTATGGCGATAATGATACTTACTCTTTGTGGTACGATCAGGAGGTCGAAGGCATCCGTCCGGATGTGCGCATCGTAAACCTGAGCTTGTTTACCGGCGATTGGTATATCCGCCAGATGCAGAAGAAAATGAACGACTCGGAACCGTTGCCTATCACCATGCCATACGACAAGTATAAAGAAGGAGTGAGGGATGTTATTTATTTTAACGACCAGAAATTGCCAGGCTTTCAGGAGATTAAAGAAGTGTTTGATTTTATTACCTCTGATGATAAAGCTACCCAGGTACAATATCAAAGCGGCGATTATGGCAATTATCTGCCAACTAAAAATCTTAAGCTTACCATTAACCCGGATGAGGTTATTGCTAACGGCGTTGTGAAAGCCGACCAAAAAGATAAGCTTGCTCCTGCTATGGAATGGAAGTACACATCAAACTACGTAACCAAAGAGAATTTGGCCATGTTTGATATTTTGGCGCACAACCACTGGAAACGCCCAATCTGCTTTACTACAACCATCGGCAATGAGAACCTGATTGGTCTGCAGCCTTACTTGTACAAAGAGGGCTTCACCTACCACCTGATTCCGTTTAAACCAGATACTGCTTTACATGATCAGTTGAGCAAAACCAATACCGATGTAATGTTTGATAATGTGATGAATAAGTTTAAATTCGGTAAATTCAAAACTGCCAAATATCTTGATCACGAATCAACCTCAATGTTTTATCCAGTAATGGTAACTACTTTCCTTGATCTGGCTCAAAACCTTGTTCAGGAAGGGAAAAATGATAAAGCCCTGAAAGTTGTTCAGAAATATGATGCCGAGCTTCCTGATCTTTATCCGTATGTAGATGTTGCTGGTCGTAAGTTGTATTTAACCCAGCTGGCTTATGAGCTACATGACGTAGTATTAGGAAACAAGCTGGCTACCAATATTGATAATTACCTTACCGATCAGCTGGATTATAATGCTTACCTACTCACTCAGGACGTTAACAGCATTAACGGTAGAGATGTGCAGATAGGTATGCAGGTGTTGAATGGCCTGGTACAGTTTACCAAAGATAACCATCAAACCACGCTGGCTACTAAATTTGAAAACCAGTTAAAGGGCTATGAAACTAAATTCCGCGCTGTATTGGGCGGGCAATAATAGGTTTCATAAATATTTTATTCAACAAAGCCATCCCGGTTCGGGGTGGCTTTGTTGGTTTAAAAGGGTTTACTCACCCCGACATCGCTGCGCTTGTCACCCCTCTCTACGCTTCGCGTAAAGAGGGGGAATAGAAAAACTTAGTTTCTTAATTTACTCGTTATATTTACAACACCCTATCACCTTATCAAATGGCCGACATTATTAAACTTTGTAGAGAACTAAGACAACAAGAAACGAGGGCGGAGAAACTTCTTTGGCAAGAGTTGAGAAATAGGAAATTGATAAATAAGAAGTTTCTTCGCCAACACCCTCTTTGTGTACAAACTAATTTCGGAAAAAGCTTATACTATATTCCGGACTTTTACTGCCATGAGGCAAGATTAGTGATTGAAGCCGATGGTGGCATTCATTTAATTAAAAAACAATATGATGAAAATCGTGATAAAGTGTTAGCAGGCATGGGCTTAAAAATATTACGTTTTGAAAATCATGAAATAGAAAATAACATCAATGATGTTTTATTAAAGATCATACAACATCTTCGTTAATCATTTGAAATAACTCATCCTCCAATTTTCATCTTCCCCTCTTTACGCGGAGCGTAGAGAGGGGTGGCGAGCGAAGCAACGCCGGGGTGAGTAAACTCTTCGCGCAGTATTCTTTTTGCAACGCTTTTTTTATCCATATAAATACCACGTTAAATATTAAAATAGTTACATCAAGTTATTTTAGTTTTCTTTATTTTCAGAGCCGGTATACAAAAGCTTTTAAAATGCGTTTTACGTTTTCCCTTTGTTTGGTGATGTTGTTTTGGTGCAGCGGGGCTGCTTTTGGCGATGCACCTTCGGTACATATTTCGGCCAAACCTATCTGGCTAAGTGTGTTAAAACAGTATAATCAAAAACCATCTGCACGCACTATCGAGCGGGGCTTTTATTACGAGCTTATTGAAGAGCAGGTGCAGGTTGAAAAACAGGCCGACTATAACCACATTATACGTAATATAGTTTCTGAAACAGGGATCCAAAACGCGTCGCAGATTTCGGTTAGTTTTGATCCTGCTTATGAGCGGCTCGATTTTCATGATATTACCGTTTGGCGCGATGGTAAACCTTTAAACCGTTTAAAAGCTTCGGCATTTAAAGTAATAGCCGATGAGCAGGATCTTTCCAATTTTATTTACCAGGGAAGCTTTTCTGCATTATGTATCCTCGACGATATCCGCAAAGGCGATCGTATCGAATATTCATATACGCTTACTGGTCGTAACCCCATACTGAACGGTAAGTTTTGCTCAACTGTGTATGCGCAGTGGTATACACCAATTGCGCATCATTATACTGCTATTATTGCATCGTCGCAACGAAAGCTGAATTTCAAAACTTTTAACAGCGTACCCAAGCCAATCATTACCGAAGCTAATGGGTTAAAATGCTATCAGTATGAGGGCTTCCAGGTACCGCCGGCGCATGACGATGACAGGGAGCCATCATGGTATGATGAGCGCGGTTTTATCCAGGTGAGCGAGTTTGCCAGCTGGGCCGAAGTGGTGAACTGGGCTTTAAGCATTAATCCACCCTCATTGAATATTAAAGGCGAGCTTGGCGAACGGATAGCCAAATTAAAAAAGGAAGCAGGCGACGACAAGGCGAAATACTTCCGGGCTGCAGTGCGCACTGTACAGCAAGAGGTCCGTTACATGGGTATCGAAATTGGCGAATACTCGCACCGCGCCAATAACCCGGAGAAGGTATTTAAACAGCGTTACGGCGATTGTAAGGACAAATCCTTACTGTTGGTATCTATGTTGAAGGCTGATGGGATTGACGCAGCTATGGTTTTGGTAAATACCGATATGAATGAGCATGTTGAGCAGTACATTCCTACAGCTTATGCCTTTAACCATGCCGTTGTAACCGCTAATGTAAACGGGAAACAGGTTTGGGTTGATGCCACAATGGATAACCAGGGTGGAGAAGGCACAGATATTTATTTTCCGCTTTACGGTAAAGGATTGGTTTTGAAAGAAGGAGGCAGCGCGCTGACCACCATTCCGCCGTCAAAAGGTGGTAAGGTTATTGGCGAGGATGTTTACACAGTAAAAGATGCGAAATCGCCAGTGTTGTTTACCGTAAAAACTACTTATACCGGCGATGAGGCTGATTATATGCGTGGTAAACTGGAGTCTTCAGGTATGGCCGAAACCGAAAAAAGCTATCTCGATTATTATTCCAAGATCTATAATAAGATCGAAACCAAAGATTCTATCATTGTAACAGACGATCTGAAAGCGAATAAGCTTATTACCATCGAGACCTATAACGTGGGTGATTTCTTTAAAAAGGATTCAACCAGCGGGAAACTAACTGCCGATCTTTTCGCCAATTTTATTTATAACCAGTTTCCTTCCATAACAGGTCGCACTAAAACACCGGTAGCTTTAACATATCCGTATGATGCCCACTATACCATCAAGGTTGTTTTACCCGGTGGCTGGAATGTTAATGAAGATCATGATGCCATAAGCCGCGATTACTACAGCTATGCATCCAATTTTACAGCTAAAGGGGATACGCTGTTACTTAATTATGGCCTTGCATTCCTGAAGGATAATGTGCCGGTAAATAAACTCGACGAGTTTAAGACGGATATCAAAAAGCTTAACAGCACCAGTTTAGGTTACAGTTTTTCTTATACCCCGCCAGGAACCTCCAGACCGTCAACAATCAACAGCGCGTTGGTTTTGGTGGTTTTCTTAGTAACCGTGGGGCTTATTGTACTTGGGGTATGGTTTTATCAGAGGGAAACTCCGGGAATTGTATTCGCCTATGGATCAACCTTTGTGCCGATAGGGGGATGGTTAATATTTATTGCCTTAGGCTTAGCGGGTACAGCTTTGCTCACTGGTTCCAATATGGTTAGTCAGGACTATTTTAGTAATCATATCTGGAACATATATCATGGCAGTAAGCATGAGCTTAACTTTAGGATTTTACTTGTTGCGGAGTCAATAGGTAACATTACACTAATGGTTTATGCCGTTTTTTGCCTGGTGCTGCTGTTAAACAAGCGCGACATATTGCCTGCCTGCATTACCGGTTATTTTGCTTTCGCCTTCGTGTTTTTCCTGGCCGATTATATTTTGGCAGCTAATATCAGTACTAAGCTTGCAGAAACAGCACTCAATCCGCTTTTGAGGTCAATAGTTACGGCCGCAATTTGGATTCCGTATTTTAAAAAGTCGTCGCGTGTGCATGAAACCTTTATTGTACCTCATCCACCATATAACTACAGCTATGAGGGGCCGGGCGTGGTAGAAGAATCAGCGTCGTAAATACTACTGATCAGGGAAGTTTATTTAAAAGAGAGTTTCACTTCGTCGTAATAAAGTATCGGCATTAGCGATATTTCGCCACATGATTTTGCATATTATTGTTCAAGTTGTTGATATTCAATGGTGTTTTTGTGTGGCATATGGTTTGCAATTGCAATACCATACATTTTCTTGCCTTTTGTATAAACAATGCCCGATAAATTAATGTTTCTCCCCGGTGCGTGGCTGCAAATAGGCATTTTTAAAATAAATTTGATTTACTTTTAACAACAAAAAACTACGATGAAATTTCAACCGCTGTTAGAACAGGTAAAGCAGTACGTTATATCTTATTTTGACGTGCATCATGATTCCGACTTAATTTACCATAACCTGAGACATACCAAAGATGTTGTTGCAGCGGCCACCCAAATAGCTAACCATTATCAGTTAAGCGATGAGGATTTTTTTGTGGTGATCTCATCTGCCTGGTTTCATGATACCGGGTATTTTACCGATAAAAAAGACCATGAAGCAAAAAGCGTAGGGATAGCCACACATTTTCTGAAACAGCATAAAATTGAGCAACCGGTTATTGACAAGGTTGAAGGTTGTATCATAGCCACAAAAATGCCGCAAAGCCCCGCCAATCTGTTGCAGCAGATTATTTGCGATGCCGATTTGTTCCATTTGGGTACCGATGATTTCCGCGATAAGAACAAGTTGTTGCGCAAAGAAATGGAAGCCATCAAAAAGCATGATATTGATAAAGATGAATGGCGTAATTACAACATCCAGTTTTTGCAGGGCCACGAATATTATACCGATTACTGCCGCTTGCTATTGAATGATCAAAAACAAAAGAACCTGCAAAAACTGATAGAAAAACAGGCCGATGTTGAAGTGCGTGAAACTCCCGATCTGCATACTACCGATACCGGCAGCGGTACTATAATTACGCAGGAAAAAGATAAGGATCATGATGATGATCATGGTGGTAAAAAACACAAAAGCGACAGGCCTGATCGTGGTATTGAAACTATGTTCAGGATTAGCTCAAGTAATCATCAACGTTTAAGCGATATGGCCGATAATAAGGCTCATATCATGATCACAGTTAATTCTATCATTCTTTCGGCTATAATCAGTTTGGTATTGCGTAAACTTGATGAGCACTCTAACCTGCTGATCCCTACTTTCATGCTGTTGTCGGTTAGTTTGGCTACTATGATTTTCTCTATCCTGTCAACCCGCCCTTCAATTCCGCCGGGATTATTTACCAAAGAGGATATTGAAAATAAGAAAGTGAACCTCTTATTCTTCGGTAATTTCTACCGTATGTCGTACGATGACTATAGCGATGGTATGGAGAAAATGATGGACGACAGGGAATTCCTCTACGGTAGCCTTATCCGCGATAATTACTCACAGGGTGTTGTTTTGGGTAAAAAATACAGGTTGCTCAGGGCATCGTACAATATCTTTATGTTCGGGCTTATCATATCGGTAGTAGCGTTCATCATATCATCATTATTGTAAGCGGTCGCGCTATCGCAAAAAACAAAATCTACACCTATGGAATACTCATTTTTCGACAGGGACCTGAGCTGGTTGCTTTTCAATGAACGCATATTGATGGAGGCCGAAAGCGAAGAACTCCCTGTAATGGAAAGGGTAAATTTTCTTGCTATATTCTCATCTAACCTCGACGAATTTTACCGCGTGCGTATGCCCGTGGTAATGGCCTTACATAAGCTTAGCCAGCATAACAAAACAGAACAAACTGAGGATGTTTTGCATAAAGCCCAGGAACTTGTAGAGGGGCAGCAAAATCGTTTCGGTAAGGTTTTTACTGGTAGACTTATTCCGTTGTTAAAGGAAAATAATGTAAACCTGCTGTTTAATGAACCAATCCCGGTTTCTATAGCCGATAGGGTGAGCGATTACTTTTACAGTCAGGTGCTGGCTTTTTTAAAGCCTGTTGACCTGGTAGGTGGTAAAAAACAATTCTTTCCAGAAAATAACCGCCTTTACTTTTTGGTGAACCTTGGGCTGGATAATGGAAAAGAGCGGTCGGTGATCTTAAATATTCCGTCTAATCAGCTGCCACGTTTCTTCAGCGTTAATGAGGATGGTAAGCAGTACATTGTCTTCCTTGATGATATTGTACGGTATAATCTTAACAAGATCTTCAAAACCGAAGAAATAAAAGGCTGCTACAGTTTTAAAATAACTCGCGACGCTGAGCTTGAGCTAAGCGACGACTATGACGGGGATGTTCAGGAGCAGATTGAAAAACAGCTTCAAAAACGCGATCAGGGTTTGGCAACACGCTTTCTGCATCAGCCAGGGATCCCATTGAGGATTTTGCACCTAATTGAGGATAAGCTGGGTGTACAGGGATCAAGCATAGTGGAAGGTGGTTTTTACCATAATTTGAAAGATTTGATGGGCTTGCCTGTCAGCATTCCATCGTTAAAATATACTAAATGGCCTCCCTTGGTAAACAGGCAGATCAGTGCAGATGAATCCATATTTGACTATATCGACAAAGGTGATTGCATTTTTCATGCGCCTTATCAATCGTATAACGCCATTCTTCGTTTCTTTAACGAGGCGGCTATTGACGAAAGCGTAGAGGAAATCTCAGTTACCCTTTACCGGGTAGCCAGTGATTCGAGGATCGTAAATGCCCTAATTAGCGCCGCCGAAAGCGGTAAAAAAGTGAGGGTGTTGGTAGAACTGAAAGCCCGTTTTGATGAAGCCAATAATATCAAATGGGCCAAAAGGTTAAAACTTGCGGGCGCCAATATTATTTATAGTGATAAGGCCATAAAGGTACATGCCAAAGTAGGTCTTGTTAAACGCCTGGTTGATGGCCGGGCAAAATATGCGGGTTTATTGGCCACAGGTAACTTTAATGAAAGTACCGCCGCTTTTTATACCGACCATATCATGATGACGGCCAATCCGCAATTGCTGCGCGAGATGGACTTGTTGTTTATCTACCTTGGTAAAAAAGCTAAATCGGCAGAGGGGTATGAGATTGATTTTAAGCATTTACTGGTAGCTCAATTTAATCTGCAATCGAAATTTATTGAACTGATTGACAGGGAAATTGAGCAGGCGAGAAAGGGCAACCCGGCAGGTATCACCATAAAACTGAATAACCTCGAAGAGCGGGTACTGATAGGCAAGCTTTATGAAGCATCCCAGGCCGGTGTAAAAATCAGGATGATAGTGCGCAGCATTTGCTGTTTAATACCTGGTGTACCGGGGATGAGCGAGAACATTACTATCAGGCGTATTGTTGACCGCTACCTGGAACACGGGCGGATATTTATTTTTCATAACGGAGGCAATCAGGAGGTATTCATGGGCTCGGCCGATTGGATGAACCGCAACGTCTATCGACGTATTGAGGTGTGTTTCCCTGTCTATGATGAGGGCATCAGAAAAGAGGTAATTGATATGATAAATATTCAGCTGGCAGATAATGTTCAGGCTGTAAATTTAAATGAACAATTGCAAAATATAAGAGTTGATAGAACTGAACCGCAGGTACAATCACAGCGGGCCATTTATGAACTTTTACAGCAAAAAAAATATGACAGGGTTTAAAAAACAACCTGCTAAACTTAAACTGGCTGTTTTTGCAATAGCCATGCTTTGCGTTGCAACTATTTTTTTGACTATATCATGCAAAAATAAAGAGAAGGCTATCCCAGTTAGTCCGCCTGGATATGATTTGAATAAACCCGTCAAATACAAAATGCCTGATGATCTAACCGAGATCTCCGGCTTTGCTTTTTATAAAGGGAAGAGCGATTCGGTTTATGCCGAGCAGGACGAAGAAGGCTTTTTGTTTAACCTGAAGCTGGGCGATAAAAAAGCCAATTACACCAAGTTTGGCAAAAGCGGTGATTATGAAGACGTGGCCATCTGCCGCGAACAGGTGATCATGCTTAAAAGCGACGGTACGTTTTTTACTTTCCCGTTTAGCCAGGCGAGGACTAAACAGGTGGCCAACGTACAAAAAACTAAAGGCGAGCTTCCCGAAGGCGAATTTGAAGCCATGGGCGCCGACGAAAAATCAGGCCAAATCTATGTATTGTGCAAGCATTGTGCTGATGAAAAAACATCAAAAAGCAGCAGCGGATATATCCTCAAATTACAACCCGATGGTACACTAAAGCAAAGCGGCAGTTTTACTATAGATGTTAAGGAAATTGAGCGCCTGGTCGATAAAAAACGGGTGCCGTTCCGTCCTTCGGCAATGGCGAAAAATACATTTACCAATGAGTGGTATATCCTTTCATCGGTAAATAAAATGCTGGTGGTTACGGATGCCAGCTGGAAAGTGAAAAATGTGTATCCGTTAAGTGTCACTATCTTCAATCAACCTGAAGGCATGGCATTTGATAACCAGCGAAACCTGTATATCTCAAACGAAGGCGATCAGGTAAGTGCCGGTAATATTTTGAAATTCGGCTTTATAAAATAGTTTTTGTAAAGCTTTGCTAATTTAAACAACATACATCTAACCAAACCCTATGATTAAAAAGTTACCCCTGTTTTTAGTTTTACTGTTGAGTTTTCTTGGTGTAAAAGCCCAGGATTCGGTGCAATACCGGATGATTCTGATTGGTGATGCCGGCGAAATGGATATGCAGCAAAGCGCTGTTTTAAAACATGCCGCAGCCCATGTTCTTAAAAACAAAACTTCGGTATTTTATCTGGGCGATAATATTTATCCGCGAGGGATGGGTTTACCAGGCAGTCCGGAAGAGGCTGAAACCCAAAAGATCCTGCAGTCGCAATATCAACCTATGCGGGCAGCTGGTGCACCGGTATATTTCATCCCCGGTAATCATGACTGGGATAAGATGGGCCCGCTTGGCCTGGCCAAAATAAAACGGCAATGGGAATACCTGGATCAACAGGGTGATAAATTACTGAAAATGGTGCCCGAAAACGGTTGCCCGGATCCGGTAGAGATCAACCTCGGCAAGGATCTTACTGTAATTGCCTTCGATAGCGAATGGTGGTTATATCCTTTCAACAAAAGCAATCCCGGTGCTGAGTGCGATTGCAAGACAAAGGATGATGTAGCAGATAAGATCAAACTGATATTTGAGCACAATAAAGATAAGGTGATCATACTGGCCTCGCACCACCCATTCCAGAGTTATGGTACACATGGCGGGTATTTTTCGCTTAAGGATCACATCTTTCCGCTTACCGTAGCCAATAAAGACCTTTGGATCCCGTTGCCTGTCGTAGGCTCACTTTACCCGTTTTTACGTTCTACATTCTCCAATCCGGAAGACCTTGGCCATCCTTTGTATAAGGATATGATTAAAAAGGTTGACGGCGTTTTTGCCGGTTTCCCAAACCTGATCCATGTGGCAGGGCATGAACATGGGCTACAATTTATCAAAAGCAAACAGGTGCAGGTGGTTAGTGGAGCAGGGGCTAAGCAAACTTATGCCATCAAAGGTAAATACTCGCTTTTTGCAGATGCCACACAAGGCTACGTAACTGCCGATATGCTGATTGACAAGCGGATGCGGTTTACCTACTACATCGATAGTGATCAGGGTGTTAAACAGGTGTTTACCTATACACAACCCTATACATCGGTAAAAAACGTTCCTGATACACTGCATACGCCTATTAAGGTTGATAGCATGATTGTAAGGGTTCATCCTAAATATGATAGTGTAAGCAATTTTCACCGTCGTTGGTTTGGTGAAAATTACCGGAAGGAATGGGCCGCCGAAACCAAACTGCCGGTGATCAGGCTTTCAGAAATTCATGGCGGTTTAAAGGCCGAAAGCATTGGTGGTGGTTTCCAGACACACTCATTACGCTTAATTGATAAAGAGGGTAAGGAATGGGTATTACGTAGTGTAGAAAAGCAACCGGAGAAGATTCTGCCCGATGAATTCCAGGAAACCTTTGCCAAAGATTGGGTTAACGATGCCATGAGTGCCCAGCATCCGTTCTCAGCGTTGATAGTACCGCCGCTGGCTACTGCCGTGCGGGTGCCGCACGCCAATCCGATGATAGGCGTGGTATCGCCTGATCCGGTTTTGGGACAGTACGCCAATATTTTTGCCAATAAGGTTTGTTTACTTGAAGAGCGTGAACCGGGCGGCAAATCGGATAATACCGTAAAAATGATTGGCAAAATGTTGGAGGATAACGATAACACGGTAGACGGGGATGAATTTTTACGCGCCCGCCTGCTCGACCTACTCATTGGCGATTGGGACAGGCATGGCGATCAGTGGCGCTGGCGTGACGAGGACAAGGGTAAAGGCAAGTTTTACACCGCTGTTCCGCGCGACCGCGACCAGGTATTTTATACCAATCAGGGTGTGTTGCCAACCATAGCTGCCCAACCATGGATAGCGCCTAACTTGCAGGGCTTTAGCGGAGAGATTTACAGCGTCAAATATTCGTTATGGAAAACCATGTTCATGCAAAGGTGGCCATCTGTTCAGTACAGTCATGAACAGTGGACAAAAATTGTAAATGATTTTGTCGCTGCCGAAACTGATGAGGTGCTGGAGGCCGGGTTAAGACGCCTGCCAGAATCATCGTATAAACTGAGGCATGATGTATTGCTGAAGCAATTGAAAGAGCGTCGCACTAACATCCCGGCCGAAATGGAATACTATTACAAGTTCATCAATAAGATAGTTGATATCCATACCTCTAATAAAAACGAACTGGTAACTGTAAAGGATCAGCCTAACGGCAGCCTGAATGTGGTGATCAATAAGATCAACAAGAACGGCGAGGTTAAGGATACGCTCATGAACCAGAATTATCATCCCGATATTACTAAAGAGCTTCGCATTTACGTAAGTGGTGGCGATGATAAGGTGGTGCTTGATAATTCTACATCGCCAATTAAGTTGCGGTTTATTGATAGCACAGGTACCAAAAACTACAATATCGTAAACTCGCTTAATACGGTGCAACTGTATGACAGGGGAAAAAAGCTTACCATCACCGGTGATGAATCAAAGGTTAACAAGCATATCAGTAAGGATAGCGCTAATACTTCATACTTGCGTGTTAACCTGATGAACGTGATAGCGCCGCTGGCCAATATCTCTTACAATCCGGACGAAGGTGTACTGCTTGGGGCTGGTTTTAAATACACCCACCAGGAAGGTTTTCAAAAGCTACCTTATAATGATGTGCAAACCGTATTTGCAAGCCACTCGTTCAGCACAAAGGCTTTCAAGATCAGTTATAGCGGCGAGTGGATCCACGCTTTTGGTAAAGCCGACTTTTTGATGAACGGCCAGTTTGATTATCCGGATAATATTAACTTTTTTGGCCGCGGTAACGAAACACAGTTTATCAAGGTTGGCGACTATCGTAAATACCACCGCACACGCTTTACCAACTTAACGTTTAGCCCAGCTTTCAGATGGCGTAACGAATCGGGCACTTCATTAACGGTAGGCCCTGCGTTTCAGTACTATAATTTAAATATCGATGACAATACAGGTCGATTTATTACATATCCGTTACTGACAAACGCGCCTGACAGTTATACCTTTGACAAAACAAAATTACACGCTGGCATAGTTGTTGACTTTACCAACGATAAGCGTAATAATAAGATACTTCCGGCCTGGGGAAGCTTTATAAATATCAAACTTCAGGAGTTTAAAGGTTTAAATAATAACTCCACAAGTTTTGCTCAACTGATGCCCCAGGTTGCTTTATACAAGAGCCTGAACGCTAAAAGCAGTATTGTTTTGGCCGATAGGGTAGGCGGTGGTATTACCATTGGCAAAGCCTCCTTTTACCAGTCGTTGTTTTTAGGCGGGCAGGATAATTTATTAGGCTACAGGTTGTACAGGTTTGCCGGTCAGCATAGTTTTTATAATAACCTGGAGCTGCGTATTAAGCTGACGGATTTTGCCAGCTACATTGTTCCCGGACAGATAGGCGTTATCGGTTTTTACGATATAGGCCGCGTTTGGGAAAATGGGCAAAGCTCGGATAAATGGCACAACGGCACCGGTGCCGGCTTTTATGTAGCGCCTGCACGGCTTGCAGTTATTAAAGTAATTGCCGGTTACTCTGAAGAAGGATGGTACCCTTATCTTTCAACCAGTTTCAGATTTTAATAAAGGGTAAATTGAAATTTTAAAATGCATACAGAAGTACTCAATATAAGCAAAAACGAATGCAGCATTTGCCAGGTTGAAACATGCCTGACATTTAACCCCTTCGTTGAGCATTTAAAAGAAAGGATTGCTACCGAGAAAACGCTCAAGAGCGAGTTTTATCGTTACGTGCTGGGCCGTTTTGAGCATGACATTTGCATTGACCTGGACATGCGGCCATCTGACGCCGAAAAATACAGGGAAATGCTGGAGCTTATTTACTCCATACTTACACCGCCAATAGCCAACGAAAAGGAATTTTACTGGGCGCTGAGCACACCGGTACCTGATAAGATATTTTTCAGCACCGAAGCTTTTTATGATTTTCATTCAAGTCACCATTCTAACCTATACGCGTTGAATGTGCCCAAGAATGATATGTTTAGCGACAGGCAAAAACGTTTCATTTATAACCTCATCCTTGAGCGGATGTATGGCTTTTCGACAGCAATGAAAAATGAGTTACTGTTTTCATACGAGGATCCCGAAACAGGCCTTTCCAGGTATTTTAACATCGTGACTGATCCACGCTTTGTAGAGATTGAACTTAATGGCGAGTTGCCAGAGCTTAGCTTTGATACTATTGAACCCTATTTACATTCGCATGCAAGCCTGGAGTTAATTGAGCAGGTGTTGCCGCTTAATATCTTTAAATTTAAAGGGTTTTCAATTATAAGTTTAACGGATATTACCCTTACTCACGCGCTTGAAAACATCCGTACCGAACTGGTTAATCACTCGTCAAATGAAGATGAACAGTACGCGCACGTCATCAGCTCGCTTAAAACCCTTGCCGAAAGTCCGGGTATTGAATTTGGGTTGATGCCTTTTTTAACCATCAATAACGAACCAGTTTTTGACAATGATGAATGTTCAAAAAGCATTTTGTTAAAAGCTGCCAAAGAGTTTAACCTTGCGGAAGAAACATTTGATGCCGTTGTGGATGATTATAATCAAAACCCAAGGCCAATTTTCTTCAACTCCATTACCGACGATAAGATAGGTAAGTTTCCATTTTTGCAGGTTCTGAAACAGGCGGGCATTAAATCGTACGGCATTTTTCCGGTGTATTACAACAAAAAAAATGTGGGTATCATGGAGGTGTATTCTTATAAGGAAATTGTTTTTTATGAGAAACTGCTTTCAAAACTACAGGCCACTATTCCGCTGATAGCACAATTGCTTCAAAACAGCATCGACCAGTTTGAAGCCCGCATTGCTGGTGTTATCAAACATAAATTTACCTCACTACAGCCTTCTGTTCAGTGGAAATTTAACGAGGTAGCCTGGAACTATCTTAAAGAAAAACGCAGGAAGAAAAAGAATCCCGAGATTGAAACGGTATCCTTCAGCCACGTTTACCCGCTGTTTGGCGCTATTGATATCCGTAATTCAACGGTAGAAAGAAACAGCGCGCTGCAGGAAGATTTGAAAAGCCTGCTTACTATTCTTATCGATACCTTGCGACATCTTAACGAGCATATTCATCTAAGCCTAACCGGTAAACTGGTATCTAAATGCGAAGAGTGGCTGGAACGCATCAGTGGTTATATAACTACGAATGATGAGTTGATGCTGGATACTTTCCTGCATAATGATGTTAATCCTTTCCTGGAACATTTTAGAAATAATTATCCTGCCGAGCGGGAAATTATTGATAAGTATTTTGATGCCATGAATGAGGAAACCGGAGCTTCATTTGAGCACAGGCGAGGCTTGGAAACTTCCATGCAGCTGATCAATACTTCTATCAACCAATATCTTGAACAGGCTCAGACAGAAGTGCAGGAATCGTTCCCCTGTTATTTCGAAAAGTTCCGTACCGATGGGGTTGAGTACGATATTTACATTGGGCAGTCGATAGCGCCACAACGGGTTTTCGACACGCTGTACCTTAAAAATATCCGTTTGTGGCAATTACGGTCAATGGCCGAGATAGCCCGGATGACCAATGATCTCAGCGAGCAGCTTTCACGTCCGTTGCAGACTACACATTTGATCTTTATCCATTCTAATCCGATAGATATCAGCTTCAGGAATGACGAAAGGCGTTTTGATGTTGAGGGCGCTTACAACATCCGCTACGAGGTGATCAAAAAACGTATCGACAAAGTTTTAATTGCCGGAACTTTTGAACGCCTTACCCAGCCCGGTAAAATAGCCATGGTGTATTTCAACCCTACAGAAGCTGCCGAGTATGACGAGTACGTTAGGTATTTACAGGCTCAAGGCTACCTGCTTGATGATCTTGAATATCTTGAACTGGAGGAGTTACAGGGCGTTAGCGGCTTGAAAGCTCTCCGTGTCGGCGTTAATTATCAATTGCCATTGTTGAATAATTAAGCCACTGGGATTTATAAATAATCGTCGTTGTGAGAAAATTATAAAAAGCGTCATTGCGAGGAACGAAGCAATCCCCGATTGGCAGAGCTGCTCTGTATAGTTTGGGATTGCTTCGTGCCTCGCAATGACGTTTTAGAGTAAAGCCAACCCAATTAAATTGCATGAAACTCGCGGCTATTCGTGTATTAATTAAAACTATTTTGTAATATGCATTATTCTACTGTTGCATCACTTACAAAACCACATGAGCGGCACAAAACTGTTCAAAGCTTTATCCTTTTTTTTAACGGCGGGCTTAGGCTTAGCTGGTCACATTTCTTACGCTCAAACAAGTACAGATAGCGTCAAACTGGCTATCGAGCCGTCATATAATAATGTAAGCGGGACTCATCAATTTTTTCTTGGCGATAATTACCGCAAACTCTGGGCTGCTCCGGTCACTTTTCCTGTATTTCATCTAACTGCCGAAAAAGGTGGACTGAAGATATTGCAACGTGGCGGAGGTAAGCAAACCAAATCATTACGTCTTCAGGATCCAACCGGCCAGCAATGGGTGTTACGAACCATCCAAAAATATCCTGAAAAAGGGTTGCCTGTTGATTTAAGACCTACCGTAGCTAAAGATATCCTGCAAGACCAGGTATCGGCTGCGCATCCGTTTTCTGCACTTTCGGTTCCGCCACTGGCCGAAGCTTTGGGGGTACCGCATTCCAATCCTAAAATTGTTTACGTTCCGGATGATCCTGCTTTTGGCGAATATCAAAAGGATTTTGCCAACCAGGTATTTTTGTTTGAAGAGCGTGAGCCGCTTGATGCCGATAAAACCGATAACACCGAAAAGGTACAGCGCAAGCTGCAGGATGATAACGATAACCGCGTTGATCAAAAGACCGTGCTTCGTGCCCGACTGCTGGATATGCTTTTGGGTGATTGGGACAGGCATGAAGACCAATGGCGCTGGGAAAAGATAGATGGTAAGCACGAAACCGTTTATGAACCCGTTCCGCGCGATCGTGACCAGGTTTATTACAAAACTTCGGGTGTTTTACCCTGGATAGTAGCGCACCAGTGGCTCAAATCAAAATTTCAGGGCTATAGCGATGAGATCAGGGACATCAACGGATGGAACTTTAATGCCCGCTACTTTGACCGCTATTTCCTGAACCAATTGAGCGAAGACGACTGGAAACAACAGATAGCCTACGTGCAAAGCAAACTTACTAATGACCTGATCAAAAAAGCAGTGCGTTTAATGCCTGATACCATTTATCAGCTTTCGGGCCCGGAGATTATCCGTAAAATGATAGCGAGGCGTAATATCCTTCAAAAACAGGCGCTTGAGTATTATAAGTTCATTTCTAAATATGTAGATGTTCCGGCGAGCGATAAAACGGATAAGTTTACCGTAGCTCATGAAACCAATGGCGATATTACCCTTACCATAAATAAGATCAAGAAAGATGGTAGCGTTGACAAGGTAACCTACCAGCGCACTTTTAAACCGGATGTTACAAAAGAGGTGAGGATGTATGGTTTTGACGGTGACGATTTTTTCACGGTTACAGGTTCAACACCATCGCCCATTATAGTGCGAATGATAGGAGGGGATGGGATGGATACTTTCGCGGTAGACAGCAGTTTGAATAACAGGGGCAATACCTACATTTATGACCGTTCAGATCAAAAAAATGTACTGCCTCCTTCATCCCTGGCAAAGAACCGGACATCGAGAGATACTACTGTAAATAGCTATGATAAAACCAGTTTCAAATTTGACAGGTTTGAGCCTATCATCCTGGCCAATTACAGTAATGATGTTGGTGTGTTGCTGATAGGTGGTTTTTCGTACGAGCGGCATGGCTTTAGGAAAGAACCATATGCTTTCCGCGAAGAGTTTTTGACCAATTACTCGTTGGAGCGTAAATCATTTTTATTTACCTACATGGCCGACTGGAAAAAAGCTATAGGTGAAAATGATCTGAAGATAAACCTGCTATCTCGCGGGCCACATAACCTGAGCAATTTCTTTGGCATTGGCAACAATACTGTTTTTGAAAATAAAGACGACAGGAAGATCTCGTACTATCGTAATCGCTATGATTATGTTACGGGAGATGTTTCCCTGCACCGCGATTTTGGAACATTACATGTCAGCGCTGGTATTGCCGGTCAGTTTTATAACAGCAAAGCTTCAAACAATACCGAAAGATTTTTAAACGGTTATAATGCCGCGTTCCCGGATGAGCAAGTATTTGGTACCAAGGTTTACGGAGGCCTAACAGCTAATGCAACGGTGGATACACGTAACAAACTCATTATTCCAACACAAGGCATTTTATGGACAACTACCGTAAGCGGTTTTAGCGGTGGCGGCTCGGGCAGTCATAATACTTATGGACAGGTGTTATCCGAGTTTAGCTTTTATTTGAACCCCGACAGGGATTCGGTATTGGTGATTGCCAACCGTACAGGCGTAGGAACCACGGTAGGCAACGCGGCCTATTTTCAGCAATTAAAATTGGGTGGTTTCCAAAATTTCAGAGGATTTCATACCAACCGCTTTACCGGGCGTACAATGGCCTATAACAACCTCGAGTTGCGATTAAAAGTGCTTGATTTCACATCTTACCTGTTACCCGGTTCGTTTGGGCTGATAGGCTTTAACGATGTAGGCAGGGTGTGGGTTCCTGGCGAATCATCAGACAGGTGGCATGATGGCTATGGTGGCGGTTTATACATCATCCCTGCCCAGCTGGTGTTAATTGAGGCGGTCATGGGCTTTTCGAAAGAAGGATCGCTGCCTTATGTTTCTATTGGATTTAGGTTTTAAGGAAGATAAATTGCCGCGGGTTTAACGCAGTGTAACCCGCGGTTGAGCATGTTAAAAGCTTCCAGCTTTAGCACCCAAAACGGCCGTTCAAGTGTCCTCGTTTGAATGATTTTTTGGGAGGCGCTTCCGCTTGAGCCCGCGAAGCGTTTGTCATCCTGAGCGATAGCGAAGGATCTTCTTCTATAGGCAAGCCGCTATACAGAGCGAAGAAGATGCTTCGTTCCTCAGCATGACAAACGTTTGTAAATATATGATGGATAACTTGTTTCAGCATCCCACGCGACAGGCGATTTGATTGGCAGACAGCTTATCAAATGAGATCTGAAGCAAGTTCGGGATGACGGCCTGATTAATAACCGCTAAAACATATGTTCCATTTTTTTACATTTATATCATAAAATAATTACCCTTTACCGGCGGGCAGGTAATCGGGTTTTATATATTTGCATATGAATCACCTCATAGCCCCATCTATCTTAGCGGCCGATTTTGCCAACCTGCAACGCGATATCGAAATGATCAATAACAGCGAAGCCGACTGGATCCACGTTGATGTTATGGATGGCATGTTTGTTCCTAATATCTCTTTTGGTTTCCCGGTGATAAGTGCTGTAAAAAAGCACGCTACCAAACCGCTTGACGTACACCTGATGATTGTTGAGCCCGACCGTTACCTGAAAGCATTTAAAGATGCCGGAGCAGATAGCATCACCGTTCACCAGGAAGCTTGCCCTCATTTACACCGTACCATTCAGGCTATTAAGCAATTAGGTTGTAAGGCTGCAGTTGCCATTAACCCGGCCACTCCGGTATTTATGCTGGAAGATATTGTTGCCGATTTGGATATGGTTTTGATCATGTCGGTTAATCCCGGTTTTGGCGGACAACACTTTGTTGAGAATACTTATAAAAAGATAAAAGAGCTCAGGACACTAAGTACCGAAAAAAATCCCGGTCTGTTAATTGAGATTGACGGTGGGGTAGACGCTAACAATGTAACAAAACTGATAGATGCAGGAGCAAATGTGTTTGTTGCAGGTACTTCGGTATTCTCGTCGGCCGACCAGCTGGCCGCGATATCAAAACTTAAACATCCTTAATTTATTATAATGGCAATAATTACTACCAGCCCTGTAGGGTTAGTTTAATTATTTGCAATCAAAGGGCCTTTTGTTGATTAATTGTATATTTTTTCAAAAAATGTAAATAATGTCTATATATTTTGTCAAATTAATTAACTTCGGCCCAACAAAATACAAACTTCCTAATAGTGTATTTAGAACCTACAATTCGTTAATTTTATGAAACATAATTTTGGTGCCGGACCTGGCATTCTACCACACGAAGTTTTAAAGCAAGCTTCAGAAGCAGTTATTGATTTTAATGGTACTGGACTCTCTTTGCTTGAAATTTCGCACCGATCAAAAGAGTTTGAGGCTGTTTTAGATGAAGCTGTAAGCCTGGTAAAAGAATTATTCAACGTTCCTGAAGGTTATTCGGTATTGTTTCTGCAAGGCGGCGCGAGCACTCAGTTTGCTTTGGCTCCTTACAATTTGCTGCCAGAAGGCGGTAAAGCTGCTTATGTTGAAACCGGCGTTTGGGCAAACAAAGCTTTAAAAGAAGCTAAATATTTTGGCGAAGTGCAGGTTGTTGCTTCATCAAAAGAGGCTAACTTTACTTACATCCCTAAGGATTTTGAAATCCCGGCCGATGCTGCTTATATCCACATTACTTCTAATAATACCATTTACGGTACACAGTTACAGGAGTTCTTTAAATCGCCTGTTCCGGTGGTTTGCGATATGTCATCAGATATTTTCAGCCGTGTGGTTAACGTTGCCGATTTTGGTTTGATCTACGCCGGCGCTCAGAAAAACATGGGCCCTGCAGGTGTTACTTTGGTTATTGTTAAGGACGATCTGCTTGGTAAAACCGGTCGTAAGATCCCTGCAATGTTCAACTACCAAACTCAAATTGAAGGTGGTTCAATGTACAACACTCCACCGGTATTTGCTATCTACGTATCTATGCTTACCCTTAAATGGTTAAAGGCAAAAGGTGGCGTTCCTGCTATTGAGCAGGAAAACATTACCAAAGCACGTGTATTGTATGAGGAAATTGACCGCAACCCATTGTTCAAAGCAGTGGCTGCCGTTGAAGACCGCTCAAAAATGAACGTTTGCTTTGTAATGGAAAACCCTGAGTTGGAAAAACCATTCCTGAAACTTGCCGAAGAACGCGGTATAGTTGGCATCAAAGGCCATAGGAGTGTAGGTGGTTTCCGTGCTTCAATTTACAACGCGTTGCCAATAAGCAGCATCTACGTGCTGATTGACGCAATGCAGGAATTTGCTGAAAAGAATAAATAATTTATTTCATTAAATCATTGAGTCATTATGTCGTTTTTATGGCAATGACTCAATGACCTGATGACCCAATGATATAATAAAATGATCAAAATATTAGCTAACGACGGTATCGACCCAATAGGAAAAAAAATGCTGGAAGATGCCGGCTTTTTTGTAGATACCAACAATATTCCACAGGATGAGCTTCCTGAAAAATTGAAAAACTATGATGCTATTACCGTACGTAGCGCAACTAAAGTACGTAAAGCATTAATCGACGCTACCCCCAACCTGAAACTGATTGGTCGCGGTGGTGTAGGTGTTGATAATATTGATGTTGATTACGCTAAAGAAAAAGGTATTGGCGTGTACAATACCCCGGCTTCATCTTCATTATCAGTAGCTGAGCTTGTATTTGCGAGCTTATTTGGCGCTGTGCGCTTTTTACCTGATAGCAACCGTAAAATGCCGGTAGAAGGTGGTACTAAATTTAACGATCTGAAAAAAGCTTATGCCAAAGGCGTTGAGCTTCGCGGTAAAACTTTAGGTATTGTAGGCTTTGGCCGTATTGGTAGGGAAGTAGCTAAAATAGCTATCGGTGTTGGTATGGATGTGCTGGCTTATGATCTTTTTGATTTCAATCCTGAATTGGATCTCGTTTTAGGTGGTGGTACTACTGTTAAAGTAGCTGTTAAAAAATCCACCCTTGATGAGATCATCGCTACAGCGGATTTCATCACCCTGCATACCCCATTCATCGACAAAGCCCTTTTTGGTGCCGAAGAATTGGCTAAAACTAAAAAAGGTGTTGGCCTGGTAAATATTTCACGCGGTGGCTTGATCGACGAGCTTGCCCTGGTTGACGCTTTAAACAGCGGTCAGGTTTCATTTGCTGCACTTGACGTGTTCGACAATGAGCCAACTCCTCGCACAGAGATCTTAACTCATCCAAAAATTTCCCTGACACCGCATATTGGTGCTGCCACCAACGAGGCTCAGGAAAGAATTGGTGTTGAGCTTGCAAGCTTAATCATTGAGCACTTTAAAAAAGCTTAATTAGCTGATAAATACTAAATAGAAACGGCACCGATTTAACATCGGTGCCGTTTCTATTTTAGATAGATTCTGATCTACCTAATGTTAGGGAAGGGAAAACGATATGATACTGAAAATAATCGTCCGTTAACCCGTACAGCTTGTTTGTCTTTCAATGAGCTAATGAACTTTGTAAGCTTATCGAGATCTTTTCTATCGATATAGACGCTATACAGGTCTGTATTTCTTTGAACGGTATGCTGATCTCTTAAATCGGGCCATCCGAGAGGCCAATTTAACGGGCGCTCGGCAGAGTAGCTATAGCTCGTTAAAATTACTTCTATGCTGTCGGGTAGCCACTCTTTGGCTTTGCTATCTTTAAAATTGATAAGTTTGTCGAATACCTTTAGAAATGGTGAGGGCGTTTTTTGTCTTGCTTCACTTTTTTCATAACGAAGACTCCCATATACTTCTATTCGCTTAGGATGACCTAAATTCAACGTTAATTTACTTGAAGGATGATCTGTTGCGCGCGTGCCTGCGATGTACGAAGGAAGTATCCGAAGGCTATCCGTAACACCGAGCATTTGTAGTGTCTCGTTTATTTTATTTGATGGAACTTTAGTTTGAAAGTACTTTATTTTGCCTGCGATGGTCTTTTTATACAAAATCTGACCATTTTTATAAAGTACAAAACTCGGTACGTCTGATCCAATGACCATCATCCACGGATTAGTTTCGATAAGTGCGAGGACCGGATATCCGTATTCTGATTTGTAGTTTTGACTAAATGCAGATGGCGTTAATAAAACAAATAAAGCAAACAGAATCGTTTTTTTCATGAGTGTTTTTTAATGAAGATGCCAAATAAGCAACATTTCCATAACCATAACTAAAAACTTCTGTTCCAGTAAACGAATTGAAATAGAGGCTAAATAATGTACGAAATACCCTTTTCAGGCATAGTCACCCCATAGCCTTCTTTTTCCAGGTCATTGGCTAATAACTGCATACTTTCCCCTTCACCGTGTACAAGGAATACATGTTTTAATCTATCCTTACCAATAGCGTTTACAGTGCTCATAAGATCATCATGATCGCCGTGGGCACTAAGTACGTCTGTTTGCTTGATAGTGGCATAAACGGCAAGTTCGCGGTCTTTGATGTGCACAATCGAATCGCCACGCAGCAGGCGGTGTCCTAAAGTTCCCTTGGCGCAATAGCCTATGAATAGGATGGTGGCGTAATAATTCTGGATGTTGTAAAACAAATGGTCCTGTATACGTCCGCCTTCAAGCATTCCTGCAGATGATATGATGATACAGGGCTCCCAATAATTAGAGATCTGCCGGCTATCCTTTAAGGTCTCTACATAAGTGAGATTATCAAATTCAAACTCGTCACCGCGTTTCTGGTAAAATTCCTGGGCTTCCTGGTTAACGTGGCTATGGTACTTCCTGAAAACTTCAGTGGCCTGCGTGGCCATCGGACTATCCACAAAAACTTTAACAGGGGGCAGCAATCCCATACTAAAGATCTTATTTAAAGTATATACCAATGATTGCGTACGCCCGATACTAAACGCAGGGATAATTAAACGCCCCTGTTCTTTAATACAGGCCTTTTCAATAACCTCTATCAGGGTTTGTTCAACGGTTTTGTCTTTACTGTGATAGCGGCCACCGTAGGTAGCTTCTGATACCAGGAAATCTACCGGGGGCAGGGGCTGAGGATCGTTTAATACAGGGTAATTTTTCCTGCCGATGTCGCCGGTAAAGGCAATTGATTTTTCTTCGCCTTTGTCGTTTATTTTAAATACTGCTGCCGCAGCACCTAACAGGTGACCAACGGGTACAAAAGTTAATTCGATATCGCCGGTGATACGGAAAGGTTTGTTGAAGCCTATGGTAACAAAACGCTCAACTGTATCCATTACGTGTTTTTGCAAATACAGCGGTTGTACATGACCGCTGTGTTTGCCTCTGCCACGCTTGTGGTGTTTGTTCCTTTCTCCGGCTTTTCGCATAAACAGGTTTACGGAATCAAGCAGGAGCAGCTCAGTTAAATCGGCAGTAGGAGAGGTGCAAAGTATCTGCCCGTCAAAGCCCAAACGGATCAGGGTGGGCAGGTTTCCTGAATGATCGATATGGGCATGGGTAAGCACAACCACATCAATGGTTTCGGGGTTAAAGGGAAAGTTTTCGTTGGATATTACACTGCGGTCCTTTTCATAATCCAGCCCGCAATCCACCAAAATTTTATATTGGCCAACCTCAAGCAAATGCATGCTTCCGGTAACCTGACGGGCCGCCCCGTGTATAGTTAGTTTCATTTTTTATAAGTGATACGCATCCCCGGGGCGGTATCTATAATTATATTACGTTATAAGTAATCTTTAATTTGTGAATATAGCAGTTTACACTCGTTTTACTGCGAGTGTAAACGGAATAATCGGCTATAAGTTCTGACATATGCCGAATTAATCTGAGCAAGCTAATCAGGCCTGGCTGCTTTCGAACTGAAGCTGACTTAGGTAACGATACAGTCCCTGTTCGTTGCTAATAAGTTCAGCGTGGCTGCCGCTTTCAATAATGTTACCTTTTTCAAGTACTACTATTTTATCGGCTTCGCGAATGGTTGATAAACGATGAGCTATAATGATGGAAGTCCGGTTCTTCATCAGCTCTTCCAACGCTTCCTGTACCAGGCGTTCCGATTCGGAGTCTAACGATGAAGTAGCCTCATCAAGTATCAGTATGGATGGGTTTTTAAGCAATGCCCTGGCAATTGCAATACGCTGCCGCTGACCGCCGGATAGCTTTACGCCACGCTCGCCAACAACGGTTTCATAACCTTCGGGGAATGATGAAATAAATTGGTGTGCATTGGCTCGTTTAGCTGCTTGTATGATATCTTCTTTTGTGGCATTTAAACGGCCATAAGCAATGTTTTCCATAATAGTACCGCCAAACAACAATACATCCTGCGGAACAATAGCTACCTGGTTACGGATATCAGTTAAGGAATAATTATCGGCAGATTTGCCATCAAACAAAATGTTGCCGCTTTGCGGATGATAAAACTGCAGAATCAATGAAGCCATGGTTGATTTTCCCGAACCACTTGGGCCAACAATGGCTACACGCTGTCCGGCATCGGCACTAAATGAAATTCCTTTTAATACGGTTATTTCCGGGCGGGATGGGTAAGCAAATACCACATCGTTAAATGCCACGTCGCCTTTTATGGTTTGTTTGACAGCATTATTGCTTTCAACCATTGAAATGTCTTCACCTTGCTCGCCAAGTATTTCCAATACACGTTCGCTGGCTCCCACAGCTTTTTGCAGATTGGCATATAAGTCGGGGAAGCTACCCATGGCAGCACCAACAAATATCGAATACATGATAAAAGTGGTTAAATCACCAACATAAATTTCATGGTTGGCAACCAACACCGAGCCATACCAGATAACACCAACAAAGGTTCCGAATAGGCAAAATACAATAAATGAAGCAAATGTGCCCCTAAATTTAGCGCCACGAACGGCAATGTTCACCACCTGGCGTAATATTTTATCGTAACGATTAGCTTCATAAGCTTCGTTAACAAAAGCTTTTACATTAGCAATGCCTTGAAGGGTTTCTTCAACTATGGTATTTGATTCGGCTAATTTATCCTGGGCTTCGCGTGATAGCTTACGGATAAAGCGCCCGAAGAATACTGCAAATGCAACAAGGAAAGGTAAAATAGCCAACAGCGCAAGTGTAAGTTTGATAGATACGATTGCTAATAGCGTAGTACTGCCTACCATGATCACCAACTGACGGATCATTTCGGCAAAAGTAGTAGTAAGGGTATCCTGAATCTGGGATAGATCGGCAGAAATGCGGCTGTTCAGTTCACCAACTCGGCGGTTGGCGAAAAAGTTCATGGGCAAGGTAATAAGTTTGAAGTAAGTATCGCGCCTGATATCGGCCAATGATTTTTCGGCTACCTGTACAAACCAAACCACCCTGAAAAACGATACGAATGCCTGGGCAAACAAAATAATGAAACCCATTATGGCTATGGCATTTAATCCGTGCGGCAGATATTTGTATTTATATATGCCTTGTGCCGCATCAATTAACGCGCCCAAAATTGCAGGGAATGCCAGACCTACAAGGCTGGACAGGAACAGGAATACTAATCCTGCAATAAATTTCAAGCGGTAAGGTTTCAGGTAAGTGAGCAATTTTGCTACATTGCGCAGGCTGCTCCGGTTTATTTTTGCTTTAGGTAATTCTGCTTCTGCCTTGCTGCCACTATTCAGTCGTCCTCTTGCCATGTATACGTTTTCGTGTTTAAGCCGCGAATTTACGCTTTAACACGGGTTTTTCGGAACATGAGTAACAAAATTGACGCACCCATGAAAAGTATCACTATCACAAATATGGTTTGGCGGGTACTAAGGCGCTGTTCTGATGCTGTTAACTGTTGTTTGAGCTTGCTGTTTTGTTGCTGTAAATGAGCAATAACTTTAAGATAATCAGAGTTAGCACTCTCGGTTTCGTGACTATGACTCTGGATTTGTTTTTGCAGAAAATCGCGGTACTCAAGCAGGATTTTAAGCTCTTTAAAAATGGCATCGTCCGTTTTGGCAATATCCATTAAAATGCCTGCCGACCGGCGAATGTCATCTTTGGTTTGAAAGCCAAAAATGCCCGTATGCTGCCCGAGACTTTGCTCATACTGCCCAAATTTTTGCTTACGGGCAGCCAGCATGTTGTTTATTTTCTGACGCTGTAACTGGTAGGCCACCGAGTCGGAATTAACGGCACTTTGGGCAAATAACGTAGCAGTCCCAATTAGCAGAAATGCAACAAGCAACGCGATTTTCTTCATTTTATTAATCAGGGATTATTGAAATTCTATGATCACCTTATCGTTAAGGTTAAGGCCCAACAAACCACTTGCATTACCTTTATTGATAGCTATTTCAAGGTGGTCGCTAATGCCGAACAAGCAAAGTTTTTCGCCAACGGGCACCTCGTTGTAGTGCCAGCTTAAATGGTTTATGGTTTCGTTACGTTTAAAGTTGAGTACAAAACGTCTGCCTTGCTGCACGTTGTTAAAAAACTCTTTGGTGATATTGGTTATCACATTCTGAAATGAATCGATATAGATCACTACGCCTTTGATCAGGTTTTTTTCGATAACAGGCTGCAAATTCATTTTGTTTTCGATATCATTTACAGGCAAACCTATTTCATCAAGCTTGCCGCCCTTGGCCAAATGGCAGGCCGTTTTTACAAAAACATCTGCCAGCGGAAAATGCAGAAATTTAAGGTCCTGCATAATGTTGATCTCTACAATCTCTTCCGGTGCCTCATCAAACATTAGCGAAAAAATGCCATTATCTGCTCCTACAAAATAGTGTTTTTTATAGCGGATGGCGAGATACTTTGTATGGTCGTTATAAACAGTATCAATACCAATAAGGTGCACGGTATCTTCCGGAAAGTAGTGGAAACTGTTTTTAAGTATAAAAGCAGCCTGCTGTACGTTAAATGCGGCTACGTTGTTGGTAATATCAACAATATTTACTGTAGGCAACAATTTGTAGATACTGCCTTTTAACGCAGCCTGGTAAATATCTTTATCGCCTAAATCAGTAGTTAATGTTATAATTGCCATTAATTTTATAAATATTTATTGCTAATCTTGTAGTAGCATTTGAAGCTACAAATATTCAATTTTTAATTCATAAAAATCTGTAACTAAAAAATCAAATTAGTATTGAACGAGCTTAAGCTATCAATTGAAAACGTAAACCCTGCAGTATTGTGGGGCCCGAATAATGATCATTTTGAGATCATTAAGAAGCAATACCCCAAGCTTAAAATAGTTGCCAGAGGCAGTGAAGTAAAAGTTTTGGGCGATGATAATGAATTGAATATTTTTCAGGAAAAATTCACTCACCTGATAAATCATGTTGAGAAATTTGAAAATCTCAATATAACCGACCTCGAGCGGATCCTGGGTTCAAAGGCCAGTAACAACGCCGCAAATGCTGAACCGGCTGTTGCCGATAAGTTTGCAAGCGGCGAAGTGATTGTGTTTGGTCCTAACGGCATTATGGTTAGGGCGCGTACTACCAATCAGCGTCGTATGGTTGATAGTATCAACAAGAGCGATATCCTGTTTGCCATTGGCCCTGCCGGTACCGGTAAAACCTATACCGCTGTTGCTTTGGCGGTAAGGGCGTTAAAGAACAAAGAAATTAAACGTATCATATTAACCCGGCCGGCGGTTGAAGCAGGGGAGAACCTTGGTTTTTTACCGGGCGACCTTAAAGAAAAGATCGACCCTTACCTGAGGCCTTTGTATGACGCGCTTGACGATATGATCCCGGCCGAGAAACTTAAGGTTTACCTGGAGAACCGTACTATCGAAATTGCTCCGCTGGCATTTATGCGTGGTCGTACCCTTGATAACTGTTTTGTTATTTTGGACGAAGCCCAGAATGCTACCGATATGCAGCTGAAAATGTTCCTGACCCGTATGGGGCCATCAGCCAAATTCATAGTAACCGGCGACGTAACCCAGATAGATTTACCTAAAAAACAACAGTCGGGCTTACATACCGCTTTAAGGATCCTGACCGATATTAAAGGCATCGAAATAGTATACCTGAGCGGTGAGGACGTGGTAAGGCACAAATTAGTAAAACGAATATTAGAAGCCTACGGGGATATACAGTAATTAGCGATTAGTTTATAGTTCATGGTTGATAGTTCATAGTAAAAATGCAAATCAGCTATGAACTTTCAACTATCAACCATGAACTAAAAACAATGAACTCAATAAAAGAAACACATTTTAACTTTCCGGGACAGACTGCTTTTTACAAGGGGAAAGTACGCGATGTTTACACTATAGATAATAAATACCTGGCCATGGTTGTTAGTGACCGTATTTCGGCCTTTGATGTTGTATTGCCTGAAGCTATTCCTTACAAAGGGCAGGTGCTTAACCAGATTGCCGCCCGTTTTTTGGAGGCTACAAAAGATATTGTTCCAAACTGGGTTATTTCAGTTCCGGATCCGAGCGTTACTATTGGTCGCATTTGTGAGCCGTTTAAGGTGGAGATGGTGATCCGCGGTTACCTTGCCGGCCATGCCGCGCGTGAGTATGCAGCAGGCAGGCACCATGTATGCGGTGTGGCTTTGCCCGAAGGTTTAAAAGAAAACGATATCCTGCCCGAGCCAATCATTACGCCAACTACAAAGGCATCGGTAGGGCACGATGAAGATATTTCACGCGAGGAAATCCTGGCAAGAGGTATCGTATCTGAAGAAGATTATGTGAAACTTGAAGCTTATACCCAGGCGCTGTTTAAACGCGGCACCGAAATTGCAGCTAAACAAGGTTTAATATTGGTTGATACTAAATATGAATTTGGTAAGGTTGATGGTCAGATCTATCTGATTGACGAGATCCACACACCTGATTCATCAAGATATTTTTATAAAGAAGGATACGAAGAACGCCAGCAAAAAGGTGAACCGCAAAAACAGCTTTCGAAAGAGTTTGTACGCAGATGGCTTATCGAAAATGGTTTCCAGGGTAAAGACGAACAGGTGGTACCGGTTATGACCGAGGAGATTGTTAATTCGATATCTGAGCGTTACATTGAGCTTTATGAAAAGATTATTGGCGAAGCATTTGTTAAACCTGCCGAAGGCAGTGTACTAACCCGTGTTGAAACAGCAATTAATAACGCCTTGAGTGTTATGTAATTTTAAAATATCCATAAAATATTTATCTTAGCTTATTAAATTTAATAAGAATGAAATTTACTGTAGATAAACACGAGAAATATATATTATTGAAGCTTAATGAATCAAAATTAAATTCAATAGTAACTCCTCAGTTAAAATCTGAATTGATACTGATCAATACCGAAGGTCAGCGCAACATCATTCTTGACTTGTCGCAAGTTAAATATGCCGATTCATCAGGTTTAAGCAGTTTACTGGTTGGTCATCGCTTGTGTAAAAATGCTACAGGTTCCTTCATTCTGGCTGGATTAAATGATGCGGTTGCACGTTTAATAACCATATCACAATTGGATAATGTATTAACCATTGTACCAACTGCCGAAGAAGGTGTCGATCTTATTTTTATGGAAGAGATTGAAAAAGAGTTAAAAAAGGAAGCAAGATAAACCATTTGATTGTTTACCTATTATGAAATTTGAGGTAACAATACTTGGAAGCAGCTCCGCAACTCCCATCTTTAACAGAAATCCCACTTCACAGGTGCTCAATATCAATGAGCGCCTGTATTTAATAGACTGCGGCGAAGGCACGCAGCAACAAATGCTCCGCTTTGATGTCAAAGCCAGTCGCATTGATCACATTTTCATCAGTCATCTTCACGGCGATCATTATTTAGGCCTGGTAGGCTTATTGTCATCCATGCACCTCAACGGGCGTAAAAAGGGGCTTAAGCTGGTTTGCCCCGAACCATTGAAGGAGATCATTGATCTGCAGTTAAGATATTCAGATACCGAGCTTCAATTCCCTGTTGAATATGTTTTTACTAACGCGCAGCAAAGGGAAGTAGTGGTCAGCAATAATGACGTTACTATTGAAACCATACCGCTTGATCATCGTATTGCCTGCACCGGTTTTTTATTCAGGGAGAAGAAACGACTTCGCAAACTGATCAAAGAGAAAATTGAAAACCTTGATATCTCCGTAGCCTATTACTCGATATTAAAAAAAGGCGGTGATTATACTGATGAGAAGGGGAATGTCTACAAAAATGAAGATTTAACTATCGATTCGGCGGAGCCAAAAACGTATGCTTACTGCTCCGATACGATGTATAATGAAAACTACTTAGCCCAAATTGCCAACGCAACGCTGCTATATCATGAGGCTACCTTTTTAAATGATATGCTTGATAGGGCTGTTATAACCCATCATACTACAGCATTACAGGCAGGAGAGATAGCCTTAAAAACCAATGCTAAGAAACTGCTTATCGGTCATTTTTCGGCCCGTTATAAAACCCTGAACGAGTTACTGGACGAGGCTAAAATAAATTTCCCCTCAACTGAACTTGCAATTGAGGGGAAAACCTTTTTTATAGAATAGTTTTTAAAGCTTTATGCTTTATGCATTCAGCTTCATGCTCTTCTTTAGTCTTTTTTACCACCGAATACTGAGAAGCTTACGTAGCGTTTTGGATGCGCTTTCAAATCAATAAACAGGTTATTGAGGTTATTTGATGCATCGGTAAGGTTTTTGTACATCTTATCGTCGTTAAGCAATAAACCCAATGAACCCTGACCGGCGTTGATCTTGGCGATTGTTGCCTGTAAATCGGCCATGGCTTTGTTGGCGTTATCAAGCGTTTGTTTCAGGTTGGCTGCAGCTACATCATTACTTACTTTTTCAAAGTTAGCGGTCATGCCGTTAAGGTGTGCAGTGCTTGTTTTTAAATTGCCTGATACTACCTCAGCATTGGTTAAAATGGCATCGATATGGCCGCTTTGTGCACCAACAAGATGATCGATCTTTTTTGTAGTTCCTTCAAGCGTTTGCAAAGAGTTGGCGATGCTCATGAAGCTGCGATCGATGTTTTTCTGAAAGTTAGGGTTCAGGATCTTGTTTACCGCTGTTAAAGATGAATCGAGCTTGGTGATCAACAACTCTGCCTTTTTTTGTATTGGTTGCAGGCTTTCTGCAAGGCTACCCTGAATATCGGCTTTAAGTGTGTCTTTATCTTCGGCGGGTACATTGCTATTCCCTAACTCAAAAACTATGGCTTTGCTGCCTAACAAATCGGTACTTTCAAGTTTAGCAAGCGTATTTTTAGGTACAACTACATCCGGTTCAATTTTAAATTCAACCACGGTACGCCCGTCAGGCTGAAGTTGCATTTTAGAGATGCGTCCTATCTGGAAGCCGTTTACCAAAACAGGTTTTGAAACGGTAAGGCCTTCAACACTATTATAGATAGCGTAGTATTTATTTGATCCCGAAAAAATATCATTACCGCGTAAATAACTGTAACCTAATATGAGTATAGTAATTGCAATGGCCGTAAGTGCACCAATTTTTGTTTCGTTAGAGATTTTCATTAAGTAGAGTTTATGCGTTAATTGTGTTTAAGGTTATAAACCTGCAAAAAGGTTTATATGTTTTATTATGTACGTTTTATTTACGTAGAAGGTAACAGTTTAGCTTTATAATTATTGCGCAACCTGTTCCATTTCTTTTTTATAGCTTGTTAATGCGCGGATAATTGAGGCCACAATTTCGTTTTGCCCATCTTCCGAGTTGAGGTATTTCTCATCATCCGGGTTGTTGATATAGCCGGTTTCAACCAGTACCGATGGCATTGCGCTGTGACAAAGCACGTAAATACCTTGCTCCCTGATACCCTCACTGCGCCTTCCGTCGGTATCAGTAAACTCGCCATTTATTAAAGTAGCCAGTTTAATACTTTGCTGACGGAATTTCCTTTTGTACTCGTTAGTTAAAATAATGGTCATCGGGTCGTTAGGATCCAATGCGCCGCCATCAAGTTCACTTTCCTCGCCAACCTGATTTTTCTGAATAGCGCTTTCTTCCTCGCGGGTACGGTGCAATCCGTAAACCAAAATCAGCACACCTTTGCCCGAACGGTCGGGTACTCTTACCGTGCGGTAAACGGCTTTATGACGTTTAGTGCCCACTTTTTCGCGAACGGTTCTGTCAGATAATGAGTTACAGTGGAGCGATATAAAAAGCTGTCCCTTGTTTTCGTTTGCTATTTCGGCCCGGCGCTCAAACGAAACATCATCTTCGGTAGTACGGGTCATCACAGCTTTAACGCCGGTCAATTCTTTTTCTATAGCGGCCTGCAATTTAAAGCCAATAGCCAGCGTTACATTCCTTTCTGACGAATATGAGCCCGACGCACCATGCGAATAATGACCTGTAGACGCTGATGGTTTGCCACCATGCCCTGGGTCGATAATAATGGTTTTGATCTTAAAACCGGTGCTGTTAACAACAGTATCCGACTGAGGGGGAACACTATTAGTTAAATTAGAACTGTATGATTTAAAAGGAAAAAATGAAAGGAGAACCAGCAATACCCACAAACTATAAATCAATCTTTTCAATGCCTTATTTTTCATTATTTTTGAACGCTGTTAACTATATCTGCAAAAATACTATTCATAATCAATTTTGAAATTCATAACCTTTTTTTTTCTGCTTGCAATTATATTAATAGTAAACGGCCTTGCTAATGCTGGTACCATTTTAAATGGCAGCCACAACGGCAGACCTTTAAGGGATACTATTATCAAACTTGATTCGCTTCGTGATAAGAAACTTCTTAAAGGTAAAAAATCCGGCTCAATTACGCCACTTAGAAACGGTAAACCGGTAAATTCTTTACCTGGCAATGATACCACAAAGAAAAACAAAAGCGGGATTCAGTCGGAAATAAAAGCAACCGCCGAAGATTCGATCTACTCGGACAGAGAGAACCAGATCAATTACTTTTATGGCAAAGCCCGTGTAACCTACGAGGATTTTGAGCTTGATGCAGATTATATTAGGGTCGACGAAAAAAATCACCTTGTTTTTGCAAGTGGTAGCATAGATCCGCGTACGCACCAATATATCCGCAGGCCTATCATGAAGCAAAAAACGGATAAGCCGGTTGCGTCCGACTCTTTACTATTTAACTATCAAACTAAAAAAGTAAAGATCTACAACCCAGCATCCGAGCAGGAAGGGAACTTTATTTCTGGCGGACAGGCCAAAAAGCTTAATGATGATGAGGTGGCATACCGCAACGTAATTTTCAGTACCTGCGATTTGCCTTATCCCGATACGCATTTTGGTATAGTAATAACCCGTGGTATAGGCGAAAAGAAACGTATCATATCCGGCCCGGCCTACCTTGAAATTGAGGGGATACCATTGCCGCTTGGGATACCTTTCGGCTTTTTCCCAAAGCCGGATACCAGGACATCGGGTGTTATTTTGCCAACCTTTGGCGAGGACAATACGCTCGGCTTTTATCTTAAAGGACTTGGATATTATATCGGTATAAATGATTATTTGGATTTAACCACAACCGGCTCTATTTATTCAAAAGGCTCGTACGAGTTAAGCAGCACTGCCCGTTACTTAAAACGGTATAAGTATACCGGTAACGTAACGTTGAGCTTTGGATCGCACAATTATGGCCTGGAAGGCGATCCGGCTACTAAGGATGCGCATATTTACTGGTCGCACGTGCAGGATGCCAATGCTAACCCTGGTTCAACATTCAGTGCTTCGGTTGATGCGGGTACTTCAGGCTTCTTCAGGAATACGCCATCGGCAACTAATTATAACCCAACCGCGCTTGCCCAAAGTAGTTTGCGTTCAAGTATCGCGTATGGTAAAACCTGGGCCGGTACACCATTTAACTTAAGTATCGGTATTTCGCATAGCCAGGACATAGCGCGTAAAACGGTAAACATCGAGTTGCCTACCATAGCGTTTGGTATGTCGTCAATAAACCCATTCGATTCAAAAGACAGGGTAGGCGAACAAAAGTGGTATCAGAAAATTACAGTCAGCTACAACCTGGTAGGTACCAACAAACTGAACGATATCCCGGAGGCCCAGTTGTTCAAGAGCGAAACCTTATCGAAAAGGTTGCAAAATGGTTTCCAGCATACCATTCCGGTTAGTTTAGGCCTAAACGTGTTTAAGTACTTTCAGTTTAATAACAGCATCAACTATACCGAACGCTGGTATTTTCAAAGCATTAATGAAAGGTTTGAAAGGGGAAGTATTGCCGGATCAAACCAGTTAGTTATTGATACTGTTCCGGGCTTTAAGCGCGCTGGGGAATACAGCATCAGTACCGGCTTATCAACCAAATTATATGCTACCATGAACTTTAAGCATGGTAACCTGAAAGCCATCAGGCACGTGGCTACGCCGTCGATAAGTTTCAGTTATCGCCCCGACTTCAGCGACCCAAGCTTTGGATATTACAAAACCGCTGTAAGTACTGCTACAGTGCCATATCCGTACACTTATCAAAAGTATTCTATTTTCCAAAACGGCGTTTACGGCGGGCCTTCGGCCGGTAAACAGGCGGGTTTGAACTTCTCGGTTGATAACACGATAGAGGCAAAAGTGAAAGCGAAAAGCTCGGATACCTCCGGTACCGACCGTAAGATCACGATTTTGCAGGGTTTATCATTCTCTACCTTTTACAATTTCGCGGCAGATTCAATGAAATTGTCGGATATCTCGTTTTCGGGTCACACGGCAATCTTTAATCAAAAGCTGAGTATTAGCTTTTCGGGAGTATTTAGCCCTTATGTTACCAAGGTTAGCGATTCTATTTCCAATAACACCATCGTAAAAACAAGCCGTTACATAAACAGGTATGCCTGGCAGGATGGTAAATTTCCAACTTTAACAGGTTTGAATATCTCAATGGGCGGTAGCTTAAATTCAACCAAGGCAACCCCGGGTAATGCGGCGCTGAATACCATTGCAACCATGAATACCAGCCAGGCGCAACGATTGGCATTGGTGAATAGCGACCCGAATGCTTATGTGGATTTTAATGTGCCGTGGAATATATCATTGAACTATAGTTTCAGCTATCAAAACTATCTGAATAATAAAAACACAAGTAATACGCTCCAGATCTCGGGCGACGTAAACCTTACGCAAAAGTGGAAGATCCAGTATACTACCACTTATGATATAAAAGCGGCTAAATTTGCCAGCGCTACGTCGTTTTCCATATACCGGGATCTGCATTGCTGGGACATGGCGTTTCAGTGGATTCCGTTTGGGGTATATAAAATGTATAACGTAACTTTAAAGGTGAAAGCATCTATTTTGCAGGATTTGAAGCTGAGCAAGAGAAGCGATTACAATCCCCAATCATCTTTTTATTAATATAAAAATGCTGGCAGAAATAATTACCATCGGCGACGAAATACTTATCGGACAAATTGTTGATACGAATTCGGCCTGGATGGCTACCGAACTTAACAAGATAGGGCTTAGGGTAAAACAGATCTCATCAATAAGCGACGACCGGGAACATATCCTGAAAGCGCTGGCCGAGGCGGCAAGCCGGGCCAATGTGATTTTTATTACCGGAGGCCTTGGTCCTACAAAAGATGATATCACCAAAAAAACATTAGCAGAGTATTTTGACGTTGATCTGGTTGAAAATAAAGAAGCCCTGGTCAATGTAGAACGTATTTTTGCTAAATATAACCGTCCGCTGCTTGAAGTAAACAAACAGCAGGCTCTTGTTCCGGCCAACTGCGAAATAGTGCTTAACGAAAATGGCACAGCTCCGGGTATGTGGTTTAACCATAATGGGGTGATCTATGTGTCGATGCCGGGCGTGCCGTTTGAAATGATGTATATGATGGAAGAACAGGTGCTGCCAAAGCTTAAGGCTACACTTAAATTTCCGACTATTATTCATAAAACATTGCTAACTGTTGGTGAAGGTGAATCATTTTTGGCCGAACGCATAGTGGATATTGAAAACGATTTACCGCCGCATATTAAACTGGCATACCTGCCTAAGTTAGGCCAGGTACGTTTGCGTTTGAGCGCTTTTGGCGAAAACGAAGCCACTTTGCAACAGGAAGTTAATGCGTTTGCCGCGCGCCTTATTGAGCGCATTGGTTTGCCCTTTGTAATTGATCAGGATATAACGCTTGAGAAGGCCTTGCTTGATATCATGGAAGCCAATAACTTCACTTTATCAGTGGCCGAAAGCTGTACCGGTGGTTATCTTTCGCACTTGTTCACCCAGCATCCGGGTTCGTCGCATGTATTTTTAGGCGGAGCCGTATCTTATTCATACGAGTTAAAGGAAAGCATTTTGGGCGTAAAGAACGAAACTTTATGGCAACATGGCGCCGTTAGCGAGGAAACTGTAAAAGAAATGGTAGAGGGTGCACTGTTAAATTTTAAATCGGATTTGGCAATCGCAATAACCGGAGTTGCAGGTCCGGGCGGCGGTACGGAAGACAAACCCGTTGGTACAGTGTGGATTGCAGTTGCGGGAAAAGGGAAGTCATTAATAAAAAAGCATATATTTGGTACTAAACGCCGCCAAAACATTGAGAGGAGTGCTATAGCTGCACTGTCAATGTTGAATACTTTACTTACTGAAATTAAAAAGTAAAGATTTAAATATATAATTTTGGGGTTAAACTATATTCTACTGTATGGCCAAATACCAACTGTTATTGCCAAAAATGGGAGAGAGTGTTGCCGAGGCAACCGTTATCAAATGGATAAAAAATCCGGGTGATAAGGTAAATGCCGATGATGCGGTAATGGAGATCGCTACCGATAAAGTTGACTCTGACGTGCCTTCGCCTGTAGCGGGTAAGTTAGTTGAACAACTTTATAAAGAAAATGATGTGGTGCAGGTTGGGGCGGTTATCGCGATCATTGAAACTGAGGAACCTGAAGCAGCACCTGCAATTGTTCAGCCAGAGTCAGCTCCGGAGGTTAAACCTACCGATGAATCCAAAATAGCAGAATCAACTTATCACGAAACTGTTCAGTTTAAAGAGATTGAGAAAACTCCTGAACCAGAATTAAATGAAATTCAATCCGAAAGCTTAGCGGGTATTCCGGGCCTGGATCAGCTCGGGCAAAAAAGCTCACCTGCTCCGGTATTTAAATCAGAAGGGCGCTTTTATTCGCCACTGGTAAGAAATATTGCTGCCCAGGAAGGTATCAGCATTGATGAACTTGACAGTATTTCCGGAACCGGTTCTGAAGGACGTTTAACTAAAGACGATTTATTGAACTACCTGCAGGCAAAAACTTCGACTGCCGCTCAAAATGGTCAACCTTCGGCGTCGGTTAGTACTCCGCCTGCCGAAGCTGTAAAAGTTGCCGAGCCGGTTAAGGAAGCACAGCCAGTTGCAGAAAAAGTAAATACACCTGTTCAGGATCCGCAGCCGGTACCACAACCAGTTATTCCGGCAAGTCCTGAACCTGTAAAAACGGAAGTGACGAAAACCGTTCCTGTTGAGCAGAAACCAGCTCCGGCTACTTCTATAACAGGTACCGACGAGATCATTGAGATGGACAGGATGCGCCGCTTAATTGCCGACCATATGGTGATGAGCAAGCAAACATCGCCTCACGTTACCTCCTTTGTTGAAGCCGATGTTACCAACCTGGTATTATGGCGCGAAAAAGTAAAAAATAGCTTTGAGAAACGTGAAGGTGAAAAGATAACCTTTACGCCTATATTTATTGAGGCCGTAGTAAAAGCCATCAAGGATTTCCCGATGATCAACGTATCTGTTAATGGTACCCAAATCATCAAGAAAGCAGCAATCAATATCAGCATGGCAACTGCTTTGCCAAGCGGTAACCTGATAGTACCTGTAATTAAAAAGGCCGATGAACTTAACCTGGTTGGCTTAACAAAAGCCGTAAATGACCTGGCAAACCGTGCCCGTATTGGCAAACTACAGCCTGATGATGTAAAGGACGGTACATTTACAATCACCAATGTTGGCTCGTTTGGTAACGTTATGGGTACGCCTATAATTAACCAGCCACAGGTTGCCATTTTAGCTGTTGGCGCTATTAAGAAGAAACCGGCAGTTATTGAAACAAAAGAAGGTGATATGATCGCTATACGTCACATGATGTTCCTTTCGTTATCATATGATCACCGCGTTGTAGATGGTGCCTTAGGAGGCTCCTTTGTAAGGCGTGTGGCTGATTATTTGGAGAAATGGGATAGCAGCAGAGAAGTATAATTCTAAATGATATAAAAACGAAGAACGCCGGGCAAATAGCCCGGCGTTCTTCGTTTTAGGGATTGCCGTTGGGAAATTGAATTTTAAATTTTTACTAATGAAGCATATAAATAGCTTCGGACGTTAAATCACGTTTATCGGGCAAATTCTGTGAAAATTCGTATTAACTTTGCTCTTGAAAATGGCTTACAAGTATATTGATAATTACCGCGAACAGGGTGCCCGTAAAAGATTGGTTGATGTTTTAAGAAAGAAGGGAATTGGCGACGAACATGTTTTAGAGGCTATCGGTAAAGTAAAACGCCATTACTTTTTTGATGAAACTTTCTGGAACCAGGCTTATAGGGACATCGCGTTTCCTATAGGCGAGGGGCAAACCATATCGCAACCATATACTGTTGCCTATCAAACCGAATTATTACATATTCGCAAAGGGGATAAAGTGCTGGAAATAGGTACGGGCTCCGGCTATCAAACCTGTATCCTGCTTGAGCTTGGCGCTACAGTTTACACCATCGAACGCCAGGAAAAGCTGTATCATCGTACTAAATTTATATTGCCCAGCGAAATGGGGTACAATGCCCACTTTTTTTTGGGCGACGGCTCTATTGGTTTGGCGGATCATGCGCCTTATGATAAGATCATTGTAACGGCCGGCGCGCCAACTGTTCCCGAAGTGCTTTTAAAGCAATTAAATATAGGCGGAATCCTTGTGATCCCGGTTGGTGATGAAGAAACCCAAAAAATGGTTACTATCCTAAAAGTGGGGGAGAACGACTACGAGAAAATTGTACTGGATACCTTTAGGTTTGTACCGTTAGTAGGAGATAAGGCCTGGTAGTGGATTGAGGATTTCTAATTTTCGATTTCGGAATTGTGAATGGACAGATGTAAATATAATTCCGAAATCCAAATTCTCAATTCCGAAATCGGTTTTATCTTTTCATCACCCTGTCTAATTCTATCTTAGTATCACGTTCCTTCATGGTTTCGCGCTTATCATAAGTCTTTTTACCCTGGGCCAGACCTATCTCCAGTTTCGCAAACCCACGTTCACTAATAAATAAAGCCAATGGAACTATGGTTAATCCACGTTCTTCGCCACGGGTTTGGAGTTTTTTGAGCTCTTTTTTATTTAGTAACAGGATACGGTCGCGCTTGGCTTCATGATTATAGAATGAGCCAAATGAGTATTCTGAAATGTGCAGGTTGCGTACATATAACTGATTGTTAATGAATGTGCAAAATGCGTCGTTAATATTAGCCTTACCTTGCCTTATCGATTTGATTTCGGTGCCGAGCAGCTGTATACCCGCCACGTACTTATCAAGTATGTGATATTCAAAGTAAGCTTTTTTATTTTTTATATAGATGTTATCCTGGCTCATAATTATTAATCCGCAAACTTACAAAATTAGTTTGACTGTGGCTTTACCACCAGTACAGGCACATTAACCATGTGCCTCACGGAGTTTACGGTAGTGCCAAATATAAGATCTTTCAACGCCTTGTGCCCGTGTGAGCCCATCACAATAAAATCAACATTTTGATCTTTCACAATTTCGGCAATGGCACTGGCCGGGTTCCCGTAGCCAATTTGCCCCTGTGCATTATAGCCAAGATTTTTAAGCGCACATACATACTTATCCAGGTTGTCAAAATCAACCTGGGTTTCGTTGTCCAGTACCTCGCCGCCGTAGTAGCGGGCACCAGCAGTTTCAACAACGTGAATCAATGTATAACCGGCCTTTTTGCCACCCTGCATAATGGCGTGGCGAAGGCAATCGGTGTCATTTTTTGAAAAATCAATTGTTATACCAATATGGCCGTAAGTTATGGCATCAAGCTCGGTAATGGCATTGGCTATACCATGGGGCACATAAGCAGGTTTATCGTAGTGTTTGAACAACAATGGTCTGATGAAAACATAGATCAATAGTACCCCTATGCCGATAACAATCGGAACCACAACGGCGTATATCCATACGGCCGAAGGATTACCCGTTACCCAATCAATAATTTGTTCATATACTAATTTGGCATTTAAGGCTACAATTAACAGGGCGCTTGCCCATGCCAATGCCCTTGTTTGGAAATTGATAGCAAATTTGCCCATCCGTTTCCTGTCGGATGTAAAGTGGATAAGTGGGATCACCGCGAAGCCTAACTGCAGGCTCAGCACAACCTGACTTAAGATCAGGAGTTTTCCTAAACCATCTTCTCCATAATAAAGTATGGTAAACACTGCCGGTACAATAGCCAGTATCCGGGTAAGCAGACGACGTAACCAGGGCTCAATCCGCAGGTTAATATGGCCTTCCATAATGATCTGCCCGGCAAGCGTACCGGTAATGGTCGAGCTTTGGCCAGATGCTATCAAGGCTATGGCAAACAGCGTAGGGGCAATGGCTCCAAAAATATGTTCCAATAGCTTAAACGCATCCTGAATTTCTGCAACCTCAAAATAGCCGTTTCTGAAAAACGCGCTTGCGGCTAATATCAGGATGGCAGCATTTACAAAAAAGGCAAGGTTAAGCGCTATAACGGTGTCAAAAAGATTGAACTTAATTGCGGCCCTGAAACCTTCTTCGGTGCGGGTTATTTGCCGGGTTTGTACCAACGACGAATGCAGGTACAGGTTATGGGGCATTACCGTTGCGCCAATAATACCAATAGCGATATAAAGCATCTGCTGGCTTATTTTATCACCTTTAAATAGGTTACCCGGTATAAAACCTTTTGCTACTTCTATCACATCCGGTTTAACAATAAACATCTCAACCAGGAAAGACAGACCTACGATAAAGATCATCGAAATGATAAAGCCCTCAAGTTTGCGCATGCCTTTGTTCATGAGGTAAAGCATGAGCACTGTATCGGTTATGGTAAGCGATACACCCCAGATCAACGGCAGGTGAAACAGCAACTTTAAGCCAATGGCCATACCAATGATTTCGGCAAGGTCGCAGGCCACGATGGCGATTTGGGCCAATATGTATAACCAAAAGTTAACAAAGCGTGGATAGGCGTTTTTAGAAGCCTGTGCAAGATCAAGCCCACGAACTATTCCCAACCTGGCTGCCAGCGATTGCAGGAGCAGCGCTATCAGGTTTGATACAAATAGCACCCAGATCAGCTTATATCCAAAGGCACTGCCACCGGCAATATCCGTTGCCCAGTTTCCCGGATCCATATAGCCCACACTCACCAGGTAAGCCGGGCCCAAAAAAGCCATCAGCTTGCGCCATCCGGTTTTATTTTCGGTGGCTACCGATCCGTGTACATTGCCTAAAGATTCGTTGTGTTTATTATTCATAGGGCTATAAGCAGATTGTTGGCTACCTCGCGACTGATCTGCACTTCTTTATTGCCGGTTTGTACCACTACCGAGTGGTCATATTCAATAATATCGGTGATCATGATTTTGCAGCCGATGGTAAGCTGTTGTTTATCGAGGTATTGTAAAAAAGATGAACTATGGTCGCGAACGCCGGAAATAACGCCGCATTGATTGATTGTTACCGCCGAAATGGGCTTGAGCTCATGGGTGTTAAAACGGCCGTTACAGTCGGGGATGGGATCTCCATGCGGATCATGCGTAGGGTAGCCCATAAACTGATCGAGGCGGTCAATCAATTCCTCGGATGAGATATGTTCCATTTCTTCGGCAAGGTCATGTACCTGGTCCCATTTAAAGTTGAGTTTCTCAACCAGGAAATACTCCCACAAGCGGTGCTTACGGATAATACCCAATGCTATTTTTTCGCCGGAAGGGGTAAGGTTGACACCCTGGTAAGGAGTATAGTTAATAAGGGCTTTATCGGCGAGCTTTTTTAGCATATCGGTAACCGAAGATGCTTTGGTATTTAGCGAGGATGCGATTTGATTTGTACTCGCATTGCCATCATTTTCAGTGAGATGATAAATGGCTTTTAAGTAGTTTTCCTCGGCTAAAGTATTCATTTAAACAAATCTAATAAAAAATTTAGACTAATCTAAAAAAATAAACGTTAGGAAATATGTTTTTGTTGAAGTACTTTAAAGAAAAATTAAATTTTGCGAAGCAAGGAAAATACTATATTTGCATACAACTATGGCCGCCGAATTAGATAAAATAGACCTACAGATACTCAAGATTTTACAGGAAAACGGAAGGATAACCAACCTCCAGCTGTCTAATGAGATAGGGCTTTCACCAGCACCTACCCTTGAACGCGTGCGTAAACTTGAGAACGCCGAATACATTAAAAGCTATCATGCCCTGGTAGATGAAGAGAAGTTAGGATTGGGGATCAAAACCTTTATCCAGATTTCGCTTGATTTTCATCAGAAAAATACCATTCAAACTTTTTTGGATGAGATCAAGAATATTAAGGAAGTTACCGAGTGCCATCACGTAACCGGCCAGTGCGATTTTCTGCTGAAGGTATACGTACGTGACATTAAATCGTACGAGCAATTGATCATGGAAAAGATCAGCCGCATTACGGTAGTGAAAACATTCCAAACCATGATGATCATGTCGACCAGCAAAAAGGAGCCAATAGTGCCGCTGGAATATTAGGGGAAAGAATCAAAACAGCAAGAGTCAAGAATCAAGAGGACAAATAAAGGAGTCAGGAAGAGAAGATTTAATGTCTTTTATCCCTGACTCTTTTTGTTGATCACGCTTTACAGATCTTGATTCTTTTATCTTGACTCTTGTATGTTTCTTGGCTCTTGTATCTTGACTCTTGCTGTTTTGATTCTTTCCTCTAATGAATCTGCCAGTCAATTTCTTTCTTTCCTTCTTTTTTCAATATTTCATTAGTTTTTGAAAATGGCTTGCTGCCAAAAAAACCACGATCTGCAGAGAATGGTGAAGGGTGGGCAGAGCGGATGATAAAATGTTTCTTTTCATCGATCAAAACCGCTTTTGACTGGGCAAAGGCTCCCCATAGTATAAACACAATACCTTCTTTTTTATCGGAGATGGTTTTGATCACTTCGTCGGTAAATTCTTCCCAGCCTCTTTTTTGGTGCGAGCCTGGGGTGCTCGCCCTAACGGTAAGTGTAGCATTTAGTAATAATACACCTTGTTTAGCCCATTCTTCAAGATTACCGTGCACCGGGGCTTTAAATCCCGGAATATCAACCTGGAGCTCTTTATAGATATTCATTAATGAACGTGGAATAGCAATTCCTTTTTGTACCGAAAAGGATAGTCCATGGGCTTGGTGGGCACCATGGTAAGGGTCCTGGCCTAATATTACCACTTTAACATCATCAAAATGGGTAGTGTTAAAAGCATTGAAGATGTCGCTGTTTTTTGGGTAAACAATTTGTCCTGATTCCTGCTCTTCTTTTAAAAATTGTTTAAGTTTTACCATGTAAGGTTTGCCAAATTCCTGCTGTAAAACCTCAAGCCATGATGGTGGTAATGCAATCGCCATAAATATTTATATAGAAGTTGGTTTAGCGTGCAAATAAACAGATATTTGCGTTAATATTAGTATCACAAATTATGTCAAATATTGTTCGGTTAATTATTGCTTGTGTAGTGATGGGTGCGGCGGTCGCGCTTTGTGCATTCGGTTTTTGGGGATGGGGTATCTTAGTTTTGTTAATAGGTGGTATTTTACTGCTTAGCTTCTTCTTTAACGAAAACATGATCATTGCCCAGTACTTTTTACGTAAAGAAAATTCTGAAAAGTCAGAAGAATGGTTATTGAAAATCACTGATTACGAAAAGCAGCTGCATAAAAACCAGCACGGTTATTATAACCTGTTGATCGGTTTGATAGAATCTCGCAAGGCTCCGATGAAAGCAGAGAAATATTTCAAGAAAGCTTTGTCTCTGGGTATGAAAATGTCGCACAATGTGGCATTGGCAAAATTGAGCCTTGCCGGTATTTCAATGGCTAAACGTAACAAGCGCGAAGCACAGATGTATTTGTCAGAGGCTACAAAAGATGATAAGAACAAACTACTTACCGAACAGATTAAGATGATGAAAGGCCAGTTGGCACAGATGGATAAGCAGGTAGTAAGAGGGGGATATCGCCAGTACTAAAAAGAGAATAAAATAAAAGGAATAAAAAATAAAAGGGACGCGAAAACCGCGTCCCTTTTATTTTTCTTCAATGGCGCTGAAATAGTCAGGCGTTGCAGAGTGGTTTTGATAAGGCTGAACGTAGCTATCAGTATGATAGGTGTGTGTATCTTCAGATGGATTGGCTACTTCAACAAGTTTCAGTAAACTCCTGATGAAAGACAGGTTGAAATTATTCCTGTTTAGTTTGATCAGGTATTCGTTTTCGGTTATCTCTAATATTGAGTTAGTCATAATGCGTATGAGTTGTATAATACAATATTAAAGAATAACTTAATATCGAAAGTTTTCCTTTTTTTATGATTTTGTTAACAAATTGTTATCCGGGATTGGATTTTGAGGCAGTGGAGAGGTAAACGGAATTGAACGGAGGTGATAATGAGATTATTATCACCTCCGTTTTTTGATTTTAGCAGAAAATCAGATTATTCAAACCAGGCCATAACAACTTCTTTAGTTGGCATGGTAATATCAAGTTTTAATTTTTTGCGCATACCGCCAAGGTCATTAAATACCTTGTTAGGGTTGCCTGCTTTTAGTTCTTCAACGGTGTTGAAGCCCATTTTATTTAATACAGGAACCCATTCGGCAGGTACGCCAATGTTTATGAAATCATCGGCAGTAGCAACCTTGATTTTTTTCTCCGGGCGCATCTGCGGGAAGAATAATACTTCCTGGATAGTGCTCTGATTGGTCATTAACATTACCAGCCTGTCGATACCGATACCCAAGCCTGATGTTGGCGGCATACCATATTCAAGCGCGCGTAAAAAGTCGTCATCCATAGCCATAGCCTCATCATCACCACGACCAGCCAGGATTAGCTGCTCTTCTAAACGCTCGCGCTGATCAATAGGGTCATTCAGTTCTGAATAAGCATTGGCAATTTCTTTACCATTTACAAATAACTCAAAACGCTCAACCAGCCCTTCTTTAGTACGGTGCTTTTTGGCAAGCGGCGTCATTTCGATAGGGTAGTCGGTAATATAAGTAGGCTGGATCAGGTGATGCTCAACTTTAGCGCTGAAGATCTCATCGATCAGTTTGCCTTTGCCCATGCTTGGGTTTACTTCTATTTTCAACTCTGCACAAACCTCGCGTAACCCTGCTTCATCCATTGCCGATACATCGATACCGGTGTATTTCAGGATAGAATCATACATAGACAGCTTTTCGTAAGGGCCAGCAAAGTTAATTTCGTTGCTGCCAACCTGCACAACCGGGATGCCGTGAACGGCTCTTGCCACGGTTTCCAGGCATTCCTCAACCATGGCCATCATCCATATATAGTCTTTGTAGGCTACATAAATTTCCATGGCGGTAAATTCCGGGTTGTGGGTGCGATCCATACCCTCGTTACGGAACATTTTACCAAACTCATAAACACCGTCAAAACCGGCTACGATAAGCCTTTTTAAGTAAAGCTCGTTGGCAATACGTAAAAACAATGGCATATCAAGCGTATTATGGTGGGTAGCAAACGGACGTGCCGCCGCGCCGCCATGTACAGGCTGCAGGATAGGCGTTTCAACCTCCATCCATCCCTGGGTATTGAAGTAACCACGCATAGCACTGATCACTTTTGAGCGGTTGATGAAGATTTGTTTGTAATCCGGGTTAACGGTTAAATCCACATAGCGCTGGCGGTAGCGTAACTCAGGATCGGTAAAACCATCGTGGATGGTGCCATCGTCCTCGCGTTTAACAACCGGTAGCGGTTTTAACGATTTTGAAAGCACAACCAGTTCACGTACGTGAACTGAGATCTCGCCGGTTTGGGTAAGGAAAACGTAGCCTTTTACGCCAACGTAATCGCCAATATCAAGCAGTTTCTTAAATACGGTGTTATATAAAGTTTTATCCTCATCAGGGCAAATATCATCGCGTTTCAGGTAAATCTGCACACGACCGGTTGAATCCTGTAACTCGGCAAACGAAGCGCTGCCCATGATACGGCGGGTCATGATACGGCCCGCAATAACAACATCCTGGTAGGCCTCGGGTTTATCCTTAAAATTATCGGCTATATCCTGTGCCCAGGCGTTAACATTAAAAGCTTCGGCAGGGTATGGGTTAATACCCAGTGCGCGTAATTCCTGTAAAGATTTGCGGCGAAAGATTTCCTGTTCGGATAATGCAATACTCATGTGATGTACGGTATTTTAATAAAGGTGCAAAAGTAAGGTTTTTAAATCTATCTTTTTAATCAAACATTTGATAGATGGTAAAGAAGTATGCGTGAGTAGTAAAGCGTTAACAATCCTACAAATCCACTACTTGTATCAAATATTTTACCCCTGCAAAATAATCGGGCAATAAAACGTGTTACTTTAGCAAAACCAAAAGTAACCTGTACCGTACATGAAAAAACTATCCGTTATTATATTATTCCTATCGGCCATTGGTGGCAAGGCCGTAGCTCAGGATCAAACCGGCCTTTACTCTCCTGATACTAAAGCGCAGCTGATCGCGAAGCAATTCTCTTTTACTGAAGGCCCGGCTGTCGACAAAAAAGGCAATGTGTTTTTTACGGATCAGCCCAATAACAAGATCTGGAAATACGATACCGACGGCAAACTTTCCGTTTTCCTGGATAGTGCAGGCCGCTCAAACGGCATGTATTTCGATAAAAAAGGAAACCTCATCAGTTGTGCCGATGCCGACGATCAGTTATGGTCTATCAGCCGCAAAGGAAAAGTAACTGTTTTATTAAAAGATTATCAGGGCCATAAATTTAACGGCCCTAATGATGTTTGGGTACGCCCGGATGGCGGGATCTACATCACCGACCCATATTATCAGCGCGATTACTGGACACGTAAACAACCCGACCTTGATGGTCAGAAACTATATTTCCTTGCCAAAGGAAAAGCACCTGCCGTAATTGTTGATGATAAATTTGTGCGCCCTAACGGTATTATCGGCACACCGGACGGAAAAAACTTGTACGTGGCAGATATCGGCGATAATAAAACCTACAGGTATGATATCAATAAAGATGGCACACTATCAAACCGTACCTTGTTTATAGCGATGGGATGCGACGGTATGACAATTGACGAGCGCGGCAATATTTATATGTGCGGTAAAGGTGTTACCATCGTTAATCCTAAAGGCGAAAAGATAGGCCATATAGATATTGACGAACCATGGACGGCGAACATCTGCTTCGGCGGCAAAAACAAAGATGTGTTATTTATTACAGCCTCGAAGGCAGTTTACACCTTTAAAATGAATGTAAAAGGTGTGGATTGATCTCGTGTCCCAACAGCAAGGGATTCCCAAAATATAACATGAAATGGCAAGTGTTCAACTTTAAAAGTATGAACACTTGTTGTTTTTGCTTAAGTGTTATTGCTTGATAGTCAATTGATTGCAAATATGCAAAAGCGCTCAATCGATCAGTTTGAATATTTTGTTGTTGGTAATCAATGAGTTGTGTTATTGGGCTTTCAAAAGTTGAACACCCATTTTTCAAAAATTGAACACTTTCTAAAGTACCAGAAAAAAAGCCGAAAATATTTTACATTTCCGGCTTTCCTTGTTCAATTACCAATTTTGTTATGATCCCGAAGCGCCGGTATCTACCTTAACTTCAAGTGCTGTCCTAACCGACGCAGGCAGGCTTGATAGCAGTGTATAACCGGTAGCGGTTTCTATCTCTTTGATTGTAGTGATGTACTTAGTCCAGTCGGAATTGATAGTATTGATGTTAGGCGTGTTTACCGCGATAACCCTTGTTGAAGCGGTAACCCTTGCAACGTCGCCATCACCTTTTGGAATGATCAGGGCAACTTTCCAAACATTGCTTGGTACGTTTACATGACCGCTATTGATGGTGCTGGCGGTACCGTTTGAACCTGTGCCTCCTGTACCGTAGCTGCCCATAATGATGTATACCTCGTTACCGGCAACCACTTGCTCGCGCAGGTAATTTTCAAGGTTGGCCCAGGTTTGTTGGTTGTTTTGAGGGGCTTGTGGAATCATATTGGTCATCAGGAAGGTTGAAGCATTAGCATCGGTAGAGCTTGTACGATCGGCCGACGGACAGTTGTGCCCCCTGTCGAATCCGCTGCCTGAGTAGCTGTTGCTCTCTACCTGGTACCAGGCAGCAGGCAATCCGCTCCAGCCCGCAAAATCATCTAAACGGCCGGTTGCGTTGGTTGTGTTGGTAGCATCCAGGTGCCAGCTTACCCAGTTTGGTTCACCTTTGGTAGCGTTGTATGACTCTACATAGTACTTCTGATCTATCAGGTAGTTATCCATTGAAGCTAATGTCGAAAGCGCGTTTGACGGGTTACCGAAAAGCAGGTTGCTGTTGTCGCCGCTTGTTGGTGGCGCATCCGCACCGGCGGTAACATCACGCGGAGTCGAAGCACTTGAACCACCGGCGGTATCGCCGCTGCCGGTATCTGGGGTACCAACGGTTATACCAGGATCGCCAGTACCTTTAAAAGTGATATCATCAATGTTGATACGGGTTGTACCTGTCTTTTTAATTTCAAACCTAACTTTACCGGTAACGCTCACTTTAAATGAGTCGGTTACCAGCGTGGTATTGGTTTCGGTAATATCGGTACCAACCTGGGTATAATTTGTTCCGCCATCGGTCGACATTAATAATTGCCATGTAGATGTTGCATCGGTACCATATTTACCATGTTTAATATACAAAGTAGTAAGGCCGTTGATATCAAAATTCATGGCGATGTCGCCGGTACGGATCCTTACCGATTTTGTACCGTCTTTTAAATCAGCAGCAAGGTTGACTATCAATGCATCGTTAAAATTCCAGCTGCCTGTACTTAGAGATACATCTGCCGCTGCATAGGCGGTTTTCGCACCCTGTTCAAAATCCTCGGTAATGGTATAAGGAGTGGGGGCGGGAGGAGTGGTTGTCTTCGTAGTATCGCCGGTTTTAGGCGGAGTTGGCGAGTTTTTAAGGTCTTTAGAACATCCGGCAAAGGTTAAAGCTAAACCCAGGCCAATAAGCAGGTTGTTAATTTTCATAATTGTTGTTTTATGATAGATAAATACAAAGCACAGTCAATGCGTTTACGCTGTGCAATTTTTTAAAACCAGGAAAGATTTAGGGAAGAAAAAAACAGGCCCGGCCAGTATACCGGGCCTGTTGGTATAAGATATTACGATTGCGGAACTACGAATTTTGTTCCGTCGAATACGAAAGTTTTGCTGACGTTTGAGGTTTTACCAAAGCTGTAAACAACATAGGTAACCACAAATTTTTGATTTGGAAGTGCGGTGGCTTTAAATTTCTCTGTTAATACCGCTATCATAGCAGCATTCAGATCTGTATCGCTCCAATAAGTGGCATCGGTTGTAGCACTGATGTTAAAGTCGGGGTATTTGGCAACGTTGTCCCTTGCAGCCTGGGTACCTGCGGTGGTTTGCGTGCCAATGTAAACGTAATCATCTTTAACAAGGGTATAGCTAACAGTGCTGCTTACTACCCATTTGCCACTTGCACGCTCAAATGATAAAGTGCGTGGAGTTGAACCGGAAACCCAGTTACTGCCATCAAAGGCGAAGGCTGTTACCTTTTGAAAATCAGTAGTACCATCATAGTAGTTATAGCTTACATATTGGATATCGCCAACCTGTGCGGTTGCAGATATGCTTAAGTCGGCTTTTAATAATGCACCGATATAAGTGTTGACACTGCTCACGTTATCGGTAGCAACAAACTCGTTATGGTTTGAGCGACCAATTGAGGCGTACTGAGCAGGCGACAAAAGATAGATTTGCTGCCAGGCGCCATTTAAATACATGTATCCAAATGTTTGTACAGATACACTGCCCGAGTAGTAATTAAAAGTTAACACCGCCAGCTGGTTAGCTTTAGGAGATGATGTTTTAGGCCCGTAAGGCAGCCATGAAAGTATTTGTGCCGCCGTAAAATCGGTGAATTTGTTGCCCGGTAGTAGTAAATAATCAGCGTTGGTTAGCGTATATGCTACGTTTTTGTAAACGCTGTCTGCAACTTTAACCTGTGGCGTACCTACGTTGAAAGTTACATCGGCGGTTGAACCATCGTCAACGCGCGGATATTCAGTGGCCAACAGTCCCGGAATGGTTTGTTTAGCGTCATCCTCTGATTGAAAAACGCCGTTTTTATAACCATATGATGAGGTATCAAGCTTTTTATAATCGGCCGCAACCAGTGTTTGGGTCAGCTTGGCCTTATGCAAAGGCATAGTATTTGGAATAACCGGTTGTTTTTGGCAGGCCGATAATGCAAGGGCTGCCAGTACCAGTATGTTAGATATCTTTTTCATTTTAATTACTTAAAATCTTATTAAAATTTAATTTTTAAACTGGTTACAAATGTTCTGCCTAAGCCGTAGTAAACTAATGCGTTGGCCGCGTTACCGGTTAGGTTACCGTCGTAAGAGTCGGCTATGTATTTGGTGTTAAGCAGGTTGTTTACGTTGCCGATTAACACAGCATTCAAACCTGCAATTTTAAACCTGAATACACCATTAAGGTTCCAGATAGAATAGTTTGGCAATTTGTAAGGGTGCATATTGGGTTGACCAGCATTTGCAAAGTTGAAATCTGAATAGTAGTTACCATAGTAAAAATAGTTACCACCAATAGTCAAATCTGGCAATACATCAATATCGGCGCCTAAAGCAGCAGTAGTTTGTGCTGCATCGCCAACTTTAATGTCTTTTAAGTAAACTTTGTTAACGGTTTTAACAGCCTGTTGCTGTGAGTTATAAACTGTGGTCGGGCCAGCATCGTTGGTGTAGCGCCAATCGCCATAAGACAGCATACCATTCAGCGTAATTTCTTTAATCGGCTTTAATTTCATCTCAAGCTCCAAACCCTGGTGTAATTCGTCAACGCCTGCCACGTTAACGGTATAAAGCTGATTAGTTGGTTGGTCAAAGTATGATGTAGCAAACGACTCGTCATTATACTGTGTTCTGTAAGCGTTTAATTTGGCGCTGAAATGTGCCAGTTTAAGGCCATATCCCAACTCATAGCTCAGTAATTTCTCAGATACCGAATTTGGATTGATGGTATTGGTGAACTTTTGGAAAACGTTATCAAAATAAGGCGCTTTAGTCATGTAGCCAACATTGGCAAACACGTTCATTGCCTCATTGATATTATAGTTGGCACCGCCTTTAGCCTGGTAGTTGAAAAAGTTTACGTATTTGCTGCTTTGGTTAGGGTCGCTGTTCAGGTAATTATAATAGTCGTTACGTTGGTTGCCGGTGCCGCTACCTGTTACAGTTACAAAGGCCGAGAAATCATCCTTTGAATATTCGGCCTGGGCAAACACGCCGCCTGAAATCACGTTATCTTTATTAAAATAACCTATTTTATCGCCAACCATTGCGCGGTGTTCGGGGTTGTTAATATCGCCCGAACGACTGCCAAGATTGCTGCTTCCGGTATACGGATCATAAACATAATCGGCGCCTAACAAATCGGTAACAGTTTTATAATGGGTGCCTTTGTAATACCTCGCGTCGATACCTGCAGACAGATTAAGGTATTTACTTAATTCGGTACGGTAAGTACTGCGTAAACCATACCAGGTATGATCATTGTGTGATGAATAGAAATAGGTGCTTGCAGAACCGTCAGGGTTAGCGAAGTTCGCTTTTTCGGCAGCTGTATAATCATATGGCGAATATAAATTGCTTACCCTTGGCGCTTCGCCCTGGATACCACCGCCACCACCTGTGCCGTAAGTTGCATATAATACGGTTGATAAGCTTGAGCTTCCATTGATATTCCACTCATGGTTTAATGAGAATAATGGCTTGCTAAAGTTGTTATTGTACGGATTGATTTGTTTGCCGTCTTTTACACCCAGCTCATAGTTCCAACGGATGCCCTGAGGCGCATTTTGCCAATCAGAGATCAGTTCGTCTGGTCGTTGACCATGTGTTTGATTGGCCCCCATTACCGAAAGCGATAAGGTTTGGCTTGGTGTAAGCTGTTTTGAAATGTTAAAGAAGTAGTTATAACCTAAAAAGTTTAAACCATCGGCATTACCACGACCTTGAGTCCTGCTGCCCTGGAAGGTAGCAGCCCAGCCATTTTTATCTAAGCCGGTTGATAATAAAACGGTTGTTTTTTCATAACCATCGCTACCGATACCCTGAGAAATATAGCCGCCTTTTTCGGTCTCGGTACCACGTGTGGTGATATTGATTGTGCCACCGAAAGAAGGTACTATGATTTTTGAAGCACCTAAACCGCGTTGTAACTGCAATGAAGTGGTTACATCGGTAAGGCCAGAAAAATCTGACCAGTACAGTGAACCATTCTCCATATCATTAACAGGAATGCCGTTTATGGTTAAAGCTACGTTACCTTTCTTAGATCCGCTGTTGAAACCACGGATGTTGATGCGTGAATCACCGTAACCACCGTCGCCTTGAGTAGCCATTACACCAGGAACAATACTTAATAATTGCGGGATATCCTGGTTGCCCAGTTTTTCTTCAATAAAGCGTTGGTTAATGGTTGTTACCGCTACAGGAGTTTTACGGTCGATGGCAACATCGCCGGTTACCACAACTTCATTCATAGAACTTGCACTTGATTTAAGCTCAATTTCGCCAAGATTGGTGGTACCTGAAAGCGTAATCTCTTTGGTTACATAACCGATATAGGAAACTACCAGCACAGTGCCGTCGCCATTTTCAAGGTTTAATTTGAAAGTACCATTAAGACTGGTTGATGTAGCTTTGCCTCCGCCTTTAACACCTACCGAAGCACCAATAAGCGGCTCTTTGGTAACAGCGTCAATAACTTTACCGGTATATAATGAAGCCGGCGCGTTTGCGGAAGTTTGCGCGTTTTTTTCCTTTACTACAATGGTATGGCCCACAATAGCATAAGTTACAGGCTGACCTTTAAATACCCTGTCGAGCACTTTTGTTAACGCTTCGTTTTTTACATTTAACGATATTCTGTTGCTGCCGGCAAGCAGTTCGGTTTGCATGAAGATATCATAACCGCTTTGCTGCTCAATTTTGTTCAGCACCGCTTGAAGACTGCTGTTTTTTTCGGCTAAAGTGATGTTTTGGCTGAAACTTTTAGCGCTGAGATGCATGCAAACTGCAAATAACAGGACGGCGATAAGCTTAATCCGCATAATAAATTTCCTTTTTGTTTCCCGGTTCATCCGGAAAAAACCTTTGGTAGCGTTTTTGAATTTATTTACCCGGCCATCGTTGTGTAAGGGCACAGGAAATGTAGAAAAATCCATATTTTTGTTTTGGGTTGATTAGTTTAAAAAGTATTTAGTCGATATAATTTGGATGATGTTAGCCCCAAAATATAGCCGGAAGTGGTCGCAACACTTTCGGTTTTTTTATGGGCCAACTTTTAGTAAACCGGCCTGGCCGTTTACCACATATTGGATTTTTGTTATGATTTTACTATAATCTTCCTCCCGTTAATTGTGAAGTTTAAGCCGCTTGTTTTAAGAATTTCAAATATTTGTGACACAGGTACATTGCGCGAAATACGCCCCATGTAATGTTTTTGCGCTGTTTTGCCCTGGTACTCTACATCCACATCATACCAACGGGATAGCTGGCGCATAATGGTTTGCAGATCGGTATTGCTGAAAACAAATTTTCCATTCTTCCAGGCCACTGCCTCGTCAATGTTGGCATTCTCATTAATGTTGATGTTGCTTAAAGTGTTGACAGCCTGCTCGCCCGGTTTTATTTTAACCGATTGTCCAGAGTTGCCGGTAACCCTCACACTGCCTTCAAGCAGGGTGGTTTTAGTAGCCCCCTCATCGGCATAACTGTTAATGTTAAAATGTGTACCTAACACTGTAACGGTCTGGCTCGCGGTTTTTACATTGAATGGCTTTGAAGGATTTTTACTTACTTCAAAATAGGCCTCGCCGGTAAGTTCAACCCTGCGCTCATTACCTGTAAATACGGTTGGATATTTCAGTGAGGATGCAGCGTTTAACCAAACCTTTGTGCCATCGGGCAAAACAACCTGGTATTGTCCGCCTCGTGGAGTAGCCAGCATATTCATGGCTATAGTTTCGGCAGGAGCAGAACGGGCAGGGTCTTGAGTTTCGTGAGTCGCCTCATAAACTACTTTGCCGTTTTCATCTTCCTTGATCACCACATTTTGCTGACTCGCAATTTGCCCGTGTTTGGCGCTATCCAAAACTATAGTTGAACCATCGGCAAGGGTAAGTATTGCTTTATTTGTTCCCGGAGGGATGTCTTTATGTTGATTGGCCAGGTTTTGTGGCTGCTCTGCAGTTTGGCGTTTATTTAGAGTAATGGTTAATGCGGCCAGTAAAAGCACGGCTGCGGCGTATCCAACCCACCGCAGTTTGTTACTTTTGCGTTTAAACCCCGTGCTTTTGGTAATATTATGCCATGCTTTAGCCTTATCAGTTGCTGAAAAGGTTTCCAGCTCATTATTGAGCAGATGTTCATCAGTTAGTTTTTTGAATAATTCCTGGTTGCGGGCGTCAGCCTGAAGCCATTGGTCAAGCTGGAGTTTTTCCTGTTCGCCCAACTCGTTTCGCATATATTTCGCGATCAACTGGCCCAGGTCAAAGTATGAGTCGTAATTATTCATTTTTCCTTTTCGTACATAAAGACACCTTCATTTTAAAAGTGGATAAAGTGAGGTGAATATTTTTTTAATTTTTTTTGAGAGGGAGCGACTGGATTAAAACTTGTTTGAGAAAATATCTGATAGGGGGCACCTACGGAGCCTTTACTTTTACAAATGCCTTGCTACAAACATGGTACTCCTCCGGAGTTTCAAAATGTGATTAGTACTCCGGAGGAGTATCTTGTTTATAGTGAAAAAAAGGAAAATGGTGGGCTCCGTAGGTGCCTCCTACAAACAAGAATTTTTTTCAGCCTTTACCTGTGAATTTCAGTAACAGAATTGAAGTGTAATTAATTTACTTTTTAAAAAAGCTCAAGCCAATCGCTATAAAAGCAGTGAACATCTCTGGCGAAAGTTTTACACGCATCAGTTCAAGGGCGCGTTGTTTTTGTTTTTTAACGGTATTTACTGACATATCCAGCTCATCGGCAATTTCCTGGTTCTTTTTACCATCAAAATACCCCATGATTGATATGGTGCGGTGACTTTCGGGTAGTGAGTGCAGGGCGGCATGGATTTCGGCTACAGCTTCGGCCGTGATGATAGCTTCAATTACGGGTGGTTCTTCCGGTTCGGTATTACCTTGTTGCTGAATATAGGCTTCAACAACTTTACCATGCCGTATGGTGTTTAGGCTTGCGTTGCGAACGGTACTGTACAGAAAGTTTTTGATCGCGATCTTATCCTGCACAACACTTTCGCGTTGGTTCCAGTATTTAATGAAAGCGTCCTGTACAATATCTTCGGCCTGGTCTTTATCTTTAATAAACTGGAGAGAGAAGTATACCAGCCTGTCGTAATATTGTTTGAAGAGAACATCCAGATCAACATTTTCTGCTGAAGTGGTAGCGTTATTTTTTTGCCCAAAAATTCCCTTTACGATACTCATTTGTTTTTCTGGCAGAAATAAAACCTGAACCCAACGAAACAGCACCTTTTGTGCCGATAAAAACTTAATCCAAAATTGAATTTTCTGTATTTAATTTAGGTTAAGTGCGTGTTAATAAATGGGTTTTTGATGGTAACTTTTCAGTTGCAGAGGGGCTAAGAAAATGAAGGTATCGATAGTAGTGGTTTTTAGTAATGTGTTGATTATCAAAATAAAAATCCCCTTATGCCAATATCGACATAAGGGGATTTGAAGCTTGCTGTTATGTTAACTTATTGCTTTGGCTTGCCATCAACGTCAAGTTCAACAATAGGGTATCCCAATTTTTGTAAGCCCGGAGCTATCCTTGCTTTATCACCAACAACTAAGATGATCATGTTGTCTGGGATAAGATATTTTGACGCGAGCGTGTTGATCTCGGCAGGAGTAATGCTTGATAAGATCTTGTTTTGCTCGTCAACATAAGTTGGCTTCAGATCATACTCCTGAATGCGTGATAAAAAGGCTGCTTTTTGCGCATTGGTTTCATAATGGCGTGCGTCGCTCTGACCGATGGAGGTTTGTGTAAACTTCAATTCATCAGCGGTAATACCTGTTTTTTGATAATTGGTGATCTCCTTCATGAATTCAACCACCGAGCTATCTGTAGCGGTAGCCAATACCCCGGCCGATGCGGTAAAATCGCCGCCATATTTACCTGAGCTGAAAGATGAGCGGGCACCATAAGTCCAGCCTTTTTTCTCCCTTAGGTTAAGATTAATATGGCTGTTGAACGCGCCACCTAAAATGTAGTTGGCAATGTTCAGTTTATAATAATCGCCGGTTGCATCATAGTTAAGTTTATCAAGATAGCCGATCCTGATTTCGGATTGCGCCGCACCCGGAATATCAACAAGATATAAAGTTGTTTTATCAAACGTTTTGCCTTCAACCGGGGCAGGGACAGTTACCTTTTTATCTTTCCATGAGTTTAAGAAAGCAAGGGCACTTTTTGCTGATGCCTCGCTAACATCTCCCACTACAACAATTTTTGTTAATGACGGAGCGAAGTTTTTATCGTAATAATCCTGAACGTCCTGCAAAGTAATACCGCCAACAGTTTCTTCGTTACCACCGGCTGCGTAAGTACGTACATTGTCTGTACCGTAAAGTATTTTGCTGTAAACAGTGCTGGCAACACCTGCAGGTTGGGTTTTCGCTTGCTTAAAGCCTTCCAACGTTTGTTTCTTGATCCTGTCGAGCGCGTCCTGTGTAAATTTAGGATGGTATAGCCTTTCTTCCAGCAGCGACATGGTTTTACCCAGGTTTTTGGTGAGTGACGATACCTCGGCACCAATCTGGTCTAAACTGGCGTAAAAGGTAATGCTGCTGCCCAGTTTATCCAGTTCGGAGTTGAAATCTTCAGCGGTGTATTTCTGGGTTTCTTCGTTCATCATGCGGGCAACAATATTTGCCAGACCTGCCTTAGATGGATCACTGACAGCAAACAAACCACCGCCTTTAATAGCGATAGTCATAGACACCGAAGGGATCTCATTATTTTGTGTGCCGATGATATTGATACCATTTGGCGTATTGGCCGACCATATAGCCGGAACTTTAATAGCCGGGTTGGCACCAACACCGGGTTTTGCAGCGCGGTCAAAACTATCTTTAGGTTTGTGGTAAACCAAACCTTTGTAACCGTAGTCAGGCGCTTTGTACCCTGTGGTATCAACAGTAAAATTATCAGGAGCTACCGGCTGCAAGTTGCCGCCTTTAGGTAGTACGCTTAATATTACGGCAGGTTTACCTTTAACGTATTGGTTGTAAACGCGCATTACATCTTCTTTGGTAACGGCACGAATGGCGGCCAGTTCGCGTCCAATCTGGTTAGGGTTACCTGTAAAAGTTTGCGCCTGTGCCAGTTCAGATACTTTACCGCTTACGCTTGACAGGCTGTTGATGTAATCAGCTTCAGAGCTTGCCTTAAAGCGGGCCAGATCGTCATCGCTTACACCTTTTTTCTCAAACTCAACTAACGATTCATCTACCAGTTTCTTAGCATCAGCCAGTGTTTGACCAGGGAAAGGTACAACCCTGATACTGATCTCGCCGGCAAGTTCGGTGTTAGATGAGCCCATGGTTGCCTGTGCCGCCTTACGGGTTTTTACAAAGTTTTTATAAAAAATAGAGTTACGTCCCTGACCGATGATAGCCGATAACGCGTCAAGCGGCGACATATCTTTATCATAGATCTTAACGCCCGGATAGCTTATTGATAGCAGCGGGAACTTGGCGTAGTTGTCTGTATAGGATACATACCTGTCGGCTTTTAATACCGGTGCCGGTAATGACATATTTTTAACCATCGGGCCTCTCGGGATGCTGCCGAAATATTTGCTTACCCAGGCTAATGTTTGCTTAGGGTTAAGATCGCCGCCAATGGTTAGCGTGGCATTGTTAGGGCCATACCATCTCAGGAAAAAGTTTTTAAGATCGTTTACACCTACTTTGTTCAACTCCTCGATGTAGCCGATGGTAAGCCATGAATAGGGGTGACCATATGGATATAATGTTTTTGAAGCGTACTGGCCAACTAAACCGTACGGACGGTTATCATAATTCTGCCCGCGTTCGTTTTTTACTGTTGCACGCTGAACCTCAAATTTTTGTTGTGTAACGGCATCAAGCAGGAAACCCATCCTGTCTGATTCCAGCCAAAGCATTTTTTCCAGTTGATTGGCCGGTACGGTTTCGTAATAATTGGTGCGGTCGCGGTTGGTTGATCCGTTCAGGGTACCGCCTGCTTCGGTGATGATCTTGAAGTGATCGCCATTTGCTACGTGGTCCGACCCCTGGAACATCATGTGCTCAAAGAAATGCGCAAAGCCCGATTTACCGATCTCCTCGCGGGCCGAACCTACGTGATAGGTTATATCAACGTGAACAAGTGGGTCGGAGTGGTCTTCAGCCAAAATAACGGTTAGTCCGTTAGGTAATACATACTTTTCATAAGGGATCACCAGCTCGGTTCCCTTGCGGGTAACCTTTTCAATGAGCTTTGGCTGAGCGCCGGTTTGAGCAGCGGCGTTAAAAGCCAGTACAGCAATTGATGGGGCAATCAATGCATGCTTTAAATGTTTGATCATTTGTGTTAATTGTTTAAGTAATAAGTCAGTCAGTAGATGCTTCCTTCAGCAAGCATCGAAAGCTACTATATTAAGCAATTTTATACTACTGGTTAATATTATTGCGATGTAATTTGATTTGTGTAACGGATTTGTGACGGGTGCTCTATGAGGAATTGAGCTCATGCATTGACAATTCCCTCCCTTGGGAGGGGTGCGTTAGGATTGAGTATTGGCAGGGAGGGGTTTATGCGACTTTGAAATGGCCCGGCACTCGCTGAAACCCCTCCCTACACCCTCCCAGGGGAGGGAATCGCACAATCATACGCTTTAAAAGGTTTCGGAACCCCTTTTAACAAAAATGGGCGCCAACAAGCGCCCGTTTTTGTTTGATTAAATAACAGCCTATCTCCAACCACCACCAACAGCCTGGTATAAATTAACCGAGCTTAAAAATATATCGCGTTTAATGCCGGCCAGTTCAAGCTCGGCATCAAGTACGCTGCGCTGGGCAGTGATAATTTCAAGGTAATTGGCCCGGCCAACAAGATATAAGTCATTTGCAACAGACAGTGCGTTGTTAAGCGCTTGCAACTCCTGTTGCTTAAACTCAAAGGCGCGGTTAAAATTCTCTATTCCGCTTAAATTGTTGTTCACCTCCTGGAAGCCGGACAGGATGCTTTTTTGATAATTGTACACCGCTATCTTTTGCTCGGCTATGGTTCGCTCATATTCGGCTTTGATAGCTTTGCGATTAAAGATAGGGGCGGTGATACCTCCTAAAATACCATAGGTAAACGAAGCCGGGTCAAATAAAAGATTTGCCCTGAAGCTGTTATAGCCAACATATGGGGTTAATGTTAAAGTAGGGAAAAAGTTTGCCCTTGCCGCTTTAATGTCTGCATTCATTGCTGTAAGCTCCAACTCGGCGCCGCGGATATCCGGGCGGTTTAATAACATTTGAGACGGAACACCGGTACCGATAACTACAGGAAGCTTGGTTTTCATGATAGAAGTATCCCGTGTGACTTTGCCCGAATAGCTTCCGGTTAAAAAGCGAAGCTGGTTCTCGGACTCGGTGATTTGCTGGCGGGTGGTATATTCCATGCCTTTAGTACGGGACAACTGCGCCTCAAACTGCTGAACTGCCAACTCCGTAGCACGACCGCCAAGCTTTTGGATTTTAACAATTTCCAGCGCATGCTCCTGGAGTTTGATATTCTTTTTGATGATCCCCAGTTCGGTATCATAAGCCAGCAATTGGTAATAAAGGCCCGCAATTTGGGCTGTAAGCGCGGTTGTTACTAAACGATACCCGCTTTGGCTGGCCAGGAAGCGGGCGAAAGCCGCTTTTTTCTGGTTGTTCAGTTTGCCCCAAAGATCAACCTCCCATGAGCTTTGAAAGCCCAGGAAATAGTTAGGCACCGGGTTAGGGATATGCTGATCGCTGTTGATGTTGTTTGAAAAATTGGTGTCGTAATTACCCACGCCATTCTGGGTGTAATCGCCGTATTTTTCAACGCCGGCATTTGCTGCCAGGTTGATAGTAGGCAAAAGTTTTGATGCGTTGAACCGCAGATTAGCCCTGGCGGCCTCAACCCTTTGCAGGGCGCTTAACAAATCAGGATTGGCTTTAAGCGCTGTGTCGATAAGGTTAACGAGCCTTTGATCGGCAAAAAACTGACCGATGGGCAGGCTTGCAACCGTTGCCGTATCGGTATTATTGTTAAAAGTCGACGGCAAATTGGCAGTTACTTCCTGGCCCGTGACCGGCTTATAACTTTTGCAACCGGCCATGATGACCAGTAAAAGTGCTGTATTAAGTATATAGAAACTTGCTTTTTTTAGCATTGTAGATCTTGATTAATTATTAACGATATCCAACTCATGATGAACTACTTCTGTAGCCGGCTTCTTCTTTTTGTTCCGTTCGGCCAGGCCTGCGAAAATCACGTACAACCCCGGAATAAGGATCAAACCAAAAATGGTTCCCATCAACATACCCCCGGCAGCGGCAGTACCTATTGAACGGTTACCCATAGCGCCAGCGCCACTCGCTACGCACAATGGGATCAAACCGGCAATAAACGCCAGCGAGGTCATGAGGATAGGTCGTAAACGGGAAACAGCACCCTCAATAGCCGCTTTCAAAACGCTCAAGCCTTCTTTTTGCCTTTGGATAGCGAACTCAACTATCAGGATGGCGTTTTTGCCTAACAAGCCGATAAGCATCACCAATGCCACCTGCGCATAGATGTTGTTTTCGAGCCCGGTGATCTTTAAAAAGAAGAATGCCCCGAAAATACCCGTGGGCAGTGAAAGGATAACCGGAAGCGGCAATAAAAAACTCTCATACTGGGCTGCCAGCAACAGGTAAACAAATATCAAACAGATCACGAAAATGTAGATAGCCTGGTTGCCTGACAGGATCTGCTCACGTGTCATTCCCGACCATTCAAAGGCATAACCTTTAGGGAGTTTTTCGGCAGCGATACGTTCAATGGCTTTAATCGCGTCGCCGCTGCTGAAACCTTTGTCGGCATCACCGGTAACCATGGCTGACGTATACATATTGTAACGGGTAAGCTGTTCGGGACCAAATACTTTCTCCATTTTAATGAAGGTAGAGAACGGCACCATTTCGCCTTTGTCATTCTTAACCTGCAGGTTTAACACATCCTCCGGGCGCGATCTGTATTCGGGCGACGCTTGCACCATCACTTTGTACATTTGGCCAAAACGGATAAAGTTTGAGGCATAAAAACTACCCATCAACGTTTGCAGGGTCGACATCGCTTTATCTACAGTAATACCTTTCTGCGCGGCCGTTTGCTGATCAACAGAGATCATGTACTGCGGAAAATTAGGGTCGAAGCTGGTAAATGCACCGGCAATCTCCGGCGAAGCATTGAGTGCGTCGACAAAGTTTTTGGTTACCTCGGCGGCTTTTTGCAAATCACCCTGTCCGCTTTTATCCAGCACCCGTATCTCAAAACCACTGGCGTTACCAAAACCTGGTACAGTAGGCGGAGGGAAGAACTGGATAGAGGCATCTCCGATGTTTTTTGTTTTAGTGGTTAGCTCGGCAATGATATCGTCTAATGATTCTTCACGCTCATCCCATGGTTTAAGGTTGATCATGGCCATACCGTATGATGCACCCGCTATCTCGTTCACCAAACTATAACCCGAAAGCGTTGAAACTGATTCGATAGATTTCATCGATTTGGTTTTGGCTTCAATCTCTTTTAATACCTGTTCAGTACGTTCAACAGTGGCACCGGCGGGAGTAGTTACGTTTACGTAGAGCATACCCTGATCTTCAGTTGGGATAAAACCTGTCGGCAAAATAGCGCTGGTGCCCCAGGTTAGTATGAAGAACCCTGCCAACAGTATCAACGTAATACCCTTGCGTGGCGACAGGTAAGTCATGAAGGTTGAATACTTATTCTGCAACCCGTTGTATTTATTGTTAAAGCCACCAAAAAAGCGCTGCAACAAGGTTTTCTTTTGCGATGCAGGATTATGCTTAAGCATAATGGCACAAAGGGCAGGGGTAAGCGTTAGCGCGTTAACACCCGATATCACAATAGAGATAGCCAGCGTAAGCGAAAACTGCCTGTAAAACACACCAACTGGTCCCGACATGAAAGCCACCGGCACAAATACCGCCGACATTACCAGCGTAATAGCCACGATGGCCCCGCTGATCTCACGCATAGCGCTAACAGTGGCATCCATGGCGTTCATGTGGTTTTCGGTCATCTTTACGTGTACTGCTTCCACCACTACAATTGCGTTATCCACCACAATACCAATAGCCAGTACCAGGGCGAACAGCGTGAGCAGGTTGATGGAGAAACCCAGCATCTGCATAAAAAACAGTGAGCCGATAAGGGCGACGGGCACGGCCAAAGCGGGAATTAAGGTAGACCGGAAATCTTGCAGGAAAATAAATACTACAATGAAAACCAGTATAAAAGCCTCAACCAGCGTACGTAATACTTCATGTATGGATGCATCCAAAAAGCGGGATACATCATAGTTTACGTTGAAGGTCATCCCGGCCGGGAAAGAGCTTTCCTTAAGCTCGGCCATGCGGGTTTTAATGTTATTGATAACGTCGCGGGCATTTGAGCCGGGGCGTTGTTTTATCATAATTGATGCAGAAGGCTTGCCATCAGTATTGGATACCATACTGTAGGTTAAGGAACCAAATTCAACATCAGCAATTTCTTTCAATCTTAGTACCGAACCATCTTCCTCGGCGCGGATCACAATGTTTTCATATTGTTTGGGCTCAAAAAACTTACCCGGATAGCGCAATACATATTGTAGCGCCTGCGGTGTTTTATCGGAGCTCTGGCCGGTTTTACCCGGTGCCGCTTCAACGTTTTGGGCACGAATAGCCTCTATCACCTCATCGGTTGATACCTTGTAGGCCATCATCCTGTCGGGTTTAAGCCATACACGCATGGAGTATTCCTTAGCACCCATGATCTCGGCCCTACCTACACCTTCAATTCGCTTAAGTTCCTGCAAAACGTTGATATCGGTGAAGTTATAGATGAATTTCTCGTCCATGCTGGTGTCCTGGCTCATGATGTTCAGGTACATCAGCATACTGTTTACTTCTTTTTCTGTGGTAACACCGGCTTTAATAACTTCTTCCGGCATTTCGTCAATAATGGTGGCCACACGGTTTTGAACGTTCACCGCGGCCTGGTCGGGGTCAACCCCAACGTTAAAGTAGATCTGGATCACCGTTAAGCCATCATTACTACAAACGGTAGACATGTAAGTCATGCCTGGCACACCGTTGATGGCACGCTCCAATGGAGTAGCTACGGCTTTGGCGCACACCTCGGCATTGGCACCGGTGTAATTGGCTGTTACCGTTACCGATGGCGGTACAATATCAGGGAACTGGGTAACGGGCAGCGTTATTAACGCCAGCACGCCCAGCATGGTAATTATCAGGGAGATAACAAGCGACAGCACTGGCCGCTTTATAAAAGTTTCGAACATAGTTTGTTAGGGTAAGTGTACAATAAACCTGTGCCGCGCGTTTACGCGGCCTGGAAATGGAAACATGGGCAACTGATTACTTCATTGCCAGCAATGAGTCTTTTGCCATTTTCCTTGGTTTAATGATCATGCCATCACGTACGTTCTGCGCTCCCTGAAACAAGATCCTGTCGCCTGCTTTTAAGCCGTCTTTTACAATGTAATAGGTAGAAAAACGGGTTTGCGGCAAAAAGGCCTGCATGTGCAGTTTATTGTCCTTATCAACAATGTATACGTAGCTTTTATCCTGGATATCAAATACCGATTGCTGCGGCACCATGATCACGCTATCAGCCTTTGTAGAGATAAAAAGCTTGCCTGTAGCGCCATGTCTTAACAGTTTTTGAGGATTAGGGAACTTTGCCCTGAAGTTGATAGAACCTGTTTTTTGCTCAATTTCGGCTTCTACGGTTTCTATTTCGCCCTGGTAGGGGAAGTCCAGTCCATCTGCTAAAACCAGCTTAACTTTATCGCTTGTTTGGCCCGGTGCCGATTCTTTTTTGCGGATGTATTGCAGATACTCATTTTCCGGGAAGCTGAAGTAAGCATACATCGAGCTGATGTCTGAAAGGCTGGTAAGCAAAGTACCCTCATCAATCAAACTGCCCGATTTAAGCGGGATCCTGTCGATGATGCCATCAAATGGAGCGTGGATGTAGGTGTAGGCCAGCTGGTCTTCGGCACTTTGTACCATGGAGCGCGCTTCTTCAATGGTTGCTTTATCAGCATTCATTTTTGATTCCGCTACTTCAAGTTCTGATTTGGAGATTACTTTCTTGTCAACCAGTAGCTTAACCCTCGCTACCTCAAGTTCTGTTGCCTTGGCATCGGCCATGGCATTACTCAATGCAGCCTTGGCTTTTGATAGGTTTACTTTAAATTCCTGGTCGTTAAGTTTAAATAATAGCTGGCCTTTTTTAACCTGTTTGCCTTCATCTATATAAATCTTTTCAAGAAAGCCGCGAACGCGTGAGCGGATCTCGATATTTTTTTGAGCCTGGATGTCGGCAACGTATGATTTTTGAAGAACAGTGTCTCTTGTATTTAAAGTAAGTACCGGCAATTGCAGGGTATCTGCAGTTGCGGCTTCGTTATTGGTTTTAGCTTTTGATGAGCAGCCCGTGACAAGCATACCGGCAACTATGGCCAATAAGGGCATATAAATAATTAACCTTTTCATTTTTCCGAATGGGGGTAATAGGCAAAGCAGTGCATATCACGTACTGTTAGCCAATGTTAAATTGATAGTGTAAAAACAGGGATTTGCCACAAAGGGCATTTGAAACGGAAAAAGAATTAGAACGGACTGAGCCTGAAGAGGAAATTATAATATGCAGGCAAAAAGCCTTTTATGGATTTATTCTGATTGTGTTGTTTTTCTACCGTTGATATAACATCAGCAAGTAAAAGTTGTTGCCCCGGTAATAATGCCGAAGAATAATTTACCCGGCTTGGTAAAAAACGTATGATGTTACGGGTATGGGCAGCTTCGTTACCATCGGAATCAGGCGAATCATCTTGTACTTCCTGCTGTTGAATTTGCCCTATGATCCTTTGGTGGGTAAGGGAAATTACATCGGCAGCCCGACCTGATTTTTTGTAGTGGGTTAAAATTGATTCGGCGTTAGCAGGTGCTACAGCTATTGCAAGCTGGAAAAAAAATAATGCGAAGAATATTTTTTTTATCGACGACCACATGATTGCGAAATTACCAAAATTTTTGAAGCTATAGAAATGACTTTGTATTTTTTTTGATATAAAATGACTTTATTTTTATTTTTTATTGCTGTTCTTTAGCATTTTATCTTTTTCTATCTCAATTTTTTATTCAAAAATTAAGTTAATGTTATCAGAACAGTCAAAACGGTTATTTGTTCGGACCTTTTTAAGGTGCTTAACACAAGAAGAAGCAAACTTTACTCGTTGAATAATTGTATTTTAGCTACATGCTGCATCACCTTATTGTCCAATGTACCTGCTTATTGCTTGTTATTCTGTCTGTTGTAATGCTTGGGCAGAAGATAAAAATCGCCTATCCCATATTACTTGTACTTATTGGTTTGCCCCTGGGTTTCGTGCCGTTTTTAAAAGGCATTGAAATAAATCCCGATCTGATCTTTGTAATCTTTTTACCGCCCTTGCTCTATGAATCTGCCTGGAACACATCCTGGAAAGATTTTTGGAAATGGCGCAGGATAATTTCAAGTTTTGCATTCCTGATAGTTATTTTAACCTCATGTTTGATAGCCTTTGTATCCAATAGTCTTATCGCTGGGTTCACCTTACCCCTTGGTTTTTTGCTCGGAGGGATAATTTCACCACCTGATGCTGTATCGGCCAGTAATATTCTGAAAAACGTTAAGGTTCCTAAACGATTTGTAGCCATTGTTGAAGGTGAAAGCCTCATGAACGATGCATCGAGTTTGGTGATCTTCAGGTTTGCACTGGCCGCTGTGCTTACCGGTAAGTTTGCTTTTGGTCAGGCTGCCTTAAGCTTTGTTTTAGTGATAGTAATGGGTATAGTTATCGGCCTGGCTGTGGGCTTGATTTTTTATACCATACACAGGTGGTTACCAACTACGGCTAATATTGATATTATCCTCACGTTTATCACACCGTATGTGATGTACATGGCTGCAGAAGAGTTTCACTTTTCGGGTGTGTTGGCAGTAGTGAGCGGCGGTTTATTCCTTTCATCGCAGCGGCAGGTGATATTAAGCTATCGCAGCAGGTTGCAGGGGGTAAATGTTTGGGAAACAGTAGCTTTTGTGCTAAACGGTTTTGTTTTTATTTTAATAGGGTTGGAGTTTCCTGTTATTATAAAGGCGCTTGGTCCTGAAGGGTTAAAACCGGCTATAAATTATAGTTTGATCATAACCGGTGTGCTGATACTTGCCCGCCTGGCAAGCACCTACGGCGCTACAATATTTACGGTCTTTATCAGCCGTTACATCACTACCGCCGATCCAAGTCCGGGTTGGAAAGGGCCATTATTACTCGGCTGGACAGGCATGCGTGGCGTGGTTTCACTTGCTGCGGCGCTGAGTATCCCTGAGCTTTTACCTTCCGGCGTAGCCTTTCCTCAACGGAACCTTATCCTGTTTATCACATTTGTTGTCATTATATTTACACTGGTTGTTCAGGGGCTTACCTTGCCCATATTAGTGAAACTTGTAAACCTGCCCGATCGTGACTATACAGGCTCACATGAACAGCAAAAACAGTTGGTTAGGAAGAAGTTATCAAAGTTGGCTTTACAGATACTTGAAGATAAATACGCCGACCGTTTAGATGGTAATGATATGATCAAGGCATTCAGACTGAGGCTAAGTGCCGATATGGAACTGCTGAAAGACTGGGAAAAAGATAACAACGAACAGCGCGCCAGCGAATTTTACCACGATTACCGCATGATCTTAAACGATGTTATGGCTCAACAGCGCGATCTGCTGTTAACGCTCAATAAAAAGGAAAACATCAGCGATGAAATAGTAAAGCAGCAATTAGATCTGCTTGATCTGGAAGAGGAAAAGTTGAGGCAGCATTTTGAGGTGGTGTAGGTTTAGGGAATCACTTTTAGAACAGGAGGCACCTACGGAGCCAATACTCGATTGATTTTCCCTACAAACATGGGTACTCCTACGGAGTTAGGAAAGCGCACATAGAAAAACTCCGTAGAAGTACCATGTTTATAGAAATTGTAAAGCTAACTCTAAATAAAAAAACATCAGCGATGAAATAGTAAAGCAGCAATTAGATCTGCTTGACCTGGAAGAAGAAAAATTGAGGCAGCATTTTGAGGTGGTGTAAGCTTAGGAAATCATTTTTAGAACGAGGCTCCATCCGGAGCCCAAGAACTTGACTTGCGTTTAGCTACAAACACGCAACTCCGCTGGAGTTGTGAGTAGCACATTGTAAACTCATAACTGGATTATCTCAAAATCTGTAAACTTTTTTTAGAACGAGACAATTGGGATACTCCTGTTATGAGTTTACAATAGGTATAACTCCGTCAGGAGTATCGTGTTTATAGCAAAAGTAACGTCAAATCCGGCTCCATAGGAGCCTCGTATCCTCTGCTTATTTCAAAACGATCTTCCTCCGGTGCAACGGCAGGTATTTCTTTCGGGGATAATGGCTACTTTTGCCGCCCATACACATCATACTATCATGAACTGGGATAAGCTACTATCGGCGAAGCGCTGGGGTTACGAGGATAAATATATTGCAAACCATATCGATGCCAGATCGGAGTTTCAGCGGGATTACGACCGGATAATTTTTTCATCACCATTCAGGAGGTTGCAAAACAAAACCCAGGTATTCCCATTACCCGGAAGCATTTTTGTACATAACCGGCTTACCCATAGTTTGGAAGTAGCCAGTGTAGGACGCTCGTTAGGGCGTATGCACTTTAACCGGATGCTTAAGGAAGATCCCGAGGTAGAGAAAAAATATCCACTTATCAGCGAGATTGGTAATATGATTGCGGCAGCTTGTTTGGCGCATGACCTGGGCAACCCTGCTTTTGGCCATTCAGGCGAATCTGCTATTTCGTATTATTTTGCAGAAGGAGCGGGTAAAGATTACAAGGCAACTGTTACCGCTCAGCAATGGGAAGATCTGACGCATTTTGAAGGTAATGCTAACGCCTTAAGGTTATTAACTCATCAATTTGCCGGTAAAGGCCGGGGGAGTTTGGCGTTAACCTATTCTACCATAGCTTCTATAGCAAAATACCCATGTTCATCTGTAGCCGGGCATAAAAAGGGTATCATCTACCGGAAAAAATATGGTTTCTTCGATTCTGAGCAGCAGGATTTTGAAAAGATAGCTGAGGATTTGGGTTTGATCAGGGTAGAGGGTGACGAACTTATTTACAAAAGACATCCATTGGTATACCTTGTTGAAGCCGCCGATGATATTTGCTATAATGTTGTTGACCTGGAGGATGCCCATCGCCTTAAAATACTCTCCTATGAGGAAGTGAAAGAGCTACTGATGCCTTTGTGTACTATCCCCAGAATGGAAGAGCGATTGGAAGAGTTTGATGATAGTGACGCTAAGGTGGGCTATTTGAGAGCGATAGCAATAAATACTTTGGTAAATCAATGTTCAAATCTGTTTTATGACAAACAGAATGAGATAATGAACGGCGATTTTAATTCTGCACTAATGGACGCCATTGAAGAGCCGCTACGGTCTGCCATGAAAGCTATTGAAAAGGTATCTGTAAAAAAGATCTACAACTATAGCTCAGTAGTGCAGAAGGAAGTTGCCGGTTATAAAGTAATGGGCGGTTTATTGGAAGAGTTCGTTCCCGCGTATTTAAAAAATAATTCAAAATACCACGAGAAACTGATCGAACTGATCCCTAAACAATTTTTAACCAAAGCCGGGGATGATTATTCAAAGATCCAGACCATCCTTGATTTTGTTTCGGGCATGACAGACTTGTATGCCGTTGAATTGTTCAGGAAGATAAAGGGGATCTCGTTCCCGTCGATGAGCTGATAAACTGGAAAAACGAGCGTCATTGCGAGGAACGAAGCAATCCCCGATAAGCAGAGCCGCTCTGTATAGTTTGGGATGGCTTCGTTCCTACCCATGACATGTTAAAAAAAAAGGCGTGTTTTCCGTCAGCAGGAAAGCTTCGGGTGAAAACAGACAGAACAATGGTGGCCAGTAGCGAAGGATGGGGCATAGCAAGTTTTTGCAGAAGCGTTGAGGAAGCGCGTGCGAAGCCGGGCAAAATAATTGCAGTCCGTGGTTCTGTTTGTTTTGCAGGGTAAGGGCCGAAGCGATGGCCAGTGCGGAGGGCAGCGCAAAGAAGCCTCCCTGCTGACTTGATTTTTTGGGTACTTTTGTATCAAGACAAAAGTACCTGGCCCCGCGCGGCCAAGAGCGCGACGATGCAAGTTTAATAACCCTAAGCACGTTACCTGCCTGTAGGGGATTGCTTCGTTCCTTACAGCAATGACGTGGTGGAGATGTCATTCCTCCTTTATAGATCTCAATTTTTTCCTACTTGCAATAACTCTTTTTTATTTAAGATATTTATTAGAGCGAGCTTGAATGCCACGCGTTTTCAATTTAATTCGCAAAATTAGCGCAGGAGCCTTATAATTGCCTTATGCCAAAAGAGATCCTGCCTGTACAGACGCACACCATGGAGCAATTGCTTGCTCCGCTTGGCATTACAAGTCAGCATAAGGGTTTGTATGTAACTTCATTTAACCCGAGCGATGTAGAAGTGCCAATTCTGTATCCTTTCAGGTCAGATCATTTTTCTTTTACGCTGGTTCATGAGGGCGATTTTTCCATCAATGTAGGTCTGCTGGAGTATAATGTAAAAAAGGACAACATTCTGCTAATCGCGCCTAATACCGTTCGCCAGTTTCTTAATGTTTCGCCAGATTGCAGGCTTACCTCTGTCATATTTACCTCGACTTATTTATCGGCTACCAGTATCCACACCAAAAATGTTGAGGCATTTGATTTTTTGTCGTCGCAGGTTAGCCCTTTATTGGTTACCGGTGAAAAGTCAATGGCCCCGCTTACAGCAATCCTTGATATCATTGAAAGTAAAATAGACATCTGTGATGAGTTGGCTTTTCGGGATGAAGTTTTATTGAACCTTTTCACCGGTTTTATTTATGAGGTAAGTGCCTTATATAAAAAGCAGGAAAAATTAGGAGAGATAAAAGGCACACGTAAGGAGGAATTAACTTTTCGTTTCCTGAAGATCCTGCCGCAGCATTTCAAGACGGAAAGAAGCGTACAGGCTTATGCGGCTATGTTGAACATCACCCCTAAATATCTTTCCCAAACTGTAAAAGAGGTAACAGGTAAAACGGCAGGCGAGTTTATTGACGAAATAGTGATCATGGAGGCAAAGGTAGCCTTGAATGATCCGGCACTGACTATAGCCCAGGTAGCAGCGTATCTCAACTTTGCCGACCAATTTTTTTTCAGTAAGTTTTTCAAAAAACAATGCGGTATCAGTCCCAGTAAATACCGCCAAACTCCTTAATAATTACCATCCACTTTATTTGGATAGGTGCTGTTGTAATTTTAATTACAAAGTGATAGTATCGTTGTAATAGTATAATCAAAATTACTATTCTATTACAATCTTTTTATCGAAAACGACTTTTTGACATATTGCGCCATCTTTTAAACATTCTGCAAAAACGATAATTGGGGCAATTTTGCCCTGTCATCAATTTTTGGTGCAGCCGGGCATAATAGTGTGCCTGGTTAAATGCCGTTTGTTTTTATGCCAATAAGGGATACCGGTGCCGAGCAGTTAATTAAGAATACCGCCAAGCACATTTTTTTTGCCGAAGGCAGGCTACACGCCAATACCCAGGATATTGCCGACGCCGCCGGAGTGAGTCGCACTTTGTTAAACTACTATTTCCGCACCAAGGATGTTTTAATTGAGCAGGTGTTTAAGGAAGCCATGCTTGCTTTAACCACCCGCCTTGATGCTGTGATGGCTTCCGATCTGCCGTTTAAACAGAAGATCGAAAACTTTATCGACCTGTTCTTAACCGAGGCCAACGCGTATCCGTACCAGGAAACTTTTCTCATCACCGAACTCAATTCAAATACCTGTAAATACACCAACGAGGTTAAGCCTCATCATATCCAGATGTTCCTGGAGCAGATCAAAACTGAAATGGAAGCTGGTAACATCGAACGGATGAACCCTGTACATTTTGTGCTGAACCTGTTCTCGCTGATGTCGTACCCGCTTATTATGAGTGCCATTTACAAAAAAGCTTTTGAACTAAGCAATGAGGGCTATGCCTGCCTTATCAATGAGCGAAAGAAGATGATCTGTAAAATGATTTTCCAATAAAAAATTTACCCCGTTATTAACGCATTTGTCAAACAGAATAATTAACACACATACCTGCAATGCCTTTTATATCAATTCAATCCAATAGCTACAAGTTTATATTTATGAAAAATACAGTTCAACTGCTAACCGGCTTTAGTGCCGCCTTAATTTTATTGTCGTCATGCGGCGGTGGTCAAAACCAGGGTGCTGCAATGGCCGCAGATGGCCCGCAGCCACCCCAGAGTTACCCGGTTTTTAAAATTAGTTTACATGATGCCACGCTGAACAGCGAATATCCCGCTACACTTCAGGGGCAACAAAATATTGAGATCCGCCCGAAAGTTGATGGTTATGTCGACCAGATTTATATCGATGAAGGCAGCGTGGTAAAAAAAGGCCAGCTGCTTTTTAAGCTCAGTGCGCCACAATATGCGCAGGAAGTAAATACCGCCAATGCTGCCATTGCTACTGCCGAAGCTGATGTAAGCTCGGCCGAGTTACAGGTTAACAAAACCAAGCCCCTGGTTGAAAAAGATATCATCAGCCACTATGAGCTTGAATCGGCCGAATATACTTTGAAAGCTCGCAAAGCCGCCCTTGCCCAGGCAAAAGCCAGTTTGGCCAATGCCAAAACCAATTTGGGCTATACCGTTATAACCAGTCCGGTTGATGGCGTAGTAGGAGCTATCCCTTACAAATTAGGTAGCCTCATTACCGGTTCAACAGCACAACCGTTAACAACGGTATCAAACATTGGCAAGGTATACGCTTACTTCGCCCTGAATGAAAAGCAGCTGCTCGATTTTTCAAGATCGGTTAAAGGCAGCACCATGAACGAGAAGCTGGCCAACACGCCGCCTGTATCACTTGTATTGCCTGATGGCAGTACTTATGCCGAAAAAGGTAAGGTTGAAACCATCAGTGGTTTAATCAATACCGAAACCGGATCGGCAAGTTACAGGGCTACATTCCCTAACCCGATTGGCCTTATCCGCAGTGGTGGTAGTGCTACTATCCGTATTCCACAAACTGTAAAAAACGCGGTGCTTATACCACAGAAAGCCTCTTACGAGCTGCAAGGAAAGCATTTTGTTTATGTAGTTGATGGAAAAGGCGCGGTTAAAAACACCGAGATCAAGGTTATGGATTTAACCGCAGGCCAGTTCTATGTAGTTACCGATGGCCTTAAAGCAGGCGATACCGTTGTTACCGATGGCGCTGCTACTTTAAAGGATGGCGCGGTTATCAAACCTGAAGCACAGGAAATAGCGGCTAATTACGGAGAATAAAATAAATTTTATAGCAATAGCTGTGCTGTTTAGCCCGGCATCAACATAAATAATATGTTACGTACATTCATTGAAAGACCAGTACTATCTACCGTAATATCGGTAATCATAGTAATACTGGGTATTTTGGGCCTTACTACATTGCCCATATCCCAATATCCGGATATAGCGCCGCCAACGGTGCAGGTATCAACATCATACCAGGGCGCCAATGCCGAGGTGGTGATGAAAAGCGTTATCGTTCCGCTTGAGGAGCAGATAAACGGTGTGGAAAACATGACCTACATGACCTCTACCGCGAGTAACGATGGTAGTGCTGCCATTACTGTTTATTTTAAACAGGGTACAGACCCCGATCTGGCTGCGGTAAACGTGCAGAACAGGGTATCAAAAGCTACCAGCTTACTTCCTGCCGAAGTAACCAAGGCGGGTGTTACTACCAGTAAACGCCAAAGCAGTATGGTGATGGTGTTTTCCCTGTCGAGCGATAACAAAAGTTACGACGAGAAATTTCTGCAAAACTATGCCAATATCAACCTGCTGCCGCAGATTAAGCGTATCAACGGTGTGGGTGACGCGTCGTCATTTGGTATACAGGATTATTCCATGCGTATTTGGTTAAAGCCTGATGTAATGGCCACCTATGGCCTTGTGCCCGATGATGTGAACAACGCTCTTGCCGAGCAAAATATTGAGGCTGCGCCGGGTAAAGTGGGAGAGAATGATAACCAGTCGTTCCAATATGTGTTAAAGTACAAAGGCCGACTTACAAGTGTGCCCGAGTTTGAGAACATTGTAATCCGTTCATCAACCAAGGGGCAATTATTGCGCCTGAAAGATATAGCACGTGTAGAGCTTGGCGCGCAAAGTTATGCTAATGCTACTACCATGAATGGTAAACCGGGCATAGCCATAGCCATTTACCAAACTGCAGGTTCAAACGCGCACGAGTTAATTAAAAACTGTGAGCAAACTATTGAAGCCGCTTCAAAAACGTTTCCGGCGGGTATTAGCTATACCTCCCTTTTCAGCGCCAATGACTTTTTGGATGCCTCTATAGAGAAGGTAGTGCATACACTTATTGAAGCCTTTGTGCTGGTATTTATCGTAGTGTTCATTTTTCTTCAGGATTTCCGTTCTACATTGATCCCGGCTATCGCTGTGCCGGTAGCTATTGTGGGTACGTTCTTCTTTTTACAATTGTTTGGTTTTACCATCAATCTGCTTACCCTGTTTGCTATGGTACTGGCCATTGGTATTGTGGTGGATGACGCAATTGTGGTGGTTGAGGCTGTGCACGCCAAGCTTGATCATGGTGCTAAATCGGCAAAGGCCGCCACCATCAGCGCTATGAATGATATCAGTGGGGCCATTGTATCCATCACTTTGGTAATGGCTGCAGTGTTTATCCCGGTTTCGTTCATTACAGGTTCAACCGGGGTGTTTTATAAGCAGTTTGGTTTAACGCTTGCTATCGCGATATTAATATCTGCAGTAAACGCTTTAACACTAAGCCCGGCCTTGTGCGCCTTGTTATTAAAACCGCATCCCGAAGGTGAGCATCATAAAACAGGTTTTTTACAGCGATTTTATAGTGCTTTTAACACCAGCTTTGATTCCCTTACCCGCAAGTATAAAAGATCGGTAGGTTTTCTGGCGGCTAAAAAATGGCTTTCAATAGCAGGGATCCTGGTTTTTGCCGCGATATTCTGGTTTTTGCTCAAAACAACACCATCGGGCTTTGTGCCTAATGAAGATCAAGGCTTCATCATTGGCGATGTATCCTTGCCGCCTGCGGCATCATTAGAGCGTACTACCGAGGTTATCGATAAGGTATCTGGTATGGTAAGGTCGTTACCAGAGGTTGAATCGGTGATCAGGGTTGCCGGGCAAGGCATTCTGAGTGGTGCAGGCGGTTCATACGGTTTGATCATGATCAAGCTGAAACCTTGGGATCAGCGTACGGCCAAAGGATCGGACGTAAACAGTGTTACCGGCAAACTTTTTGGTATGACGGCCGGGATCAAAGGCGCTACCATCCTGTTTTTCGCCCCTCCAACGCTGCAGGGTTTTGGTAACAGCAGTGGTTTCGAGTTCCAGGTACAGGACAAAACAGGCGGCGACATCGTAAAATTTGCCGAAATAAACGGCAAGTTTTTAGGTGCGCTAAATCAACGCCCCGAAATTCAATATGCATCTACTTTCTTTAATACTAACTTCCCGCAGTTTTTGGTTGATGTAAATGTGGCTAAATGTAAAGACGCGGGTATCACCGTAAACTCGGTATTGAGCGTTTTGCAGGGCTATTTCGGCGGTGTTTATGCTTCTAACTTTAACGAGTTTGGTAAACAATATCGTGTAATGATCCAGGCTGATGCCGCATACAGGGGCACAACCGGTAGTTTGAATAATATGTATGTGCGTAATGCCAATAATACCATGGCGCCAATTTCGGAGTTTGTTACGCTGAAAAGGGTTTATGGGCCGGAGTCTATCAACCGCTTTAACTTGTTTACCTCTATTTCGGTAACAGGCGCGCCAAAACCGGGCTTTAGTACCGGTGATGCCATTAAAGCCATACAAGAGGTAGGTGCTAAAACATTGCCTGCAGGTTATGGATTTGAGTTTTCGGGCTTAACACGGGAGGAGATTGCCAGCGGCAGCCAAACCATTTTCATTTTTATGTTGTGTTTGGTGTTCGTGTACTTCCTGTTAAGTGCACAATACGAAAGCTATATCCTGCCATTCGCGGTATTGTTATCGTTGCCGATAGGTTTGGCCGGCGCGTTCATCTTCGCCCGCATCTTCGGGATCGAGAATAATATCTACCTGCAAATCACGCTCATCATGCTTATTGGTCTGTTAGCTAAAAACGCCATCCTGATTGTTGAGTTTGCGGTAGCGCGCAGGCGCAGCGGCGAGAGCATTGTACAGGCTGCTATTGACGGTTCGGTAGCACGTTTAAGACCTATTTTGATGACCTCCTTTGCGTTCATTCTCGGTTTGGTTCCGTTGATGCTTGCCTCAGGTGCAGGTGCCGAAGGTAACCGTTCGATTGGTACGGGCGCTGTAGGGGGGATGTTGATCGGTACCATATTCGGTGTGTTTGTAATACCGGTGCTGTTCATCATTTTCCAGTCGTTGCAGGAACGTATCAGCGGTACGCCTGCCGAACAGGAAATAGAAGTTGAAGAAGAAACGCTGGCCTGATAGCAAAAATTTTAAGAAACAATTAAGAAGCAACAAAATGATCTATTCATATAAGCGACAAATATTGGCTACGTTGGCAGCAACGGCGGTATTTGCATCGTGTGTTACAAAAAAATACCAGCAACCGGTAGTAAATACCGATAAGCTATATCGGGATACCACCATTACCGATACTACATCAATGGCCAATATGCCTATGAACCAGTTGTTTTCGGATACGGTACTGGTAAACCTGATTCAGGAAGGACTGCGCGAAAACCTTGACCTGAAAACTGCCGTACAGCGCATCAATGAGGCGCAGGCTACATTTAACCAAAGCAAGGCGGCCTATTTACCAAGCCTGGAGGGAAGTATAACCGGTACAAGAGCAAAAACATCGGCGGCAAGCTTGAACTTTCCACCGGAGTTTGCCAGTTCGTTCAACCTGAAAACTACAACTTACCAGGCGGCCTTAAGCACAAGTTGGGAAGCCGATATCTGGGGTAAGCTAAGCAGCGCTAAAAGGGCTGCATTAGCTTCGTTATTGCAAAGCGATGCTGCTAAAAGAGCTGTTCAAACCCAGTTGGTGGCAGATATCGCCAATGCTTATTATAACCTGCTGGCGCTTGACCAGCAACTGGCTATTACCGAGCAAACGCTTACCATCAGGGTAAAGGATGTGGAAACAGTAAAAGCCCTGAAAGAGGGTGCAGTAGTAAACGGTGCAGCTGTTGTACAAAGCGAAGCTAACCGTTACGCGGCTGAGGTTACGATCCCTGATCTTAAACAAAGCATCCGCGAAGCTGAGAATGCACTGAGCATTTTACTGGCGAGGGCCCCGGGCACTATCAAACGTACAAGCTTGAACGACCAGAAACCGGTTGCGGATCTGAAAACCGGAATCCCGTCGCAACTGTTGAAAAATCGCCCGGATGTGCAGCAGGCCGAGTTCGCGTTCAGAAGTGCCTTTGAAAACACTAACCTGGCGCGTACTTACTTTTATCCGCAGCTTACCATTACCGGTCAGGGCGGTTTATCAACCCTGCAGCTGAAGAATTTCTTCGATCATTCTATCTTTTACAATTTTGTTGGCGGAATTACCCAGCCTATTTTTAATAAAGGTCAAAACCGGGCCCGTTTAAGGACAGCCCAGGCTCAGCAACAGGAGGCTTACTATGCTTTTCAAAAATCATTGTTGACGGCAGGGCAGGAAGTAACCAACGCGTTATTCTCTTATCAAAATGCCGTTGCTAAGCAAGGCTCAAGGGCCAAGCAGTTGCTGGCGCTCGAAAAATCGGTTGATTATACCAAAGAGCTGCTTCGTTACAGTTCGGCTACAAACTATACCGATGTTTTAACTTCCGAACAAAGTTTGCTTGCTGCCCAGTTAAGCAGTGTTAATGATCGTTTGCAGGAATTGCAATCAATTGTTAACCTTTACCGCGCTTTGGGTGGCGGCTGGAAATAGAACAATAGTTTTAATCCCCTGTTAATCAAGAAGCCCGGTTTGCGCCGGGCTTCTTTTTTTGTCGTGGTGATTTTGACATATTTTGAAGTTGTTTAAACATTTATTATCTATGCTGACTAATTGATATTTATAAAAGCCTGTTACAATGCTAAACCTATAGTCATAATTGTAATTTGATTGTGATTAATTGTTTATTAATGAGTAAATTAAAGCATAATATGCTTGTAGCTACAAGGTTAAACCATGGGAAGTAAAGAACGGATATTAAGGCAAAAGGACGATACCCGCCGGAGGATACTGGACGCAGCGTTGGATATGATTAAGTGCGAGGGATGCGATTCATTGAGTATGCGTAAACTTGCCGATAATATTGAATACACCGCCCCCGCCATTTACGAGTATTTTGAAAATAAAGACGCGTTGTATGTAGAACTTGCGCGTACTGGTCACCTGAAATTGGTTGCCATGGTTAAAATAGCCAAAGATGCGCATACCGGAGCGGCACAGCAAATGGAAGCCATGTGGCTGGCTTACTGGAGTTTTGCAATTACTTATAAAGAGCTTTATCAGCTGATGTTTGCCGTTGGAACCGGCTGTTGCCCGGTAGAGAACCAGATTGGTGAAGCAAAGCTTTTTCCGGAAATGGTTTCGGATGTGATACGGATGCTTTATTTACCCCACGAAGCAAGTGACGAGGAAGTTCAAAAAAAATACTATACCTATTGGGCTATAATTCATGGTTTGATAGCGATTAGTATGATACAGCTTACCCATGACGAGAAAATGAACCAGGAGATCCTGATCGATGCCATCAAGGGGATCAATGCGCTGATAACAGGATAAAGTGATGATTGATAAGGAACGGGTTTTAATTGGGAGCGAAGAGCTTTTTCTAAAGGCAGGCATAAAAAGTATTACTATGGATGATATCGCCCGCCATCTGGGCATCTCCAAAAAAACAATCTATCAGCATTTCAGGGATAAGAATGATCTTGTTACGGCCCTGGTGAAAAAGCGGCTTGCAGATGATGAGGCGATGCTTTGTGCTATCATCAGTGATGCCGGCAATGTGATGGATGAGATGGTTGAGCTGACCAAATGTACAGGCGAGATTTTTTCGAGAATAAATCCTGCTGTATTGTTCGATCTGCAAAAGTATCATCATGAAGGTTGGATGTTATACCTGAAATTTAAAACAGGCTTCATGGTCAATATCATCGAGAAGCTTTTAAAGAAAGGTATCGATCAGGGTTATATCCGTCCTGAAATTGACGCCCGGATAATAGCCATCATGCGCGTAAACCAAATTGAGCTTGGTTTCAACTCATCTATCTATCCTCATAACGAGTTTAATTTGTGGGATGTACAGCTGCAACTCTTAAACCATTTTAATTATGGTGTTTGTACCATAAAAGGCATTACAGTGTTAAACAATCCCGATTAAGTTTATCGTTGAGGTAAAATGGTTTTGATGCCGTTCTCTCCCGCAATAATTGCTTTAGCTGCTATCTGGTAAAATAAGGAGTGCTCCACAACACCCGGTATCATTTTTACAAGCGTATTTAAATGGGCAGGTTCAGGTAATTCGGTAAATAGCACATCTACAAGCATATTGCCGTTGTCTGATATCAGCGCGCCATCTTTTTGAGTGCTCATACGCTGTGTAAGCGTAGCAGATGGGAAAAGCGCATTTAGCTTTGCCAATATAATTTGTAAGGCCTGTGGCAGGATCTCGATAACAAGCGGATAAGTGGCATTAAGTTGAGGCGAAAATTTTCCTTCATCGCCCAGCAAAATAAATTCCTGTGCCATGGAAGCCAGTACTTTTTCGGTAGTATGGATACCGCCGCCGCTTTTCAGTGCATTCAGTTCACTGTCAAACTGGTCGCAGCCATCAAAATAGGTGTCAAGTTTACTAAGCAAAGCCGGCGACTGGATCCATAACCCGTGTTTGCTTAATAATTGAGTAGTTTTAAATGATGATGATGTAAATGTTAATGAAGCCGCAAGCTCTGGGTTTTGAGCCAACATATTAACCAGGTGTGCTATGGTGCTTCCGGCTCCTAAACCTATAGTTTGGTTGGGGCTTATTAAGGTTAAAGCGGCTTTCGCTGCTTCCAGTTTGTAATCAATCATGGCGCTAAGATACAGCACCAGCCGCTAATAACCCGGTCAAATTATTCTTTTAGTCGTCTATGCCCTCCCACAAATATTGGGTATGATGGGCTGATATTGGATATGTTTTCATGTTGGTGTTTCTAATTATTATTTTATTATTCTGTACTGTTTTTAACGATCTCGACAGCTGTTTTTATTCGTCGTATATTAATGCAGACGAATCAGCTGCAAAAACATTTTAAATTTTTTATTTAAAATTTCGTCCCTTGTGAAATACCTCTTTTTGCTTGCTTTGCTGAACCTGTCCTTTGTTTGATCCTGCCGGATAAGGCGCGGTTGTTTCGTCGCTGCGGGATAAGGTCATTACCGGCTGGTCGTCATTACCAACGGTTGTAAGTGTGCTCAACAGCTTCGATAAATTAAAACAGCGCCGTATAATAACGTGGATCACCTTGCCCTCAATCTGTAACACACCTTCAACCATGAGTAAGCGTGATTGGACAATATCTTTGCGGTATTTGTCAAAGATCTTTTCCCAGGCAACCAGGTTGGCAAATCCTGTTTCATCTTCAATGGTGATAAATAAAATGCCCTTGGCAGTGCCAGGCCTTTGCCGTACAGTTACCAAACCGGCAACTTTTATCTTATCCCCGTTTTTAAGATTAGGCAGTTGCGCAGTCGGGGTTACTTGCAGCATATTAAGCTGCTGGCGTAAAAAACTAACCGGATGTGCCTTAACGGATAAACCGGTAGCCGCATAATCCTGTACCACATGCTCGGCCTGGGTCATAAACGGCAAGCTGATCTGGGTTTCTTTAGTACTTTCAGATGGTTGCCCTGCAAACAAGCCTATGGGTTTATCACTAAGTGCCGGTACTTCCCACAGTGCAGCACGACGATCAAGGCTTAACGACCTGAAGGCATCGGCATCGGTAAGTTTTTCAATCTGGGTTTGCGGTACTCCGGAATCGCTTAAATGACTGATACTGGTATATCCTATACCGCGACCGGCTATGAGCGCCTGCATATCATTTTCATTAAGGCCCTTAACCTGCCTGAAACCTAAGCGCAATGCCCGGTATGCGCCGTACTGTTCTTCAAGGGTGTTATCCCAAAACGAGTGGTTAATATCTACAGGTCGTACCACTACGCCATGCCTTTCGGCATCTATTACAATTTGGGCCGGCTGATAAAAGCCCATTGGCTGGCTGTTTAACAAGGTAGCCGCAAATACATCAGGGTAATGGTATTTAAGCCATGAAGAGATATAAACCAAATGCGCAAATGATGCCGCATGACTTTCGGGGAAACCATAACTACCAAAACCCTCCAGCTGTTTAAAAATGCGATGGGCAAAATCCTCTTTGTAACCCCTTCTTGTCATGCCATCAACCAGTTTTTGACGAAACTGGCTTACCAAACCTTTAGCTTTGAATGTGGCCATGCTCCGGCGTAGCTGATCAGCTTCGGCTGCGGTAAACTCGGCCGCTACCATGGCTATTTCCATGGCCTGTTCCTGGAACAGGGGCACCCCTTTGGTACGACCCAGTATTTTCCGTAATTCTTCTTTGGGATAACTTTCTTCTTCTATTCCGTCGCGACGTCTTAAGTAAGGATGAACCATATCGCCCTGGATAGGACCAGGGCGTACAATGGCAACCTCTATCACCAGGTCATAATATTCTCTTGGCTTAAGCCGTGGCAGCATTGACATTTGTGCGCGGCTTTCTATCTGGAAAACGCCCAGCGTATCGGCATCACAAATCATATCGTAAACTTTCGGGTCTTCGCGCGGAACGTTCTTTAAATCATAAGTTTCGCCATAATGTTGTTTAATGAGATCAAAACTTTTACGGATACAGGTAAGCATACCCAGGCCAAGTACATCAACTTTAAGAATGCCAAGTGCTTCCAGGTCGTCCTTATTCCATTCCAGTTGGGTGCGGTCTTCCATTCGGGCATTCATTACCGGGCATATATCTGATAGTTTGCCCTGGGTAATAACAAAGCCGCCTGTATGCTGGCCCAACTGGCGCGGAAAGCCCATCAATTGTTCGGTAAGTACCAATACTTTATGCAAGGCCTTATCATCAGGATTAAGCCCCTGATCAATGATCCGCTGCCGGTCAAATGCCTCTTCCGAAAAATCCCAGATAGCACCCGACAGACGGTTGATGGTATCTACAGATAAGCCCATGGCTTTGCCAACATCCCGAATAGCGCCCTTATGCCGTTCTTGGGTAACGGTAGCTACAATGGCTGATCGGTCGCGACCGTACTCGCTGTAAATCCATTGGATGATCTCTTCCCGGCGTTCATGCTCAAAATCCACATCAATATCTGGCCATTCATCACGCGCATCAGACATGAAACGGGAGAAAAGTAATTGCGTTTGAGTAGGATCGACAGCGGTAATAGCTAAACAATAACATACGGTAGAGTTAGCCGCCGAGCCGCGTCCCTGGTAAAGTATACCCAACTCTGCCGCTTTGCGGGTATACCTGTAAACCCGTAAAAAATAGGGCGCTAACCGTTTCCGCTCAATAAAGGCAAGCTCAAATTCTATTTGTTGTTTGATACTGTCAGGCACATTATTGTTGTACCGTTGCCGCGCGCCCTGCCAGGTGAATTTGGTTAACCGCTGTTGCGGTGTAAGGCCGTCGGTATTGGGCTCTTCGGGTTCAATGTACTTAAGGGTATCTAATGAAAACTGGCAGGCTTCGGCTATTTCGGCAGTTCGGGTTATGGCATCGGGATATTGACGAAACAGGCGTTCCATTTCATCCGGGCTTTTCAAATACCGTTCGGCATTGGCATTGAGTTTAAAGCCTGCATTATGAATGGTACATTTTTCGCGCACACAGGTAACAACATCCTGAAGCTGCCTGCGGGCTGATTCATGGTAATGTACATCATTAGTTGCTACAATGGGTACGCCCGATTGTGCCAGCCTGTGCAACCGTTTACCGTCATCAATATTATAAGCGCGTGAGGCGGCAAGATAAAGTTCATGCCCGAAAGCTTCCTGGTACTCTTTTAAATCGGTTTTGAAAGTTTCGTCAAAATCAAAGCGACTGTTTAGCGATTCGGGAGGTACAGCTATGAACTTGATGCCTTTAGCATATTCATATACATCTTGCTTGTACAAATGGCACTGGCCTTTTTCGGCCCGAAGGTTTCCCCGGGTAAGCAGCCCGGAAAGGCGCGACCATGCATCCATATCTGTTGGATAAGCAAGCAGACTGGCGCCATCAAGCAGGTCAAGACGGCAAGCTGGAATAATTTTAATATTGACATCATCCGGCCGGGTGGCTAAGTGCGCACGTACAACGCCGGCTACGCTATTGCGGTCGGTAATGGCAACTTTAGTATGGCCCAGCGCTGCTGCCTGCATTACCAGTTCTTCGGGGTGCGATCCTCCCCGTAAAAAACTAAAATTGGTGGTTACCTGTAATTCCGAATAGCTCATAACCTGTTATGCAAAAAATCCGTGAATAAACCATTGTCCCGACTGACTGCCCGCATAATGTCCTGACCGGAATAGCCAGTACCGCCTGCCATCCTGATCTTCAACCTGGTAGTAATCGCGATGCTCACCCTCGTCAAGCCACCATTCGCGTTCTATACGCTCGGGGCCGTCAGATCTTTTAATATGGTGCGTTTCATTTTTGTAGATGAACAGCATTGGCGGATAATCGGGGATAGGCGAGGTTACCTCTATTGGTTGCGGGCGAGGGAGTAAAATAGACGGTCGGGGACGATCTTTTCGCCAGCTGGTCTGCGGTTTTTCATTAATGGAGATGGCAGGTTTGATGCTGCGCTCGGGCCAGTAACGTTCCTGTGGCAGATAACGATGAATGCTGCCTGCACCAATTTTATTGGCTAACCTATCCAGTAACTCAGCCAGGTCTGTATCTTCAAGGCCGCAACTTTCTGATTGCCATAACACTTCCTGCTCGGGCTCCACATCGTCAATTTTGGGTGCTTCGAGCGTGAAAAGTTCAATGCCCAATGCCGGTTCCAGGGTGGGGATCTTAAGCTCGAACAGTTTGAACAGATGATCAATATGATGTGATGCGCGATTGGTGCCGATATCAGCACTGATCACATGCCCATCCACCCGGTAACATTTTAAAATTGCTGTCCGCAAGCCTTTACCTTCGCCCTGTAAACGGTGACAAAGTTTTTCGAGCAGGGTTTTAATGGCTATTTCGATCCCGGTGGCCGTACGGATAGGCTCAAGGCAAGGTAATCTTTCCGAATAAGGTTCAACGGGATGCAATAATTGCAGGGGCTCATCTGAATTGCCCAAAGCCTGGTCAAGCCTCAGCAATAATTCGGGCCCAAAACGTCGGCGCAATACTGAACGCCCCATACCCATAAAGGTTTTGATAGTATAAAACCCAAGTTTTTGCAGCCTTTCAATAACCAAAGGTTCAAGCCGCAGGGCAGAAGGGGGCAAGGGCAGCAATGCATCTGCTTGTTCGCCGGGAAGGATGATTGGTTTTACTTTACCAAAGCGGGCTACCGCCCATGCTGCACCCGGCGTATCTGCCATGGCACCACGAACATCATAGCCCTTACTTCTCAGGCGGGTAACAACCTCCTTTAAATATTCCCGTTCGCCTCCCCATAAATGGGCGCAGCCCGAAATATCAAGCAATAGCCCATCAGGCAGATCGGCAGCTATCAGCGGTGAATATCGGATACACCATTCGCCCAAAGCCTTGAGTAGTTTATCGGCCTGGCCGGGTATGTCATCAATAACCTGAAGATCAACTATTATAGCTTTTGCATCAGCTGCGGTCATGCCTGTGGTTACGCCCTGTGCTTCGGCCAACGCGTTGGTAGCGGTAATCATAACCCGGCCACGTACAGGCGAGGCAAAAACAAAAGGCACTGTTTTAAGTTCTGGCCGACGAAGGGAGAGCCAGTCTGTCAGTAAATGACGAAACCATAAGGATACAAAGCGCTTGTTCATCATATCTCACTATCCGGCTATCCTTTCGTGTAAATTTACTTGCGCGGCTTTTTCTTCTTCTACCGGTATAAAATTCCCATCGATCCATTCCAGTTTCCAGCTGCCAGGATTGCCATTGCGTACCCGCAGCAGGTCAATCTGCCAGCGGGGAAAGCCAATGCCGGGCAAATCATCATGGGTTTGGCTTGGCAGGGGCGTTATTTGCCAACGGGCCACACAGGTTGTTGAGCCCAGCTTGCGCGGATCATTACGCAGTAAAAAACCGGTTACTTTGCTGTTTTCAACTGCCAGCTGCAAACGCCGCGATTGTGCAAAGCTGATCTCCCTTACTTCTGCTATTACGGCAGCGAGGCCTTCACACTTTAAAGCCTCTTCCATTGCCCAAAGCAGGTCTTTTTCGCGTTGTACATCAATAAATATTACCCGGTGGGGTTCTACATTGTAACTTGCTAATGCCGCCGGGAATAATTGCCTGTGCATGCTCACCCATAAACACACGCCACCTTCTTTCATTAAACGGGTAAGCAGACCGGATATCAACCCTCCGGTAGCCGCGGTATGTTCGGGAGTGGGGCATATCATTTCATGTATTGTGCCGGTAGGGAAAACACCATTAGGAAAAGCAGCTTCCAGCGGGCCCAAACCAATACCCTTAGCTTTACCGGCCATAGCTGGCGCAAAGCCCTGCCAAAGCAAAATATCTTTTTGCAAACGGCTGATGATATCTTTTTTGGCTACCGGCATTACACGTCATTTAATTTAAATCATAGCTTTAAATGCTGCTGATGAATTTGAATGACAAATATAATGCTAAAAATATTAGTATTTCCTAATTGGTGGATAAATTTTGTAAATGGTTGATTTTTAATCGAATGATGGTGGTAATGGTAGCTAATACTATAGCCGTCAACTTAAGGATAAAAAGCGGGTAGATAGTGCGATTTTCTTCTTAGAGGGCATAGTCGTTAACTAAGCCAAAAGCTTGGAGCCAAGTGATCGCTGACTTAAGCAAGGAAAAGCGCGGGATTGAGCGATTCCCCTCTTGAGAGGGGTGGAGGGGTGTGTTTCTGCTTTGATAAGCTTGTAGCAGAAACACACCCCTGCTACCACTCGTTCCCTCCGCGCCCCCTCTCAAGAGGGGAATTTTAAAACCTTTGTTCCCCGCACTGGTCGAAGTTACTGCGATGTGTTTTTGTTCAAAAAACAGGTTTGTCAATTTCTACATCCTTTATTTTCCAGGCTGTTTTTAATTGCTTTTTTGTTTTATTTAAGGCCGTTACGTTGCTTGTGCTTTGATAGGCTAACTGAAGGCCGGTTAATGCCCAGCCATTGTTGGGATTAATTACCAGGTCTTTATTTAGTACAGTTATGGCTTCGTTATATCTGCCTGCTTTTAATAATGCATTGCCCAGGTAATGCCTTGCGGGCAGCGGCCAGTCGCGGGGTTCATTGTAGATCAGGTGATCTTCGGCAGTAACGGCTTTTTGTAAAATATCAATGGCCGCACTATAGTTTTTTTCGGAGGTGGCGATGCTGCCCTGTAATATAAGGCTGGCAACCCCTGCTGATTCATAAGCACTGCTGAAATTATCTATAGGAGCCTTTAATGACCGGTCTTGTATTTTGAGTTTCAGCATTTGTAGTTCATGCCGGGCATTGGTAATATTACCCTTACTGCACCATGCCAGTCCTTTTGAAAAATGCAGCAATGCCGATGCGTAAACAAGCGAATCAACAGGTTGGGTATTTAAAATATCTGCCCATTTACCAAAGCGGACAGCTGTTAACACCGGCTGCATATAAACATACTGGAAAAAATTGCCATCGGCACCCTTAGCGCCTAAATAATAGGGTGGTAATGCTGCCCTTGCATCGTAAGCTGCAGCACGGGCGGTTTGGTAATTGCCGGCCATTTGGGCGCAATTTACTTTTAAATGGATGTTGTGGATCTTATATAATACGTCCCCGTTTGCTACAGGGCTGTACTGTTTCAGATAGGTATCAAAACCAGCAACAGCTGTTGTATTATTGGTAATGCCCTGCTCATAATTGCCGGTGCGGATATAAATATGCGAAGGCATATGTGTCAGGTGCGATACCAGGGGCATCAGGGTATCCAATAAATGAGCACTTTTTAAAGCCATCTGCGGAGTTGCGGAAGCCTCCATGGTATGGATATAAAAGTGATTAGCCCCGGGATGTTTCGGGCAAATGGCTATACCTTGTTCTAACAGGGAGCGGATTTGCGGTGTCCATGGTTTGGGTTTAAAATCATGAGTATAGAGGTCCCAGGGGTGAAGCAGTAGCAAGGCATCGGCATATAGCGTTAATACTTCGGCATTTTTGGGATATTTTGAATATACTGCCCGCATGGCATCGGCATAATTAGTTCTTAGTCGTTGTACAGTAAGGGCACTATCATTACTATAACGCTGTTGCATGGCGCCAATAAGCTCTTTTTCGAGCGGGGTACAATTGGCGCTTAGCTTTTTACTTTTTTCGGCTGCGTCAAGGGCATCGGCAGGTGGAACATAGCCGTTAGGGTAATTGATAGTTGGGCCCAGGGCCAGCGATTTTCCATACCAGGCCATTGCACAGTCGGGATCAAAACGTGTGGCTTTAATAAAAGAAGCTATCGCTTCGATAGAGTGAAAGGCATAATACATGCTTATGCCCTGGTTAAAATAAAATTGCGCGCTATCTGATGCTGTTGTAATTTTCCATTGGTAATTACCCCAGCCTTTCAATGCCGGGATATCCGGAATACTATCTGCGCTGTTATACACAAAGCCGCATACTATTGCCCGCTTAACGGTGCCTTTATACATAAAGGTTGTTGTTACAGCGCTTTTTTGATAGTGATAATAGAAGGACTGTGCCGTAAAGAAAACAACAATCAATCCAAAAAAGCTTTTGATTAAAAGGAGTTGATTTTTCATTGCAATACATTGAGAAGGTATATGCAATTTAAGATTTTTACTGAACTAATTCGCTCAATATTAGTTAGATTAGTGTGCGCTTTAATAAGGTTTTAAGATATGAATAACATAATAACCGTAGATGAAAAAGAGGGGCAAACGCTTGCCGTAGTTGGTGATGCCTATAGGGTAATTATTTCGGGTAAACAAACCGGCGGTGCCTATGCCGTTATTGATATGCTGGTGCCGCCAGGCGGTGGGCCCGGGCCGCATGCCCATGCCGAAATGCAGGAGTCATTTTATGTAATTGAAGGCGAATTAGAATTTAAAACCGAAGCAGGCCCCTATATCGCGAAAAAGGGATCTTTTGTAAATATCCCGAAAGGAGGTGAAGTACATTGTTTCAAAAACAAAGGCAATACCACTGCGCATATGTTATGTACCGTTATTCCCGCAGGTTTAGATGAGTTTTTTGAGGAGATAGGAACCCCGGTTGCTTCGGGTACATTTTTGCCTCCGCCTGCTTTGACTGAAGATGATTTAGCCCGGTTAAAATCTATTGCAGAAAAATACGGCCAAAAGCTTTATCCTCCTGATTACCTGGGGTAACAGATTAAGAGTTTACTTCCTGGTCGGTACTGAGATAATTCCTTTCTTCAAAAACTTCAAGGTGGTTTTGTTCAATCGGAAAGGTGATCATTAATGTAACGCCATGGGTATTTTCAATCGCGAATTTTCCTTTTAGCTGTTTGCCAAGGGCTTTCATCATTTCCATGCCGAGTGAATTGGCCTGACAAAAATCAAAGTCGGGAGGGAGGCCGCGCCCGGTATCTGATACTTTTAATATGGCCTCGCCATTATCAGCAACAAACAAGCTCACCTGTATCTCCCCGCCATCATGATCAAAGGCATATTTTATGGCGTTTGTAATGGCTTCGTTCAATATCAAACCTATGGGTACAGCCAGGGCTGGGTCAAGGCTCAAAGGCTCTAATATCTGCCTGATTTTTATTTTCCTGAAGCTTGTATCAAATGAATCGCTCAGATAATCTATCAATTCGGCAATGTAGGCAGGCATAGATACAAGCGCCGCGGTAGTCCCACTGTACAATTTCTGATGCAGAAGCGCGATTGCGTTTACACGGTGCTGACTACCCCTGATGGCTTCAAGGGCCACATCATTTTGTAAATAAGCCGATTGGGTGTTCAGAATGCTCATTACAATTTGCAGGTTGTTTTTTACCCGGTGATGTACTTCTTTTAACAGCCATTCTTTTTGCGACAGGAGGTCTTCAAGCAGGATGTTTTTGGAGGTGACTACCTCATTGTTTTTTTGCTTATGTAAGTTTTGCCTGAATAATAAAATAGCAATGATCAATAATAAGCATATAGCGCCGATAGTGAGGTTTTTAACCTGGTTTGCCTGCCTTAAATTAGCTTGCTCAAACTTGCTTTTTTCATTGAGGAGCGCAATTTGTGCCTCTTTTTGCCGGGTACCATAATCAATTTGTAACTGCTCTATTTGTTTGCTTTTGGTGCTGTTAAAAATGGAATCTTTAATGGTGTTGGCTGATATAAGATGATAAATAGCCGATTGATATTGCCTTTGGGCAGTATCCAGGTGAAACCAAAGAATTTCATTAGTGCCAAGGTCATTATCGTTCCCAATCTTCTTCAATACATTTTGATTCAGCTTAAGGTATTTTAACGCTTCGGCAAATCCGGCAGTCGCGGTATAGTATTTAATGATCAGTTCATAATAGCTGCTGCGGGCATATATGTTAAGGTTGGGGTTGTTAGTTTGGCGGATAAGCTCATCGCAGTAGCGCTTAGCTGTATCATACTGTTTTAATGCCAGGTAAATTTTAAGATAGGTTTGGCTAACCTCATCGCCTCCTTCATACAACTTTCCCGATGGGTATGCAAATTTTTGAGTTATCTGGTTTAAAAAGGCTTTGGCTTTTTGCGGCTGGTTCATGCGCAGGTATACATCAACAATATTGCCGGCCAGCAGGTATACAGTCGCGTTATCTTTTTCGGTTTTGGCTATCTCTAACGCTCGTGAAAAATAAGTGATCGCTTTGGGGTTTTCACCAAGTTTAATAAAGTCATATCCCAGGTTATTATTGATCTGGCATATCAGCCTTACGTTATCGGCGCTGCTTGCGGTAGCAATCCTCAGCGCCGTAAGTTCATAATCAATAGCTGTTCTATAGTCGCCCTGGGTATAAAACAACCTGCCTAATAAAGCGTAAAGTCCCTGTGTTTCTGTGTAATGTGCTTGCTTATAGTAGCCTAATGCCTTTTTTGCTTCACTAAATGCAAGTGTGTAATTATTCATCATCTGGTGCAGATCGGCCAGTAAGCGGTAACATCGTGCAAGTTCAACCAGATGATCTGTACGTTCAAAAGCGCTCACAGCCAGGTTTAGATAATTGATCCGGGTAACCATGGTTTGCTGCAAAAAATCCTGGCTATAATATTCTGATAATTCAAAATAAGCCTTGCCAAGAAGTACCCAGTTATGAGCTTGCTTTATTTCCTGTATTGTTTGCTCAAGTAAAGCCCTGCCGGCTTTAGGTTCGCCCTTTGATTTGTAAAACGCCGAGCGGATCAGCGATATTCGAAAATTAATTTCGGTTTGCGGAGAGCGGTGATTAAGTTGTTCGGCCTGATTAATAAAGTAAGAAGCACTGTCTAACTGTGCAGGATTGGGATGGCGTAACTGGCTAAAAAACTCCGCGAGTTGCAAAACAGATGAGAGGCGTTCGGTTGCAGTACCCGCAACCTCCTTTTGTAGGAGCAAAGAATCTACATGACGCCTGGTGATTTCCTGCGCCCTTGCCGAAATGATGCAAAGGAAACAGGGTATAATCAGTTTGCACTTTCGTATCAAGTCGGCTCTTCTCATTTTTGGTTGAGAGCCTGTATGCATCAATCTTTTTTTAAATTTAAGCATATTCAAGCGCATCTGCTAATTTTTAACAACAGTATTTGCTGTAATTTATTAATAGTCAATTGTTTTAATAGGGGCTGGATTTCATTGCCGGCCATAGCCAACAAGCAATTAAAGCTTTGTACATGTGTTGGGTAACAAAAATAAAGCTTTATATGCCCGGCCTTTAAAATTGAATTTTTACCATGGCTCCCGCAATGTATAAAGTACGGTTATTGTTGTGCAAATCATCGATAGTATGAAACCTTTAATCGAGACGGAATATACTGACAATGTTTTAGCTATTTGACAGGCGGGATGTAGCCGGAGATATACCTGTATGTTTTTTGAAAAAATTGGTGAAGTAAGCTGGTTCTTCAAAACCAAGCCCCGCGGCAATCTGCGCAATACTCCAGTCGGTATGTTTTAACAGGGCTTGCGCTTCTTTTAATATGCGTGCAGAAATATGCTGGCTGGTTGTTTGCCCGGTGCTTTCCTTAACCGAGCGGTTTAAATGATTGGTATGCACTGCAAGGCAATTGGCAAACTCATTAGCTGTTTTTAGTTTGAGGTATTGACCTGATGAATCGATGGGGAATTGTCTTTCCAGTAACTCCAGAAATTGATTAGTGATTCGGGCTGGGGCATTGATATTGTTTTCGGCAGGATTTAAAGGACTTATTTTTAAAGCCTCGTGCATCAGGATGCGTAAATAATTGCGGAGCAGATCGTATTTGCCGGAATATTCTGAATCCATTTCTTCCATCATTTTTCGCAACACGGCAGAAAAGAAGGCCTGCTGACTTTCTGTAAGAAAAACAATATGACTGCCACCTGCTTTGAATAAAGGAAAATCCTGTATTTGCGGGCTGCCGGATTCAATAAAAGCTTGCGTAAAAAGACAAAACCAACCGGTTTGAGGCCCTGTATCGCTCTCCCATGAGCTTGTTGCAGATGGGCTGGAGAACACAAGTGCAGGCCTGTCTACCACTACCTCTTTATCGGTATAATGCATCTTTCCGTTACCTATAACAAGCGCTATCTTATAAAAATCGCGGCGACTGAACGGGCTGCGTACCATACAGGGCTTGCGCATAAATACATTAAAATGCCCCTGCCCGGTATTGTTTTCGGCAAATACTTTTTGATTATCTACGGGGTGGCGCCTGTAAAACTCCTCAAGTGTTTCTATCGTTTGCATAAAACGAAGTTAAGGTTTATTTGATTATTATAAATATTTATGACTTTTTGATGATTGATAAAATTGCCTTTGTTTGATTTTTATAATTTCCTGTTTGAATACTATAATGGCGGCGGTAAGGAGCGAAGGTAATTTTGCTTTATGGAAACAGGTTTCAGAAAATGGATCATCGTGATAACGATCATCACATCAACCATCATAGAGCTTATTGATACCACAATTGTAAACGTGTCAATTAATACCATGAGCGGCAATTTAGGCGCGTCGCTTGAAGATACGGCCTGGGTTATTACTTCGTATGCCATTGCAAATGTGATCATTATACCCATGACCAGCTTCCTGGCCGAGAAGATTGGCCGAAAGCAGTATTATATCGGCTCTATTCTTTTATTTACACTTGCCTCGGCCTTATGCGGGTTCTCTCATAATCTTTGGGAACTTGTCGCTTTCCGCTTTTTTCAGGGTATTGGCGGCGGGGCTTTATTATCAACTTCGCAGTCGATATTATTTGAAACTTTCCCGGTGAAGGAAAGGGCAACTGCAAGCGGAATCTTTAGCCTTGGTATTATCATAGGCCCATCTATAGGCCCGGTAATGGGCGGCTATATCGTAGATAACTTATCATGGCAATGGATCTTTTATGTAAATATCCCTATAGGATTAATGGCCGCGTTGTTATCATATATTTACCTCAAACCCAGCAAGCCTTCGGCAGATGGCCGGAGTATCGACTGGTTTGGCATCTTTTTACTGGCAGTAGGTGTCGGCAGTTTGCAGGTAGTACTCGAGCGTGGCGAAACCGACGACTGGTTTGCTGCAACCTATATCATTATACTTACTTTACTCTCCGTTTTGAGCTTAGCGATACTGATCTGGTGGGAACTAAGGATAGAACACCCTGTTATTAACCTGCGTGTATTGAAAAGCACCACTTTATCAATCTCTGCAATCATGACCTTTGTATTGGGGTTTGGCTTGTTCAGCGCGGTATTTGTTTTTCCGTTGTACGCCCAGCGTATTATCGGCTATTCTGCCTTTCAAACTGGTACAATGTTATTACCGGGAACTTTGATGGCTGCCATGATTTCGCCGTTTTTAGGTAAAATGCTCCAAAGTGGGATCCGCCCGCAATATCTCATTATCCTGGGATTTGGTTTATCGGCCATTTTTGGGTTTATGATGTCGGGTTCTAACCTCGAAACTGGGAACGCCTATTTCTTTATTCCGCTGATTTGTCGCGGGTTGGGAGCGGCCTTGCTCATTGTTCCTTTAACTGCACTGGCAGTTTCGGAGCTTAAGCCAGCTGACATTCCGCAGGGAGCCGCCCTGAATAATATGATGCGGCAAATGGGTGGCTCATTTGGTATAGCACTGATCAATACCTATATCGCACACCGGGCGGCCGATAACCGGATGGCTTTGATTACGCATGTAACCGCTTCCGATCCGCAAACTATAGCACGGCGACAATCTTTTATCAGCAATTTCATAGCACATGGAGCCAGTTATTTGCGCGCGTTACAGCAGTCAATTGGTGCATTGGAAAATACGATAACCAGGCAAACTTTCCTGCTTAGTTATATGGATGCTTTTCTGTTGCTGGCTATATTAAATGCCTGCTGTATCCCGTTGGTGATCATGACGATAAAAAAACGCGCGGCTGTAAAAGCGGGTAAGGTAGAAGTACCGGACGCGCACTAACTACACTTTTATAAGTCTTGAAATAACCGGGCCGGCTCACTGACAAAGTGCACCGGCCTTTTTATGTTGCATCATTCTGAAACAGAGACTATAATGTCTTTTACTATATCCGAACACAGGCTGTCCGTATGCGGACAGTTTTTTGAATGATATCTTTGTTTAATTTTTTGATATATAGATTGTTATGTGTTTGGCATGTATCTTATACAGATATCGACAATAATCTTCTTTGTTCAATCACGGCTGCCAATTAAAATTATCGTTATGATCAAAAACTATCTGAAAATAGCCTGGCGCAACCTTATTAAAAACAAGGTGCACTCTTTTATCAATATCGCGGGATTATCTGTTGGTATGGCAGTGGCCATGCTGATCGGTCTCTGGATCTGGGATGAATTATCGTTTGACAATAATCATCAAAACCGAGGAAACATCGCCCAGGTAATACAAAACGTTACCAATAATGGCGAGGTGCAAACCTGGCAGGCTGTACCCTTGCCACTCGCAGCCGAATTGCGGAAAAGCTATGGCAGTCTTTTTAAACAGGTGGTAAACAGTGCCGGCTATGGCGATCATATGCTTGCGCTGGATAATAAAAAATTAACCCGGACCGGGGTATTTATGGAAGCCGGGGGCCCTGAGATGTTCACATTGAAAATGCTGAAAGGCAACCGTAATGCATTGACAGATCCTACTTCGGTTTTGATATCGGCATCAACAGCAAAAGCTTACTTCGGCGATGCTGACCCGATGAACCGGACTTTAAAGATTGATAACCATTATAATGCGAAGGTTGCCGGTGTGTTTGAAGATATGCCCCACAATGCAACATTTGCCGGCCTTGGTTTTATTGCGCCCTGGGAAATGGGCTTTACCGCTAACGATATCAGGTCGATGAGTGAGCCCTGGCGGCCCAACTTTTGTGCATTGTATGTGCAAACGCAACCCAATGCAGATCTTGCTGCTTTGTCCCTGAAAATAAAAGATGCAAAGCTGCGCAACGTTAGCGCAGTACTTGCCAAAAAGAAACCCGTGTTGTTTTTGTATCCTATGAGCAAATGGCATTTGTACGATGAATTTAAAGACGGCAAAAACACAGGGGGCCGCATTCAATATGTATGGATGTTTGGCATCATCGGTGTTTTTGTATTGCTGCTGGCCTGCATAAACTTCATGAACCTGAGCACAGCCAGGTCGGAGAAGCGGGCCCGTGAAGTGGGCATCAGGAAAGCAATTGGTTCGGCCAGGGGCCAGCTTATTTACCAGTTTTTTAGCGAGTCGGTTTTATGTGTAGCGCTGGCGTTTGTAATTTCTTTGGTGATGGTGCAGTTGAGTCTGCCTCTTTTTAACGAAGTAGCAGAAAAGCAAATGACCATACTGTGGGGCAGCGCCTTGTTCTGGTTATTGGGATTGGGCTTTACTTTATTTACCGGGATTGTTGCCGGAAGCTACCCCGCGTTTTACCTGTCGTCGTTTCAGCCGGTAAAAGTGCTCAAAGGGGTATTCAGGGCAGGAAAACTGGCGGCGCTTCCGCGCAAAGTACTCGTGGTATTGCAATTTACGGTATCGATAACACTGATCATCGGCACTGTGGTTGTTTTCAGGCAGATCCAGTTTGCAAAGGACCGGCCGGTAGGTTACAGCAGGGACGGCTTGTTAGCTGTTAATCCCGGCACCGACCAGGTTCATAAGAGCTTTACTGCGCTAAAAAATGAGCTTTATAAAACCGGCGCTGTTGTTTCTGTTGCCGAAGGTGATGTAAACCCTACCCAAACCGCGGGCAGCACCAGCGCTATTGAGTGGAAAGAGAAAGATCCGAACTTAAGCGTCGATTTTCAGCAAAACGGTGTTTCTGTTGATTACGGAAAAACCGCAGGCTGGCAATTTAAAGGAGGGAGGGACTTTTCAAAAGATTACCTGACTGATTCATCGGCAGTGGTAGTTAATGAGTCTGCGGTAAAGTTTATGGGGATGAAGAACCCGGTAGGTGAAAATATCACCTTTTACGGGCATCCTTTCAAAATAATTGGTGTCATCAGCAACATTATTGTTGATTCGCCTTATGGAGAGGTAAAGCCTTGCATTTACTTTTTTAATAAAGATGCTGCCGGGACAGTGTTATTACGTATTAATCCTCAAATGAGTGCCGGAAAAGCTATCGAGAGTATACAACAGGTATTCAAACACTTCAACCCCGAACAACCTTTTCAATATAGCTTTGTGGATTCGGCATACGCTCAAAAATTTGGCAACGAACAGCGTATTGGTAAGCTGGCGGCGTTTTTTGCAGCACTGGCTATCTTTATCAGTTGCCTGGGATTATTTGGCATGGCATCCTTCATGGCCGAACAACGTGTTAAGGAAATTGGCGTACGCAAGGTACTTGGAGCAACAGTTTTCAATCTTTGGAGATTGTTAACTACCGACTTTATTACCCTGGTATTTATCTCGCTCCTGGTTGCCACACCAATTGCAATTTATATGATGAATAACTGGCTGCAGCATTTTGATTACCGGTCGGGGATTTCGCCATGGATATTTGTGTTAACGGGTATTACCGCGATAGTGATCACTATGATTACGGTTAGTATCCAAACCATAAAAGCGGCATTAACAAGCCCGGTTAAAAGTTTAAAAAGTGAATAATTGGGCTTAATTAATAGCACATGAGGTATATATTTATATACCTCATGTGCTATTATTGGGAGATGTAATTTTATTTCGTTTTGCCAAAAGCCGCCGCTTCCTGGTTTAATTGAGCGCTGCTGCTGGTTTGGCTGCCGTTATGGATAATGATCCGGTATCTGAATGTTACAGATTCACCCTTTTTCAGGGTAAGGTTCTTTTCCGATTTTCCGTTGGTAAATACCTTTTCGCCTAAAGGATTAGCTGCAAACAGACCGTAGCCCCGGGCATGCCAAAAAGTAGGGTAATTAGGGTTTTGCGGGTGATCAATAATGGTGATACTTACCGAGTCGGCACCCATTTTGCCGTATACCTTGCACCATACACTGCGGGTGCTCCAGGCATCATTACCGGTCTTACCCTCGCTGGTTAAATAAGTGCCATTAGCTATTTTATCGGCGCCGCCTTTTACTATGGTGATGTTGCCTTTATCGTCGGTGAATTTTTGGTCTGCCGGGTCCGGAATCTGCAGATCGTGGGCCAGGCGAAGGCCAAGCATTCCGTCTTTAGCATCTTTAAAAAATGCTTCCGTATCAGCTTTGAGTGTGGTTATACGGTCAATTATCCGGTCTTGCCCGTTTCCGCTAAATTCAAAACGGGTATTCTCTTCCAGTATAACGTGTTTTTGCTGATTTGTCCAGTTGGCGTGATACGCCAGGACACCTTTTGTGCCGCTCTCCATTTTTAGGATGCGGTCGGTACGGATCCAGCCATAGCCGCTCTTTTTAGCGGCAGGTATCGCGTATGAGTTATTCCAAAAATCCAGTCCGTTCAGGTTTTCAAAATTAAACCAGAGGCCAATATGATGCGGGTGATCTGTAGGATCGCCGGCGCGTGTAGCCAATGGGAAGCCGCGGGTTACCAGGGTGCCATTGGCCGAGTGTATCGGATATAGCACCGGCTTTTCCAGCGTATCCGGATACAGGAAACTGGTAAAGGGTTTGCCACCTATCAGGATATCTATTTTATTGCCCGTGGCTTTTACCAGTTTTACAGGCTCGGCCTTTTGGGCTTGTACTGCCGGCAACAACATCAAGTTTGCTGCAACGGCAAGCCCTAATTTTTTTATGATCTTCATTGTTTGATGTAAGGTTAAAGCTATCTATGTGTTAAAGCTAACACACAGACAGAGTCAGATAATGCTTATGACCTGGCTGCAGATCAATATTTAAACACCTTGCCGTTAGCCATTACCTCCTGGCTGGCTTCATCAAAAGTGGCTTTGTAGCCGGTATGTACGGCCGCGTTGGTCATGATGTTTGCTATAGAATGACTGTAGCCTGCTTCAACCGGGGCATTGGGTTGTTTACGACTGCGTACGCACTCCATCCAGTTACGCACGTGGTTTGAGGTGAGCACATCACCTCCGGTATTGGCAGATGCAACAACTTGTTCTGTATTGGCCAGGTTAAGATCAGGCAGCAGGTTGGCTTTCATGTGCATGGCATCAGCCATTTTTTGTGTAAGTCCACCTTCGGGCGATACCTTGTTTGTGATCAGATTAAGCTCGCCTCCGTTTGAGTAGTAGATCTCGGCCGGATGCTCATCTCCATTATGCATACGCGAGGCAAAAGTAACCTGGAAACCGGTTGAAGGATCTTCAAGTGGCCCGTAATCAAATGCTGCAAGTATGGTATCCCAGTTGCGGCGACCATCTTTCCACATATAAATACCGCCATTGGCAACTACGCTGCGTGGGCGTTTTAAACCACTGAACCAGTGTACAGTATCAATCTGGTGGCTCATCCACTGGCCGGCAAGCCCCGATGAGTATGGCCAGAACAAGCGGTATTCCAAATATTTCCGAGGATCGAAATCCTCATAAGGGCGGTTCATGATAAAGCGCTTCCAGTCGGTATCCTGTTCTTTTAGCTGGCTCAAAAGTTCCGGCCTGCGCCAGCGTCCGGGCTGGTTTACATTCCAGGTAAGCTCAACCATAGTGATAGGGCCAAATTTTCCCGAACGGATAAAATCGTTGGCCGCATGATAATTAGCTCCACTCCGGCGTTGGGAGCCTATTTGCACAATCTTGCCCGATTCCTTTACCGCTTTTAAGGCAGCTCTGTTATCTTCCATGGTTTCGGCAAACGGTTTTTCTACATACGCGTCACAACCGGCCTTTACCGCTTCAATGCAATGGCGCGCGTGCTGAAAATCGGCAGTACTGATAAATACGGCATCTACCGTTTTGCTGTCATACAGTTCTTCGTTATTGCGATACGCTTTTACATCATGCTGCATTTTATCTTTCCACAGTGCAGCACCTTCTTCACGTCGTTTGTTCCAGATATCAGATACAGCTACCACATCAAAATTAAGCTCCTTATAATGGTTCATGAAGCTGGGCACATGCGAACTTTTGTGTCTGTCCGAAAAGCCCACAACGCCAACCCTAACACGGTCATTAGCGCCAATGATACGTTTGTAACTTTGCGCGCTCCAGCTTTTAGGGGTAAGCATAATTCCGGCACCGGCTAATGCGGCCTGCCTGATAAAGGTACGGCGTGATTTTTCCATATAGTAGATAGTTTGATTTGCAGGTTGTTTTTATATACCAAAAGCAATAACGCTTAACTGTGTAAGCGCCTGTTTCTTTGATAATTTAAAAGGTAAATTGGTTTAGCCACGCAACACATCTGCGCGGCTAAACCAAATATCGAAGAAATGGATTGAAATGCAATAACGTTTTTAACCGTTAATGTAACAATTATACTGCAAGTATGCGCTACTTATGGGAGGGTTACGCAGGTTAATGTGCCCTGCCTTGCTCGCTCTCGGCACCACCGGTATCCCGTTTGGGAGCGGTATGGGTTAAGTTACCCAGGTTATAAGTAAATGCCAGGGTTGCTACCTGTGTATCTAAATAGTTGTGATAGGTAGCTGTAGCACCCACAATATTAGTAATAGTGCCGCTTGGACTAAAGGAGTGAAAAACATCCCGCATGTTTAGCTTGATGGTTCCCTTGTTATTCAGGATCTTTTTCTGGATAGCAGCATTGAGCATACCGGTAGGGATAGAAACAAATTGCCCGTAAGTTCCGCTGGTATTATAAAAGCCACTTAACTCGGCGCTCCAGCTTTTGGACATGGTAAACTGGTTATTGCCATTGGCCGAAAACGTATATTTTGAAGCATGAAGGTATCCGTTATAAAATGCGCCCTGGTAGGTGTTGTTATAAACTTCGGCATATAGGTTTACCGACCACCATTTAGCGGGCTGGAGATTTGTGTTGATCGAATAGTCCCATGTTTTTTGTTGCCCTATATTGCCTGTGGTGCTTATAAAGATCTTGCCGTCTCTATGAATAGTTTCATTTTGTACGTCGGTTGTGTAGTTGTAGGTAACCGCTATGGTGAACAGGCTTTTGAAACTGTAGGCCAGTTTATAGTTATCGGTAAATTGGGGCCTTAGGAAAGGGTTGCCGGAAAAATAGGTGTACTCATCCACAAAAAAAGTGAATGGATTTAAGCTTCCGTAGCTTGGGCGGCCTATGCGGCGGCCATAAGAGGCAACCAACACTTTGTGACCGGCTGTATCCAGATTGTACGATAAATAGGCGGTAGGAAAAAGATTGGTGTAATGATTGGCAAATGATGAGTCGGGCCTTTGGGCGTTCCCCAACTGGTGACCGATGCCATTGGTGTTCTCGGCCCGTAGCCCCGTTTGTATAGAGAACCGGCCTACGGTTTTATTAAAATTAACATAGGCGGCATTGATATTCTCCTTATATAAAAAACGATTGGTATTGTTATAATCAATACTGCTTTCGCCGTTAACCACATTGAAATAATTAGCGGCATTGTCGGTATTTACGTAGCTGCTTTTAATACCCGCTTCAAACTTGGCTTTGCCTTTAAGAGGATGAGAGTAATCGGCTTTCGCAGAGTAAATATTGATGGTTGATGGCAAGTCATCACGGAGTGTACGCGAATTGATTGAAGTACCATCGGGTAAAAAGGTGTCATTCATAAACAGCTGTTTACTGCCGGATAAATCGTTGATATAATCCAGGTCAAAAGTAAGCGTACGACCGGTGCTGTCATATTTATGAGTATAGTTTAGGTTGATGCCTTTGCTGTCAAATTTATTCCGGGACGAGTTAGAAGTAGTGATGCTCGAATCCAGGCCACCGTTTGGGCCATACGATAAGCTATATACCGGGCTGTTGTCATGGTCGCGCGATATCGTGCCGGTAAAAACAACACCCCAGGTAGTTTTGGGTGATATATAATAATCCATCCCGGCTTTGATATTGGTATTGCTGCTTGAAGGCCTGAAGTATGAAATATCCTTTAATGACGAGGTTTTGGCGCCGTTATCGTCCAAATAGTCCCTGTCAATTTCCAGTCTCCGGTATGTGCGTTGCCCGTTGTAAGAAAGGTTGGCAAACAGGTTGACCTTGTTTACGCGGTAATTAAGGTTGATGCTTTCGTCGGTACGGCTGTAATGGCCTTGTGCGTAATCAGCAGATATCACCGCATTGAAACCCTTAATGGTATTTTTCTTGGTCTTGATATTGATGACGCCCGCGTTTCCGGCAGCATCATATTTGGCCGGCGGGTTATCCATCAACTCAATCTGATCTAATGCCGAAGATGGCAAAGAACGCAGATAAGTAGCCAGGTTTGAGGCCGAAAGATAGGTGGGTTTATCATCTATCATTACCAATACGCCGCTTTTTCCCTTAAAAGTTATATTACCATCGGCATCTACCTGCACACCGGGGCTTTTTGAAAGTACTTCCAGGGCGTTGGCGCCTGTATTGGATATCAGTGAGCCCACATTAACCACGGTGCGGTCAATCTTCTGCTGAATGTATGATCTTTTTGCGGTAACAGCTACTTCATTCAGGGTTTTTCCTGCTGCCGCCAAAATAATCGGCGATAAATTAACTGCTTTTTGCCTGCTGATAATTACCGGTTCGCTGCGGTAATTTTTATAGCCTATGTAGCTTGCTTTTATAGTATAGGTGTTTTCTTTCAGGTTTTGAAATAAGAAGCTGCCATCCTTGTTGGCAAGCAGGGTGCCTACTACTGTTGAGTCTTTTGCAATAAGCAGGGTTACAGTTGCTCCGTCAAGTGGTTTTTTAGCGTCATCTAAAACACTTCCCGATATTTTACCACCTGTGGTTTGTGCATTGGCAAAGTTGAATATTAAAAGTGTAAAGAAGGTTAAAATAGATATCCGGATCAATCTCATTCCTATAAGACCATGCTTTGGACAATATAGTTACAGGGAAAATTTACATTTAAATAAAGTGAGCGATTGTGTGTAAACGAAAGTTGCGAAGTAAGTAATATTTATTACTATTGTTAATTTGAATAGCAGGCTCAATCCATTGAACAAATCATGACAGAAATAAAATTTTGCAAGCCATCGGAACCTTATGGCGAGTTTTCTAATTTTTACTCAATGCCGATTATTCTGCTCAATGAAATATGGCCAACAGCCGAACATTATTTTCAATCAATGAAGTTTGAAGATGTTAATTTATGGGATCGGATTAAGGCGACAAAGTCTCCCTGGGAAGCTGTTGACCAAGCGTCGAATCTTGGAAGTAAGCTGAGATCAGATTGGGAGGAAGTGAAAGATTCAGTTATGCTAAAGGCAGTAAAAGCGAAATTTTTTCAGCATAATGAATTAAAAAAGATCTTGGTGGAAACAGGTGACGCAACGATAATATACCACAATTCTGCTGATGACTATTGGGCTGATAAGGGAGATGGTGCTGGTAAAAATATGCTCGGTCAAATTTTAATGCGTGTAAGGGCGCAATTGTTTGAAGTTTCAAAAGATCCGGATTTGATCTTTCCGCCCTGGATTGCATTTCCAAATTGTGACAGAGGTGGGATGTTCTGGGGGATGGGTTGGGGCGAAGACTATATTATTCAATGGTCGCATTTCGTAGATCAATTTGGAGCAGAAGAGTATAAAAAACTCTTCCCCGAGCCTGTAGAATGGGAAAGAAGCTTATGATTGATTCTTCAGATACATGCTTGTTTAAGCTCCTGCAAATTAAAGGTTTTTTCAATAACGAGTGGACTATTAGTACGTCATGCCAGGGAAATCGCTTTTAACAAATTGGCGATACGTGGCTCCTATGAAGCCCGTAAATTCTTTCAATTTAACACTATAAACACGTTACCCGTCTGGGGGGCTTTTATAACTCCGTTAGGAGTTCCGTGTTTATAGCAATGTATTAGCCCAATATCCGGGCTCTGTAGGAGCCTCCTATTTTAAAAGCGATTTCCCAGTACGTCATAATGTTGTAATTGAACGTTGGTTCGTCTTTCTATATTCTAACGGTGTTTGTCCTGTTATCTTCTTAAAATGCCTGTTGAAATTAGAGTGGTTACTAAAGCCCGAATCATAGCAAACTACAACCATGCTGTAGTCGGTTTCTTTAAGCAAGCGGCATGCATAGTTTATTTTTACCTCCAGCAAAAACTCAAAGTAGCTTTTTTGGGTAAGGTTTCTGAAGTATTTACAAAACGCGTTTGGGCTCATGTAAATAATGGCCGCTACCTCCTTAAGCTTGATGGTTTTGGTGAAATTATTCAGGGTGTATAGGTAAATTTTAGTCAGCCGCTGTTCATCCAACTTATTGTAAGTATTGACGGAAGGGGCAGAGGTAAAACTGGTATGCTGCTGACTAAGGGCTATGCCATTAAATAACCTCATTAGTAAAGGTAAGTGGTCATACTTGGGTGCATTCATCAGCTCTCTTAGCCGGGCGAGGATCGTTGGATGTTCATTAGGATGGATAACCAGGCCATTCATACAATCGGCGAACAATTGATTGATCAGGTAATTTTCGGGGAGGGCCATAAAGGTGTTGCCGAAAGTGTCGCGATTAAAGTGTAAGGTAAGCAGCCGCACAGGCAATTCATACTTTCCCATTTTGGTTAAAGGTTTCAGATACGCAAACGATTCAAACCGCAGCATGTGCGGAACATTGCTTCCAATCATGATCATCGTGCCACCCACAATCTGTTCAATTTTTTCATGGATCATGATGGTACCCTTTCCTTCTATAACATAAATCAATTCCACCTCATTGTGGGCGTGCAGGTCATTCAAGCCATGATAAAGCGACGACTCTTTCAAACTGAAGGACTGTTCACTATTGCCTGAAATTCTGCTAAAGATAAAATCCATGTTATATTATATGAATATCTTAATTGTGTTCAATATAAGGATAATATAGTATCATTTTTAAATAAGATTTACACATGTACTCCATTGCTGCCAAAATACCTTTACTAAAAAAACAAACATTATGCAGCAGGAAAAATTCACCCTCAGGTTAGCGGAAGCCGCTATCAGGGATATTGAGGCAGTTGGCGGTAAAAATGCATCTCTCGGCGAAATGCTTCAAAACCTTGCTCCGTCAGGTATCCGGATTCCGGATGGATTCATTATTACAGCTTCTGCTTATCATCGGTTTATAACATTCAACCATCTGGATAACGTGATCCGTGAGAGGATCAACGCCACAGATACAGATAACCTGCAGCAACTGGCAGCATGCGGATTAGCTATCAGAACACTGATCAGCGATGGTAATTTTCCTGACGAAATGACTTCGCAAATAAGCGCGGGGTATAAACAACTTTGTTTACAGTACCGGCAGGAAAATGTTGATGTCGCAGTCCGTTCTTCTGCAACCGCCGAAGATTTGCCCGATGCTTCTTTTGCCGGGCAACAGGATACCTACCTGAACATTAGCGGTATCGAGAATGTATTAAAAGCGGTCAAAAACTGTTTTGCGTCGCTGTTTACGGATAGGGCTATCAGTTATCGTAAAATGTTTGGATATGATCATTTCCAGGTGGGGCTTTCTGTTTGTATCCAAAAAATGGTACGGTCCGACCTCGGGATGTCTGGTGTCGCCTTCTCCCTGGATACAGAAAGTGGTTTCAAAGATGTTATTGTCATCAACGGCTCTTATGGTTTGGGTGAAATGATTGTTCAGGGCTCGGTAAATCCCGATGAGTTTATCGTGTTTAAACCTTTGCTGAAACGAGGTTTTAGCTCCATCATAGAAAAAAAACTTGGGCAAAAACATCAGAAAATGGTTTACGGAACAACGGCTGCTGAACCGGTCAGGGTGGTTCCTGTTTCTGCTTCCGAAGCCGCGTCATTCTGTCTCAATGATGATCAGATTATTGAATTAAGCCGTTGGGTTGCCATTATTGAGGATTATTATTCTGTCCTTAAAAAGAAATGGTGTCCCATGGATATTGAATGGGCGGTTGACGGGATCTCTGGCGAGCTCTTCATTGTACAAGCCAGGCCAGAAACAATTCATTCGCGCCGGGAAGTAGGTTCGGTAGTTGCCTATCAAATACATGATGAAAGCCGTCATGAAAAGATTTTGCTCAAGGGGATTGCCGTTGGTGATAAAATAGCCGCCGGAAAAGTTCATTTATTGGAGGGCCTGGACAGGGCGGGAATTCAACACATCGATTTCAAGGAAGGTGATATCATGGTTACTGACATGACCGACCCGGATTGGGAGCCCGTTATGAAAAAGGCGGCCGCTATTATCACCAACAAAGGGGGCAGAACCTGCCATGCCGCTATTGTTGCCCGTGAGTTGGGCGTACCGGCCATTGTTGGCTGCGAAAACGCTACAGCTATTTTAAAAACAGGAATGGATATCACGGCCTCATGTGCCGAAGGAGAGGCCGGGATTATTTACGACGGGATCATAGCTTATGAAAAAACGGAGCAAAAGTTTACCTCCTTGCCCGCAATTAAAACACCGTTAATGATGAATGTAGCCTCGCCCGAAATGGCCTTTCATTATGCCAGTTACCCAAGTCAGGGCGTAGGTTTAGCCCGCGAGGAGTTTATTATCAATAATTATATTAAGGTACACCCTATGGCTTTACTTAAGCATGAAAGCATTGGCGACGCTGAACTTAGCAGCTATATAGCAGCGCAAACCAGGGGATATGCCAATGGCGAAGAATTTTTTATCGAAAAATTATCATATGGCATAGCCAGGATAGCTGCTGCTTTTTATCCCAACAGGGTGATTGTCCGTTTCTCTGATTTTAAGACAAACGAATATGCCAACATGCCCGGTGGTAAATATTTTGAACCTGAAGAGGAGAACCCGATGATAGGCTGGCGCGGGGCTTCAAGGTATTATTCAGATGCTTACCGGGAGGCTTTCGGTATGGAATGTAAAGCCATACGGAAAGTGAGGGAGGTAATGGGGCTCAGCAATGTTACTGTCATGATCCCATTCTGTCGCACCGTTGGAGAACTGCTGAAAGTTTACGAAACCATGGAAGCGTACGGGTTAAAACGTGGTGACGAAGGTTTGGAGGTTTATCTCATGGCCGAATTACCCTCCAATATTATCCTTGCGCAGGAGTTTGGTAAATACATTGACGGGTTTTCGATAGGCTCAAATGATCTTACGCAACTGGTGCTCGGGCTCGACAGGGATTCTGCCCTGGTTGCCGGCCTCTATAATGAGCGTAACGAAGCTGTAAAAACCATGATCTCATCGCTCATCCGCACTGCCCGGGATATGAATGTTAAAGTAGGGATCTGCGGTCAGGGGCCATCTGATTTCCCCGACTTCGCCCGCTTCCTTACCGAAGAGGGGATAGGTAGTATCTCGGTAACTCCTGATTCTTTTATGAAAACGGTAAAAGTGATTAGCGCCGCCGAAACCAGTCAAAGCAAGCTAAATGAGCCGGTTCCTGAACCTATTTTCTGAGCGTACATCAAAAAAGAAACAGTAATGAAACCACAATTCAAAACTTTAGACCAGTTTATTATTGAAAAACAGGCTGATTTTCCTAATGCCAAAGGTGAGTTGTCGCGCTTGTTAAGGGATCTCGGCATAGCCGCGAAAGTGGTGAACCGGGAAATCAACAGGGCTGGGCTTGCAGGAGTATTAGGAGAAACTGATTGCGTAAACATTCAGGGCGAATGCCAGCAGCGCCTGGATGTTTATGCCAATGAACAGTTTATAACCGCACTAAAAAGAGGAAGTGAATGTAGTGCTGTTGTTTCCGAAGAAAACGATGAGCCTGTCATATTTGATTCACCGTTACCGGGAAAAGGAAGCTATATAGTAGCTATTGATCCGCTGGACGGCTCTTCAAATATTGACGTAAATGTTGGAGTCGGAACGATATTTTCCATTTATCGGCGCGTTAATAGCAGTGCAATAAAGCCGCATGATTTGCTCCAGGACGGAAATCAGCAGGTTGCAGCAGGTTATGTTATATATGGCTCTTCGACCATGCTTGTCTATACCACCGGAAACGGGGTGAACGGATTTACGCTGGATCCCTTTTTAGGCGAATTCTGCCTGTCGTACCCTGATATGATGATCCCGGATCAGGGCAGGATCTATTCTGTGAACGAGGGGAATTATAACCGTTTTCCTGAAAGCGTCAAACAATACATCAGGTATTGCCAGGAAGAAGATCAGCCCACCGGTCGGCCATATAGTTCAAGATACATCGGCTCTTTGGTTGCTGATTTTCACAGAAACCTGATTAAAGGTGGCATCTTCATTTATCCACCCATGATTGGCGCCCCAAATGGAAAATTGCGGCTGGTTTACGAATGTAATCCCATGGCCATGATCATAGAGCAGGCTGGTGGGGTGGCATCTGACGGGCAAACAAGAATCCTTGATCTCGAAGTAAGGGGACTTCATCAGCGTTCGGCCTTATTTATCGGCTCAAAAGCTATGGTAAAAAAAGCCATGGAGATGATAGAGTTATATAGCGAAGTGTACCAAAGTTGACTGATTATTATAATTAACTATTAAGGACTGGCTAAGGTTGAGGCTTTAGTCAGTCCATGTTTAAAATTGGGTAATTGTACTAATGACAGATAATACTTACCTTGTGTGGGCATAACAGCGGTGCCTTTTTATACCTTGGGTAACAGGCAATCCGGCTCTCCTTATGAAGTTTGGATCAGGAAAGGCAGTAATCAATAAATAAGTATTTAAGCAAGCGCCCTTTAATTTTAGATCTTCTACATCGATGAGAAATTTTATCTGTTTGGCAGTGTTAGCCAGCTGTTTTAACGTAATAGCCTTTAACGCCTATAGTCAAACCATGCAATTGGCGGCAGGTGTTCAGAAAGTCACTTCAGGAACTATTGATAAGTTTACGCCTTATAGTTTTTGCAGCGAACAGCCTATGAGCGCGGCCTTGAGTGAGTTGCCTGCCGGAAAGCTGCCTTTTAGTGTCGACGATATCAAAATAAAGATTAATGACAGGGGAGTAGTAGTGGAGGTGCCCTTAGATGACACCGAGCAATTGTATGGATTTGGGATGCAGATAGGCTCGTTTAATCAGCGGGGATTAAAGAAACGTCCCATTGTTAATGATAACCCGCTGAATGATCTGGGTTATACGCACGGCCCCACAACCTTTTACGTTTCAAGCAAAGGGTACGGCATTTTAATCAACACTTCCCGTTATGCTACTTTTTATTGTGGCAATACCTCCAAGCTTAATAAAAGCAAAAACGACGGCAAAGAAAGTAACGGCGGTAATTCGGTTGAGGAATTATATAAAAGCGATAATAAAGCTTCGGGATCTGTAACGGTTGATATTCTCGGCGCCAAAGGGATTGAGGTATTTGTTTTTGATGGACCCGATTTGAAAACCGCGGTACAGCGTTATAACCTGTTTTCGGGCGGAGGAGCCTTGCCTGCCATATGGGGGCTGGGTGTAAAGTATCGTGTTAAAGCGGATTTTAACCAGTATCAGGTTGATAAAATGGCTGCTTACTTTCGCGATAATCATATCCCCTGCGATGTTTTGGGCCTGGAGCCACGCTGGCAAACCGCTTCCTACTCATGCTCTTACGTATGGAACAAAAGCTTTTTCCCTACGCCCAATGAATTTATTGATTCCATGAAAAACAAGGGTTTTCATATCAACCTGTGGGAGCATGCCTTTGTATCACCAAAATCGCCATTGTATGAGCCTTTAAAAAATAAGGCGGGTAATTACCTGGTTTGGAATGGCCTTGTTCCTGATTTTGCCGATACCTCAGCAAGTAACCTGTTTGCTGATTATCACAAGCAGACTTTTGTGCAACCTGGAATTTCGGGTTTTAAAATGGATGAGTGTGACAACTCAAACATTGCTTTCGGAAGCGGGGCCTGGAGCTTTCCGGAGCTTAGCCAGTTTCCGTCAGGTATTGATGGCGAGCAGATGCACCAGCTTTTTGGCCTGCTTTATCAGAAAACGATCTATAGCATTTATAAAAAATTAAATCAGCGTACTTATTTGGATGTTCGGGCTTCAAACACCTTTGCTTCATCATATCCGGCAGCTTTATACAGCGATACCTATCTGCATGACGAATATATCCGCATGATCCTTAACTCCGGTTTTGCGGGTATGATCTGGTCGCCTGAGGTACGTGAATCTAACTCTATAAAAGATTTTATGCGCCGCAGTCAAACGGCGGTGCTTTCGGCACAAACGCTGTATAATTCGTGGTACCTGCAAAATCCGCCCTGGCTGCAGATCAACAGGGAAAAGAATAACAAAGGCGAGCTGATGGACAATGCTAAGGAAGTTGAAGGAGATATCCGCAAGCTGCTGAACTTTAGGATGAGCCTGATCCCATACCTGTACAATGCCTTCGCCGATTATCATTTTAAAGGCATCCCGCCATTCAGGGCTTTGGTAATGGATTATCCACAGGACAAAAATACGTTCAACTTATCAGATGAGTACATGATTGGCAACGATATTCTGGCCGCTCCCTTGACCGAAAAGATGGATGAGCGCCAGGTTTATTTGCCCGAAGGTGTATGGTATGATTATAATACCAATCAAAAGTACGAGGGAGGCAAATCTTATACCATAAAACCCAGCCTTACCCAACTGCCTATATTCATTAAAGCCGGAACCATTTTGCCGTTGGCTAAACCGGTAGAGTTTGTTGCACCCAATACCAAATTTGAAATTACCTGCTATGTGTACGGCAATGGAAACAAAGCTTCTTTATTTGAAGATGACGGCCTGACTTTTAACTACGAGAACGGAACTTACAATACCGTAAACCTTGTTTGGAATAAGAACAAAGGAGAGGTTAAGCGTACCGGAAAATTCAAAAGCAGCAGATATATCATTAAAAACTGGCAGGTGATTAATTGAAATCTTCGCAAATAAAAAAGGGCCAGCACACTGTGCTGGCCCTTTTGTTTATCGCTTAAGCTAATTATTTTTTACTCAACAACTGGATCTGGTAGCTAAAGCTTGCGTCCTTAGCGTAAACCCTGTATTGTTCCAATGGTTTTGGCCCGCAGCCATTTGAGCCAACACCCAGCGTTTTATGGCTGATACACAATACCGTGCCCTTGCTTTTAGGCAGATCAATCTTGTATTCAACATCGGTCATTTCCTCATCGCTGTATGGCAATGCGGCTGCCTGGAATAACTCGCCGGTTTGTTTAATGGCAATTCCAGAACCTTTGGCGCCAAACACCTTGGCCCAGCGCACATCTTCATGATTGCCGCAATCCATTGGTTTTTCGTACGGCGTCATTTGCTTAACAACGCTGCTTGAATAATGACCTACATCAAAACCGCTTTTTCTGTCGGCGTAGTTTTCCATCTCACCACGGCCAAAATATTCAAACTGATCAAGGTCTTTTTTCAGGAATAAACGTACGCCCAACCTCGCCAGTACCAGTTTAGGATCGGCGTTAAAGCGTACTTTATTATCAGCCTTGATAACACCATCGCCGTTAATGGTATAAGTAACTTCATGGTGCACCACGAAATCCTTTTTACCGGTACCGGTTAAGCTGGCTTTTATCTCAACTTCACCATTGGCAAGCTGTTTGCCTTGTACATCGCTTGCTTTCCAGGTTATTTCTTTTAAGCCGTATTTCACCCAATCTTCGTAAGCCCACATATCGTCAATACGGTGTGGCGCGCGCCATAGGTGCAGCATTGGGCCGCCGTTATCCTGCAACACATTTTCACCGTCTTTTTCCATTTTAGTGAAAGTGCCCTTGGTTACATCAAACTCCAATGCAAATCCGGTTCCTTTTACCTTGATCTTATTATCCTCGTTTGATAGGCTTAATTTTCCTGTTGCCGCCGGTTCTTTAGCAGCAGGTACAGCTACAGGAAGTTCCAGTTGCTGGGCTGCAACTTCATACCCTTTTTTTGCCCACATATTATCGGCAGCCTGGTCAAATGAAACCCTCAAAAAATATTCTGCTCCGGGTTTAGGAGTAACCGTGTATGGGATTTTTACATCCAGCTCCTGGCCGGGTTTAATTTCTTTTAACGGCAGGTTACCTGAAGATATGATTGAGCCATTTTCGCTTACAGCCCATTTGGCTGCAAAGCTGTTGAGCGTTATAAACTGGTAACGGTTTTTAATAGTAATGATACCATTTTTCAGATCTTTGGGATGAATGCTAATCCACTGGTAAGCATGTTTCAGTTCGGGGTAGTGAGGTTTTAACGACCTGTCTGAAAACACAACGCCTTTATGAATAAAGTACCTGTCGTTTGGATACTCGCCAAAACCACCGCCAAAAGCCGTTATCGGATGCTTTGGATCGCGGTTGTTATAGATTCCCTGATCCTGCCACTCCCAAATGGCGCCACCCAATAACTGAGGGTATTTATCAAACAGATCATTGTAAATATCTACCGAGCCCATAGAGTTGAACATGGCGTGTGCGTACTCGCACAGGTAAAACGGCTTGGTTAATGTATTATCGTTAGCATGTTTTTCAAGGTTTTCTACATCGGTATACATTTCGCTGTCCATATCGGCAGGATTGTTTTTACCGATGCCAAAGCCCTGGTAGTGCGTAGGGCGACTTGGATCGATATCTTTAATGACTTTCAATATCGCCCTGAAGTTTGAACCGCCGCTACCGCACTCATTACCCAAGCTCCAGATAATAACAGACGGATGGTTTTTGAAATTCTCTACGTTGGCCACATTCCTGTCAATCAACGCGGCTTTGATCCTTGGCTCTTCATTAAACTCATCCCAGGCACCGTGGCTCTCCAGGTTGGCTTCGGCCACAAGGTAAATGCCATACTGGTCGCACAACTCATACCAGCGCGGATCATCAGAGTAATGGCAGGTACGTACGTGGTTACAGTTGGCTTGTTTGATCAGTACAAGGTCCCTGATCATTTGCTCTTCGGTAACCGCATGGCCATCATTTGGCCAGTTTTCGTGACGGTTTACACCTTTCAGCTTAATAGGAACACCGTTAACCAGGAATAAGCGGCCTTTGATTTCAATGCTCCTGAAACCTGTACGTGATGATAGTGTTTCAATAGCGTTAGCCCCGTCATTAATTTTAACAACGGTGGTATAAAGCTTAGGCGTTTCTGCCGTCCATTTTTGCGGGTTGTTTACATGAAAGCTGGTTTCAACAACAACCTCTTCGCCTGGCTTCATAGCAGGGATGGCCTTTTTAGCGGTTGCTCCCGGAACCTGTACGCCGCCATTGTATAAAGCCACATCCAATACACGGGCTTTAATCGCGGCAGTGCCGTAGTTTTTTACTTTGGTTGATACTACAACATCGGCATTTTTATACTGTTTATCCAGATTGGTTTTAACAAAATAATCCCTGATATGCTCCTGCGGACTGCTCCAAAGGGTTACATTTCTGAAAATGCCGCTTAAACGCCACATATCCTGATCTTCCAGGTAGCTGCCGGTGGTAAAGCGGTAAACTTCTACAGCTAAAGTGTTTTTACCGGGTTTGATATATTTGGTAAGGTCAAATTCAGCGGCATTACGACTGTTAACACTATAGCCTACCTTTTTGCCGTTCACCCAGATAAAGAAACCGGCATCAACACCATCAAATGTGATAAAAATGCGGCGACCGCTCCATTCGGCAGGTACGGTAAAATCACGGCGGTAGCTGCCAACCGGGTTTCGCTCTTTGTAAGCGGTATACTTTTCCGACGGGGTGCTCATTACCCGTGGGAAATCTTTTTGGAAGATATAGGTAAAGTTGCTGTAATAAGGCGTGCCGTAGCCTTCAACCTGCCAGTTGGACGGTACTTTGATATCCTTCCATTTGGATACGTCATAATCGGGTTTGTAAAAATTAACCGGGCGCTTTTGTGGCCAGTCTACCCAGTTAAATTTCCAAAGCCCGTTCAGGTTGCGGCTGTATGATGACGCATGACGATTACCAGCCAAAGCTTCTTTCAACGAAGCGTAAGGCATTAACGTAGCATGGCTGGCTTCTTTATTGATACCGATGTTTTCAGGGTCTTCAATTTCTTTCGGCACAGACGCGGTATCTGATTTTGATAGCCCGTTATCCGATTGCTGAAAACCGAACCCTGCTTTATGGCTAAAAACAAAAATGGAAAGCAACAAAACCCTGAGGAATTGTTTGCTAAAACGAGATTTGGACATAGGTGTGTATATAATGGTTGATATGATTTAAACTTTATATAACAGATCAAAGACAAAGAAATATAAAATTTAGATCATAACAACTGTCATTTACACATATTTATTTCATGCCCCTTTTTATTTTAACTTGTCAAGCACCCTGTTACCTACCTTATTTCCCTGGATAATGCCGTTATCAATAGCATCCATAAAGTGGATGCCGCCCCAAAACCTGGATATAGCTGCCTCTTTAGCTGCCTGAGTAAAGGAGCTAAAATGTCTTGGCGGTATGCCATAACCGATCTCGACATTATCGGTATACTTAAAATTATCACCAAAATAGTGTGTAAGGATCACTGCCGATGCCGATGAAACTACCGAATGGCCGCTAATGTACTCAGGAAACGGAGGTGTTTGTAGTAAAGGTTTCCAATGCGGATCGATGTATTGGCGAATAGCTGTTTCCGGGCGGATGCGGTTAGTACGGTATTTATCATCCCAGCAGCAAATAAACGCGTCTGTCAAGCCTATGGCAACAACGGTATTTACTTCAATAGCTTTTGAAAAGCTTGCTTTGGTTTGTTTGCAGGCAATGTTGGTAATGCCCATCCAATGCGCTCCCGGCGAGATTTTTTTGAGGCCGATAAGCATGTGGCCGTCATTTTGAACGGCGAATGGGTTACAATCCCAGAAGTTGGCAATGTCTTTTTCCTCTTGCTTTAAGCCATCGCCACTTTTAGCGTAGCTTAACTGTAAAAACTTATAAAAAGTTGAGTTTTTATCTGTAGAAAAAGGAATAGGAGGATCGGGCACAAATTGCGCCGCCGAATCGAGCGTAAATGGACGTACCGTATTAAAATAAGGTTCAACAGGCAGCATATAGGCAGGAGGGGTGAGGTCCCAGCTGCCGGGCGTATGCTTAAGTTTATAACGCGGGTAGTTGTTTATCTTCCGGTACCCATCGGCTTTAGCATAAGCCAGGATCTTTTTGCTGATGAATTTGGCATAGCTTTTTGAACTGTCGATCATTTCATCGCTAAAGCCAATTTTGCGGCACGAGTCCAAAAAGGCACCTTCGTTTTTAATCATTAAACTACCTGACGGCTGAAGTTTTCCGGCTGTTTCATACATAGCCAGTATCGCGCTTAACTGGCTGTTATAGCCCGAAATTTGTTTGGGTGCAGCGATAGCAGGATAGTCATTCAGGATACCGTGCATGCTTTTAACCTGCTTGTCGTTTTGTGATAAAACTTCATAACCCGCTAAACAGGTGTACGCAAAAAAGCGTGATGCTAAAGGCGGATTGGTAACGTCATGGATCATTACATCGGCCATTTGACCAATCACCTTGCTAACATCACCGTTCCCTAATGGTTGAGGCGGTGTTTTATGGCAGCCTGTTATAAATAAACCAAGCAATGCTATAGATAGATATTTTTTCATGATTTGATTACTGTGGTTTATAAGCTTTCAGTTTGCCCTTATCCATACTGAACAGCAGTACATCATTTAATGGCAGCACGCCCCTTACATCGCCTTTTAAGCTAAAGCCGGATTGCTGCTGGTTAACATAACTATAACCACCTTTTCCATCACCCTTAAGCAATACGCCATAATTGGCATCGTACTTACCAAAACGAATGCGGGCATGGTTCATATTACCGCAAAGTAACAGGTCGTTTTTGCCGTCATGGTCATAGTCAAGCGTAGTTATGGTATAAACCGGGCTGTATTGAGCCTGGATTGGCAATGCAGCTTCATGCAGTTTGCCCTGCCCGTTGCTTACAAAAAGGGTAGTAGCAAGATGATTGGCGCTCAGTTTTTTTACGCCCTGCAATTCTTCCGGGGTAAATATTTTATCCACCGTAGCGTCGGCATAGCTTTTATAATCGGGGAAACGGGTACGCATCATGCTCATTTGGTCGAGCATTTCATCGCGGGTTACGTAAGGATAACTCGTGTGCTGAATGTAAAAGCAAAGAATAGGGTCAACCGAGCCATTGTCATCAAAGTCTTTGTATAATAATTCCGCCGGCTCGGTGTCACTGGCTTTGCATTGGGTGTTTAGCCCGAGGTTTCCCGCAACAATATCCGGATGACCGTCATGGTTTACATCACTTACCTGGATGCAGTTCCACCAGCCGGTATATTTTTTATCAAAGTATTTTGTGGTGGCATCAGTAAGTTTGCCGTTGCTGTTTTCAAAAACAGTTAATGGCATCCATTCGCCGGCGACTATTAAATCGGGCTTTTTATCGCCATTCATATCAACCCAGGCAGCATCGGTTACCATGCCTATGTTTTTCAGCGTAGGACTATAAGAAGCAGTTTGATTACTGAATTTCCCTTTGCCATCGTTTATTAAAATATAGCTTTCGGGTGTTTCCGGATATTGCCCCGGAATTACCCTGCCACCTACAAAAAGATCAGCAAAGCCATCGCCATTGATATCAGCCACTTTTACGCAGCTTTTGCTGCTTGCCATTTTGGGCAGAGCGTCTTTAGCTTTCGTGAAGTTTCCTTTGCCATCGTTAAGGTATAGCCTGTCCTGCAATAAAGCATCGTCAGGTTTATAGTCGGCATATCCGCCCGAGCAAACATACAAGTCGGGTTTGCCGTCATTATTCGCGTCGAAGAACACAACGGCGGCATCGGTACTTTTCTTATCGATTTCAAAAGCAGCCGTTGTCTTGGCTATAAATTTGCCATCCTTCTGCTGCAAGTATAAAACTCCTGCTTTGTCGTCATGCCCGCCAACATACACATCCTCCAAGCCGTCGCCATTTACATCGGCTTTGGCCAAAACGGAGCCGGAGAATGAAATAGAGTTAATCAGCAGCGGTTGCCGTTTAAAATCATTGGTGGTATTATCGCTTTCGACAGATGCTATAGGCGATGGGATTTCTTTAAACAGCAGTTTTACAGGTTGAGATGCTGGATTGGTACCTTTAGCATCTTGCTCGTTCAACGTGATCTGTTTATCGGCTTTTACATTGGTAAGCAGTTGTGAGCCGCCGCGCTGCCAGGTAATCCTTAATGAATCTATCTGTTTATCCTTGCCCAAACCAAAATGCAATACAGGAGATACGCTCGACTGGAAACCACGTGTCGGCATTTGCTCAAGGTACTGCCGTTTGCCGCCATTGTATATGGAAACTTTAGCACCAATACCTTGTGTGTTACCGCCTGCACCTTTCAGGCTGATAGCTAAATAGTGGTTGCTGTTTTGTTTGGCTGCCTGGTTTTCATAAACAAAGGCAGGTTGATTGATATTGTTCACTACCAGGTCAAGATCACCATCATTATCCAGATCCACGTAGGCGGCACCATTACTGTTTGATGGCAGCGTTATTCCCCATTGCTGGCTGATATTTGTAAAAGTAGTATTGCCGTTATTTTTAAACAGGTAGCTTTTAACCTGCGATGACGGCATTTGGTTTACAATATTTAACAGGTCTTGACGCATAACGCGCCTGTCTTTCAGGTTATCGCCCATAAACTTTAAAAAGTCCATGTTGGTATAATCACGTGTGTAGCCGTTGCTTACAAACAGGTCTTTCCAGCCATCGTTGTCATAATCGGCAAAGAGTGGCGACCAGCTCCAGTCGGTATTGGAAACACCAGCCAACTGACCAACCTCGCTGAAGGTATTATCACCGTTGTTGATCTGCATCATGTTGCGCATGTACTGGTAATAAAAGCCAACCCGCAGGTTTAAGTCGAACGCTTCATAGTTGTCAATACCGAACAGCAGTTTTTGGCGCTTGTTATCTTCAGGCAGCATGTCCAGCGTGTAAATATCCGGTTTGCCATCGTTGTTGATATCGGTAACGTCATTACCCATCGAGTAAAATGAAGTATGCCCGATCTGCTTCTGTAATTCATCGGTAAACGCGCCCCTGGTATTGTTGATATACAACCTGTCGGGTACGCTGTAATCATTGGATACATAAATATCCGGCCATCCATCGCCGTTGATGTCGGCAATGCCAGCAGCCAGACCGTAGGATAAAGGATTATTGATAATCCCGGCGTTAGTAGTGATATCCGTAAAACGGTTATTGTCATTTCTTAAAAGGCGAATCCCCGATTCGGCATCCCTTTTAGCAGATACATCCTTAACATAAATATCATCGATGATACTGATCCGCGCCGGGTTATGGTTAACCAGTAACAAGTCCAGGTCGCCGTCGCGGTCGTAATCAAAAAAGTAGGCTTGCGTACTGAATGATGGGAAATCAAGGCCATAATCGGCAGTCATGTCTTTAAATATGGGATTGCCATTGGCATCGTTACCCTGGTTTATAAATAGCTGGTTAATTCGTTTTTCGGCCCTTACTTTTCCCGAATAGCAAAGGTATAGGTCGAGCTTGCCATCGCCGTTAACATCGGCCATGGTTACTCCTGTTTTCCACGGACCGGGGCGACCAGCCACACCGGCTTCGGCAGTAATATCCTTGAACTGCATGTGGCCCTGGTTCAGGTATAGTTTATTATCGGTCATGTTGCCGGTAAAATAAACATCGGGTAAGCCGTCGCCATTCAAGTCGCCGGTGGCAACACCGCCGCCATTATAAAAATACTCATACATCAACACGTTGGTATTAAGGCCCTCGGTTAAAGTATTGGCAAAGTCAATGTGCGTTTGCTCCTGCGGGAGCAGTTTAAACAGTGGTTGGGTAGAATCGGTGCCAGGCTCATGGCTACATCCGGCGGACATTACAAGGGTACACAATCCCCCAAATATTAAAAAAGTTCTGTTTTTTTGCTTTTTAAGAGATAGAGAGCGCCGGAATATCTTCATTTTGGTTTAACTATGGTTACGGCAATTGGGGGCCGTTAAATTTGTTGTCAAGATAACAATTATTCGGAGTTTTATATAGGCTGGGAGATTAGTTCTGAAATACTTTTAAGAGATTCATTTAATCTTCACGCTTGGCGCTCTTCAAGAAGAATTGCGCGCTATTGTACATTAATTAAAACTAAGGTTATTTAGTTTTTGAAGAGGGCTTATAAGCAATCGCCGATCAATTTTATAAAAAAAGGATGACAGATAAATAAATATGTATAATTTGGCGATGTCCTAAATCAATTTAGCAACTCAATTAAAACGCTAATTAAACCTATCAATGAATAAACCAATTAAAATCCTGTTCAGTTTAACGTTATTAATTATTTCCAAAGCAAACACGGTAAATGCCCAAACCCAACCGGTGTATACTAAGTATGTAAATACTTTTATAGGTACCGCACCGCTCAATGATCCTAAAATTCTGGGTTATGAATTGCCCAAAGGATGGCGGTCATGGGCCGGGCTTACTTTTCCGGGCAGCTCATTGCCTAATGCTATGGTCCAATTAAGTCCTATGACTGCCTATGGCTCTGGGGCGGGTTATCAGTATGAGGACTCGGTTATTTATGGCTTTACGCATACCAATAAAGGGCATTGGAATTTGTGTAATATTCCTATTCTGCCAGTATCAAATCCGCAGGGAAACAAATTCGGCTCAAGGTTTTCGCATAAAAAAGAAAGCTCGGCACCGGGGTTTTACCAGGTATATCTTGAAGATTACCAGGTAAATGTGAGCCTGACCTCGACCCTAAGGAGCGGTTACCATAAATATGAGTTTAAGAATAACATCAACAGGCAAATTCTTTTTGATCTGGGCAAAGCCAACAGCAGGGTATCAACCTGGCGTATAGAACAGGTAGGCCCGAACGCCGTACAAGGTTTTCAGGGCGGCGAAAACGTTTATTTTTATGCCGAACTAAACACCAAAATAAACAAATTAGAAAAAACCGAGGAAGGGCAACGTAGCGGATATGCGATGCTGTATTTAGCTGATGGAGGTTCAACCCCTGTTGAACTTAAAATCGGGCTCTCATTTGTAAGCGAGAAAAACGCTAAAGAGAACCTGGAGAAAGAGATAGGCAGTAAAAGCTTTGATGCTATTCGTAATGAGGCGACACAGACCTGGGAAAAGCTCTTGGCTAACATACAAGTTAAAGGCGGAACCGAGAAACAAAAACGCATGTTTTATTCCTGCCTGTACCGTTCTTTTTTGTGGCCTGCATTACGCAGCGACGTAAACGGCGAGTTTACCGATGCCAAAAGAAACGTAGTGAAAACAGGGGCGAGGTACTATACAGAACCATCGTTATGGGATACTTACCGGAATAAAGATGTGCTGCTTGGGTTGATCTCGCCTGATGTAACGCTTGATGTTATTAAATCATTAAAGGATGTTGGCGATAAAACCGGTTTCATCCCTACGTTTTTCCACGGTGATCACGGTGCTTCGTCCATCGCGGGAGCTTACCTGAGGAGAATTGATAATTTTGATGTTGAAGGCACTTATAAATTGTTGCTAAGAAACGCCAATGTTGAAGGCGGTGCGCGTCCGTACATTACTGAATATATTCAGAAAGGTTATATCTCTGATCCGGATATTGCCAAACCCGAGGTGGAAACCAAAGCCAAAGCAGGAGTTTCAAAAACACTGGAATACTCATACGATGATTATTCGGTAGCACAGATAGCCAAAAAATTAGGTGATACCGCTAATTACCGCATTTTGATGGCGCGTTCAAAAAACTATAAAAACATGTTTGACCCATCTACACGGTTTATGCGGGGTAGGTTGGAAAACGGTGAATGGATCAGGAACTTTGACCCTCAGCATCCGTATTATGAATACATGTACCGCGAAGCTAATGCCTGGCAGGTATCGTTCTTCGCGCCGCATGATATGCCCGGTCTGATCAAACTTTACGGCGGGCCAAAAGGATTCGAATCAAAGCTTGATTCGTTATTTACCCTGCCATGGAACCCTAATTATATTGCCCGAAACGTAGAAACTATGATAGGTCAGTATTGCCAGGGTAACCAACCCGATCATGAGGCGCCGTTCGCTTATATTTTTATTAATAAGCCGGCAAAATCCCAAAAAATACTCGATCATATTTTGAACAACCTTTATGGCATTGGCGACGAAGGACTGGAACTCAGCGGGATGGACGATGCCGGTGAAATGTCGTCGTGGTATGTTTTCAGCGCATTGGGTTTATATCCGTTTTCGGCAACCGATCCAAAATATATTGTCACCGCCCCGTTGTTTGATGAAGTGAAATGGACTACCAGCAACGGCAAAACTTTAACTATCAGCAAACCGGGAAAAGGCAGGGCTGTTACCTCGGTAAAAGTAAACGGAAAGGTTAATAACGGATATTTTGTATCGCATGATTTGTTTAAAACAGGCGGTAAAATATCAATAGCTACAAACTAAAAAAACGACTTTTCAAGGCCATAGCCCCGTTATTGTATTTGGTAACGAGATTGTGGCCTTGAAAAGTTAATAGTGCCTGATTTTACCGGAGAACTGTTTTTGATTTGTCGGCAACATGCCTTAATATTGTGCGTTCTTTCATGAACATCAATCTAAATGAGCAGGAAAACGGTAAATATCTTGATATTGAGTATCGGAGTGCTCATGCTTCTGATCCGGCCTTATCTGGTTTACCAACTAACAGGTTATGAAAACAAAGGCAAGAATCCTGTTAAAACCATCCTGCTACAACGACTGATTAAGAAGAAGGATGATCACTATGAGCATTCTGAAAACTCAGCGGTCGAAATCCAAACCAGGAAGATTAATTTTAAAGTCCCGGTAAAGCCGGTTCCATTTTTGCGTCTCCGCAACTTAGTATCAGCTTCTTATTTTAATTCAAACATCTCCGTTAACAGAGCGCAGTTTACATTGCTCGTTAGGCCAGGAAAATATCTTTTAAATTTCTTATCCTGTTTTCGTATCTGATTATTAGCTTATGATTATTGCCTGCTTATCAGATTGTACATGTTGTGGCGATACCACAGCAATGCTTTTTCTGTTTGCAAAAAATTGATTTTTAAAAGCTTACTACATGAAAACAATATTTTTTACTTTTCTTTTTCTTGCTACGCTTGCAATTGCACATGCACAGCAATCAATAACATGGCCGGATGGCAAAAAGGCAACCATCATCCTTACTTATGATGATGCTTTGCCCTCGCAATTGAAAAATGCTGTACCTGAACTTAAAAAAGAGAAATTGACAGCTACTTTCTTCCTGACAAGTGATATCGACAGTACGTCGATACCCCAATGGCGAAACCTTGCTAAAAAGGGCTATGAGTTGGGTAACCACACTGTGTTTCACCCTTGCGCAGGAACGGATGACAACCCTGTTCCTTCTGATCATTATACCGCTTACCAGATCATTCGGGAGATTGAGGTAATGGACAGGTTTTTATACGCTGTAGACGGAAAAACCAAACGGACATTCGCCTATCCATGTGCCGAAACTATTGCGGGTGGGAAGGATTATGTAGATTCTCTGCGGAAGTATACTTTGGTTAAATATGCCCGGGACGGTGGCGACTCAACAGCTTTTATAACTGATTTTAATCATCTTGATCCTTTTCGCGTACCTTCTTATGGATTAGAAGGTGGCGAGACCGGGGCTCAGCTTATTGCTTTTGTAAAAAAAGTGCAGCAAAGCGGTGGTTTGGGTATAATAATGATTCATGGCGTAGGCGGCGATTATATCACCATCTCTGCCGAAGCCCATAATGAGCTTATCAGGTACCTGAAAGCTAACCGGAAAGAGATCTGGATCCCGACTTTTCAGCAGGGTATGGATTACGTGAACAAACAAATTCCTTTAAAAGCACAAAAACTATAATAACAAACTATGAAAAATTTAAACAGGAGATACTTTTTTATTCCGGCTGCTGCTTTAACCCTTGCTACATGCCTGAGCGTTTCGGCTTTTCGTGACCCGGAGGCACCCGGCATTAACAAGGTACAGCATGTGGTAGTTATTTATATGGAAAACCACAGCTTTGATAACCTTTGGGGGCAATTTAAAGGAGCGGACGGCCTTACATCTGCAAATAAGGAAAACATTATCCAGATAGATGCCGAAGGTAAACCTTATAACACCTTGCCACCGGTGCCGAGGAGCAGCGCTTTCCCTACAAACCTGCCAAATACTTATTTTAATATCGACCAATATGTAGCTGCCGATCAGGCTACACCCGATGTTACGCATGCTTTTTACCAGGAGCAAATGCAAATAAACGGCGGTAAGATGGACAAGTTCGCGTTATATAATTATACCAAAGGTTTAACCATGGGATATTATACTACTGCTAAACTACCGTTGTATGAACTGGCGACTAAGTATACGCTTTGCGATCACTTTTTTCACAGCGCTTTTGGCGGGTCATTTCTTAACCATCAATGGCTGATCGCGGCTGCTTCACCAGAGTTTCCTAACGCCCCGGAAAATATCAAAGCGCAACTGGATGCGTCCGGAAAAATGATTAAAGACGGATCGGTAACACCGGATGGCTATGCCGTTAATACTTCTAATTCTGTAAACCTGCATCCAAAAGGTGCCAATCCTGCAACTCTGATTCCTAATCAAAATGGCCCGACCATTGGTGATCGTCTTACCGATAAGGGAATTTCCTGGGCCTGGTATTCAGGAGGTTGGAATGATGCTGTAGCAGGTAAAGCCGACCCGACTTTTGCCTTTCATCATCAGCCATTTGCATATTTTACCAAATATGCGGAAGGCACAGAAGAAAGAAAAAAACACCTGAGAGATGAAACCGAGTTTTTGGAAGCAGCAAAAAAAGGTACCTTGCCCGCAGTATCTTTTGTTAAACCGATAGGGCTTGAGAATGAGCATCCTGGTGCTTCTACAGTTACTGCCGGTGAAAGCCATGCCGTTAAGTTAATTAACGCGGTACTGAACGGGCCAAATGCTAAAGACGTGGTTATAATCCTCACTTACGATGAAAATGGCGGTTTCTGGGACCACGTTGCACCACCGAAGATCGACAAATGGGGCCCAGGCACACGCATCCCCGCATTGATCATCTCGCCATTCGCGAAAAAAGGATTTGTTGATCATACTAATTACGAAACGGTAAGCATTATGGCGTTTATAGAAAAAAGATGGGGGCTGAAACCGCTTAATAGCCGCGATCAGCATGCCGATCCCTTAAGCCATGCGTTCAACTTTTAAGGTTATTTCAGCAGGCCTCCTGGCTATCATCGGGTTTGGCCTGCTGAGTTTTCATAATACCCCGGCGTCCACATCCGAAAATGTACGTGAAAAACTGGTACTGCAGGCTGATAGTTTTTTGACAGCGGTGCACGGTTTGCAGTCGGCGGCAACGAGGGGCAACAAAGAGGTGTTGCAGCAGCGGTTTAAAGATGTGCGATTGGCCTATAAACGGATGGAGTGGGCTACAGAATATTTTGATCCACTTACCTCGCGGCAGGTTAACGGGCCTCCGGTACCCGAAACCGAGCTTAGCGGCCTGGTTATTCAGCCGGAGGGTTTGCAGGTCATAGAGCAGTTTTTGTTTCCTCATTTTAACCCTGCCTCACGGAAGCAGCTTAACGCTTCGTTAAGTAAACTCAAGACTAACGCCGAAGCTTATCGTGATTATTTTATGCACGCCGATTTGCAGGACTGGCAGATCATGGACGCGCTCAAACTCGAGGTTTTTAGGATAGAGACATTAGGGTTGAATGATTTTGATGATCCCCTCGTTCATCAGTGTTTTGCAGAATCAGCGGCTGCGCTTAAAAGTGTTGGGGTTGTTACGAGGTACTACGTACAGGATAATAACGATCCGTTGCATGAACTTTTCGATCAGGCTATAGGCTATCTTTCCAGACCTGTTGTTTTTGATCGTTTTGACCGGGCTGCATTTCTCACCCTTTATGCAAATCCCTTAACAAAGGCTTTAACCCATTTACATCAACAGTTAAACTTGCCCGATGTCCGTTACAACCGTTTGTTGAATCAGGATGCGGAAACCTTATTTGATACCAAAGCTTTTAATCGCAATGCTTATATCGCCGCCCCGGAGGATTCTGTTACCGAAAAAAAGATAGCATTGGGTAAAAAGCTATTTTTTGATCCCCGGCTGTCCGGTACTTTAACCCGCAGTTGCGCCAGCTGCCATCAGCCAGGTAAAGCTTTTAGTGATGGTATGGTTAAAAATCTGGATATCATGGGTAAAAAAACAATCTTCCGCAATACACCAACATTGATCAACGCGGCGTTACAGCCTGCTCAGTTTTACGATCTTCGGGCGGCTTCGCTGGAAGAACAGATTGTTGATGTAATAGGTAATCGCGATGAAATGCATGGCGACATTAAACTCTCGACCAAAAAGCTGTGGCAGGACAAATATTACACCGGGCTTTTTAATGACGCTTTCCCGATAAAAGACAGAACAGCTATCGATACGGGAGAAGTGATGAATGCTTTGGCAAGCTATATCCGAAGCCTCACCGCATTGAATAGCCGGTTTGACGCTTATATGCAAGGCGATCCGAAAATACTTACTCAAACGGAAATCAACGGTTTTAATATTTTTATGGGCAAGGCGCGTTGCTCAACATGTCATTACATGCCTTTGTTTAACAGTACGCTTCCGCCAAGATATGTACAGATGGAGGCCGAAGTGATTGGGGTGCCGAAAATGAAAAATCGTAAAATCATTGATCCGGATCCCGGGTTATTTGGCATTCAACCATTAGACTTTAACCGGCATGCGTTTAAAGTGACAACCGTACGTAATTCCAGTAGGACTGCGCCGTATATGCACAACGGCGTTTATAAGACACTGGAGGAAGTAATTGATTTTTACAATGAAGGCGGAGGTGCGGGAATGGGATTGAAAGTGCCAAACCAAACACTTTCTGCCGATAAACTTCGCCTCACAGCTAAGGAAAAAAAGGAGTTGATTGCTTTTATTAAAGCACTGGACAGCCATAATTAAATTATCCGCGATTTTAATGACCGCTTCGTTATTTTATTTAATTGCTGTCGGGCTATATTTGCCGCCATGGAAATTTCAAAGCTTGAGCAATTAACCAATCTGAGTAAAGGATATAAAGCTTATTTATACGATTGTGACGGCACACTGGCCGATAATATGGGTGCGCACAAGGAAACTTACATCAAAGTAGCAGCAAATAAAGGGCACGTTATTGAAGGAGATATTATAGATGAACTGGCAGGATGGCCGGTGGTCAATGTTATTGAGGAGATAAACAAAAAATACGGGACAGACTTTGACCCGCTGGAGTTTAAGGAGTTGAAATATAAATTGTTTCTGGACGAATATATAGCGCATACTTTACCCATAGCCCATGTGGTAGACCATCTGCGGGCGCATGCGGGGAAAGTAAAGATCGGCGTGGTATCCGGAAGCGGCAGGGTTGCGGTAGAAAAGACGCTGGAAGTGCTTGGGATAGCATCGCTTGTTGAAGTCATGGTCTGTGCCGGTGAAACCGAGCATGGAAAACCTTTTCCAGACCCTTTTTTGAAAGCGGCGAAATTGCTTGAGGTTAATCCGGAAGATTGCCTTGTATTTGAAGATGGCGAAGCGGGAACCATAGCTGCTACATCGGCCGGTATGAACTGGGTCCGTATCGACCACTTATAGAACAAGACAAATTCAGGTTTTATTCTCCTTTGGTTTTTTCTTCTTTTTTGAAATGGGCCCGCGCTTGTTTCAGACCGGTTGCGATAGCTTCGCCTTCGTTGCCGGTTGTTTTTAGCACTTCGTTTGCAATTTCGGTTGCTTTGTCCCTTATTTTTTTAGGTTGATTTTTGTATGATGGCGGGTAGTCGCCGTTAAGCCATGGCATAATTCCTCCTTTTTTATGCTAACAATTTGCCGCAGGTTTTGTTAACCCATTATGAAAAATCCATTTAAAAAAGAAGATAATACAGGGCTTATTGTAGCCATAGCAGCTGGCGCGTTGGTGGCCGGTACATTAGCTTATTTATTTTTAACCGAAAGCGGGGGAGAGGTGGTCCGGTCTATTAAGCATAAACTAAAAGATGAGGCGAAAGATCTGGCTTCGGATGTTGTTAGTGCTAAGACTGGTATAAAGAAAAAGAAAATAAAAAAAGTAGCCGATCATATCGTTAAATAACATGCCTCCGAAATCAAAATTACCTTACGTTGTTTGCCACATGATGAGTTCGGTTGATGGCAAAATATTGACCAAGAACTGGGCGGATACCAAAACAGGTAAAGGTTCAACGGGTTTGTATGAAAAGGTTCATAAGAAATATGACAGCCAGGCCTGGATGTGCGGCAGGGTAACCATGGAGCGAGACTTTTCAGATGGCCTGTACACTCACCATGGTGAGCAAACAAATGAAACTACCGACTTTGTAGCCGATGCTAAAGCCAAATCGTTTGCTATCGCGATAGATGCTAAAGGCAAGTTGGCCTGGAAAGAAAACAACATCGACGGCGATCATTTAATCGAGGTACTTACGGCCCAGGTTTCACAAGGCTATGTTGATTATTTGCGTGACCGTGGAATATCATATGTTATCGCGGGCGACAAGGAAGTTGATCTTGCATTGGCTTTAAAGAAGTTGACAAGCCTGTTCCCGATAAAAACAATAATGCTGGAAGGTGGCGGAAATTTAAACGGCGCTATGATGAAAGCAGGATTGGTTGATGAATTAAGTTTGCTGCTTTTGCCACTGGCCGATGGAACAACTGCAACCAGCGTGTTTGAAGACGGGGCCGTTACCGAAATGAAGTTAAAAAAGGTAAAAGAACTGCCCGGCGGTGTGCTTTGGCTAAACTACAAGATAAGGAAAGCTAAATGAACAGGTTTTGATCTGGCATCTAATTTTGGATAAAATTTGCAGATTTATTTGCTTTAATCGTTTAAAGCGTTAGATTTGTTTTCATATTCCAATTTAACCGAAATCTGTAGCCTTTCAACACCGTGAAAAAAGTTGTCCTAAAAGATATTGCGCAACACGTTGGTGTATCCACCGCGCTGGTTTCGTATGTGCTTAACGGGCAGGCAGAGGAAAAGCAGGTGAGCAAGGAAAACGCGGAGAAGATCAAATTAGCCGCTATTGAATTAAACTACCAACCCAATCAGGTGGCCAAAAGTCTCCGCATCCGGAAAACCCATACCATTGGCTTAGTGGTGGCCGATATAAATTACCGCTTTAGTACCGGGATTACCCGGGCTATAGAGGCGGAGGCCAAGCGCCTCAACTTTACTGTGATTTTTGGCAGCACCAACGAAAACCGGGAGAAATTTACCGAACTGACCAATGTGCTGGTAAACCGGCAGGTAGATGGCCTTATCCTTGTGCCGGGCGGAGACTCGCAGGAGCAAATCCTGCATCTGCAAAATTCAGGGATCCCATTTGTGCTGATTGACCGTTATTTCCCTGAGATAGATACAAACTACGTTGCTTTAGATAATTACAAGGCTGCGTATGACGCGGTATCCTATTTGGTTGCTTCTGGCCATAAAAGGATCAGCTTTATCAATCTAAAAACAAACATGTTCCATTTGCAGGAGCGTGATAGGGGGTATTTAGATGCGCTGAAAGACCATCACCTTGAAAGCCACCCCGAATGGTTGATCCATGTTAAGGGCGACGATTTATCAAAGGAAATAGAACCAGTTCTTAAACCATTATTAAATTCTGCCAATAAGCCTGACGCCATTTTTCTGGCAACAGATCGTTTAGCTATCGAAGCTTTAAAGCGGTTAAACGCGCTGGGGGTAAAGGTGCCGGGTGATGTATCTGTACTGAGCTTTGACGAATCGGACGCGTTTGATTTGTTTTACTGCCCGGTTACACACGGAAGGCAACCATTGGAAGAAATGGGGGAGGCCGCGGTAAAGACTTTGGTAAACCTGATCAATAACCAAAAGATAAAGAAAAAACTGACATTCCAGGCGGGGTTTGTCCCGGGAAAATCATGCCGTGAAACATAGAATTTTTTTTTGCCCCTTTACTTTAATCGATTAAAGTAAAGTTTAAACCAGATAATCAATTTTAAAATTAAACAGTACAATTATATGAACCATTTTAAAATCCATTACTTTAATCGATTAAAGTGCAATTCTTCTTGATTAAAACTTTCAAAAAGAGCTTATCAAACCAACATTAAAACCAAACGAATTATGAAAAAAATTTTAACAATCATGTTCATGCTCTGTTACGTGGCCCTGTACGGTCAGCAAAAAGTAGTAACAGGCACGGTGACCGAAAAAGAGCGGGGGACACCGCTTGCCGGCGTTACCGTAAAATCGGCCATAGCAAGTACCATTACGGATGTTAACGGAAAATTTAGCCTTAACGCCACCGTAAACGGTAATATCACTTTCTCTTTTGTAGGGATGCAAACGTTTACCTACACCGTTAAAGCGGCTAACGAACCGGTGCTTATAGCCCTTGAATATCAGTCGGGCAACCTTGACGAAGTAGTTGTAACCGGTTATCAAAGCCAGAAAAAGGCCGATCTGACAGGCGCTGTATCCGTAGTAAAAATGACCGATATTAAGGATATTCCGCAAGGTAATGCTACCAAAGCCTTACAGGGCCGGGTACCCGGCGTGTACATCACCACCAACGGTTCGCCCGAAGGTGGTGCAACTGTCCGCATCCGCGGTATCGGCACCCTGAATAACAACGATCCATTGTATGTTATCGACGGCGTACCAACCACCCGTGGGTTGGAAGAAATTAACCAGGCGGATATTGAATCATTACAGGTATTGAAAGACGCTTCATCAGCAACCATTTACGGTTCGAGGGCAGCTAATGGTGTTATCATCGTAACCACAAAACGAGGTAAAAAAGGTATCAGTCGTATTGATGTAAACGCTTCATCATCATTGCAGTACTACAATTCAAAGCTTAAAGTATTGAATACCCAACAGCACGGCGAGGCTTATTTTAAGGCATCGGTTAATGACGGTACCGATCCTAATAATAACCAGATCTACCAGTTTGACTGGAACAAGGATTTTAATAACCCGGTGTTGAATAAAATAATCCTGCCTGAATTTATAGATGGCGCCAAAACTATGAAACCTGCCGATACGAGGTGGTTTGACGAAATTGGTCAAACCTCATTATTGCAGAATTATAATGTTTCTGTTAGCAATGGCGGCGAAAAAGGGAATAGTTTTCTTTCTGTTGGCTATTACGACAACAAGGGTATAGTTAAAGAAACCCATACCCGCAAGGCCACCATCAGGCTAAATACTGATTATAATTTCTTCAATGGTCGTTTAAAAATTGGCGAAAACCTCAATGTTTCTTTCATTAACGACAGGCTTATTGATGTAAATAGTGTTTTGTTTACAGCGCTGGTTCAAAATCCGATTGTGCCGGTTTATACCGTTACCGGCGGATGGGGTGGCCCGGCTGCAGGTATGACCGACCGCCAGAACCCGGTACGTTTAATTATGGATAACAAGCAGAACCAAAGTTATTTTGGTCGCATTACCGGCAACGTGTTTGCCGATTTAACTGTTATCCCGGGTTTACACCTGAAAACCACCTACGGGGTTGATTATGATGGTCTTTATGAGCGAACCTTGCGCAAATCATACATTTCGGGTTTTTTGGTTGATCCTTCTAACCTTGTGGCTAACTCGCAAAATTTTGACGGTAACCTCATCTGGCAAAACACTTTAACTTATGATCTTAACCTGAAAAAACACCAGATCAATGTGCTGGCTGGCCAGGAATCTATCCACTACATGAACCAAAACTTTTTTGGCAGCAGGCAGGGCTACGCGTTAGAAGATATTAATTACGCGTATCTCGATGCCGGTTCATCAAATATCCTTAACGGTGGCAATGGCGGTGCTTATTCCCTGTTGTCGTTCTTTGGCAAGGTGAACTATACTTTCGATAACAAGTACCTGGCATCGGTTACTGTCCGCCGCGATGGTTCTTCAAGGTTCGGTGCCAATAACCGGTATGGAACATTCCCTTCAGCAACCGTTGCCTGGAGGCTGAGCCAGGAGGATTTTATTAAACAGATTCCCGCTATTTCCGATTTGAAATTACGCTATGGTTACGGACGTACTGGTAATCAAACCATAGGTAACTATGCTACCAACTCTTTATATGCGGCTATCTACGGTACAGATCCTACTTTTACTGCAGACAGGGGAACCGCTTATGATATAACCGGTGCCGGTACGGGTACGCTTCCTTCAGGCTTCGTTAAAATTCAGGAAGGTAACAATTCCCTGAAATGGGAGGGTACCAGGGAGTCGAACTTCGGTATCGACTTTGGATTGTTTAACCAAAAGCTTTCCGGCTCGGTTGATTATTTCATCAAGAAAACCTCTGATATCCTTATTACCCCAGGTTATCTGGCAGTTATTGGCGAGGGCGGTACAACTACCTTTAATGGCGCATCTATGCAAAATAAAGGTATCGAGGCTTTGCTTACCTATGATGGGCAAATTAACAAAGACCTGAATTTCACCGTGAGCGGTAATATCGCCACTTTCCGGAACAAGGTTACCTATATCCCTTCTGAAGTAATTACTGCCTATCCGGGCAATGGTACAACGCAAACCATCATCGGCCATTCCATCAACTCTATCTACGGCTATGTTGCCGATGGCTTATTTACCTCACAGGAACAAGTAACCAATTCTGCCGCGCAACCGGGTAAGGGTATTGGCCGGATCAGGTATAAAGACCTGAATGGCGATGGTGTAATTGATAACAAGGATATGGACTACATATCTAACGGTAACCCCAATTTTACCTATGGTCTGAACTTGAACCTGTCGTACAAAAACTTTGATCTTGCGCTGTTTTTCCAGGGAGTACAAGGCATAAGTGTCTACAACTCTTACAAAAATTATACAGACTTTACCTCAATTTGGCCGGGCACCAACTGGGGCACCAGAACATTAAACGCATGGTCGCCAACAAACACCGGTTCAACTATACCGGCGTTGACTTTGGTTGACAGGAACAATGAGGCCAGAACATCTACCTATTACCTGGAAAACGGCTCGTACATGAAGCTGCGTAATGCGCAGATTGGTTATAACCTGAAAGACGCGCTACGGAAAATTAAAGTTCAGCGGGCGAGGATTTACATACAGGCAAATAACCTGTTCACGGTGAAAAGTAAATCATTTACAGCTACCGATCCTGAAAACCCGTCGGGCGCTTATCCAATCCCAACAATTACATCCATTGGCCTCGACCTGTCATTTTAACCCTAAATTTTAATGAGATGAAAAAAAAATTATTACTGATAATTTGCCTGATAGGAACGCTGGTTTCCTGTAAAAAGGCGCTTGATGAGCAGCCGCAGGGCGTTATAGCCAGCGATCAGCTGAACACGCCGGTGAACATCGAAAAAATGGTTGTTGCCGCTTATGCATCTTTAGGCAACGAAAACCTGCACACTTCCAACAGCTTATGGCCCTGGGGCAGTATGCGCAGCGGCGACGCTTATAAAGGTGGCGATGGTGTTGGCGACAACAGCGAATGGAACGATTATGAAACTTTTGTAACCAACCAAAATACCAATGGCCTTACCGACCAGATGTGGGCGCAGATCTACAATAACATTGCCCGGGCAAACAACGCCTTATTACGTCTTGATAATGTTGCCGGAGCCGACTTTCCACTAAAAACAAGCAGGCAGGGCGAGATGAAGTTTTTGAGGGGTAACTATTATTTTATGGCGAAAATATTGTGGAACCTGGTGCCATACATAGATGAAAATGTACCAACATCAGACTATATCAAAATCTCGAACACGACGCTGTCAAGCGATCAGCTATGGGATAAGATTGCCGCTGATTTTAGGAGCGCAGCAAATGTTTTGCCGGCTAAACAGGCAGATGCGGGCAGGCCTAACAAATACACCGCTTTGGCCTACCTGGCCAAAACCCTGCTTTATCAGGCCTATAAACAGGATGATAATCACAACATGACCGGTATTGACCAGGCTAAGCTAAACCAGGTGGTAAGCTTGTGCGATAGCGTGATCAACTTTAGCGGCTACGCCTTGGCTCCTGATTTTGGCGATAACTTTTTAGAAGCAACTGAAAACGGCCCCGAATCGGTATTTGCTATTCAGTATTCTAAAAACGATGGTACGCAGTTTGGCCGTATTGATATGGGGCATTCACTTACCTACCCGATGAACCCGGAGTATGGTTGCTGCTGGCAACACATCCCCAGCCAGGATTTGGTGAACAATTTTAAAACGGACGCGAACGGTTTGCCTTTGTTCAGCGGTTATAATAACACAGACGCCACCAAGGTTGCCGATTTTTTGAATCAAACCTTCGACCCAAGGCTGGATCATACCGTGGGTATTCCCGGTCACCCGTTTAAATATGTGCCTACTTTTGTATACCAAACTTCCTGGGCGCGTGCACCTGCTATTTACGGTTTTTTTACCAGTATGAAGGATGATGCCGCGGCTAACGACCCATCATTTCAAAAGATCCCACCGTTTATGTCAAGCTCAAAAAACTGGGAGCTGATCCGTTTTGCCGATGTGCTGCTTTGGAAAGCCGAAGCGCTAATTGAGCTGAACAGGCCAAATGAAGCGTTGCCGCTCATCAACATGGTAAGGCAACGAGGAGGCAATAGTACAGCGAGGTTAAAACAGGCCGATGGCAGTTTTATTTCCAACTATAAAGTGGGTGTATATCAGCCAGGTGTAAACTGTATCTGGACGCAGGATTACGCGCGCCAGGCTTTACGCCGCGAACGCAGGTTGGAGTTTGCTATGGAAGGTAACCGTTTCTTTGATTTGGTAAGATGGGGGATTGCCGATACTTACCTGAATAGTTATTTTGCAAGTGAGTCAACCAAGCGTACTTACCTGAAAACTGCTAAATTTACGAAGGGGCGCGATGAGTATTTACCTATTCCGCTCAACCAGATCAATTATAGCAAGGGCTTGTACAAACAAAACCCTGGATTCTAAAAACAAACAAATATGAAGTTAAAACCTAATGTGCTGCTCATCGCAGTTATTGCAGCTACCGGTGGCCTTTTATTCGGCTTTGATACCGGCGTTATTTCAGGGGCCTTACCATTTCTGAAACAGTATTGGCAGCTTAGTGATGCCAGTATTGAATGGATTACCACCACAGTGCTTGTTGGGGCGGTTATTGGCGCTTTAACAAGCGGAAAACTATCCGATATCATCGGCCGCAAAAAAATGATCATTATTAATGCGGTCATTTTCACTGTTGGTGCCCTGGGATGCGCTTACGCGGCTAATGTAACTATGTTGATGATCATGCGCGTTATTATTGGTTTTGCCATTGGTATCACCTCATACGTGGTACCAATGTATATTTCAGAGATCTCGCCTGCAAGGGTTAGGGGAGCGCTGGTAACATTAAATCAATTGATGATCACTTTAGGGATCCTGCTTTCGTATATCACCGATTATTGGTTATCCAACGATACCAACAATGAAAGCTGGCGCTGGATGTTCTTGGTTGGCTTTGTGCCGGCGGCTATCCTGCTTTTAGGCATGTTCTTTTTACCCGAAACCCCGCGTTGGCTTATCAGCAAAAATCGCTGGGACGAAGGGAAGAAAATCATCCTGAAACTGGAAGATCCTGATATGGTGGAGAGCACCCTGGCTGGTCTTCAGGAAGAGATCGCTATATCAGCAAAACACAAAGTTTCATCTGCTGAGATCCTGAAACCATGGCTCCGCGCGCCGTTGATTATCACCGTGGGTATTTTCTTTTTTCAACAGTTTTCGGGGGTTAATACTATTATCTATTATTCGCCAATCATCTTTAAAATAGCTGGGATAGTGAGCAATACGGCCAGTATCGTTCCTGCTATCATCATAGGCGGGGTAAATGTATTGGCCTGTCTGCTATCGGTATTCCTACTTGATAAAGTGGGGCGGCGCAAGTTGTATTTTATTGGTATTTGGGGTATGATCCCTTCATTAGCCTTGTTGGGTGCATGCTTTCATTTCAAAGAGGCGCTTGGCTCAAGCCTGCCGGTATTCGCGGTTTTAAGCATTGTTTGCTATATTATTTTTATAGCTATCAGTCTTGCTCCATTGGGTTGGCTCCTTATTTCTGAAGTATTCCCGCTTAGTGTTCGCGGCGTGGGTATGAGCATTGGTTCATTGGCTCATTGGGGTTTTAACGCTATCATAGCTTTTACGTTCCTTAAACTGGTTGATAACCTGGGTATCGATTATACTTTCTGGAGTTATGCCATTATCTGCGTTATTGGAGCCGTTTGGGGATACTATTACATCCCGGAAACCAAAGGGAAATCGCTGGAAGCTATTGAAAACCACTGGCGCAACGGCGATGCGCCAAAAGATATCTGATCTATTTACATATTACTTATCTAACACTATATGAAAAAAATAACACTTGCCTGCTTACTATCTGTCATGGCATTTATGGCTAAAGCCCAATTGGGCGTCAAGTATGATCCAACCGTCCAGTCGACAAAAAGTATGCAATACTTTAAACCTAAAGGGAACCTTTTTGTGGGCGATTGCATTCCTTTTTCGAAAGATGGAACCTACTATTACTACTGGTTGCTGGATTCGGCACATCATAAAAGCCTGAACGGGCTGGGCGGGCACCAATGGGCCCTGAGCAAATCAACCGATTTGAAACACTGGGAGCAATTTCCGTTAGTGCTTAAAATTGATGAACCCTGGGAAAAGTCCATCTGTACAGGGTCGGTAGTTTATCACAAAGGTAAATATTACGCATTTTACGCTACCCGTTTGCTTAACGATGGTAAAGTGAACGAGCAGTTGAGTTATGCCATCAGCAATGATGGTGTGAATTTTGAAAAGCAAAAGCCTAATCCTTTTTATACATCGGCGCCAGGCTACAGTAAACGGGATTTCAGGGACCCTAAGGTTTTTGTAGATGAGAAAACCGGCGAGTTTCATTTGTTTGTATCCAGTTGGCAGGAAAACCCGGTAATGAAAAACAATGGTGGCGCTTTGGTGCACCTTTCATCAAAAGACCTGAAAAACTGGACGGTTCATGAGCCAATCCTAACCGGGCAACCATCTACTCCCGAATGTCCTGACTATTTCTTTTGGAAAGGCTGGTATTACCTGGTTTACAGCGACGGCAGTAATACATCATACGTAAAATCAAAAAATCCTTATGGCCCATGGGAAGCTCCACGTTACCAGGCTTTGAATGAGGATTGGTCGAACGTGGTTAAAACCGCTGAGTTTAAAAACGGACGAAGAATAGCTGCGGCGTGGGTACCCAACAGATCTGAAAGCAAAGATGATAACCATGAAATTTTTGGTGGCAACTCCTTGTTCCGGGAAGTTTTTCAGGAAACTGACGGGACATTAGATACCAGCTTCCCGCAGGAGATGATCCCCGAAACCGGCGACAAACTAAATGTGAAAATCGCGACCGATCTGCAGGCTTCAGCAATTGGTGATGATGGCGTAGCTATTAATTCGCCGGGTGGTGTTGGAACCGCTCATATTGAAGGCGTACCACTTAATTCCCGCATCACTTTAGAGGTTGAGCCAACCGGAGCTAATGAGGAATTCGGACTTTACCTGCGCTCAGGCGAAGGGGCAACCGGCGGTTACAGGCTTAATTTTTCGGCAAGTAGTAAAACAGTAAGGTTAGGCAATACCGTGATAGAGGGCGTTGATGGTCTGGATAAACCATTTAAATTAGATATTGTGATGAAAGACGGTATCATAGATGTTGATGTTAACCACAAACGTACTATTGTTAACCGTACTTATGAGCAGAACGGCAGTTTTGCCTGGTTTTACGCTAAGCATGGTAAAGTGAATTTTAAATCGATCACGGTAAGCCCACTTAAAGAAAATTAAAAATATATGCTGTTAGGATTTGACATTGGAGGCACAAAATGCGCGGTAATATTAGGTAAAGTTGCTGCCGATGGCGAGATCGATATTGTGGGCAAACAGGCAATGCCTACAAATAAGCCGGTTTATGAAATGATTGAACTGCTGTTTACTACAGCAGAAGAATTATTATTACAACACAGCGTGCAGAAAGAGCAACTGGAGGGGATTGGTATAAGTTGCGGTGGTCCTTTAAGCAGTAAAAAAGGCCTCATCCTTTCCCCGCCCAATTTGATTGGCTGGGATGAGGTACCTATTGTAAAGATGACCGAAGAAAGGTTTGGGATAAAAACTTTGCTGCAAAATGATGCCAACGCCTGCGCGGTTGCCGAGTGGAAGTACGGGGCAGGCAAAGGCATAGATAATCTTATCTTTTTAACCTTCGGAACCGGCATGGGCGCGGGCTTTATTCTTGACGGACGGTTGTATTCCGGGCCATCTGATCTGGCCGGTGAGGTGGGGCATATGCGCCTTGCGGATATGGGGCCTGTTGGTTTTGGTAAGGCCGGCTCGTTTGAGGGCTATTGCAGCGGCGGTGGTATAGCCCAGTTAGGGCAGATCAAAGCCCGGGAAAAGCTGCAGGTAGGAGAGCCGGTGAGCTTTTGTAAAAGTATTGACGACTTGCCGAGCATTACTGCCAAATCTATTGCCGATGCCGCTTTCAATGGTGATCCTGTAGCGATAGAAGTATATAGAATCTGCGCGGAGTATCTTGGTCGCGGGCTTGCTTTATTGATAGATATTCTGAACCCGGAGATGATCATCCTGGGCAGCATTTACGGTCGGGCCCACAAACTGCTTGAACCAGTTATGCTTGAGGTGATCAACAGAGAGGCTTATAAAGATTCGGTAGGTGCCTGCAGGATTGTTCCGGCGGGCCTGTCCGAAAATATTGGTGATATTGCCGCGCTGTCATTGGCGCTGATCAGTAAGGGTTTATAACCTGTCACAATTCGCTTCGTTCTTTATAATTATATTAATTGGTTAATGTATTTGATGAATCCGGTAAACCCGCCAGGCGACGGCAGCCGGGTTCATATTTTTAATCTTACTTCAATCGCCCGATCCATCCAATTAAAAGTGCCATAAATACGCTAAAAAATACCGTAAGCAGTATTGGGTAACTGATAGATTTGATCTGTTCATAATTTTATAACAGATAATCAAATTGGAAATTGAAATGCCGGATAAAATAGTAACAAAATTCACTATTGGAAATAGAGACGGATTTGACGCGCTGTTGTTTATCAGTACAGCCATAGCCAAAGAAAAGTTTGCCGGGAAGATTGATGATCAGGGGCTTCAGGTTTATATCAACAGAAACTTCAATGAGAGCGAACTGTTGAAAGAACTGAATAGCTTATCTAATCAATATTTGATTGTTTATGTGAACGACAAGCCAGTCGGTTATGCCAAAGTAACATCCAAAGGTACCCGTCCCACTATTTTTGAGGGCAAAACTTTAGCCCGCATAGCGGATTTTGGGGTATTGGAGAAACATAGCGACCCTTTAATACGGAAAGCATTATTCGAAAAATGCCTTGCCATATCAACTGCTCAGCAAGCGGTTTGGATAAGTGAATATGAAAATAGTCCCTACTTGGATTTCTTCGAAAGCTATGGATTTAAACGAAGTACGGACATCATTGCTCCACAAGAACTTCCGCTCCCGCCTGTTTATCTCGTTAAAGAGAAAATTTGATGTAGCCTCCATATTTTATATCGGGAATGCTTAAGATTATCATCTGTGTTTTAAACCTGGTTGAATTTTGTTGTAACGTGCCTGTAAGTTCGCTGTCTTTTAAGGTGAATATTTTTATTCATAACAATTTAATATAATTACAATATATTGATCCTTAAAAACCAACAGTCACTTAACCATGTTAAAAGAAGAAAGACAGAACTTTATCATGAAGCAGTTGAACCTGCACAACAAGGTATTATCATCAGATTTATGCGCAAAGCTAAATGTATCAGAAGATACTATCAGGCGTGATTTGAATGAGCTTGCCAGTAATTCACAAATCAAAAAGGTTTACGGAGGCGCTATGTCTAAATCATTTTCGCACAGTACGGGGGTAAGGGAAACCTATGCACAGGAAGCCAAAAGGCAAATTGCCAAAAAAGCCTTAACACTTATTAGTGATGGCATGGTAGTACTTTTAGGCGGGGGCACAACTATTATTGAAATGGTGCGGATGATACCCAAAGATTTGAGGTGCACATTTTTTGTTGTTAGTCCGGTGGTGGCCATGGAGCTTATCGAGTATTCGGAATGTGAGGTTGTATTGTTAGGCGGAACATTACTGCACGACTCCTACATTGTTACAGGCTCGATGGTTGTTAATCAGCTTGCGGATATCAATGCTGATCTGTGTTTTTTAGGAACAAATGCCATATCGATGGAAAACGGCATTACCGATGCCATATGGGAAGTTGTTCAGGTTAAAAAAGCTATGATCAAATCGGCAACAAAAACAGCTATTGTGAGCATAGCAGAAAAACTTGATTCGCTCGAAAAAATGAAGGTCTGCAGCATAAATGAAATCAACTACCTCATAACCGATGCCAACCCCGGCGAAAGCGCGTTATCATCTTATTCAAAGGTACTTACTGTACTGTAACCACCTCTCCCGATAAAGTACAATTACCCCGCATAATCTTACTAACAAGAATTTTACAATAAGCGTTTTTTTGAAAAAATACACAGAGAAAGTAGCTTTTATGATGGTTTGAAATGCGGTTTTGTGCGTTATTTAATTTAATAGCGCACAAAACTTGCATTTTAACTTTACTTATTAGTTATATTTGGACACGGTTACTCATTTGTATGCGTGTTTATGCGTTATTTAAGCGGGTAATCTATCCAAGCCTTTATCTGTCATCGTATGCGTTTATCAGTCGTATTCGTGCTATTATTTGTGTTGTGTGCAGGAGAGGTATCCGCACAAACAGATTCTGTAAACTTTAAACGAGTAGAGTGGGAAACCAAACGATTGGCTCCCGGCATTCGTTTAAGGCAGGCATGGTTTAGGGGGAAAACGCTTTTTAAATCCAATCAATTTATCTCTGTTCTGGAGATTAAACCCAAAATCAAAAACAGGCTTAGCATCGCTTTTGAACCAAAAGTAAAAAGAACAACCAGCGATTTTGGTTCTGGCAGTATGGCCATCGCAGCTATCAACGGTACTTTTTTCGATGTGAAAAATGGTGGCTCGGTTGATTTTATACGGGCTGGCGGACAAATCATCAATGAAAATCATCTTGAGAAAAACAACACGCGGGCAAGGCACCAGCAAGCCGCGCTGGTAATAAAAAATGGCGCGTTGCACATTGACGAATGGGATGGCAGTACCGATTGGGAGAAAAACCTGGACGGCGAAGATGTGATGTTGACAGGGCCGCTGTTGTTACACAACGATAAGCAGGCAAAGCTGGATTCCAACACTTTCAACGTAGCACGGCACCCGAGATCAGCAATGGCGGTGACGGATAATAACAGGGTGTTGATGATCACGGTTGATGGCCGTGACGCTAACTCGGCAGGAATGAGCCTGTTTGAGTTGCGCCAGGTACTTCGCTGGCTGCACTGCCGGGATGGAGTAAACCTTGACGGCGGAGGTTCAACAACATTATGGACAAAAGCCCAGGGCGTTGTAAACTATCCGTCTGATAACGGAAAGTGGGATCATAAAGGGCAGCGAAGGGTTGCCAACGTAATATTGGTTAAAAGGAACTAACAATATAACTCTACCACCACATGAAAACAGCAATCCTTGCTTTAATGTTGACCCTTACCAGTTGGATAACAGGTCAGCAGCAACCCCGTTATGCACCGGATTTATCGCCGCCCGCATCAAAAAAAGCGCTCATTACCGGTGCCGATCAAACTGAAAAGTACCTTCCTTATTTAAGCGGCAAGAGGATAGGGATGGTGGTTAACCCTTCATCTCAAATTGGTGATAAGGCAAGTGTTGATAGCCTGAAAGCCCTTGGGGTAAATATTGTAAAGATCTTTGGCCCCGAGCATGGTTTCAGGGGGGATGCCAGCAACGGCGCAAAGGTTGATGACAGCGTTGATCCTAAAACGGGTATCCAGGTGGTATCGCTATACGGTAAAACAGGAAAGCCAAGTCCAAAAGATTTAAGTGAAGTTGACCTGATGATCTATGACCTGCAGGATGTGGGTGCCAGGTATTATACTTATCTGGCAACCTTGCACCGTGTTATGGAGGCCTGTGCGGAAAACGATAAGGAACTGCTGATACTTGACAGGCCAAATCCCAACGGTTACATGGTTGATGGTCCGGTGCTTGACATGAAACTGAAATCGGGCATAGGGTTTCACCCGGTGCCAATCGCCCACGGAATGACGGTAGGCGAGTATGCCCAAATGATTAACGGCGAGGGCTGGCTTGCCAATGGTGTTAAATGCCGTTTGAAAATTATTACGATAGCCAATTACAAGCATAGTATGCCCTATACGCTTCCGGTACATCCTTCACCAAACTTAAATACCCAGCAATCTATCTTATTATATCCTTCGTTGTGCCTGTTCGAAGGTACAATCATCAGTCAGGGCAGGGGTACTTATTTTCCGTTCACGGTTTTAGGTAATCCCGATTTGAAAGGTCAATACGGGTTTTCATTTACTCCTGTAGGCATCAAAGGTATGAGTGAAACACCGCTGTTTGAAAACCAGGAATGTTTTGGCCTTGATCTCAGGAATTACGATACCCAAAAAATGGTTAAAAGCAAGCAAATTAACCTGAGCTGGCTCATTGAAATGTATAAAGCCTATCCTTATAAAGACCGCTTTTTTGATTTCAAACAAAGTAAACAGATCGGAAACTTTGATAAGCTGGCCGGCACAACTGATCTGAAAGAACAGATCATAGCCGGTAAAACCGAAGACGAGATCAGGAAAAGCTGGGAACCTAAACTAAACCAGTTTAAGAAAATGCGCAAGCAATACCTGCTCTATCCCTGATCATATTGAAACTTAACAAAAACTATATAAAAATCGCAGCCCAAAGTTTTCAAATCAAACACTACTAAGACAAAACAATTCATGAAAAAAAAGCTACTTAACCTGCTTCTGGTTCTGTTGTTTTTTTGCGTGCAGGCCTTTGCCCAGCAAAAAACAATAACCGGAAAAGTAACTTCAGCGGACGACGGAAAACCGCTTCCGGGAGTTTCAATTAAAATTAAGGGAACCCCCAACGGGGTAATTACCGATGGTAACGGATCGTACTCCATTCAAGCCTCAGGCGGACAGGTGCTGGTATTCAGCTTTATCAGCTTTGCCACACAAGAGGTAACCGTAAAGGATGGGGCAACTATCAATGTTAAACTTGGAGCCGATACCAAATCATTGAATGAGGTGGTGGTGGTAGGCTACGGAACACAAAAACGGGCCAACTTAACAGGGGCGGTTGCTACTGTAGATACCAAGGTTTTACAATCACGCCCTATTACCGATGTGGCCCGTGGTCTACAAGGCGTTGTGCCGGGCTTAACCATTACAACCGCTACCGGCGATTTGGGTACCGACCCCAAGATCAGGTTGCGTGGCCTGGTGGGCTCTATAAATACCGGCGCGGCAGGGGCAGCTCCGCTGATATTGGTAGACAACGTAGAGATCCCAAGTCTTCAATTAATTAATCCTGATGATATCGAGTCTATATCGGTATTAAAAGATGCGGCATCATCTTCAATTTATGGTGCCCGTGGCGCGTTTGGTGTTATTTTGGTTACTACCAAGACTGGTAAACGGAACGGTACCAACAGGATCACATACTCTAATAACTTCGCATGGTCATCGCCTACAAAACAACTGGAATTGGCTTCGGCGGCAGATAACTCGCAAGCTTCATTAACGGCGCTGCAGCGTTTTAACCCTAACACCTCGTCATATAGCATTATCGGTTACTCTGTAGATCAGGCATCCATCCAAAAAATGCGTGATTGGGAAACGCAGTATGGCAGTCAGAATTTAGGCCCGGAAATGGTTCAGGGACGTGACTTTGATATCATAGGCGGTAAATTATACTTTTATCGCTCCTGGGATGCGGGTAAAATGTATCTAAAAGATTGGACTCCGCAACAGTCGCACAACGTAGGCATCAGTGGCGGCAGCGAAAAGATCAATTACAATCTCGGCCTCGGTTACCTCGGGCAAACCGGTGTATTAAAAGTAAACCCCGATCAGTTTGACCGTTATAATTTTTCGCTTGGCGTAGGTGCAAGTCCAACCAAATGGCTTGATGCACGTGCCAAAGTAATTTTGTCGAGTACGGACACTAAAACGCCGTTTATCTTTTCGGCAAGTCAATATGGCCCGTACTATTACCTTTATCGCTGGCCGGCAAACTATCCTTACGGTACTTACAATGGGTTGCCTTTCAGGAGCGCTGTAACAGAAGTGCAGCAGGCCAAAAGAGATGACGATAAAAACAACCTGTCAAGAGTTTCGATTGGCGGTACCTTAAAAATTTTACCAGGCTTTACTGTTGACGCGGATTATACCTATACCGGCACCAATGAGCACCTGCATCAAACAGGTGGTAATACCAACGCTTATGATTTTTGGTCGTTTAACGGTACGGCGTTAAACTATACAGGTTATCAAAGCGCCTCGTACAACAAAGCCCGGTACTACTCTTACTGGAACACTGTTAATACCGGTAAATTATTCGGTACTTATAACAAAAGCATTGGCGATCATTCTTTTAAAGCAATTTTAGGATCTGATATCGAGCTTAACCAGTATACAAGCCAATCATCGGAAAGAAGAAACCTGCTTGATCCTAACTTTGGAGAGGTAAACCTTGCCACCGGCGATCAATTTGCCACGTCATCAGATGGGCATTACTCAACGCTTGGTTTTTTCGGGCGTATTAATTATGCTTATAAGGATAAATTCCTGCTCGAACTTAACGGAAGAAAAGATGGTTCATCGCGTTTTCCGGTAAATCAGCTATACGGTTTCTTCCCTTCAGCATCGGCAGGCTACGTATTGAGCAAAGAAAACTACATGGATTGGAGTAAAGGTTTTCTTTCATTCCTGAAAGTGAGGGCATCATATGGTTCAATAGGTAGCCAGGTGATAGGCAGTAATAATTTCAGGTCGCTACTCACCGCCCAAAACTCTGGCTGGATATTACCGTCGGGCAATGCAACGACATTGACTACACCAAGTGCGCTTTCGCCAAGTTTAACCTGGGAAACTATCCGCACTGCCGACCTGGGTTTGGATGCCCGCTTTTTAAATGATGAACTGGGCTTAACATTTGATGTTTACAACAGGACTACCAGCAACATGATCGGTCCGGGTGTAACGCTGCCAAGTTCATTCGGCGCTGCTTCTCCAACCCGTAATTACGGAGAGTTGCAGGGTAAAGGCTGGGAATTGGCTATCGATTATAATCATACATTTAGTGGCGGCTTCCATTTCAGCGCTACCGCCACACTATCGGATGCGCAGGAAACAATTACCAAATTTGCCAACACAACCCTTGCATTGCCCGCGCCAATTGCCGGTTTAAATACATCATATTATAAAGGTATGAAACTGGGTGAGATATGGGGCTTTGAAACTGACAGGTTATTTACCCAGAATGATTTCTCGGGTAAAGATGCTGCCGGGCATTATATCTACGCGCAGGGCGTTCCGTCACAAAGTAAGCTTGAAAGCGGCTCATTTTACTTTGGCCCCGGCGATGTTAAATACAAAGACCTGAACGGTGACGGTGTTATTTATTACGGTAGTAATACAGTTGACGATCATGGCGATAAAAAGATCATCGGTAACTCAACCCCACGTTATCAATACGGATTAAGGTTATCAGCAGATTGGAAAGGTTTTGACCTGAATGTATATTTTCAGGGAGTAGGTAAACGCCAGCTATGGGCCAGCGGTCCGGTGGTGTTCCCGGGTTTCAGGGCAGCTGAGGGATGGTATTCGTACCAGATGAATTATTGGACACCAAGCAATCCTAACGCGTTCTATCCAACACCAACTGATTATGGTGCCGCCGTTGATAAGTGGGATTATCAGCCTCAAACCCGCTATTTGTTAAATATGGCTTACCTGCGCCTCAAAAATTTAAACCTGGGTTATTCATTTAATAAAGCCGTTACCAGGCGCTTAGGCATTGAAAGGTTACGCGTATTCTTCAGCGGTGAAAACATCCTAACCTTCGATCATTTGGGTAATATCCCAATCGATCCGGAAGTCGACTTTTCACAAACCCAGATAGATAATGACCGCGCCGGTTTCGGTCGTGTTTATCCTTACAGAAAAACCTATTCAATGGGATTACAGGTAACATTTTAAAAATTCAGAAAGCAGATTATGAAAACGATAAAATATTTAATGTTAGGCTTGATCCTTGGTTCATTAGGATGCAAAAAGGCCGATGATTTTTTAACCAAACCGCCGCTTGATCAGTTTACAGATGATACCTATTGGACAAGCGAGGGCAACGTGCGTACGTTTGCTTTTGGTTTTTATCCAACCTATTTTGTTGGCTATGCTTCAGGTTTTGACCTTAGCTGGGGAGGATATTTCTCTGGCGAAAGCTTGAACGATGATTTTGCTCCTACAACGCCTACTACTTTTACCAAAAATGTACCTGCTACGGGTGGCGGATGGTCATTCTCAAATATCCGTAGGGCTAATTTGTTTATTAACCGTATCCAAACCGTTAAAATGCCCGATGAGGCCATTAAGCACTGGACTGGTGTAGCTCGTTTTTTCCGCGGACTGGAGTATGCAAACAAAGTGAAAGCTTTTGGCGATTATCCATGGTATGGTAAAGTATTGCTGGAAACAGACACAAAAGAACTTTATCGTCCGCGCGATCCTCGTACCACGGTGATGGACAGCGTACTGGCCGATTTTAATTACGCGGCTGCCAATGTGCGTACTGTCGATGCAGGAACTGGTCCGCAGGGATTGATAGTGAACAGGTATGTGGTACTGGCCTTCATGTCGCGTGTGTTTTTGTTTGAAGGTGCATGGGAAAAATACCAGGCCAATAACCAGGCAAAAGCGACTGAGTATTTTACAGCGGCAAAATGGGCTGCCAACGAGGTGATCACTAAAGGAGGCTACTTAGTTGGCCCGGATTACCGTAAATTGTTTAACTCACTTGATTTGACAGGTAACCCTGAGATCATCCTTTACAGAAAATATCAAACCGGTTTACTAACGCATAGTCTGGAAAGCTATGTAAATAATGAGCCGCAAACAGGCGCTTCAAAAAACGCTTTAGATGCTTACCTGTGTAAAGATGGCTTACCTATTGGTGTATCGCCACTTTATAACGGCGATAAAACTGTGAGTGATTTGATGACCGATAGGGATCCAAGGATCAGCGCTACGTTTGTGCCAACTGTGAGATTAAACGGGGTAGTATCTAACTATTCATCATCGGGCTATGCTGTATTGAAGTTTTTTAATGAAGATATTAAAGACCTTACCGATGGTAACAGCAATTTAAATGATACCCGGGCCCCGGTGATCCGTTATGGCGAAGTGTTGATAAACTATGCTGAAGCCACTGCTGAGCTGGGTACTTTAACTCAAGCCGATCTGGATGTGTCTATCAATAAATTGCGTAAACGTACCGGTATTGGTATGCCTGCTTTACAGGTAATTGGTGATCAGCCCGCCGTGAATGGCGCTGTTTATGATGATCCAAAACGTGATCCAGCTGTACCGTCGTTGCTGTGGGAAGTACGCCGTGAACGCCGTATCGAGTTAATGATGGAAGGTTTCAGGAATGACGACCTTAAGAAATGGAAAAAGTATGCCTATCTTGATACACAGGGCAACCCGGATATTAACTTAGGTGCCTGGATAAAAAGGGCCGACTATCCTAAAACCTTATCTGTGGCTATCCAAAACAACGCCGACGAGGGCTATGTAGTTCCGGCTACCAAGTCCGAAACACAAAGGATTTTTAATGATCCGAAGGTTTATTTAAGTCCGTTGCCCTTAGATCAGATCAAGCTTTATAAAGATCAGGGTGTTGAGCTGAAGCAGAACCCGGGTTGGCAATAAACATAATCTAAACTCAAACCCTTCCTGCTTGCCAGGGAGGGTTTTGTATAATTACAGGACCTATGAGATATCAAAAATTAACTATCCTTTTATTGGCACTGTTGTTTGCAGCGGGTATTAGCCGGGCGCAGTCGTTCAAATTTGCCCTGGTGTCTGATACGCATGTCAATATCGGAAACCCGACGGCGGCCGAAGATCTGCGCAGGACGGTAAAGGATATCAATAACAACACTGATTTGAAATTTGTAGTCATCACCGGCGATATAACTGAGTTTGGCGCGGATGACGAACTTAAACTGGCTAAACAAATTCTGGATAGCCTTAACAAGAAATGGTATATCATTCCCGGTAATCATGATGCCAACTGGTCCGAAAGTGGAAGCAATACCTTTCGCCGTGTTTTTGGTTCCGAAACTTTCGCGTTTAATTATGGCGGCTACCTTTTTGCGGGTACCAGCTCTGGCCCCAACATGCGCATGGGGCCAGGCCAGGTGCCAAGGGAAAATATTGTATGGCTCGACTCAGTTTTAAACCGTACCTCTCGTCAAACGCCGCTCATTTACCTGAACCATTATCCGCAGGATTCGGCACAGAATAACTGGTATACGGTAATCAATAAGCTCAAAACCAAAAACATCCAGATGATATTATGCGGACACGGGCATAATAATCATAGTTATACTTTTGATGGGATTTCCGGCGTAATGGGACGATCAAACCTTAGGGCTAAGGATAGTGTTGGCGGCTATAACATTGTAACCATTGCCAACGGAAAGGCCACTTTTGAAGAACGTAAGCCAGGTATAGAAACCAAACCGCAATGGGCTTCGGTCGATCTGTTTGACCATCATTTTGAAAAAGATACGGCGCACTACTATCGCCCTTCATATGAAGTTAATAAGGGAACTAAGGTTAAAGTTTTGTGGACTTACCAGGATCAGAGTGACGTAGGGGCAGGGATGGCTATCGCCAACAATAACATCATCCTTACGGATACCAAAGGCCTGATATACGCCCTCAACAGAGCCAACGGAAAACGCGTTTGGGCGTACGCTACCGGCGGTAAAATATATTCAACCCCAAGTGTGTCCAATAATTACGTGATGGCAGGCTCATCCGATAAATATATTTATTGCCTCAATGCAGCTACCGGTAAATTGGTTTGGAAAAGCGCTGCCGAAAAAGCTGTTATCGCGTCGTCGGTAATTAAAAATAACGTGGTTTACATTGGCGCATCCGACGGTCATTTCCGGGCTTTTAATTTAGTTACCGGCAGGCTGGTGTGGGATTTTGACCAGGTAAAGGGCTTTGTTGTAACCAAACCGCTCATTTACCAGAATAAAATATATTTTGGCTGCTGGGCAAATGATTTTTACGCGCTTGATGTTGTCACTGGCAAACTGGTATGGAAATGGAGTAACGGTTCATCAAACCGCATGTTCTCGCCGGCCGCGTGCTACCCGGTGGCTGCTAACAACCGTGTGTTTATTGTAGCGCCCGATCAGTACATGACTTCCTTAGATGCTGCCACCGGCAAAGTTTTATGGCGCGAAAAAATGCGTGGCAAAAGGGTAAGGGAATCAATGGGGATTTCGGCAGACAGCGCTTTAGTTTACGTGAAGATCATGGACGGCCAGTTGCTCGGGATCTCGACTAAAGGCGATAGTATGCAAATTGCCTGGACTGCCAATTTACAATTGCCCTATGAGCTTTGTCCGTCGGCTATAGTAGAAGATGCCGGCGTGGTTTACGTGCCTACCCATTCGGGTATCGCTTATGCGGTAGATCGTAACAACGGCAACGTATTGTGGAAATACAAAGTATCCAACTGTTTGGTGAACCCGATATTGCCGTACAAAAATACGGTATATGTAAGTACGACAGATGGAAAGGTGGATGCTTTGCAAGGCCCAAGATAGTATGTTGGTTATTTGACTCTGTTGATCTTCAATATTCTGACCCGGTTATATTGTTGCAGTAGTATAGGGTAGAAGTTATAAAAGATGTTGCTTATGGTGATGAGTAGAAATTGAAGATAGTAGCCCTTTGTAAGGGTTATAATACTGGTAAGCAAAAAGAAAATGAGACACATAAAATGATAGCGCTCATACATCATAATGGTTTTAAGATAATTTGCCGGGGCGGCGCCGTTGCGTATAACACGATATCGCGGATCGCTTGTTCGTGCCAGTTGGTTCGCAAAATCGCCATGCTGAACAAACTTGCGGATAAACCTGATGCCGAAGCGCTCATAAAATTTAGTGTTGCTGCTTAACTGTAAATGATCAGCTACTTTTTGAGGTAGGATGACCGGAATGATACTTACTATTAAAAACAAATAGAACCAGGTAGATAAACCTGCAGAAACCCAATAGGACACCACCGCTGTAAAGCCAAGGATTGTCCAGAAGAAATTGATGAATTGGTTCATATTGATTTCAGGTTCGATTCTAATATCGTTCTTTAATGCCTCAATATAAAATTAAAGGTGCACCTGATCAATTACGACCAACGTTGTTGCGGAGATTAAAAGAGATGTATGAGTTTGCCTTTCTTGAAAATGATGATAAGTATTTATACCCTTTGGTCTTAATTCCCCGTAGGGGATACCTGTTTGTAGAATACGAAAATAATAACCTTTTGCCTCGTAGAGGCTACCTTGTCTAACTAAGCCCTTCCGTCGGGTAGCACCTACGGCGCAAAAATATTAAAAATATTTTTCTACAAATAGGTAGCACCTGACGGTGCATATCTACAACAGTTCAAATTATAATTAAAAAATCGAGTTTAATGATAATAATAAAGCCGCTCCTCCTCATGGAACGGCTTTATTATTGTGTTACGCTATCGAATGAAAAAGCTATTGATCACTCTCCGGAGGTTTTTTTCCGGTTTTGTTCTTCGTCAGGTTTTGCATCATCGCTTCAGCTACTTCTGTAAAAACTATCAGTTTTTCTTCACTGATGCCGGTGTTTGCAAGCTCATTGATCTCCATAACTTTTTGTTCGATGTAAGGAATAATCTTTAACGCGTTTGGCGATAGCGAAATAAGATGTTGCCGCCTGTCGGCCGGATTGGTTTTTACCAAAACTATCTTGCTTTCCTCCATCGAAAAAATGATGTGGGCAACGCGTGATTTATCAATGTGCAATAACTCAGCTAATTGATTCTGAGTAATTGGTTTTTGCTGTTTGGCCAACATCAGCAACACCTCAAAATGATGATTTGCATCTATTGATGACAGTTCACGGGAGAGGTTTCTTGTATAAAGGTGATTAATCAGCCTTAAATTTTGCGATAGCAGTTCTGTGTTTTTCATAAATGCTATTGATTGTTTTCTTTAATCGATGCCTTGTATTCATTATGCGCGGCATGAGCTTCAGCGATATCATATTCCAGCTCGGGGTCGATATTCTGCGCTTCTACTTTCCTGGCTTTTTCCATCAATTCTTCATGGTGGGCCTGTAAATACTCAAGCTGTTTTTTCCCGTAGGATAAGCGCGTGAATAGCACAAAAAGCACTGGAACGATGAATATTGAAATGGTGGACGACGCTATCATTCCTCCCAAAACGGTTACGCCGATAGTATTGCGCGATTCGGCACCGGCACCTGTTGCCAGCACTAACGGCAGTACGCCAAGGATAAATGCCAGCGAGGTCATGATGATGGGCCGCAACCTGAGCCTTACAGCTTCAAGGGTTGATTTGATGAGTTCTTCGCCACGGTCAACCCTGATCTTGGCAAATTCTACAATAAGGATTGCATTTTTGGCCGAGAGACCTATTAGCGTGATCAAGCCTATTTGCGCGTACACGTTGTTGGTGATGGTTGGCACTATGGTAAGCGCCAGGATTGCTCCAAACGCGCTTATCGGCACCGCCAGCATTACCGAAAAAGGTACCGACCAGCTTTCATACAAAGCAGCCAAAAACAGAAATACGAATATAATGGAGAAAAGGAAGATATAAACCGTGGTTGATCCCGCCTTTAACTCCTCATAGCTCAACCCCGAAAACTCATAGGTATAACCTCGTGGCAGAGTTTTAGCGGCTAATTCCTTCAATGCTTCAATGGCCTGTCCGCTACTATATCCCGGTGGAATGGAACCATCAACCTCCGCCGAGCGGAAAATATTAAAGTGGCTGATCAACGGGGCAGCTACTATCGGTTTATAGCTGATTACTGCACTTAACGGAAGCATCTGCCCCGCAGAGTTTCGCACATAATATTTATTCATGTTGGATATCAGCGCACGATAGGCAGTATCTGCCTGCACAACCACGTGATAGGTACGGTTATACAAGGTAAAGTTGTTGACAAACAAACTGCCCATGTAAGCCTGCATAGTCGAGAAAACGTCTGAGATGTTGATGCCCAGCTTTTCGCATTTTTCCCTGTCTACATTTAATTGATAACTTGGGGTATGTGCAGAGAAGTAGCTGTATGCACCTGCCGTTGCCGGGGTAGCTTTTGCCGCGGCTACAAACTTTTTAACCACTTTTTCAAAGGTGTAAATATCATCGGTGGAGTTACCCTGCTCAATCTGCATGCTAAAACCGGCCGCCTGGCCAATACCCCTGATGGGTGGCGGCTGCGCAACAACTACGTTCGCGTTTTTGATCCCAGCTTTGGCTATCTTCTTTTTAATGACATCCATTAGCCCGGGTACACGTGTATCCGGGGTGGTACGGTCATCCCACGGCGTAAGCATGCAAAACATGGAACCATTGTTGGAGTTTGCACCACCGTTAAGAATATTGAAGCCAGATATAGCCGTGTAATGCATAATGCCCGGTGTTGAAGCCACAATTTTCATCAGCTTGTTCATCACATTAACCGATTGGATGGTTGATGAAGCCTCGGGCAATTGATAGGTAACATAAAGCCGTCCACCATCCTCGGCCGGAACAAATCCCGATGGTTTTACTTTGAACAATAGGTAAGTTCCCGCACAGATACAAACCAACAATACGACAATGTACCTTGCCCCCTTAATGCTGCGGTGTACACCGTTGGTGTATTTGAAAGTTAGCTTTTCAAACATCTGGTTAAAGCTCCTAAAAAACCTGTCGAGCCAGTTTGATTTGTCCGTTACCGGCTTGGTGGGTTTTAGCAGTAAAGTACAAAGGGCAGGGGTTAAGGATAAAGCGATGAATGCGGAAAGCATTACCGATATGGCAATAGTAATAGCAAACTGCTGGTATAATCGTCCGACGATACCGGGGATAAAGCCTACCGGCACAAACACCGAGGCCAAGATAAGTGCGATAGCGACTACCGGTGCCGAAATCTCCTTCATGGCATGATAGGTAGCCTCTTTGGGCGACATATGCTTTTCATCAATGTAATGCTGCACGGCTTCCACCACAATAATGGCATCGTCTACCACAATACCGATAGCCAATACAAAACCAAACATGGTTAGCGTGTTTATGGTAAAGCCTAAAGGAATGAAGAAGATAAAGGTTGCCAGTATCGATACCGGAATAGCCAAAATAGGGATGATTGTCGACCGCCAGTTTTGGAGGAAAAGGAATACCACAATAGCTACGAGAATGAGCGCTTTAATAAGTGTACCCACTACTTCATCCATCGATACCTTGATAATGGTAACCGATTCAAAAGGCACCACAAAATCAACATCCTTAGGGAACGATTTTTTTAATTTGGCTAAAGCGGCATAAACGTTTTCGGCAGTTTGCAGGGCGTTACTTCCCGGTGATTGATAGATCTGGATGGTAGAAGCCCGGTTGCCATCGACAAAAGCATTGCTGGAAAAAGTAAACTTGCCCAGCTCAACCCTTGCCACATCTTTGAGGTGTACCAACTGACTGGTACCGGGAATGCTTTTCACTACTATGTTTTCATAGTCCTTCACCTTATTGAGCATGCCGTTAACCAAAATGCCTGTTTCAAAGGTTTGAGAGGCATCCTGCGGAGGTGCACCAACGGAACCCGCTGCTACGTACACGTTTTGAGCATTTAAGGCCGCGGTTATTTCGGCAGGGGTTAAGCCGTAGGATGCCATCTTATCCGGGTTCATCCAGATCCTCATACTGAAGTTATCGGTACGGGCGCTTACGTCGCCAACGCCCGGTACACGCAGTATGGCATCCTGTATAAAGGTGCTCGTGTAGTTGTCCAGGAAGGTAATATTATGGCTATGCTTCGGCGAGTAAATAGCCACCAGCATTAACTGATCGGGATTACTGGCACGTACCGTTAACCCCAATTTACTTACTACCGATGGTAACAGGGGAGCGGCAATACCTACACGGTTTTGAACGTTAAGTGCTGCGATATGTACGTTAGTGCCTATTTTAAAAGTCACCCTGATGCCCATACTACCGCTGTTAGTACTGGTGCTGGTCATGTATTCCATGCCAGGGGTACCGTTTACCTGTTCCTCAATAGGGGTGGCTATATTTTGCTCCACCGTTTGGGCATCGGCACCGGTGTACGACCCGTTAACCGATACACTTGGCGGCGATATGTTGGGGTACTGATCAACCGCGAGGTTAAACAGGCATATCACCCCGGCAATCATCAGCACCAGCGATATCACTATGGCGGTTACGGGCCTTTTTATAAATGTATTTGAAATCATCCTTAATTAGCTTTATGTAATGCACGGGATTTTTCAATCTCATATTCCAACTCGGGGTCGATACTCTGAGCCTCTACTTTTTTAGCTTTTTCTTTCAGGTCTTCTTTGTGGGCTTGGAGATATTCCAGTTTTTCTTTGCCATAAGAGAAGCGGGTAATGAGCACAAACAATACAGGCACTATAAAAATTGCCAGTGTTGATGCCGCAATCATACCGCCTAAAACCGTATAACCAATTGTGCGGCGGGCCACAGCGCCCGCGCCGGTTGCCAATACAAGCGGCAATACGCCTAACACAAAAGCGAGGGAGGTCATGATGATTGGCCGCAAACGCAGGCTCACTGCTTCCAGTGTAGATTTAATGAGCTCTTCGCCCATATCAACCCTAACCTTGGCAAACTCTACAATCAGGATGGCGTTTTTGGCCGCAAGCCCGATGAGCGTGATCAATCCTATTTGAGCGTATACGTTATTGGTTAAACTGGGTACCAGTACCAAAGCAAGGATAGCTCCCATGGCGCCAATAGGCACAGCTAAGAGTACTGAAAAGGGTACCGACCAACTTTCATACAGCGCTGCCAGGAACAGGAACACGAAGGTGATAGAAAACAGGAAGATGTAAATGGTAGTTGAACCCGCCTTGATCTCCTCGTAACTCAATCCCGAAAATTCATAATCATAACCTTCAGGTAAAACGCGTTTAGCCAGTTCCTGCATGGCCTGGATAGCCTCGCCACTGCTATGGCCTTCTGCCGCGGAACCGTCAACCTCCGCGGTACGGAAGATATTGAAGTGGGAGATAAGCGGTGGCGCGTCAACCGGTTTATAGCTCATGAGCGTACCTAATGGTACCATTTCGCCACCCTGGTTACGCACGTAATACTTATCCATATTGGCTACCACTTTGCGGAACGCCGTATCGGCCTGCACCACTACGTGGAAGGTGCGGTTATAGGTAGTGAAGTCATTGATATAGAGGCTACCCATATATGCCTGGATGGTGGTGAATACATCGGCCACGTTAACACCTAACTTTTCGCATTTTTCCCTGTCTACCGTTAAGCTATAGTTAGGTGTGTGCGAAGTATAGAAGGTGAACGCTTTGGATATAACCGGATTTTTGTTAGCCTCGGTCACAAAATTGTCAACCACTTTTTGAAAGGCCTGCAAATTATCGGTAGTGCTGCGTTGTTCTATCTGCAGACTGAAACCTACGGTTGTACCAATGCCCGGCAGTGGCGATGGTTGGATCACCTCCACATTGGCATCCTTTATCCCGGCGTCCGAAATTCTTTTTTGCAATTCGCCGATGATGCCCGGTACCTGTTCGGTTTCTTTACCGCGTTCATCCCATGGGGCAAGCTGGCAATAAATGGTACCGTTATTAGAGTTGCTGGCATTGGTTACTACGTTCAATCCGGATAATGCCGCATAATGCGCCACACCGGGCGTGGAGCCGATAACCTTCATCAGTTTAGACATTACCTCGACCGATCTTGCGGTAGATGAGGCAGGTGGTAGCTGATAAGTTACGTACAAATTGCCATCGTCTTCTGAGGGGATAAAGCCCGATGGTTTGCCCTGGAAGAGGAAATAGGTGCCAACGCAGATACAGATCAGGATGATGATCACAAAGCGCGATGCCTTGATACTTTTTCGTACCCCTTCGGTATAGCTGGCGGTTACCCGCTCAAACCAGCTGTTAAACTTGAAGAAAAACTTATTGATGCCTTTTGCTTCGCCATCAATATGGGTTGGTTTTAGCAGTAGGGTACACAAGGCAGGGGTTAGTGATAGGGCGATAAATGCCGATATCATAACCGAAATGGCTATAGTGATGGCAAACTGTTGGTATAAGCGGCCCACAATACCGGGGATAAAGCCAACCGGTACAAATACTGCCGCCAATATCAACGCGATGGCTATAACCGGCGCCGAAATATCCTTCATGGCCTGATAGGTAGCCTCCTTGGCCGACATGCCGTCATGATCAATATAATGTTGCACCGCTTCAACCACAATAATGGCGTCATCTACCACAATACCAATAGCCAGTACGAAGCCAAACATGGTGAGCGTATTGATGGTAAAGCCGAGCGGTATAAAAAAACAAAACGTACCGAAGATAGAAACCGGGATAGCGAGGACCGGGATCAATGTCGATCTCCAATTTTGAAGGAACAGGAATACCACCACAGCTACCAATCCTAATGTTTTCAGTAAGGTGCCTACCACATCTTCCATCGAAACTTTTACCACGGTAACCGATTCAAACGGTACCCGATATTCAACATCCGAGGGGAAATTGGTTTTTAATTTAGCAAGGGCGGCGTATACTCCGTTAGCTGTTTCAAGCGCATTACTACCAGGGGCCTGGTAAATTTGAAGGTAGGAAGCTTTGTGCCCGTCTACAAACGAATTGCTGGAGAAGGTAAATTTACCCAGTTCAACCCTGGCTACATCTTTAAGGTAAACCAGTTGACCGGTTGCCGGTATGGTTTTTACAATGATCTTTTCAAACTCCGATACCTTGCTGAGCCTGCCGTTTACCAGGATGCCCAGCTCATAGGTTTGACTGGATGCTTGTGGCGGCACGCCCGCGGTTCCCGCTGCTACCTGCACGTTTTGGGCGTTGAGGGCTGTAATAACGTCTTGAGGGGTTAAGCTGTAAGCCGCCATTTTATCCGGGTTCATCCAGATCCTCATACTGAAGTCATCCGTAAAGCGGTTAATACTACCCACGCCCGGTACACGCAGAAGTGCGTCCTGGATAAATATGTTGGTGTAGTTATCTAAAAACGTGATGTTATGTGTGCCTTTTGGGGCGTAAATAGCCACCATCATGAGCATACTTGGATTTACGGCTCGTACAGTGAGGCCAAGTCTGCTCACCACGGCAGGCAATAGCGGCGTAGCAATACTAACCCTGTTTTGAACATCAAGAGCGGCAACGTCAATGTCGGTACCCATTTTAAAGGTTACGTTCATGCTCATTTGTCCGTTGTTTGTATTGTTGCTCTGCATGTATTCCATGCCGGGCGTTCCGTTCACCTGCTCTTCTATGGGAGTGGCTACGGTTTGTTCAACCGTTTGCGCGTCGGCACCGGTAAATTGCCCGTTAACCTGTACAACAGGCGGCGTAATATCGGGATACTGGTCTATCGGTAACATGAGGATGCTCACGGTACCGGTAATGATCAATACTATAGATATTACGATAGCTGTTACAGGTCTTTTTATAAATGTATTAGCGATCATAGGATGTCTTCGTCTAAAAAATTATTTGTGTTTTAGCCTCACCACTAACGGGAGCCTTTGCCTCCGGCAGATGGCCCAACTTTATTGGCGGTGGTTATTTTTGAACCGTCATGCAATAGCTGCACACCGTCCACAATTACCCGGTCGCCATTGTTGATACCACTTTTGATGATCATGTTAGCTCCAATGGTTTCGCCAACCTGAACCTTTTTCTGTAATGCCACCAATCTCTTTATTTTGTTTTTTGCCGAATCGGCACCTGCTTTAGGATTGTTCATGAGGCTATCTTGTGCTGTGTATACAAAGTATTCGCCCATTTGCTCAACAACCGCTTTGCCCGGTACCACAATCTGCGGGCCCGCCTCCTGGTTATGCACGCGTACAACACAGCTCATACCAACCCTTAACATCCCTTTCGGATTCGGGAATACCAGTCTTACGGTGATGGCGCCTGTTTGCGAATTAACAGCACGGTCAATTACCGAGATCTTTCCGTTTATAGGATAAAGAGAGTTATCTGCCAATAAAATAGTAAATAGCGAGTCGGTTGGCTGATGTTTGGCTTGCTGCAACCTTTCAAACTTGGGCAGCTGCTTTTCGTTAACAACAAAATCTACAGCCATCGGGTCGTTGGTTGAGATGGTGTTCAATACGGTAGTGCCCGGGGTAACTACGTTGCCCAGTTTAACCTGGCTTAAACCGATAGTGCCATCAAATGGGGCGTATACTTCGGCATAATTCAAATTGGTTCTGGCTGTTTTAACTGCCTGATTTGCCGACTGAACCTGGCTTTTAGCATTTTCAAGCGTGATTACCGCGTGATCATAAAGTTGCTTGGCAACGGCGTTATATTTATTCAGGTACTCGTAACGGTCGGCATCTTGCTGGGCCTGTAATAGGGTACCCTCGGTAACTTTACGGTTGGCAACGGCTGCGTCATAGCTGTCCTGGTATATCCGTTTATCGATCTCGTACAGCTTTTGTCCCTTTTTTACCTGCGAACCTTCGGTGAAAAATATGCCGGTTACAGCACCCTGCACCTGGGGTAATAGGGTCACCTGGCTTAAAGCCGCTGTAGTTGAGGGGTACTGGTCGTAGTATAATACAGGTTTTGCCTTTACCTTGTAAAGGTTAACGGGTACTTCAGTATTTTGCGGTGGTTGTTTCTTTTTGCAGGCTGCAAAAACTACAATACTTATAAAAATGGCATTAAAAAATACGCGCTTCATGGTTTGGTTTTTTGGCATTAATAAGTGATATCTCCCATTGCTTTTTCCAGGTCAATTTTGCTCGATAGCAGCTGGAAAAGCGAGTTAGTGTAATTGATTTCGGCAGTGATCAGGTTTGATTCGGCGGTGATCACGTTAAGGTAGGCTACAACGCCTTGTTTATATTGTAGGTTAACCACAAAGTATACACGCCGCGCCATGGCCACATTTTTGCGCTGTACATTGAAGCCGAACAGGTTGCTTTTATAGCTGGCCAGTCCGGAGGTATATTCTTTATACAACTGTGATTTAAGGTCAACCTCATCCCAATGAACTATCTGTTCCTGCAATTGCGATTTGTGTATATTGTGCAGTCGCGCAAAACCGGTGAATATGGGTATGCTCAATGACACGCCCACTATTGAACTTGGGTACGACCTTGAGAAAAGGTTGGAAAAATTATTATTGGCATATTGCAGGCTATAGTTGAAAAAGCCTGAAATAGTAGGCAGATAAGCGTACTTGTAATAACTGGTAAGCTGCGATTGCAGGTCTTTACGGGTCTGGATCTGCTTATATTCTATCCGCTTTTCGTATTCCAGTTGCCGGGTAGTGTCAATCTGGATATCGGCCATCATCTGGACGGTATCAATGCTTACATTAAAGTTCTTTTCGGGTTCATAGCCCATTAGCTGTTTTAGCGCCGCATATTGGGGGATGATATTTTCATTGGCCTGTTTTAACTGGGCGACAGAATTGTTAAGTGTAATGGTAGCCTGCAGGTAGTCAGTTTCATCAACAATACCGCCTTTGTATTGGTGATAGGCATCACGTAAATTTTTGCCAAGTCTCGCGGTATCTTCTTTCAGCACGTTAATTTGTTGCAGTGTGAGCAACACATTGTAAAAAGATTTACTTACAGCAGATACTAAAAATATTTTGGTGCTATCGGTAACTTGCTGTGCCTGTTTTACCAATAGGGGAGCGCTTTTTGCGGCGTATAATAACCCCGGACTTAAAATAGCCTGAGATACCGCCAGCTCCGGAATGAAAGTATTAGAGTAACTGCTGCGTACAGTACCGGTACCACTGCCGGTTGTTGTGCTCCCCGTGCTTGTACCCACACCGGTAGAGATATTGGAATTTGATTGCTGGATATAATGGATCAGGTTGCCGTTGGCGTTTACCTGTGGCAACCAGGCAGCCAGGTTAATGGAGTTGGTTGTACGGGTAATATCCGTATTAATTAATGCCTTGTTTAAGGCAGGCTGATGTATCAGCGCATAATCAATACATTGTTTTAGGGTTAAATACTCGCCGCCATTTTTACCGGCATCGGTAGCGTTGGGGATAACAGGAAAACCGACGGTAGGGGTGTCCGGTACATTTTCAGGGACAGGAGTTTGCTTCTTCTTTATGTTTTGCGCCGAGGCGGATAATGATAAAGAAAGTAAGCCTGCAAATAAAAACGGCTTTAAGCCATAAATATTTATTGGTATGCGCGTCATGGCAAAACAGGTTGTTAGGACGAATGGCTTTTAAACCACTCTGATTAAGTTTTAAGATGAAGATGGAATTTGAATGATGCGGAATTTGATTGCCTTGCAAAAGACAATGAAATCAGCATAACAGCTATTGTACCGCGATGCCTGTTAGCACCTGGTCAGCAAATTCAAAAAGATGTAAGAAAAACTCAGATCCTGAGTGTACGCAGGTTGAGATAAGAAGAAGGGGTATGAGAATACACCGAAGCTAAAACGCTATCCGGTCTTCTGTTTATAGTAAACATCAAACTGTCGGTGAGCAGGAAGGCGAAAAACAGCACAAGCAATTTCGATGGAGCCTTAAGGTCTTTGCGGCTTTCGTCAACAGAATGAAAACTTCGCTGAAATTGCACCCTTGGCAAGTTGGCGTTCGTGTTCTTGTGCAGAAAATCGATGGTCGACGCTGAGTGAACACCGCTCGCGTAATTTTGCCGCGGGAGGTAAGCAAGGTGAACCCAACCCACAAACTGGTATATCACTAAAAGTGACAGTACTACATATTGCTTTATGGTTTGATTATACCTTTTCACTGCGTTGTTTAACTAAGGCAAAAATAGTTCATCACCCTAAAATGTTTTGTAATGATTTGGATACATGCTTATTGAACCAAAGAATCGATTGTTTTTATGGTGTTTGACTGCAAATAATCACAGTTAAATGACAAATGCCACTGTTGTAATGACCTACAATTTGAATAATTCACTGTTTAGGGTTCAAATCTCTATATCGTATGCAAATTATTCATCCGGATATGTATCTTAGCGTTTGGTAAAACGTTTTATTAGATGAAAAAAATATACTTGTCTTCATTTTTAGGGTTGGCGTTATCTGTCGGGCTTTCTTTTTCGGCAGAAGCACAACTTAATCATCATGCTCCCGACCAACCTTATTATCATGCATCTGCTCCAAAAATCAACGACCTGATTGATACACGCCTTGATGTAAGGTTCGATTATCAAAAATCTTACTTAAACGGAAAGGAGTGGGTTACCCTGAAGCCACATTTTTATCCTACCGATTCCGTAAGGCTTGATGCTAAAGGGATGGATATTAAAACCATTGGTATTGTTGAAAATGGCAAAGTTGTCCCGCTTCGTTATCATTATGAAGATAGCCTGTCATTAGCCATTCAACTAAACCGGACCTATACCGAAAAAGAACATTATACCTTGTTTATTGATTACACCGCCAAGCCAAACGAGTTACACGATAAACCCGGCTTTAAGCTTGATGGAAAAGGTTTGTATTTTGTAAACCCCTTAGGTAAAGAGCCGGGAAAACCAACCCAGATCTGGACACAAGGCGAGGCTGAAAGTTCATCATGCTGGTTCCCGACCATTGATAAGCCCGATCAAAAAACAACCGAGCAGGTGAGCATGACGGTACCTGCAAAATATACCACGCTATCAAACGGTTTGCTCATCAGTCAAAAAAGCAATGCCGACGGCACACGTACCGATACCTGGAAACAATCTTTACCGCATTGCCCGTATTTGTTTATGATGGCGATAGGCGATTTTAAAATTTATAAGGATAAATGGCGCAATAAAGAGGTTTCTTATTACCTGGAACCTGATTATGCGCCTTATGCTAAACAACTGTTTGGCCAAACTCCTGAAATGATTGAATTCTATTCAAAAGCTTTGGGCGTTGATTTTCCATGGGAAAAATATAGCCAGGTCGTTGTTCGCGATTATCCGCTGGGTGCCATGGAAAACAGCTCGGCTACTTTACATGGCGAGTATGTTCAGAAATCACCATGGGACCTGATCGATGATCCTAACGGTTCGGGCGGAACAACAATTGCACACGAGCTTTTCCACCAATGGTTTGGCGACCTGGTTACCTGCGAAAGCTGGAGCAATGAAACGCTTAACGAATCATTCGCGGTGTTTGGCGAAAAATACTGGAACGAAAAGAAATATGGTAAAGACGATGGCGATGCTAAACGATATGACGAACTGCAGGCCTATCTAAATAACGCAACCGCATACAAGCAACCGTTAACGCCATTTATATATACCGATAACGAAGGTATTAACGGGGCTAATATTTATGATAAAGGCGGTTTGGTGCTCATCATGCTGCGTAATTACCTCGGAGACGATGCCTTTTTTAAAGGCTTGGGACTTTATCTGAAAACCCGTGGCTTTAAAAATGGTGAAGTACATGATCTCCGCCTGGCTATGGAAGAAATATCCGGAAAAGATTTGAACTGGTTCTTTAATCAATGGTACTATGGTGCTGGCCATCCGGTATTGGATATTACTTACCAATGGAACGAGGCCAATCACGAACAAAAAGTATTTATAAGTCAAAAGCAGGAAGGGCAGATATTCCATGTCCCAGTAGCTGTCGATTTATACGCAGGCGGAAAAGTGACCAGACAACAGGTTTGGCTCGCGCAAAAAAACGACACGTTAATATTTAAAAGCGCTGTAAAGCCTGATTTAATTAACGTTGATGGTGATAAAGTGCTCCTTACTAAAAAGACAGATCATAAAACCCTGACCGAATTTGATTATCAATATCATCGCGCACCACTTTACCTGGATAGGTTAGAGGCTTTGAGCGCGGCTATTGACCGTCAAACATCCACAGAAGGTAAGGATATTATTACCGCAGCTTTAAAAGATAAATATTATGGCATCCGGATAAAAGCTATCCGTGCGCTGAAGATGGATAGTGCTGAAGTTGCGAAAACAGCATTGCCAATCGTTGCTGATTTGGCCCAGCATGATGTTAACTATCCTGTTAGAGCGGCTGCAATTGGCGTTTTGGATAAAACAAAGTCAAAGGAATATCTTGATATCTATAAAAAATCGCTTTTAAGTCCATCTTATACAGTTAAAGGTGCCGCGCTTGCTGCTTTAAATAGCGTATCATCGGATGATGCTTTCCAAACCGCCAAAAGCCTGGAGGCTGACGGGAAAGGTAAATTGGGTCAAGCCATTGTTAATGTTTATGCTGCCAATGGCTCTGATAAAGAATGGTCATACGTGATCAACGCCTTTGAAAAAGGATCGGTACAACTGAAGTTTGATCTTGCACGTGGTCCGCTGCCACAAATGATTGGCAAGCTGGATAATAAGCAATCGGTTTTGCAGGGTATTAGTGCCATTAAGGGTATTGCCATAAACTTCAAAAAGTATGGTATTGCGCCAAAGCTTGTCGCGTCGCTGCAACAAATTGAAGAAGCAAGGAAAAAACTTAACGATACTGCATCTGCAAGTGCCGCTGAAAGTGCTATCAGCGAAATCAATCAGGCAAAAGGATAACAGTAACCATGATCTGATATAAAAAGGGGATTCCTTTTTAGAAATCCCCTTTTTTTTAATGTGCATGCTGCATCTTTAAAATCAACGGATTCGGGTAATTGTCGCTTTGGTCTTCAGCTACATTGTCAAGGCATTTGAAGTCTTTTTCAATAAGCAGGTACATTGAGCTGGTGTTATTTTCGTAACCAACCCGATCGGTACTTGTCCATTCAAGTGCCATGGTAACCGGCATGTACATGGTTATGGTATCGTCGTCAAAATCTGCAGTTAAGGCGTTATTTGAAGAACGTTGCAGCGCATATTTAAATGTTTTGGCTCCAAATTGAGTAACTTCTTCCAGGTAGCCATTGGTGTCAAATCTTTCAACATCGGTTTTAGTCAGGCGATAACGCAACGAGTTTCCTTTTATTCTGATCTTCATACTTGTTTAATTTTTTACGTTTACTACATCTCCTATAATAATAATGGCTGGGTAGGTGAGCTGATTATCTGCCGCGATAGTCTCCAGGTCACTTACTTTTCCTTTTGCTGATTTTTGTTGAGGTAACGAAGCGTGTTGTATAATGGCTGCCGGTGTGTTACCCTTGCCTGCCTTTACATAGGCTGCTGCTATTTCGGCAAGCTTTTTCATTCCCATATATATAACTACTGTCGCGTTGCTGTGCATGGCGCAAGTAAGGTCGGCAGAGAGGTTGCCGTCTTTCTTAGTACCGGTAACCATCCAAACGCTTTCGCTTACCTGCCGGTGGGTTAGGGGAATGTCTTCCAGCCCAGAAGCCTGCATGCTGGTAACACCCGGTATATAATGGGTGGTAATGCCGTGCTGTCGCGCATAAATGATCTCCTCAAACCCACGACCGAATATGAAAGGGTCGCCTCCTTTTAATCTTACCACATTTCCTTTAGTAAAAGCATAGTGCTTTATTAGTTCATGAATGGTTTCTTGTGGTGTATAATCGCCGTAAGGCTGTTTACCAACGTATACTTTTTCACAATCATCGCGGCTTATCGCGAGTAATTCCTTGTTAGCCAGATTGTCATATAAAATCACATTTGCCTGTTGCAAAACCTTAAAACCCTTCACTGTCATCAATTCCGGGTCGCCTGGACCTGCTCCGAGCACAAAAAGTTCTGGATTTTGTATTTTATTTTGCATTTTATTAAATTTTGTATCAAAAAATAGCTTTTAGAGTCTTTTTATTTTGTTGATTTTGATAAAAGTGCAAAATCGTTTGAAAAATTATGCTCTAAAAATGATTTAAATTATAATTATAGCAGCAATTTACGTAATTAAATGTCAATATTTATGATTTAAGTGATAAAAAATTGAAATTAAATTTTCATTTGATGTTTTTTTAGGTTATAATTGTGATATAAATGATATCAAGGTCGCAGCTGGGTCATTTTTAGTTTGAAAATTGCTTTAACATTTAAAAAATTCAATATGTCAAAACCAACGGTCGTAGTAGTTGGTAACGGCATGGTAGGTTACAAGTTTTGTGAGAAACTTTTGGCCCGATCAGCGCAGTTCCAAATAATTGTTTTTGGTGAAGAGCCTCGTCATGCTTATGACAGGGTGCATCTCAGCGAGTATTTTAACGGTAAAACAGCAGAAGATCTGTCGCTTTCCACTTTGTCCTGGTATTCAGATAATGGTATCGCCCTTCATTTGGATGATCCTATCCAGGAAATTAATCGATCCGAAAAAACTGTCCATTCTTTAAAGGGTATTACGCTCAAATATGATTACCTGGTTTTGGCAACCGGTTCATCGGCCTTTGTGCCTGATATTCCGGGTATCGAAAAGGAGGGGGTGTTTGTTTATCGTACCATTGAGGATCTGGAGCTTATAAAGGCTCATGCAGTAAACGCAAAATCAGGCGCGGTAATGGGCGGTGGCTTGCTGGGCTTGGAAGCTGCTAAGGCTTTAATTGATCTTGGTATCGCCGAAGCGCACGTTATTGAGTTTGCTCCACGATTGATGCCGAGGCAGATTGACTCCGCAGGGAGTAATATGCTGCAAATGAAATTGAGTCAGCTGGGTTTGCATATTCATTTAAATAAAAGCACCGCCGCTATTGCCGGTGATAGGAAAATCCAGTCGTTGAAATTTAATGACGACAGTCAGTTGGCGGTGGATATGCTGGTAATTTCGGCAGGTATCCGTCCGCGCGACGAGTTGGCCAAATTGGCGGGGCTCCATGTTGGTACCCGTGGTGGTATTGTGGTGAATGAAAAAATGCAAACCAGCGATGAATGCATTTACGCTATTGGAGAATGTGCTCTATATGAGGGGATGATCTATGGTTTGGTTGCGCCAGGCTATGAGATGGCTGATATAGTAGCAGTTCATTTAACTGAGGGTGAGAAAAGTTTTTACGGTTATGATATGAGCACCAAGCTGAAATTGATTGGTGTTGATGTGGCCAGCTTTGGTGATGCTTTCATAACCGAGCCCGACTGTCGTACTATTTTATTCGAGGATACCCATAAGGGGATTTATAAACGTATTAATATCACTAACGATGGCAAGAATTTGTTAGGTGGTATTTTGATTGGTGATGCAGATGCTTATAATATGCTGCTGCAAACGGTCAATAACAAAATTGTATTGCCTCCTGATCCCGAAGATCTGATATTGGGTTCAAGAGGTGGTGAAACTAACGCCGGAGCGGGCGTTATGAGTTTGCCGGACGATGCGCTGATTTGCTCGTGCGAGGCTGTTACTAAAGGCGCTATTTGCTCGGCCGTAAGTGATGGTGGTGTAACCGGCATTGATGGTATGAAAAAATGTACCAAGGCAGGTACGGGCTGTGGTGGTTGTGTGCCATTGGTAAAGGATCTGATTGTCGGTACCATGAAGGCTAACGGGCAATATGTTAAAAATGTTGTCTGCGAGCATTTTGACTACTCGCGCCAGGAGCTTTTTGACCTGGTGAAAATAAATGGGCTTAAAAACTACGACCTGGTGCTTGATCATTATGGTAAAGGCGATGGCTGTGAGGTTTGTAAGCCGGTTGTAGCCAGTATATTATCCAGCTTGTGGAATGATGTTATTGTAAAGCAAGAGGTAATACAGGATAGTAACGATCGTTTTTTGGCCAATATTCAAAAAGGGGGCACTTATTCCGTTGTTCCGCGGATACCCGGCGGTGAAGTTACGCCTGATAAGCTTATTGTTATAGGTCAGGTTGCCAAAAAATATGGTTTATATACTAAAATAACCGGTGGGCAGCGCATAGATCTGTTTGGCGCGCACCTGAGTGATCTGCCTTTAATTTGGGAAGAATTAATTGACGCCGGTTTTGAAAGTGGCCATGCATATGGTAAGGCGCTTCGTACTGTGAAAAGTTGCGTGGGCAGTACCTGGTGCAGGTTTGGCTTGCATGATAGTGTGACGTTTGCTATCGAGGTAGAGGATAGGTATAAAGGCATCCGGGCGCCGCATAAAATAAAAGGCGGAGTAAGTGGCTGTGTGCGCGAGTGTGCCGAGGCGCAGTCGAAAGATTTTGGAATTATCGCAACGGAAAAAGGCTGGAATTTATACGTGTGCGGCAATGGTGGATCTAAACCGCAGCATGCTCAGTTATTGGCCACTGATATTGACAAAGAAACTGTAGTTAAATATCTCGACAGGTTTTTGATGTTTTACATTAAAACTGCCGATCAATTAACCCGTACCGCAACCTGGCTTAATAAGCTTGATGGCGGAATGAGTTATCTTAAAAATGTAATAGTAAACGATAGTTTGGGTTTGGGTGAGCAGTTGGAAGAGGAAATGCAGGCCCTGGTGAATACTTATCACTGCGAATGGAAAGAGGCTATCAATAATCCGGCTATGCGCAAACGTTTTGCTCATTTTATTAATGCTCCAGACGAAAAAGATCCTCATGCGCAATTTGAACCGATGCGTGAGCAGGTTCGTGCTAAGGAGTGGTAATTTTTTAGTCTGAAGTTAGATTGGTCATTATTTAAAAGAAAACACAATGGAAACTGTAATAGCAACACAATGGATTATGGCTTGTTATGTTGATGATGTGCCCGAAAATGGTGGCTCATGTATCAAGCATGGCGATGAGCAGATAGCGATATTTAATTTTGCACGCCGCAATGAGTGGTATGCTACTCAAAATCTTTGTCCGCATAAGCAGCAAATGGCTATCTCGCGCGGAATGATTGGTAGTGCAGGTGAAAACTGTGAGCCGAAGGTGGCCTGTCCTTTTCATAAAAAGACATTTTCACTGCTTACCGGGGAGTGTTTAGGTGAAGAAGAGTTGGTTTTGAAGACGTATCCGGTAAAAATAGCCGACGGAAAAGTTTTTGTAGGGATCGATTAAGAATTATAGGAAGTAATTCGTATCGGGCGCTGTTGTCAAGTAGGGCAATAGCGCTTTTTTATGCGCGATATTTCGGAATTTAATTGTTGCTTTTTCGATTTTGCTTGGTTTTGTTAATTCGATATAGAAGAAATAGCGTGTTTTGAGGTGAAATGGGCGGGCTTTGAATGATTTGTTGTGTAATTGTTACACTTTGATTGATTTTTATGATGGCGTGTGTTTTGTTTTTGTTGTTTTTTAAATGTGTTAGCTTGGTTGTTGTTTGGTTTTTGTGAGTTTGTTTGATTTTTTATTCTGTTTTAGAAGTTTTGTGCGTTTGGTTTTGATTGTTTATATGATTTGTATTAGTTTTTTATTTGTTTTTGATGTGTAATGTTCGTAAAAAAATTGTTAAAAATGTATTTCTGTAGTTTTTATATGTTTTAAAATTGAGTTTTTGCCAAAAAAATCAATTTATACTAACTTTTATCATAAAAATTAACTTTAAAAATTGATTATTTGTACTTAATCATTAAATAAGTTATATTTATCATAATTAATTCAATCAAAAAATAGAAAAAAGATAGTGCCTATGATGAAAATCAAAAAAACATAAAAAAGCCCTGCCGGGAGGTCGCATTCCCAGACAGGGTTAAACAGTTTTTAATCGCTTTAACAAATAAAAAACCATTTCAAATGTACAAAAATGTATGTAATCAATACACTATTGGGAAAATTCTATTAATTATATCATGTTTTGTTTCTTATAATGCCTCCGCGCAGCTGTCTTTAACCGGTCAGATCAAAACAAGAGGCGAATTACGTGATGGTTATGGGACTTTAGAACCGATAGGTAACAAAAACGCGGCCTTTGTATCACAACGAACGCGGCTCTCCTTTAATTACAAAAGCAGCAAGCTTATTTTTCAAACCTCGGTACAGGATGTAAGGCTTTGGGGCCAGGATGCCTCAACAATTACTATTAACGATGGCAACAGGCTAAGCCTCCACGAAGCCTGGGCCGAATTGATCCTCTCTAACAAAAAAGACACTTCTTTCAAGAAATCACCTGTCGATTATTTTGCTATTAAAGCTGGCCGGCAGGAAATCAGCTATGACGATGAACGCCTGCTTGGTGCTACCGACTGGATACAACAGGGGCGCAGGCATGATGCTATAGTATTAAAACTTCTTCAATCGGGCTGGCAGCTTGATCTGGGCGCTGCTTTTAATCAAAGCTCAGATGCTATTAACTATAACGGAACTTACTATACACCGGCAAACGTACCGGCTACCATTAAAGATAGCAAAGGTAATTTAGCTAATACACCGGCCGGACTTATTCCACTGGTAAACGCATCGGGTGTTAGCGCTAAAAACGGTAACTTGTCATTCTTAAATCCGCCCGGAACCAACGGGCAAAATCAAAACTATAAAGCACTTGAATATCTCTACTTTGCAAAAAAATTAAACAAGACCAAAATAAGCGGTCTTTTCCTGGCCGATCAGTTTGCCAAATACAAGCTTGATTCGGTAAAAAATGTATCCGGTGAGGACGTTGGCTATATCTATGGCCGCCGGTTTAATCAGCCTGGTGTTAATACCCGCTACACAACCGGTTTGCTTGTCAACCCCGTTTTCGGTAATAAAGATGAATGGGCTGCAACCGGCGGGTTCTACTACCAGGGCGGTCATAACCGTGATGGTGCCGAGTTGAGCGCATATACTTTTACAACATCCTTATGTTATAAAGGCGGTAACCTCGCTTATACAGCCGGCTGGGATTATCTATCGGGCAATGATTCTTTTTCATCTTCAAAAACTGATCACCGGTTTGACCCGCTGTATGGTACCCCGCACAAGTTCTGGGGCTATATGGATTATTTTTATGCCGTCAGCGGATCTCCGACTGGAGGCTTAAGTAACCCTTATCTTAAAATAAAATATCTTTCAGATAATAAGCGCTTTAGCACAGAACTGGCTAACCATTACTTCCTGCTGGCAAAAGATCAGAAAGCAACTGACGGGCAACCTATTGATAAATACCTCGGTACCGAATTTGACCTTACCAACAGCTATAAGCTTAACAAATTTACCGTTGTTGATTTGGGTTTATCCTACATGGCGGCAACCCATAGTATGGAGTATGCCAAAGGCTTAACGCCTGATGCAAATAAGCTGCACCCATTTTGGGCATACCTGCAGCTTAACATTAAACCCGAGTTTTTGAATAAGTAATGGGAGCAGAAAGCTTAAGGCTCAAAGCCTAAAGCTAAAAGCGCTAAATAAATCAGAGTAAAAAACAAAAGCTTTCGGCCTGCGGGCTTTGAGCTTAAAGCTTAGAAAAAATGGAAAAACAACTTACTAAACTCAATATATTCTCGCTGAAAGGCATTCAAATGCGCACCTTTCACATTACATGGCTTATGTTTTTTGTGTGCTTTTTTGGTTGGTTTGGCCTGGCGCCGTTAATGCCAACCATTCGCGCCGAACTGCATTTAAGTAAAGGACAAGTGGGGAATACCATTATCGCTTCGGTAGCGGCAACAATCATAGCCCGCCTTATTATTGGTAAACTTTGTGATACCTGGGGGCCACGGAAAACAGCCGTCAGGTTGTTGATAGTTGGTTCCTTACCTGTGTTCCTGGTAGGCCTGGCGCATGATTATACTTCGTTTTTATTGTTCCGTTTGGCTATTGGGGTAATTGGTTCATCATTTGTAATTACCCAGTTCCATACCTCAATGATGTTTGCGCCCAATATAAAAGGTACCGCCAACGCGGTAACCGGTGGCTGGGGCAACCTTGGCGGCGGGGTAACCAATATGGTAATGCCTTTAATATTTGCCGCAATTGTAGGGGCTGGCTATACCAAAGCCGAAGCCTGGCGCTATGCCATGATTGTACCGGGAGTACTGATGCTGGCAATTGCTTTTTTATACTGGAAATTCACTAAAGATACCCCTAATGGTAATTATGACGAGATTGGTTATGCCAAAACCAATCCGTCAAAAACAGATTGGTCAATATTGGCCGACTGGCGCGTTTGGGCATTGACCATGGCCTATGCCATGTGCTTTGGTATGGAGATCACTTTTGACAACGTGGCTTCACTGCATTTCGTAGATACCTTTCACCTGTCGCAAAGTTCAGCCGGTTTTTGGGCCGGCATATTCGGGTTCATGAACCTTTTTGCGAGGGCATTGGGCGGCATTGTATCTGATAAAGTTGGCGGCAAATTCGGCATGCGTGGCAAAGGCCTGCTGCTGGCGGGTGTTTTACTGCTGGAAGGCATTGGTCTCATCCTGTTTGCACAATCGGGCAATCTTACAATGGCTATTATATCTATGCTATCATTCGCGCTGTTCCTTAAAATGTCAAATGGGGCTACTTATGGTATCGTGCCTTTCATCAATAACAAAAATGTGGGCATGGTAAGCGGTATAGTGGGCGCCGGTGGTAACCTTGGCGGGATGTTATTTGGTTTCCTTTTTAAATCAGAGCATATCACCTATGTACAGGCATTTACTTATATCGGTATTACGGTAATGATTGTTTCTGCAATTGTTTTGGTAACCCGTTTCCAAAAACAAGCTGTTACCGAACCTGCAAAAGATGCCGTATTAGCAGGAAGCGTAGCTTAAAGCCAAAGGCGGAAAGCTTTTTTGAATACTAATAAAGATAAAGAACGAAAAACAAAGCTTTAGGCCTCAAGCCTTCAGCTTTAAGTTAAAAATGAAGCGCTCACAACAAAATACATTTACAAGCACCTGCTGTTATTGCGGGGTTGGCTGCGGCGTGGTCATTAATAAAGAAAAAAATGGCAGTATAACGCTTGAGGGTGATAAAGATTATCCCGTAAATAAAGGGATGCTGTGCAGTAAGGGACTCAACCTGCATTATACTGCCAACGATAAATCAGACAGGCTGCTGTACCCTCAAATGCGCTATAATAAAAGCATGCCCCTGCAAAGGGTTAGCTGGGATGATGCATTGGAGCGTACAGCAGCTATTTTCAAAACATTTATCGATAAATACGGCCCGGATTCGGTAGCGTTTTACGCTTCGGGACAATGCCTTACCGAGGAATATTATGTTGTTAATAAGCTGATTAAGGGTTTTATCGGTAGTAATAATATCGATACTAATTCGCGCTTGTGTATGAGCAGCGCTGTAGCTGCTTATAAAATAGCCCTGGGCGAAGACTCCGTGCCCGTTTGTTATGATGATATTGAACTGGCCGATTGCTTTTATGTAACCGGGGCCAATCCAGCCTGGTGCCATCCTATTTTATGGAGAAGGGTTGAGGCGCATAAAGCCGCCAATCCTGATGTGAAGATCATTGTGGTTGATCCGCGGGTTACGGATACCTGCAGCAGTGCCGACCTGCACCTTCAATTGAACCCCGGTACCGATATCACGCTGAACCACGCTATCGGCAGGGTGTTGATTGAGAATGGCGACATCGATATTGACTTCGTGACTAACCATGCCGATGGTTTTGAACAGTATAGTAAACTGGTGTTCGAACGCACCCTTGCCGAATCATCGGCTATTTGTGGTGTTAGTGAAAGTGATATCCGCCTTGCGGCCCAGTATATCGCCGAAGCAAAAGGCTTTATCACCATGTGGACAATGGGCTTAAACCAAAGTTCTGTTGGGGTAAATAAAAACCTGAGCCTCATAAACCTTAGTTTAATAACTGGTCATATTGGTAAACCGGGCTCCGGGCCGCTTTCATTAACCGGCCAGCCGAATGCTATGGGGGGGCGCGAGGTTGGTGGCCTTGCAAACCTTTTACCGGCGCATCGTAACCTGGCGAACCCGGTTCACAGGGCAGAGGTTGAAAAGTTTTGGGGCGGAAAAGAAATAGCCGCCAAGCCGGGGCTAACTGCAACCGAAATGTTTGAGGCCCTGAATGATGGTAGCCTTAAAGCTATCTGGATCATGTGTACTAATCCGCTTACCAGTTTGCCGAATGTACGGCTGGCTGAGGAAGCCCTGAAAAAAGCAAAATTTGTGGTGGTTCAGGAGATCAGCAATAAGCCCGAAACTTTGGCTTATGCCGATGTGATTCTTCCGGCTGCGGCTTGGGCCGAAAAGGAAGGGACTATGACCAATTCCGAAAGGCGTATCAGCTACCTCAATAAAATACTTGATCCACCGGGTGAAGCTATGCCCGATAGCGAGATCATTTGCCGTTTTGCCCGTAAAATGGGATATAAGGGCTTTGACTTTAAAAACGCTGCTGAAATTTATGCCGAGCACGCTAAACTTACCGCTAAAACCAATATTGATATCAGCGGACTTAGCTATGATATCATTAAACAGCAGCGCTCGGTACAATGGCCATATAAAAAACGCCAGGCAGCGCCCGGAACTTCCAGATTGTTTACTGATAAGCAGTTTTACACGGCTACGGGTAACGCGCAAATCAGCGCTGTGCCCGATAAGCATAGCAGCGAAATGCCTGATGATGATTATCCTTTCATTCTCACTACCGGCCGTATCCGCGATCAGTGGCATACCATGAGTAAAACCGGCAAGGTGAACAAGCTTAATCAGCATATTAAGGAGTCTTTTGTTGAGATCAACCCTGCCGATGCTGCCGTTTTGGGTATTAGCGAAGGCGACGTTACTATTATTACGTCCCGTAGAGGCGAAGCAAGGGTAAAAGCCCGGCTTACCGAACAGATAAAGCAAGGCGTAATTTTTGTGCCGATGCATTGGGGCAAGATTCTGAATAATGACCTGCATCGCATTAACAATGTTACCAACGATGCCGTAGACCCAATATCGAAAGAACCTGATTTTAAGTATTGCGCGGTAAAAGTTGAAAAATATAAAAAACCTTTCCAAAAAATTGTGGTAGTGGGCGCCGGAGCAGGTGCACATGGCTTTGTACGCTCGTACCGCGAGTTGAATAAGGATGACGAGATCATTATTTTCAGTAAAGAAGATCATCCTTTTTACAACCGCGTAATGCTACCCGATTATATCAGCGGCGAACAACGCTGGGAGCAACTGGTAAAAATGACCGATGAGGAAGAGCCTGAACTTAAAATAAGGTTGCTACGAGGCGTAAGCATCGAAAAAATAGATCGTGCCAATAAATATGTGCTGGACAGCCGGGGCATAAAAACATATTATGATGTACTGCTGCTGGCTACCGGCAGTCGAGCGGCTGTCCCTAAAAACGTACCATCGTTGCCGGGCATCTTCAGCATGCGTAGCCGTAACGACGCCGATAACTTTAAAAAGCACGTACCTAAAAACGGGCATGTGGTTATTGTAGGTGGTGGCTTGTTGGGTTTGGAAATGGCAGCTTCCCTGCGTGAGATAGGAATCACCATAACTATTATTCAACGTACGTCAAGGTTTTTAAACCGGCAACTGGATGAGCTTGGCAGCAGGCTTTTGCATGAAGAGATGGTTGACCAGGGCTGCGATATTTTTTATGATGATGAAGTGCAGTTGTTCTATGGTCGTAGTAAACTTACCGGTATAGGTTTAAAAAGTGGGCGAAAAATTGATTGCGATGCCATGATCCTGGCCATAGGCACAACGCCTAACCTGGAAATTGCCAGGGATTGTGGTCTTGAAATTAAGCGCGGCGTAATAGTGAACGAACGCTTGGTCACCAGCGATCCTAACATCTACGCCATTGGTGAAATAGCCGAATTTCAGGGTACCCTATACGGCATAACCGCGGCTGCCGAACAGCAGGCGGCTGTTGTTGCCGGATATATAAATGGCGACATTGCCAGTTACTATAAGGGTAGCTTGTTTATGAATATCATCAAAATTCATGGCTTTGATTTGTGCAGTATCGGTTTATCTGATTGCCCTAATGATAAGGATTATGAGGAGATTGTATTTATAGATAAAGCCAAACGCTATTACAAGAAGTGTATTATTCACCAGGACAGGCTGGTAGGCACCATTTTAATTGGTGATAAGGGCGAGTTTCAGGAGTTTAGAGAATTGATAGCCAATAAAACCGAACTAAGCGATAAGCGCCTTAAACTACTTCGCAGCGGTAAAACTGCCGAACCTGTTTTGGGTAAGCTGGTTTGCAGTTGTAACAACGTAGGTGCAGATAATATTCGTAATAAAATAGCAAGCGGGTGCACGCAGCTGGCAGATGTTTGCAGCCAGACAGGAGCCGGAACCGGATGCGGATCATGCCGGCCCGAGGTTAAACGTTTGCTGGAGGAGGCACTTCAGCAGCAATTAGTAAAAGCTTGAACCAATGGAGAATAAGCAACTGATTAAGATAAACCTGCCGGGGGGAGTAGCTTCTGCCGGCGATTTTTATGAAATGCTCATCATTGCGCAAAATGCAGGTGCTACACAAGTGCGTTTTGGTAACAGGCAGCAGCTTTATTTTGAGCTTGACGAGGCACGGTTGGAGGATCTGGAGTTTGATATGTTAAGTGCCGGTATCGATCATGAAGTTAACCAGGATGTTTATCCCAATATTACCAGCTCTTACATTGCCGATGGTATCTTTAACCAGGAAAACTGGCTCAAAGAAGGTGTTTATAAAGACATTTTCGATCTGTTTGATTATCAGCCCGAGTTAAAAATAAACCTGGTTGACAGCAACCAAACTTTCGCCCCGTTTTTTACAGGTAACCTTAACTTTATTTGCTCGCCGGTAAGTAATTACTGGTATTTGTATATCAGGTTTCCTAAAACCAATATTCTGTATTGCTGGCCTGTATTGATTTATTCGGACGATATTCCTGCCGTGGGCAAAGCCATACAACAGGTAATTTTTGCTAATAAGGCGCGCTTTTATGATCAGGCCGAGATCAATCCTGAAGAGCTTTATCAATTGGTTATTGCCAGTCACCAATTTGTTATACAGGAAATTGATCAGCCGCTGGTAATCCCTGAATTTCAATTACCCTATTACGAGGGTTTTAATAAGCAGGGTAACAAATACTGGCTGGGAATATACCGGCGTAATGAGCTTTTCGACATCGAATTTTTGAAGGAGATCTGTAACCTGTGCATGCAAACCAGGGTAGGGCAGTTGTACATCAGTCCATGGAAATCTTTACTGATAAAAAATATTGAGGCTAAACACCGGCCATTATGGGGCAATTTGCTGAACAAATACCGGGTAAATGTCAGGCATGCCTCAAATGAACTTAACTGGCAGGTAGAGGATCTTTGCAGTTCATGTCTTGAGCTTAAGCAGCAATTGGTAAGCGAGTTTGAAGAGGCTGATCTGCGAACTTACGGCCTTAGCTTTGCCATAAAGCGTTCGCCTAAATCGGGTATTTATGGTTCGGTTATGATCCGTTCGCGGATGCCCGATAAGTTTGAAATTGTACATACCCGCGATTTTAACCACAACACCCGCGAATTTGTGGTATATAAACAAAGCGTTCCAAAAGCAGATCTCAGTAAACACCTGATAGCGTTGTGCGATATGTTTTACGAACAGCAGTGCAATAACCGATTGCCTTTACAAGTAAGTACCGGCAATAGCGACATTAAATCAACTAATCAGAAAACCGTTCACCAATGCAAAAGCTGCTTCACCATTTATGACGAGTTATATGGTGACCTGCTGAACGCTATAGAACCCGGGATCCCATTTGAAAGTTTAAATAACTATGAGTGCCCAACCTGTGGCTCAGAAAAAGAGAATTTCGCCGAGGTTATGTATGTGGTTGAATAAATACTCGGATGGCTTAAAATAACATCCGCTTTATACCCAGCTCCAGTCCGCGCAATTCTGCAAGGCCTTTTAAACGCCCAATTACCGAATAACCGGGGTAAGTATTATGATTAACATCATCTAATATCTTATGCCCATGATCCGGACGCATTGGTATCGCTGTATCATTCCGCCCGGTTTTTTCCCTTTTTATTTGTTCATCAATAACCGCTTTCATAACGGCAAACATATCTGTGCTGCCGTTTAGGTGTTCGGCTTCATAAAAGCTGCCGTCAGGCTCCCGCTTTACATTACGAAGGTGCAGGAAATGAATATGGCTGCCCAGGCGGTTGATAATACCCGGAATATCGTTATTGCCGTTTGCGCCTAATGAACCGGTACAAAGTGTCAATCCATTGGCTTCAGAGGGATACATATTAACGATATCAGTCAAATCCTGCTCATTTTTAACAACCCTCGGTAAGCCTAAAATGGCAAATGGCGGATCATCAGGGTGGATGCACATTTTTATTCCCAGTTTTTCGGCATGAGGTATTATCGCACTCAAAAAGTAGCTGAGATTTTCCTTTAGCTTTTGCTCGTTTACGGCAGCGTATTTTTCCAGGTATACTTTAAACTCATCTATAGTAAACACCTCGTCGGTTCCGGGTAAGCCGGCTAAAATGGTATTGATCAGGAGCTCACGTTCGCTTGCACTTAAGCTGTCGAGGTATGATTTTGCTACTGATTGCTGTGCCGGACTAAAGTCGTTAAACGCTTGTTCTCTTTGCAGTATATAAAGGTCGAAAGCTGCAAGTGAGGGTGCGTGGTACCTGAGGGCCGAGGCGTTATCTGGCAGACGGTAATCGAGATGGGTACGTGTCCAATCCAGTACAGGCATAAAGTTGTAGCATACCGTATTAATCCCGGCATTAGCAAGATTCTGTAGCGTTTCTATGTAGTTTGAAATGTATTGATCGCGATCAGCAGTTCCTATTTTTATACTTTCATGAATATTTACGCTTTCCACTACCGACCACCGGAAACCGGCATCAGTGATCATCTTTATTCTACCGCTGATTTCAGCTCTGCTCCATACATCGCCGCATGGTATATGATGCAATGCGGTAACAATGCCGGTTGCCCCGGTTTGCCTGATAGCCTGTAAGGTTACCGGATCGGAGGGGCCAAACCATCTGAATGTCTGTTCTAAATTAGGCGCCATTTTGAATACTTGAGCTGATGTATAAAGCTAATTAGTTTAGATGTTATGCTCCATTATTTCGAAATGTTTTTCAAAGCATAAAAAAGCGGCTCGCTAACGTTATAACCAAATGGCCCAAAATCAAAATAGGCATTCCCAATCAGCAGATCAGGCTTGTTATCTCCATTGATATCACCTGCATCAAGGGTAACCGCCCGCTCAAATTTGATATCGGATGAAAACGCGTAAGGAGCAAAAGTTAAACCTCCTGTGCCCTTTAGATATACAAAGCCCTCTTCCGGTTGCCGGGCATCAGTGAACAGGCTGATAGTCGCAATGTCGATATTACCATCGCCGTCAAAATCTCTTGCAATTGCCTTATAGCACCCGTTTATAGGGTAAAAATATTGCTGTTTGTAATTGCCTTTTCCGTCGTTTATAAAAATGTACACGCCATGATAGGGTTTTAATACCAAAGTGGCATTCCCATTGTCGCCACAGGTGTATACAATATCTTTGTATCCATCATGGTTCATATCAACCATCTCAAAGTATGATGAACCATAAATAGCCGGGAACCTAAGCATTTCCTTAGTCTCAAATTTACCATCGCCTTTATTGGTAAAGTGAAAAATACCTTCTTCGCCTTGTGCAAAAAGCACATACAGTCCGGGCAGCTTACCTTCCTGATTGTTGATGTAGGCTTTAATGGCACCGGGTAAGGTACTTATAACATGTTTGGTAAAGTTGCCGTTGCCTATGTTCTCCATCCAGCATAACTCGCCCGTTAGACTCCCAAACTCACAAATAACATAGTCGGTTTTGTTGTCTCCATTAATATCAGCAGCCAAAATCTGTACAGGCCTGCCGAGTTTACTAAAAGTAGGCTCGGGGGCAAGCTGCATTTTACCTTTAGCCGAAATCGTTAGCTGGGTTATTGTACCCAGTTTATCGCTGTTTGCACCCAGATCTTTACCTATTGTACAGATCATGATATTGCCATGGTCAAAAAGTATATCAACCACCGGCCCTGTTGTCGCTACTGAATCAATGATTTTTAGTTGTGCCGATAACAGATAGAGTTTTTTGACTTGCCCATTGGCAACAAATATCCGGGCTGGTTTAACACTGTTATCTATTTTTACATAGCTTCCTAATACCTGTTTCCCTTCAAGTGAATTTTGTGGATTTTCGACGGTGAAAAAAGGCAATTCTTTTTTTATAGGTAATAACCTGTTTTGAGGCGGAAGCTTAATAGGGGCGGTATTCATGTAGTAATCTATAATGTCCTGCCACTGCTGGTCATTTAATATGGGAGCAGAAGGCACTATCAGATCATCACCTTTTATTGATCCTGTGTATGATTCCCCGCGGTGACTTTTGATGCCCATACGTAAGCCCATTTGCGGAAAAACATTTTTCCATTTAAACCTGTTGAGCAACGCGGGATCTGGCAGCATATGGCATGAAGTACAGTATTGTTGGGCTAATACCTTTCCGGCAGCAATGCTTTCCACTGTGGCTATTCGGAAACTATCTGCCTCGTTGGCAATTGTGTTGTTGTCTTTATCTGCAGGTAAATACCAAAACAAACCAATAGCAACTGCTATCACCAAAATCACAATACCAACAATTACAGTTTTTGAAACTTTTGCAGGGCGAGGCTTATCGGGTTTATTAGTCATGAATAATTGAAGGTAAGAGGTGTGCTGAAGATACAATCATTAATTAAAAGAAGGAGGCTATAGTTATTTCTTTTTGGGACCTCATTTTTTTACGATTCACGTTAAACACATAACCCCAGGCATTACGCCCGGGGTTACATCGGTTTAGGAGTTAATTAGTTTAGTATCCTGGGTTTTGCACCAGTTTTTTATTCTTATCAATTTCTGTCTGCGGGATCGGCATCCAGTTTTGCCGTTCGAAGAAGGTATTGGTAAATATCTTAACCGGCGTATAGGATAATCCCGAGCCGGCGGCCTCTATCTTCATACCATATTCAGGCGAGGTAAGTACACCGTTTGGCCCGGTTGTGATGAGCCACCTGCGGATGTCAAACCATCGCTTATCTTCAAACGCCAGCTCGATACGCCTTTCACGCCGGATATATACACGCATTTCATCCTTGGTTAAGCCTGCTTTTACAGCCGGTAGTGCCGAGCGGGCCCTCACTTTATTAACCGCGTCATAAACAGACGCGTCTGGCCCGGCGGCTTCGTTTTGAGCCTCGGCATAGCTTAATAATACCTCGGCATAGCGGAAGATGATGTAATTGGCAAAGCTCGGCGCCAGGTTGATACTGGTTTGTCCGGTAATGCTTTCATCAAGCGTTTTACGGGCGTTATAACCAGTATTGGTGATATCGCTTGTTGAGCCAAGGTCAATCTGGTTACTACCACCTATACGCGATTTAAATATATCACCCTGCCATGGTGCTCCATCATATAAAATAGACTGATAGAAACGCTGCTCACGATGGGTGTAAGGAGCTTGCGGATTATAGCCTGAAGCCGCATCGGTAATCGGCAAGCCATTATCCATCGAGTAATCATCAACCAGGCCCTGAGTAGGCGCAAGGTTACCCCATGATTGCTGAACGCCATTTACATATACCGGCCCAAGATAACCTTCCCTGTGACTGCCTTTTGCAGGGCCTGTAGCATAGCCACGGGCAAAAATGGTTTCAACGTTCCAGTTGTTTGCCGATAAAAACTGATCGGCATAAGAAGTAGCTGAAGCGTTGAAAAGGCTATAAGTCCCCATATCCATTACCGATTTATTGGTAGCTGCCGCTTTGCTCCATTTAGTAGCATCATTAGCAGTATTCACCAACGGACTGGCTGCAAAAAGCTCAACCCAGCCTTTTAGTGTTAATGCTGCACCTTTGGTTGCACGGCCGCTTTCTGTAGCTTTTGTTGGCAAAACCGCAGCTGCTGCGTCGCAATCAGCTTCAATAAAAGCAACTGTTTCATCAATAGTAGAACGTGCGGTGAAAATGTCGCTTCCGTCCTGGTTGTTAAGCGGAGTGGTAATAATAGGAACACCGCCGTAGGCTGTGAATAGCAGCGAGTAAAAATAAGCCCTCATATAGGTAACTTCAGCAACACGCTGTTTGTACCAATCGTCGGTGTATTTAGCTTTATTAGCTGCAGCCTGTTGCAGGAAGATATTACATTTCCTAATCTTGCCGTAGTTGCCTTCCCAGTCCCACATACCGCCGGGACCGGTGGGTACGTTACTTGGACCTATTGATCCGGCCCTTACAGTGGCCTGCCCGTTTTCCCAGGCGGCGCCGCAAAAGCTATTGTCGGCATATTGCTCGGTAAGCTGATAGTCGTTGTTGATATCCGGAATTTGATTATAAATATCGTTCACAAAAAGATCAGCGTTGCTTTGCGAACCAAATGTAGCAACGTCGGTCAGAAACCCCTTTGGCGTTACATTTAAGGAATCATCTTTCTTACATCCACTAATACTTACAACAAGTAAAGCAAGTAAAAAAAGCTCTCGGTATTTTATAAAAATCTGTTTCATCGCTTTCTTATTTTAGTTAAAATGTGGCATTTACACCTAATGAAAATACACGCTGCTGGTAGTAATTGGTGTTACTGCCACTGTTTTCCGGGTCGATGATCTCTTTTACATGCGGTAAAGAGTTAATCACGTTTTGCCCGGCAAGATATATCCTTATGGATTGGATCTTGTTTTTCAACAGTTTGTTTGACAACGTATAACCAAGCTCAAAGCTTTTTAACCTGATGTACGAATCGTTCCTGATAAACCAGGAAGAAGCCTGTGTATTATTTGATGTTGGCGTACCCGTAACCCGTGGATATAATGCATTTGGGGTAGATGGTGTCCAGTGGTCATCAAATACCAGCTGTGAAGCCGAACCTGACGCGTTGAATGGAAACGCGAAGTAGTTGTTGATTTGGATACTACTGTTGCCTGAACCCTGGAATAATACATCCAGATCAAAGTTTTTAAATGTTAACCTTGGCTCCAAACCCCAAATAATTTCGGGAGTGTTAGGATGGCCTATCACGGTTTGGTCATTGGCATCTATTTTGCCATCCGGTTTGCCATCTGGGCCGCTCAAATCCGCGTATTGGATATCGCCTGCCTTAACCGGGCCGAAAGACGGAACAGGTATGCCTGCTTTTAATGATCCGTCTGGGTTAAAATCGGTTGTTTTGAAGTATCCCAATGCCTCATAGCCAAATTGAGTGTTTATAGGGCGGCCGGTTTGCCTTCTGTTTGGGTTATTGGCTGTAGCGCTGGTTTCATAAACCTGTAACAATTTATTCCTTGCAAAAGTGAATGTACCGGTAACATCTAATCTTAAATCTTTTGAAAAACTATGGCCGCTTTGCAAGGTTAAATCCACACCATGGTTGCTCATGATGCCACCATTTACAAGCCCTGTACCTATACCATATTCGCCCGGTAAGGTGTTACCAATGCTTACCAGCATATTGGCACGTTTCTCATAAAAATAATCGGCTTCGATACTTAGTAAACCTTTCCATAAAGTTGCTTCAAAACCTACGTCAGTTTTAGTCGCTTTTTCCCAGGTGATATTTGGGTTACCCTGTAGCGACTCATTGATACCCTGAGTAGCACTGCCGTTAAGAACGGCCGAATTAGAATAAGGGTTATAAGGGCTCAGGTATTGGTACGTCTGTATAGCACCACCGGTTCTTGGATAAGCACCCGATTTACCCCATGAAGCCCTAAGCTTTAAATTATCAAGCCAAAGCAGGTTGTCTTTAATGAATTTTTCTTCAGATAAGCGCCAGCCTGCTGAAAAAGCGGGGAAGAAACCATACCGGTGACCAGGGGCAAATAAGTAACTTCCGTCATACCTGCCGGCAGCTTCAAGCAAATACTTTTTATCGTAAGAGTAGCCAACCCTGTAAACGTAACCTATTTGTTTTTGCCCGTTTGAGTAGCCATAGTTGGTGGCATCCGCGGCAGCCGGGCCACCATAATTTAGCTCATCAATATCAAGGTTATAGTTGTACTTGGTTGCTCCAAAAGTTTCGTATTTAACCCGGCGGCTTTCAAATACAGCTAAAGCTGTAACATCGCTCTTGCCAAATGAACCGGCGTATGATAGCAAGCCCTGAATGGTTAAAGAGTGGTTTTGGCTATAGTTTTCAGAGAACGTTGCCTTTGAGTTACCCTGGATACCTTGTTTGTAGGTGTAAGGGGTAGTAGTTACGTCAACGTTATAAAAAGGTATTGGCGTAGTATAAATACGTTGAACCGATGTGATATTGCCTGTAAACAGCGGATCCGGGCCGTTATCGTAGCTAATAACACCTTTTAAGCTTAAACCTTTGATTGGAAGCTTCTGATCAATTGTAAATTGCGAAAGGACGGCGGTATTTTCATTGAATTGATAGCCGCTGTGGTAAATTTCACCAATAAGCGATTGCCCGATATAACCCGACCATAATCCATTACTGTAGTAGATGGGGGTTGTTGGTGCCTGGCGCTGTGCCTGACCTATAATGGTGGCAGCACTTTGAGATGGGAAATGCTGATCCTCAACATAACTGTTTACCGATAACGACACAGTAGTGCTTTTGGTTGCATTTGCAGTTAAGTTTAAAGAACCATTGTACTTGTTAAGATAAGTAGTACTCCACATACCATCCTGGTGAGTGTAACCTAAGGCTGCAAAATATTTGATATCCTCGGTACCACCCGCCAATGTTACGTTATGATAAGTAATTGGACGGTTTTTCTGGATAATTTGCTGTAGCGGATGCCCATCCGGGTGACCGTCTGGATCTGAATGGTCTTTAAATTTCTGGATGTCATCGGCAGTGTATGCAGGTGGCTGACCATCGTTGGCATTCGCCTCATTCCTTAATAAAGCGTAATCATACGATCCAACAAAGGTTGGTACTTTGGTTGGGTTCTGGATACCATAATAACCGTTGTAGGTTAATGTCGGCTTGCCCGATTTACCCTTTTTGGTAGTAACCAGGATTACACCGTTTGCACCGGCCACCCCATAAGGAGCAACAGCTGCCGCGTCTTTCAGTACCGAAACATTCTCGATAGTATTGGGGTCAAGACGGCTGAAGTCGCGTGGTACACCATCAACGATCAATAGGGGAGAACTACCACCGGTAGAACCAATACCCCTGATCTGGATGTTTGAACCGTCGTAACCCGGCTCGCCGCTTCCCTGGGTAATAATTAAACCCGAGGCACGACCAACCAGGCTGTTGGTTAAGTTAACTACGGGCTTTTTAGCAATTTCGGTGGTTTGTATGGTTGATACTGCCGCGGTAGAGGAAGTTTTCTTCTGGGTACCGTAACCCACTACGATAACCTCGTTAAGGTTTTTGGCAGATGCCTGCAGTCTGATGGTAACTGAGGTTTGGCCGTTAAGTTGAAATTCGGTTTGCTCGTAGCCGATGTAAGAAACTATCAAAGTAGCATTAGGATCGGCGTTTAACGTGAAACTACCATTTACGTCGGTAACGGCGCCTACGGTTGTTCCTTTCACCTTTACAGATGCACCAATGATGGTTTCGCCGGTAGTTTTATCAACGATTTTTCCTTTAATGGGGGCCGGTTTATAAGCGGTGGCTGATAGGTTGGGCTTATTGCTGAAACGGGAGCGGTTTGCCGCATAGGAACTTGTTTGAGCAATTATCAGCAGGATCAGGGGGAAGGTGACTGATCGGGATATTTTTCTTAAAAATATTTTAACAGGTAAAAAATACTGCATAATGAGAGTTGATTAAGAGTTGAGATTGGAGCATTTGTTTAATGCATTGGGATCTTAGTCCGATTTTCTTTTTACTTTTTTTGTCTTGCCATGTTTTTTTTTTGGTTAGGTTTATAATTGGTTAATTAACAGGATAATAAGTGTTAAAACAACAGTTTAAATTTAGGGCGTAATAATATATCGCTATCAAAGAACAGGAGTTACTTTTCCGTATTATTAAACCATAAATAAGCTCCCGCTCTGAGGCGTTTTCCTAGCTATATTATGGTTGATTTTATGGATCAACTTAAATGAAAATTGTACAAGCAGGTCGTAATAATAGTTGCGGTAATCAAGCGCTTACCGCTAATTGGTTTCACAATTAACCGCTATTTTTTCAGAAAAAAAGGGGACAAAGCTGTAAAATAAAGGGGATAAAATACATAACATCGCCGTTTTTGAAGCGAAATCGCATTTTATTAAGATGGCGAGCATATAACACTTAAACATTCCGGGGTAAAAAAGTGCCGGAAATTTATTATTCGCTGCGAGGGGTTAATTTTTTTGATATACCCTAACGTAGTCAACTTCATAACGTTTAGGGAATTTTGTTGCTGAAGGATCGCCGCCATTGTCGCCGCCTATGGCAAGGTTCAGCAATATGTAATGCGGCTGCATAAAAGGATTAAACTGGCTTCCATCCTGGTTAACCAGGTCTTTAAGCGCTACACGGTTAAGCAGGAAATCATCTACATATAAACTTATAGCTTCTGTATCCCAATCCATCCGCCAGATATGAAATTTTTTGCTCCAGTTGGCTTTGAAGGTATTCAACGCTTTGGTGTTACTATACCATTTGGCCTTGTAAGGTACCGAAGTACCGCAGGCGATATTGGCCAGAAGTTTCTGCCGATAATATTCCATGATATCAATTTCACCGTTAGATGGCCATGGCTTGTCTATACCCAGTGTCCAGAACGCGGGCCATAAACCGGCATCAGTACTGATACGCCCACGCATAATAAAGCGCCCGTATTGAAAATTATGTAAGCCGCTGGTATTTATACTTGAGGATGTATAGTTTATAAACTCCCTTTTCTGTTTCCAGTTGGTACTGTTGGGAACGTAATCAGGATTGGGTTGGTGCACTTTTCTCGCTTCTATTATAAGTTTACCATTGCGGCAAAAGGCATTTTGTGTCTGGTACAATTGATCCTCATTGTTGCGAACAAAGCCTGTTTCAAATTTCCAGTTGGCAGGATCAGGCGCGCCGTTTGTATTAAACTCGTCTGCCCAAACCAGTTTATACCCACCGGTGGTATCCTGCTGGCATTTACCTGCAAAAGGACTGATCATTAATATTCCGGCAATAATTATCTTCTTGATCATCATAAATGCGCTTATTTAATGGTTATATCCCGGTAATCCGGCTGGCGTTATTTAAAACAAATTAAGTGATATTCGGGAATGCCGATGGGGGGCAAAACAATAAATTAAAGGGGGAATATCCTTGGGGTTTATGTTATGCCGATTTTTCAAACTCATTTAGGCGGTACGAAACCCGGAAGTTTGCTCTGTGCTTCTTGACAAACTCTGACGGGTTAACACCAAACTGTTTATTGAATTGCTGCCTGAAATATTTGATATCGCTGATGCCTACCTGTATCGCGGCTTCATTGATGTTACAATTGGTTTGAATAAGCAGTTCGGCAGCCTTTCGCAACCGAACAAACCTGATAAAGTTATTAATGGATTGACCGGTAGCGCCTTTAATTCTTTTAAACAGTGTAGGATAACTGATACCGATGGCTTTGGCCAAAGCATAAACATCAAAGTTATCTTCGGTAAAGTTTTGCTCAATAACAGCTATACAATTATTAAGCAGGTCTTTATCTTCCCCGGAAATTTTAAGTCCGGCATTGTCCTTGGTAACCTCTTTATAAAAATACTGATGAAGCTTTATCTGGTTCCTGAGTACACTTTTAACCCGGGCTATAAGCAATTCCTTATCAAATGGCTTTCGTAAAAAATCCATCGCGCCTTGTTCAATGCTTTTTACCATAATATCTGGTGTGGTATCGCCGGTAAGCAAAATAACGGGGATATGTTTTATCGCGGCATCTTCCATGATCATTTTGCACAGATCAAGGCCGTTTATTCCATCCATCACAATATCGCTTATAATCACATCAGGTATATGTTTTCTGATCAGTTCCAAACCAATAGCGCCATCTTTTGCCTCAATTACCGAATAATCGGCCGAAAATATTTTCCTGATATAGGTTCTTATCTGTTCATTATCGTCTATAATAATGATGGTGTGTTTTTCTTCTGCAAATAATTCAAGCTTCTGTAATTCAGCGCTTTCTTCTGCAATGTCTTTGTTGTCAAGATCAATAAGGTCATTAACAAATTCATAATCAGGCGAAGTACCAACACCCATAGTTATCTCATCAGTATTAAAATGTTTTGCGCCCTTTTGAAGCATTAAAGTGAAGGTGGTGCCACCATCTTTGTTGTTTATGTAACTTATTGCACCCTTATGGCTGTCAATAAATACTTTAACAAGATACAAACCAATGCCAAACCCCTTTTTTGAACTGTTGCTGTCCTTTACCTGGTAAAACTTATCAAAAAGCTTATCCCCGGTTTCGGCATCAATACCGATGCCGCTATCGCTGATTTTAAAGTAGACCTGTGTTTCATCTTCCTCTACAAACACATTCACATGGCCATGATCAGGTGTGAATTTAAGCGCGTTTGAAATCAGGTTGAACAACGAGATCTCAATTTTTTCGATATCAGCAAATACCTCGATGCGCGGGTTTGTTGTTTCGAAAGTATAGTTCAACTTTTTAATTTTTGCCTGATGGGCAAAGCAGGAAAATACCTCTTCGCATACCCTTACAAAATTTATCTCACTTATAGTCAGTTCGGCATTTTCGCTTTCAGTTTTTCTGAATAACAGCAAATGGTCCACCAAACCTAATAACCGGCGGGCGTTTTTGTATACTGTACCGAGCTCATCGGTACTGCCTTTGTTTTTATCCAACAGATCTTTAATTGGGTTGATGATAAGCGTAAGCGGGGTACGGAACTCATGCGATACATTGGTAAAGAAAGCGAGTTTCTTTTCGTTAACTTCTTTTTCCTTTTCAACGTTCAAGTTGGCAAGGTTAATTTCAAATTTCAGTTTTGCCTGTTTTTCCCTGTATCTGAAATAGATGTATATTAAGGCGAAAGCTATAATCATATAGGCGGCATAGGCCCACCAAGTTCTGTACCAAGGCGGGAATACAATTACCTTAATACTTATTTGCCCGGGCATCCAGTTTCCGCGGGTGTCGGTGGCTTTAATTCTGAGCGTATAATTGCCCTCATCTAAATGAGTGTAAGAAGCCGATTTGGTTTGGCCCACGTAATTCCATCGGTGATCCCAGCCCTCCAGGTAATAAGCGTATTCAATTTTATCGGGGAAGGAGTATTCAAGCGCGGTATAATGTACGGTTAAAGCTGCCTGCGCGTAATCCAGCTCAATGGTTTTAAGATCGGCCAGCGATTGGCTTTTCATTAGCCCGGAGCTATCAGCTTCCGAATTGTTGATCTTTAAACTGGTAATGTGCAGGTCTGGCTTATGGTCTTCCACCTGTATACTATCCGGATCAAAAAGATTAAAACCGTTGATACCACCAAACGCCATTTTTCCGGACTGCAACCGTATAGCGGCGTTGTAATTAAACTGGAGGCTTTGAATACCGTCTGAAACTGTGTAATTCGTAAAAGTGTTTTTTGACGGCGAATACCTTGTCAGGCCGTTGTAAGTACTGCACCAAAGATTTCCTTTTTTATCTGTCAGGATGTTCAAGGGAGAGTTACCCGGCATACCGTTAGCTTTGGTGTACCTTTGATATTTCATATTTGAAAGATCGTATTTAAGTAAACCGCCGCCCTCTGTTCCAACCCACAGATGATTAGAATCGTCGTCGGTTATAGCTCTGACCCCGTAACCAATATCAAAAAAACGGTGCTTTTTTATAACGGTATCTAATCTAATGAGCCTGGTTAAATCACCTGCCCATATTGTGCCGTGCCGGTCTTCAAATATGGAATGAACATTAACCAGGTTGCCATCAAATAGTTCAAATTCGTCTTTTTTTCTGTTGTATAGATATACGGAACCGCTGCGTGTACAGGTGGCCCACAAACGGTGTTTGGAATCTTCATAAAGTTTCCAAAGGTTTTTATCGATAGTGCCGGATAAGGTATTATAACAGTTGTAGTGTTTAAACTTACCGGTTGCTTTATTGAATTGATCGATACCGCCATTGTATGAGCCAATCCATATTTTATTATCGAAGGTTTTAAGCACGCTGGTGATAAAATCAGAACTTAAGCCGCCACCGGTGGAGGTATGCGTATAATTGGTGTATTGGTTGTTTTTAGTATTCCAATAAGAAAGTCCGCCGCCATCCGTACCTATCCATAAATTGTGTTTCTCATCTTCGCAAAATGACAGGATGAAATTGTTGATCACACTGTTGCTGTTAAATGGATCATTGCTGAAGAGCGGGAATGGTTTTTTTAAATTATCTATAATGCTCACCCCGCCGCGTAATGTGGCTATCCACTTCCTTGACTCCCTGTCGTGATAAACGGTTGTAACAGCCCCGCTGCGCAATGAGCCTGCTTTATTGCCGCAAGTTATAAAGCTGAGCTTGCCCGTTTTAAAGTTGAAGATATTTATACCCCCGCCGTCTGTGGTTATCCACAAATCACCCTTTTCGTCGATAGTTACATTAAATATATTATCGTTTGTAAGTTTACCTGCAACCGGGTTAAACTTGCTTACAGCTTTGGTATTTTGGTTAAAAATATACAGGCCGTTTTCGGTTCCGATCCATACGTTGCCTGCTTTATCTGCAAGCAAGCAAGTGGCGGATGTTAATTGATTATTAATTAAATTTAGATGGCCTGATTTAGTGTTGTAAAAGCAGAGCCCGTTATTTTTTGCAAATACCCACACCCCGGCAACGCCAGTACTCAAGGCTTGTACGTTATAATTATAGTTGTTATTGAGGGCCGCCTGAAGGTAAATTTTCCGACTCTTGTCATACTCAAAAAGTCCGTGCGCACTTGAACCGACATATACATTACTATCCTTGTCGCTGGATATATTGTTAATGCTAAAAGCAATTTTTGACTGACGTTTGCTGTGGCTATCCAGATAATATTCGGGGTGAAAATGCGCATCCTGATAGTCGTAAAATGAAAGCCCTCTCTGGCTGCCTACCAATATTTTATCAGCTGTGCCATCTATAGCGGTTATGTGGTTGTAGGGCAATGATCTGTCGTCGCCCCATTCATTTCTGTATATTTTAAATACATCGCTGTCGTATCGGTTCAGGCCGTCGTAAGTGCCCATCCACATAAAACCATACTTATCCTGGTAAATACAGGTGACAGCGTTATTGGATAAACCGTTTTCGATGCCAAGATATCGTATTGGCCCGCCGGTAGCACCTAAGGCATGCAGGTAAGTAAAAAGGAATAATAAACTAAAATATATTCTCGGATTTAAAGCATTATTTATCCTGCTATACATTATCGGTTATTAAATTATTGGTTAATAGTTGGTAAGTAAAAATATCAAAATCATTGACAAAAGAAACCTGATTTTAATAATAAACGGGAATGTTACAAAAGTGGGAACGGCTCGGTACGGTTGACTGCACTTAGTGCGGCTTTGTTTTTTGAATGATTTATTTTACCCCCTTAAATATAAGGCTTTGTCCCCCTGATATCTAATAGTATTATTGCATTTTTGATGGAAATACCAATTTAAGCCAACTGCACAAGTTTGCTTGTAAAACCAAACCAATTCATATCACGCACAAAAATTATAAATACCTATGTTGAAACGCCGTCACCTATTCCCGATGCTGAGTATCGCAGTGTTATTCTGCCTGCCCTTTCTGTTGGCCCTTAAAAGCGCGGATGCTCCGCCTAAAGTTAAATGGGAGCAGCTTTTTAACGGGAAAGATTTAAAAGATTGGACTGTTAAGATCAGGAAGCATAAATTGAATGAAAATTTCGGCAATACCTTCAGGATTGTGGATGGTAAAATACAAGTGAATTATGATCAGTATTCAAAATTTGACGAGCAATATGGCCATTTGTTTTACAAAAAGCCTTTTTCATATTACCTTATAGCAGTAGAGTATCGTTTTACGGGTGATCAGGTTAAGGACGGTCCCGGATGGGCGTATCGCAACAGCGGCGTCATGATACATGGTCAGGACCCAAAAACCATGGGTCTCGATCAGGATTTTCCTGTTTCAATTGAGGTTCAGCTGCTGGGAGGTAATGGCAAGGATAAAAGGCCGACGGCCAACGTTTGTACGCCGGGCACCCAATATGTATTGGATAACTCTGTTGTTAAAAGCCATTGCCTGGATTCAAAATCAGCAACCTTTCATGGCGACCAATGGGTTAGGGTGGAAGCATTGGTATTGGGTGACTCACTGGTTGTGCATTATGTAAACGGTGATGAGGTATTACGTTATCAGCGCCCGCAATTAGACCCGGTAGGTGGGGCAGAAGAGGGAGCGCTGTTAAAAAGCGGTACAATTTCTTTACAAAGCGAAAGTCATCCCGTAGAATTCAGAAAGGTGGAAATTGTTAATTTAGAAAAGTATGCGCATGACCCTCAAAAACTGGCGGGCGTGATACAGCAATTAACAGCCGAAAAACGTATCCCGAAGCAATAAAAAGAATCACCAATAATTTTACCTATAACCAAAGAAAGAAACAATGTTAAAGTTTTCCCTGACCCTGTTCTTATGTATGTCCTTTTTGCTGACGTTCAAATATTTTGTGAATACAGGCAATCATGAAGTAAAGCCCTCTAAACGTAGCGTTTCCGTTTCAAAACAAGCGAAAGATTTAAATCATATTAAAAGCGATTCGCTTCACTGGCCTGCTGGTTTTACTATAACCAGGTTTGCCGGGCCCGATCTTACTCCAAGTCCGGCTTGTTTGGCTGTAGCAGCAACGGGCGAAGTTTTTGTTGGCGTTGATATGATTGGTTCGCTGGGTAAAGACCCGGGGAAAGGGCGCATAATTAAACTTATTGATAGCGATAACGATGGCAAATTAGATAAGCATACCGATTTTGCCGATGTTGATGATCCCCGTGGTATACTCATCATGGGCGACCAGGTTTTTGTGCTTCATACGGTTTTCTCCAAAGAAACACTTAAAGCAACCGGAATGATCCTTGAAGTTTTTGAAGATAAAGATCATGATGGCATTGCCGATGGGCCTCCAAAACCACTTCTTGAACATTTGAGTAATGCACATATGCTGGTTGAGCGTGGAACAGACCACGCTACCAACGGTATCCGCATGGGTATTGACGGATGGATCTATATAGCTGTGGGCGATTTTGGTTTTCATGACGCAACGGACCGTGATGGTAAAAAACTTACCATGCTTGGGGGCGGTATTATCAGGGTGCGGCCAAATGGTAAGGAAATGGAGGTTTATACGCATGGTTTACGTAATATTTATGATGTAGCTATAGATCCATATATGAATGTATTTACCCGCGATAATACCAATGACGGCGGAGGCTGGAATATCCGTTTTTCGCATCAAATCCAATCTGGCGAATATGGGTACCCATTGTTGTTTCAGCATTTTACTGATGAGATTTTGCCGGCACTGGTTGATTTGGGCGGCGGTTCAGGAACGGGTTCATTGTTTATGGACGAACCTACCTGGCCAGAAAAATATAACCACGTACCTATGACAGCCGATTGGGGACGCAGTGAGCTTTATATTAACAGGGTAACACCCGATGGCGCCAGTTTTAAACAAGCCGAAGAGCCGTTTATTGAATTGCCGCAGATCACCGATCTGGATGTAGATGGCTCGGGAAGGCTTTACCTTTCCGCCTGGGACGGTGCCGGTTATTCGGGCAGCGCTTCTAAGGGTTATGTTATCAGGGCCGTACCTAATGGCTGGACATATAAAGCTTTCCCGGATATTAAAGCGATGTCGGTATCGGATCTGGCCAATATGCTAAAATCAGAAAGCGCCGTGGCAAGGTTAAATGCATCACAGGAGCTTATCACAAGGCCGGCAGATGAAAGCAGTAAAGCGGCTTTCGCGATAGCATCAGATGCAGGTGCTGCTTTATATGCCCGCGTAGCAGCGCTGTTTACTTACGCTCAAATTGCCCGCGAAAATGGAATAACCAACCTGGTACAACTTACGCATGATAATGCTCTAAGGGAATTTGCCCTGCGTGCCTTAACCGACAGGAAAGGCGGAATAGATCAGGTTCCGATTGCGCCATTTCTAAGCGGACTAAAAGATGCTTCACCGCGTGTGCAGGCATCGGCCATTATAGGCCTGGGGCGTCTGGGGCGTTTAGAGGCCGCTTCTGAATTGCTAAAAACTCCGGTTCCGGCAAGTTTTGTAGCTCCTGCAAAAAATACAGAGGGGCCGCACGCTACACCTAATTCGCCTATAATACTACCGCATTTAGCTGTGCGGGCGCTTGTGAGTATGAATGCGGTTGATGCATGTGTTAGTGCGATAGGAACATCTAATTCGACATTAGCATTGTGGGCACTGCGTTATATGTATGATAACAAAGCGGTAAACGGTTTAATTGCTGCTTACCCTAAAATCAAAGATCCCAAAACAAAGAAACAGATATTGGTAACCCTGGCGCGCCTGTACAAGCAGGAAGCACCATATGACGCCTCATGGTGGTGGGGAACGCGTCCGGATTCGCACGGGCCTATTTATAAAGGTATCCAATGGGAAGCTTCACCGCGCATAGAGAAATTCCTGACTCTTGAACGAACCAAAGCCGGTGCAATGGGCAAACAATTTTTTGCCGATCTGAACGAGCGCCATCAAATGGGCATCACTGCTTTTGGCGGTGAGGAAAAACCTGCTGCGACAAAAGAGGTTAAGGTTGACCTGGCTAAGATCCGCAACAAAAAAGGTCAGATAGGCAGCTCATCTATTGAGGATATTATGCTGATGCTTAACCAGGTTAAAGGTAATCCCGCAATAGGGAAGGCTTTGTTTACCCGCCAGGGCTGCGTTGCCTGCCATAGCCTTAACCGCGGCGAAAAATTGAAAGGGCCGTTTATGGGTCAGATAGGATCTATCATGAACCGCCAGCAAATAGCCGAATCCATATTGAAACCGAGCGCTTCCATATCGCAGGGCTTTGCAACCGTGATGATCACTGCAAAAGGCAATAAAAGCTATATGGGCTTTATTTCTGAAGAATCGGCTCAGAAAGTGGTGATGAGAAACATAGCGGGCGATGTATTCACTATCAAGGCAAGTGATATCCTTAGCCGCAAGGAATTGAAAACATCTATGATGCCAACCGGATTGGCAAGCGCTTTATCTTATGAAGAGTTCGCGTCGCTGGTTACCTTCCTTTCTCAGCAAAAGAATTAATAGTTTATAATCTCGCTAAACAAAGAAGGCTGATTTTCCTGAGGAAATCAGCCTTCTTACTTATAGCCTGCATATTATTAATTTAGATAACCTCTTCTTTACAAGGAATCAGCAGGCGGTGCAAAATATCTTCAAAAGTGAATAGTTCATTAAGGTAATCCTTGGTTACTAAGGCCTTGGATTCGGTAAATAGCTGCTTGTAGTACTTGATGCCATCCTGTAACTGCGCCTTAAACTTATCCAGCTGTTTCTTTTTCTTATCGGTAAGGGTAGTTAAATGACCCTTAATATCAGTTTGTAAATAATCAATATAAAGTTCAATCTCTTTAACGAACATATGCGGACGTTTTACTTTATCAAGCAGGTCCAGCTTGCCATAAATATGTTTTACCATTTCATCAAGCGTATATAACCTGTTGAAGTAGGCCAGGTTAGGGCCGGGACATACGGCTACTGCCGGTGTTTCTTTAGGTTTAAGAATATCGTATTTGATATAAGCCGATGTACATAACCCTTCACAAAGGCAGATCTTTTCTGTTACCGAATCAACCTGTTGCTGTAACTCATCCTCGGGCAGGTTAAGTGATTGCAGTTGTTTGATTTTTAAGTTCTGGTATTCTCTTGAAGCAGTGCAAATGGGCTGCTCGGTAAATTCAGTGTTGGTAACCAGGTATTTCTTGGTGCAGGGGCTGCCTGGCCTGTTCATTTGCAGGCGTTCCAGTCTCAATTGCTCCATGCTGTTTGGTCTGAAATTGTTGAACAATATGCCCAGAGGCGAGGCTTCGCTTACATAAAAATCATCGGTGGTTGCGCCGGCAAGCTGCGTGAGTGTTTGTTCATCAACATTGGTAGTTTCCGGAACCAGCAAAAAAGGGCTTCCCCAGCCGGTTGCATCCACCTGGTAGTACTCCATCAGGAAATTATTTTCTTCGGCAGTGCCTATGCCGCCCTGTACACTTAGGCGTTGAGCAGGCATGCTGCTGTTAATTCCTTTTTGATTTAATGCTGCATGATATAAACCAAAAAGTTCGGCAGTCATTTCGGCGCGTTTCTCTTTAAACTCTTCCAGTATTGGGCCCAGTAAAAAGCCTTCGGTGGCAAAGGCGTGCCCACCGCAGTTTAATCCTGATTCCACCCTGAATTCCGACACCCATAGGCCTTTCTTCGCCAGAAATTTTGCCTGTATAAATGCTGAGCGAAAATCACTTACTTTCAGAATGATCCGCTTGGCAAAATGTCCTTCACTATCCGGCAAAAATTCATTAAAGGTTTCCAGGTAACTGTAAAGTCTGGGGTTCATCCCGGCGGATAAGATAATTGAAGAATGAAGCGAGCTGTTAACAAAACCACGTAAGGCCGCCAGCGCATCTGTATTTTCATCGCCCAGATAATTGCCATCGGCATCAAAATTCATCTTATCCACTTTCGACATGATGTTTACGTCGATAGCGCCGATAGTCATTTTTTTACGCAGGATGTTTTGAAAAATCTGCTTGCGTTCACCATCCGGGTATTCCAGCATCAACTCATAGCCTTGTTTAAGCTGTGATGAATCGGGCAAAAGCTCAAAATAGCGGGTTATATCGCTGCCCGGTTCAAACGGTTCTTTTTGTAATTTCTCAAACTGCCGGTTTACCAATTCATGAACAAGGTTTAAGTAAGCGGTGATCCGTTTGGCCCTTGCGTCGGGAACCGATTTAGGAATAGGGGTAAATGTTTCATTGCTATCTAATGTATGATACCCGCGCATCCTTTCAATCAACTCGTCATCAACTATCGAAATAACCGACGATATGCCGTAGCGTGCAACCTTTAATGGTGTATCAACAGAATATCCTAATCCTAATACAGGGATATGAAATGTATGGCTCATGCAGATTTTTGTTTTGATGGAACATTAGCTCCGGTGCCAAAATTATGCAGGGTTCAATGTTCAAAAACTGACAGATATCACTTTTTAGGCAATTGCTCATCATTATTTATACGGCGTTTATGGAGCAGTTTTGAGCCCGAAAGCATATCAAGCATGACAGGAAACCCTACTATTGAAAAAATAAGCTGTTACCATTGCGGTGATGATTGTTTAACCGAAGCTTATACCTTGGATGATAAGCATTTTTGCTGCCACGGCTGTAAAAGCGTTTATCAGTTGCTATCAGAAAGTCAGCTTTGCAATTATTATACTTACAATGACCATCCCGGCGCTACGCGTGCCCGTATTGACAGGCGTTTTGATTACCTGTCCGAACCGGCTATAGTAAGTCAGCTTATTGATTATACCGATGACCAGGTTACCATGGTCACGTTTTATATACCGCATATCCATTGCAGTTCGTGTTTATGGCTGTTGGAAAAACTCCATAAAATTAATCCCGCGGTGCATTATTGCCGTGTAGATTTTTTGAAGAAACAGCTTAATATCCGCTTTGATCATCACCGCATAAGCCTGCAGCAATTGGTTGAGCTGTTATATGATATTGGTTATGAACCATTGATCAGCTTGCAGGATGTTATTAAAGAGGGAAACGCCGCTACTGAAGATCACCTTGTTCAGAAAATAGCCGTGGCAGGGTTTTGCTTTGGTAATGTAATGTTGCTGAGCTTTCCCGAATACTTTGGCATTTCGACGTACGAACATTCGTTCAGGCAGTTTTTTGGCTGGTTAAATGTGTTGTTCAGTTTACCGGTTGTTTTTTACAGCGGCCGTGAATACTTTGTTTCTGCCTGGCAAAACCTTCGTCGTAAATCGTTAAATATTGATTTTCCGCTGGCGCTGGGAATTGCCGTACTTTTTATCCGCACTTTTTTTGAAGTTGCCACCCATACCGGGGCGGGCTTTGCCGATACGCTTTGCGGACTTGTGTTCTTTTTACTGGTAGGTAAGTTTGTGCAAAAGAAAACCTATCACCATATATCCTTTGAACGCGATTACCGTTCATTTTTTCCTGTAGCGGTAAACACTATTGTCGATGAAAAAGAAAAGCCTGTTCCGCTTGCTGATCTGCACACGGGGCACCGGATATTGATCCGCAATAATGAGATCATCCCGGCTGATGCCATTTTACTGAAAGGGCATGCGCTCATCGATTTTAGCTTTGTTACCGGCGAAGCCGTACCGATAAACAAAACCTGGGGAGAGATCATCTACGCGGGCGGTCGCCAAACAGGAGAAGCTATTGAACTTGAAGTTATAAAACCCGTATCGCAAAGCTACCTTACCCAACTCTGGAACAACGAAGCTTTTAACCGTAAACAGGATAACCGTATGCAAACCTTTAACCAAAAGGTGAGCAAGTATTTTACTGTTGTTTTATTGGTTATAGCTATTGCTTCCTTGTTGTTTTGGTTGCCAACAGATCTAAACCGGGGAATTGCCGCTTTCACAGCGGTGCTTATTGTGGCCTGCCCATGCGCATTGGCTTTAAGTACGCCATTCACCATGTCGGCGGCCCTAAGCATTTTCGACCGGAACCTTTTCTATTTAAAAAATACTGCTGTTGTTGAACAGCTGGCGGCTATTGATACCATTGTTATGGATAAAACGGGTACCATAACTACAAGTGATAATGATAATATCCAGTTAAACGCCCGGTTAAGTGATGCAGAACGCGAATTGGTTTACAACGTTTGTATGCACTCCAACCATCCGCTTAGCAGGATGATTTGCCGGTATCTGGGTACTCACAAGCGTTTGAACCTAACTGACCTTTCTGAAGCTGCGGGCAGGGGTATTACCGCTTCAGTTAATGGGTATCAGGTGCGTATTGGCAGCGAACAGCATGTTTCAGGCTATAGCAGGAATACATCAGCCGGTACAAAGGTTCATGTTGCTGTAGATGGTAACTATAAGGGATACTTTGCCTTTGCACATCAATATCGCGAGGGCCTGAAAAACATTAATGGCCTCGAAACCGATTATGAATTATACCTCTTATCCGGCGATCAGGATCATGAGCGTTTTGAATTGATCCGCTTTTTTAAAACTACCGATAAGTTGCTTTTTAACCAGTCGCCCCAGGATAAGCTTGATTTTATAGGCAAGCTGCAGGAGAATGGTGCTAAAGTAATGATGATAGGCGACGGGCTGAATGACGCGGGTGCTCTTAAACAAAGTGACCTGGGTATTGCTGTCACGGATAACGTAAACAACTTTTCGCCGGGAAGCGATGCCATTATGGATGGCCGGTCATTTGGCAAGCTTCCTGCGTTTTTAAAGTTTTCAAAAGATACGGTTAGGATCATTCACGCATCATTCCTGATTTCCCTTACCTATAATTTTATTGGTTTAAGCTACGCCATTACCGGAAAGCTCTCACCGCTGTTTGCGGCAATCCTGATGCCGGTAAGTACGGTAACTATTATTTCTTTCACCAGTCTGGCAACGCATTTCGCGGCCAAGAAAAGGAAATTATCATGAGCGTTATTTATTTTCTGATAGGGTGCAGCGTGGTGCTGGCACTCATTTTTTTGACTGCTTTTTTCTGGGCTCAAAGAACCGGACAAAACGAAGATTTGTACACTCCATCTGTGCGTATCCTGTTGGACGATTCGGAGGATGCCGATACCGAAAAGTGATATCTGTCATCTTTTACGCCAATCTCCATCATTCTGCCGCTTACACCAAGGCAATAGTTTTACACCATAATAAAAACACTTTATGCAGCCCGAAAAATTTTACTATGACAACAAGATCGTGCGGAATTTTGGCATAGCCACCGTGATCTGGGGAATAATTGGGATGACCGTGGGCCTCATCGTTGCTATACAGCTGTATAGTCCGGGGATGAACATGGGCAACCAATATACCACCTTTGGCCGTATCCGGCCGCTCCACACCAATGCTGTAATATTTGCCTTTGTGGGTAATGCCATTTTTATGGGCGTTTATTATTCACTGCAACGTTTGCTTAAGGCCAGGATGTTCAGCGATTTATTGAGCAATATCCATTTCTGGGGCTGGCAGCTTATTATCGTTTCGGCCGTTATTACATTGCCGCTTGGGTTGACCACATCTCATGAATATGCCGAGCTTGAATGGCCTATTGATATTGCCATTACGGTGATTTGGGTGGTATTTGGGATTAATATGTTTGGCACCATATTTAAACGCCGGGAAAGGCATTTATATGTAGCTATCTGGTTTTACATAGCCACTTTTGTTACCATTGCGGTATTACATATTGTAAACTCATTTGAGCTGCCGGTATCTGCCTTTAAAAGCTATATGGTTTATGCTGGTGTGCAGGATGCCCTTGTGCAGTGGTGGTATGGCCACAATGCGGTAGCGTTTTTCCTTACCACACCTTATTTGGGTATGATGTACTACTTTTTGCCTAAAATGGCTAACAGGCCAATTTATTCATACAAGCTTAGTATCCTGCACTTTTGGGCACTCATATTCATTTACATCTGGGCAGGGCCTCACCACCTGTTGTATACCACACTGCCAGGCTGGGCGCAGTCTTTAGGCATAGCATTTTCCATTATGCTGATAGCACCAAGCTGGGGAGGTATGATCAATGGTTTGCTTACGCTGCGCGGCGCCTGGGATAAAGTTCGTGATGATGTTATCCTTAAGTTTATGGTGGTTGGTCTTACGGCTTATGGTATGGCAACTTTTGAAGGCCCCATGCTTTCGTTAAAACAGGTTAACGCCATAGGCCACTTTACTGATTGGATTATTGCCCACGTGCACGTTGGCGCTTTGGGCTGGAACGGTTTCTTAACCTTCGCTATACTTTACTGGCTGATACCCCGCATTTACAAAACTCAGCTCTACTCCAAAAAAATGGCTTCGTTTCATTTTTGGATTGGCACTTTGGGCATCTTATTTTATGCGGTGCCGATGTATTGGGCTGGCTTTACACAAGGCTTAATGCTTAAAGAATTTACACCCGAAGGTATCCTGAAATATCCAAACTTCCTGGAAAGCACCTTGCGCATTATCCCAATGCACGTAATGCGCTCTGTAGGCGGCGGATTTTATTTGCTTGGTGTAATTGTAATGGCGTACAACCTTGTACGTACAGCAATGCAGGGCAAACTGGTGGCCAACGAGGCTGCGCATGCGATGGCTTTGGCACCATTGCCAAAAGCCGCTAAAGATGGCACATGGCACCGTACGCTCGAGCGCAAGCCTATTCAGCTCATGATAGCCGCTTTGATAGTGATATTGATAGGTACGTTTGTTGAACTTATGCCAACGCTTACAATTTCATCAAATATCCCAACCATAGCCGCTGTTAAACCTTACACACCGCTTGAGTTGCAAGGCAGGGATCTTTACATCAGGGAAGGTTGTTCAAATTGCCATTCACAAACAGTAAGGCCTTTCCGGTCTGAAACGGAGCGATATGGCGAGTACAGCAAGGCAGGCGAGTTTGTGTATGACCACCCGTTTTTGTGGGGATCAAAACGTACCGGCCCCGATCTGGCCCGCGAAGGAGGGAAGTATGGCAGCGCATGGCATTATAATCACCTGATGGATCCACGTCTGATGTCGCCGGGCAGTATCATGCCAAATTATGATTGGCTTTTAACCCAAACGCTTGATACTACTACCACCATAGCTAAAATAAACGCGATGCGGAAACTGGGCGTACCATACGCACCGGGCTACGAAAGGATTGCCAACAGCGATTTGGATAAACAGGCCAAAGAAATTGCGGCCAACCTTTACACCGATCATATCAAAATCAAGAATGATAAGGAGGTGATTGCGATCATAGCATACTTGCAACGTCTGGGAACAGATATCAAAGCCAACAAAACAGCCAATAAATAAAATAGCCATGTTTAAACAATTTACAGAAAGCGTTAACGGTACCCAGGTGTACCTGCTGTTTTCATTAGCCATATTCCTGGTGTTTTTTATTGTTGTATCTGTGTTGCTCATCCGCCTCAGGAAACAACATATCGACCACATGAGCGATTTGCCGTTGGAAGATGGCATTGGTGAATCATTTAATCCTTATCAGTTATGAAACATTACCGCATATTATTTCTAATACCGTTTATGTTATTGATGCAACCCGGTATGGCGGTTGCCGATAATCTGATCCCCGACGATCTGCAGAATGAAATAGCTTACTGGATCATAGTTGGTATGCTGTTACTATTTGTTGTAGCCATGCTGGTATTGCTCAAAACCTTTAAAGTGCTCGCAAGGGTGGTACTTAAATCGCAGGGGTATACTGAAGAGCAGATAGCCGCTGAATTGGCTCCCGCTAAAAAAGTTAAGAAACCCAAGACTGAGGTTTGGAACAAGCTGCTTTCATTAAGGCCACTTGCCGAGGAGAAAGAACTGCTTATTGCGCATGATTACGATGGCATCCAGGAATTGGATAACCCGATACCTGCCTGGTTCTCATACCTATTTTATGCCACTATCATTTTCGCAGTTGGATACATACTTAACTATCACGTTTTTCATTTCGGGCAGCTGCAATACGAGGAGTATAGTACCGAAATGGCGCAGGCGGATATTGCAAAGAAAGCTTACTTGAGTAAAGCCGCCAATCGTGTCGATGAAAATACCGTGAAGTTAGATGCTGAACCGGGAGTAGTGGCCGCGGGGCAGGTGATATTTAAGCAAAATTGTGTGCCTTGCCACGGCGATCATGCGCAGGGAGTTGTTGGCCCTAATCTTACTGATGATTACTGGCTGCACGGCGGCAAAATTAATGATGTATTTAAGACTATTAAATACGGTGTACAGGCTAAGGGTATGCCAACCTGGGAGAAGCAATTATCGCCTAAACAGATCTCGGATGTGGCAAATTACATCAAATCATTACACGGTACTAACCCCGCGGGTGCGAAAGAGGCCCAGGGCGAAAAGGAAAGTGATGATGATGCTAAAGCAACAAAAAAGGCGTAGCGCAATGTTATTATTAAAATAATGGAAGGATTACTGGAGGGTAAGGAAAGCAAAAAGCGGCAATGGATGTATCCGTTGGTGCGTAAGGGCAGGTTTTATAAATGGAGAAGCTGGCTGAGTTATTTTTATCTCATCTTCTTTTTCAGCGGACCATTTTTACGTATCGGCGGGCAGCCGTTGTTGCTGCTTGATTTTATGAACCGGCATTTTGTGCTGTTGGGCCAGGTATTTTGGCCTCAGGATATTTTTCTGTTCGCGCTGGCTTCGTTGGTTTTCCTGGTTTGCATTGTGGTGTTTACCATAGCTTTCGGCCGGATATTTTGCGGTTGGATTTGTCCGCAAACCATTTTTATGGAGATGGTTTTTCGTAAAATTGAGATCATGATTGAGGGCGACGCCAATAAACGTAAAAAACTGGATGCCGGCCCCTGGACTAAGGAAAAGATCACGAAGAAAACGCTCAAACATGCTTTGTTTATACTGGTATCATTCCTGATAGCCAATACTTTTTTGGCTTATATCATCGGTAGCGAAAATTTGATCCGGATCATAATAGAGCCAATTACACAGCATTGGGTTGGCCTTGCCAGTATCTGGGTGTTTACCTTGGTGTTTTACCTGGTTTATAGCCAGGTGCGTGAGCTGGTTTGTACATTGATATGCCCTTACGGCAGGCTGCAGAGTGTTTTGATAGATCAGCACACACTTGTTGTGGCCTATGATGATTTACGCGGCGAACCTCGGGGGAAATTGAACAAGGCTGCCGATCCTTTTAATTTGAAAGGCGATTGTGTTGATTGCAGTTTGTGTGTGGCGGTTTGTCCTACCGGGATCGATATCCGTAAGGGAACACAAATAGAATGTATTAACTGCACCGCCTGCATTGACGCCTGTGACCAGGTGATGGATAAAATAGGCAAGCCCCGCAACCTGATAGGCTATTTCTCCGAAAATATGATCAGGCTTAAAGAGAAGCCAACTTTTACCGGCAGGATGATGGCTTATACTGCTGTAATCACTGTTCTGGTTGGTGTATTAAGCTATTTTATTTTTAGTCGCAGCGATATGGATATGACGGTTATGCGAAGTGCGGGTATGCTCTATCAACAACAGCCCGGCGGCTATATCAGCAATATTTATAATGCCGAGATCATCAATAAAACCGATAAAAACAAACGCATAACTATTGTGACCGATGACCCTTCTATCCAAATAAAATATATCCAAGCACCTGCTGTAGTTACCCGGGGCGGAACGGAGAAGACGGTATTTTTTGTTATGCTGCCCGCATCACATATCCATACCGCCAAAACAAAGATCCGGTTACAGCTGGTGGCCGATAAGCGGGTTATCCAAACAGTGAGCACCAATTTTATAGGACCAGTAAATGATTAAGCAAATGAATTGGGGAAAAGGAATTATAGCAGGAATGGCGGCATTTATGCTGTTTATCCTAAGCATGTGTATCTATATGTTCAACGCACCGGCTGATGACTATGATCATCAGTATTATGAAAAAGGATTGAGTTTCAATAAAGATCATGACCGCGAGGAACAGGTAAGTAAAGATCATGCAGAACCTGCCATATCACAAAGTGCCGACCGGCTTATGATAACTTTTAGCGAACCTATAACCGGAAAGGTAAGTTTTATGCGACCATCTGATAAAGCTTTGGACAGATCGTTTGAGCTTGATAGCAAGGACGATAAACTTTTTGAAATTGAGTTAAAAGACGTTGCCAAAGGCCCATGGCAATTGACATTTGAATGGGAAAGCGGTAAAAAATCATACTTATACCATAAGGAGGTATATATTAAAAAATGAGCAATAACGAGATAGCATTTTTTATCGGGCTGTTTGGCAGTGTACATTGTATAGGTATGTGCGGACCGCTTGCCTTTGCCGTCCCCGTGTCGCAAAACCGCTGGTGGCTTATTGTAATCGATAAAGTGTTGTATAACATTGGCAGGATAATCACCTATACGTTTTTAGGATTGTTGATTGGTTTGGTTGGTAAACAATTGTGGCTTTACGGTTTGCAGCAGGGGATAAGTTTACTGAGCGGCGCGCTTATTATTATGGCCGGTCTCTCTCGTTTATTTAAACTGCGCCGGTTATCGCAAATGAAAGGGTTTCCTGCTATATTATCGCCTATTAACAAACTGCTGCAATATGCCTTGAAGCATAAAGCCGGTCATTTGGTTATTGGTTTGCTAAACGGCTTTTTACCTTGTGGCTTTGTCTACCTGGCGCTGGTGGGAGCGGTTAACAGTCCTTCGCCTGCAGATGCTGCAGCTTACATGTTTTGGTTTGGAACAGGAACTTTTCCGCTGATGCTTGCTGCTACGGTTAGCTCAGGTTTTGTTGGGCCGGCGATAAGGCGCAGGATCAACAAGATAATGCCTTATATGATGGTTTGCCTTGGGTTCTGGTTTATTTTGCGGGGATTAAATTTGAATATCCCTTATTTGAGTCCAGCAAAGCAATCATCGGGTATTGGGGTATGCAGGTGAGGAATAATAACGTCTATTATTAATTTAAGGAATTATTTATACACAAAAAAGCGTCATTGCGAGGTACGAAGCAATGACGTGCTGGAGATGGCCGGTCTTTAAATTACCATCAATTGTAGCTTTTTAGAATAATCATATCGCCATACTAAATAACTGCGTAGCAGGTTTATTTGCCCATAGCCGGGCATCAATAGCCATACAAATATTGCGTAAAAAGTTCTTGCCTGTTGGAGTAACCTTCAAGCCCCATGAGTTGAGTTCTATCAGTCCATCGTCGGCTAAGGGTTGCAGGCGTTCAATGCCTTCAAGCAACGGCTCACAGGGTTCTGTATGATGGTTCCAGGTGGTTTGGCCTGTACACATGATATCCTGAATATGCCTGCGGATGATCATATCATCATTGGTTAAGATATGACCTTTAAAAACTGGTAGCTCGCCATTTTTTACAAGCCCCAGGTATTCCTCAACTGTTTTTACGTTTTGGGCGAAAGCATATTGCGAATCGCTAATAGAGGATACCCCTAAACCAATCAATAGCTGTGTGTGCTGATGGGTATATCCCATAAAATTACGGTGGAGGTTACCGTTTTGTTCAGCCAAAAGCAATTCATCGCCCGGGAGGGCAAAATGATCCATACCTATTTCAATGTAGCCGTAGTGTTTTAGCAGAGACCGGCCTACCTCATATAACTTAGCCTTAAGCTTTGCATCGGGCAAGTCTTTTTCTGTAAACCGGCGCTGGCCGGGTTTTATCCATGGTACGTGCGCGTAGCTGTAAAAAGCTATTCTGTCGGGCATTAATCCGGCAACCTGTTGCATAGTTTCTGCTAAACCGGGTAAGGTTTGCAAGGGCAAGCCGTAAATAAGATCATAGTTGATTGATGTATAACCAATACGGCGTGCCTGGCCGGTAACAGCTTGAATCTGTTCTATGGTTTGATGGCGGTTGATGATAAACTGAACTTTAGGGTCGAAATCCTGGAGGCCCAGGCTCAACCTTCGGAAACCAAGATCATACAAAACCTGTAAATGATCAACCGTAGTATTGGCCGGATGAGCTTCAAAGCTAAAGTTTGCATCCGGATGGATATCTGCATTAAGCAAAATAGCGCTGATCAGCGCTTTAAGATTTGCCGGACTAAAGAATGTGGGAGTACCGCCGCCAAGATGAATTTCGCGGATGAGGGGCTTCTTACCAAAGATGTTCTTGTACATAGCCCATTCCAGTAGCAAGGCTTTAATGTACGGTTCCTCAACCCGGTGATTTTTGGTGATACGTGTATTGCAGCCGCAGTATGTGCACAGGTTTTCGCAAAAAGGTAAGTGGATGTATATACTGATACCATCCCGCGTGTTACTTTCTATAAAGGAGCGTTTTACCGTTTTTACCCATTCGTCATTACTAAATACATCGGTATCCCAATAAGGCATGGTTGGGTAACTGGTGTAGCGGGGAGCAGCCACATTGTATTTGGCTGTAAGTGATTGTTCCATGATCTGAAATCTTAAAGCGTTGAGTGGATGGTATTATTCCGGCAACTGTTGGCGCATACACAGGCTTCGCCGGAACACTTGTTCTGCCGCCACTGATCAAGGTTGCGGATGGTTTGGTCTGCTATTTCCTGCAGGGCTTCTTTGGTTAAATAGGCCTGGTGCGGCGTAACCAGCACGTTGGGATAATTTAATAAGCTATGCAGTAAAGGATCTTTAATAAGATCATCTTCATGATCCTCAAAAAATAAACCCTTTTCAAATTCATAAACATCCAAACCCAGATAGCCAATCTTGCCACTTTTTAGGGCCGCTATAACATCGGTAGTACGGATGAGCGCACCTCTTGAAGTGTTGATCAGCATTACCCCGTTTTTCATGAGGCTGATGGTTTCGTTTTTGATGAAGTGTTTGGTGCCTGGCGTAAGCGGTAAATGAAGCGAAATGATATCAGCAGTGGCAAGCAGTTCATCCAAAGCAACGGGTTTTATATTGGGAGCGTCTGCGGGGAATGCCGGATCATAAGCAATTACATTGCAGCCAAGGCCGTCAAAGATCTTCGCTGCAGCTTTGCCCGTATTGCCAAGGCCAATTAGCCCCACTGTTTTTCCTGAAAAGTTAAATCCCATCAACTCATCATTTCTGAAATCAAAATGATGACTGTGCTCATCAGCCCTGATGATTTGCCGGTTTAGCGCGAATGCAAGGGCTACCGCGTGCTCAGCTATAGCCTGCGGCGAATAGGACGGGATATTTGATACACTGATGCCATATGCAGCCGCTACTTGTTTATCAATATGATCGGTGCCGGTTGAGCGGGTGATGATGAGCTTTACACCAAAGCCGGCAAGCTTTTCAATTACCGGGGCCGACACGTCATCATTGGTAAAAACAATTACGGCATCTTTACCCTCGGCAAACACGGCTGTATCTGGGCCGAGGGCGTTGGATATTAAAGTAATGTCGTGTTTTTTTTGATTGGCTTTTGCCAGAAACTCCTTTTCAAAAGGTTTGATACTGTATGCTACCGCTTTCATTTGCAATGATTTATCAAGCGTAAAATTAGGCTTGGATACGCGCATGCGGAATGAGCCTCATCAGCAGAAAAAGTGATGCTGGTCAGTTTCTCATCTTTGATAGCTTGTTGATATCAAGGATGGTGATCACGCTGCCTTTTTTATCTATCAGGCCCTCGTCTTTAAAATCGGATAGCGTTCTGCTAACCGTTTCTGTAGCCATGCCTGCCATAGCGGCTAAATCTTCCCTTGATATTTTAAAGCTGTCGATAGCGCTGGTATATTGTTTATGGAGGCGCAGCATGGCTTCGGCCATTCTTTTTCTGACGGAGTGATAGGCAAGTTGCAGCAACTGTTCTTCCTTATCACGGATGTTGTTGGCAAGCAGCCTGATAAATTCGCGTCCAACCTCGGGGTATAAATTCAATAGCTCATCCAGCTGGTCTTTAGGGATAAGGCATAGTAAACTATCTTCCAGTGCTGTGGCCGTTTCGCTATAGGTTTCGTTTGATAGCAGGGAATGAATGCCCAGGTATTCGTCGGTGGTATAAATTCCGGTCATCAGCTCACGGCCATCCTCGGCCATTTTTACAGTTTTTATCCTTCCTTTTATTACCAGGTAAAGGCCGTTACCTTTATCGCCCTCATAATAAATTACCTGGTTTTTCTTGAACTGACGGGCGCGCCGTTCTTCAATGATTCGCTTTAATTCGGCCAGACCTTTGTTTTTAGATAACAGCTGGTTTAAATTATCGAGAGAGCGGCTGTAAAAGATCTGTTGAGCTTCTTTCTTTTTGAGCCGGCTTTCAACGGCGCTCAGCAGTTCCATATCATCAAACGGCTTGGTAAGGTAATCGTCGGCACCCATTTCCATGCCTTTGCGCAGGTCAACCCGCTCGGCTTTGGCGGTTAAAAATATAAAGGGGATGGCAGCCGTGACCGGGTTTTTATTCAGCATATACAATACACCGTATCCATCCAACTCCGGCATCATAATATCGCATAAGATAACATCCGGGATGTTTTTTAAAGCCAGATCGACCCCGGTGCGGCCGTTGCTGGCTTCAAATACGCTGTAGCCGGCAAGCTCCAATATCTCAACCACGTTTTCGCGGATATCGTTGTTATCTTCAATAATTAGTATCTTTTTGCTCATTGTTCTGGAAATGAAATGGTGAATATGGTGCCCTTGTTAACGCTGCTTTTAAAAGCTACGCTGCCATTCATGAGGTGGGCATAGCGGGCAACAATGTTTAAGCCTAAGCCGGTGCCGGGAATATTGCCCGTGTTGTGTGCCCTGAAGAAAGCTTCAAATAAATGCTTCTGATCGGTTTCGGGGATGCCTATACCGTTATCTTTTACGGTAATGATACAGCCGTTTTTTCCAATCTCGGTATTAAACTCTATAAAAGTGTTTTCGCCAGAGTATTTGATGGCGTTGGCAATGAGGTTGATAATGCAGTTTTTGAGCAGGTTTAAATCGAGGTTAACCCCGCTGTTGCTACCGGTGTGCTGATAGATGATGTTCTGGTCTTTTTTGGCTATCAGCTGCATTTCCTCCGTGATCTCTTCTGCCAGCTTTACCAGGTCAAAAGATGTTAATGAGGCCTCAACACGCCCGGCCTCGAGCTTTTCGTGCGACAGGAAATCATTGAGTATAGTAGTAAGATTGCCTACCGCGTTTTTGATCTTGTTGACGTGTTTGCTGATGTTTTGACTTTGCACATGCCCCGCGTATCGTTCAATGAGTGAGGCAGATAGTTGCACAGCACTTAAAGGAGTACGAAACTCGTGCGATGCCATCGATACAAAACGGCTTTTTAACTGTCCTAACTCTTTTTCTTTTTCGAGCGAAATGCTGACTTCCTCTTTAGCTTGCTGAAGTTCTTTTACGGAGAGTTGGAGTGATTGCGTACGTTCATGTACCTCATCTTCCAGGTGTGACGCATAATCCTTTAGCTGTTCTTCTGCTTCCTTTTCGCGGCTGATATCGTGTATAAAGCCGGTGTATATTTTGCGCCCCGAGTATTTTACCTCGCTTACCGCAAGGCGGAAAGGGAATTGTGAACCATCTTTTCGCAATCCCGTAACCTCACGGCCAATACCTATAATGTGTGCCCGCCCGGTGTTCTGGTACCTGTTGATGTATTCATCGTGATTGTTCCTATCTGGTGGGGGCATCAGCATGGATACGTTTTTGCCGGTTACTTCGGCAGGGGTATACTGAAATAGTTTACATGCAGAAGGGTTGATCGATTCGATCAACCCTCTTTCATCAATTGTTATGATACCATCAATAGCGTTTTCGATGATCGCATTCAGTAATGCTGCACTTTCCATATTAAACCCATCGCCATTTTATGTGGCAAACAAATATCCGTACCCAATGCAAAGTGGAGCATAATCACCTTCAGTTTAAAAAGTGATATTGATCATTTTTTAAACTGAAGAGTTTACTTATAGATGGCCTGATCTTACGCCCATTCGGTAGTGAATTGTTCAAATTCCGATCTTAATTCGTTTACCGATTGCTGTTGCGCTAAACATTCCTGATTTAAGACTTCGAAGATTTTTAAAGTTTTGTCAACGGAGTCTTCATCCGCAGCGTCCGCTGCCAACCGGTTCAGGTTTTCACGGATCCGGTTTCTTAATTTGTCGATATGATTTTTGCGGGCAATTAGTACGGCCTTAAAATGCTCCGCCCTTTTTAAAAGATCCTTATCCGCACTGCCCTCTGTTACTTCGTCCAACTGCTCTTGTATGAGAAATAACTCAAAATGATAAAAATCAAGCCTCCGCAGCCATTCCTGGTGAAGAGGAGTGGTGTGTTTTATGTTGATTTGTTCCATGCCATAAGAGTAGTGATCACATCGCTTAAAAAAAATGACTTTCGTCACCTTTTTTATTGATTGATATCATAAAGCGGAACTGAGTGTTCATAAAATAACCAGGAGATCGCTGCCTGGCTATTTTGAAATTGTTGTATCGTGTTGAAAATTATTACTTTATCCGGTATCCAACTCCAATGCCAACTACCCAGGGCCTTATTTTAACATCCGCACCAATGTGTTTCAATACAGGTTCAAGTGATTGATTACCGGCAGGTGTGAGGTTAGCGGCGTTTACGGTTGCATTAGTATTCAGGAAAAGTTTCTTCACATCAATATTTAGGAATACGGTTTTAGTAATGTCGTAATCAATACCGGCCTGCGTTGCAAACGAAAACTTGTTTTGATAATTTATTGCCTGTACAACCGGGCCTTTATCGGCATTATAAAATATGGTATAATTTGCACCCGCGCCTATGTAGGGTTTAAATGCTGTACCGGTTGGCAAATGGTATTGTAAAGTAAGGGTGGGTGGTAGCAACCAAACTTTGCCAAGGTTAATATCTGCCGAAGAACTGCCGCCTATAGCTGTAAGGTTTGATCCCTGCGTTTTTACTTTATGCTTTGATGTACCAAGAATCAGTTCGGCCGAGAAGTTTTTGGCGAAGAAATAAGTAACATCCAGCTCGGGCACGTACGCGTTGCTTATATTGATATCGCCGCCTATAACTCCAATTTTGGCGCTTTCCTGGGGTAGTATGCCTATTGCCCTCACGCGGATATCCCATTCATTTTTCTGTTGGGCTAAGCCGTTAAACGCACTAAACAGGCATAACGCCAACATACATAGTTTTAAAGTTTTCATAATATATGGATTTGAATTACGGCTCAAAACTATAGCTGGTATTTAGTCCGGTACATGACGGTAAGCAGGCTGTTTACTGATTATTGTCATTGCCATACAGTGCTAAAATGTGAGCGGGTAAAATGCGTATCAAACAATGATAAAGGTTACTTACTTAAGCAATCCTGGTCATATACTCATTAATAGGTTTAGCCTAATCTTACAGCTTTTATTTAGTTAACTTATTTATGATCATTTACCAACACTTTACATTTGATGCCGCGCACTTTTTGCCGCATGTTCCCGAGGGCCACAAGTGCCGTAATTTGCATGGGCACACTTATCATCTTACACTTTATATTACCGGCGATGTGCTGGAACAAGAGGGCTGGATTCTGGATTTTTCTGACTTGAAAGCAATTGTAGCACCAGTTATTGGCATGCTTGATCATACACTTTTGAATAATATTGAAGGGCTAGAAAACCCCACGGCCGAACTTTTGGCCACCTGGATCTGGAAAAAAGTAAAGCCTTTATTACCGGGGCTGAAGAAGATAGAACTGAAAGAAACGCCGTCATCAGGTGTGATTTATGAGGGCGAATAGATCTGATTAAGTTGTTTGATAGGAATACCCGGTATTTTATTGTTATACAGTTTGTTTTGGGTTTTTAATCACGTAGATAGATGACGATGGTCATTATTTTTAGCCCTGTAAACAGGCAGTTTTGTAGTGTAAAACATTCAACACTCAAAACATGAAAACACTGCTTGTTACCACCGATTTTTCAGCCAATGCAAAGCATGCTGCTGAATATGGCTATAAACTTGCCAAACAGATCAAAGCTAACATGGTACTATGTAATGCGGTTATCGTACCTGCCGAGATGCCGCAAGCGGGCACTGTAGTATGGCCCATGGACGATCTTGAATTATTGTTAGGGGATAGTACTATCGGCCTTGAGTGCTTAAAATCTGAGTTGGAAAAGGCGGCTAATACTAACGGTTTTATCCCCGAAATTACTATTAAAAATGAACCGGGAATTTTGACTGATGTTGTGGAAAGCTATGCGGAAAGCCAATCGGTTGATTTGGTAGTGATGGGTACTCATGGCGAAGGGATGAGTAGCTTTTTATTAGGCAACCACTGTAAAAACATGATAGCAAATACCACCAGGCCTTTAATGCTTATTTCTCCCGATACTCAATTTGTGCCCTTAAAAAAAATAGCTTTCGCAACGGATTTTGCTGATCCGGAGAATGATATACAGAGCTTGTTTCATTTGATTCCGCTCGCCAAAATTTTAGGTGCCGAAATTTTGCTTACCCATGTTTATGATGGTGAAGAACTCACCGCCGAGTTGAAAAAGACAATCTCGGATTTCATGACCCATGTATCTAACAAAGCGAATTACCCGCACATATATTATCGCAGTGTGCGGAACAGCAAGGTTGAAGCTGGTTTAAGCTGGCTTTGTGAACACGGGCAGGTGGATATGCTGGTAATGGTGCACAGGCCTCATAGTTTTGTTTACCGCTTGCTGAAAAGCAGCCACAGTGAAAAAATGGCCGGTCGTATCACTATTCCGCTATTGGTTTTCCCCGCTGTGAAATAGACTGTTTTTAAAAAGCGATCCGGCTGCAGTTATACCCCCCGTGTTTTGAAAAGGTATAATTGCAGCCGGTTTGTTTTTATAGCCTTGTTTCGATCTTATCAGACAGAAACATTAATTAAAACGTTGATATTACCGCGTGTAGCCTTTGAATAAGGGCAGGTTTGGTGTGCGGCTTCAACCACTGCCTTTGCCTGGTCTGCTGTAAGGCCGGGAAGATAAACTTTCAAACGCGCCTGGAGGCTAAAGGCAAGGCTGCTTCCCTCGCCGTTTGTGGCCAGGTCAATTTCTGCTTCAACGGTAGTATCAGCCGGAAGCGGGATTTGCAAACCTGCCGCATTGCGCCTCATAGCACCAATAAAACAAGCCGACCAACCGGCAGCAAATAGCTGCTCGGGATTAGTCCCGCTGCCTTGCCCTCCCGGAGTAGACAGACTGATATCCAAACGGCCATCGGTGCTTTTTGAGGTGCCTTCGCGGCCGCCGGTTGTTTTTACTTTGCCTGTATATAATACTTTATCCGCAACTATCTGCGCGTTATTGGTTACATCAATTACTGTTACTGGTTCCATTTTATTTAGGGAATTTTAAGAGGTATTGAATTATTTAGTAAAGCTTTCGGCTTCAATTATCGCGTCAGCAAAAGCTTTAGGGGCTTCCTGCGGAAGATTATGGCCGATACCACCGGTTATGGTGTGGTGTGCATATTTGCCTTTAAACCTGATGGCGTAATCAGCAGGTTGAGGATGCGGTGCACCGTTGGCGTCGCCTTCAAGTGTTACCGTTGGCACGGTGATAGGAGGGGCCATGGCCAGTTTCTTTTCAAGCTCGTCGTATTTTGCTTCACCTTCGGCAAGGGCCAGGCGCCAGCGGTAATTATGTATCACAATGGCAACGTGATCAGGGTTGTCAAAAGCTGGAACTGAGCGCTCAAATTCGGCGTCGCTGAACTTCCATTTAGGTGAAGCCGTTTCCCAGATCAGCCTGTTAAAATCGCGCCTGTTGGCTTCATAGCCCGCGCGGCCGCGTTCAGTGCTAAAATAAAACTGGTACCACCATGATAGTTCTGCTTTTGGCGGTAATGGTTTTTTATTTGCTTCCTGGCTGCCTATCAGGTAACCGCTTACAGATACCAGGGCTTTACAACGTTCGGGCCATAAGGCTGCCATGATATCGGCTGTGCGAGCGCCCCAGTCAAACCCGCCAATAATCGCGCTATCTATTTTCAAGGCATCCATTAGCTCGATGATATCGGTTGCTAATGCGGCCTGTTGTCCGTTTCTGAATGTTTGTGCCGAAAGGAATTGTGTTGTACCATGGCCGCGCAAATGAGGAACTATTACCCTGTAACCAGCCTTAGCAAGTATGGCAGACACCTCAACATAACTATGTATATCATAAGGCCAGCCGTGAAGTAATATCACAGGTTGTCCGTTAGCCGGACCGCTTTCGGCATATCCGATGTCAAGCAGGCTGGTTTTTACCTGTTTGATGGTATCAAAACTTCTGTTGGAAAAAGGAGTGTTTTGTGGCGCAGATGAATCAGTATTCCTGGTTTCAGCTTTCAATAATCCGAAGCCGCCAAATTCTGCAGCTGCAACAGTTAGGGCGGTGATGCTAAGGAAGCGGCGGCGACTGAAGTTTGTTTTGTTTTCCATGATAAATATCGTTTTTAAGTATGCTGTTCAGTTGTTTTTGATTGTTTGTTATAACAAAATTATATCGTCATGATTGATATAGGAACGACAGATGCTATGAACCGGACAGATCAGAGTTTCAGTTAGACATTTTTACTGATGGATTAATTTTCGCGGTTTTTTTAGTCGCTAAACGAGAGTGTATTTATCGATAATAAAAATATGCGTAACAAAAAGTGACGAATGATCCGGCACAACGACACGGTTAAATTAAGTCAGTATTAATTATTGTAACATGTATGTTACTTGGGCGTTTATCGACTGCCATAGATAAACATGCTTGTGGTATTTTTTTGTAAAAACCTAACTTTAGCGGGCGCACTTATACGTGCGTTGGTTTACCTTATGAAGCTAAAATTTAACCGTAACCTGCAACTCGGCTATGGGTTTTCTATTATAACCTTACTTGTAGTCGGCATCATATCTTATATTACACTAAATAATCTTCTGAATAGTAACAAGGCTGTAGAGCACAGTACATTGGTGATCCAAAAGCTGGAGCAGGCTATGTCTGTGATGAAGGATGCCGAAACCGGGCAGCGAGGTTATTTGCTTACCGGTAAAATCGCCTTTTTGGAGCCATATAACGGCGCTTACCAACGTGCAACCAAACTTGTTAATGAAGTGAGTGTACTCACTGCCGATAATCCGCAGCAGCAGGCAAATCTGGTTAAGGTGCATGACGTACTTACTCAGCGCATGGAAATTCTGAAAGAGTTTGTTTCCAAGAAGCAACAAAACCAGCTGATACCACCCATAGACTTGGAACGGGGCAAATCTGCTATGGATGCGCTGCGTTCTGCTGTTGATCGTGCAGAAAATGATGAACGGAGATTACTGGAGCAACGGGCATTGGTTTTAGAGAAGTATACCTTTTTTGCCCCAACGGCTATTATTGCAGCCCTTGCGCTCGCTATTATTATTGCATTGATATCTTATTTCAATATCATGCGGGATGTGCGGGAGAAAGACAGGCTTCAAAAAGAACTACAGGCCAAAGAGGAAGAAACAGCGGCTTTCAATGAAGAACTAACGGCAGCCAACGAGGAAATCACAGCAGCAAATGAAGAACTGACGGCCATTAACGAAGAGCTTTTCCAAACGCAGCACCAGCTCTCTGAAATGAACGAATTGCTTGAAGAAAAGGTAGCTACCCGTACCAGGGCACTGGCAGAAAGTGAGGAAGAAACCCAGGCACTTAATGAAGAGCTCACCGCGATAAACGAAGAACTGGCAGCCGCTAACGAAGAAATGCTGGCAACCAACGAAGATTTACAAAAAAGCCGGGAGGAAACCCAGCAGAGTGAGCGGTTATTTCGTTCCATTGCTGTAAATATTCCAAAATCGTTAATTCTGGTGATGGATCCGGCACATAACCTGGTTACGGTAGAGGGTGATCTGATGGATAAGTTAGGATACCACCGCTCCAGTTACAGAGGTGTGCCCATGGCATCTGTTACAACCCCGGATCGATACGAGGCAACAAAAGGTTATTACGATAGGATGCTAAACGGTGAGCAGATCCGGACTGAGCTTAAAAGTCCTGCGGGAGAAGATTTTCAGGTTGATTTTGTGCCACTGAAAAATAATAACGGAGCGGTTTACGCGGGCCTGGTGATAGCACTTGATATTTCAGAACAAAAACTTGCCGAGGAACGAAGTGCGAAGCTCGCGGCTATTGTTGAATCATCAGACGATGCTATCATCAGCAAAACACTGGATGGGGTAGTCACCAGTTGGAACAGGGCGGCCGAAAGGCTTTTTGGCTATACTGCTGAGGAAATGATTGGTCAGTCAATTTTGAAGATTTTCCCTGAAGAGCGTGTAGATGAGGAACCCGAACTTGTTATCCGTATTAAAAAAGGGGAGCGGATAGAGCATTATGAAACTGAAAGACTTACAAGCGATGGTCGTATGTTGAATGTGTCCCTTACGGTTTCGCCTATATTTGACATACATGGCAATATTACCGGCATCTCCAAGATTGCGCGGGATATTTCAGAAAAGAAACAGGACGAACAGCGGAAGAGCGATTTTATAGGTATGGTAAGCCACGAGCTTAAAACACCGCTAACGTCATTGATGGCCCTGATTCAGGTTACCAATATTAAGCTGAAAGGCAGTGAGGACAGTTTCCTGGCGGGCGCTATGGAAAAGGCAGAAATCCAGGCGCGAAGAATGAGCAGTATGATCAATGGTTTCCTGAATGTTTCCCGGCTGGAGTCCGGTAAAATCGCCATAGATAAAGAGTTATTTGATCTGGACGAGCTGATCAGCGAAGTTGTGGAAGAATATGAATTGACAGTTTCTTCGCATATCATTCATATTGATATTTGTGATCATGTACAGGTAAACGCCGACAGGGAAAAGATAGGCTCCGTTATTTCCAATCTGCTTAGTAACGCTGTAAAATATTCGCCTAAAAATAAAGATATCGAGCTAAGGTGCGCCTTGGTTAACGGCTTCGCCGAAGTAAGCGTGAAAGATCGAGGTATGGGGATCAAGGAGCTGGACTTGCCTAAAATATTTGATCGTTATTACCGGGTGGAAACCAGCCATACTCGCCATATCTCAGGTTTTGGTATCGGCCTTTATTTAAGTGCCGAGATCATCCGCAGGCATGATGGGCAGATCTGGGCAGAAAGTGAAAGCGGAACCGGATCTGTTTTTCACTTTAGTTTACCGATAGAACAGGTTTAATGCTTTACCGGAGCCACTCTTCACTTTTCAGGAATGCGATAAGCTGCGGGTTTTCTGCAGAAAGTATGGGGAGCCAGAGGTCTGTTTCCTGACGTTTCCAGAAAATACCCTCTGTATTTCCAGGATCGGCAAACCAATACCTGTAACGTACTGCCCGGATATAACGGGGCGGTTTGTTGGGAAAAGGATTTATGGCAAATAAACTTACAGCGCCGGGATCATTATGAAGCAGTTTCCAGGTTAGGTTGTAGGTCCAGGGATATTGATCGGCCGATGACATGGCGGCGAACCACATTTGCCAGTCCAGACGCAACTGGTATGGGGCTATTTGAGGTGGTCGCTTATTTGGTAAAACCGGTAACCCTTTATAGATATAGGGTTTCCATCGCGCTTTATTTCCGGTGGTATCGTCGCTTGTGCCTTCAAAAACTACATTATACCGCTCTTGCCCCACCGAGCGAAATGCCCCGTAAGTATTAACCAGTTCAAGCGGATCGAAGGAAGTATTCATCACCTGGTTGGGAGAAAGCAAGTTGAGCGTAGGCTGTATACTTAGTAATGCAACAATACCGGCCACAACCCACGAAGCGGTAGTCATTGCTTTTGATTCGTGTGCACCGGCTATAGCGGCTTCAGCTTTTTTAACAAGCACGTTCGGAAGGATCTTTTTCCAAATACTATCGTCAAAGCAAGCCAATGCAGGGACGATAGTGAGCCAGTTTAAAAATGACAGGTTACCGCTGATAAATATGGCCAGTTGAAGCAAAATCATGATGACGCCCGCTATGTGCCGGGCCAATTTTGGGCCGAAACTGAACCATGGAGCTATGAGCTCGGCTAACCAGTTAAACCATACGCCGATTTTTAAGAGCGTGCGCGGTAAAAAATGAAACCAGCGTGTGAATGGGCCGGGAATAGGCTGCGTTTCAAAATAGTAATAGAGTGCTGTGCCATTTCGCCAGACCTGGTCTCCGCGGTATTTAATAAGACCGGCACCCAGCATGATCCGGAAAATGAGCCACCTGAAAAGTATGATAATGAGCAGGGGCGGTGGATATTTAGGAAAAGGCCGCATATCCCAAAGCGGGCAAAGAAATATCGCCAGGAAACCGGTTTCGGCCAGTTGGATTTCCCAGCCGTATCCATACCAGTCCTGCCCGGCGTGGATAAAGGACAAATACAGGAACCAGAGTACGGTAAGCAATGGTATGTTGGCATAACCGGCAATTAGCACAATGGAAAGTATTAGTCCGCCCCAGGCGGCATATAACAAAACGTTATCAGAATACGTAAACCAAAAAACGGAGGGCAGGCGGATAAAGCCCGCTCCTGTTGAGCCAAGAGCTGAACTGATATGGTTAAAGTAAAGCTTAACGGGTAATAACCCGTTTGAGCCAATTAGCGGAATAATCTGGTTAATGGCCACCAAAAAGGCTATAGCATAGATGACGCCGAGCAGCCGGAGTATCATAAAGCGGGTTAACCAGTAGGTGGAAGGCATTGGTTATTGATTAAAACATGTTACAAACTGTGGTAGCTTTTGAAATTAATATTTAGAAATTTTGAATATAGTTTTGTTTGTCCGGATCGACTTGGTTTTTGAAGCGTATTAGTAACGCTTTTAACTTAGGATTAACGATGTTTTGGCAAAAGGGTTTGGATGGATCTTTATAATAATAGTCCAGGTAGTTTTCGCTATTGAGTTTGAAGGTTTGAAAGGGCAAAGCTTTGGTGATAACAGGTTGCTCAAACTCGGTCTGTAATGCTTTAATAGCTGCTGTTGCCGCATTTAATTGTGCGTCATTAAAGGTGTAAACTGCTGATCTGTATTTGCCGCGCATGGTGTGTTCGGCTGTGCAGCTATGTGTGTGTAAATGAATAGCGACAAGCGTTTCGAGGCTGATCTGTTGCTGATCAAAATGCACGATGACGGCTTCAGAAGGCGTAGTGTTTTCAGCATCAGATGCTATCCAGCCTTGATCAACGCTGCTAACACCTTTAAGTGAACGGAAGATTGCTTCTGTGCACCAGTGACACGAACCGCCAAATCCAATTTTTTGCATGGCGTAAAATTAAGAATTCTGACACGGATGTTCGCTAATGCCAAACGATGTTGACGATGATCGGGCATTAAATAGTGTTGTTACAGAGCTGTTTAGTTAGTTTACATATCGGTTTTATGAAAAAGAATAGTACCTGCCGTTGCCTTGTTACTTTATTCACCGCATCAATTTTTATACTAATAGCACAACGCTCTTTTGCCCAGGCAAGTTTTACTTTTAAACTTGATGGCACAGCAAAAACCAGTGCAGGGGTATATACAAAAGATGGAACCCTGGTACGAACACTGTGGAGCGGAGTAACCTACAATGCCGGTACACAGCAATACAACTGGGATGGCCTTAATGACGATGGTGTTGCTGTAGCAAATGATGCCTATGTGGCTAAAGTATTATCGAACAACGTGCGATATAAATGGGAAGGTGTAATCGGCAATACATCAGATTTGTTTAGTGGTTCATCGGTACACCATGCTATTGAACGTATGTACGGTATGGCCATCAGCGGTAATAATGCCTATTTCGCGGTTGGGTACAATGAGCAAAACGGTAGCAGCTTTAGGTTTAGCACAAGTACTCCTCAAAAAAAAATAGCCATACTTGGTAAAGGATTGTCTGCAAAATATGTGGCTACGGATGGTGTAAATGTTTATTGGGCGGCCAACGATGCAGCCGTTGTTAATAACTGGATGGTGTTTGGCACCAAAGTAGCCGGAGATGCTGAAGTTAGTTTTACCAAAGGTAAAACTCAAGGTACAAAATACGGCCGAAGTTATAAAAGCGTCATAGATTTATTAAATAATGATAAATCTGAAATTTCAGGCCTGGCGGTTCAAAAGCGTGGCAAATACCTTTTTGTAGCACATAAAAAACTCAACGAATTACATGTACTTGATAAAACAACGGGTGCCCTTGTGCAAAGGCAATCATTTGATAGCCCTTTAGGTATTACGGCGGATGATGCCGGGCATATCTGGCTCATCTACTCAAAAAATAGCAAGCGGATCATAGAGAAATTTACCGTAGGGGCTGATGGGAAATTGGCTTCATTGCACATATTGCCAGCAAGTTTACTTTATCCTATGGCGTCGGCCGTGAGCCCGGATGGTAAAACCCTTGTTGTTGCAGATGGTGGGGATAGTCAGCAGTTAAAAGCATATAAGGCTGATAATGGTTCGTTATTGTGGACATATGGTACAGCCGGCGGGTACAAGACTGATCCTAACGTGCGTAATGAAAAGTTTTATTTCAATGAAGCCAAAGGCCCCGGTACTTTTATCGCATTCCAGCCTGATGGCAGTTTCTGGGTAGAGGACGCCGGCAATTTACGGGCACAACATTTTGCTGCCGACAGAAAGTTTATTGACCGTATCATGTACCTGCAAACATCTTATAGCTCTTTTGTTGACGGCAATGATCCCACGCGCGTGTTTTCTGATTATCTTGAATTTAAGGTAGATTATAGCAAGCCCCTGGCCCCCAATAACGGATCATGGCAGTTGGTACGCAACTGGGGATATGGCATACCTTCGGAATATGATGATAAATATAACAGGCTTAGGGGAGTTGCAACATTGAGCAACGGCAGAACATATGCCGTGCTGCAACAAAGGGTTAGCTCGCTCATAAGCTGGAAAGTAGTTGAATTGCCTAAAACCGGGCCATTAAGAATAACCGGAGCCAATTTTCCTAACGATAATACGCAATTATATCCTGATGGCTCGTTGCGTAAGGTTTCTACATTTAGGGCGGGGGTACCAACAGTTTTTACCAAAAAAGAACTTGTAAAATTTGCGGCCAATAATGATCCTGTTTGGGGCCCCGAAAGTATTATCGCCCAAACCCAACCTGCTTTGCCCGCAGACCCAGGTTTTCGTGGTGATAATACGTTATTAAGGTCGGGGGAAATTACATCATCCGGGATAGTAACAGTATTTGACGGTACCATTGCTGATAGCTGGCACCTGGGCGGAATAAAAGTTGGTGGAAATAAACTGCTTTGGCGAACCGCTATGAGCACAATAAAAGAGTATAGCGGTCCTTTTCCTGCTAACGGGGATTTTGATATTGGTAACCATACTAATAACGCAGGGTGTGTAGGGATTGCAAATGGCCGCAGCGTTTTTTGGGGATATCACGGCGAATTTTGGAAAAACAGCCAGGTGAACAAATGGACACAAGTTTACGACAACGGGTTATTTGTAGGCCAGTTTGGCACCACCGGTCCTGAAACCGCGAACGTTGAAGCGGCAGCTGAGATGGCCGGCAACGGTTTTTCAGCCTCGGTGGTAAAATTGCCCAACGGCGATACTTATCTATACCATAATGATGAAAGCGTTCACGGGGGCGTTCATCGTTGGAAAATCGATGGCTTATCAACCATAAAAGAACAAATAATCCCGATTGATTTAACTGCTAAAGCCCTCGTCGCAGAAAAGCCTGTAACTTCATCGGCTATTCAATTGATGGAGAAGCTTCCGTTTAACAGTGTTCTTGAAAATAACAAGTACGGATGGACGAGGAACCCGGCACGGGATGATAATACAAGTAAGTATACGCAATGGTGGACTGTACATACCAATGTCAAAACCTACCGTAAAATCAATCCTGATATTTACATCGAATATAGCCAGCAAAATAAGCAGGCGATTTTAAATCGGGATTTTAATCAGCAATCTAATTTATTTTCCTGGACATTATCGGGCATTATTGATTTTACCCAAAGTTGTGTTAACGTTGGGCCCAGCTATACTTTTGATGAAAAAAATGGCGTTCATCTCCAGGTGTTGGACAAGAACAAAAAAGTAATTGCTAAGGTGTTTTTAATATCGGCCTATTACCGTGGTGATGTAAGTTTAGTGGTAAACGGAACAGCTATTTACACATTTAAATATGATAGCTTAATGTCCCTGACAGACAATTGGCAACCAATTACCTTAAAAATGGCTAATGGCAGGTTACAGATTGCTTATGCCAATAACAAGTCATTTGAAATTAAAGGCCTGAATAATGCGGACATTAAAAGTCCGGCGTCTATAAAGTTAGTTTGTTCATCGCTAACAAAAAAAGGAAATTACAGTTTGGGCTTAGACGCCTGGAAGTTTGAAAAGAAATGGCCTTAACGGTTTTAAACGACAAGGGGGATTTATTGCTTTAATCTTTTATGATAAAAAAATTAAAGATGCGTTTGCCCTGTAGCATAACGGGACTTATGTTATAGTATAAAGCTTCGGTATTGTGCAGATAACAGTTTTTAAATTCTATTTTCGCAAAAAATACAAAGGATGAAAGAACAACTCTCAGATCTGCTTAATGCTTTAAAACAAGGCACTGTTCCATTTAATGAAGTTATCGCGTTTATAGAAACTTATTATACACATCGGCCAACAGCATTTAAAAACGGCGAGGCTTATAACGAAGCCACGCAAAACCAGGGTAGCGCGAAGGTTTTTACTTTTGCCCAACTTAATGAACTATCTGCAAAAGATACCCTTTACTTATTTGCAGAACACTACAAGGCTGTATTAGCCACTCCAAATGCTACAGACCATCAAAACATTCGTCAGTTTATTGCTCATGGCTGGGCGGGGATTGTTTTTGAAGGCGAGGCCTTGACCTTGAAATAATAACAGGTACTAATTTGTTACAATAGGAGTGATCATCTGTTCCTTGACTTAATAGTATATTAACACTGATGGGCTACTTTTACCGGCGCATCAGTTGTTTTATGCTGCCAGATCTGAGTAGTAGTCTGGAATTTTTGAGGGCGAGGCAATTGAAAAACAATTTTCTCATGAAAACTCTATCGAATAAAATTCTTTGCCTGGCATTTCTGTTGCTTACTTGTAATAAATTTGTGCATGCACAAGATCTCGCCACTATTGAAAGCAAAAGGGTAAAACTGCCTAACGGGTGGTCGTTAACGCCGGTTGGTAAAAGCCTGCCCCTGGGCGATTTGCCATTAAATATCGCCATAAGTAAAAGCCACCATTACGCCGCCGTTACCAATAACGGACAAAGCGTGCAAACCATCCAGTTGTTGGATGCCCATACAGATCGCGAACTTGATAAAGTATTGATTAGCAAAGCCTGGGGCGGCCTGGTGTTCAGTGCCGATGAGCGGTCGCTTTATGCATCGGGAGGCGATAATAACTGGATTGTTCGCTATGCCATTAATAACGATAAACTGATAGCCGCCGATACTATCAAGCTGGGCGAAGCCTGGAGCAAAAAGCCAAACTCTGCATCTATTTCTCCTACGGGTTTGGCGCTTGATGATAAGCGCGGTATTTTGTATGTGGTTACCAAGCTGGATAACAGCCTGTATCTTATCAATCTTAAAACAAAAAGCATTCGTCAGCAGATTAAACTGGGCACCGAAGCTTATACCTGTCTGCTATCGCCAGATATGTCAAAGCTGTACATCAGTCTTTGGGGAGGCGATAAAGTAGCCATATTTGATACCAAAGAAAATAAACTGCTTGATCCCATTGCAGTTGGCGATAACCCTAATGATCTGTGTGTATCCCGGAACGGAAAATACCTATACGTAGCCAACGCCAATGACAATACCGTATCTGTAATTGATACGCGCAAGGCTAAAGTACTTGAAACTTTAAACACGGCAGTGTCGCCTACACCATTAAGCGGAACTACCAGCAACTCTGTGGCGCTAAGCAAGGACGGCAAAGCTTTATACATTGCCAATGCCGATAATAATTGCCTTGCAGTATTTGATGTAACAAAGCCGGGGTCAAGCCAGTCGCGCGGTTTTGTGCCAACAGGCTGGTATCCAAGCGTTGTACGCGTTATAGATGACAAGTTGTATGTAGCTAATGCAAAAGGTTTTTCATCATTGCCAAATCCGCATGGGCCAAATCCAGCTGCAAAAAACCAAACGGTTGTACTGCACGGCGGCGACCCTTTTCGTCCGTCTCGTACCGAATATATAGGTGGCGGTTTGTTGATGGGCACCCTGAGCATCATTCCAGCACCAACAGAAAAAGAGCTTTCTGTTTACTCGCAAGCCGTAGTTCATAATACACCTTATCATCGTGAGCAGGAAACAGGTGCAGATGGCGAAGCCGGCAACCCCATACCGGCAAAAGTTGGAGCCGCATCACCTATCAAATATGTATTTTACATCATCCAGGAAAACCGGACGTATGACCAGGTATTATCTGACATGCCTAAAGGCAACGGCGATACAAGCTTGCTGTTATTCGGAAAACGCGTAACGCCTAACCACCATGCCCTTGCCGAAAATTTTGTATTGCTGGATAATTTTTATGTAGATGGAGAAGTTAGTGCCGACGGGCATAACTGGAGCCTGGGTGCTTATGCTACCGACTATATGGAAAAAAACTGGCCAACCAGTTATGGTAACCGTGGTCCGGGGGCTGTTGGTCTTACAGCTAAAAATAAATTGTACATCTGGGATCAGGCCAATCGTTTTAACGTAAGTTACCGCACTTATGGTGAGTTTATTAATGCCGATAATACTCCGCAGATACCTGTGCTAAAAGACCATTTTACTAAAGCATATCCAACCCGCGATTTGCGCGATCCTGATACCCTGCGTTACAGTGCCTGGGAACATGATTTTGATTCATTAATGCACAATAACGCGGTGCCACGTCTTAATACCGTACGTATGCTTTCTGACCATACCGAAGGTACTACTGCCGGCAGGCCTACGCCTTTTGCCCACGTGGCCGATAATGACCTTGCCGTGGGTAAACTGGTAGAGCATATCAGCAAAAGCCCGATATGGGAAAACAGCGTGATCTTTATATTGGAAGATGACGCCCAAAACGGCCCCGATCACGTAGATGCGCACCGTTCACCTGCATATATTGCCGGTGGCTTCGTAAAACGCAATTTTGTAGATCACACCATGTACTCTACATCATCCGTGCTTCGTACCATAGAGCTTATTCTCGGTTTGCCGCCTATGACGCAATATGATGCTTCGGCTAACGCGATGTGGCGCTGTTTCGATAAAAAATCAGATGCTACACCTTTTAAAAGCTTTCCTTCAAACATCAACCTTAATGAGCTTAACCCTAAAGGCACCAAGCTTGCTGCAATGGCCAAAGGACTCGATTTTACGGGCGTGGACCGTGTGCCCGATGAGATCATGAACACGATGATCTGGAAAGCCATTAAAGGAGAGTATGCCCCGGTACCTACTCCGGTACGCGCTGCTTTTGTAAAAGCAGTTCAGAAAGCCGACGATGACGATTAAGCTTTATTAATAATGTTATAGCTGGACTTTATCAATTGTCATGGCCTTAAGTTCGGCTTCATTCAGCAGCTTGATACTCTTCCCATTTGTCGCGATCAGGCTGCTGTTCTGAAACTCGTTCATTACTTTAAACAGAGTTTCGTAGGCGACTGCCGCGAACGAGGAAAGGTCCTGCCGGGATAGTTCAATGTCGATGTAGCCATCTTCGGTAGTGCCGAATTGTTTTTTAAGGTTTAACAAAGCAAGTGCAATTCTTTCTTTAACAGGCATATGCACCAGGTTTCGCATCCTTTTTTCAGATTCCTGCAATTCGTTGGCGAATAGTTTCATCAACGAGTAGGTGAGTTTCGGGTTAACGTTTAAACTCGATTCAAAAAAAGCGAGATCGACGGAACAGATCACCGAGTTTTCAAGGGCGGTTGTAGTTACCGGGTATACGGGTTCATTGCCGAGGCCCATATGACCGAGTATATCACCGGGTTTGGCAAACCGTATAATCAGTTCCTTTTCGGCATCCCAGCGTTTGTGTGTTTTTATTTTACCGGAGTAAACAAAATAGATCCGCGTAACAGGTTCTCCTTCAATAAAAATGTGCTGCCCTTTTTTTACTTCGTAATTCTTTTTGTGTGAAGTTATTGCTATAGCCCAATCTTTAGAGCAATGGTTGCATAAGTAACAATTGCTTACATCACATTTACCTTTTATTTCCTTCATGCTCTCGTTTGGATAAATATCCGCAATAATAACCAAGTAACGCAGCACTTAAACAGCACCATGGTTCAGGTCCAGTTTAATCCACAGCGTGCAAAAATCTAAAAAAAATCAAAAGACATTGTTTTGATGATTTTATATTGTTTATGCAATTATAAATAACTAATTTTGTATTGTAAAATTAATAATTATATTGTTTAAGCAATATTTTAACTCTTAAAATCGACGCTCTGATTTTCTCATGAAAAAAAACATTCTTTCTAATGCCATTCCAATTGCTCCTCTGCTAAACGAAATAGGCGAAAACGAAAGCGATACCAAAGTAATTACTTATAAAAAAGCACGACTTATCCGGATTTCTGTATACGCTGTTGCGGTAGCTTTCTGTATCAGTCTTATTGCCAAGGTGCTTATTTCTTTGATCAACTTAGTAACCAATATCTCTTTCTATGGAAATCTTGATTTGCGGTTTCACAGTCCGGCCGGCAATCATTTAGGTTTATGGGTGATTATAATTCCGGCTATAGGTGGTATACTGGTAGGATTAATGGCCCTATACGGCTCAAAAGCGATCAGGGGGCACGGTATTCCCGAAGCCATGGAACAGATCCTGGTAAATGAAAGTAATATCAAACCTTCCATTACTTTTCTGAAGCCGATCTCATCTGCCATAGCGATAGGAACAGGCGGCCCTTTCGGTGCTGAAGGTCCAATCATCGCGACCGGTGGTGCTTTGGGTTCAACTTTAGGTCAACTTTTTAAGATCACTTCTAACGAACGTAAAATTATCCTTGCTGCAGGTGCAACGGCTGGCATGTCTGCCATATTCGGTACGCCGATAGCCGCGGTTTTTTTAGCTATTGAACTATTACTTTTTGAGTTTTCGCCACGTGCTATATTGCCGGTAGCTTTAGCCTGTATAACCGGAGCGGCAGGGCACCATCTTTTATTTGAATCGGGCCCGGTATTTACCATGCCGGAGCTTGCTATACCTTCCAATACCGCCCTGGGCATTTACAGCTTTATGGGGATTGTAATTGGGTTTATGTCTATCGGCATTACTAAAATTGTTTACTTTATAGAAGATAGTTTTGAAAAGCTACCTATACATTGGATGTGGTGGCCCGCTATTGGCGGTCTTGCTGTGGGTATTATAGGTTATTTTGCGCCACATACACTTGGCGTAGGCTATGATAACATCACCGGTGTGCTTTCGGGCACGTGGTCTATCCGCTTAATTGCTATGCTGTGCTTTTTTAAGTTTCTATCCTGGGCTATAGCATTGGGTAGTGGCACATCGGGTGGTACACTGGCTCCGCTTTTAACCATTGGCGGCGCTGCCGGTGCGCTTATTGGTTCGGGGATACTGCTGGTTTTTCCTGATTCGGGTATTACAATACCATTGGCTGCATTAATTGGTATGTCGGCTATGTTTGCGGGCGCGTCAAGGGCATACCTTACCAGTATAGTTTTTGCCCTGGAGGCCACAATGCAGTCACATGCATTACTTCCTTTGCTTGGCGCCTGTACAGCTGCCTACCTGGTATCTTTCTTTTTAATGGAGAATACCATCATGACAGAGAAAATAGCCAGGAGGGGAGTGTTTACACCCGATTCGTTTGAACCTGATGTTTTACAGAAAATGAGCGTAGGGCAGGTGATTAGCGAAGAAGGCATAGTTATTAATGATAAAAGCACGGTAAGCGAGGTACGCAAGTGGTTAGGTAATAACGTAACTGACGATAATTACCTGATCCTGGTTGATGACCAGGGCGCTTATGCCGGTACAATACAGATCACCGCTGTTTATCAGGATAAGTTATCGCCTGAAACTTTATTAAAGCAGATAGTTAAGCAACAGCCCGCTTATTTCATTAGCACTAAAGATAGCTTGCGGAAAGCTTTGGAAACCATGTCAAAAACGGGGGCGGATGTATTGCCTATTTCATCCGCAGGAAGCAATCGTAGTTTGGTTGGGGTGTTATCCTATAAAGATATTGTAAAAGCTTACCAGATCCAGATGGATGCCGATGATAACACCCATGTGAAAATATCATTGAAAAGACAACGCATCAAAATGCCTGCAAACGGGAAGGAATTGACTGGCGTTAACGACAAATAAAAATTTCGCCCAGCTCGGCATACAATTGATTAAAAACAAAATTCATCATTACCATAATTTATCATCATGAGAAAGTTCAGTATCATATTAGCTATAATTGGCTTGGCTCTTTTTGTTGTTCCAAATTTCTTTTACCATAGTACGGTTAATGCCGTAGATAGCAGCGGTTCGATGGAGATCATCACTTACCCTGATGGTACCTGGACTAATAAATTGCCTGTGTTTTTTGGCGCGGCAATCGTTGGCATTGCCGGAGTATTTTATGTTGCCGGACAACCTGATAAGAAAAAGAATCCAGCGTTATAATAAAACCCCGATAGGGAAAGGTCATCATTGCCCGATTATCAGCAATAAAAAAGGGAGGAAAGTACACTATACTTTTCTCCCTTTTTTTGGTTTTTACGGAATAATTTTAGAGAATAGCGCGGCTTGCACCCCCGTCTATCTGTATGGTTGTTCCGCTGATGTAGGCAGCCGGGGTAGATGAAAGAAACGCCACTAATGCCGCGAATTCTTCCGGCTTACCGATACGGCCAAGTGGGATACTTTTTGTTTTCTCTTTAATGGCTTCTTCAGGATCTACATCTTGGGGTAGCGTGTGCTTGATCCGGTCTGTAAGGATAAGGCCTGGCGCGATATTATTAACGCTGATGCCGTAAGGTCCCAATTCGTCGGCCAGCATTTTTGCCATACCAACCACGCCCATGCGCATCGCGGTTGATAGTACCGAGTTTGTTAATACCGATTTAACCGACCCACTAACGATATTAATAATGCGGCCGCTGCCGGTAGTTTTCATAAATGGCAATACTAATCTTGATGTCCTGACGAAACTAAGCATATTTTGTTCAAATGCCTGCTGCCATTGCATATCATCAAAGCCTTCAAATTTTCCAAAGGGAGGTCCGCCGGCATTGTTCACTAAAATATCTATGTGTCCATATAGGCTTCCGGCATTATTGATAAAAGACGCCAATTGTTCGCTGTTATTAACATCAACCTGCAGGCAAGCCACTTCATTTCCTGTTTGCTGCCGGATCTCTTCGGCTGCCGAATTCAGTTCGGCCAGGTTCCGTGAGCCTATAATGACTTTTGCGCCTTCAGCCGATAGAGCCAGTGCCGAAGCCTTTCCGAGGCCCTTGCTTGCCGCCAGTACTACGGCTACTTTTTGATCTAATCCCAGGTTCATAAGTAAGTATTAAAAGGTAAATGAATTTCCAATGGCTCATCTGTCAGCACATTGTGATTGCCCCGGCAAGTTATATCAAATTTGGAAATTAACGTTTCGTCAGGTCCGGAAAAAATGCTATAAACTATTGTTTTTGATTCTTTAGACAAAAAAGAGATGCCAGAGCATTGAATTTTAGAAGATAGTTATAAAAAATACAATTATCGGAATAACGAACACAATCTCGCATAATGCTGAAAACTTAGATTTGTTTCATCCAACAAACCTGTTGAGTTCAACCACTTATAAACCTAAAATTATGCGATTATTACTCTTGTCCTTTTTTATCACTGTTTTTTTCGTGAGCGCACAAGCGCAACAAACGCCACTTCGTGTCATGATGATCTTCGCACACCCAGATGAGGGCGAAGTGTACACCGGCGGTACCGCTGCATTATATACGCAGATGGGGCACCAGGTGAAATTTATGTCGCTCACTAACGGGGATAAAGGCCATTGGGTGGAAAAGCCCGAAGTATTGGCCAAGAGGCGTTACCAGGAGGCGATGAACTCTAAAAAAATTCTTAACCTGGCTGACTATGAAGTATTGAACTATCACGATCAGGGATTAAAGAACACCCCGGAATCGCGCGGAAAGGTGATCAAAAGCATTGAAGCATTTAAACCCGATGTTGTATTTACTTTTTACCCGGCACAGGGCGGTCATACCGATAACATGACAGCCGGGTACATTGTGCGTGATGCCGCGAAGGATCTGAAAATGGAAAAAATGCCTGTATTCCTGTATATCCGCGATTTTCATACACACAATTTTTCATACATCCCTGATTTTGCTTTCAGCATTGATAAAGTTTGGGAAACCAAACTTGCTGCATGCGGCGCACATAAAACGCAGGTGGAAGAAGCTATTCCGCATGGTATGGGGATTTTGGATGAAGTAAGAAAAGATCCGGCAAAGCAAAAGCAGTTAATTTATAATAATACCTACGCATACAGCAAAGTATTTCCATCATATGTTTATGCATTAGAGAAATGGAGCGGAAAGAAAGCCGTACCCGAGGTAAAATATGCCGAGGGATTTGAAATAGCTGAATTTGGCAGGCAGGTAACCGAAGTTGAACTGGTGAAACTTGTGCCGATGCTTAATGCTTCTTTGGCAGTTCCCGTCACAAAGGATTGATCCGAAGCTGTAAGTTTTTGGGCATTTGTTTATATCGGCTTGTTTTTATAAATTTCACAATCGGCGTTGGCCTGGAATTTGAATCCGGGTTACGGAAAGCGGAGTAAGCCGATGATTTTAACAATAACAGCCGATTGTGAACAAAATTGCCAAACATGAAACAGAAGCCCGGGTACCGATTATTGGGCTGGATGGCTTCCGCGAAGGGCAAACTGCGGGGCGTGAAGAGTTGTTGTTCAATGAAATTCATGGGGAAAGGCACATCGAGAAGCCCCATAAACATGACTTTTTTATTATCATGCTTTTTGATAAGGCTGAAGGTGTGCATACTATAGACTCGGTTGATTACACTATCAGTGATCGTCAGATCCATGTGCTTTTTCCGGGGCAAATGCATAAATGGTATATTGGCAGCAAAACCATAGCATACCAACTCATGGTTGAGCGTCCATTCTTTGAGCATTTTGCGCCGTTTTTCAGGTTCTCGTTTACCAATTATCAGAACCATCCGGTTATCGACCTTACGGAAGATGCCTGCGATCAGTTACGCTATGAATTTGATGCCATCAAAAAAGAACTGAGGAGAGATAGTTCGCTTGCTACCCTGATCACTGCCCGCGCGGGTACCATTGCGGCAATCGTGAGCAGAGAGGCCGAATATGCGTTTACTGAGTTTAAGGTATACCAGTCAAATCCAAGGTTGGCTAAATTCAATATGCTGATAGATGAATATTTTAAACAGCAGAAATTCGTAATGTTTTATGCTGAAAAACTTCATATATCCGCTAACTATCTTAATATCCTTTGTAAGAAACATTTGAAGATATCGGCAACAGAGCTCATTCATCAAAGGGTTTGCGTAGAAGCCAGGAGACTGCTCCAAAGCGGAGATCTTTCTATCAAGGAAATAGGCTTTGAGCTGGGCTTTACAGACAACGCCTATTTTTCCAATTTTTTTAAAAGTCAGACCGGGATGACGCCAACCGAATTCCGCGAGAAATTATAAATTTTACAAGCATTGGCAGGAATAGTTCACCGGCGACGGGCGGCTGGCTGCGTACTTTTGTGAAAGTTAAAGCGATTGCTTTTGCCAAAAAGTATGATAACCCGGAAGCCAAATGAACAGATCAAAACTATCCCGTAAAGAATTTATCCGAAACTCAGCATGGGCTCTCGCCGGTGCCACACTTATTCCCGGAATGCTATTTGCAGATGAGCGGGAAGAACGCACCGGATTGAACTCTTTGAACGTAAACACCGGCAAAAGTTTTACGCTTAAAAATGTGCGTTTAGAAACCGGTTTTGAATACGAGGATGGTGATATTGTGGCTACCAAGACCGGCATTTTTTCGATAGAAATAGCAAACGGCAAGATCAAAAAAGTCAGCACCGGTCAGCCCAGTGCAGATGCCATTGATGCAAAAGGGATGCTGATGTTGCCTTCCTTCAGGGATATGCATATCCATCTGGATAAAACTTTTTATGGTGATAAGTGGCAGGCCGTTCGGAGAAGAACCGGAGGTGTAAAGGGAATGATAGCGCTGGAGCAGGAGATACTGCCCGAAATGCTGAAAAATTCTACCTACAAGGCTGAGAAACTGATTGAGCTACTGCAATCAAAAGGGACCTCTTTCGCGCGGAGCCATGTCAATATAGAGCCTACTTCTAAACTGGATTCACTCAGGCATTTGCAAAAGGCCCTGGATAATAAAAAGAAGGGCTTTGGCGCAGAGTTAGTGGCCTTTCCGCAACACGGGGTGTTTTATACTGATACCGCTCCTTATTTGAAGGAAGCAGCCCAGGCCGGTGTCGATTTCATAGGGGGAGTAGATCCCTTTACCGTTGACGGCGCTATTGAAAAAACAATGGATTTTACAATTCAGCTGGCACTGGATCATCATAAAGGGATTGATATCCACCTGCATGAAACAGGCGAATCGGGATTAAAAACCGTTGAATACCTGATTAATAAAGTGAACGAAAACCCGGTACTGAAAGGGAAAACGTACCTGAGCCATTGCTTTGTACTAGGAAAACTTGACCAGGCGAAGCAAGAGGAAATGGCAGAGAAACTTGGTGCAGCGCAGATTGGGATCAATTCAACCATACCTTTCGGCGGCCTTATCATGCCCATTCCTATGTTGATCAAGCACCAGGTAAAAGTAATGACAGGGAACGACAGCATTGTTGATCATTGGAACACCTTCGGCACCGGAAGTGTGCTGTACAAGGCAAATATGGCGGCGCAGCTATACGGACATAACACAGAGTTTGGCCTGTCCCGGATGCTGGGCCTTGCAACAACCGGCCCATTGCCATTGGATGATAAAGGGCAGCAACAATGGCCTAAAGCAGGTAATGCTGCCGATTTTGTACTCGTTGATGCCAGTTGCTCAGCAGAGGCCGTCTCAAGGCTTTCCCCTGTAAAGTCCCTGGTTTACCAGGGAAACATTGTTTTCTAAAACAGGGATTGTCAACGGAATAAGTGTTAATATCAAAATTGTATTAAAAATGGTAAAAGCAAAATATGCCCTGCCTGTAACCGGCAGCTATATTTTAAAAAATATTCGCCTGGAAACCGGGTTTATTACAGACGAAAACGGCGCGAAAGAAACACGTACAGAACTATTCTGCATTGAAGTTAGCGAAGGGAAGATCACAAAGATATTTACCAATAACGCATCACTCCCGGGTGCTATAGATGCAAAAGGCTATCTGATGTTGCCTGCATTTAGTGATATGCATGTCCATTTGGACAAAACCCTATATGGCCTCCCATGGCAGGCCCACTCTCCAAAGAAAAGAAGTATTTTGGACATGATTGCCTACGAACAGGAGATTATTCCCGAGCTTCTTAAAACATCGACCGAGCGGGCCGGGCTTTTAATCGATCTGATGCAGGGCTATGGCACAACCTTTGCCCGCACACATTTCAATGTAGATACAACCTCCGGGCTCCGCTCTTTGGAAAATCTGCAAAAGGCATTGGATAACAAAAAAGGAAGCTTTAGCGCCGAACTGGTGGCCTTTCCGCAGCATGGATGTTTTTATACAGATTCGGCCCCTTTGCTAAAAGAGGCCGCACAATTGGATAGCGTCGCTTTTATCGGCGGAGTTGATCCGTTTGGAATAGACCGGAACATTGAAAAAGTATTGGACTTAACAGTACAGTTGGCGCTGGACAACAATAAAGGGATCGACATTCACCTGCACGATGGGGGCAAGGAAGGTCTTCGCACAATAGAGTACCTTGCCGAACAGGCGCTTAAAAACCAATCATTACAGGGGCGTACCTATGTTAGTCATGCTTTTGTGCTTGCCTCACTTCCGTTAAATGAGTTAGAACGTGTTGCGGAAAAATTAGCGGCGGCTAAGGTTGGTATCGTATCCTCTATTCCGTTTGGCAGACTGGTGATGCCTGTTCCCGCGCTGATGAAACATGGTGTAAACGTATTGGCGGGCAGCGACAATATACAGGATCACTGGAGTACATTCGGGACGGGTAATATGCTTCAAAAAGCCAACCTGATTGCTGATCTATATGGCTGGCGAACTGAATCCGACCTCTCAAGGACGTTGCGTTTTGCCACGCACAATGTTTTGCCCCTGGACAATGATGGAAATATGCAATGGTCAAAAGTAAATAACAGTGCCGAATTTGTGCTGGTTGATGCAAGCTGCTCGGCTGAAGCTGTATCACGGGTATCGCCTACCATGGCTTTTGCGCATGAGGCCAGATTGTATTGGAAAGAAACCGAAAAGGACGTTTAATAAACGGCTTAAGAGGACCCAGGTAGTAGCTTTTATAGATATAACCTGGTTTAATAATCTACCCCTGGCTGTTTTCTTCTGTTTCTTATCTATTAGCCGGTAAATCGATATGGTCAAAATTAAAACTTAAAAATGGTGCAAACGATTGTTTTAGCCAGCAAATCCATATTCACCTCAAATTTGACATCTATGAACAAACAATAGTTGCCAGGCAGTTTTTAATTACAAGCTATCCATTATTTTTGTGTGCGCACACACATTGATTGTTCAACTGCTTTTCCTTGTAATTTTATTAATAATGCTAAAAAAACTATTGTTTTTAATTTGCCTTAGTGTAGCAGGTACTGCTAAGGCTCAAGATATTTTTCTTGCAGGTGTAAAACCGGGTAAAGCCATCGCAATTGCAAATAATGGGTCTGTTATTTTAAAAAACAACTGCCTGTTTGTAAGGTGGCATACCGGCAAAAAGGCAGTTGCAATTGATGCATTTGTGGCAGGCCTTAAGCGGGTAGACTTAAAGGGCGCACCTATGTTCGAAATGGATTTAAAGGATGGTGTTGTGATTAATTCTGCTGATTTTGAATTGAGTAGCGCTTTGAAAGTTATTAATATAAAAGGAAATAACGAAAAGGTAAAACTTGTTCAAAGGGAAGACGGAAAAGAAATTTCCGCGGCCTTTTTGAACGTGAAATATGGTATCCGGGTAAAATGGTCTGCTATACTAAAAGATAACTCTAATTATATTAGACAGGTTTTTACATTCAGTAGTGTTGCCGATTCTTTGAGGATCACGAAACTAAAACTCGTAAAGCTCCCTGAAAAAACAGGAGTTACTACCTCGGGGATTGTTGATGGATCGCCAATAATATCAAAAGACTTCTTTTTTGCGCTTGAAAGTCCCATAAGTAAATACGAAGTAAAGAATGGTTGGGCCGATAGTTATATTGAATCGCAAGAGCCGGCGCGGGAGTTGATTTCATCAACTGTATGGGGTGTGGCCCCCGAAGGACAACTGCGAAGGGGATTTCTCTATTACCTGGAACGTGAACGGGCGGTGCCATACAGACAAATGCTTCATTATAACTCATGGTATGATTTATCATGGAATGATCGTAAGCTTAATGACACGGGCTGCCTTGATCGCATTCAAACTTTTGCAGATAGCCTTACCATAAAACGGCATATAGCTTTAAACTCATTTTTGTTTGATGATGGCTGGGATGATAATCAAACACTGTGGCAAATAAATAAAACGAATTTCCCTGTAGGTTTTAACAATATCAAAACTCTGGCTAAAAAGTATAACGCGTCGCTGGGCGTGTGGATGTCGCCCTGGGGCGGGTATGAGCAGCCTAAAGAACAGAGACTTCAATATGGGCGGAAGCAAAACCCTCCATTTGAAACAAATTCGCATGGGTTTTCTCTTTCGGGTGCTGTTTATTCAAAGCGTTTTAAAGATGCCGCGGCTAACTTTGTTAACAAATACGGTGTGTCGATGTTTAAATTCGATGGCGTTGGTGCCGGGGATAAGTTGACGGGGGCTACGGCTGATTACCAAACGGATATGGAATCGCTGCTCAAGATGGTGTCAAGCTTAAGGGAGGTAAAACCCGATCTTTATTTTAGCCTGACCATGGGTACCTGGCCGTCGCCTTTCTGGCTTCAATACGGTGACGCATTATGGAGAAACGGCTGGGATACAAATACTACGGGCGAAGGAAATAATAGGCAGCAATGGCTTAATTACCGTGATGGCGAAGTGTATGATAACATTGTACAGCGAGCGCCCCTTTATCCTTTAAGCTCCTTGATGTATCATGGGATTTGTATAGCCGATAATGGCGCACCAGCCAAATTTGAAATGAATGATAAAGATATCTCTGACGAGATCTGGTCGTTTTTTGGGTCTGGAACGAGTTTGCAGGAGTTATACATCAATCCCCATAAATTAAAGGCGGCTAACTGGAACTGCCTGGCCGCAGCTATAAAATGGGCTCGGGAAAATGCTGATATCATGCCCGATACACATTGGGTAGGTGGAGCGCCATCAAAAGGTGATGTTTATGGTTTCGCTTCATGGTCGCCTAAAAAGGCTATCCTCACCTTAAGAAATCCATCAAATACGGCTAAGAAATTTGTTATTGATATGCGTAAAGTTTTTGAATTGCCGCCAAATAGCAAAGCTGGTTACACGTTTTATAACGCTAAATCTGAAACTAAGCAATTGACTAACCCTTTATTTACGGGGGATGTTTATACCGTTACGCTTGAGCCTTTTGAAGTGTTGGTGTTTAATGCAAAACCAGCCCTTTGATTCTCTTCGTTTGATTTTGCCGGATAGGGCAAATTCAGGGTTGCGGCTGACGTAATGAAGTAAACTATTTTAATTTTGCTATCTTTTCCGGAAGAAGGGCCAATATGAAGAACAAAATTGTACGTATTAAGGATATCGCTGAGAAGGCAAAGGTTTCAACAGGCACAGTTGACAGGGTGCTGCATAAACGTGGACGGGTATCAAAAAAAGTAGAAGAGAGGATATTGAAGATCCTGGACGAGATGGATTACGAGCCCAACCTTATGGCAAGAGCCTTAGGTTCAAATAAAACCTATCAGATTGCCGCCTTGATACCTGATCACAAAAGTGATTCGTACTGGTACGCCCCCAAAGCAGGAATTGAAAAAGCTGAAAGAGATTTAAAGCAGTACGGCATTATAATTCAGCAATATGTATTTAATCCCTATGATGTTGAGTCATTTAAAACCTGTGCCACGCAATTAACAGACGATAGTCCGGACGGTATAATTTTATCTCCTATATTTTATAGAGAAACGCTGCCATTTTTTGAGAAATGGAAAAAGGCCAAAATTCCCTTTGTGTTATTTAATACGCAAATCGCAGAATGTGATCCGTTGTGCTATATAGGCCAGGACTCTTATCAGAGTGGTTTTTTGGCAGGTAAGCTTATTCATTATGGTCAGCCAGAGGCTTGCTCAGTTTTAATTGCCCATATTGATGAAGAGATTAGTAATGCAGCGCATCTCCTGAAAAAAGAACAGGGTTTTCGTAATTATTTTTCACAAAATAACCTGGAACATCAATATAAAATCCTGCGGATAGAGTTGAACAGGGCAAATGCGGCGTTATTTATACAGCAGTTGGATAACATCATTGATAGCACGCCAGACATAGCCAGCGTTTTTGTAACAACATCCAAAGCTCATGAAATTGCTAAATATTTCGAGCAGCGACGTATAAAGCATATCAAGATAATAGGGTATGACCTGCTTCCTCCAAATTTATATTTTCTTAATAAAGACAGCATTAATTTTTTGATCAACCAAAACCCGAAAGGGCAGGGATACTGGGGGATATATCAATTGACAGATCATCTTGTATTCAAAAAAGAAGTTCCTATCATCAAGTATCTGCCATTGGATATAATTACCAAAGAAAACGTAAACTACTACCTTGACGATGAAGACACAGTTTATTTAGATATTTAAATAACGGACCAGTTGTCAACCGGTTAAAATAGGTTCATCTATAAATACTAAATCGTATTCTTTTAAAATGATTATCAGGGAAGTTTAGGTGTCGATTGAGATAGTACCATTGACAATAAAAAATAATAAGCGCATTAAAAATGTGTGCGGACACACTTTTAATTTTATATTTGTGATAATTGGATTTTAAATTCATATGTGTTCGCATACATAATAGTAAATACATCAGCTTCCTGTTGATGAAAATGGATAGGTAATGTGTGATCAAACCAATATAACAGGCCAACTAAGTGATAAAGAATTTTACGAAGTAAAAGCGAACTAAAAACTTTATATGTCATATAACATATCCAAAATAGTAGCTAATTTTTGTATTCAGGGAAATATTGAAACTATTGTCCCATTTGGCTCAGGCCATATTAATGATACATTTCGCATAAAGGTAACGGAGCCGCAACTGTCAGGTTATCTGCTTCAGCGCATTAATCATCACGTATTTAAAAATGTGCCCGAATTGATGAATAATATACGGATGGTAACCGATCACCTCAGAATGAAATTGACTGACATTTCAGGCTCCGATCCGGCTAATGAAGTGCTTTCAATAGCTCGGGCGAAAAATGATGAACTATTTTTTCGTGATGCAGACGGTAACTACTGGCGGATGTATCAGTTTTTAAGAGATACTAAAAGTTACGACCAGGTGCTTACTGAGAAACAAGCTTATGAAGGCGGTTTGGCATTTGGAAAATTTCAACTCTTGTTGGCCGATTTGGACGCCAATTTGCTTTTTGAAACCATACCGGGTTTTCACAACATCACTATGCGGCTTGATAGCCTAAATAAGGTTGTTCTGGCCGATGTTAAAAACCGGGTTAAAGATGTATTACCTGAAATAACATTTGTAGTTGAGCGCGTTGGCAGGATGACCTCCATTTTGAATTTAGGGGCTGAAGGGAAATTACCATTACGAATTATACATAATGATACAAAATTCAATAATGTATTGCTTGATTTAAATGACCATGCACAGTGTGTGATAGACCTTGATACCGTAATGCCAGGCTATGTGGCCTATGATTTTGGCGATGCTATCCGGACTATAATAAATACGGGTTCTGAGGATGAAGGGGACCTTTCGAAAATTAACCTGAATATTCCGTTATTTAAAGCTTATGCTGAAGGGTATTTTAAAAGCGCTTGTCACTTTTTATCAGATATAGAAGTTGAAACGCTGGTGATGGGGGTATTACTGATCCCTTATATGCAAGGCGTACGTTTTCTTACCGATTATATAGAAGGCGATGTATATTATAAAACGCGCTTTGCAGCACATAATTTGCAGCGCGCCAGGGCTCAGTTTCAGTTGCTCAAAAAGCTGGAAGAGCAATATGCTACCCTCGGGCAAATCATTCAGAACGTTTCAAAAAATCACAGATAGTTACAATCCATACAAAAATGAAAGAATTAACAGTGCCATTTTTAGGGCTCATAAGCCAGGCAAGTCCTATCGCGCATGTATCGTATTTATTAGATAACCATGAAAAAAACCATATAGGAATGACGCCCTGGCCGGGTAATGGTTATAAACCGGACGTGCATTTTGCCATTGCATTTAGTAACGATAGTATTTTTATAAAATACTATGTAAGTGAAACGTCTGTAAGAGCAACCTACATGAAGCCGAATGAACCGGTTCATAAAGATAGTTGCGTTGAGTTTTTTGTATCCTTTGATGAGGGGAAAGGTTATTATAGTTTTGATTTTAACTGCGCAGGTACGTGTATGTTGAGTTATGGTACAAACAGGACAAATCGCAAACTGTTACCAGAGGCTGCAATCAGAACTATAAGGCATCATACCAATTTAAAACTGGTTGATGATAATAGAACGGGTGGTATAGGCTGGGACCTCACGCTGATGATACCCCTGGAGGTTTTCTGCAATCATTCTATTAAGTCGCTAAATGGTAAGCAATGCCGGGTTAATTTCTATAAATGCGGTGATGAACTACCCGAACCTCATTTTCTGGCCTGGAATAATATCAAATCCGAGGATTGCAACTTTCACTTACCGGAGTTTTTTGGAAAAATGATTTTTGAAAATTGATTGTTATATCGCATTGACTTTGCTGCAAATTGGATAACTAAAAATTGCCAAAGTTTTCTTGTGCCCTTAAAAATCAACTTACGTTTTTAATTAAATTATTTCCGCGCCGAATTTTATTTGCTGCTCGTTTTTATTTAACAGTTTTTTTGACTTTATTTACTAACGTTTGTTACTCAAAATTGCAAATCAGAGGCTCCAGCCAAAATATCATTTAAATCGGGTACGCTCCTAAATAATGATAATTGGTAAAAGGACTTTATTAATAATAAGGGGATCCGTGTAGTAACTGATTAACAATTTGGATAATGAATACAAGATTTTAAGATAAGAATACCCTCTTTGATTTGGCAATTAGTTATAATGCGGAATGAGTAGCCCGGAAGTTCAGCTATTGTCTGATGACAGACTTGCTGCGTTGATTCGAGAAAATGATCTTGTTGCCTTTGAACACATTTATAATAAATATTGGTCAAAGCTATATCTTTCGGCATACAACATACTCCGGGACCGCCAGGTATCTGAAGACATTACCCAGGAGGTTTTGGTAAACCTATGGATGAAGAGGGCCAACCTTCAGGTAACTACTTCTTTAAACGCTTATTTATATACCGCAGTTCGTTACCAGGTTTTCAATGTGCTGCGCTCGGGCAAGGTAAAGGCAGATCTGTTTAGCAGGCTGGAAGAACTTTTCAGTAACAATGGGGGTGAAGAGATCTTGTCGGAAAAAGAGATTAACCGTTTACTGGAACAGGGTGTTGCCGAATTACCCGAAAAATGCAGGCAAATATTTTTGATGAGCCGTAAAGAGCATTTATCTACTAAAGAGATTGCCGAACGCCTGGGTATTTCCCCTAAAACTGTCGAAAATCAATTAACCATAGCGCTTAACCGTTTGCGTAAAACATTGGGCGACTTTGTTTGCATGGCGCTGATCATGTTTTGTGGCCGGTGGTTTTGATATTTTTTGGCCCATTTTCAGGCCAGGTATAATCCTTCTACTGAATGCTCTTCTCTGAGCCCCCGAGTATTTGATGAATTGTTAAGCGGTAAAAAATATTAAAAATTTCTTTGGGGGTGTTGCATGTATTAAGGTACATAGATATAACAACAAACCTATGGACAAAGAATTATTACTGAATTTAATAAACAAATACCTTTCGAACCAGGCCACTGCCGGGGAAGAAAAGCTTTTATTAGACTATTACGACACGCTTCAAAAAAACGAACTGAAATGGGACGAGTTTTTAATGGGCGATGAAGACACCGTTAAAACAGAACTTTACGGTAAAGTATTACAGGAAATAAAAACACGCGAATCTGTATCAAAGAAGCCTGTTATACTAAGAATGCGCTGGTTTGTAGCGGCTTCTGTGGCGCTGTTCCTTGCTGCTTCAGCTATACTGGTTGTTTACTTAAAACGTAATGGCGCCCCTTCAAATAATAACCAGCAGGTAGCCGCTAAGCATATTATCGCTCCCGGCGGCAATAAAGCTACCTTAACTTTATCTAACGGATCAAAAATTACGCTTGATGACCTTGCAACAGGTCAACTGACCAAACAATCGGGCGTAACTATTACCAAAACCGGTAATGGCAAGTTGGTTTATACTATCGCGAATGATTCATCTAAGTCGCCCCAAGGTGCTCTGCAGTATAATACCATTGAAACACCTAAGGGCGGGCAATACCAGGTTAATTTACCAGATGGTTCAAAGGTTTGGTTAAACGCGGCATCTTCTCTTCGCTATCCAACAAATTTCAGTGGTGCTGTACGTAGGGTTGAGCTAACCGGCGAGGCCTATTTTGAAGTTGCGAAGAATCCCGCCAAACCATTTAAGGTTGTGAGCAACTCGCAGGAAGTAGAAGTTTTAGGCACGCATTTTAACATCAGTACTTATCCCGATGACGCTTCGGTAAAAACTACCTTGTTAGAAGGCTCTGTCAAAGTGCTATCCACTAAATTAAACCAATCAAAACTGCTTAAGCCTGGCGAGCAATCCAATATCACAGACAATTCAATCCATGTTCAGGCAGTTGATACGGATGACGTGGTAGCCTGGAAAAACGGCTATTTTATGTTTGTTGACGAGGACTTGAAAAGCATCATGAGCAAACTTTCCCGCTGGTATAACATCGATGTAGAATATACCGGTAGCGTTGATAATTTAAGATTTGGCGGGATGGTATCGCGTTCAAAAGATCTGGCTCAGGCATTGAAGATCATAGAACAAACCGGAAGCGTAAAAATTAAGATCGAAGGAAGGAGGGTTATCATTATGCCGTGATATTTTACTCCCGCATTAAGGTAACCTAAAAGTAAGCCGGAAGTGGTGGAACACTTCCGACTAAGCGTTAGGGCTTACCATGAAACTAAATTCGTAGTCCAATTTACACCTTAAACCCAAACAAGTTCAAATGTATGAAATGTTATGAAATAACATTATATGGGGTCCCCTGTATAAAAAATAAAGCTTTGTTGATTATGAAACTATCCATCATCTTATTGGTGGCAACCATACTTCAGGCAAGTGCTTCTGGTTACGCGCAAAAAATTACATTATCAGAAAAAAATACACCGTTAGAGAAGGTTCTCAAAAAAATAGGGGAACAAAGCGGATATGATTTTTTCTATAATTCAAAAGTAATTAAGGAGGCTAACCCGGTAAGTATCAATGTGCTGAATACTGACTTAGAAGAAGTGTTAAAACTGACATTTAAGGGGCAGCCGTTCATTTATAATATTGACGACAAAACGATCATCATCAAGCCCAAGCCTTTTGATATTCAGCCGCAAGCAATACCTGTTATAAAAATATCGGGGGTTGTAACCGACTCGAAGGGAGTTACTTTGCCCGGTGCCAGTGTGCGGATCAAAGGTTCTGACAAAGGTGTAATAACCGATAGTGACGGCCGGTTTACCATTGAAGCCAATGACAAAAGCGTACTTGTTATATCATTCGCGGGTTTCGTCTCTAAAGAGATTACTGTCACCGGGGCAACATCGTATTTGACGGTTCAGTTACTTGACGATACCAAGGGCATAAATGAAGTAGTAGTTGTAGGCTATGGCAAGCAAAAAAAGGTATCCATAACCGGTGCTGTTACTACGGTAAACGTAGCCGATATAACAACCCCAAACCGCTCCTTATCCAACGCGCTGGCCGGTAAGGTAGCCGGCGTTATATCCATGCAGCGCAGCGGTGAGCCGGGTTATGATAACGCCTCGTTTACCATCAGGGGCATTGGTACGTTTACAGGTAATGCAAATCCGCTTATTATTATAGATGGTGTACAGCGCGATGATGTGAATAGTACCTATGGAGGGGCTTATAATAACATCGATCCGGAAGATATTCAAAGTATCTCTCTGTTGAAGGACGCCTCGTCAACGGCAGTATACGGAGCCAAGGGTGCCAACGGTGTTTTGATCATCACTACTAAAAGAGGTGTTGTCGGCAAGCCTAAGATCTCTTTAAAAACAGAAACCTCGATGTCTGGCCTTACCAAAACGCCAAAAATGCTTGATGCAGTATCGTGGATGAGGCTGCATAACGAGGCAACAACAAATGATGGTAACCCGGCCGCATATTCCGAAGAAACTATTCAAAAAACAGCAAGCGGTTTAGACCCGTATCTGTATCCCAACGTAAACTGGATAAAATCTGTTTATAAAGATTGGGCGCCGGGCTACAACACTAACCTTAACGTAAGCGGTGGTGCACCATCGGTAAGGTACTATGTTTCAGCTTCTTTTTACGATCAGGAGGGAAGCTACAAGGTAACCAAACAAAATGGCTATAACCCTAACCTTAACTTTAAAAGATATGATTTCAGATCGAACCTGGATATCGATCTGAGCAAATCCACTTTATTAACAATGAACCTGGATGCCTTGCTGGTAAGCAGCCGTTACCCGGGTTTATCTGCCGGAAGTATCTGGTACGAATCGTATTTAACACCACCTAACGCCTTTCCAATACGATACCCGGGTGGCCAGTGGGCTGGTCCGTTTAATAACGGCGGCTCAAACCCGGTAAACGATATTCAAAACTCTGGTTATCACAATGAATTTCGGCCAACTGTTCAGTCGGTGTTTTCCATTAACCAGAAACTGGATGCCATAACCAATGGATTAAGTGCCATGGCAAGATTTTCATTTGATTCGTACAGCGAAAATGATAACCGCAGAACCGGCGTCAATGACCTTTACCTGGCTACTTCAAGAGATGCTGATGGCAATTTAGTACTGAGCCAGTCAAGGTACGGGAATCAGTTTTTAGGCTATTCGCAATCGTCATCTGCCGAAAAAACGATGTATCTCGAAACAAATATCAACTACGATCAATCATTCGGGAAGCACCATTTTGGAGGCTTGTTTTTGTATAACATGCGCTCGAGGGTACAGAGCTCGGCCGGCGACGTTGTTAGCTCCATTCCCTACAATAACCAGGGCTTTGCAGGTAGGGCTACTTATGCCTATGCCGATAGGTATTTATTTGAGGTTAACGCAGGTTACACAGGCTCAGAAAACTTTGAAGCCGGCAAAAAGTTTGGCTTTTTTCCTTCAGTTTCGGGCGGCTGGGTAATTTCAAGGGAACCTTTCTTTAAAAACCTTACCAGTACATTTAACCTGCTTAAAGTAAGAGGATCGCACGGTATGGTTGGTAACGACCAGATTGGTTCTAATTATGGTATAACAAGATTCCCCTATATCGGCCAATACGGCGCGGGTGGTTCGGTAGGCTTAGGTCTTAACGGAATTGTATTCAACGGTATAACCGAAAGCGTAATAGGAGTCGAAAACCTCACCTGGGAAAAAGCAACCAAAGACAACATCGGTTTAGAAATAGGTTTGTTTAATAAGTTAAACATCACTATTGATGCTTATAAAGAACGCAGGACTAATATCCTGGTTAAACGTAGTTCGCTATCAGGTATTTTGGGTGTTAGTGGCGCTGTATTTGCAAATCTCGGCGAAATGAATAACCGGGGTATTGAGGGCAATGTTGAATACAACGACAATTTTGGCAAAGTATCCCTTCGTTTGTACGGTAACTTAACTTACAACAACAATAAAGTTATTCAGCAGGACGAGCCTAAACAATTGTATTCGTACCAGCAGTCTACCGGCCGTAAATATGGCGACAACCTCATGTATATTGCCGAAGGATTATTTACGTCGCAGGAAGATGTAGATAAAAGCCCTTCACAATTTGGCGCGGTATTAAAGCCGGGTGACATTAAATACAAAGATGTAAACGGCGATGGTGTAATAAACAGCTTTGACAGGGTGTACACCGGTAAATCAGATATTCCGACGATATTATATGGCGCAGGATTTACGGTTGGCTATCATAATTTTGATCTCTCGCTCTTCTTCCAGGGTACTTCGAATGTTGTGATCATGGCTAACGGATCGGCTATAACAGGCTCGGGTGCAACCGGCGCGGGCATTGTGCCATTTACCGGTATGGGTACCTATCCATCTGGTATGCTGGCCAACCTGGAAAGCAGATGGACAGTTGAAAACCCAAGCCAAAATGTAGATTATCCGCGCCTGGGTATTTCAAACCAAAACAGCAATAACTACCAGCCAAGCACATGGTGGCTTAAAGATGGATCTTTTGTACGCTTAAAACAGGCAACATTAGGATATACACTTAAACCATTGGTTTTTACAAAAGCGGGCATCAGCTCTGTTTACCTGTACTTAACCGGGCAAAATTTGCTAACCTTCTCCAAATTTAAACTTTGGGACCCTGAACTTGGCTCAAACGGAGCCGGTTATCCGCCGGTAAGAATACTTGCGTTGGGATTAAGGGCCGCGTTTTAGAAATAAGGGAATTGAAATGATTTCAAAAGTATTTAAAGCTTTTCCGATGAAAAAAAATATACTAATTATGGCAATTGGGTTATGGGCCCTGAGCGCCGGTTTATCTTCATGTAATTACCTCAATAAAAAGCCCGATAACCTGTTAACCTCTGATTTGATCTGGAGTACCCGGGCCAATGCCGAATCATACCTGTACAATATATACGGTTACATACTTCAAACCGATGGTGGCAATTATAGCGCAATGGGTGCAAGTGATGAGTCGTCGGTATCCATTCCGGGCACAAACGTAAGGCAAATGGTTGCAGGAAACTGGAGCTCTGTTAACGCTTACTTTGATTACTGGGACAACTATTATACAGGTATCCGTTCGTCATTTATTTTTGAAGATAATATTGACAAAGTACCTGCCAGTCAGTTAAGTGTAACCTTAAAAAATCAATATAAGGCAGAAGCCCGCTTTTTGCGCGGATGGTTTTACTGGCAGTTAATGAAGCAGTATGGTCCGGTTGTAAAGCTTACGGGCGCATTAAGTTTAAATGACGACTTTAATAAATATCCAAGAGCGTCATTTGATGAATTAAAAGGTTATATTAATCAGTTGATGGATCAGGCAGCTTCAACTTTGCCCGACCAATGGCCATCAACCAGTAATTATGGCCGACCTACAAAAGGCACTTGTTTGGCTGTAAAGGCGCAACTTGCTTTGTTGGCTGCCAGTCCGTTATGGAATGGCAATCCCGCATTGGCTTCTTTAAAAAACCAGGATGGTACAGCCCTGGCACCGGCAACCTATGATGCCAATAAATGGAAAGAGGCGGCTGACGCGGCAAAGGCGGTAATTGACCTTAACGCTTACAAGCTGTTTACCAATCTTGACAATGGCGGCACCCAATTTGACCCTTATCTATCTGTACGCGATCTATTCCTGACCAACTGGAATAGCGAGATCATTTTTTCACGAAATTCATGGAGTTACTGGGGATATACCAAATGCGTATCGCCCGGACCTGGAGGTTATAGCATTTACAATGCTACACAAAACGTAGTTGACGCGTTTGCTATGAAAAATGGCCGAACGATTGACGACCCTCAATCGGGTTATACACCAACCAATTTTGCGCAAAGCGATGGCAATAATTACTGGGAGCAGAAGAAAGGCCAATGGAATATGTATGCCAATCGCGAACCGCGTTTTTATGCCTACATCCTGTATAACGGCCGCCCGGTATTACCGGCACCTACAATTGATGATAAAAATTATTATTCATCGGCCGCCAATATTGATGGCACAGGAAGGGTGGAGTTTTATTACAATGGCAAATCAGGACCGAAGGCAACCGGCGCAAGCAACAATATCACCGGATATAATGTATTGAAAAATGTGAGCCCTGCTGATAATATCAGGCAGGATCAGGCTACTTACCGTCCTTTTATCCTCATCAGGTATGCCGAAATACTGTTGAATTACGTGGAAGCCCTGAATGAATATGATCCGGGTAACCCGAATATAGTTACCTATCTCAATCAGATCAGGACGCGGGCTGGTTTACCGGGTATTGAAACCGTTTACCCCGGAGCGGTGGGAAACAAAGATCTGATGCGGAAATACATTTTAAGAGAAAGACAAGTAGAACTGTGTTTTGAAAGCGACCGCTATTTTACCCTGGTAAGAAGATTATTGCTGGGATCTGATGAAAATCAAACTATTTACGGTTTGAATGTGAACACGGACGATCAGGGGCAGGGATTTTTATTTGCAGGTTTTTATAACAAAACACTGTTCCAGAAAAGGGTGTGGAACAATAAGATGTACTTGTTCCCAATTTCGCAATATCAATTAGATCGTGACAGGGCCTTGGTGCAAAATCCAGGCTGGTAGTGCGCATGCTGAAGCAGCAGTAGAGATTTATGGAAAAACAGATAATTAACAATTGATTATTCCAATGAAAATATTCATAAAAATAATGTCAAAAGGTATGAACATATACTTTTTGGCTGGGGCGGTTTTTATCATGATAGCTTTTGCAGGTTGTAAAAAGGATAAAGTCCCAACGCATGATGCTAACGCTCCGATTGGTATCACTTCATTTATACCGGCTCAAGGTGGCGGTGGCACCGAGGTGTTGATTAACGGAACTAATTTTTCGACCGATACCTCGCAGATTTCGGTTACCCTAAACGGGTTAAAGCTTAAGATTATTGGTGCCAATACCAAACAAATGATTGTTGTAGTACCTAAAAAAGCAGGATCAGGACCTATAATGGTAACCATTGGAAAAGGTTCGGCAACAAGCGCCGGTGATTTTACATATCAGTATACCAGGACTGTTACCACACTGGCAGGATCGGGTATAGCAGGCTTTGCCAACGGCAAGGGTACAGATGCCATGTTTAACCTGAGCGGCCAAAGCTGGTACAGGAGTATGGGGATAGCTGTTGATGATAATCTTAATGTTTACGTTGCCGACCCCGGAAACCATTGTATCAGAAAAATTGATACCGCCGGAAACGTGACTACGCTTGCCGGTAACCCCAATGTTGCAGGTTATGCTGACGGAAAGGGTACCGCTGCGAATTTTAATTTACCATACTCGGTGGCTACAGATGCCCAGGGCAATGTGTACTCTGTCGATCCGGTAAATTGGGATATCAGGAAAATTACTCCGGATGGCACTGCTACCACATGGGCCTGGGCAAACCAGGAGCCATGGAGTGTAGGTGTTGACAAAACTACGGGTTATGTTTACTATGGCAGCTGCTCCAATCCAGGAAACATTTACCAGGTATCGGCTCAGTTTACATCAACGCAAGTTGTAGGTGGGCTGTATTATCCCGCAGGTATCGCTTTTGATAAAACCGGTAATTTATATGTATCCATGAACGGCGACCAGGTGGTTAAGAAGTTCACCGCAGGTACATGGCAGGGCAGCATTGTTGCCGGGCAAACAGGTAGCTTAGGATACGTTAACGGAACAAGTACGGCGGCCAGGTTCGCCTATCCGTGGGGGATCGCGGTTGATAATAATAGCAATATATACGTGGCAGGCAACGGTACTGTATCTGGTAATACGGATAATCCGGATCAAAGTATCCGCTACATCCAGGCTGGTAATTTTGATGTAAGCACATTCGCCGGAAGTGGCTCAGCCGGATATTCTGACGCGATTGGTGGCTCCGCGCTATTTAGTGCGCCAACCGGCGTTGCTGTTGATAAAAACGGCACCGTGTATGTATTGGATAAAAATAACAACAGGATCAGGAAGATAGTTTCGGAATAAAAAGGAGGCTTCTCATGGAGCGTCGCCAAATTGCGTCAAGCATCATTAATTATCAGATAATCTTTAAAAGCGGTCTTTCATTTACCGTGGATACCGCGAATGACAGTTTATTGTTTAGTTAGTTTATATAGCGCCCCGTAGCAGATATATATGCTACGGGCCTATATTCTTAGCCACAGGCATGGCTCTTTTAAATCTTAAATTAATTGTAATGAAATTTTATATCACTGTTTGGCTTTTATGTTTTTTCGCCATAAGTACGATGGCCACTTGTAAAAAGAATGCCGATAGGCATAATAAACCATTATCAGACAGCGCTCATGCTTACTACGTTGCTGTTGATGGATCTGACAATAATAAAGGTTCCATCAATGCGCCTTTTCAAACCATTAATGCTGCGTTAAGTCATGCCATACCTGGCGACGTTATCATGGTTAGGGGCGGCAGGTATTATGACAAAGTAGTATTCCCTAAACCGGGAATAAAGAATAAAACAATTACGTTAAAAGCATATCCGGGAGAGAAGCCTGTGCTTGACGGTAGCAAAATAATAGTTACAGGCTGGGCGGCGTTAGTTACGCTACGCAATGTGGCCTATATCACTTTGGATGGTTTTGAGATTTGTAATTTGACCAGTTCTGCACACGGTGTTGATCCGGAGGGGATTGCTATCGACAGTAACTCGCATGATATCACCATTAAAAACTGCGATATCCATAATATAAAAAACAATGCTTCATTGGCCGATTGGCGCAGCGGACACGCCATCTTGGTAATAGGTAACGGAACCGCAGCAATTACCAACCTGGTTATTACCGGCTGTGAGGTACATGATACCCAAACCGGAACGAGTGAAAATGTAACCCTTGCAGGTAATGTAGATGGCTTTATCTTCAGCCATAATAAAGTTTACGACACGGAAAATATAGGTGTAATTGTAGCGGGCGGCGATAATCTTAATCCTAAAGGAGCGCTTGCCACCAACTATGCCCGTAACGGCGTAATAAGCGATAACGAATTTCACGATAACACCATGACCAAAACTCCCGAAACATGGGGGGCCGACAGGTATGGCGCTATTTCTATTTATGTATGTGGTGGCGCCAACACTATCATCGAAAGAAACATAGTATATAACAGCGATAGGGGAATAGGCCTGGTAAGTGAAAGTAACATATATGCCACCAAAACTACCATTGTACGAAACAACTTTGTATATAACTGTTATCGCACGGGCATATACATGGGCGATTATTTAAACTATACAACCGGTGGTACTAAAGATTGTTATGTTGTTAATAATACCCTGTATCAAAACGACCGTGTTTTAGGTGCCTTTGGTGAGATAGAAGGGGAGATAAGGCTTACCGAACATTGCGATAATAACGTGATCAAAAACAATATTGTATTTGCCCGACCAGTTGATGTATTTATTCATAAGTATACCACCACTGGCAGCAACAACATTATCGATAACAATTTATATTACACCACAGGCACACCACAATGGATCTGGAACAGTACCAACGGTGCGCCGCTTACCTCTTTTGATGCCTGGAAAGCCACCAGCGATAACGATGCTAATTCAACCAATGGTCTCGACCCTCTTCTGTTGAGCACGGCAAAGCCTGATTTACGCATACAATCATCTTCGCCTGCAAAAAATTCGGGAGTGGTTATTTCTGTTGATATAAACGGTAAAACGGATATCGATGAGAAGGCGCGTATTGTTAACAGGCAAATAAGTAAAGGTGCCTTTCAGTAAGACATTCATCAATATTAAATAAATAGTATTAATTGTTTTAAACCCAATTGCAAAATGGAAAAGATTCCCACAATTAAAGACATAGCCAAACGCTTAAAAATAAGTGCTTCAACGGTGTCCCGGGCATTACATGGACATCCAAGCATCGGTCTGGTGACTACGATGCGGGTTAACAAAATCGCAAGTGAATTAAATTATATACCTAATAAAGCTGCCATATCTTTTAAGCAAGGAAAAACATGCACTATTGGTGTTATACTTCCCGATTTTTCTGAAGCTTTTTTTGCTTCGGCCCTTAGTGCAATTGAAGATTATGCCAGCAAAAAAAGCTACAACGTTTTTATAGGGCAATCATTAGAAAACCCCGAAAAAGAGCGAAGTATCCTGGAAACGATGAAAAATCATCGTTTAGATGGTATTATCATCTCCCTAAGTAAAAACACCAAAAACTTTGAAATATTTGAACAATTAAAAAAGTATAATATTCCAGTTGTGTTTTTCGACCGGATTCCCGGTTTGAATGATATTCATTATTCGGCCTGTAACCTCCAGCCGGGAATGCAGCAGGCTGTTGATTGTTTAATAGAAAAAGGACATCGTAACATTGGGCTAATTAACGGGCCTTCACCGTTGGAGGCCAGTAAAGAGCGCCTGGATAGCTATAAAACGGCGCTTGGTAAACATGGAATTGTGATCAATGATGACCTGATTGTTTCTTCAGATCTGTCTTCGACACAAAACCAATACGCTATGCGACGGCTGCTATCTTTAACCACTAAGCCCACGGCAGTTATCGCTTTTAACGATTACGTTGCCCGCGATGCGATGGCTATAGTTAAAAGCAATAATATGATTGTTAATCACGATATCAGTTTCATCAGTTTCGCAAATTTACCCATCTGGAGTTTTATAGACAACCCACCACTGGCCTCTATCGAACAGTTCCCGAAAGAGCAGGGGATAAAAGCGGCCGAGATCCTTTTTGAACTGATTGACAGCCAGCTTGAGGAAGTACCATCAGCCCCAGTTTTTCATCGGGCTTTATTTGATGCCAGTATGGTATCTTACCGGGTAAATTCTGTAGCCTAACGATAGTTTCCTAATATTTCAATACAAAAGCACTACTATATTTTAAAGTGGTGCTCTTTTGTAACCCCTTGGGTATTTGAATGCTTAGTAGCCCGTTTTTGTAATTCCATTTTAGTTTTTGAACACTGCCCAGTAAACATACTTTTTTAAGTGTTTCTATGTTGTTTACCGGGAAAGTAATATTGGCAGGGAAGTTTACCGTTTCTGTTTCAGATAGCCAGAATGCGTATAACGATTTTGTGGTTTTTGATTTAGTAAAATAGATATTGCCTGCTGAGTAAGGAGCTACCGGTTCTGAACCATAAATGCCCTCTCCGTTAATTTTTATCCAATCGGCAATATCTTGTAATCGCTGATAGGCAACCGGGTTCCAATCGCCATCAGGTCCCGGTGCAATATTGAGCAGCAGATTGCCTCCCCGCGATACTATTTTTATAAGGGTTTGAACTAATTGCAGGCTGGTTTTAAATTCATCATTAGGCACATAGCTCCAATATTTACCAATAGTCATACAGGTTTCCCAAGGGTAGGGCAGTGGCTTATCGGGTACCTCTTGTTCAGGGGTGGTATAGTTTTCAAACTCACCGGCAACCGTGCGATCAACCATGATAAGGCCAGGCTGATGATCGCGGCTCATTTTTGCTATTTTAGCCATATCAAGGTCCTGGTTATAATGTTGCGGATCGTTATCGTTTTCATCTAAAGGCCTTACCCAGCCCCCATCCAGCCATAAAATATCAATCTTGCCATACCCGGTCATCAATTCTTCAATTTGGTTATAGGTAAAATCTTTAAATTTTTGCCAGCGTTCGGAGTAGCGTTGCGGGCTGTAATTAACGTTGTGATCTTTAGGCGGATAATAGGGCCACCAATAGTTTTGATTGTGCCAATCGGGTTTGGAAAAATATGCCCCAACCATAAAATTTTCATTACGAAAAGCGTTGAATATTTCTTTAGTTACATTGCTTCGTATATTCTTTGAAAAGGGTGTTTTAGGATCTGTAATTTTATAATCGGTTTGTTTGGTATCAAACATGCTAAAGCCATCATGATGTTTGGTTGTAAATACTACATAACTCATTCCGGCGGCTTTAGCTGCCCTCACCCATTTTTCAGGGTTGAAGTTAAGTGGGTTAAACGTAGTTTGTAGGTTTTCGTAGGCTTTTTTGTAGGTAAAATAATCATCACTGTATGGGCCGGTTCGTTTAACCTCATCATCAGGACAAATTGTCCAGCTTTCAGCAACTCCCCATTGGCTGTACGTACCCCAATGCATAAATAAACCAAATTTTCGGTCTTGCCATTGGGCAAGCTTTTGCCTCACCAGCGAATCTTTGGGCACCTGGTAAGTGTGCTCGTTTTGCGCAAATAAAACCTGGCTATATAAAAGGAGACAAATACCAGGCAGGAGTTTCCGTAACATGATAATATAAATTATTGATGATGAATAGGCTTCGTTAAAAAAAATCGATTGCAGATGTTGGGTATCCAGCAAAATTTAGCATGAGGTTATTCCCGGATATTTTATCCGTTTGAATGATTTCTGTATAAGCTGCTAAGATCATTTTACATGGCTAAAATTTCGTTAACTACTTCCTGTAGAGACCTTGCCGGTTTTTCAGGAGCAAACTTCAGATTATCATCGACCCATTTGTGCTCCCATGTAAAGAAATCGGGCTCGGGATTATTTTGACCTTGCAGGTTTCCTCTTAGGTAGTTAAAATAAATTTCCCATCGCGGCAGGTAATAATTATCTATCAGGCCGGCCCACTCTTTGTAAGCATATTCATGCAGGTTATCCTCTGCGCGATTGTTTTCGCCCCAATAAGTTATCTGCATCAGAATGTTTTTCAGGTTATTCGTCTTTTCTCCCGGCGTATTACCGCTATTTATGGCTTGTTTAAGGTAGGTGTTGAGCCTGAAGTACTTGTCCGTATTCAATAATTCATCTGTTAATTTGATCATGCTGAGGAACTTCGTGCTTTTTTCATTGAAAGCCTGCAAATCTTTGTTGTTATAGGCAGTTACCAGGTCATTAAAAACAAGCGTTCCTTTATTGGCCAGTACCTGCCTAACCATATTGATCAGGTCTATTTTATAAGTGGCGGAGCTGCCCAACACCGGTAATGCTTTGGCAAATTCTTTTACAGCTTTTTCAAATTGTACGGTATCATAATCGCGCGTTAGTGTGCCCCAGCTTGATATCGATTTAACCTTCAGCGCAGGCCTTGCACAGAAGATAGATTCGCCAGCCCCTTCCTGGTACCCCGGGCGACTGTGGTATACGGTTTGTAAAAAGCCCTGCCATGCGTTACTGGTGTGTTCATTTTGCTTGCCATACCTATATTCCGCGTAATCATTGATCCAGTTTTTAGTATCTACATGAGCCTTACGCCAGCCTAATTCAAGCATTAAGTCATAATCGGGAGGATTGTTATTGATACCTTCGGGCATGATGCCTACCCCTTTAAGGTACTTGCTATAATCGCTGTTCCTGGCGCTGTCTACCTCATCAGCAAAGCGTTGCAGTTTTCCGTAAAGACCAGGGCGTTCACCAAAGTTATTTACGCTGCACCAAATAAACGGACTACCATCATAAGCCTTACGTTTTTTCCAGTTGTTGGTGAACTCGCCAAAAAGTTCCTGTACCAGTATTTTTGATTTATCAAGCCCATCAAGCATGGCTTGTTTGGGGTTATCCTGCCAGCCTTGTAACACCCAGGTTGAGCCCGGGTAATATTTTTGCATGGATGCCTGTATGGCAGCCCCTGCTTTCTTTAGGTCAACGCCATCTGTTTTACCTCCCTCATGAAAAGGATCGCCGGCAAAAAAGCGAATATTCTTACCATATAATGCCTGCATTTCGGTGTAATAAATTCCTGCTATGCGGCTAAATTCAGGATCGGTAGGGTCAAGTATATCCGGCCTTTTAAAGGCTCCCCAGGTTAACTGATCGATGATGTGGGCTTTACTTTTACTTTTTAATGAGCTTGGTACCATGCCATAAAAGCCCTGCAACACAGGCTCTATGCCTAATTCGTGCATCCGCTTCATCATTTTTTGCTGAATCAGCTTCCGGTTGTCAATCTGGCTTTGGGGCATAGGACCTCCCCAACCTTCAATATTACCCATCAGCCACCATGCGGTATATGCCGGGCCTACTATAAAATCGTTGATCTCTTTTTCATTATAACCTACCTTTCTCAGCGTGTTTTGCCACACTGCTTCCATACCGTCAACGGCAAGCATCGTATTAACTCCATTTAATGCCATCCAATCAATTTCCCGTTCCCAATCTGCCCAGGTGTAAAAACTCATGGTGTAATTGTAGGTACAGTAATTTAACGCGTAGCGGTATACCGCTGCCGCCTCTATGGTTGTCTTTTTGTTAACTACGGGCAGTGGAAGTACCGGTGTCAGGTTATCGCCCATGTGCGACATGGAACGATGACAATAGTATTTTAAATACCAGTTTACACCAACGGCAGCGGCATTACTGCCCGAGGCTGATATAACCAGTTTGTTATTTATGGTTTGCAGTTTAAATACTCCGGGGCTGTTGCTTTTTAGTGGTTTGAAAATCACATGATCGCTCAACCAGGGTGCACGCCTTTTTACCAATGCTTTTACAGGATCAAACTGTTGGGCAAAAAGCTGTAATGGGAGTAATAAAACAAGCAGGTAAGTTAATTTCCGCATAAAAATTCTTGATTTTTCTGTTTAATATTTCCGAAACTAATTAAAAATTAATGGAAAGATAGTTCACTGTACATTGCATTGCAGCCTAAAAAATTACGCAAACGGTTGCGTTGCCCGCAACAACCGTTTGCGTAATTTTTAGCTGTTTTTCGGGAATATTATTTCATTACAATTGTAACTCCGGGAGGTATCATGTCCGTTTTTTCGTTGATGCCTCGTTTGTTAAAACCACAAAAAGACGACTGCTTTTTTATTTGAGTAATACAGTTCAAAATTGAATTAATGAAAAATAATATCATCAGATTATTCCTTTGTATATGCTTACTGAGTTCCAGCATGGCTATGGGGCAGCAGCAAATAAATGAACCTTTTAAAATCGGCACCGAGTCATTTATGCTAAACGGAAAACCATTTGTTATTCGTTGCGGCGAAATGCATTTTGCACGTATCCCCAGGGCCTACTGGCGGCACCGGTTAAAAATGGCTAAAGCGGTTGGTTTAAATACCGTTTGTGCTTATCTATTTTGGAATTTTCATGAAACATCGCCGGGGAAATTTACGTGGGAGGGACAGGCAGACGCAGCTGAGTTTTGCAAAATAGCCCAGGAAGAGGGGCTGTATGTACTGTTGCGTCCGGGGCCATACGCATGCGCCGAATGGGAATTTGGCGGCTTACCATGGTGGTTGCTGAAAAAGAAAGATATTAAGTTACGTACGCAGGATCCGTATTATATGGAGCGTTGCCGCTTGTATTTAAAAGAAGTTGGCCGTGTTTTAGCTCCGCTGCAAATTACAAACGGCGGCCCCATTATCATGACACAGGTTGAAAATGAATATGGCAGCTACGGATCTGATAAAGAATACATGCTAAAAACACGAGACTATTTAAAAGAGGCGGGTTTTATTGTTCCGCTGTTTAGCTGTGATGGCACGGTTCAATTAAAAAACGATGTACAAAAGGATATTTTTGCTGTAGTTAACTTCGGCAATAACCCAGAGGCTGCCTTTAAAGCACTGCGTGAAGTACAACCTACCGGCCCGTTAATGTGCGGCGAATATTATCCGGGCTGGTTTGATAGTTGGGGCGCGCCTCATCATACCGGCTCAAATGACCATCTTATCAAAGAGTTGGGGTGGATGCTTGACCGTAACGCTTCCTTCAGTATTTATATGATCCACGGTGGTACGTCCTTTGGTTTATGGGCAGGAGCCAACTGTCAGCCGTACACGCCCGAAACCTCCAGCTATGATTACGATGCGCCAATAAGCGAAAATGGAAACGCTACGCCTAAGTTTGATGAACTTCGTAACACGCTGAAAAAATATCTTCAACCGGGTGAGGTGTTGACAGATGTACCGGCTCCAATACCTGTACAAAAAATAGCACCTTTTAATCTTACCGCGGTTGCACCTATAATGCCACAATTAAGCAAACCCGTGCTTAGCGATACTACCTTGTTCATGGAAGACCTGAACCAGGGCTACGGAATGATGCTTTATGAAACAAACTTACCGGCCGGTGCTAAAAGGAAACTCGATTTTACTGAGGTGCATGATTATGCGGAAGTGTTTATAGGAAATAAACTCATCGGGGTATTAAACCGGATGAAGAATGAACATGTAATCAATATTCCCGAGCTATCTAAACCAGCAAAACTTCGCGTGCTTGTTGAGGCTATGGGGCGGGTTAATTATGGCTATTACCTGCCTGATCGTAAAGGATTACAAGGGGAAGTTTACAGTATAACCGGAGAAGAAAAGGTTATGCTGAAAGGTTGGAAACATTATTCAATTCCGTTAGGGGAGGGCAATCCTCAATTTAAATACAGCGCCATAAATACAATTCCTAAACTTAACGGGCCTGGCTTTTACAAAGGACACTTTAAAACAAACAGTAAAAGTGATTTTTATCTGGATATGCGTTGGTTTAAAAAAGGAGTGGCCTGGATAAATGGGCATTGCCTTGGTCGTTACTGGAATATAGGGCCAACGCAAACTATGTATGTGCCTGGTGTATGGTTGAATAACGGAAAGAATGAGGTTGTTGTACTGGACTTGCACCGCCCGGCGGCTGCACGCCTGCAAGGCCTGGATAAGCCCATTCTTGACAGCCTTACAACCAGTGAAATCATCAGTAGTAACCATCGCAAGGCGGCCCAAAAGTTTGGAAATAACCAGAATAGCCTGATATACACAGGCGCAATGGAAAATACCGGGAAATGGCAAACGTTTACATTTTCTCCCAAAAATGGACGATATCTTGCCCTTGAAGCGATAAATAATTTTACGGGAGACCAGTTTGCAGCTTTAGCAGAAGTAGAGTTGCTGGATGAGCATGGCGACCAACTTCCCCGTAATTCGTGGAAAGTTGTTTATGTTGATAGTGAGGAACTAAAGGGCAACGATGGTAAATCTGAAAACCTGTTTGATTTACAATATACCAGTATCTGGCACAGCCAATGGAAGGACCTCGCTCCAAAATATCCCCACCAAGTAGTTATTGATCTGGGAAGCAAAACAACCATTGGCAGTATTAAAATGTTACCACGCCAAGATATGGAAACCGGGAGGATTAAAGAGTTCAAAGTTTACCTGGCAAATCAACTATTTAATGGTCTGTAATATTGTTTTTCCAGGCGATTGATCCGACGCATTATTGGTATCAATTTTCGGCTCGTCGTTGTTCTTCTTCCGATCCGGATTTATGCCGGGCACCGGAAAGTTTGTCGTTCCCAAAACGGTAACTGAAGCTCAGCAATACCGACCTTGTATAAAAGCGGTTAAAAGTATACTGGTAAAGGTTTAAATAACGATCCGTACTGCTTCGCTTGTCGCTGTTTAGCACATTAATACCATTGATAGTTATAGCGGCCTTGCTATGAAATAACTTTTGTTTCATAGCAAGGTTTAGTGTCGTATACCCGCCATAGGTCGACCCTATAAAGCGGCGTTTTGATTCATATTCCCAATCCGCCTCCATAGATAGTTTATCGGTGCAACGAAAGGTATTATTGGATACTATATCAACCGTGTTTATCCCGGGATCGTTTAAACTGAAACCACTTACATTGCCGGTAAATGAATTTTTATATACTGTGACCGAGGTATTGGTAGTTAACCATTTCAACAGATCTTTATTATAACTCATGCTAAGGTTGTAGGAATGGGCTCCTTGTACATTAGTTGGAATTCGTGTCATGGTTGTTTTATTCTGATCGAGATAAGGTAAAGTCCGTACGTAATTACTCGTTGTTTCATATGCGGCCGTCAGGAATAAGGTGTTTTGATACGCCCAGGTTATCTCCTGGTGCCAACTTTGTTCTGGCTGCAGAAATGGGTTCCCCTGAAAATAAAGCAGTGAAGATAGGGGGCGTCGAAAGGGAACAAGTTCATGATAATCCGGTCTGTTTGTTCTCCGGCCGAACTGAAAATTAAGTATACTTTGATCTCCAAGTTTATAGTTCGCAAAAAGCGTCGGGAACAGCTGAACATAGTTCCTGTTTATAGAGATATCGGCGAGCAGCTGATGGCCTTTCATTACAGTTTGTTCGGCCCGCAAACCGCCCTGTAGTGAGAGTTTGCCGTACTCGCCGTTAAAGTTGATATACGCGGCGTTGATATTTTCCCAATTGGTGCTATAGTCACTTTTTTGCGGATCAATCACATTATAGCCGTCTGCCTGTTGGTAATAGTTGTTCTCATTATTGGTTTTTACATAGCTGGATTTAAAACCGGTCTCTATCCGCGCGTGATTTATTAATGGTAAAACGTAATCTGCCTTTGCGCCAACAATATAAAGCCGCCTTGATTCATCAAGTAAGATATTTTCCTGGCTTTGAAAATCTCCATTAGAGTTGAACATTGTAGTTGCAGTCTGTTGCAAGGGCTTATAAATGAAACTTGAATAATCTATACCTGCAGACCACTGTTTACCAAGTGTATCCAACTTTTTTTGCAATTGAAAGCCAGCCATATAGTTAAATGGTTTATCCCTGTTCAATGCATTAAATGCTTCGCTTCCAGTTTTGGTTTGATCATGGTTGAATATATCAGTTGAGGAAGTGATAGCCTCACTTGTTCTTCGGGTAGAAATATTACTAAGCAATGTTAATGTGGCGCCTTTACGCAGGTATAGATCCAGACCCGCGGCGGCATTATATGCGGTTCCGGCAGTTACTCTATTTGTAGCAGAAATGTTTTCCGTTAGCAGAGCATTTTCCTGCAATATGTTGTTGATGGCGTTACCCTTCAATAGCGTTTTGTTGTCGAAATAACTGCCATTTATATAATAGCTGTACTTTTTCGTTCTATAACTAACGCTTAAGCCGCTATTGTAACGATTATAGGTGCCGGCCCCAAAGCCGCCGTTGAAATTTCCATTCAGTCCACTTTGGGTATTTTTCTTATGTACAATATTAATGATCCCGGCTGTTCCCGCCGCGTCATATTTGGCTGATGGATTAGTCATGATTTCTATTTTTTGAATATCGTTTGAAGACATCCCAGTCAGCAGGTTGCTCAGATCTTCGGCAGAAAGGTAAGTGCTTCTACCGTCGAGCATGATATTGATCCCTGAATGACCGTTTAATGTGATCTGTCCGTCAGGGGTAACCTGAACTCCGGGTAGCTTTTTTATCAATTCCAATACGTTAGTACCAGTATTAGCGATATTTCTATCGACATTGATAACAGTTTTGTCAATAAGCTTTTGGATGTGTGGTGTAGGTGCTTCGATAGTTACTTCCCCAAGCATATTCGATGCCGGAACCAATTTGATCTCGCCTATATCGATAGTGGTGTCTTTCTTATTGATTGACAAATCAGGTATAAATGCTTTTCTAAAACCTACAAAACTCAGGTTTAACAGATATCTGCCTTCCGGAACCTGGTTGAAGTGAAATTTACCAGTCTGATCACTCGTTGTTGCCGTGTATAGCACAGAATCTGACATTCTCAAAAGCCTGATTATTACCGATGGCAGTGGTAGTTTATGTTCATCTGTTATTGTTCCCTGAATTTTTCCCTGAGCGTTTGTTTCTGCGGTAAGCAGAAAGGAAAGCCATGCTGTTATTATTGTAATGAGATTTAATGATTTCATTGCCGGGGTTTTGAGCAATGATAATCTCCGGGATGACGCAAAACAGACGATACAGATAGACAACTGTATTTTGAAGACGGAAAATGCAAAAACGCCTACAGCCCTTTAGTTTCATCAAAACAACCTGTTCATGGGACGAAATTCCCTTTATGTCGATAGTTGTGTTTTGAAGCAAGGAAATAGTTATAATTGTTTGTAAATGAGCTTTCCTGATAATTTGTTGAATTTTCATAAGCGGCACCGCTGGCCAAGCCATATTTTATATTGGCTTGTTTATTTGCTGGTGTCTGTTAGCTCGAGCAAATATTACAACGGCGGGCAAGCATCATCACTGTTTGAATTTATCAGCGACGGATTATATATTTCGACAGAAATGATGGCTGCTTATGGTATTGCCTATTTGGTGATACCGCAGTTTATTAAAAAAAGATATCTTATTGCTGCATTTGGATTTGTTGTAATAAGTTATGCGGCGTGTGCACTTGCACGGATTTTCATAGTAAAGATATGCGAGCCACTTGCCGGTATCCGCCCTAAAGCATCCGAAACTTACCACGAAATATTTACCGATATCCCCAAGCTGCTGTTTGTGTATTTTTTTCAGATCATGGCCGCTGCTTTTGTTTTCGTTTTCTTTAAGCTGTTGAAGGACAAGCTGGAAATACAGAAAAAAACACTGCTACTTGAAAAGGAAAAAGCAGAAACAGAATTGAAACTGCTTAAAAATCAGCTTAATCCTCATTTTTTATTCAATACACTTAATAATATTTATTCGCTTTCGCTGATTTCGTCGCCGGCAACTTCGCCATCTATAGCAGGCCTTGCAGATATTCTTGATCACATACTTTATCGTTGTGACGGGCAATTTGTATCATTAAAGGCAGAAGTACGACTGATCAGTAACTATATTGAACTTGAGAAATTAAGATACGATGAGCGCCTGACCGTAAATTTCAAGTCTGATATCAGGCAGGAAGTTGAAATAGCTCCGCTCATTCTGCTTTCTCTTGTCGAAAATGCTTTTAAACACGGCGCCAGTAATGACATGGATAAGCCGCAGATTGATATAACGCTAAGTGCCAACGAAAATGTCTTTGATTTCAGAGTATCCAACACCATCGGATTTGAGAGCGCTATCCGGAATAATAGTTACCCCGGAAAAATAGGATTGAGCAACTTGCGAAAACAACTTGATCTTATTTATGGCAAAGATTACAGTTTAGATATCATACAAGATGAAAAACTATTCACGGTCCGGTTAACGATCCATCATATTAATGCAGTCAAAAATGAAAAAGATCCGTTGCCTGTTGGTTGATGATGAACCGTTGGCCATTACCTTATTGCAAAACCATATTACCAGGTTTGATTTTCTGGAGGTAACGGCTACCTGTCCGAATGCTTTGAAAGCATTCGAAACATTGAAAAGTAAGGATGTTGATCTGATGTTTCTTGATGTTCGTATGCCAGTCATAGATGGAATTGAATTTCTTAAAATGCTCCGTAATCCGCCCCGCGTAATAATAACCACAGCATATCGTGATTATGCCATCGACGGATATGACCTTGACATTGTAGACTACCTGCTTAAACCAATTACTTTCGAACGTTTTTTTAAAGCCATTGAACGTTATCTGCGATATGCGAGCCAACCGGCCCAACCTTTAGTTTCTTCAGATGCTGCGCCAGAAAACATAGTCTTGAAATCGGGTTATCGCAATGTAAAGGTCAACGTTGCAGATATCCTGTATATGGAAAGTGTAAAAGATTATGTAAAAGTATATACCTTGGATGCCACAATTGTTACTAAATATAAAATCAGTGATATGGAATCAGACCTCGCATCTAAAAACTTTCTGCGGATACATAGGTCTTTTATCGTAAATCAGCAGCATATAACCGCTTTTTCTGCCAGTGATGTAGAGTTAGGCAAAAAAGAATTGCCCATTGGCGAAAGTTATAAGGAGCATGTTATCCGAATTTTGAAAAAATAGCATTAACATTCCTTCGTCGCGATAATCCGCTTCTTTAATTTATGATTTTACGTATAAACCCCATGGCCGGTATATTCTTTATTCAGGCTTTGCGTTGTGAAATTTTCCCATCGGTAAGGAGAAACTGTCAGCGAAAGTTAAATCAGCGGCAGATTCGTGTTTTTGACGTCAAATAATAATTAATTAACAGAATCTGACAGGCCAATAAAATTATGTGTTTTATCTTAGCTGCTGCTGAAGTATGAACACATTAGTTGAACTGGTACAAACATATGGGCTCTGGGTAGTTTTCCTGATCACACTTTTACAGAGTGTAGGATTGCCCTTACCTGCTTTTACCGTAATGATTGTAACTGCTGCTGTAACGCCTGCAACCCCGGAGAACGTTATATCTCTAACTTTGGTTGGATCACTCGGGACACTAATAGGCGACTTTGTCTTATTTTTTGCCGGAAAAAGATACGGAACAGGCATCCTCGGGAAATTATGTAAAATTTCCATATCACCAGACTCTTGTGTCCGTAGTACCGGCGATCTTTTTGACCGTTATGGTGCGCCTGCGTTAACAATAGTGAAATTCATTCCCGGCTTGTCTACACTTGCGCCGGTTGTTGCCGGCGTTTATGCAATGCGGGTAGCGGTATTCGCCTTTTTTTCATCTGTTGCGGCGCTTATTTATCTTAGCGCAGCCGTGGCCTTGGGCGCTATCTTTCGTCACCAAATCGACAGTGTGATCTCAGCATTAAGTCGCTACGGAAAGTTGGGTGGCTTATTTGTTCTTGTTTTATTTGGTTTGTATCTTTTGTTCAAATGGTTGCAGCGCTATCGCCTTATCAGGCAGTTTGAAGCAGATAGGTTAACGGTGAACGATTTGATAGAATTAATAGACGGCAACTCAAATCCAGTGATACTTGATGCACGCCCGGTAGATCAGCGCGTAAAAAACGGTTTTATTCCGGGCTCAATCCCCGTAGATGAAAACAGTCTTAGTGATATAGCTGACCGGTATGCCAGCCATCAGGAGATTGTGATTTATTGCTCGTGCCCAAATGAAATTACTGCCGCCAGGTATGCAGAGAAATTACGAAAAATAGGGCTTAAACGTATCCGGCCTTTATTAGGAGGTATTGATGCCTGGGCCGAATCTGGTCAGGAGGTTACATTTATTCAGCCATAAGTCAGAGTACCCACTGTTTCAAAAACTGGCTAAAGTTGTCTTTGAATTGGTCGCTAACGTAAATAGTTTCGGCGCCAATTTGTACAGAGGTTTTAGTAGCCGATTTTATCGCTGCTTTTGATACAATGAATGAACGGTGCAAACGCAGAAAAAGCTCTGCCGGGAGCTTTTCCTCCAGCTTTTTTAACGACATAAGGGTTAGTATAGGCTTTTCTTCGTTTTTAAGATATAGCTTGACATAGTCTTTCAAGCCCTCGATGTAAAGGATATCATCAATATCCACTTTATGCAATTGATGCTCTACTTTAAGGTATAAAAACTGGGGAGCAGCAGTTACAGCGGCTATTGGTTGCTGGGCGCCATTTAACATCACGAAATACTCATACGCTTTGGTAGCCGCCCGCGAAAAATCCACAAAGTTGAATGGTTTTAACAGGTAATCAATCGCGTCAACCCGGAAACCATCCAGCGCGTAATGATCATAGGCCGTAGTAAAAATAACACGCAGGTTTTTTCTCCTGTCCGATTGTTCAATGATTCGGGCCAGTTCTACACCGCTCAAATCGCCCATCCTGATGTCCAGGAATATCAATTGCAGGTCCTGGTTTTCGTGAACGTACTTTAACGCGTCAATAGCGTTATTAAATCTGCCCATAAGGTTCAGGAAAGGCGTTTGATTAATATAGTTGGTGATAAGATTAAGTGCCGCGGGTTCGTCGTCTACTGCTATACAATTAATTTGCATTGGTATTCAGTGTTAAAATGGTCAGGTATTCGTTGGTATTGGCATCGTCATTCACAACCAGGTTGTATTTTCCTGGGTAGAGTAGATCAAGTCTTCGTTTTGTATTAGCGATCCCAATACCATACTCTTCATCGAGTTCTTTGTTAGTGTTTTTATAGATCGAATTACGTACCATGAATTTTAGTGTCCCGCCTGCTTCGCTTATATTCACAAAAATATAACTGGCCTGGCGTGCGCTTATGCCGTGTTTAAAGGCATTTTCTATAAAAGGTAAAAATAACATGGGCGCTACATTTATATCGCGTAGCTTATCCGGCACTGTAAAACTTACTTCCACACTGCTGTCTATCCGTGTGCGCATCAGGCTAATATAGTCCTCAATAAATTTTACTTCTTTTTTTAGCGTGGTTACATCCTGCTTGGTTTCGTAAATTACATAGCGCATCATATGCGATAGCGTGTATAACGATTCTTTTGCCGATGCCGGGTCGGTGTCAGTTAAGGCGTAAATAGTATGCAGGGTATTGAAAAAGAAATGAGGATTGATCTGTGCTTTGAGGAAAGATAGTTCGGCACTGATGCGTTCTTTTTCCGAAACCTGGATAGCCAGCTCATGCGATTGCAGTTTTTTTGCCACCGTAGTAACATTGCTAAAACCGAGTACTATAAGGCACATTAAAATAGTCCAGGCACTGCGCATATGATGATCGGGCACGTAGGGGTGAAACATCTTCGCCATGGCCGCATCAATATGCAACGAGTCCTGCATCCAACCGTTGTACTTTACCATCAGAATGATCAAAGCTATTACACTAATAATGTAAAAGCCAAGCCGTCTTTTAGTTAAAAGTTTAGGGGATAGTACTGCTGTGTTAATGATATAGACAACTGCATACCCCAGGTTTTCGGCAACCTGTTTTATCCAGTATGAAGATGGCATATTAACCGGCCACGTAAGCGGAAACAGGATCCAGATAATAAGGGCCGTGGCTGCAAACAAATGTACCGGGAAAACAGCTTTTCTTAACTTAACAAACACGCTATATAGATTTACCTGATAAAAATAGAAAAATAACCATGCCCCGATTCCCCTTCAATACTGTTTTGTATATGAAAGAGACGCTTTGCGGGTAGTGAAAATTAATCAAAAAGAATGTTTTATTACCGGATACAAAACCGGTATCGATAATTGGGTTAAAAAAATAGACGGTTTGCTTAAAATAATCGACTATAGGTATAAGGTAATTTACCCGTAATAGGCCCAATTCGTCGAGAATATTGGGCAAATCGTCTATAAAAAAAATATCGCATGAATTAATTGCTTTTTTTTGGAGGCGAGGGTCACCCTTACTTTACCAGCATCAAAGCTATTACCGATATAATTGCTTTAAAGATCGTCGGGCTGTTTGAGACACATCCCAGCGCCGGCCAACATGAGATTGGTCGATTTAGTTGATTACCGAAAGGTAAATAGCGCCCCGGGGTGAGATACGGGGCGCTTCATTCATAAATGTGTTGACCCGGACTGTTCAGGAGGATGTTTAATAATACTACGAAAGCTGCTCAAAACAACAAATCGAAAACAACTATCATCATTAAGTTGGCAGAACTTTTTCTTGCCGGAAAGTGCAGTGCTGCCCAGTTGTTAAAAGTTGAAACCTGGTACCAGGGTTTTGATAACGACTATGACCATGTAAGCGGATTAGATGAGCCTGAATTATCAAAATTGGAAGATAAGATATATAGGGGGATTAAGTTTTAAAAATATCTCCGTAACCGATGCATTGGCTCCGCTGCAAACATCATGTTGTGCCATATGAAATAGCATCTGCAAATCTGCCCTGATACAATATTGTCAAAATTTCCTTTCTACTAACAATTCTTCTCCTGAAATCCCAAAAGCAAGCAATTTTGGGGCACATGCTTTCGCTCAGCGTCGATTAAATGTGTTTTGTACAAATATTCCTTGTTTGTCCCTCCTTTTTTGCTGTTTAGCCCCTTTTGTTTTCTGGGTTTTTCAAAGACTTTGCCCTCCTGAATGGTCATGCAGAAACATGGCTATCTCTATTAACCAATTACCCCATTAATTAAACCATCATGAAGAAAAATCTCAAAGCAGGGAGGCTCTTGTGCGAGAGCAGTTGCCGCTATCCTCCTAATTAAAAGCATTACAACTCCAACGCCGGGATATTTCCTGGCTTATGCAATTGTCAGTTATTGGATTCTTTAAAAATCGAGCTAAAACCCGTCGGGATCAACGCTATCTGTAACTGCCTTTGTCAATCAAACCCAAATTCAATTTTAATAACCCAATTATGAAAAAAAAATTACTTATTCCTAATTATTGGTACTCCAGGAGGTTCCGAACAGTAGCACTGGCACTATTTATATTGCCGGTGGGTGTTGACGCTTCGGCCAGCAAATTGTTTACACGCGATAACGGCACGATAGTTAGTCACCCCGTCGCCTACAAAGCCGCAATTATTGTAAAAGGTTCTGTTGTGGATGCTTCAAATGGTCAGCCGCTGGTAGGCGTGTCTGTTAGTGTAAAGGGAACCAATAAAGGTGCCTTAACAGATATAAAAGGAAACTTCCAACTGCTAAATGTACCGGAAAATGCAGTACTTGTTATAACTTATATCTCCTATGAGAAAGTTGAGATTGCGGTTAACGGAAAGACGGATATCGCAGTAAAACTCCTCCCGTCGATGAAAACCCTGAACGACGTTGTAGTGGTTGGTTACGGTACGCAGAAGAAAGAAAACCTGACCGGCTCCGTAGGTATCGTAAATACCCAGGATCTGGAAAGCAGGCCCTTGACAAATACCAGCCAGGCACTACAGGGTACAGTTTCCGGTGTATTCGCGCTGCAAAGCTCTGGGAAGCCGGGAGATGATAATACCGTCATCGATATCCGTGGTGTTGGAACGTTTGGAGATAATTCTCCGTTGGTATTGGTCGACGGTTTTCCGGGAACCATAGGGGATGTAAACCCTAATGATGTTCAATCAATTTCAGTATTGAAAGACGCCGCTTCGTCGGCCATTTATGGTAGCCGTGCGGCAAATGGCGTTATCTTAATTACAACAAAGCGCGGGTCAGCAGGTAAAGTTCGTGTTAACTATAGCGGATATGCGGGTATTCAGAGCCCTACGAGGTTGCCCAAGGTGTTAAATTCAGTTCAGTATACAACACTTTACAATGAGGCGGCTATAAATACCGGTTCGGCTCCGTTATATGCCGATTCTACAATTCAAAAATACGCGGCCCACAATAACCCGATGTATCCGGATATTAATTATTTTGACGTGTATTACGGTAACGCTTACATGCAAAACCATCGTGTAAGTGCAACCGGGGGAAGCGATAATGTCAATTATTCCTTTATGCTTGGGCATTTGGATCAGGATGGGATCCTGGTTGCTACCAATTATAAGAAAACCGACTTTCGTCTTAATCTCGATAGTTACCACCTAAAAGATAAAAAGTTGCGTGTTTCAGGCAATATATCCGGCAACGTAGGTATTAAAAATGAACCAACCGACCTATGGAACGCGGAATGGTATGCAACTTTAGCTCCGATACACCCGCTTAAAGATGCAGCTGGGAACTGGGTATCTGTTAATGGCGAGCGTAACTATTACGGGGAAATTAAAGAAGGCAGCACTAACCTTACAAAACGCTATAATTTTAATGGCCAGGCAGAAGCTGAGTACAAAATTTTGCCGGGGTTAAGCGCGCAGCTTACTTATGGCTACAATGTAACCTCGACCAATGGTAATGCATTTCATGCTAACGTGACTCTGCAAAACCAAAACGGAACTGTTACGCAGTTGCCCTCAGATCTGACTGCAACAAGCGAGATTGACGGTCACTCCTTGCTTACCGGTTTGTTGAAATATAACAAGACAATCAACCGCCATTCATTTAACTTTTTAGCCGGCTATAGCGAAGAGGAGTTTACCTACGACTGGCAAAGTGGCTATCGCTCGCATTTTGTGAATAATACGCAACGTGTATTGAACCTTGGGGATGCTGCTACACAAACCAACAACGCGGGCAGCTATGATCTTGGTCTGCGTTCATATTTTGGTCGTTTTAACTATGCTTACGACGAGAAGTATTTGTTTGAGGCCAATATCAGGAGGGATGGCTCTTCCAGGTTTGCACAAGGTAAACAATGGGGAACCTTTCCTTCGTTTTCGGCCGCCTGGGTACTATCTAAAGAAGACTTTATGAAAGGCCTGAGCTGGCTTGATTTTGCAAAGGTTCGTGCTTCCTGGGGTAGGTTAGGTAACCAAAATATCAGTAACTACTACAACGGCAGCGATATCCTTAGCTCTGGCCAGAATTATTCGTTCGGCGGCGCGCTTTACTCTGGTGTTGCCATTACCGCGATGACCAATAAAGACCTGACCTGGGAAACTGCCCAACAACTGGACCTGGGGCTCGACATATCATTTCATAACAACATCGAGATCACTGCCGACTATTTTGATAAAAGGACTAAAAACCTGTTGTTGACCCAGCCAATTCCGCTCACAATCGCGCAATCGGCACCGACGGCTAATGCCGGTGAGGTGCAAAATAAGGGTTTCGAATTGGGCATTTCTTATAAAAAAGCATTTGATAACGGAATTAAATTAAGGACTTCCTTAAATGTTTCCCATATCGTAAACAAGATCATCAGTATGAACGTGCCGGAGCAGTTTACCTCTCCAAAAGCAATTGTAGTTGGATCTGCCATCAACTCTTTCTACGGTTATCAGATGACGGGTATTTATCAGATCTCTGATTTTACATGGCAAAACAACAGCGATGCATCAATACCTTTTGCGAACCGCACCTATACGCTTAAACCAGGTGTAGTTAAAGTAAGTGACTATAATGCCCAGCCAGGCGATATTAAATACGCGGATTTGAATGGTGACGGTATAGTAGATCAAAACCATGACCGCAAGATCATAGGGAAACAGTTTCCAAGTGTAACCTATGCGTTTAACTTCAATGTAGCCTGGAAAGGTTTTGACCTGGGCGCGTTTTTACAGGGCGTACAAGGGATGCAGGGTTATACCTATTACGAAATAGCTTCACCATTTAGCGGTTTTGCCAATTTAGGTACCTGGTGGTTAAACAGGTGGACACCACAAAATCCATCCAATACTTATCCCCGCTTAACATTGGACGGTGTTAGGAATAACATCCACTCTTCTTTCTACGTGGAAAATGCATCTTACCTGAGGATCAAGAACATTGAATTGGGGTATACTTTAAGTCCGGCGGTAATCAGGAGGCTTGGTATAGGCTCCTTCAGAATCTATGCTAATGTGCAGAATGCTTTCACTTTTACCAAATTTAAAGGATTTGACCCAGAGCAAACCACAGATCAAACCAGGGCCGAAGCATATCCACAGGTTCGTGTCATGACCGCGGGCGTAAATGTTAATTTCTAATTGATATCATCATGAAAACTATATATAAATTCTTAACCGTATTAGCTGTAATTAATTTTGTCAGCTGCAAGAAAGACCTTCTTGATAAAACACCCAAAGATCGCTTGTCGCCCTCCACCTTCTACCAGAATGAAACCCAGGTAAAGATGGCTTTGGTTGGCATTTACAATGCGATACAACCTAACGCAACGCCGGCGCAATTTTTTCAGTTTGATTTTGAATCGGATAATGCCTATTGCCAGGATGCCTGGCAAGGCTCAAAGGAAGTAGGAGAGTGGCAAACAACCACAAACAGCTGGGCACCTTACGCTAAATGGACCCAGGATTATACCATTATTTCCCGTGCTAATGAGTTTTTGCAGGATGTAGCTGCTGCCAGTATTGATGCCACGGTAAAAAGCCAGATGTCGGCAGAGGCGAAGTTTTTGCGTGGGTATGCTTATGCAGATCTCATTGCTTATTTTGGTGATGTGCCACTGATTATACAGGTTCAAACACTTTCAGAAGCTTATGTTTCCAGAACGGCTAAGGCAACAGTATTAACTCAGATTGTAACCGACCTGACAGATGCCGCCGCCGTGCTACCGACTTCCTATTCGGGTACAGACGTTGGTCGTGCAACTAAAGGCGCTGCTTTGGCCTATAAAGCAAAAGTGCTTTTATACAACGAAAAATGGGCTGATGCCGCTCAAGCTGCACAGGATGTGATCAATCTTAAAGCCTACAGTTTGTATTCTAATTATAGTTTGTTGTTTGACGAGGCTCATGAAAACAACAGCGAGGTGATTTTTGATATTCAGTATATACCAACCACCCAGCCTCAGCCGTGGCCGTCATCAGCCTTGTCTTTAAGTGTTTGGCCAACGCCAAACGTTACTGCCGATTTGATTGATTCATACTACATGACCAATGGGTTGCCAATAACTAATTCGGCATCCGGCTATAATGCTCAAAATCCATACCTTAACCGCGACCCGAGGTTGGCTGCTTCAGTAGTGTTACCGGGCTCTCAGTGGGGTTCAACTACTTACATTCCGGCTAATGATGTGGTTCCATCCGGCGCCCGTCCGCGTAAATATGCGGCAATAGGAATTGCAGATCCTAATAATTGTTCGCTCAATACCATCCTGATGCGTTATGCTGATGTATTACTTATCCGTGCCGAGGCTTTAATTGAATCGGGGAGTACAGCTGCAGAAGTTTATACGCTGATTGACCAGGTGCGTGCAAGGGTAAACATGCCAACGGTAGAGAGTGTTGAGGGGGCGGGCTTAAGCCAATCGCAATTGCGGGCGGTGTTACGTCATGAACGCAGGGTTGAGTTTTTTATGGAAGGTACCCGTTATGCCGATATGTTACGATGGAAAGATCAATCCCTGGTACATGATGCGTATGGTTACGATAAATCATCGCTCAGCAACCCGGCAAGCGCATCTACCTGGCAATTTAAACAGGCAAAACTGGAGACCAGGACGTTCAACGCTGCCAAAGGATGGCTATGGCCAATTCCTCAGGCTGATATAGATATCAATAAGAAACTGTTGCCGAACAATCCCGGATATTAATTTCGCTTGATTTTACATCATTATTGATTTAAATCCTTTTTAAAGAATAACCCTCGATATGCAGTGTTTATCGAGGGTTTTCTTTTTTGGACTGTTAGCCGACCTTTTATTAGCTTTTAGAGTTAGTCGTTGTTACTAAGTGGTATCGGTGTGTTCTTGCAATATATTGATAAGCTGTGTTTTAAGTTTGATAGCACTACGGGTAAGAAAGTTGTTAATTCTCGCTTGTATCGCTTCAACTTAGCATCGCTACTGCTTCTGCATCAATTTATATAAGCATAAAGAAGATCAGTTTCTATCTTTTTCACAGCGTGCATTATTGATCCGCTTATTCATTTGGAATTAAAAAAGGCTGCCCTTTTGAGACAGCCTTTGCTATTTTGTTTTAGGGGTATCAGGTCAAATTAGAGCGGGATGTAACCATTAACAGTTAATGTGAAGGTTTTATTGAGCGATTAGCTTCCATTGCTGGTTGTAGCTCGATCCCTGGTACCATTGCTGCATTGAGGTACCGTTGGTGGTTTGTCCGCCTGTATCCAGGCATTTACCGGTAGTAAGGTTTATTACCCTGTAATAACCATCGCCTGTTGAAACTAATGACCATCGCTGGTTAGTGCTGGTACTTACAGTATATTGCAATACGTTTGAGCCGTCGGTTGTATTGCTGCCTACGTCAAGGCATTCTTTTCCTGTAACGCAGCTCAGGGTGTAATAGCCGGCGGTATAACTGATGTTCCATTTCTGGTTGTTGCTCGTTCCGTCGGCCCATTGGCTAACGGCTGCACCATCTGTAGTATTGCCCAAATTATCAAGCATCAGGCCCGAAGCGCGATTTTGAAGCTTATACCGCCCATCAGCAACAGGGCCTAACCATACCGGTGATGCCGAAAGTTTCCATGACCATCTGAACATATTTGCAGTGCCCGGGCTAACCTCTACAAGGTTATTATTGGCCTGGTACCAACGATAGGTATCAATATCATTTACTCCTGACCACGCTATTGTACCCATAGAATTGTCACGGGCATAGGCAAGCGAGCCGGTCAGGAAAGCCTGGTCAACGTACACGCCGGTATCCCATTGCCACCAGAAGCTCATATTCCTGAATGTTTCTATACCGACTTCTGTAACTATGGTGCGTGATGCATAAGAGCCCGTTCTGGCCGACATAATGCTATAGTAGCTTGACCAAACGTTATACGAGCCCCAGAACCACCAATAGCAGTGCAGGCCAAGGTACTGATTAGCCAACCTTGAATCGGCACCAACGGCGGTTACATCTGCCGCATAGCCGGTACCATCCAGGATACATTTACCGTCTGCCGGGCTATACGTGGTCAGGAAACCTGCATATAAGTTATTCAAATCGGTACTTGAATAATCAACAGGCTCGTTAATAGGTTCATACAATACCGATGTGTTGTTTTTGTATACGTTATTTACGGTTGTCCACATGGTATGCCACTGGGCTGTATCCGGCACATGGTGAACACCAACAGGCCAGTAGCACAGTATAACCTTGCAACCGTTTGCTACTACGGCATTGATGGCGGCCTGATAAACCGGCCAGTAAGTTGAACTTGAGGCTGTCCATGGGTTTATCGGCATCCTGATGGTAGTTCCACCGCTTGTTTTAACGGCACTGGATATACTGGTGGCCAGGGCGGCAGCTTGTGTGGATGTAAGTGAAGCTGTCATGCCGCTGGGTAATACAACTCGTCCGTCTCCCTCGTTTCCGTTGGGGTCGGCCCAGTTTATACCCCTAAAACCATTGGTGCTGGTGGTTGAAAGCGCCAATGACCGCATATTTTTTGCTGATGAATTCAGCGAGTTTCCGGCTTGGGTAGCGATTTGATCTTTTTTAGAACAGGCAGAAAGATATAAAAGACTGCCAATGAGTAAAAGTGTTTTAGAGTTGTTTCTCATAATTTTATAATGAATGTTTAATGATTGATAGGAATGATTAACAAACGCGATTAACGCGGTGGAGGCCGTCCCCGTGTTAACACGAGGCCGATTATGCAAACACCTGACTGTATGACAATCGGCGGCACCTGTGATAGAAATCCCAATATTTTTGTGGCAGACATATTTCAAAATCGGGTACCCTTGCCAATAATTAATTACCGGTCATCGACAAATGCCTTGGTCAATAACCTAAATCGCCATTTGAAAAATGGCTGTAAGCAATAATGGAAAAGGGTAATCCTTGTTTATATGGTTTAAGCTAAATCTCACTTAAAAACCAGAAACAGAGAAGGGGGAAAGCCGCCATATTGCGGGGATAAAGTGGCATTAAAATGCGATTTCAATAGATAACCCAAGACATCGCGATGTTTTTATTATTTTTTTGAGTGAAAAGCAAGCGAAATAGTTTTGAAAATTATTGTAATAAATACAATTAATAATTTAGATTTGAGTGCCTTATAAACTTAATATTTCTTAGTAGTACGAGAGATTGGGCTATAAATTTATTGATCTGATGAAACCGATCTGTTTAAGTTAAATAAATGTTATTTTATTGATTTGAACGTAAGGCAATATATCAGGTTTAAATTAAGCTTTCAATTTTGAGTGGACAATTTGCAGGGTTTTTAGCAAGCTAACGATCCTCTTCCGGCTTCTCTGAAATGTTCCCTGCTTGGCTTTATGAGTGTATTTAGTACAGTAATTATGATGCGTGGAGCTGTCTTGTTTATATTTTTTATTAGTCTTTTAGGTATAAATCGCCTGAACGGGCAAACCCCGGCAAGCTTTACCGGCAACGACATCAGAAGTTTTGCGCTGAAATCATACACTACGCACGATGGCCTTCCATCCGAAAACGTGACAAGCGCCTTGAAAGACAGTCGAGGGTACATGTGGATCGGCACAGATAATGGTCTTTGCCGGTTTGATGGATATACTTTTCAAAATTTAGTTAATATTCCGGGAAACACAGCCAGCATAAGTTCAAACTACATTAATGCCCTTGCCGAAGACAAAAACGGAAAAATATGGGTTGGCACGATGGATGGCCTGAATGTTTTTGATCCGAATACGGAAAAATTTGAACGGTTTTACCACAGCGATAAGGCCAGTCAATCCTTAAGTAACAATAAGATATTTTCAATTTTATGTGATAAAGAAGGTGTTATTTGGATTGGTACAGATGATGGCTTTGATCAATTTGTGGCCGGTTCCCGTTCATTTATTACTTATAAGCCTAACGCGCATAGTAAGTTTGCAATAAAAGGGAAGTCGGTAAACGCCATTGTTGAGGATAACAAGAACAATCTGTGGCTGGGAAACTGGAATGGCGGGTTGAACAAATTTGATAAAGTAAATAAACGCTTTACCAACTATCTGCAAGCCGAGTCGGTGCATGCAAAAAGCCCCAATGATATATGGAGCCTTTTTTACGATAAAAAAACGGATTGTATTTGGGTAGGTACTTACTGGAGCGGTCTTTTTTGCTTTGAGCCTAACAGTCTACATTATATGAGGTTTTCAAGCCATGATAATATCAATATCGGTGCTTTTTGTATTGAGTCGGCCAATGATTCATCCTTAGTGGTCGGCAGTAACGCGGGATTCTATTTCGTAAATAAAGAAAACGGGCAATGGCATAAAATCGGAGATGCAAATAGCATCGCAGATAGCTACGTGTACAACGATGGTGCAGGTATTATGTGGCTTTGCGGAAAGGATGCTTTAACTAAAGTTGATTTCACGCAATATAAATTCCACTTTATCCCGTTGTCAATTACACCACGCGAGGCCAAAAGTATGTTGCTGCAGGGTGATATACTTTGGTTGGCAACAAATGACGGTCTTTACCAATTCGATTTAAAAGAGAAAAAGTCCAGGTTATTTCGCCATAGCGCCGATCCGGCAAGTATCAGCAGCAATCAGATCGGGAAAATTTATTTAGACCACGAAGGTGTGTTGTGGGCCGCTACAGAAAATGGCTTCGACAAGTTTGACAGCAGGAGTAACAATTTTATCCATCATTTTCATCATTCGGCTTTAAGTAATTTCTTTAATGAGGATGTTTTTAGGGATATTCTTGAAGTTAATCCACACGAGTATTGGCTGGCTACAGACGCAGGCCTAAAGATATACAATGAAGAAAAAAAGCAATTTAAACATTTTTATAACGACGATAGAAATCCTAATTCAATAGCGAGTAATCATATCTACAACCTTTTAAAAGATCATAAGGGGAATGTGTGGATTGGAACAAGCGGGAACGGCGTAGATCGTTTTGATCCCAAAACCGGGATCTTCCATCACTATACTTATAATGATAAGCTTACGGGCTGCCTGAGCAATAATATCGTGCATTGCGTTTTTGAGGACAGTAAGCAGAATATCTGGATCTGTACTGCAGACGGTTTAGATGAATATATCCCGGCAAGTGATTCATTCATTGTTTATTCACGCAAAAATGGCTTTGCAAGCAACGTTTTTAATAATCTTATTGCAGATGGCCTGGGGGATCTTTGGATCAACTCTGCTACCGGGATCTCAAAATTTACCCCCGGCACTTTAGCTGTTACTAATTTTGATGAAGGTGACGGCGTATTTTCTCATTCGCTTATCTACCAGTCTTCAGACGGGCAAATGTATTTAGGAGGAAATTCTGGCGTGGTTGTTTTCGACCCTTCAAAAATTAAATGGAACAATAAAATCCCCCGCATCTATTTTAGCGACTTCCAGGTTTTTAATAAATCGGTGATACCGGGTGCGAATTCGCCGTTGACAAAACCGGTTAGCCTGGCAGATACCGTTGTGCTTGATTATGATCAAAATGTATTTTCAATTGAATTTGTAACACTTAATTATACCCATTCAGAGAAAAACCTATACAAGTACAAGCTGGACGGTTTTGATGAAAAATGGAATTTTAACAACAACCAGCGCAAGGTTACTTATACCAACCTCAATCCGGGAACGTATACATTTAAAGTTATTGCAAGTAATAATGATGGCATCTGGAACACGCATCCTAAATCCCTCGTCATCATTATTTCTCCACCATGGTACCGCACCTGGTGGGCATATTCACTTTATGCCATATTTGTTGGCGGATTGATCTATCTGTATCTTTTATACAGGGATCATCAGGCTAAATTGAAATATGAAATCCAGATAGCGCATTACGAAAGTGAAAAGGAAAAGGAGTTGAGCGAACGGAAGCTTGCATTCTTTACTAATATTTCTCACGAATTCCGAACGCCGCTGACATTGATCATCAATCCGATCAAAGAAATATTATATGCTCCGGGCAAGAGTGTAGATACATCGAATTTGACCATTGTTTACAGAAATGCGCGCCGGTTATTAGGCCTGGTAGATCAGCTTCTTCTTTTTAAGAAAGCCGAATCAGAATCTGATCAGCTAAGGATTAGCAGTGTTAACCTGATTGATCTGTGCAGGGAAGTGTATTTATGTTTTGTACACGAGGCAAAAAGGAAGAAAATCCAACTGGAATTCACGGCATCTACCGATTGCTTGAATATCTACATGGATAGGGAAAAGACAGAAATCGTGTTGTTCAACTTACTTTCCAACGCGATGAAATTCACGCCTAATCGGGGAAAAATTAGCGTGCGTGTTGAGGGAACTGAAGACACAGTTATAATGTTTGTTGAAGATACCGGTTGCGGGATCCCGGCCGAAGTGGGAGATAAGCTTTTTAGCCGTTTTTACCAGGTGTCAGATCTGGCCGCTACATCAACCGGAGGATTTGGTCTCGGGCTCTATCTTGTCAAAAATTTTGTAGAGCGCCAAGCCGGAACAGTTTCGTATCAAAGTGAGATTGGAAAGGGAACTTCTTTTACAATCACTCTACAAAAAGGAAAATCTCATTTTAAAGACCTTGTTGTTGTGGAGCAATCAACAAGCACTTCTGAATTTTTGAAAGAGCTGATTGACGCTGAAACTACTGCCAACGATATCGTATCGACAGAAAACCCGGGAGAGGAGCAGCCATTATCTGAACTTAAAACCTTGTTAATTATCGATGATCATGAGGATATGAGAGAATATCTCCGACAGCTGTTTAAGCTGGATTACCATGTACTTGCAGCTTCAAACGGGGAGGAAGGGCTAAAAATAATTAACGACCAATGGCCGGATATTGTAATATGCGATGTAATGATGCAGGGTATGACAGGTATAGAAGTTTGTACTGCCATTAAGGAAAACATGACCACCTCACATGTGCCCGTGGTCCTTTTAACGGCAAGTGCATCAAATGAAATTAAACTAAAAGGTATTGAAGGCGGTGCTGATGATTACATCGGTAAACCTTTTGATAAAGATATTCTGAAAGCGAGGGTTAGCGGGCTGCTCAAGAGCAGGAATACCCTTCAGCAATATTTTTATAACGAGATTACGCTGAACAATAACCCGCATTGTGTATCCATAGAATATAAGGCGTTTCTGGATTCCTGCATTAAGATTGTTGAAGAGCATATAACTGATCCGGACTTTAACCTTCAATCCCTGGCTGCCGAATTAAGCATGTCCTATTCCAGTATTTATAAAAAGATTAAAATGATTTCCGGGCAGCCCGCCAACAGCTTCATAAGGTCCATCAGGCTGCGAAAAGCGGCTCAGCTGTTTGTGCATACCGATTTAAATATCCTGGAAACTGCCTACGCCGTTGGAATAAAGGATATCAAATACTTCCGTGAACAGTTTAAGAAACTGTTTGATTCCAAACCATCCGAGTATATCAAAAAATACAGAAAGAATTTTAAGAATTCGATAGTAGGGCAGATGGCTGATAGAAGATAGTTTAGCGTGTGGTTGTCTCGTTCAATTTGTTATTAAAATAGCCTAACGCTATGTGCCAATACTCGTTTTCCGGCGAGGCGTGTCTCTTAAAGGCTCGCCGGAAAACAAGTCATCGTTGATGAGATCTGCCGCTATTACAGGGCCAATACTTCGCGCCACTCGTTTAATTCGGGTAGTCCTGGTTTACGTTTTCCGAATACCTGAACGATCATTTCACCTTCATTATCGAAAAGCTCCAGGGAATTAATATCTCCATCGCTCGATGGTTTAATCACGTGCCATACCGATGCAATGGCGTCCATTCGTAAGTGCAGGTTAAACTCCGGATCGAGCACGTTAAACCACACGTCCATTTCTACAATGCGTGTAACCGTACCGGTATGAATTTGGATGCAGCCATGATTGCCAACAAATACCATGATCGGTACCTGTTTTGCAGCGCAGCTCTGCATTACGGTTTTAAAATCATCAACATTAATCTGTTTTGCAAATCCTGCCGGGGCAAGCCGCAAAGCCTGTGTACGGTTAAGGTTAAAACGTTTCAATAAACCAAAAAACTCATGGGTATCTTGCAAGGCTGTCCAGGCTTGTTGAAATGCTGTTACATCAACTTCATCATCAGTAATATTAGGTTTAGCTGCCGGTTCTGTTGGCAGTAACGCTACTGGTTGCTGATCCTCTTTACGGAAGCGGGTAACAAGTTCATGGTATGTTTCAACGTTACTTTTATCTGTGAGATAGATCTTATGTATGGCAACACCGTTAGCGTCAAAAAACTGGAGGCTTTTAAGGTTATTGTCTTCAACGGCAAAACCCAATTTCCACTGGCTCATGAATAAACGCAGATCGATATCCGGACCTAAAACCAAGCCGGCATGGGTGCTGAAGGAAACGTTTTCGTAAACGCCTTTGCGTTCGTGCACGCAATATTCATTACGGGTAAGGGCCATCACATAGCCTAAACCGGTTATTTCTTTCAGCAGGTCTTCAAATTTATTTTCAAGAATGGTTACGTTTTCGCCGATACCGGTCATCAGCAATTCGGCTTCGCTTACATTTAGTGCAGTAGCGATATCGCGAATCCTCGTTTTGGGGTTTTCGGCTTTGAATGTAAGATATTGTTCTTTTAGTGATATGGTTTCCATATTTATAGTGTGAAGGGTTTTAAATTTTGTTCGCTCAGGTGATGCGTGATCACTTTGGGCATAATGAGTTGTTTGAGTGTGTTTGGGTTGGTAAAAACATCGGCCTCGGTTTCAAAAACATCGTAGATACTTTTGGTGCTCAGTATGTCGGCGGGTGCGCCATGATACCATTTACGCCCGTTTTTCAGCATCATGATGTTGTCGGCATATTGGGCGGCAAGGTTAATATCATGTAGGATAGCTACCACCATAAAACCTTTTTTCGCCAGCATATGTGCCAGCGATAAGGTTTGCTGCTGATACAGAATATCCATACCAGATACCGGTTCATCAAGTAATAACAGTGCCTCGGGTGTATCCCATATCTGGGCCAGTACACGTGCCAGATGTACCCGCTGCTGTTCGCCGCCGGATAATGACAGGAAGGAGCGGTCGGCCATGTGCGTTGTGCCTGTGACCGTCATTACCTCATTAATTATATCCAGGTCGTGCGTCATCGGCTTGTTGCCGTAGTGCGGATAACGCCCCATCTGTACAATCTCCATCGCCGAAAAATCGAGGTTAACGATGTTTTGCTGATTGAGGATAGCACGCTTTAACGCCAGCTCTTTTGCCGTGTAGCTGTTCAGGGCTTTGCCTGACAGGGAGATCGAACCTGCAGACAGCTTCTTCTCGGCACTCAGCAAACGCATTAAAGATGATTTTCCTGCTCCGTTGGCGCCCAGTATGACCATGATCTCGCCCGGCTGAACCATGAACGAGATATCTTTTACCAGGGTATGTTTCCCCGTTTTATAAGTTACGTTTTCAACTGTAAGCATAATATTATCGGGCAATTTTCTTTTTGTCTTTTATTAAAATATACAGGAAAACCGGGGTGCCTAACAGGGCTGTAATAACACCTATTGGCAGCTCCACCGGTGCAACAACCTTGCGGGCTATCATATCGGCCAAGGTAAGGATCAGAGCGCCCAGCAATGCGGATGCCGGCAATACACGGCGGTTATCCACGCCGAAAATAAGCCTGGTCATGTGCGGTACCAGCAAACCAACAAAGCTGATTATGCCTGATACCGCTACCGAAGCCCCTACGGCCAAAGTGGCCAGTACAACCACCCAGCGTTTTACCCTGCCAACAGGTAATCCCAACTGCTGCGCTTGTGTTTCGCCCAACGCAAATGCATTCAACGTTTTAGCCATAAATGGGAGCAAAATCAGCGGAACAAATACAAAGGGTATGAGACACAAAACAATTTGCCAGGTAGCACCGCCAAGGCTGCCCAGCAACCAAAAAGTAATGTTTCGTAACTGCTGATCATTAGCCATATAGGTAATCAGACCGGTTAAGGCCCCGGCAAGGGCATTCACCGCAATGCCGGCCAGTAGCATGGTAGCTACATTGGGTTTCCCATCATTACGGGAAATCTGGTACACAACAAGCGTAGCAATACCAGCACCTGCAAATGAACCGAAAGCGAGTAAATAATAACCGAGTAAATTGCTTAAACCAGCCAGAAAAGCCGTTTCTGCAGCGATGATCAGTACTGCGAATAGTGATGCCCCGGATGATATGCCGATAAGCCCAGGCTCGGCAAGCGGGTTACGAAAAATGCCCTGGATGGCTGCTCCTGAGATACCCAGGGCTGCGCCGACAAGCAAACCCATAATAACCCTTGGCATACGTACAATGGTTAATACGGTATCGTATTGTTCATCAACAGGTGTGTTCCCGAATAGCCCGGTTTTTTTTACCAATATTAGCAGCACATCCTGAACGGGGATTTTCATAGCGCCCATGCTTAATGACAATGCCGCTGTAAGAAAAACGCCTATGCCTAACAATATATAGATCAGTCCGTTTTTCATTGCAGGTTTTTATTCAGAGTAGCGATAGCCTGATCAAGCCTTACGCTGAAGTTGATCAAAAGCTCGCCGTCCATCTGCACTATTTTTTTGTTTTTACCTGCATTGGTTTGAGCTACCCCCGGCATTTTCAAAACCGCGTCGGCGCCGCCCAGGCTACTTAGTCCGAAATCAAACATTAGTATCACATCCGGGTTAGCTTCAATTAATGATTCGGTAGTATAAGGCTTAAAGTTGTCAAAGCCTTGAGCCGCGTTTTTACCGCCGGCTAATGCAATAATAGCGTCGATATTGGTGTGTTGCCCGGCAACCAGCATTACGCCGGTACCACGGGCGTAAATAAACAATACTTTAGGAGTCCGGGTAGATTGCTTAACCGCGGCGAGCGCTTTATCAACTTTGGCCTGTGTTTGCTTAGCTAAAGCCTCACCTTTAGCAGGAACCTGTAATGCAGCTGCTACCGCTTTAATAAATGCTATAGAGCCGCTTACAGAATAGTCCTGTTTAATATTCACAAGATTTATACCGGCCGATTGCAGCTGGTAGGCAATCTCCTTTGATACACTGCCTTCGGGCGCAAGTACAAGGTCGGGTTTAAATGAGATCAGGCCCTCGGCAGATACCGTGCGGTTTTTGCTCACTTTGGGCAGGGAAGTAATGTATGCCGGGTAAATACTGGTTACATCAACTGCAACAATGCTTTTTCCAAAACCTAAAGCGTCAACTGTTTCTGTTAACGCGCCGCTTAAGGTAATAATGCGTTTAGGAATAGCCGCGTTTGCGCTAAGACCCAAAGTCATCAAAAAGAACAGGGCTATAGTTTTTATGTGGTTGGCAAATAATTTCATAGTAAATTAATAGGGGAGAATTTTAAAGGGCGCTGTAACGGAAAGTGTAGTTACCTGATGCTCCGTCTGGCCCATCCTTATAATAGCTATCAATAACCAGTTTATAATATTTGCCTGCCGCGGTATGGATAAAGATCACCTTGCCCGGAATAGGGGTAATCTGGTGATTATCCATATTATAGGCATACCAACCTTTTCCGCTTCCCCACGGAACAGCCTGATTACCTTTTTTATAACCTGATGACGGTGCTTTATCAACCTTGTCGAAGGTTGTTTCAGAAACAATCTGTCCTTCTCCGGCACTTTGAATAATAACTCCGGTATGCTGAAAAGAAATATCCCACCCGGTTTTGGCCGTATCGGCTTCACTTACTTCTGTTCCTTTTTCAAGGTTAAAATAGACCATTTTATCGGAGGCGTTAAGGTTTTGGATTTTTTTGACCGGGCTGGTTTGGGAAAAAGCATATCCAGCGGGCATTAACAAGCCGGTTAGCAGGAACCTGTAGCTTAATTTTTTAATGTTGATCATGGTTAAATTTTGAATTAGCTGTGAATTGATAACGCAAAGCAAGTATTTAATTAGACTAATTCCAAATAGTAAGTGAAAATTTATGAATTTAACATTTAGCGTTCCGCTCAACTTTTTATAGAATAGGTGAGCAGGTTTATCTGCTCCGACCGATAAAAATTAAAATTTTATTTTTAGTGTTATAAATACAATTAATAATTCTATTTTTACTTTGCGATATAAATTTATCTTATATTGTGCTGGTTATAACCTAAGATAATTATTCTTTTATACCAAAAAGGCGGGTTAGCGATGGCTGAACGCAAATAAGCAACTGCGATAATATCATTTCATTGGCTAATTAAATGTTAATTAAACGATTAAATGATATATCGGTTTCAGTGCTGTAAAAGTTGATTTTATTTGCAATGAAAAAGTTTGGTGATTATACGGATATTCAATTAGTTGAGCTCTTCGGGTTTGGCGATATTGGCGCGTTCGAAGAGATCTATAACCGGTATTGGTTAAAACTTTATGCTGCCGCGTATAAACGTCTTAAAGAGAGGGAAACCGCAAAAGAAATTGTGCAGGATTTTTTTACCAGCTTTTGGATTAACAGGGAGCAGGTGAAAATCCGTACGTCATTACAGGGATATCTTTTTACATCGATAAAATACCTGGTGTTAAACCATAAGCGTGCCGAGGCGGTGAGGAATTCCTATGCTGAGATTTTACTTATGGTAGGCAACAGCTTCGATAATTCGACAGAAGAGAATTATTACTATAAAGAATTACTGGAACGTGTAGAGACAGAAGTAAACCTGTTGCCGCCAAAATGCCGCAACGTGTTTGAGTTGAGCCGCAAGCAGTATAAAACTAATAAGGAGATTGCGGAGCTTATGGGTATTTCTGAAAAAACAGTCGAAAACCACCTTACTAAAGCGCTGAGATATTTAAGGGTGAACCTTAACAGCTTGCTTTTACTTACTTTCCTTTATTTGCGGAAGTAGTTTCGCCAAGATAACAATATCTTTTCCAAAACGAACTTTTTACCTCAAGTAACTTTCTATTGGCCCGACCGCTGTCGCCGGAATTTTTTTTTAAAAAAAATTATAATCACAGTAGGGGTTGAGGCCTGGCTGGGTTACATCTTATTATAAACCATCAATAAATCTTGCCTAAAACAAGCGCTTAATGAAGAAGAATTTACCTGCCGAACTATTGGAGAAATATTTTGCCGGCACCTGCGATGAACAGGAAATGGCCATGATCCATGCGTGGTACACCTCATTTCAGGATGCGCCCGATGATGTATCTGTATTGCCGGAGGCCGAACAACAGTTATTTAAAGCCATGATGTGGGAGAACATCAAATCCAATATCGATGCAGCCGAGAATAAAAACATAATCCCCATACAACCCCAAAAATCCAACCTGAAACAAGTGATTTACTGGTTATCTGGTGTGGCCGCAGTTTTGATAGCTGTGTTTTTTGTGCGGCTTAAAACTTCTCCTGTCGGGGTGCCGCCTAAGATGGTTGAAAATCAGCAGCAGGTATTTACCAATACTGGGAATACGATAAAAGAACTCACCTTATCCGATGGAAGCCGGGTATGGGTAAGCCCAAATTCAACCTTGACGTATTTAAAAACCTTTGAAAAGTTAAGCCGCAAAGTATCCCTGAGTGGTGAAGCATTTTTTGAGGTTACTAAAGATCATAAGCGCCCGTTTTCTATTTATACCGGTAATGTGATCACCAAGGTATGGGGCACCAGTTTCCGGATCCGGGCATATGCAGCCGATAAAACAACCAAAGTTGATGTTGTTACCGGTAAAGTTTCGGTATCAGTTGCAGGTAAAGGAACGGCACAGGTAAGTAATACCAATGCCGTTATAGCCAGCGCTGGTGATGGCGTGATGTTATTACCAAACCAGGAGGCCGTTTATGACAAACCTACCGATAACCTGAAGAAGAACCTGGAAATAAAAGATGTTTCAATAGGGATGTGGAGGAAAACAAGCTTGTCGTTCAACAATACACCTTTAAGGGAGGTATTCAGGATATTAAATAAAAGCTTTAATGTCAATATCAGTTCGACCGAGGAAAGTATTAATACCGATAACCTGAAGGCCGATTTTACAAATGAAAACCTGCCAACCATACTGGAGATCCTGAAAAAGACGCTTAACGTAAGCTACCGTGTAAACGGCAACCAGTTTGTTCTGGAAAGTACCCAATAAACCAATTATCTAAAACACCAATAAAACCCAAACAAACCTATATGGAGAAAAGAACCGATACTTAAAACGCCCCCTCAAACTTTCCTGAAAAAGGAAATAGGAGTGCTGGAGACACTCCTATAAACTTTTAATCCCCGGTGTGCAACGCCTTTTTTTGAGGTGATCCGGGAATCCTTTGTCTCAATTTTTTCAAAAAGAAACACTTAAATGTATGAAGATTTATTTACAAAACCACTTTGACTGGTGTAAAATTATGAGAATCACTTTTAGTCAAATTTTAATACTGCTCGTTTTTACAGGCGTTTCCCTGGCTAATCCCAGCAAGGGGCAAAGCCTGCTTGACAGGCGTGTTGATTATAATATTCAAAATGCAAGCCTTGTAAAAGCAATTCAGCAGCTGGAAAAAGCTACCAGTTTGAAGTTTGTTTACCATCTGAACCTGGTTGAAAAAGAACAGGGTTTGTCGCTTGATGCCAAACAGGAAAAACTGCGCGATGTTCTTGATAAACTACTTACCCCAAGGGGGATTACTTTCGATATCATTGGCGATCAGATTGTTTTGGGTAAAGCAAATCCGGCAAAGCAGGATAACGCTGATGATAAGGAGGATGCACCACTCGCGGTTGCAAAAACAATAACGGGTAAAGTAACCGATGATCATGATCAGCCTCTGCCCGGCGTTACTGTAGCGCTTAAGGGCACTACCGTTGGCGCGCAAACAGATGTAAATGGAAAATATAGCATCAACATCCCTGATTCGGAAACTGAAAGGGCTTTATTGTTATTCTCATTTATCGGTTTTACTTCGCAGGAAATCCCGGCGGGTGGCCGTACGGTAATTAACGTACAATTGAAAGCTACACCAAGTTCATTGAATGAGGTTATAGTAATAGGCTACGGCAGTCAGCGTAAAGGCGACGTAACCAGCTCGGTAGCTACCGTAAAAGCCGAAAACTTTGTAAAAGGCCCGGTATTGGATGCCGGCCAGCTTTTACAGGGCAAAGTGGCAGGTCTTACGGTTTCAGCCCCAAGCGGTGATCCAACATCAGGCTCACAGATTGCATTAAGGGGTAATACTACCTTATTTGGCGCCAATTCAGATCCTTTGGTATTGGTTGACGGCGTTCCCGGAAGTTTAAAAACCGTAGTGCCTGAAGATATTGAAACTATCGACGTATTAAAAGATGGTTCGGCTGCGGCTATTTATGGTGTGCGTGGTACAAACGGCGTTATCATTATTACTACAAAAAGAGCGACAGGCAATTTCACCAATGCCGTTGATTACAGCGGTTACGTAAGTACCCAAACCTTAGCCCGCGAACCTAAACTTTTTACAGCCGCCGATTACCGCCAGCAAATTGCCGCCGGTACAAGGGATAAATCATATGACCAGGGCAGCTCGACCGACTGGCTTAAAGCAATCTCTAATAACCTGCCAATAACTACAGTACACAATTTAACATTACGTGGCGGTACCAGCAAAACCAATTACCTGGCATCGGTTAATTACCGTTCGTTAAATGGTATTTTCCAAAAATCAGATAACAAGACATTTTCGGGCAGGGTTGATATCAATCATTACATGTTTGATGATAAGGTAAAGATCAACTTTGGCTTATTACAGCAAAATAACAGCTTTACCCAAACACAGGATGGCGGTACTTTTAATGGTTATACCTATCGCCAGGCCATATTGCAAAACCCTACCTCGCCAATTAAAAATGCCGATGGCACTTATTTTGAACAGCCAAGCATTTTCAATTATCAAAACCCGGTATCCATGTTGTACAACAGCGATGGCCATACCTCTAATACAACTTCAAAATATAATTCGACTATAACTTACACACCAATTAGCGGCTTGAAGCTTTCGGCACTGGGTTCATACACCCGCTTTAACCAGGTTGCAGGTTATTCAGAAAACAAACAAAATATTTCCAATATCCGCGATCACCTGAATGGTTATGCGGGTGTTGGCCAAACCCAGTCAATTGACAGGTTGTTGGAGCTAACTGCCGAATACCGTAAAACAATAGGCAGCCATAACTTCTCAGTTTTAGGTGGATACAGCTACCAGGATAACGACACGTTCGGCTTTTTTGAGCAGAACCATGATTTCCCTACTGATATTTTCAGCTATAACAACATTGGTCTTGGCCGTGCTGCTGCCGAAGGTTTGGGAGTTGAAAACAGCTCAAGGTCACAAACCAATTTGATCAGCTTTTTTGGCCGTGCTACCTATAATTACAAAGACAGGTATTTGCTATTGGCCAGTGTGCGACGCGAAGAGGCCAGCCAGTTATATGGCACTAAAGAGCCCTGGGGTACATTCCCGGCAGTGCAGGTGGGCTGGCGTTTAACCAAGGAACCTTTTATGCAGTCGCAGCGTATTTTTGATGATTTAAAATTCCGTGCAGGTTACGGTGTTACCGGTAACCAGCCAAGCCAAGGATTTTTGGGAGTGGGATTGTTAGGCTATGGTTATTATGTGTACTCAAACGGGCAATGGATCCAAACGCTTGGCCCGTCACAAAACCCAAATCCGGATTTGAAATGGGAAGAAAAACATGAGGCCGACCTTGGTTTGGATTTCAGCTTACTGAAAGGCATGGTTACAGGTTCAGTCGATCTGTATGATCGTAAAATTAAAGGCTTATTGTATGACTATGCCGTGCCAAGTCCGCCGAACTTATACAATAGTACCAGAGCAAACGTAGGTACCATGCAAAATAAAGGTATCGAGGTTATCGTAAATGTTACCCCAATCCGCTCGGCAAATTTCCAATGGACAAGCAGCTTTAATTTTTCGACCAACTCCAATAAACTGATCAGTTTATCAAATAGTATTTACAAAACTACCAGCGATTACTTTACTACAGGTAGCACCGGTGAGCCTATTCAAACCTTTACTAACATTGTAAGGGTGGGTAAAAATATAGGTGATTTCTATGGCTTTAAAGTTACCGGCGTATCACAGGATGGACAATGGATTTACGAAGATGCAAACGGTAAATCGGTGGCTTATAAAGATTTCACCCACTCGTTTGAGGATAAGAGAGTACTTGGTAACGGCTTGCCAAAATACTATGCAGGATGGAACAATAATATCAGGTATAAAGACTGGGACTTCAGTGTAACCATGCGTGGCGCATTTGATTACCAAATCCTGAACTTTCAGCGCATGTATTATGAAAATACTTCCATTCAATATTATAACCGTCTAAAATCGGCTAAAGACAAGGTTTTTGGTACTGCAGTACTTAATAATACCATGCCGCTTGAGTTTAACAGCTACTACATTGAAAATGGCGATTTCTGGAAAATTGATAATATAAACCTGGGCTACACTTTTAACAACCTTAAGTCTAAATATATCCACGGAATGCGTGTTTATTTATCAACGCTTAATACGTTCGTGATAACCGGGTACAAAGGTATCGACCCGGAAGTTGATAGGAGCGGTCTTGCTCCCGGTAATGATAACCGCGACAAGTATCCAACCACAAGGACATTTACTATAGGTGCAAGCGCAAGCTTTTAATCATTAAACATCATGAAAAAGATATATTATATACTAAGCAGCCTGATTATCATCAGTATAATTGCTTTTACATTTTCTTGTACTAAATTAAAGGACAAAGATTACGTAACCATTGTAGCAAGCGATTTTAAACCCGGCTCAGAAGATCTGGCATCACTCCTGGGGGCAGGCTATATTTACTGGCGCCCGCTTGAACTGGGCCGTAGCGCCAACTCTGTTTTCAGGACTAATGAGATTTCGGCCGACGAGTTGGTAATCCCGGAACGTCCTAACGGATGGGTTGACGGTGGTATTTACCGCCGGATGCACGAGCATAAGTGGACATCCGACGAGGATAACAGCTACCAGATATGGAACAATGCTTACGCAGGTATTACTACCTGTAACCGTGTTATTTACCAGATTGAAAATGGCCTTATCCCTATGACAACAGGTAAGGAAGCCGCTTTGGCTGAGTTAAAAGTGCTTCGTGCCTCATTTTATTATCCGCTTTGCGATTTTTTTGGCGGTGTACCCATCATTACCAAATTCGATCTGCCTTCCGGTTTCTTGCCAACCCAAAGCACCCGGAAAGATGTTTATGATTTCATTGTATCGGAGGTGACTACCAATTTGCCGCAACTTAGTGCCGCTAATGATCAAACCACTTATGGTAAATTTAACCAGTGGGCGGCGCACGCGTTGCTGGCTAAGGTGTACCTTAATGCAGGCGTTTATACCGGTACCCCGGCCTGGGACAAATGTATTACCGAATGTAATGCCATCATTAATTCGGGCGTGGGTTTTGGCCTGGAAGCCAGCCAAAGCACGGTTTTTGCAACAGAGAACCAGCTTTCAAAAGAGATTGTTTTTGCTATCCCTTTTGATGAAAAATATACTGCTGATGGCGCAAACGCTTTTGCCCTGCACATGGAAAGCCTGGAACCTGAAAACCAGGCAACCTATAACTTCCAATATTCGCCATGGGGCGGCATCTGCGCTATACCACAGTTCATCAATACGTTTGACCCGGATGACAGCCGTTTAAAGAACAACTGGATCCAGGGGCAGCAATATACCCTGGCAGGTGTGCCTATTAATGGTTCACTGGGTGCTTACACAGGCAAGCCTTTAAACTATATCAACGTAGTGCCCGGTGTCGATTCAACTGAAGAGGTACACGGCTTTCGCTTAGGAAAGTTTGAGTACAAACAAGGGGCCTTACTGGGCTTGAGTAATGATTTTCCGCTATTCCGCTACGCCGACGTGCTGATGATGAAAGCCGAATGTCTCCTGCGTTCAGGCGATGCAAACGGTGCGGCAGCTTTGGTTACACAGGTTAGGCAGCGCGATTTTGCATCCAACCCGGCAAAAGCAACGGTTACCGGAGCTCAGTTGCAAGCGGGTAGTGTGTATGATTATGGCTTAAGAAATCACATCAATACCTCGCACGAAGGTGGTGCGGATATCCAGTATGGAAGGTTTTTGGATGAGCTGGGCTGGGAGTTTACTACCGAAGGCCGTCGCAGGCAGGATTTGATCCGCTTTGGAGTATTTACCAAAAAATCATGGCTGTCACATTCGCCCAATGGCGATTACCGGGCATTACTGCCCTTACCAAGGCAGGAAGTTGTTAAAAACCCTAACCTGAAACAAAATACAGGCTATTAATCAAATAAATTGAATCAGCGGAAGGTCGCGTGATCTTCTGCTGATTTCTGAACTAATATATCATCAGAATGAAAAGAATACTCATTGCATTATCGTTTTATTGCGGCGCTGCTTACGCGCAAACCAAGGACTATCCCATAAAGCCGGTACCATTTACCGATGTAAAGCTCAGCGATAAGTTTTGGACCCCGCGTATCGAAACTAACCGCACGGTTACTATTCCTGCGTCATTTGCCAGGTGCGAGAATACCGGCAGGGTTAAAAACTTTGAAATGGCAGCAGCTCGCAGCGGTAAATTTTGCACCAAGTTCCCTTTTGATGATACCGATATTTATAAAACGATTGAAGGGGCATCTTACTCCATGGCAGTTCATCCGGATGCCAAACTTGATGCTTATGTTGATTCGCTGATCACTATTGTTGGCAAAGCCCAGGAGCCGGACGGATACCTGTATACAGCCCGTACTATTGATCCGCTGCATCCGCATGCCTGGTCGGGCCCGGAGCGCTGGGTAAAGGAGAACGAATTGAGCCATGAGCTGTATAACTCTGGTCATATGTTTGAAGCGGCCGCGGCTCATTACGTGGCTACCAATAAACGCAACTTTTTAGATATCGCCCTTAAAAACGCCGATCTGCTGGTTAAAACCTTCGGCCCCGGTAAAAGGCACGTAGCGCCGGGACATGAAATTGTGGAGATGGGACTGGTACGCTTGTACCGTATCACCGGAAAAAAAGAATACCTGGACCTGGCTAAGTTTTTTATTGACGAAAGAGGGCATCGCACCTACGACAAAACCAGTACCGACGAATGGAAAAACGGAATGTACTGGCAGGATAACGAACCCGTTATAGCACAAGAAGATGCCGAAGGGCATGCTGTAAGGGCAATGTACCTGTACTCGGGCATGGCCGATGTAGCCGCTTTAACCGGCGACAAGGAATACATTACAGCCATTGATAAAATATGGAACAATATGATTGGTAAAAAGATCTATGTACAGGGTGGCATTGGTGCTGTTCCCGGTGGCGAGCGTTTTGGTGCAGATTATGAGCTGCCAAACACTACAGCCTATAACGAAACCTGCGCCGCAATAGGTGATGTTTTCTGGAACCAGAGGATGTTCCTGCTGCACGGTGAATCAAAATATATTGATGTGCTGGAAAAGGTTTTATACAACGGGTTAATTTCGGGCGTTGGGTTGGATGGTAAAACATTCTTCTACACCAATGCTATGCAGGTAACCAATGGCGTTTCGCACCATGAACTTGAGCCCGAACGTTCCGGCTGGTTTGAATGTTCATGCTGCCCAACCAATATGGCGCGTTTTCTACCTTCATTATCGGGTTATATGTATGCCCAAAAAGGAAATAGTGTTTTTGTTAACCTGTTTATCGCGGGCACGGCAAATATAGAGGTAGGCGGTAAAAAAGTAAATATCGCGCAAAGCAACAGCTACCCCTGGAATGGAGCTTTATCTTTTGCTGTGGCTCCGGAAGCACCAACCAATTTTGCGCTACGCATCCGGATCCCGGGTTGGGTAAGGGCAGAGGCTATCCCTTCTGATCTGTATGCTTTTCAGAATAAATCAGCAGCGAAGATCAGTCTTAAATTAAATGGCAAAGTAGTTCCTTACAAAGTTGAAAACGGTTATGCTGTAATTAGCAGGCAATGGAAAAAAGGTGATAACATCGAGCTAAACTTGCCAATGGAGGTTAAAAAAGTTGTTGCCAACAAGGCATTGGTTGATGATAAAGGCAAAACGGCCTTACAGCGTGGACCGATCATGTATTGTGCCGAATGGAAAGATAATGGCGGCACAGTAAGCAATCTGGAAATCCCGGCAAACGCCGCGTTTAAACCTGTTGCCGAACCAGGTTTACTGAACGGTGTAACTGTTTTAAAAGGACAGGCTTTAAGCAAAACCAATGGTGAAGCTGTTAAGAAAGTAGAACTCACCGCGATACCATATTATTCGTGGGCTAATCGTGGTAAAGGCGAAATGACTGTTTGGTTCCCGGAAGTAAATGCCGCCGCAAAATAAACACATGAAGCCTCAGCAATTGTCACGGAAAAAATTAAGGTGGTTCAGAGTAATAGCTTTAAGCATCCCTGTACTGATTTTATTACTTGCCGAAGTATTGCTGAGGCTTTTTAATTACGGACACGATACCAGTTTATTTATCAGATACCCCGACGATAATAGCTATTGGGTGATTAACAAATACGCGTCTGAAAAGTATTTCACCGACACCGCCAACGCTACCAAAGGCAACATTGAACCCTTCAAGGTTGTAAAAGCAAAAAACACATTCAGGATTTTTGTGCTTGGCGAATCCACGACGGCTGGCTATCCGTACCTGCATAACGGCTCATTTCACCGTTGGCTGCAATACCGCTTAATGCATACGTACCCAGATGTTAATTTCGAGGTGATCAACGTATCCTTAACCGCGGTAAACTCTTATACTGTGTTGGATTTTGGCAAGCAGGTAGTTAATTATCAGCCCAATGCTGTATTAGTTTATACCGGTCACAATGAATATTACGGTGCCTTGGGGATCGGTTCAACCAGTCATATCGCCAATAACAGGTTTTTAGTGCAAACTGTACTATCGCTTAAGGACTTGAGGTTGGTGCAGCTGGCCAACAATATCATAGACAGTTTTAAACCGGTATCATCCAAGCCCGACCAGCGTGATAACCTGATGGAACGAATGGCTAAACAGCAGTCTATCTCTTATCACTCTGAAGCATATAGGGCGGGAGTAACACAGTTTAAGGATAATATGACGGAACTTTGCCGGTTTATGCAGGACAAAAAAATCCCTGTTTTTTTAAGCACATTGGTTAGTAATGAAAAAGATCTGAAGCCCTTTATCAGCGATACTTCTGATACATCGGCCAATATGCTATATGCACAGGCCAATGATTCTTACCAGGCGGCTAAATGCCAACAGGCTAAACAGGAATTTATCAGGGCTAAAGAATTGGATCTCTTGCGCTTTCGCGCGCCGGAGGCTATGAATGGTATCATTATCGGTCTTGCCAAACAGTTCAGTAATATTCATTTGGTAAATGCCCGGGCCGTTTTTGAACAACATTCGCCAAATGGTATCCTGGGCAACGAAACCCTGCTTGAGCATGTGCATCCCAATTTATATGGCTATGCGTTGCTTTCGGACGCCTTTTATCAGTCATTGGAAAATGCTAAACTCATTAAAGCCCAGGCCGATCATGAAATGAGTTTAACAGAGTTACTTAGCCGGATGCCGATTACCAGCGTTGATTCATTATATGGTGCTTATACCATCATGATGCTGAAGGCCGGCTGGCCTTTCAATGAGCCAATCCGTGCAGGCTTTAAAAGAGGAGATGATATCTCCGCACAACTGGCCGGAGCTTTATCCGTAAACCGTATCAGTTGGTTGGATGCTATGGATCAGTTATTTAAATACAGTATGAAAACCGGTGATAAAAAAAAGGCGCTGAAAGCTGTTGAAGCCGTAATGCTGGAGAAACCTCAAAATGCAACCTATCCCATTTACGCGGGAAGGTTAAGTTTTGAGCTGGGCGACAGCGACGGTGCTGCTTTTTACTTTAAAAAAGCCTATCAGCTTGACCCTTCCTTTGCCAACACGCAAACCATGTACCTGGTGTTTTTGAAAAGCGACCAGCCCGCTAAGGCCACACCGTATATCGATTCGGCCATAAGGCAGCATCCCTCGGATATCGAACTTGTGAATTTAAAAGCTATAGTAGGAGAGATCATCAGGCTAAAAAACACAACCGACAAAAAAGCCTACATGCAAATAGCAGCCGACTACCATGCCGTTGGCGCGGATGAAGCTGCTGTAAAATATAAACAACAATGAATAGCAAGGAAGTAAACCGGAAATTCGGCCTCGTTGTAGGCGGCGTATGTTTATTGATATCGATATGGCGATATATAACCCATCATCACTTGATAATCTGGTTATCTGCAATAGGAATTTTGCTTGTATTTTTAGCGCTAATTATTCCGCTGCTTTTAAATCCCTTACGATTGCTTTGGGACATCATTGGCAACTTTTTGGGATCGATCAATACCACTATCATTTTGTTTGTTTTGTATTTCCTGGTGATCACGTCAATTGGCCTGATGATGCGCTTGTTCAAAAAAAGCAAACTCGAGTTGAGGTTCGATCCGCAGGCTCTCAGCTACTGGAAACCGGTAAAGTCGGAAGATCATCAATCTATGAAACATCAATTTTAATCATACAGCAATGGAAGTTATAGCCGAATTTTTTATGTTCCTGAAATCGAGAAAGCGTTTGTGGTTATGGCCGCTGTTTATCCTGCTTTTTTTGTTAAGCCTGTTGCTTGTTTTGGCACAGGGCTCCGTGCTCGCGCCTTTTATTTATTCCTTGTTTTAGGTCGATGTATATTTTGGGGGTTTCGGCTTATTTTCATGACAGCGCGGCCTGTTTACTCCGGGATGAACATATTGTTGCTGCAGCGCAGGAGGAGCGTTTCACCCGCAAAAAAAATGACGAAGGCTTCCCGGTTAATGCTGTAAAATACTGTTTGTTGGAAGCCAGAATCTCTTTGAATGAGGTTGATCACATCGTTTTTTACGAAAAACCATTCCTGAAATTTGAACGGCTTTTGGAAACCTATTTGGCTTTCGCTCCGTCGGGTTTTATTTCGTTTATGAAGGCGATGCCTGTATGGCTTAAGGATAAGCTATTTCTGAAAGGGAATATCATTAAACAGCTGAAAATAATTGACGGTAATTGGGATACAAAAAAAGCCAGCTTGCTGTTCTCTTCGCATCACCAATCGCATGCTGCTTCAGCATTTTATCCATCGCCATTTAATAAAGCAGTTATCCTTACTGCCGATGGTGTAGGGGAGTGGACAACTACATCTGTAGCTATTGGTGAGGGTAATAAAATAGAACAGCTTAAGGAGATCAGTTTCCCGCATTCCATAGGTCTGTTGTATTCGGCATTTACCTATTATCTTGGTTTTAAGGTTAATTGCGATGAATATAAAGTGATGGGCCTGGCGCCTTATGGCAAACCTGTTTATGTGGATCTGATATTTAAGCATATTGTGGACTTAAAAACCGATGATTCATTCCGGTTGGATATGCGGTATTTTAATTATTGCCAGGGGCTCACCATGACCTCTACATGTTTTAATGAATTATTTAGCCATGCAGCCCGTAAGCCCCAATCAACTATTACCCCCTTTCATATGGATGTGGCCGCATCCATACAAACAGCAGCCGAACGGATTATGCTTACCTTAACTAAAGCATTACACCAGGAATACCAGATTGATGACCTTTGTATGGCTGGCGGCGTAGCGCTCAACTGCGTAGTTAACGGTAAAATATTAAAGCAATCGGGCTTTAAGCGCTTGTGGATCCAACCGGCTGCGGGTGATGCGGGCGGAGCTTTAGGAGCAGCTTATGCCGTATATTATGAACATTTAGGTAATGGGCGTGAAGATACTCAAGGTGAAGACAAAATGCAGAACGCTTTGCTTGGGCCCTCATTTAGCTCCGCTGCTATAAGTAAATGTTTAATTGATAACCACTTTCGGTTTAACGAATTAGAAACCTCCGATCTGCATGGTAAAATCGCGCAGCACCTTAGTGAAGGTAAAGTAGTAGGTTATTTTAAGGGTCGGGCCGAATTCGGCCCGCGGGCATTAGGCGCAAGAAGCATACTGGCAGATCCACGGAGAGCTGATATGCAAACCGTTTTAAATCAAAAGATCAAGTTCCGGGAATCATTCCGGCCATTTGCGCCTGCGGTATTAGAAGAACACGCCGCTGCCTACTTTGGTTTGGAAACCCAAAGCCCTTATATGCTATTGGTTAGCGCAATCAACCAGGAATTACGCATTGCTTCAACCAGCGAAGACCAGCTAAGCGCATTTGATCAGTTAAAGATTAAAAGATCAATAATTCCGGCGGTAACGCATGTTGATTATACTGCCAGGGTACAAACCGTCAACGCAGATCGTCATCCCGATTTTTATAAGCTTATCAAAGCTTTTTACGATTTAACTGGTTGTCCGTGCGTAATTAATACTTCATTTAACAGGATGGATGAACCTATTGTGAACACGCCACAAGAGGCCATTGACTGTTTTCTTCAAACCGATATGGATGTTTTGATAATTGAAAATTTCCTCGTAGAAAAGAGAGTATAAGCTATAAAACCCGAACCTTCCCGGTCTACCTTTTAAGAAGCTTGCAAAATTTAATCATAGATTGTTTGCTGATACTCCAATCCGGAGCTTTAATATTGCCCCAGGCTTTGGGATTGTCATATAGGTTAAAATAGCAAACGCCAAATACGTGCGGATTGGCATTTATTGTTTTTGCTGCATCAATAAGCCATTTGTCCTGAAAGTTTTCTGGCCCTTTTACACCAAATTCAGTTATAAATAGTGGTTTATCAAGAAATCTCATCCTGAAATATTTTCTGTTGAATATGGTACTAAGGGCTTCCTGTTTCTCCGGGTCGGTAATGTTTTTGTCCGGCAAACCATAAATGGCTATACTTATAAAATCCACAACATCGCTGCCTGGCCAAAAATCAGCAGAGCCGCGATCACCGGCAGGGCCCCATACTTTTTTAACGTTTTTACCCGGCCCACCATTAAACTGCATAAAATATCTAAAGGCGTTGATATAAGTAACAGGTTCCTGACTTTGCCACGCGTAACGGTGTATCGGGATTTCCATTTCGTGCATCCATCGCAGGTAAACGGTGGTATCGGTTGCAGAAATTATGGCAAATAGTTTTTTGATCTGTTCGTTATAGCGCCCTTTCAATATGCTCTCCAAAACAGCGGTGTCAGGTTTACCGGTTATATCCCGCCATGGCTCCATGGTTACAATTACCTCGTGGTGGCGATTAATAGCCTCTGTGAATTTTTTCTCAAAATCGCCCCGTTCCAGTTCGCCCCAATCGGTAAAAATATGCTCTACGTTAATCTCAGGTTGGTTAACCAGCCGTTTGTTAGGGTCAAACACACCGATCTTTAATGAAGTTCGATTGGGTTTTGCTTTAATGCTGTCTGTATAATTGCTTTTACTATAAATAGTATTGCTGTAAGTTGTAACTAAATTCTTTTGTTCATTTAGCCAACTGTACTGTAAATCCGTTTTGCCCTTATCACTACCCATGATCAATACTGGTTTGCCAATAAACCTCAGGCGATGCAGCTTGTGCTTTAACATTGCAACAGTTGTTTGGTCTTGCGGATAAAAGTGAGTCGTGAGTTCAGACCAGCTGCCAAGTGTTATGCTTGCATAATCAACTGTTTTATTTCCCGGCCAATATTCAGTATCACCGGGATATCCTGACGGCCCCCAAACGATTTGTACATTGGGAGCATAGGTTTTTATCTTTCTTGAAAAATAGTTGAATGAACTAATATAGTCATTAGGAGATTTAAATTGCCAAGGATAAACGCCGGCAGGTACTTCCATATCGGGGTTCCAGCGAATAAATACTTGATGGCTGCTCTTTGCAACTATGGCAGCCAATTTATTGAACTGCTTATTAAATCGGCCTTTAAGTACTTCCGTTAAAACATTGTTTGTGTAATCAGAGCCTTTAAGCCAGGTTTCTAAAGTGATCAATACATCTCCCTTAGTTAATGCTGTTTCTAAATCTCCATAGTTTGACCATAACGCCGTGTTTGTTAATACGCCTCTGTAACATGAAATAGTTTTAACAGGTTGGGACTTGTTTAAGTTGGTTGGATCAAATACAGCTAATACCTGCTCATTGGTGGGGTAGTAACGATTCATCAAATAACTCTTAAAAGAAAAGCGCATGTTTAGTAGCAAGATACCTGCCAATAATATACCCAGGCCAACTGCTATATAAACTTTAGAGGATGTTTTTTTCACTTAACAATTAATTTTGAAGAGGTGTATTTAAAGTGGTATAGTCATCAGTCATGTTATCGCCTTTGGCAGCAACGAGATATATTCTGTACCTGTCGTCGTTTTGTGGAATTGTAACATTTATACTTGGTCCATCACCCAATTTTTTCATATCGGTGGCATTGCCCCAGTTGTCTGTTTTGATCAGGTACCATTCAAATTTTAAGTCGTTTTTCAAATAGCCTGCTATATTCCATTTGTTGTATGCATAAATCAGGGCGTTGTAAGACAACGAGGTGCCAGGAGTTGTTGTTAAGGCCGGTTTTAATATTTTAATATGAGGCAAGTTGTAGCTGGCTACGGAGCCATTCCAGCGTTTGCTTATATTATACAGATATGGCTTATTTCGGCCCCAAATATCTTTTAAACCATCAAGTGTAATAGCTACGCCACTTTGCTGATCCTGCCAGTTGGCATAAAAAGCCCCGCCGGAAGGTTCTTTGCCCGCAAGCGCCATGGGATCGGCACTGCTAAAGAAAAAAGGAGCTTTAAGATCTGATTTTACAAATTTTAATACATGCTTGTTATTAATGATCAATCCAAATGCATCAATTTGAGGCATCTGCTCATGTAATAAACTCATAGTAGTGCCAAGTGAAGGGGACGACAGTAGATCCATTGTTAATGACCTGGTAGGGTCTGCCTGTTTGATTGCCTTTACCAGGAGCTTTAAAAAACTGATATAATGCTCTTGGGCTTGCTGCAATTCTGCCTCTTTATAATATTGAGTCAGTTGCTGGTAACTATTGTTGCCCAGGTTCCATGCACTAATTTGAGGATTTGATTTGTTCTTGTTTATTATATTAAGAATAATAGCGGTTTGATCCCTTAAATAGCTGGTGTCATTTAAAAAGTTTGTCGGATCCGGCATCCAAAAACTGTAGTGTATTTTTAAGTTTTTTTTATCCGCAGCATCAAAAATAGAGCGGTCGTAGATATTAGGCCCATATATTTTGATAGTATTTACTCCTGCTTTGCGCATCTCATCAAAGTCGTCCATAATGATCTTTTTTGTGAGCGGAGTTATGTTTTTGTACCAGTAGTTCCCTTTTGAGTAGATCACACCTTTAACGGACGTGAAAAATGAAGGGTTTGCCAATATTTGTTCCTGATCTTTTACCTCATCTTCCGCGCTGGTTAATGTATCGGTTAAAGGATCTTTTTGAGCAGTATGAAAAGATACGAGAGAAGGACCTTTACTCATGCTGCCCGAATCATCATCTGAATTCCGGGAGGCATATATGCTTAAACAGACTGCTAACACTGTAAGAATAAGGCTCAATTTTCTTACGCCGCCATATATTCTTCTTCGCAGCAACCAAAAATGCTTTTTAACATGCTGCACTTGCGAAACCATACTAAATAGGGTAGCGTGCTTACCTACGTATCCCTGGAACTTTAGCTCCGAACTTGCTATCAGCATAAAAATCATGAACATGCAATTGAGACTGACTATACCGGCCATGAAAAGCGTAAACGGACTCCAGTCGTCATGAAGGCCGTAAGCGATGGCGGCAATGGAAACTGCCAATACCACGATATTAGGAAGATTGTACCTTAAGTTTTTTTCATCCTTAATATCCTTGGGGGTCGCAATATAAGGAACATCCTTTCTAATAAGGGTGTAGATAAAACCTAAAATGAACACCCACCATGTACCAATAAGTAATAATCCTCCAACTACGTGAAATCCCCGCTCGTTGTCTTCCATTACCCACTGTTGCACAAAATGCCTGATAAGGACAACGGCGGTTATAAAAGGGATGCTAATAACCAAAAACTCCGAAAAATCCATTCTTAATGGAAATACATCCATAAAAAGGGATATAACGGGAATCAGGAAATTAATAAGAAATACAAAGCCCGATAAGTAAAACAAAGGTAAAAGACCGTAGTGTAGCTTTTGCCGCCAGGTGAATTTAGTAAATAGCTGAACATAAGAAGTAACCAGGAGCTCAAAAACACCCCTCGACCATTTTAATTGCTGCTTATAATAGGCAGATAATGTAGCCGGAACAAGGCCTCTCGTCAATACTGCCGGTACATAAATGGATTTCCACTTGCGTGCGTGCAGTTGCATTGCAGTATGCATATCTTCTGCCAGCCCGGCGGCGTGGCCACCAATCGACTCCAACGCCGTTCGCCTGAAAGTACAATTGGCGCCTATGGCCTGAACGGTTCCATAGCTGTTCATGCACATCATCATTGGGCCATAAAACTGGTAGGTTTGTTGTGCCGCGCCTTTCGCTATCCATCCGATGCCCTGGTTGTAGTAAGCCTGTACAATTTGCACATACCCAATTTCAGGATTGTCAAAATGTGCAACTATCGGATCGAGAAAATCGGGTGTAGGCACGTGATCCGGGTCAAGGACAACACACAGTTCGCCTGACGATTGAGCCAATGCATTGTTGATATTACCGGCTTTTGCATTTATCTTTTTAGTTCGGGTAATATGGTGAACTCCAAGTTTCTGGCACACTGATTTTAAATACGGATCATCGGCCTCATCACACAGGTATGCCTGATGCGGATAATGTATAGCCTGAATAGCAGTAAGCGTTTCAACAATCATTTCATATGGCTCACCCGCGCAAAAGGTAGTAAATATATCTACCGAATATTGTTTTGTTAATGGTGGGGTGGTGGGAACGCTTATTGACCAGTAATGATACCACTCATATAATATTTTGAAAAACGTATATATAAAGGTCGACATTAACAGCCAGTAAAGGGGCTGATAGCCGATAACCGATTTTTTGAACAGGCTGTATGTGAAAAAAAGCATGCAGAACACGCCGATGAGAATCATCAATCTCAAATAAAGCAGCTGTAACTTGCTGGGCGGTTTAATTAAATTGTTCTTCATGGATTTTTTAATACATAAAAAGGTGTACTGGAAGTAGCGAAAGCTCCCTTTTGATTATATACATAAACCAATATGCGATAAGGCCCTTCTTTATCGGGTACCTTAAAGCTTAAATCGGATCCATGCTGATTGACGATTAAATTCTGAATTTCCTTTGGCTTCTTTTCATTAAAAGTACCATTGGGTTTAAACCAGTCCTCGTGAAATATTTTCCATTTAAATGTTAAGCCGGTTGTATCTGCGTTTTCAAAATATACTTTGCTGTTAACGGTTATAGCAGGTTGAAACAAGATATTGTCTCTGGCACCCTTTCCATCTAACAACATATATTTAAGTGAAGGGGCGCTGTTTGTTGTTTTTTTGCCGGTCCAGATGTAACGCATAACCTGAACGGCTCCGGTTTCGGCGCCGTTTTCGTCAAACATACTGAACCAGGTAGGAGTTAGCTCCTGTTTTTGTCCCCAATAAAATACCATTGAGCCCAAAAACCCCGGATCATTTACCGGCATGTACTTTTGGTAATTAGTAAGGTATTGTTCTGCTTTTTTTGTACTTGTGCTTTCGATATAGGCACCCCATGCATTTCTGTTTTCTGCAAGCCAGGGCCCTTCAATGCCCCATTCTGTAATTAAGAACGGTCCGCTCCAAAACCACTTGAATTTTACAAGATCTTCTTTCAATGTTTGAATAGAGCCGAAAATGTTGAATGAAATAAAGTCGATTTTTGTGCGCAGCTTGATGTTAACGATGTTTTTCTTTTGAAAACTCATGATTGTCGTCGTCACCGGATGATTAGGGTCCTTTTGGTGAATCATATCGACGATACCATTGAACGTTGCATAAAACTTGTTGTATTTCGGCTTGTTAGGAAATGCAAGTTCGTTACCGAGGCACCAGCTCAATAATGCAGGGTGATCTTTGAAGCGCTCAACTAAACCGGCAATTTTATCTGCATAAACATTAGCATTAGGGGTATTATAAAAATTTTCAAGGCTTTCGCTTGAAGGTATTGGCAAACCCACTACTACTGCTAAATGATTGGCTTGAGCCGAATCCAGGACACTGGCTAAGTGTAATGTGTCCCAAACCCTGATGGTATTGCCCCCCGCCGCTGCCAACTGTTTCAGGTTTGTAAAGCCCGAGGCCCCTTTTACGAAAAACGGTTCGCCATTACGGTATAATAGGTATTTCCCATTTATATTTTGAATGCAAACCGTAACTTTTTTGGCATTAACCTGAGGCGACTGAAAGCATGATGACAGTAAAAAACAAAATATGGAAAGGAGAAGGATTTGCGTAAAGAATGTAGATTTCATAAATGATAATTCGGCAGCACTTGAAAACGGATAAAAGCTCCGTGTTTGTCTATTTAAACCGCATAATGCGGATTCCCGGGCTGCATTAGTTTTTTCATATTAAATCCAGGTGAAATTTCATTGTATCCTGTATACGCTGAATATTGACAATAGTTGGATTATAGAATAGAGAACCGGGATATTTTTAGCCAGTTACGTTCAAAATATAAAAAATACACTTTGAGCTTGCATTAACTTCTCAACAAGTGCATATGGTGTTGGCATTCCTCATACAGGCCGTAGCCAGATCATTAGTTCGTTTTTCAGGTGATTAATGTCATTTTATATAGTGCTAAAGGCTATATTTTATAAGCGACTAAAATGATATTTTTGAGATAACAAATCCTTTTATCATGATACCAAAAACAATGAAGGCAGCGGTTCTGCATGCTTTTGGCCAACCACTGGCCATAGAACAGGTTCCTGTAAAAGAACCCGGAAATGATCAGATATTAGTTAAAGTGATTACTTGCGGTGTATGTCATACAGATTTGCATGCCTGCGAAGGCGACTGGCCGGTAAAACCCAAATTACCGCTTATCCCCGGCCATGAGGCAATAGGTTATGTTGCCGCGCTGGGGGCAAATGTCAAAAATTTGAAAGAGGGTGACATTGTTGGTGTGCCCTGGTTATTTAGTGCCTGCGGTTGTTGCGAATATTGTTTTACCGGTTGGGAAACGCTTTGCGAAAGCCAGAAAAACGGGGGCTACAGCGTTGATGGTGGGTATGCAGAATATGTAGTTGCTGACGCCCGTTACGTAGCACGATTTCCTGCCAATATTAATTTTCTTGAAGTTGCACCTGTAATTTGTGCCGGTGTTACCGTTTACAAAGGTATAAAGGAAACTGATACCAAACCGGGAGACTGGATCGCGATTTCGGGGATCGGCGGTTTGGGGCATATGGCCGTACAATATGCAAAGGCTATGGGGTTACATGTGGCTGCAATTGACGTTGCTAATGATAAATTGCAGCTCGCACAAGAACTTGGGGCTGATATCGTTGTGAATGCGCTCGAAGAAGATCCTGGTGCTTATATAAAAAAACATACCGGGGGCATGCACGGGGTACTGGTAACTGCAGTATCACCCATTGCCTTTAACCAGGCATTAACTGCATTACGACGTAAGGGGACTATATCATTAACCGGCCTGCCGCCTGGTAACTTTGACCTTTCCATATTTAACACCGTGCTTAATCGTTATACCATCCGCGGTTCAATTGTTGGTACCAGGATAGATATGCAGGAAGCTATAGCCTTTGCGATAGAAGGAAAAGTTAAAGCTACCGTCAGGGCCGAAAAACTCGAAAATATTAACGAGGTTTTTAACGAAATGAAACGAGGCGAAATAAACGGAAGGATAGTTCTGGAAATAGCAAAACCTTAGGTTTCTTTTCGAGTTATTGATAGTTTAATTGTAGTAAACGATACCGTAATTGATGATGGGCTGCCTCTATAGGGAGGCCGCCCATTTTGCTTTGACAATTGTACTGTATATTCATGCAATTAATTCTTCTTGAAGTCACAACAAATCCTGGATAGTTTTAGCATGTATGGGTTGCGCTAAAGCCTCCTGAGCCGACTGCTTTTTTTGTTCTTTCAGAAAATAATGTTTCATGATCGGTCCCGAGATGATCATGGTGGCTACGGTCATTACTACCAAGCCCTCAAACACTGGCCCGCTGATGATTTTGGCCTGTAAAGCCAGCAATCCTAAAACTATTTCCTGCGAACCCCTGGCATTCATCCCAAAGGCTACAGCTATCGATTCGTTTTTACTCATGCCGCTCATCGCACTTCCAATTCCGGCACCTACTAATTTAGCCAGGCAGGCTATAACCAGAATGATCACTACAACTTCCATGTCGAAATTGGCTATGAAGTTTAGCCTTAAACCAACTGAAGCAAAAAATAATGGAGCCAATACATTAATGGTAAACTGGTGTAAAACGTGCTTATGTTTCTCGGTAAAATATGGGGAATCATTAATGCCGATACCTACCAAAAAGGCGCCGAAGATGCCACGTACACCAAGCCCTTCGGTAACGCATGCGCTGATCAAGCACAAGCAAACAGACATAGTAAGCACCCGCCCTGGTTTCTCGCCTTTGCCGGCCAAGGCTAATAGTTTATGAATAAGCCAACGCCCGCCGGTAAGCATGAAAACCGCGTAAAGTACAACTATGCTCACTGCCCAAAATGAAGCGTCGCCTTTGCCTACGTTCATCAGTTGAATGATTACCGAAAACAAGATCCAACCCAGAAAATCATCCACCATAGCCGATGTAAGCACAATATTGCCTATCCGCGTGTTGAGCAGGTCCAGATCGAGCAATATTTTGGTGATCACCGATAGCGCGGTGATAGAAAGCGCTGTGCCAAAAAATAGTGAAGTTACCAGTTGGTTATTAAAGCCATTGGCAAAATGACTCTGATATAAAAACCAAACAGAGCCAAAGCCGATGGCAAACGGGAATAAGATACCGGTAAGGCTGATACTGATAGCCTGCTTTCCGTTCTGTCTGATCTGCTTCAGATCTACCTCAAAGCCTGCAATGAACATCAGTAAAATAATACCTATGTTGGCAATGCCGTCAAATGCCTGGAAGGCATGAGGCGTTGATAGAAACACACCATTAAAAAGACCGGGAGCCAAGGCCCCAACTACGGTAGGGCCTACAATAATCCCGGCGAAAATCTCGCCAATGATGGCAGGTAGTTTGTACCTGCGGCATAGCTCACCCAATAGCCTTGCAGGTATCAGGATGATAAGCAGGATAAGCAAAAAGTGTATTATCTCTGATGAGCTAAGTTTAGAAACCATATTGAAAAAATTTATTGTAGGTTTTCCTTTACCTCAATTCGTAATTGATGGGTATTGAAAACATGGGAAAAGGGCTGAACACTTTTTGTTAAAAACACACTGCCTCCAATTACGCTATGATGACCGAGAACAGTACGTCCACCTAAAATGGTACTGCGGGCATAAATCACTACGTTATCCTCAACTGTTGGGTGCCTTTTGGTTTCGGATAATTCTTTGCTTACTTGTGCCGCCCCTAATGTTACACCTTGATAAATCGTAACATACTTTCCAATAATGCTTGTTGCACCAATTACTATACCTGTGCCATGATCTATGCAGAACGGTACTCCAATTTCTGCTTTGGGATGGATATCTACACCGGTTTGGCCATGCGCGTGCTCAGATAATATCCTGGGTAAAATAGGGATGTTTAGCCGTGTAAGCTGATGCGCTATGCGATAAACAGCTATAGCGTAAAAGCCAGGGTATGAAACAATAACCTCATGTACACTGGTCGCTGCCGGGTCTTTTTCATAGATCATGGAGGCATCCTTCCGCAGACGGTCGTAAATTTCGTTCAATGAATCGTAAAACGAAGCTACGGCAGCCTCAATATCAAGATCCTTTGGATCGAGGTAGCTAAGTAATATGTTTTCAAGATCTATCTGGTTCTTTTTCAGGTGCCCGCCGTATATCGATAGTTTGTTGGCATGGTTGTTCGGGAATAGAAACTCAAACAGATCAGACAGCCAGCCAACGCACTGTCTGATCTTTGGAGTAGCTTCCCACTCGGCTTTATGAGTTTCATAAAGCAACTGTATAAAACTGTCAAGCTTATCGTCTTTCATTGTGGTGGTTTTGGTGGTTTATCTTTTAAGACTGTGAAGAGTATTTACCAACAGGTCAATTTCGGCACAAGTATTATAGAATGCCAGTGAGGGCCGCACTGTGGCTTCAACACCAAAGCGCCTTAAGATAGGCTGGGCGCAATGGTGACCTGAACGTACGGCGATGCCTTGTTCATTTAAAGCATGACCAACTTCTTCGGTTTTGTAGCCCACAAGCACAAATGATAATACGCTGGCTTTTTCTTTTGCGGTACCAATCAACCGGATCCCTTTTACTTCTTTTAGCAGATGAGTAGCATATTCAAGCAGGTAATGTTCATACTGGGCGATAGCAGGCATGCCCAGCCGGGTAACATAGTCAATAGCCGCACCAAGACCAACCGCGTCTGCAATGTTACCGGTTCCGGCCTCGAAGCGTCCGGGTGCATCATGGTATTGGGTGTATTCAAAAGTAACATCCTTGATCATGTTACCTCCGCCTTGCCAGGGTTGGGTTTGATTGAGCAGCTCTTCTTTGCCGTAAAGCACACCTATACCTGTAGGGCCGAACACTTTATGTCCCGAAAATACAAACCAATCGGCATTTAAAGCCTGTACATCAACCGGCATGTGCGATACAGACTGTGCGCCGTCAACCAATACTTTGGCCCCGGCCAGATGTGCGAGATGAACAATTTGAGCGGCTGGCGTGACCGTACCTAAGGCATTTGATACCTGTGTAAATGAAACCAGTTTGGTTTTAGGGCCAAGTATTTTTACATATTCGTCAAGGATGATCTGGCCATCGTCATCAACGGGGATCACTTTAATTTTTACACCCTTTTTAGCCGCCAGCTGCTGCCACGGAACTATATTAGCGTGGTGTTCAAGCTGGCTAACAACAATTTCATCACCTGCAACCAAATTTTGCTCTCCCCACGTTTTGGCTACAAGGTTGATGGCTTCGGTTGCGCCACGTACAAAAATGATCTCGTTAATTGATCCCGCGTTCAGGAAGGTTTGCACTTTTTTGCGTGCGCCCTCGTAAGCATCCGTTGCCCTTGCCGCCAGTTCATGGGCGGCGCGGTGGATATTTGAATTTTCGTGCTCGTAAAAATAGGTAATGCGCTCAATCACCTGCCGGGGCTTTTGGGTAGTGGCTGCATTGTCAAGCCATACCAATTGTTTCCCGTTCACCTGTTCTTGTAAAATCGGAAAATCGCGCCTTACAATGTTTACATCAAACGGCGGACTGATAATGCTACTGATACCAACCTGCTTAACCCTTTTCTCGTCGGATTTTACTGCCGGTAATCCATGGCTATCCGATAAAAAATAAAAAGGGATTTCGGTAGCGGAAGGTGCACCGTTAAATGGTAGCACTTTTGAAGGTCCTGACGTACTAATATTGCTTAATATCTTCTTCAGGTCCGCTTCAAAACCCTGGTCTTGTTGATAAGGCAAGTGGAGCAGATTTTGGGGAGCGGTTGAAAGCTGCTCAACCTCGAAATTTTGCTTTAAAGCCACATTAGGTATCAGATCTGTTTTTACCAAATATGAGTCGTAACCAAAGCTGGGTTTTGAGGGCAATTGCGCTCCAAAAGTGTTAACCGGGCTATGCCGGACAGGCTCCGAAGCATTAGTATGTGCGCTTAAATTAGGATCCGCGAAACTGGTTTGCGGATCCTTCAGGTTAATGGCATTATTCTGATTAATAGCCGATGGCGAAACACCGCCACCGCCAATAGTACTTGATGGTATTGACGTAGCTGGTACGTTGGCCTGGTGTTGCGGCCCCAATAAATCAGCATCACCTATACTGCCCGGCAATGGAAATACTTCCGGCGTTTGCTGAGCTGGCAATTGATTTACAATGCCGCCCGGCCCGGCCTTAAAAAACTGGTTGGCCAGTTGTTCCAGTTCCTGCAGACTGGGCAGGTTATCCGGATTAATATTTGTACTCATAATAGTTACCTAAATCAACATCTTCCAAAACAGCTATAGCATCATCAACTAAAACAGCTAATGAGCAGTAAAGCGATACCAGGTATGAAGCAATGGCCTTATTGTTAATGCCCATAAAGCGCACCGATAATCCTGGTGACTGTTCGCCCGGCAAACCAGGCTGAAACAGACCTACCACGCCCTGGCGGCTTTCGCCTGTACGCAAAAGGATGATCTTTGATTTGTTATTTACTATAGGTAGTTTATCGGATGGGATAAGCGGGATCCCTCGCCAGGTAATAAATTGTGACCCAAATAAGGATACTGTTGGCGGCGGCACACCACGGCGGGTACATTCGCGGCCGAAAGCGGCTATCGCTAATGGATGCAGCAGGAAAAATCCGGGTTCTTTCCAAACTTTAGTGATCAGTTCGTCAAAGTCATCCGGAGTAGGGGGGCCGAGCCTTGTTTTTATCTTTTGCGATGAGGCTACGCTGCTCAATAAGCCATATTCAGGATTGTTGATCAGCTCGCTTTCCTGGCGTTCTTTAACAATCTCGATAGTAAGGCGTAACTGCTCGCTGATCTGGTTATAGGGTTTACTGTACAAATCAGATACCCTGGTATGCACATCTAATACTGTATTTACTGCGCTCAGGTTATACTCCCGCGGGTTTTCTTCATAATCAACATAGGTAGATGGCAGCTCACGCTCATCACGGTTAGAGCAATCAACTTCTACATTATTAGCATCAACAACTTTGTTTAAACGATAAACGCCTGATTCAACAGGGATCCAGTTTAATAAATGTGTTAACCAGCGAGGGGTAATGGTTGATAACTGCGGAACGGTACGGGTGGCTACTGCTAACTGTCTGGCGGCTACGTCGCCGAGAGCGGTTTGTTTTTGTTTTTGATCGGGCATTTTTTAATAAATGAAATAAGTGTTTAAAGCTGATTTGGTGGTGCTTTCAATGTTTAACACCTGCTTTGCAATGATATAAAATAAATTATATAAAATCTATAGGAATTATAGATTTTATTGTATGTTTGCATCATCAGTTCTTTAACACTTATCCAGAAAAGACGGAGGGAAAGGCCCCATGAAGTCTTGGCAACCTGTACAATACCTTATATTGTAATATTGTAAAAGGTGCTAATTCCTGCTCCCGGCAAGGGGAGAAAGATAAGATGCTACAGGTTTATACAAATATCTCCACAGCTCTTTTCCTGGTAAGTTTACTGAACCCCAAAAAAGAAGAGAATAAACCACATCATCACTATACCGAATGAAGAAATTCATACTTACCGCTTTAACTTCTGTTATTGGCACTGTGGCTTACTCGCAGATACTTGCTCCGGTAAAATGGTCGTACGCGGCAAAAAAGATTGACAAAGAGCAAGCCATCGTTTTTATAAAGGCCGATATTGAAAAAGGCTGGCATATCTATTCGCAGCGTGTTGCTGATGGCGGCCCGGTAAAAACTTCGTTTACGTTTGATAAAAGCGATGACTATACATTGAGCGGAAACACTTCAGAACCTAAGGCTGTCAGTAAGTATGAAAAGGCGTTCAGTATGAATGTGCAGTACTTTGAGCAATCGGTAATTTTTCAGCAAAAAATAAAACTTAAAAACGGGCAAACTTCGGTTAAAGGCACACTAAATTATATGGTGTGCAGCGACAAGCAATGCCTGCCTCCTGAGGATGTAGAATTCAGCGTCCCTGTAAAATAAATAGCACATAATAATAGTGTTTAACAGATCAATAGCCACCAACTGAACTGTTAAACGGATGTTGAAGCGGTACAAAAACCGCTTTAAAAACTAATACCATGAAACCGAAAACGAATATTATCACTAACGCCTTTAAACAGAATGGTGGCGCCCTTTTCTGTTGTTACCAGTATTGTTAATTAGCGCAGTTTGTGTCACGGAAAATTGATCCTGAAATAAGATCAACATCCTGGCTGTACTAAGTGCGTTGCTTTGCTATGGTGGTAAAACAGGCGTGTGCTGTACAGACCAGGATGTTTATTGTTTACAATATAAGATTTTAATGAAATTCAATTCTAAATAAAAAATATTCTACTAAATCTATAGATTTTATTGTATTTATCATATTTATTACTATCTTTACAGCATTCTAATTAACCCCACCATTAATTAGTTGATTTATAAAGAATAAGGGAGAGGAAGTCTCGATGATCTTATAGCAACTTTTCAGCAATGAAATAAGTGCTCAAACTTTTTTGCAGGGCGATGTTGCTGTGCAAATATAAATTAACTAAACACCATGAACACTAAACATGACTATCCGCAGCAGCAGGCAATTGCCATAAGGCGATGTTGTTGTTTTGCACAGCGCCTTTTCTGGTTTTAACAACCGGTTCCTGAAATTTTATTGCTCCATTTTTTAGGGCCTCACAGGGTCACGTGGCATTGCTATGTCTAATTTTTAATCAAATCAATAACAATAAACTAAAACTGATAACATGAAAACAACAAATTACTTAACTAAAGCAAAAGTGTTGAGCATCGCGCTTTTGCTCGGTACTGCGGGCGTATCGCATGCCGATCCTAAGCCTAAATTTATTAAAGAAGGCAAATGGCGTGGCGAATTTACCGTAAGCGAATCAAAAGTACCCTTCAATTTTGAGCTGAAAGGAAAAGATGCTGAACATGCGGTATTTACGCTTATCAATGGCTCCCGTCGTGATGATTTTCATGTAAAATCTATCGGCCAGGATTCGGTTTACATCAAAATGAACACCTATGATGCAGCCTTGGTTGCCAAAGTTGAAGACGACGGATCTTTAACCGGCGAGTATCGCAGCCTGGTTCCGGGCTTCAGGGGGAATTCGCTGCCATTTAAAGCAGAATATGGTAAAACTTACCGCTTTGTTGAACCGGGAAAAGACGTTGCCCCTACGGCAGACCTGAGCGGCAAATGGGAAATCAAAACCTACAGCAAAGAAGCCGTTCCTGCATCCATCGCCCTGTTGAAACAAAAAGGTAATAAGCTTACCGGCGTGGTAATGACCGTAGTAGGTGATACGCGCGAGTTGGAAGGCACTGTACAGGGCGATGAATTTGCGTTGAGCGGTTTCACAGGCCCAAGCCCATTCATTATTAAAGGTAAGATCAATGCTGATGGTACATTGAGCGGTGAACAGGGTTTCGGGATCTATAAAAACCTGAAGTTTGACGCCGCCAAAAAAGCCGAAGTTGAATTGCCGGATCCTTATAAATTAACTTTCCTGAAAGAGGGTTATAAAAAGCTTGACTTTTCGTTTCCGGGGATTGATGGTAAACAGGTATCGTTGAGCGATAACAAGTATAAGGGTAAGGTGGTGATCGTGGAGATCATTGGTACCTGGTGCCCCAACTGTACAGATCAAACCGTGTTCCTATCGCCATGGTTTAACAAAAATCATAACCGTGGGGTAGAGGCCATTGCTTTAGGCTTCGAGCAAAAAGATAGCCTGGAATATGCTAAATACACGCTGGGCAAGCTGCGCGATAAATATGCTATTAACTACGATATCGCTTTTGGTGGATTAGCCGATAAGAAGCTGGTATCGCAAAAACTACCTGCATTGAACAAGTTTATCGCTTTCCCCACTACGATCATTATCGACAGAAAAGGTGACGTAAGGGAGATCTATACAGGCTACACCGGCACCGTAACCGGCAAATATCATGAAGATTACGAAAAGAAATTCAACAAGCTTTTAGACGAGCTTATCGCGGAGCCGGCGCCAGAAACTGCTGCCGTTGTTGATCAGCCGGCACGTCAAGGTAAGTAAACAACTATTAACTATCTATAATTTATCAAATGAAAACACTCAATTTAATTACTTCATTCAAATGCCTGACAGTAGGGTTGCTGTTGAGCAGTACAGTGTTTGCGGCCGATAAAAATCCGCCGGTAAAATTTATCAAAGAAGGTGTATGGCGCGGCGTGTTTACTGTAGCCGAAACAAAAGTTCCTTTTAATTTTGAATTGAAAGGTAAGGATGCGGAACATGCTACCTTCACGCTCATCAATGGTACCCGTCGCGATAACTTTCATGTTAAGCAGGTAGGCAAAGATTCGGTATTTATTAAAATGAATACGTATGATGCCGCACTGGTTGCCAAAGTAGAAGATGACGGAACCTTAAGTGGCGAATACCGCAGCCTGGTGCCGGGTTTCAGAGGGAATTCACTACCCTTCACCGCCGAATACGGCAAAAGCTACCGTTTTGTTGAGCCTGGTAAGGATATTGCACCAGCCGCCAACTTAACCGGTAAATGGGAGCTGAAAGTTTACTCGAAAGAGCAGGTACCTAACAAGATAGCTGTCCTGAAACAGACTGGTAATAAATTAACTGGTGTAATTATGCAGGTAACCGGCGACAGCCGCGAGCTGGAGGGTACTGTACAAGGCGATGAATTTGAGCTGAGTGGCTTTACCGGTCCGAGCCCTAAAATTTACAAGGGGAAGATCAATCCGGATGGTACGCTGAGTGGTGAGATAGGCCAAGGCATTTATGATAACACCAAGTTTGATGCCGTAAAAGACGATAAAGCCGAACTACCTGATCCGTACAAATTAACTTACCTGAAAGAAGGTTACAAAAAATTGGATTTCACTTTCCCTGACCTGAACGGTAACCCGGTTTCATTAAGCGATGCCAAGTATAAAGGTAAGGTTACTATCATAGAGATTGTGGGTACCTGGTGCCCTAACTGTACCGATCAAACCGTGTTCCTTTCGCCATGGTTTAATAAAAACCATAACCGTGGGGTTGAGGCGATAGCTATAGGCTTTGAGCAGAAAGACAGTTTAAAATATGCACAGTATACTTTGGGCAAGTTGAAGGAAAAGTACGATATCAAGTATGATATTTTATTCGGTGGCTTGGCCGATAAAAAGTTAGTATCGCAAAAACTGCCCGCTTTGAATAAGTTCATAGCATTCCCGACTACTATTATCATCGACAGGAAAGGCGACGTAAGGGAGATCTATACGGGGTATACGGGTACAGTTACCGGTAAATATTACCAGGATTACGAAAAGAAGTTTAATAAACTGCTTGATGAACTGATAGCCGAACCCGCACCGGCCAACCATGCAAATGTTGTTGAAAGCAATAACGAAACCTTAAAAGGAAAATAAACAATAAACTGACACCTGACCCGGCTAAGGGTAAAAGCTTTGCCGGGTTTATTAAAACAACTTATTAACGATAACCCACCATGACAAAATTTACTGGCGCTGTATTATTTACAGCATTTATATCTCTTACTTCGTTCACATCTCCTGCGATAAAAACGGTTAAACTTACCAAAGGGAAATCAGGTATTATCAAAACTGCCGATACAAAAAGGAAAATTAAAATAGCATCGTTCAAAGTAGATAATGAAAGCAGCAAGCTTACCTGGGCAGCCAAGAAAGCCACCGGCGATCATAATGGCGAAGTGAAGATCAGTAACGGTAATTTCTCGATAGAAAACAACACGCTTAAAGGCGGTAGCTTCGATATCGACCTGAATACCATTACTGACGCTGACCTAACCGATCAGGCACAAAATGAAAAGTTAGTTAGCACCTTGAAAAGCGAGACTTTTTTCAATACTGAAAAATTTCCGAAAGCGAATCTGGTGATTAATTCGGCTACCAAAACCAGCGGTAACCAATATGATGTTAAAGGCAAACTAACCATCAAGGGTATCACTAATGACGTAAGCTTCCCGGCTACCGTTGCTGTTAATGGCAAAAAACTTACCGCAAGCGCCAAAATAACTGTAGATCGTACCAAATATGATATCAAATTCAGGTCGAAGAACTTTTTTGAAAACCTGGGCGATAAGGTGATCTATGATGATTTTGATCTGAATGTTAACCTTACCGCTAATGCGCAGTAACAAACTGTAAAGCAAGACACAGATAATCTTATTTTGATGATAAAAGCCGACCCGTTTTGGGTTGGATGGCCACAGCCATGACTAATAAAAGCATTTAAAAGCTCAGGTAAAGTTGGAACAGCTCCGGAGCCGGTGGAATTGGATACACCGGCAATGGGCTGAACTTCGAAGCAGCTAATTAGATGTGGAACAATATGAAAAAAGGAAAAATATTACTGGTTTTAGGAGCAATCATGGTATTGATCGGCTTCATGAGTTTTGTAGGCTCCAAAGACGATGTACAAACCAGGGAGCAACTGGGCGAAAAATTATTTTTTGACCCCATATTATCGGGTGATAACACCATCAGCTGCGCTTCTTGCCATAAACCAGCATTTGCTTTTGCCGATACTGCCGTGTTTAGTAAGGGAATAAAAGGTCAGCTCACTGCGCGTAACTCGCCGGGGTTGACCAACCTTTCGGGCAGGCCGCATCTTTTTTGGGATGGCCGGGCTTCATCGTTGGAAGAGCAGGCTTTAGGCCCCATCACATCGGCCGCAGAAATGGGGCTTCCGATAGAAGATGCCATAAAAAAATTAAACGACAATAAATTTTATGCCGATGCTTTTCAAAAAATATTTAAATCAGCACCCACCAAAGATAATCTGTTGAAGGCCATAGCCTCATTTGAGCGTACGCTTGAAACATCAAACAGCCCTTACGACAGGTATGTAAACGGCGATGACCACGCCATATCAGAATCTGCTGCGCGCGGCAGGTTATTGTTTATTGGTAAGGCCGCTTGTAATAACTGCCATTCGGGAGAGGATTTTACAGCCGACAGGTTTAAAAGTATAGGCCTGTATAACGGTAAAGACCTGAATGATCCGGGTCGCTCGGCTATCACAAAAAGCAAAACGGAAGAGGGGGAGTTTAAAATTCCGGGACTGCGTAATGTGGCTGTAACGGCTCCGTATATGCACAACGGTAAATTTAAGACCCTCAAGGAAGTGGTTGAATATTACAATAATCCCTCGTTAGTGGTTAAAGATGGTATTAATCGTGATCTTGCGCTTGATAAGCCGCTTAACCTTACCAATGCCGAAATTGATGATATCGTGGAGTTTTTAAAATCCCTCACCGATGATCGTTTCAAGCAGAAATTAGCCTCAAATTAACATACCCCAATAAAATAATTAATTAAAACAACCGGGCAAACATTTGCCGGTAGGTCAGTTTTTGCCCTGCCGTAGCCACCGCTTTGCCCCAGAACTATTGTAACATGAAGAAAATTGTACTCTTGCTTATGTTCTTCGCCCTTATTGTGGGGCACAACGCATATGCACAAAAACGAACGGTAACCGGGGTTGTAACCTCTGCCGATGATAAAGCGCCATTGCCCGGCGTATCTGTAACAGTAAAAGGATTAAATGAAGGTGCAGTAACCAAGGCAGATGGTAGCTTCAGTATCGTGATCCGTAACGGTAAATACCTGGTGTTTTCGTTTGTAGGTTTTGAAAGCCAGGAAGTGGAAATTGATGGTATCAAGCAATTTCAGATCAGCTTGAAGCCATCAAAAAATAACGCGCTGAATGAAGTGCAGATTGTTGGATCGCGCAATGCCAATCGCACCAAGCTCAACTCGCCGGTAGCGGTGGATGTTATTGATGTTAAGCCGCTATTGGAATCCGCCCCGCAGGTTAGCGTAACCCAGATACTCCAATACATTTCGCCATCTTTCCACTCGGTTAATGGCAGTAATGCAGGTGATGCCGGTTCGGCATTAAGCCTGGCCCAACTCCGGGGCTTGGGGCCCGACCAGGTTTTGGTGTTGGTGAACGGAAAACGCAGGCATAAAAGCTCCAACGTTAATTACGGCGGTTTGGGTAACGGATCAACCGGTTATGATCTCAACGCTATTCCTACAGGTGCTATCGACCGGATAGAAATTTTGAGGGACGGTGCCGCGGCTCAATATGGTTCGGATGCTATCGCTGGGGTGATCAATATCGTATTAAAGAAAAAAACGGACGATTTTGCGGTTAATACTTCTGGAAGTGTACGCAGGCGTGGAGATGGAGCGGTTACCCGTTCCAGTGCTAATTACGGTGTTGGTATAGGAAACAATGGCGGTTACGTAAATGTGACCACCGAATACGCTACACAAGCCATTTCTTTACCGGCTGGCCGAAAAGATGCAGGCTTATATAATGGCCCTATTTACGGAGGTGGAGCAAATACACGTGGTTATGATGCGATATACACCAAAGATATTGACGACGCTATTTTAGCAAGTCGTGGCATCGACCGCCATTTTTTTGATCAGCGTGCCAGTGGTTCCAATGCCGGGCAGGACGCTTTGCTGTTTTTCAATGCCGGTTTACCTCTAAAAAACTCGACCGAGCTGTATGCCTTTGGCGGTATCAGCAGCCGTAATTCACAATTTACGGCTACCTACCGATTACCCGGCTGGACATCACGTAACAATAACTTCATTTATCCTGATGGTTTTTTACCGGCAATGGAAAATAATATAGTTGATGAATCGATAGCCGTAGGAATCAGGGGTAAAGTTGGCGACTGGAACGTAGATTTCTCAAACGTGTATGGAAAAAATATATTCGGTAACCGGGTTGATAATTCGCTTAACGCAAGTCTCGGTTTAAAAAGCCCAACCAGTTTTGATGCAGGTAGTTACAATGCCAGTCAAAACACAACAGCGCTTGACTTTACCCGTTATTTTGACAAGGTATTAAAAGGCTTAAACGTAGCTTTTGGCGCCCAGCATCGTGTAGAAGGTTTCCAGATTATTGCAGGTGAAGAAGCCTCTTATTCCAAAGCAGATCAGCGTACCATTGTTGATATTGACACAACCGCAGGCGGAATACCATACCTATCCAATGCGGGTGTAACATCCCTGAACGGTCTTTCCGCTGGCTCGCAGATCCATTTGGGTTTCAGGCCGGAGAATGCGGTTAACGTTAGCCGTTCGGTAACTGCAGGTTATGCTGATGTGGAATTGAATGTTACTAAGCAGTGGCTTGTTTCCGGTGCCGGCCGTGCCGAGTATTTTTCGGATTTTGGTAATGTGTTTACCTGGAAAGCGGCTACCCGCTACAGTTTCGCCAGATGGTTAAGTATCAGAGGATCGGCGAATACAGGTTTCCGTGCGCCGGATTTGGCACAATCTTATTATACCTCGGTATCCACAACGTTCCAGCAGGGCAGGGGCGTTGACATCCTTACGGCATCCAATCAAAGCGCAGCGGCAAGGGCATTGGGAATACCTAAGTTATCGCCCGAAAAATCAAAAGGATATACTTTGGGCTTAACCTCGGCCCCGGGCAGCAATGTGGAATTAACGGTTGATGCATACCTGATCAATATTGATAACAGGGTAGGCAATACAGGCAACTTTACGGCGACAGACACCAACCTGCCTACGGATGTTAAAAATTTGTTCCAGCAAACCGGTGCTGCCCAGGCCAACTTTTTTTACAATGAATTCAGTACCCGCACAAAAGGCATCGAGTTTACAGGCAGCTACAAACTGCTATTGGACAGGGGGAATATCAACTTCCTGTTTGGCGGCAACTTTGAAAAAAATGAGGTGACCAAAGTTAATACACCTAAAGGTCTTGAAAAATATAAAAACGTGATCCTGAGCCCCGGCGAAAGGGCGAGGGTAACCACCAATATCCCAGCGCAGAAAGTAAATCTGCAGGGCATTTACAGTTTAGATAAATTCACTTTCCTTGCCCGTACGGTATACTTCGGCAAGGTAACTACGGCAACGCTGCTTAGCGCCTCAGATCCGCTTAACCCGGTTTACTTTTATCAAAACCTGAAACCTATCTGGGTAACCGACCTGTCGGTTGGGTATAAGTTTACCAGCCGCATCCAGGGTACGGCAGGTGTTAATAACGTATTTAACGTTTTGGGCGATTATACCGATCCATCTATTGCCGGTTTACGCAATCCTACGGTTGTAGGTATCCAGAACGGCAGCGCCGGTATCCAGCCGTTTATCAAACTATCAGCTCATTTATAATTGCTTAATCATGAAAAGTATTTTGAAATCCATATATAAACAAAATTTGAAAACGGCAAAGCTTTCAAGATCAGCAAGGCTATCGATACTTGCCGCGATCACTATGCTTTTTGCCTCATCCTGCAAAAAGACATATTATTTAGATATTAACGCGGCCGACAGACCCGCCCTCGCCGCGCACATCAGCTTTGTAAACGCCCGCCCGGTAAATACCGGTATACAGTTTTGGGTGTACACTACGCAGGTAACCAAAACAGCTTTGGCTATCAATACGAAGAGCGATTACATCGATACCCAGTTTGGCGACGTACAGATCAATTTTACCGAAGGAACCAATACATCCTACAAAGCCTCAAGGCAATTTGGTAACAGCGCCACCTTTACATCAACCGGAGGCCCTAATGGTCCGATAGCTAATTATTATCATACGGTATTCGCTGTAAAAAACAACAAGGCTACGGCCGATTCACTGATCCTTTTTTACGACGATCTAAGCGCGCCTGCTGCAGGTAAAGCCAAGGTCAGGTTTGTAAACCTTGCGCCGGGTACCTCTAATGTCGATTTTGGTATTGCCGGTCAAACCGCGCTTTTTACCAATACAGCTTACGGCAGGGCAGGAGGCTCGGTGTTGTCTGGGACGGGCTTGAGCACATGGTCGTTAGGGCCGTTTGCTACGGTTGATGCCGGTATAGTTAATTTCTCGGTTACACAAACTTCAGATCATACGGCAGTTGATATCGCTAATGATAAATTAATAAATGTAACGCTTACTGCCGGCAAGATCTATACCATTTATATCAACGGCACGCCCGGCTCATCGGCTATAGGGGCAACTATACTTACACATAACTAACTAAATTAAAGATAAAGCACAGCATGGTGGAATAAGTTGTGCCAGCAAGCTGTCCCGGTTTTAATACCGGGCAGCTTCTTTGATAATCATCAAATCATATACTATGAAAACTAACAGCAGAAGACAATTTATAGAGAATACGCTAAAGGCAACAGCGGCCGTAGCGCTAACCGGGCCATTGATTCTAAGTTCAGATAAAGCCCTGGCTGCTTACCAAAAAAATGAGTTCCCTTTACAAACCGGCGACGTTTTAAAATTCACCCAGGTACCGCTGGGTTTTGATTATAAAGCTTTGGAACCTCATATAGACGGATTAACCAATGAGATCCATTACACCAAACACCATACCGCATACGTCAAAAATGTAAATGATGCTATCGTTGCCGAAAAGTTGACGTTTGCCACAGAAAAAGAGTTTTTTGATCATGCATCACAGCTTTCGCCTAAGGCTCGTAACAACGGCGGCGGCGCATGGAACCATAATTTTTTCTGGGAGAGTTTGACTCCTGATGTTAAAGGTCCGGACGGGAAAATAAAAGATGCTATTGCGGCAACATTTGGCTCGGTGGATCAATTTAAGGAGCAGTTTACACAGGCTGCGCTTGGCCGCTTTGGATCGGGTTGGGTTTGGCTGATTAATCAAAACGGTAAGCTGGTAATTGCTTCAACCGCCAATCAGGATAATCCGCTTTTTGATAATGCGGCGGTAAAAGGCACACCACTGCTGGCTTTAGATGTTTGGGAACACGCTTATTATCTCAAATATCAAAACCGGCGAAACGAATATGTTGCCGGTTGGTGGAATGTAGTAAACTGGAATGCTGTAAACAAAAGATTATCCTGATATGACGCATCCCTCAAATTATACAGGCCCCGCTTCCGGACTATTGCAAAAAACACTATTAAGATCGGGCATTGTATATGCTGCTACTACAGTAATACCATTTGTTCCCGCGTTTTATCAGCAGGATTTTGATGCAGGCTTTTCAGTTAAAGGATACCCTTACCGGTGGCTTGATGTGATCAGCCAGAATAATCCCTGGTTTTTTAGTAGCCAGGGCGGTAAAAATTATGAAGGCTGGTTAATTACTTTACTGGTATGCCTGGTTATTGGGATTATATGGGCATTGGTAGAAAAGCAGGTTAATAAAGACCGGAACGCATTAGCTCAAAATAGTGTTGATGATCGTCTTTATAACTTGTTTTTTATTTTGGTAAGATACCAGATTGCGCTACGAATGTCGTGGTTTGCCATCGCCAAGGTGTTTCCGGTACAAATGCCTTTCCCAACACTAAGTCAGCTAAATACCAGCCTTGGCAATTTTACCCCCGGCAAGCTTTATTGGCTAACTACTGGTGTTTCGCCTTTTTTTGAAGTATTTGCAGGGATATTTGAACTTATAGCAACTGTTTTGATCCTGTTCCGGCGCACAGCAACTTTAGGTGCTTTGATGATGATAGCTATTTTACTACCCATCTGGTTTGTAAATATCGGTTATGATGCAGGAGTTGAATTGGCGAGCCTGCACTTGCTTTTTCTTTCGGTAGCTCTTTTGCTTAAAGATGCTGATAACTTTTACGCCATCCTGATCAGGCACCGGCAAGGGGTGATCAATTATATTCAGCTTCCTGGTTTTCGTGAGCAATGGAAAAAAGTGGCGCGAATTGTATTGAAAACGGGCTTTATTTTTCTGTTCCTGTTTTACAGAGGTTATCATTACGAACAGTTGTATGCCGCAGGCAAAACTTTCAAACTACCCTTGGATGACGGGGTTAAGAGTTTTACAGGCTTATACAAAGTAACTTACTTCAGGATTAACAACAAGCTGCTGCCTTATTCGCCGGATGATACTGTTAGATGGCAGAATGTGGTGTTTGAAAAGTTTAATACCATCAGCATAGGGAGCGCCGGGGCATTTAAATTAAAAACAGATAACAAGATCAGGACAACGGAATACTATGGTAATATTGGCAGGCTATATTATGGATATGAAGCCGATACAATTAAGCATATACTCAGTTTAAAAAACCGGGTGGATACGAGTGATAGTATAGCTTTTCATTATGTTTTACCGTCAACCGGCAGGTTCATTATAAAGGGAGTGAATAATAAAAATGATTCGTTACATATAGAGCTTGAACGGGTAGAAAAACACTATCCACTGAGTTTAAAAAGGAATACGGAGGTCCGCGAGTAATAGTAATGAAAGTTGTATAAAGTATTTTTGAAAAGTCGTTTTCGAGTCCCTGCGAACGTCAATATTATTTCCGATGAAAGGGTTAACTTAAGCCGTAAAAAGGAATTTTGCCGGAAGGTGGGGGAATGAGTCTGAAGTCGAGGCATTAAGAAAAAGATTTTGTGACTGTTTATAATGAGGATTATTCCTTTTCAGGATTTAGTATCATTGTATCAACAGACTAAATACCTGGTTTTACTCTCAGAGCAGAGGCACCAATTCCACTCAGCGGGATATAAATTAGAAAATAAAGGTTAAGTAAACTACTAAATGTGAAAATATTAGTTCAGGAATCTCTTAGTGCTAAACAGATTGAAGCAGCTTTTCGGCTATGGAATAATGAATATCCTGAAAAATTAAAGTTTGACAAAATCGAAGGCTTTAATGACTATCTTAACAATTTAGATGCGAAAAAACACTTTTTGCTAATTGATGCACAGGATGTTATTGTTGGTTGGTCAGCTACCTTCTTGCGTGATAACGAGAGATGGTTTGCGATCATATTAAACAGTGATGTTCAAGGAAAGAGTTATGGGACGAGCATACTTAATGAAATAAAGAAGCACGAAAATCGGCTTGCCGGCTGGGCAATTGATAGAGACGGCGTTCTGCGGGCTGATGGACACATGTACAAGTCGCCTTTGCAGTTTTATATAAAAAATGGCTTTAACGTACAGGCCGACAATAGAATTGAGTCGGAGAGAATATCCGCTGTGAAAATTACGTGGCAGCTCAACGCCCACTGATTACTAATTGGCCGGCTGTAGCTAAATTGCCATATACCCATAACTTAGATTGCGAACAAACGTGGCTGCCCTTTTGAGGCGGCCACGTTTGTTTTACGGGCCGTGCGTGGTTGTAGCCACATCGGGTGTTTACAATCAGCTAGATAAGTGACCGTGATCACTATTTCAACCTGGGAAGCATTGCAACTTTACTTCATAAAAATGATGTTATGGAAATAGTTGGAACAGGTAATTCATTTGGTAAACAAATTGTCATTCTGCTCTTTGTTTCATGCATTTTGGTGATGTCGGCAGTCGCAAAAGCCAAATCGTTAGTTCCCGATAAAACTATTGATCGCAAAAAAACAGATACCTCAGTTATCGCGGAAATTAACGCGCAATTGAATGATAAGTCTTTAAATAAAGGTTTGTGTTTTCCTTTGTCAACAAAACGTTTTTACCAGAAGCGCGCTTTTACTCCAGTATGGACCGTGGAACAAAAAGATCAAAATAAAACATGGGCAGCCATGCTCCTGATTGATTGTGTGTTGCAATTTGGGTTACGTCATGAAGATTATCATCCCGGAGAATTGCAGTATACAACTCTGCATACCATACTTGAGCAACCTGGTAAAATAAGCAATAAAAAGAAGGCCCGGTTTGAGATCGTACTAACCGACGCTTTGCTCAGCTTCATGAATAATCTGCATTTCGGCAAACTCAATCCATATTATCCGGCATCTAAGATTGACCGGGAAACGATCAATGGATTTAATACGGAAGAGACTTTAACTAATGCCCTTAAACAATCTGCTTTTATGGATGCGATAGTAAAAGTACAGCCTGCAAACAGAGATTATACAGTCTTTCAATACCAGCTGCATCTAATTAAAGGGGTTTACGAAGGAGATTGTTATGAAACTCCGGAGGCTGATATAAGGAAAATCGCCGTAAACATGGAGCGCCTTCGCTGGGCAGCAATAAACGATAGTGCCTATATCCAAATAAATATCCCAACCTATACTTTAAAATTGGTACTACCTGATACAACTTTTAATTTCAAAATTATTGTAGGTGCCCCTGCTACGCCAACACCTTTAACCGCAATCTTGCTTACCGGTTTTACAACTTCCCAATCCACTCAAAAGGTTAACGCCGGCAATGGGGATAGATCAGTTGCCGGAAGCCTTTCATCGAAGCAGGCACCAATAAACCAGCGAAAAAACGATAATATATACTTTATAGGAAGTAGCACGGCAGTAGCGTTACAAGGCACATCAGATAAAAGTTTATTCAGGAAGCAAAAAAGGGCGTCAAGTAACGGGGGCATAATAGTTGAACGGGGAGGGGAGCTTGCAAAATTATTATTAAAAATTGCAGGCAATGAGAGCGATGTGAAATCCATGAGCCGCGCTTTATTGAACAGGGAAATTAAGTTTATTCAATTTAAGAGCCCGGTGCCTGTAAAGGTTACTTACATTACAGCTGCCATTGGCGATGGCGGAATTGTAAAATATAACGATATCTATAATCTTGACAGCAAGGTTGAAAATCTGCTTTATCAGCTTAAACCCAGGCATAGAACTAAGTAACCTGGTTTAACTTTTAATATGTTAACGATCGCGAATAATAAGAATATGGTTGAGGTAGGTAGCTTTTATGTAGTAGGCATAAATTATAAAAAATCCGATTCTCGGCTCAGAGGGCGTTTTGCAATTTCAACAGGCCAGTATGGGGCTTTATTAAAAAGTGCTGGGATTAATGGGGTTAGTTCATTGTTTGTTCTGTCAACCTGTAATCGCACAGAAATATATGGTATCGCTAATGAACCTGAGGCCTTGGTTAATCTGTTGTGCAGCGTTACCGAAGGCGACATAAAAGAGTTTGGGTCGATTTGTTATGTAAAGCAGGCTATTGATGCAGTTGAACATCTGTTTACTGTTGCCGCCGGCTTAGATTCGCAAATACTTGGCGATTATGAAATTATTGGGCAGGTTAAACAGGCCGTTAAATTTGCTAAAGAACATGGCTTTATCAATACCTTCTTAGAAAAATTATATAACACGGTTTTACAGGCTTCAAAGCAAATCAAGAATCAAACAAGTCTCAGCAAAGGAACAACTTCCATATCATTTGCAGCCCTGCAGACTATCAGGCAATATTTTGCTGATGCCGCTAATATATTAATTGTAGGGGCTGGGAAAATGAGTGTACGTGTTTGCGAAAATATTAAAGATTATCTGGGGCAACAGGTTAATGTAACATTAGTTAACCGGACAATAGATAAAGCGAAAGGCATCGCAAACGAGTTCAATATCGCGTATAGCGATATTGCAGCTTTGCCAAAGCTTGTTGCTGTAGCAGATGTTGTTATAGTAGCTACGGCTTCTGCTACTCCCATTATATATAAAGTTGATCTTGAAAATAGCAGTAAAAAGCTGATCATAGATTTATCAATGCCCAACAATGTTGAGCCTGCCGCAGCAGATTTAACGCACGTTCAATTGGTTAATATTGATCAATTGTCGCTGGCTAATATGAATACATTTCAGAACAGGCAAAGCCAGATACTTGCTGCAGAAAAGATTAATAAGGATTTTATAAGAGGATTTGCAGAATGGTGCGAGTTAAGGAAAAAATTCCTGTTGGTGAATATCATTAAACAACAATTAACCTCAATTAGCTTAAATCAATCAATATTCGCCGATAAGGATATCAAATACATGCCGGTTGACGAAGAGCAAAGGATCCAGAAGATTTTAAACTGGACTGTTGGGAAAATGAAATGTGCCGATAAGCCCGGTTGCCACTACCTTGAAGCTATAAACGAATATATGTTACCTCTGACGGCCAATTAAAGGCGGGAAATTTAATAAACAAAAGCACTTGCCATTTTACTTGAATATAATCAGTTGTCTTTACATATAGTTAGATATTGTGCGATAATCCAAGAATAATGCTCATTGATATAATTTCTTCAAGTTCTATAAATTCATTCAATAGTTATCATATCCCGCTGTACCCATCGATCCCCTGCCCCAACAGGGCGACAAAATGGCTATCCCTAAAAAGCCCAATTTTAAATATCTGCGAAAATCGGCTTATACTAAGATAATTTATAAAAAAGAGGGGAGACCTCAAAAATTAAATTTGCAGTACAGATGAATTACAGGTGTTTAGCGCGCTTATTCACTTTATAAGACAGCAGCTCACAAAAGACTTTTTTTGACTCAAGTAACCGATAGCACGGATTGGATAGGCTATGCCCTTTGTGTTCACAACGCCCTGTATTGTCATCTGTTTTAAAACCTGAAAACATTAAAAAAAACAATACATGGCATAAACAAAACAAACAGCCCTACCCCGCAACCAACCCAATCGTGCATCTGCACACATCACTAATATTTAGCAAATATTCAACTTACAACAAACCCCAAACACATGAGAAAACTTATACTATACCTTACTCTGTGCTGTATATTCTGTAGTTTCCTTAATCCCCTTTACGCTCAAACCAATGGTACTACAGTGCAGGGAAAGGTAAAAGATACAGAAGGAAAAGCAATAATAGGCGCCACAGTATCGGAAAAAGGAATGCCGGCTAATGGCACGGTAACAAATATGGAAGGCGCGTTTCAGCTTAAACTTAAAGGCAATACAAATACCATCGTAATCAGCCTGATAGGTTACAAAAGGCTTGAAGTTAAAGCCAGCGATAAAAATATATCATATACCCTGCAGGTAGACGAGCAATCATTAAACGACGTGGTTGTAGTTGGTTATCAAAGCCAAAACCGACGCGAGGTTACAGCGGCTGTATCGTCAATTAAAGGCAAGGATATTGCCAATATACCACAAGCCAGTTTTGATCAGATGCTGCAGGGGCGTTTGCCAGGCGTAAGCGTACTTTCAAGTACCGGCGAACTTGGAGCGAAAACAAATATCGTGATCCGCGGATCAACCAACGTTGACTTTGGTAATGCCAATGGTGGCAATTCGGGCCCGTTATACATTATTGACGGAGTTATTTTTGATGTAAACGCAATTGGAACGGCATACGGCAATAATAACCCGCTGGCGTTAATCAACCCTGCAGATATCGAATCGATAGATGTGTTAAAAGATGCTTCGGCAGCGGCTATTTATGGTGCAAGAGGTGGTAATGGTGTTATCATCGTAAAAACAAAGCAAGCTAAACGAGGCAAACCGCAGGTGTCAATTTCGGCATTTGCAGGAGTAACAACAGCTCCTAATTTAATTAAGGTTACCACCGGCGCGGCAGAACGTGCTTTGAAATTAAAGTTGCTGGAGGGGCAGCTTGGTTACAACAACATTCAGCAGGGCGTTATCCCCCGGGCGTTAACCGATAGCTTAAATCCGGCTTTTAATAACGATGTTGACTGGCAGGGATTGCTGATCAGGAAAACCACGGTAGTAAATAGTCAGAGCGCCGCTGTTGCAGGTTATGCAGGTACAACATCGTACCGTTTATCGGTAAACCATTACAATGAACAGGGGATACTGAACGGCTATGGGCTTGAGAAAATTACGCCGCATTTAAACCTGACAATTCAGCCGCTCAAAAAAATGTCTGTTGCGGTTGACCTGTTGATGAGCTCGCAAAGGCAAAGCCACGGGGTAGGCGGAGCGGGCGCTTATTTGTTTACAGCCTGGAACTTTCCGAGTTCGTTTTTGCAGCTTAGTCCGGAGCAGGTTGCCGTCTATAGCGGAAAGAATCATTATTACGACGACAACCGAACATTTACCATTGTTGGCTCTGTTCATCTAACGGATACCTTAGCAAAAAACCTCACTTTCAACAGTACCTATGGGGCAACAAATTATACCGATAAATACGACTATTTTTCTCCGCAGATCCTTAACGGTACATTGAATACTGCTTATAGTACTATCAGTAGCAGCCCTTCATGGTCGTTCGAAAATCTATTGCAGTACAATAAAGAGTTTGGAAAACATCGTTTCATTTTTGCGGTTGGCGCATCGCTGTACAGCTACGAAAATAACTATAACTATTCATCAGCCGCGGGTATAAATATTTCAGGAATATACACGGTGCAAACCGTACCGGCAGGTACTAATCTTAATACAAATTCAAGCTACTCGCGCAAAACTACCGAGTCATATTATGGCAGGCTTAATTATGATTACGCGGGCAAATACCTGTTTACCGCAAGTTTCCGCCGCGATGCCACGTCTATTTATAGCCCGCAGTACCGCTGGGGAACCTTCCCTGCTATGGCAGGCGGCTGGATAGTATCTGATGAGTCGTTTTTTGCCCCGATAAAAAAAGTAGTTAACTTTTTAAAATTCAGGGCAAGTTATGGTATCGATGGTAAAGATCCGGGCCAGTGGTATTCAAAATATCAAACCTTGAGCACAGATGCCAGCAGCTATGTGGGCACCAACGGAACCATCACACCTAATGGTTATTTGGGCGGGTATCCAAGTACATACAATGGCACCACCATCATTTCTCCTTTTCCGTATTATAATAACTATTCCAGTTTCGGCGTAAAATCAAGCAATAGCGTGCGCTGGGAAAAAGATCATCAGGTTGATTTTGGCGCTGATATGGAGCTATTTAACAGCCGCGTGAATATTACGGTTGACTGGTACCAGAAAGATGCAAAAGACGTATTCTTTTACAACGTGCCCGCGCAGGCAACAAGCGGTTACCAATTTTACTCAGGTAACTATGTAGATATCCGTAATCAAGGGCTTGAGTTTGCTACAAACATCAATGTTCTGGGGCCAAAATCGCCATTTAAATGGAATTTTAACTTCAATATATCTATCAATAAAAACCTTGTTACTAAACTGCCAAATAATAACCGGGACTTCCTTTTTGGCGACTCATGGTTTTATAAAACGCTTACCCTTGGCGAACCCTTATTTAGCTACAGGGTATTTCATACCAACGGCGTTTACGCAACTAATGCCGATGTGCCTACAGATCCTACTACCGGTAAAAAGGAAACCTACTATGGTGTACCACTGCAAGCCGGCGATCCCAAATATGTTGACGTAAACGGCGACTACAATATCACCAACGATGATAAATACATTGCCGGTAACCCCAATCCTAAATATACAGGCGGATTTGGCAGTTCCTTTAATTACAAACGCGTTACTCTAAGCTTTTTTGCCTCATTTGTTGCGGGTCGTAAAATATTGAACGGCGCTTTATCGGATGCGCTTAATGGCACCCGTAACCTTGGTGGCTGGGGAACAGTTGCCGGGGTAGCAACCTATACCAATACACTCAATCAGTTTTGGCAGGTTCCTGGCGATCAGACTACCTATGCCCGCCTTGTTTATCCAAATGGTTCGCAGACAGATCCCTGGAATATCGGTACCGACTATTTTATCAGAGATGGCAGCTTTATCAAATTAAAGAACGTAACACTGGGTTATGACCTGCCCGACAGGTGGCTTAAATCGCTGGGACTTAAACGTGTTAACGTGTACGTAATGGGCGACAATCTGGCCATTTGGAAGAAGGCAAAAGATATTGCCGATCCTGAATTGGTTGATGCTACAACAGGTTCGTCAAATGTGATCTATCCAACAGCGGCAAAATATACATTGGGTTTAAACATCGATCTGTAAACCGGATTGAATCGGGGATTGCCCGTTAATCTCTTTAAGCCAAATCACTTAAATTAAAATAACGTGAAAATGAAAGCTAAAAATAAAATATTATATATGACAGTGGTCGTGCTGTTGTTTGCTTCTTGTAAAAAGTTTCTTGATCAAACCCCGGTGAGCACGCCGACAGATCAAACCACCTGGAAAACAGAGGGAGATGCCAATGCAGGTGTAGCCGCCTGTTATTCGTTGCTAAGATCGGCCTTTAACGCCTCAATTGCCTACTACAGCTACGGCGACCTTACTTCGGGGGAGTTTTTAACGGCCGAAGACGCGTCGTTTAGTAACGTACTTAATATGCGCTGGGGAACTGCTGTGCAAAGTTCCTTTACTTACGATCCGTTGTTAAAACTTAGGATCTACACGCCTTTTTATACGGCTGTAGCGCAAAGCAACAGGAGCCTTGCTTACATCGATGCTATGCCTTTAACAGCGTTTACTGGTGATAATACGGCGTCGCAGACGGTATCAAAAAACAAGTACCTGGGCGAGGCTTATTTTACCAGGGCGTTTGCGTATTTTATTATGTGCCGTGTTTGGGGCGATGTGCCGCTGGTGCTGGAAAATACAGATGAAACGGTTTCTAAACAATATGGAAGAACATCGCAGGCAACAGTATTAAAACAAGCCATCGCCGATGCAACCAAAGCTACACAGTATTTAAACTTAAGAGATAATTCATCGGTAGACCGGGGAGTTCGTGCGGATAGGGGCGCGGCCTTTGCCTTGCTGGCCCACATTTATGCCTGGATTGGAGATTATGATAACTGCAATACAGCCTGTGATGCGGTAATTAATTCCGGATCATATAGTTTAATGAGTGCGGCAAACTTTATGGATATCTATAAAGGACAATCGCAGGAGAGTATTTTTGAAATAGCGCAGAATAATATATCTGAAAGCAGCGACGCGAATGCATATTATACTCTTGCCGGTTCAACCCTTACCGCTCCATATACAAAGCGTACCGTACCGGCCTGGGTTATTGATGATAGTAAGGTTAACGCGCTTTATACCGATACCAACGATGTTCGTTTGAAAAAAGGGTTCCTGCGTTTATCAAGCGGTACAACCTCTTTTTACGAGTGCATCAAATATGTTAATGTTCAAAATGTAAACGGTAACGCTAATTACCAGGTTTCATTAAATAATATCGTCATTTTCAGGCTTGCAGATATTGAATTATTAAAAGCCGAGGCGCTCTGCGCTAAATCCTCTCCGGATTATGGCACTGCCTTATCATTGGTAAATAAGGTTCGTGCCGCCCGTAATGCAGCTTCTGTTACAGGTGTGGCAGGCGCCGATGTTTTACAAACAGTAAGTGATGAGCGCGGACGGGAATTGTTTTTGGAGGGGCACCGCTTTTATGACCTCGTGCGTCTTGAACGAATAAACCACTTACAGCAATTCGACAACATTTCAACCGGTGAGTTTGCCGCGGGGAAATATTACTGGCCACTTGATCCAACATTGTTTATTAACAACTCCCAGCTTACGCAAACTGCATTTTGGGTGGGTAAAGTGATGAATTGATAACGTGCTTAATTAAAGAACAGAAAACATGAAACATAGTATAAAAAATAATATCCTGATCATACTTGGGCTTTTCATGGCCTGTAGCATGGTTGCCTGCAAAAAAAACGGGTATCTCACAGATGGGGGCGTAAGCAAAGCCTACACCTCGTACTCTACCTACGATTATTTGAAAAATAACCAGTATCATCAATTTGATACAGTTATCATGCTCATTGATCATTACAAGCTGAAAGACGCTGTTAATAATGCCAAAACATTTTTCGCATTTACAGATATGTCGGTAAACGGGCTTATGAAAACATTGAAAGTTACCAGCATTGATCAGCTTACAGACTCGGTAAGCTCTAAACTCTTTAGTCAGTACATGTTCAACAAAACCATAACGCTTGATGATGCTACCTTAAATTCTGTGCTGTATACCAATGAGGTTGGTACAGCAGCGCCATCAGCCATTAAAAAGATAAGCACAGGCGTACCGGTTTATCTGGCTAATAGCGCCCCTACGTTTAATTACTTCACCCTGGAGTATGTGAAGGTAAATGGTGTGGTTGATGGTTCGCCGGGTGCACCTGCCGATGATCCTGTCGACTTAGTTTTGCAATGTCAAACCACAGGCGTACAAACAAGTACCGGAACCACATTGCATGTGCTGGTAAATAACGCGGCTCTTAATAAACTATAGTATTGATGTATTTTATATTAAAATCATAACAACATGCTCAAAAATAAAAAATCGGGGTTTGCGTCACTTTTATTGGCGATTACCTTGCTGATCATATATGGCTGTCAAAAGGTACCTAAGGGCTTTATAAGCGATAATATTTTTTATAACATTAACCCTTTCACCGTTTCGCAGGGGATAACTACGGTTTCTACCGGTCTGGTTATTGATGGTTCCACAACACCACTGAATGTTAAGTTATTAGCTGTAAGGGACATGGCTACCGGTAAAGATGCCTCCGGCGTTTTGCTGAAGCTGGATACCATCAGGGTATTTAAGGGGACTGTTGATTATAACGACTCAACCGAGGCGTTATTGAACCTTAAATTAAAGGACAGTACACTTGCTCCGTTTAGTATCAATGGGATAGGTGGCCGGCTTCAATTTACGCAGGCCACTAAATTTGTTCCGTTAGGCAACTATAACTTTGATATCCAGGTTTCCAACATCCGCGGAACAAAAATCATCAATAACGCTTGTAAAATAATAGTTCAGGGAGCCTCGCCAGATACGCTTACTTATTTGGCCTACAATCAATCTGATAGTAAGTTTACAACCTTTGTAACCAAAGCAGCATCGTTGCTGGATGTTAAAATAACCCATAATGCCGCGGGCCCTAATAAGATTATTTATGTATGGAAGGATAAAAATGGCAATCCCTTTAATCCGTCAAAGGGCGAAGTGATCGGGAGACCGGCACGTCCCATCTGGTCGGACTGGGACCCATACTATCCGCAGTTGAAGACGGATACTTCTTTAGAATATGGCTATCCGGCAGGCGTGCCGCAAATGCCGGTTTTTAGCGCCGCGAAAAAGTACCCGGGATTTGGTACCGCAATTACTTATTATAGCATAGCCGGAACACACAATGATTCGGGCTCCAATGCAAACACCACATTCACCATAAATTACAACCTTACAAAAGGCACTTTTGTTGTGGTTGTTACAGTGAAAGACATTGTAAGGGTTCCATAGTATTTGTTTAATTTATTGCAAAAAGCTGATCGTTTGGTAACGGTTGGCTTTTTGTTGTTATAAGCTATTTTGAAGGTTTTAGGTGTGTAAATAGTAATTTTAAATGTTTGTTTTTTATTAGTGTTTAAAAAACAATAATAAAAGTATTTTTATTCGAAATTATTCAAATATGGCTTTATTTTTTATTTTTTAATGTTCAAAACACACTTAATAAATTCTGCCATTTGCAACAAATTAACTACTATTGGTTGGATATTATCTGATAAGGGTGTTGAATTAGCTTTTCAATTTTAGCACATGTAAATTCATGATTAATCAAACCAAATCATGAAAGTTTTACAGTTTACTATCCCCGTCCCACACGATAGAAGTATTATTGTTGAGAGAGTTAGTTTACCTCATCATTACCCTTATTTGCACAGACATAAGGAAATACAATTAACCTGGATCAGGAGCGGGCACGGCACCTTGATTGTTGGCAACAACGTTCATGATTATTGTGCTGGCGACGTATTTTTAATAGGAGCTAATCTGCCACATGTTTTTAAAAGCAGCGCCGAGTTTTTTGATCGCAGCTCTGAAAAAAAGGTGGAAGCGCTTACTTTTTTCTTTAATCCCGAAGAAACTTTGTTTTCCCTTTTAACCATGCCGGAAATGAAGTCATCATTAGCTTTTCTTCAACAAAACAAGAACGGTTTCAAAGTTCCTAACAGGATTGCCGATAAGGTAATTTATACCATGATAGCTCTTGATGGTACATCAGGCCTTGATCAGGTTATCCAGTTTGTTAACCTCATGGAATGTTTTTTAACGCCCGGATGTAAATATAATTCCCTGTCCTCTCAAAGCAGCCTCCCGTCTATCAAAGAGAGTGAGGGTTTAAGGATCGGTAAAATTTATAACTACATTATGCAGCATTATAACACAGCCATCGCGCTTGAAGATGTGGCCGATATTGCTTACATGACACCCGGCTCATTTTGCCGTTATTTCAAGAAACACACGGGCTACACTTTTATCTCATTTTTAAACGAGGTTAGGATAAATGAAGCCTGTAAAAAGCTCATTGCCCATAAATTCGAGAGCATTAACCATGTGGCTTACAAATGTGGTTTTGCGAGTATTACCAACTTTAACCGTGTTTTTAAATGCCTGGTTGGAATTACTCCCAAAAATTATATCGATAGGTACAATAACAATATATTTAGTATCAATAGGGATAATGATTATGAAAACCTGCACAAAGATCATCTGGACTTTCCCGCTTTTAACAAATCGCGCAAGCTGATGACTTCAGTTTTGAGTAAATAAATTATGGTAAGCCAGGTGTACAGTGGCGTAAAAAGCACTTATAATTTTATTCAAAATGAAGCTATTCCCCGGGTTTTTCGCGACGTTGACAACCATGCTTAGCATCCTGTAACAATGTTGTAGATTTTTACGGTAACACTGGGATTAATTGTTAAAACGACACATTGAGGTTAACAAATTGCTAATCTTAAGAAATAATTCCTTAATATTGAAAAATTGAATCTCCGTTTTAATTGTTAATGAGTGTTTTTAGGTCTCTTACTGATGCAGAGTTATTGGCAAAGCTACAACAAGGCGATGCTGGCGCTTTCACCGAAATACACTCCCGATATTATGCTGTGCTTTACAGGCACGCGCTGCAAAGATTAGATGACAGCGCTGAGGTTCAGGACTTGTTACAGGAGCTTTTTTCTTACCTGTGGGATAACAGGGAAACCATTCAATTTACCGTTAGCTTACAGGCTTATCTTTATGCAGCGGTCCGTAATCGCGTTATTAACGTTTATAAACGCAATCGATTGAAATATGATTATTTTGATTCGCTTCAGTCATTTATAGATAACGGTACTCCGGAAGCAGATCAAAACATCAGGCTAAAGCAACTTACCGAACTCATAGAAACAGAGGTTGAAAAATTACCATCACAAATGCGTTTGGTTTTTGAAATGAGCCGTAAGCAACATCTTTCGCACCAACAAATTGCCAATGAGCTTGATATCAGCGTGCTTACAGTGCGCAAACAAGTTCAAAATTCGCTTAAAATATTAAGGGTAAAACTGGGCACCTATCTTTTTTCAATTTTTTTATAATTCTTCTACTCCATAGCACCTTTTGAGTTGTCATTGGCATAATTAAAAGGAATTCCCCCTGCTTATGGACAAAAATTACCTTCAAGATTTATTGAAACGATATGATGAAGGCAATGCCTCCGAACAGGAAAAGGCTGTTGTTGAATCATGGTACCTATCATTCCGGTCCGAGAAACCGTCGCCGGAAATTGATGAGGAGTTTTTGCGCCAGCTACAGCAACAAAGCATAACCAGTTTGACCGAGCATGTACGCGGCGATAATAAAGTCCGCAAGATGCATCGCGGCCGGTTTTTGATCGCCGCCGCGTCGGTTACTATCGCACTTGTTGTTGGTGCTTACAAGTTTGTTAATTTCAATAATGAAAAGCGCAGTACTGCTGTCGCGCAAACGGCATCCGCCGAACTATTACCGGGCAGCAATAAAGTTACGCTCACCTTATCCAACGGAAACAAGGTGGTACTATCCGGTGCAAAAAATGGCCAGGTGGCCCGCGACGCCGGTACTGCCATTGATAAAACAGCGGATGGTAGCATTGCTTATTCATCTGAAGCCGGCGGCCATCAATCTGATGAGCCTCTGTTTAACACAGCCACTACACCCCGGGGCGGGCAATACCAGTTTACTTTATCAGATGGTACTAAAGTATGGCTCAACGCTGCTACCACCTTTAAATTTCCTGTGCAGTTTAATGGCACGGAAAGGAGAGTGGAACTTACAGGTGAGGCATATTTTGAGGTTGCCCATGATAAGAACAAGCCTTTTCGGGTAGTATCCAACGGGCAGGTTATTGAAGTTTTAGGAACTCATTTTAACGTTAATTCCTACGCGGATGAACGCGTGATCAGTACGACACTTTTAGAGGGAAGCGTAAAAATATCTCATAACGGCGCTAGCAAGGTGATTAAACCCGGCGAACAGGCCCGTCTTAGTGCTGATAAGCTTGATGTGGTTAAAGTAAACACGGATCAGGCCATAGCATGGAAAAACGGAATGTTTTATTTCCACGACGCGAATATGTATGATGTGATGCGCCAGCTTAGCCGCTGGTACGATGTTGATGTGAAATTTGACGGCAGCATCCCGGACAGGAAGTTTTCGGGAGGGATTTCGCGAAACGTAAACGCGGCACAACTGCTTGATTTGCTAACGTTTAAAAAGATCAATTACAAGATACAAGGCCGCACTATAGTTATTACTCCCTGAAAAATAATATCTATCCAATAATTTAAAACCCAACTAAACTTAAAATGAAAACAACATTACACCACAAGCCTTAGCGGCGCAATCAAAAAGGTGGTTAAATTAAAAAACGTACCCCGACGGCAATCAGGGTACGAAATACTTGAGTTAACCCCTTCCTTTTACGGAAATACGAATAATTGAACCTAATCGTGTATTAACCCAACTAATCAAAAGTATGAATTATAATGCTTTTTCTGTTGCCATGTCCAAAAAATGGCTGCCCAAAAAAATCCTCCTGGTTATGAAACTGACCACCATTTTTTTAATAGCCGGCCTGCTGCAGTGTAGTGCCAAAGCTTTTAGTCAGAAAATAAATCTTAACGAGCGCAATACCTCCCTGGCAAACGTGCTTGATAATATCAGCAAGCAAAGCGGATACGTGTTTTTTTATGATTCTAAAGATATCACCAATAAAACGGTTACCGTGAAACTCAACGGCGCTTCGCTGTCAGAAACTCTGGAAGAGTGCCTTCGTAATCTTTCGTTAAGCTACAAAGTAATTGATAAAACCATCATTCTGCAGGAAAAATCCGGCAGTGAAACGTTACGTGTAACACAAGTGGCTGTAACCATCACCGGACAGGTAAGTGATGATAAAAACCTCCCGTTGCCTGGAGTAACCGTAAAGGTAAAAGGAGGCACGGCAGTAGCAGTTACTGATGCCGATGGTAAATTTAAGATCGATGTACCAGGCAGCAACGCTGTGCTGGTGTTTTCATTCATCGGTTTTACTACCACGGAATTGCCGGCAACATCAGGCTCGCCAATGAACGTAAAGCTGGTGCCGGATATGGGTAAACTTAATGAAGTAGTTGTGGTTGGCTATGGTACACAGAAAAAGGTAAACTTAACCGGTTCAGTATCTTCAGTTAGCGGTAACGATCTTAACTGGAAACCCGTAGGCCAGGTATCAACCGCGTTACAGGGCGCGGCATCGGGTGTTACGGTAACCCAAAGCCAGGGTCAACCAGGCGCCGATCAGGGTACAATTCGCATCCGTGGTATAGGTACATTAAACAATAGCAATCCATTGGTATTGGTTGATGGTGTGCAAACCGATATTAATAATGTTGATGCCAATGATATCGCTTCCGTTTCGGTGCTGAAGGACGCTGCCGCCGCTTCAATTTACGGTGTAAGAGCTGCAAATGGCGTGGTATTGATCACTACCAAACGTGGTGCCTCAGGTAAAGCGGCAGTTAGCTATTCAGATTACTTCGGCTGGCAAAACCCAACCCGGATCTCAAAGTTTGTAGGTGCGCAGGAGTTTATGCGTCTGGCCAACCTGATGTATACAAATTCAGGTGCCGGCGCGGTATATTCAGATGCGCAGATAGCCGAATATAACAATCCTAATCGCGACCTCAACTTATACCCGGATAATTACTGGCTTAAAGATATCCTTACCGGCAGTGGTTTTCAACAGCAACACAGCCTGTCAGTGTCTGGCGGTGGCGAGAAAAATACTTATCGTTTCTCAACAAACTATTTTAACCAGGACGGTCTGATCAAACAAATGAACTATGACAGGCTCACCGTAAGGCTTAATACCGACACCAAGATCACCAAACGTTTGGATTTCAGCGCCGATATATCTGCCAATATTTCTAAACAGCAGGAGCCACAAGGCGTAGCCGGATCTGCATGGTTTCAATTCGGCCAGGCGGCTATTGCTAACCCTTTAAGTGTTAACCAGTATACTGATGGCACTTGGGCTACACTTCGTGGCGGCCAAAATCCGCTCAGGCTACAGGACGAAGGCGGACTTTACAGCTATAAAAAGAACCTGTTTATCGGCAACTTTAAATTAAACTACCAGGTTATAGATGGGCTTACCCTTACCGGTACGGCATCTGATAACTATCAAAGCTCATATAACAGCCTGCATAATAAGGCATTCGACTACGTACAGTATGATACCAAAAACACACTTACAGTAGGGCAGAATGATATTACGAAACAATACACCGGTTATTGGTTCCAGAACTACCAGGGTTTGATCAATTATAAGAAAACCTTTGGAAAACATAACCTGAGCGTTTTGGCGGGTGCTTCACGCTTGAGCGAAAATTATGATTACCTGACGGCTTTCAGAAAAGATATTCCGGATGGCGATCTGTCTGAGATCAATGCCGGTTCGGCAAGTACTTCTACCAACACGGGTACAGCTACCGAATACCTGCTTGTATCATATTTTGGAAGGTTAAATTATTCGTTTGACGATAAGTATTTGTTTGAAGCTAATATCCGTCGTGATGGTTCGTCCCGCTTTCCTAAGGGATCAAATTATGGATGGTTCCCATCATTCTCAGCAGGCTGGAACATTGCCCGCGAAGAATTCATGAAAGATTTTTCGGGCATACAGGATTTAAAGCTTAGGGCATCGTGGGGTAAATTAGGTAACGATAACCCGCTTTCAACAAGCAACGCGGTTGTTAACTATCCATACCAGTCAACTTTTAGCTATAACAACAGTTATCCGTTCGGTGGTACATTAAATACAGCTGCAAGCCAGACAGTTTATGTGAATAATGGCCTTACCTGGGAAACCACCAAAATGGCCGACATCGGTTTTGACTTGGGTGTTTTAGATAATAAGCTGACTTTTACTTTTGACTATTACAACAAAACCACCGATAACATTTTATATGCCCTTCCTATTCCATCTACAGTTGGTTTTACTGCCTCGTATCAAAATGCTGGCAGCATGAACAATAAAGGCTATGAGTTTAGTGTAAATTATAAAGGAACTATCGGTTCTGATTTCAAATATTCGGTTGGTGCGAACTTATCGGACGTGAAAAATAAGATCACTGATCTGAAAGGAACAGATTATCTGTCTACCGATAACAATAACAATACATTCGGATTTATAACCGGAAAGCCTTTCCATTCTTACTATGGTTATCAGGTTGAAGGTATTTTCCAATCTGCGGCACAAGTTGCAGGACACGCAACTCAAACTGCTGGCACCGCGGCCGGCGACCTGATGTATAAAGATCAGAATGGTGATGGGGTGATAGACTCCAAAGACCGTGTTTACCTGGGTAGCGATATCCCACGTTATACTTATGCATTTAACTTAAGTGCGAGCTATAAAGGTTTCGATTTTTCAACCTTGCTGCAAGGGGTTGGAAAGATTGATGTAAGCACCTTGGTAATGCAAAGGGCGCCAACAAGTACCGATGGTAATTTCAAAGCCGTTCAGCAGGATAGCTGGACACCAACAAACACCGATGCTACTTATCCAAGGTTAACTACTTCAACTCAAAACTACCAGGCTTCTTCATTCTGGATTAAGAGCGGCGCCTATTTAAGGGTGAAAAGCGCGCAGTTTGGCTACACGTTTAAGCCTGCTTTGATCAGCAAACTTGGCCTGTCTAAATTAAGGCTATATGTGTCAGGCCAAAACCTGTTCACCTTCAGCAGCCTGCCAAGCGATATCGATCCTGAATCGCCAAATGATAACCGCTACTATCCACAGGTTAAAACTTACACCTTTGGTATTAACGCAAATTTTTAAAGCAACAGAGATGAAAAAGATTCAACATATCATATTAATGCTGGCTGTTGTGGCAGTGGGTTTTTCGGCTTGTAAAAAAGACCTGCTTGACAAACAGCCATTAGATGCCTCATCAGGAGCAACCTACTGGAAAACCGAAACCAACGCCGTACAGGCAGTAAATAGCATTTATCTTTATTTGGGTGATTTTACCAACAGGATATTTTTGTCATGTGCCACCGACGATAGCTATTCATGGAGCAACTGGCCTTCAGATATACAATATGCAGGTAACGGAACCGGTACCGCGAGCAATGGTGTATTCAGCAGTTACTGGTCAAACTTTTATAAAATGATAGGAGCGGCCAATAATGTACTGGATAACATCAACAAAGTAACAGGCATGAGTGATGAAATGCACAAAAGGCTTGTTGGCGAATCGCGCTTTTTAAGGGCGTACGCTTATCAGCAATTGATAGGCATGTATGGCGATGTGCCTTTAATTACTCATGTACAGGCCATCAGCGAATTTAACGTTAGCAGAACGCCGAAAGCCAATGTGTCTAACTTTATAGTGGCCGAATTGGATACCGTTGCCAATTACCTGCCGCTTAGTTACGGCACTGCAGATCAGGGCAGGATAACCCGTGGCGCTGCTTTAGCTTTAAAAGCAAGGGTATTGCTTTATAACGCGCAATACACAGAGGCTGCTGCTGCTGCAAAAGCGGTAATGGATCTGAACCAGTACAGTATAGATGGCGATTACCTGAGCTTGTTTAACGGTACCAATAAAACCAGTCCGGAAATTATCCTTGCCGGGCAATATATTGCCAATACCTATGCCAACGGAACGGCTACCTGGGTTGGCGGACCTACAGTTGGCGGCTGGTCGCAGGTAGTGCCGCTGCAGAAGCTGGTTGATGATTATGAATGTACTGATGGTAATACCATTGATAATTCGCCATTATATAACGCCGCAAAACCATTTGACAACCGCGATCCAAGGCTTAAACTGACGGTTGTTGTGCCTGGTACTGTTGTGAATGGCAATACTATTGATATTACCAACCCAAATTCTATCGATGCATTGGGTAAAAACAATGCTTCCTTTACCGGTTACTATTATAAAAAATACATACCAACGGTAATTTCAGGAAATTATGATTCAAACTCATCAAATGATATTGTATTGATCCGCTATGCGGAAGTATTGTTGAACTACGCTGAAGCCAAAATAGAGGCTGGCACAATAGATCAGTCTGTTTACGATGCTATTAATAAAGTAAGGCAAAGGCCAGGTGTTAACATGCCTGCGTTAACAGCTGCCAAAGCTGCAACACAGGCACAACTCAGGGCCGCTGTAAGGCGCGAAAGACATGTTGAATTCCCGATGGAAGACAACCGTTTGTTTGATATTCGCAGGTGGAAAATAGCGGAAACTGTAATGCCTGGTAATGCTTACGGTATCCTTAACTATTTTAATTCATCAAGGGCAGATTACGGGCAGCATATTCTTGTTGAAAAAAGGCAATTTAATGTTAATCGCGATTACCTGTGGCCAATCCCTCAAAATGAGGTTGACCTGAACAAACAACTGGTTCAAAATCCGGGCTGGTAAATAATTCAATATAACCGGAAAGGTTTATAAATTTCCGGTTATATTACCCTAAATTAATCAATAACTATACCCCATAATAATGAAAAAGATACTCCTGTTTGTTCTTGTTATTTTAACATCGGGTATTGCTGAAGCTCAGCAAAAACATGTTTTTTCGTTAGGCAAAAGCGAATTTTTGCTTGATGGTAAACCCTTTCAAATCATTAGTGGCGAAATGCATCCGGCCAGGATACCTAAAATGTACTGGCGTCACCGTATTCAAATGGCCAAAGCTATGGGCTGTAATACCATAGCCGCCTACATTTTCTGGAACTATCATGAACAGGAAAAAGGTGTGTTCGACTTTAAAACGGAGAACAGAAACATAGCTGAATTTATAAACCTATGTAAGGAAGAAGGTATGTGGGTATTGCTTCGTCCAGGTCCTTACGTTTGTGCCGAATGGGATTTTGGCGGCCTTCCTCCATACCTGCTATCCATTCCTGATATCAAACTAAGATGTATGGATCCCCGGTATATGGCCGAAGTTACACGGTTTGTGGGCGTGTTGTCTGAGCAGGTAAAGGGTTTACAATGCACTAATGGCGGCCCTATATTAATGGTTCAGGTAGAGAACGAGTATGGCAGCTATGCCAATGACAGGGAGTATGTAAACGCGCTAAAAGAACTTTGGGTTAAAAACGGCATTAACGTGCCATTTTATACAGCCGATGGGCCAACCGCGTTTATGCTGGAAGCTGGCGGCGTTGATGGCGCGGCAATAGGTTTAGACAGCGGCTCAAGCGATGCCGATTTTGAGCAGGCTACCAAACAAAACCCCAACGTACCTTCGTTCAGTAGTGAAAGTTATCCGGGGTGGTTGACCCATTGGAAAGAGAAATGGCAAAAGCCAGGTAATGATGGCATTTTGAAAGATGTTACTTACCTGCTTGAGCATAAGAAATCTTTTAACTTATATGTTGTACACGGCGGTACCAATTTTGGCTTCAATGCGGGGGCTAACGCATTCACGCCAACGCAGTTTCAGCCTGATGTTACCAGCTATGATTATGACGCCCCGGTTAACGAGCGCGGCGAACCTACTTCAAAATACTATGCTTTGCGTAACCTCATTGCCAAATATGTAAAATACAAAATACCCAATGTGCCAAAGCCAACTCCTGTGACTGAAGTTGCAGCTTTTAACATGGAACCGGTAAATACAATCTGGAACGAATTACCAACGGTAGTAAAGTCAGCTCAGCCGGTGCCTATGGAGGCACTTGGTCAATACTACGGTTTTATTTTATATCGAACCAAGTTGGTAGGCCGCAAAAGCGGAACGCTTACCATTACCGAACCACATGATTATGCCCTTGTATTACTGAATGGCAAGCTTGTGGACACGGTTTATCGCGATGGTGGTAAATGGACCGTTAAGTTGCCGCCCTCAGATGTAAAAGATCCGCAACTTGATATCCTGGTGGAAAATATGGGCCATATCAATTTTGCACAATACATGGTTGATAGAAAGGGGATCACCGACAGGGTAACATTAGAAGGTATGACACTCACAAACTGGGAGATTTATAAACTCCCGATGAATGATCAGTTTATCGCCTCGCTTAAATCAACTGAAAATAAAGATTTTCATGATGGTACATTTTTTAAAGGGAAATTTGATCTGAAAACTGTAGCCGATACCTATCTCGATTTGAGTAATTTCAAAAAAGGTGTGATCTGGGTTAACGGACATAATCTTGGAAGGTATTGGAATGTGGGTCCGCAGTTTCATTTGTATTGCCCTGCAAACTGGTTAAACATAGGCGAGAATAATGTTACGATATTTGATTTGCACGAAGTAGCTGCAAAAACCATCAAAGGTGTTAAAACCCTTGAGTAATAAAGGTCAATATCGATGGCCTGCACCGGTATAATTTCGTAAATTGATAATAACTCATTAAATAGCGCTCCCAAAAGGAGCGCTATTGCTATAAATTTGAATTAGATGAAAAGAGTATATACTTGTTTAATTGCCCTGGCGCTTGGCAGCAACATTGTTGACGCGCAGGTCTCCAGCCAACAAATTAACGCCACCGGGCTTACGCAACCTGTAACGCTGCCGGCAATATTTCCCGCTCCTGTATCTGTGAATCTTGGGAAAGGCCTAATTTCTTTAACTAAAACAATAGTTTTGATTGAAGCTAAGGGTGCCGATCAGGAAAGTGTGATGCTGGTCCGCCGCATTCTTAGATCTTCGGGAGTTGAAACCATTAAAACCGCGCAGCAGTTACCAGCTAACTTAGATGGTCTCTACATTGTTATAGGTAATGGTGATGCTCCGATTTTACGCTCGGCACTCGCGCGATGTGCGGCACAACCCGATACTCAAGCCGAAGGTTACACTATTGCAAGCATGTTGGGTGGCTCTGGCGCGCTTATCACACTTGCCGGTAAGGACGCTGATGGTTTATTTCATGCCGCGCAAACTTTCCGTCAACTAATTCACCATTCGGCAGTACCTGCTCTTGTCATTCAGGACCACCCTGCAATGCCGATTAGGGGAACTATAGAAGGTTTTTATGGTGCTCCATGGTCAATGGAAGCGCGGAAAAAACATCTCGATTTCCTGGCCACTGTTAAGGCCAATACCTACGTTTACAGCCCTAAAGATGATCCCTATGCCCGTGATCGCTGGCGGGAAGCATATCCTAAAGCAGTTTTAGCCGAGCTTAGTAAACTGGTTTCGGTTGCCCGGGCTAACCATATCAATTTTGTGTACGCGATCTCTCCTGGGCCCTCTCTGTGTTTTTCAGATCCTGAGGATCTCCAGGCCATTGAACGTAAATTTGACGCCCTGCGTTCAATAGGTGTACATAATTTTTATGTAGCGCTCGATGATATTGAGTACACCAAATGGAATTGCGAAATCGACAAAACAAATTTGGGTACCCCCAGCGCGGAAGCGGCGGGGATAGCCCAATCCAAGTTTTTAAATCTTGTACAAGCCAGTCTTAATGCTCATGACCCGGAAGCTCGTCCGCTTATTATGGTGCCGACTGAATATTATGATGCCAAAGAAAGTCTATACAAAGCCGCGCTAAGGAAAAATCTTTATCCCAAAATAGTTGTGCAGTGGACCGGCACCGATGTAGTGCCGCCTGCTATTGCAATTTCTGATGCAAAGGCCGCTACTAAGGCATTCGGCCGTAAAACATTGTTGTGGGATAACTATCCTGTAAATGACTATGCCCAAACCACAGGTCGTCTGTTACTTGCTCCTTACACGCGACGGGAAGCCGGATTATCCGGAGAACTTACCGGAATCCTTTCCAATCCAATGAACCAGGAAGCCCCAAGCCGGGTTGCCGTGACTGGGGTGGCCGCTTTTGGCTGGAATGATAAGGCTTATGATGCCGAACGTACCTGGACTTACGCGGCACGTGTGCTTGCCGGTGGTGACGAGCAGGCGACAGCAGCATTGTTGACTTTTTTTGATACCCAACATATGGCTCCAACTTTCGGTAGTCAGCCATGGCAGCAACAGGCTCCCCGTTTAAAAATGGTGCTTGATGACGTACGCGATGCAATTGCTTTGGGTAATAATGAGGCCCGGCACCGTGCAATTACAGCGCTGGCCCAAAAAGCGACGGAGTTAGCCGCGGCTCCTGATCTTATCCGGTCGGGAACTATAGATACCGCGTTTGCCCGGGAGGCACGCCCATGGCTTGATGCCATGCAACTATGGGGTAGGGCACTTCAGTTAACAGCGGCAGGTCTTGACGCTGCCAATAGAGGAAGTTCAGTGGCAGACCGTTATTTTGATAATGCTAAACAACTGGCTGCTCAAGCGGCTGCCATCCGTACGTTGCCGGGTGTTACCAGAACTGAAGGACCGATCAAGATAGCTGATGGAGTGCTGGACACTTTTGTGAATGACGCGCCAACTCTGATCGCGTTTGGCTCTAAGAACGCCCCTGACGCATCCACAGGAAATTAAGGAGCGCTTCTCGGCCTTACCTGTATTTATACTTAATATGCAGGTTAGGCTGGGGATATTGATTTAACGTTTTACAGTAAACGCAAAGCCTGAACCTCGCGAATCCTTTACGTCGTAATATTTGAAATTCCGGCAAACAGAGGGAATGAATGCTGAACCTGTTTGCGATGTCCATTTTTCTATTTATCAAACAGCGGAGATCTGTCAGCGGAAAACCGTAGGGCGGATATTCCGTTGTTTCTTGAAGTAATTGGATAAATGGCTTCGCGATCATCCGGATGCAGACCTTCCAGGAAATTCCTTTCATAACTGATAAGCTACTGGTGTTCAACGCCAACTAAGCCGCGGCAACGCTGATCCATTCTAATTGATTATTAACCAGATCATATTTGAATAAGCCTAAGGATGCAGCCGCTTTCGACAAACGAATCTGCTCCAATGCCAGATGTAATTGCAGAGTGGTTATTACCTGTTCGATTACTTCAATGGCAACTACTATTATCCCCGGTGATTTTTCCGCCACTGTCACTGAAAGGTTCATTGACAAAGTTAAAATACCCCGTTTTCAGTTAGTGATTATATATCGTATCGCTTTAATAACCTTTAACTTACCGATACAAAAGCAGTATTCGTCGATACTCCGGTCATTTTCATCTTAACTACAAAATCTGCAGTTACTATTGTATAATTAAACACCCTGATTATGCATAAAGAGCAACTGGTAAAGCAGGAGCGCCAGCTCATGGGCAATCGTTTTCAACTGAGCGTAGTTACAGACGACACAATATGGGCAAATAACTGTATTTCCGCAGGCATCGAAGAAATCCGGAGGATTGAAAGGCTACTCACTACTTTCAGTGATGACAGCGAAACTGCACGCGTTAACGAAGCAGCCGGTATAGCTCCTGTTCAAGTTAGTCGTGAAACGTTTGAGCTGATCCACCGTTCAATCCGTATCTCTTCCATAACCCAGGGGGCATTTGACATTACCTATGGTTCGATAGATAAACGTCTTTGGAATTTTGACCAGGGGCTAACCTCATTACCTGACAGGCAAACGGCAGCGCAAATGGTCAGGCTTATCAATTATCGGAATATTGTGCTTGATGAAACCAACAGTACGGTTTTCCTGAAAGAAAAAGGTATGCGCATGGGCTTCGGCGGTATCGGGAAAGGCTACGCGGCCGACCGCGCTAAAGCCGTCATGCAGCAAATGGGCGTTCAAAGTGGGGTAGTAAATGCCTCCGGCGATCTGAGTGCCTGGGGTACTCAGGCTAATGGCCGTCCATGGACAGTAGGCATAGCCAACCCCGACTGGTCAAGCGAAGTTTTTTCTTATTTGGAAATGAGCAACCTGGCAGTTGCCACTTCTGGTAACTACGAAAAGTTTGCAATTATTGATGGTAAACGGTATTCCCATACTATTAATCCCCGTACAGGTCTGCCGGTAACGGGCATTAAAAGCGTAACCATTATTACTGCTCACGCCGAGCTTGCTGATGCCATGGCTACGCCGGTTATGGTAATGGGTATTAGCGCCGGCCTTAACCTGATCAATCAGCTGCAGGATATGGAGGCAATCATTATAGACGATTACAACTGCATTTACACTTCCCATAATATTCATTTGAATTAATCCCTTAATAATTTCAAGCACATATATGACCAAGCACCTAATTAAATTATTGATAGCACTACTGATATGCTCGCTAACGTCGGCATGCGTACACGTACGTGAATACCAAAAAAACAAACTGAATGATGCCGAAATGGCTTTGGCCAATCGTAAAGCCGAGAGAAATGAGCTAAACTTTCAATCCTATCGCGAAGGAGCCTCTGGTGCCAATGCAGGAAAAACAGGTGGCGGGTGTGGTTGTAACTAACGCGGAAAAATATGAAGAAGATATTTTTAACCGCGGCCGGTTTTGCCATGCTTTGCCGGATAAACGCTTATGCCCAGGTAATGAAAACGGATACCGCGAAAAAGGTATTCAGCCTTGCGGAACCTCCTTCCACTGCCGACAATTCGGGATATCAAACCAAGCCACTGCGCGTAGAGGAAGTAAACCTTGTTTCAAGTTATTATTTGCAGAATGGCAATCACTCTGCCGTAACCGGAGGCATTGGTACTGAGCATGTAACAGACCTTTCAAACGGGATCAACCTCAAGTTGGTTTGGACTGGTCCCGGCCAACATAAAAACACCATTGATGCCGGTTTGGGATTTGATCACCATACCTCGGCCTCGCAGGCATTTATCAACAAATCCGGAGCTTCAAGTACCGGTGGCAGCAGAATTTACCCTTCGGTGGATTGGACAAGCGAAAACGAAAAGAAAGGTACCAGTTTTGGGGTTGGGACATATATTTCTTCCGAATATAACTACAGATCAATAGGAGCCGATTTGCATTTTTCGGCAAAAACAGCTAATAAGATGGGCGAATTTGGTGTAAAGCTACAGGGATATTTTGATCAGGTAAGATTGATCTACCCATCGGAGTTTATCCCAACATCTACAACAACTACCACGGGCGGCGCTACTGTTATCACTACGGCCAGCGGGCGTACATCAACACTCAGTGCCGATGGCAGCGAGACTAAATCAAGTATACCATCTTCACCACGAAATACCTACAGCGCATCATTCTCCTATAGTCAGATCATCAATCCCCGGTTACAGATCATGTTTCTTGCAGATGTTGTTACCCAAAATGGCTACCTGAGCTTACCTTTTCACCGGGTTTACTTTAACACAGGTAGGGATACCATCGAACACCTTCCGTCGTCGAGATTTAAGTTGCCTTTAGGTTTCAGGGCAAATTATTTCCTGGGCGACCGAATTATCATTCGCACTTATTATCGCTTTTATACCGATAACTGGGGTACCCACTCTAATACTATCAATCTTGAGGTGCCGGTAAAGATTTCACCGTTCTTTTCTATCGCGCCATTTTACCGGTATTATGACCAAACGGCTGCAAAATATTTCGCGCCATATGAGGCCCATGCACCAACTGATACGTATTATACAAGCAATTACGAGTATGCCCAATTTCATGCCAATTTCTTCGGCGCAGGAATCAGGTTATCGCCTCCAAAAGGTGTAGCCGGTTGGCAAAGCCTGCATGAACTTGAATTGCGGTACGGACACTATCAGCAAACTACCGGGCTGGCATCCAATGTTGTTTCTTTAAGTCTTGGCTTTAAATAATTAAAACTATGAAACTATTATTTATTTATATCGCATTATTGTTTACGCCGGGTATGAGCTGGCTCGGTGATTTCAGCGCGGCAAAAAATCAAGCTACTCAACAGCACAAACGGATCCTTATTAATTTTTCAGGCTCCGACTGGTGTGGGCCATGTATCCGTTTACGTAGCGAGATACTGGAAACTGAAACATTTGAAGCTTACGCGAAAGATCACCTGGTGCTGGTAAGGGCCGACTTTCCACGGCAAAAGAAAAATCAACCCAGCAACGAACAAGTAAAATTGAACGAGGCCCTGGCTGATAAATATAATGCTGAAGGAAAATTCCCTTACACGCTGCTGGTTGATGAAACCGGTAAAGTTTTAAAGACTTGGGATGGCTTCCCGAATGAAACACCGGAGCAATTTGTTGACGACCTCAGTGCCGTTCGTTAATCAAAACCTGATGGTGAAAGTATGATATGGATTATCGAAACTATAATCAAGTTTCCAATTATAACCTTCACAGATATTACGAGCTATAGTTAAACCAAGCCCTGTACCTTCGGATGCAGGGCTTTTTTCAAATCGCTCAAATATTTTATCGGCATCAAGCTTGTCTGGTGCCCCGGTGTTGGCAAAGCTAAGCCGTTCTTTGTTCAGGTTGATTCTTATCTGGCCATAATTGTTGTTATGTCTTATAGCATTACCAAGCAGGTTATTCAATAAAATATCTATAAGGTAAGGACTGGCAGTTGCAATTACTGATTCGGTCTTTGAAGTCACGACAATGGATTTTTTAGAGGTGATCTCTGCAAACTGTCCAACCTTGTCGGCAAGAGCCGGCTCAAGGTGAACTTCTACGGCATCCTTGAAAAGCTGATGATCTATTTTCACCAATAGCAATAGCGACTGACCTAACCTGGAAAGTTTATTCCCTGCGTTATAAATATCCTGGAGCTGGGCCAGATGCTCTTCTGTTAAACTTTCGTCCTGTACCAGATTATCCAGCTTTGATGTGATCACGGCTATAGGGGTCATCATTTCATGCGAAGCATTTTCGGTAAAAGCCTTCAGGGCTAAGTATTCTAAACCGGCTTTCTCTTCCATAGCACTAATAGCCGCCTGAAGTTCCCGAAATTCGTCAACATTGGTTTCTGGTACACTATTTCCACCTTTCCCCGTAAGTGAGAATGCAAGCAGCCTATCCAGTAAATGGTAAAAAGGCTGCCAAAGTCCCCTTAGTAAAAACCTGTTTGCCAATAACAAGGCCAGCAGCAAGAGGCCTATCAGTAATATCGTGATCAGAAAAATGATCTGAACCAGATCATCTGTGGTTTCCTTTGATTCCACAATGGTCATCCGGTAATTAGTTTTGTCAAGGCGAACTATGGCGATAATAGCACGTGCCGACACAGGTTTTGATGCTCTGCCCGAGCTGATGATTGTGTCTGTTAATCGCGGCGGGGCCATCATCTGCCCTACAGGTTCAAATTTGGCCTGATAGCTATCAAACTCAAAAGGTTTGGGCAGGCGATGATGTTGCTGAATAAACTCATTCATTTCTCCCAATTCTTCTGCCAGGTCACGGTCAAACTGCTTGTCGGCTATATAGGATATTGCAAAATAGTAGATCCCGCCGGCTATCAACAGAACAACGAGCGAGGTCAGCATGCTTACACGGGTATATTGTGTGGCTAACTTCATCAGTTAAATTTATAACCTATACCATAAATGGCTTTGAAATAATCCCTCCCGGAATGGTCAAGGAGCTTTTTGCGCAGGTTTTTGATATGCGTATATATAAAGTCAAAGCTTTCGGCCAGATCGATATTATCGCCCCACAAATGTTCGGCAATAGCATTACGGGTTACTACTTTGCCCTTGTTGGCAATAAAATAAAGCAGCATATCATACTCCTTTCGTGTAAGTATCACCTGATGTTCATTTACCCGTACGTCCATAGCATCAAGATTGATAATAATATCCTCATACTGCAGCATGTGTACACCGTTAAATGCCCGACGCCGGTATACTGCCATGATGCGGGCTTTTAACTCGGCCAGGTGAAAGGGTTTTACAATATAGTCATCGGCTCCAAGGTTGAGGCCTGATAATTTGTCATCAAGCGAGTTCCGTGCCGAAATAATGAGTACGCCCTCGTCTTTACCCACTTCTTTCATGTATCTTATCACATCAAGCCCACTACCATCAGGCAGGCCAATGTCAAGCAGGATACAATCGTAATCATACAGCCCAATCTTTTCCATGGCGGCTTCGCGGTTGGTGGCCGTTTCGCATATGTTACCATCACCCGAAAAATAGTTGCTGATACTGTCCAGCAAAACAGGCTCATCTTCAATGACCAGTAGTTTCAATTTTTAATAGATTAACAAATAAAATTACGCTAAAAAATTGTAGCAATCCTGAAGTGAACATGAAATCCGGTAGCCCCCGAACTACCATTTTGCTACAAAGTCTCTGCCTAATTTTCCTGCACAGCTAACCATTAAATTGATTAATGAAACACATATTACTGATGTTCGCGGTACTTTTTTGTAGCACCGCGATACTTAAAGCCCAGGACAACTATGAAATACAGGTTTATGGTTCCGAAACAGTGGCACAAGACCGAACCATGATTGAGCTGCACAGCAACAACACCCTCAGCGGCAGCAAAACGATTTCATCCAGCGGGCAATTGCCAACCAACCATGTTGAACACGAAACCATTGAGATTACACATGGCTGGACACCCTGGTTCGAGACTGGTTTTTATTTCTTTAATTCTGTAGGTAGCGGCGGAAGATCCGCTTATGTCGGCTCACATATCCGGCCCCGCGTAGCGGCTCCAAAAAGCTGGGATTGGCCCGTTGGCGTCAGTATCTCTACCGAGTTTGGTTTTCAGAAAAGCGCTTTTGATGCTAACACCTGTTCATTGGAGATAAGGCCAATTATCGATAAACAGTGGAATAAGTGGTATGTTTCCTTTAACCCAACCATGGATAAAAGTTTCGCCGGCCCCGATCAACATATCGGCCTTACCTTTTCCCCAAACTTAAAGGGCAGCTACAATGTAACCAAGATAGTGGCCTTAGGGTTGGAGTACTATGGCAGTACAGGTCCATTTTTTCATTATGATCCTATCCAGCAGCAGGAACACCAGTTATTTGTTGCAACTGATCTTGATTTTAATCCTAACTGGGAGTTTAACGCAGGTGTTGGCTATGGTTTTACGAAAGCAACTGACAAGTGCATTATTAAAATGATTTTGGGCAGGAGATTTTAATTCAAGACTGCTTGCCTCCGTTAATCATATCCGATATAATGCCTTTATCTTTCGTGGTTCGTTCGGCCAGGAATACACCGGCCAGATGCACCAGGATAAACACAAGAATAAGGTACATATTAAGTTCATGTATTTCCTTCAAAAAATGAAATTTACGGAGTGCCGGAAAATCATCCTCAAAGGCCAAATCGAAACCTGTAATAACAGATATGAATAATACCAGGTAAAATGCAGCGTAGATCGTTTTTACCCAAAATTCGTGCCCTGCCAATTCTCTTTGCTGTTTGATTATAAAAAACTGGCGATAGGCTTTTGCAATGCTATGGCTCAGCTTCCTCTCTGCCAGCTGGAAAAACTCTAAACCAAGCCGAAATAAAAACAGTGCGGCCAATGCGAAGCCAAAATACGTATGCCATTCCCAAACTTTATCGGCAAGGTCATGCGCTACAGCACGGGCCTGATTGTTATTTACGTTAACTTGTTTATTGGCTAAGGCCGAGATAATTAACGGTGATGCATTTTTAGAATCTAAAATTGTTGAATTGATCAGCACGGTAAGCAATGAACCGGTTATAACAAGTGCGTTAAGCCAATGCCATAAACGCAACCGGGACGAATAACGTTTGTTTTTGGGAGAGTGATCCATATCCTTTCTAACAGAAGTAAGCTTATTCATATTTTGTCGTTTTTAGTGCCCACCAATCAATCGGGCCATTGCGAAGGCCGCACCGGCCGCCATAGCGCCTGTAAATGCTACTTTAACCGCGCCGCTCCAAACCGGCTGACCAGTAACCCTGCTCTTGAAATAGCCGAATACGAACAGACAAATAAGTGCTATAACACAGGAGTATTGCAACGCCGTACTTGCAGTGCTGATCATAAAATAAGGGGATAAAGGAATTATACCTCCCGCTATATAAGATAGCCCTATAGTAATGGCACTTTTGGTTGCTGCATTAGTGCCAGGCTCTTCCAAACCAAGTTCATAACGCATCATAAAGTCAACCCATTTGTCTTTATCTTTTGACATCTCGTCGGCTATTTGTAGTTGCAGCTCACCGGATAAGCCGAAACCTGCAAATATCGCCATCACTTCTTTTCTTTCCTGATCGGGCACTCGTTCAACTTCATCATATTCGCGTTTTAGCTCAGAGCGGTAATGATCCATCTCTGTTTTTCCGGCCAGATATCCGCCAAGTCCCATAGCTATCGAACCGGCAACAATTTCTGCAAGTCCCGCGGTAACAACTATTCCCGAGGCGTTGATAGCACCGCTTAAACCCGCGGCAAGGGCAAATGGAACCGTTAACCCGTCAGACATGCCTATAACAATATCGCGAATGGTATCTGAGCTTTTCAAGTGCTTTTCGTGATGCATAGTTTTTTGATTTAAAGAAAGATAAAGAATTTGAAGCAACTCTGTAGCAGTAAAGCCGTTTGAAATTTGGGATTACATTTCTACTTTAGGGGAGTGGGTAAACTTAGACAAGTAAATAACTGCAAAGCTTACAAGACCTTAGAATTCTGTTTTATATTGACGGCGAAGCCAAACTTGTCAGTATTTAAACCTTACAGATGTTCTTTCAAAAACAATCACAGAAATCTGGGGAGGGTGCCAGTTTTTTCGTGGTGTCCGGGTATATTATATGCATCGACTACATCGACCTTTTATTCAAAAAGCCTGGCAAAGTGGTTTTCCAAATGATTACGCATGCCGTTTCGGAGCATTTCGGCCGATCCTTTTTCAATCAGATCGATAAGCCCGGCGTGCGATACGAACTTTTTATGCTTTACCGGTTTTTTCAGTAAGCCGCTCTGGTGTACATAATCAAATACCGGCAGCAGCATTTTCTGAAATTTGCGAAGGGTTTCGTTACCGGTGATATCGTATAGCTTCCCGTGGAAACGGATCTCCTGCTCAACATCAAAAATGGCGGCCTGGGAAGCAGATGGCTCTACCGAAACAATTGCGCGCAGCTCGGCAATGTCTTCCGGCTTTACCCTTTCAATAATAAAATCTGCCATTCCGATCTCCAGTGCCAGCCGCATCTCAAAAATTTCTTTTAAGGTAGACTTGTCAAGAATTTCAGGATTCATACTTTTTTCGAGGATGGAAACCAAATCCGGACTTGTAAGTACCGCACCGCGTTTTTTCTTTGAATCTATCAGCCCCATCAGCCTTAACCTCAGCAGGGCTTCCCTGATTACGGTGCGGCTTACGCCGAGCGCATCAGCCAATTCCAGTTCCTTCGGAATGGGATCGCCAACCTTAAACTTTTTTTCAATAAACAGTTCAACCAGGTTCTTTTCCACCCGGTCTACCAGCGAACTGGTGTCAATGTTTTTTATGCTTTGAATAAGGCCGTTGCTCTTCATTTTTTCTTTCCCTGCAAACATACAAATCAACCGTAAATAATACCCTAATTCATTTAGTGTATTTGAAACACTCAGTAAATCAGCCGAAAAATATTTTATCGGATTGATTTGCAAAATTAAAATTAAAACTTCATAATTGTATTATGTCATACATAATACAAAATAATCAATAAAATATGAACCAAAGTTTTACCCTAAAAAAAGGCATGATGACCATACTGAGCTTATTGCTTTTTATGGTTGTTCAGGCGCAAACAAGAAAGATCAGCGGCAAGGTGACCGCCGATGACGATCATAGCTCGCTGCCGGGTGTGAGCGTAACCATTAAAGGCACAACCCAAGGCGGCCCAACACAGGCCGATGGCACTTACACTATCCAGGCATCGCCAAATGATGTATTGGTTTTCCGTTTTATGGGATACGGAACACAGGAAATTACTGTTGGGCAGCAAACAACTATCAACGTGGCGCTTAAGCCGGATAATAAAGCTCTTAACGAAGTAGTGGTAGTAGGCTACGGTACGCAATCACGTAAAAGCGTAACCAGCGCTATCGCTACTTTAGATAATAAAGTGCTGGCAACCGCGCCGAGGGCGAACATTGGCAGCGCGCTGCAGGGAACCGTTTCCGGCTTACAGGTAGTTAATAGTAGTGGTGCTCCCGGTGCAACTCCGCTGATTGTGTTGAGGGGCGGCGCATCTATTAATAGTCCGGGTGCCCCATTAGTGGTGGTAGATGGGGTTATCCGGGCTTATAATGATATCCCGGCAGATGATATCGCGTCAATCGATCTGTTAAAAGATGCCGCTTCTACCGCTATTTACGGTGCGCGTGCCAATAACGGGGTAATACTGATCACCACCAAGCAAGGCAAAAACGGAACCGCGCAGGTGACCTATAAATTCACCGAAGGTTTTAACCGCCAGCGCCAGGGCTATAACTACATGAACGCCGGCGATTATATTTACTATAATCGCTTAGGCAACGTAAACTCTGGCCGTACACTGGCGCAGATCAATGCTACCCGCGGGTACGGTTTGCTGACGGATGCCGCGAACCTTGCGTCTTTTGATATCCGTGCCGAAACAGCGGCAAATCAAAACCTGCTATCGCAAGGCTGGCAGGACATGGATGATCCCGCCAATCCGGGCAATAAGATCATCTATAAAGATCATAGTAAGGAAGTTGAAAACGTATTGTTCAGAAATACCCGTACGCAGGATCATTACCTGAGCGCTATTGGTGGTAACGATAAAGGAAAATACTTTGCCAGTTTGGATTATTACAACGAGGATGGTGTTATAGTTGGTTCTAACTATAACCGATACTCCGGCGATTTTAACGGTTCGTACAAAGTAAAACCTAATGTTGAGGTATCAACCGGTGTAACCCTTTCAACCTCATCGCAATTAGGTGCGCCGGCCGGCGATGTGAACTCGCTGTACCGCACATTGGCATTATGGCCAACTTTTAACCCTTGGTTGGACGCGGCTAAAACGCAGCCTAATCCTGGTAATAGCATCAGTGATGGTAACCCACTATATTGGTTGGGTAAGCTTAAACGCAGTAACGAAGTTGACAGGATCGTAGCTAATGCCGCTGTTAAGTGGGATATTATGCCGGGCTTGTTTTTCAAGGTGTCGGGCAGTGGTTACCTCAACCAGCAAATTAATCAGTCGTTTCAGCAGGCTACGCAAACTTATGCTACTTTGTTTGCCAACCCGCCATCATACAGCAGTACCAGCCGGGAATCTATCGCAGGTTACTCCCGCAACTTTCAACAAACCTATAATGCTATCCTGAATTATACCAAATCATTTGGCAAGCATGATCTGAGCGCCATGATAGGTGCCGAATATTACGATCAGAAAGCGCTGGGCATCCAGGTAGATGGTACCAATGCGCCTACGGATAATATATCAACAGCCAATGCATCCACTTTATTTGCTGTTGGTGGTAATTACAGTAACCAGGCCGAAAACCGGATCATTTCGACCTTTACACGGATCAATTATGCTTATGACAGCAAGTACCTGTTAACCTTTGTATTGAGGGAAGATGGTGTTTCGCAATTAGCACCGGGCAACCGGATAGGTTATTTCCCCGGTGTATCTGCAGGCTGGAATCTTGGTCGCGAGGCATTTTTTGAAAAATGGGGGCTTAATAAAATATTCTCAACTTTTAAACCTCGCGCAAGCTATGGCTCAAACGGAAATATCGCGGGCTTAGGCAACTACGATGTGCAGGGTGTTTATGCCGCTCAAACATTATACAATGGGCAGGGCAGCTTCCTGAACACAGGTTTAACCAACGCCAACTTAAGGTGGGAAAAAAGCCGCACTACAGATGTTGGTGCCGATATCGGTTTCTTTAAGGATAGGGTAAGCTTCATGTTCGATTACTATAACCGAATCACCAGCGACCTGTTAACCAGTTTGCCATTGCCAAGCTATACCGGCTTTTCGAGCATTCAAACCAACCTGGGCACTTTACAAAATAAAGGTTACGAGTTTACAGTAAAAGCCAACGTGATCAACAACCCAAATGGGTTGCGGATTGATTTAGGCGCGACCGCTTCATATGTAAAAAACAAAGTTTTAAAGCTGCCATATAACGGTAACGAAAACAACCGGCAGGGCGGTTTACAGGTGTATGACCCTAAATCGGGTAAGGTTATTTGGGTAGGTGGTATCCAGGAAGGGCAGCCATTGGGCCAGATTTATGGATACAAACAGGTATCTATATTTAAAGATGCTGCCGATGTCGCAGCCAAAGCGGGCAACCGCGTAGATAACGTTGCAGGCATCACCGGCCCTAACCTGGCAGCAGGCAAAGGTGGACATATTACCCCGGGTGATGTAAACTGGCAGGATGTAGATAAGAATGATACCATCGATTCTCGCGACCAGGTATACCTTGGTAATATCTACCCTAAATGGACTGGTGGCTTCAACGTGAATGTATCATACAAAGCGTTCTCTTTATACTCAAGGTTTGAATATACTTTAGGTAATACTATTTATAATGACCTTGTAGCACGTACTTTGGGTAATTACCAGGGCACTTTTAACTACATCGACCTTCAAAAACAGGCATGGTCGCCAACCAACACCAATACCAATATACCCAAAGTTTACTATGCCGACCAAGTGGTTGGCTCTAAGCAAAACTATACGAGGGGCAATAATGCCAGTGCGGTACTAAACGGCAATAACTCCAATTTTTATGAGAGCGGGAACTACCTGGCTTGTCGTGAAATAACCTTGTCGTACGATTTTGCCTCGTCATTGCTTAATAAAACTAAGTTCCTGTCTAAAGTGCGTTTGTTCGCCAGTGGCAGCAACCTTTTCTATATCAAAAAATTCAGCGGACCGACGCCTGAGGCACCTGTGTCAAACGGAGCGCTGACCGGAGTTTACCAGGGTACTTATCCAACCCCTAAATCATTTGTAGTAGGTGTTCAGGCATCATTCTAACCTTAAAATATTTCGAAATGAAAAAATATACTATAGTCATCTTTGCAGGATTGTTGATCCTGGGATTGTCGAGCTCGTGCCGGAAGCAACTTGATCTGGCACCGGTAAGCAGTGTTACCGATGGTAACTTTTGGAAAACTGCCGATCAGTTTGATTCATTTGTAGCCGGCGTACACACACAGTTCAGGGCTAATAACAGCGCTTTCCAAACCCTGGGCGAGATGCGCGCAGATATCTTCGCGACAGATCCCGGCACTAACGGCACTTTTACCGGCGAGGCTACTCAGGGTTTTGAACGTCTCTGGACTCAAAACCTAAACCTGGATAATCCCGGCATAAGCAGCTTTGGTGGTTTTTATACCAATATCAACCAGCTTAATTTATTGATAAGCAAACTGAATAGTACCGATATTGTATCGGCCACAAATAAGAATTACTATTTGGGTATCGCCTATGGCATGCGTGCCTTTTACTATTTCCAATTATACCGCAGCTGGGGAAATGTAATCATCCAAACCGAGCCAACTTCGGGTTCAACGCTTAACATCTCCAACCTGGCTAAGGCGGCTTCACCAGCGGCTGATGTATTGGCATTGATTAAAGCTGATATCGATAAATCGGTAAGCAGTTTCGGATCGGATTATTCTTTCAGAAACCTGAAATCGTACTGGTCAAAATCGGCTACGCTGATGCTAAAAGCCGATGTTTATTTGTGGACGGCCCATCGTGGTAATGCTGCCGCGGATGCTGCTACAGCCAAATCGGCATTGACTGATATTCAAACTAATGTGCCTGCCCTGCAATTGCTGCCTAAATACAGCGATGTTTTTGCCACAACTACCAAAGGCAATAACGAGATGATATTTGTAAGCCATTACCAGTTTAACGAGGCAACAATGTCATTTGTGCAAAGCAGTTTTGTACCACAAAGCGGCCTGATCTCCAATTTTTATGATTCATTGGCCAATCGTCAGTTTTCGCCTACTATTGATAACTGGGGCGGGTTGCTCAGGGCACCGGTTAGGATAGCCGCTTTCAGGGCTTTTAACGATAAGGATAGCCGCAAGCTGGCCAGCATTCAACCAGCCTATCAAAAATTGGCTGATGGTACTTTTAAAATTGCCGGATGTTTTACAGATAAATACCAGGGCGAGCAAAACGCGGGTGCACGGCTTATTACCAATGATTTCCCAATTTACCGTTACGCCGATTTACTGCTGATGCTTGCCGAGGCTAAAGTAGCATTAGGCGAGTCGCCGGTAACAGAACTCAATTTGGTAAGGGCAAGAGCTTTTGGTGCTAATTATGATGCTACCACGCAGGGATTCCCTAATCAAACCATTGATGCTAACCCTACAGAAGCCATTTTGCAGGAGCGTTTCTTTGAGTTTGTATTTGAAGGTAAGCGCTGGTATGATTTGCGCCGGGCGGGCGACAGTTTTGTGTATGAACATACCACATTACCGGCATCGCAGGCTTATGCGCTGTTTTGGCCGGTTGACCGTACCACATTAACCAATAACAGGTTGTTGGTACAAACAGCAGGTTACGCCTCTTTTTAACATTATCTATTTTTTAACCGGGAGCATGGTCTCCCGGTTATTGCTCATTACATATATATAACATGAAAATTGAACATCTACAGGGATTGATCAGCGCGCCTTTTTCGCCATTGAACGCAAATGGCGAACTGGACCTGAGTATTATCCCGGCCTACTACGCTTTTCTGAAGCATAACGGCATCACCGGCGCATTCATCAACGGTTCAACAGGCGAGGGGGTATCCTTAACGCTGAACGAAAAGAAGCTGGTGGCCGAAGCCTGGGCCAAGGCATCAAACCATGATCCTGATTTTAAGGTGATGCCCCTTTTAGGCGGAACCTGCCTGGCCGATTGTATTGACCTGGCTAAACACGCTCAAAAAATAGGTTTATATGCTGTTTCGCTAACATCACCATTTTACTTTAAACCGGCCAACGTGAATATGCTGGCCGAAAGCTGCATGGCGGTGGCAGCGGTGGTACCTAATATGCCTTTTTATTATTACCATATCCCGGTGTTAACCGGCGGCAATTTCGCGATGCTTGATTTGCTGAAAGCCCTGGATGGCAAAATGGATAACCTTGCCGGTATTAAATACACTCATGAAGATTTTATGGATTTTCAAAGCTGTATCAACTTTAAAAACGGTAAATACGATATGCTTTGGGGGAGGGACGAAAATATGCTTTCGGCGCTTGCTGTGGGTAGCAAGGGTGCTGTAGGCAGCACTTTTAATTATGCCGCTCCATTATACCACTGGCTTATCGATGCTTTCAACAATAATGATTTGAGCGAAGCACAGCAACTTCAGCAAAAATCAATAGATATGATTCGACTGCTCGGTAAATACGGAGGAATAGCGACCGGCAAAGCTTACATGAAATTAGTTGGTATGGATTGCGGAGAATTTAGGCTACCTGTAGCTAATATGACGGCAGAACAGTTTGAAAACTTTAAATTAGATGTTTCTGAACTGGGCTTTGATCAATTCAAATCAATTGCGCCTGCTGCAAACCTGTAATAATGAAATTTATAATCTACATACTTTTAATGACAGGCAGCATCGCGTTAGCAGGCCAGGTTATGGCCCAGGATAAAGGTTCAGAAAAAATAAGCTGGTCGGTGCCGGTACGTATCCCCCCTGCGCCGGGTACTGATAAGCAATTAGGTTTGGCAGGCGTTTTTACGGGTACAAGCAATGGTGTTTTGATCATTGCTGGAGGATCAAATTTTGCAGATGGCGCTATGCCCTGGCAGGGTGGCAAAAAACTGCACTACGATGATGTGTATGTTTTAGAAAAGGGCGACACCGGTAAATTTAACTGGCTTAAACCTAAAACAGAACATCTACCACAAAAAATAGCTTATGGAGCAAGTACAACCATTCCAGAGGGAATTGTTTGTGCCGGTGGTGAAACCGAAACAAGCGCGGGCAGCACTAATGTTTTTTTAATGAATTGGGATCCGGAAAAAAAAGATGTGGCTTTTACTGATCTGCCGTCATTGCCTTTGCCGCTGGGCAACGCCTGCATGACAAGTATTGGAAAAGTGATCTATTTAATTGGCGGCGAAAGTGAAGGCAAACCATCCGCTAAGTGTTTTACACTAAATCTGGCAGATCAAGAGCCGCGATGGAAAGCTATTGCAGATTTGCCCACAGCTATGTCACATTCTGTGGCGGTGACGCAATCCAACGGAAAATATCCCTGTGTTTATGTGATCGGTGGTAGGAGCAGTACAGCATCGGGCATCAGCGATTTGCATGGTTATACTTTTTGTTATGATCCGCTAATTAACAAATGGATAGGGCTGAGCAAAGTGACAGATGATAAACAGCAGGTTAATATTTCGGCGGCAACCGCGGTTGCCGCCGGTACACGCCACATACTATTGATTGGGGGAGATAAGGGAGCAATCTTCCATCAGATTGAAACTTATAACGCGCTTATAGCCAAAGCTAAAACTGATGAAGAAAAGCAAAGCTTACAGCAACAGAAATTAACGTTGCTGAACAATCATCAGGGTTTCAGTAAAGATGTATTTCAATTTAATACGGTTAGCAACTCCTGGCAAAAAATTGGCCAATTACCATTTTACGGGCAGGTAACTACAACAGCCGTGTTGTGGGGTAGTGAGATATTTATTCCCGGAGGAGAGATTAAACCGGGCATCCGTACAGCGGCAGTAAGCATGGGAAAATTTAACAGCAAATGAAACAAGGAAAAAATTATCCCTGGCTTGTGGTTGCCTTATTATGGGTAGTAGCGCTGCTCAATTACATGGACAGGCAAATGCTCTCGGTGATGAAGCCGGCAATGGAAGTGAATATCGCTGAACTGAAATCGGCAACCAATTTTGGCTACCTGATGGCGGTATTCCTGTGGATATATGGTTTGATGAGCCCGGTTTCAGGAATCATAGCCGATAGGTTAAACCGCAAATGGTTAATTGTTTGCAGTTTGTTTGTTTGGTCGGGTGTTACGTTTGCCATGGGGTATGCTGCTACGTTTAACCAGCTGTATACTCTTCGCGCTGTTATGGGTATTAGCGAAGCCCTGTATATTCCCGCTGGTCTGTCGTTGATAGCTGATTTTCATACCGCTAAATCAAGGTCGCTCGCTGTAGGCGTACACATGACGGGTTTATATGTTGGGCAGGCGCTGGGCGGCTTTGGAGCCGCGGCCGCTGCCGCTTTTTCATGGCAGGTTACTTTTCAAACATTTGGGGTGGTGGGCATGGTGTACTCGGTTATACTGATCATGTTTTTGAAAGAGAAAGATAAGGGGGGTGATACACAGTTAACAGCAGAGGAACAGCCAAAGCAAAACAAAAATTTATTTAAGGGACTTGCAGCCCTGATAAGCAATAAGGCCTTTTGGGTGATCCTGTTTTATTTTGCCGTTTCCAGTTTGCCGGGCTGGGCTACCAAAAACTGGCTGCCTACGCTGTTTGCTCAAAACCTGCATATTGATATGGCAACCGCCGGGCCGCTCTCTACCATAACTATAGCCGTTTCCTCATTTATAGGAGTGATCATGGGCGGGCTGTTATCCGATAGGTGGGTGCATGGAAATAAAAAAGGTCGTGTATTTACAAGCGCTATTGGTTTGTCGCTGACAATTCCAGCACTGTTACTCATGGGTTTTGGTCATTCACTGATTTTTGTTGTAGGTGCGGGCATCTGCTTTGGGTTAGGCTATGGTATGTTCGATGCCAATAATATGCCCATCCTGTGCCAGTTTGTTCCGGTAAAAAATCGAGCAACCGCCTACGGTATTATGAATATGACAGGCGTGTTTTTTGGCGCGTTTATTACGGACAGGTTGGGCAAATCATCAGATGCCGGAAGCCTCGGAACTGATTTTGCCATGCTGGCGGCAGTAGTGCTCATAGCCCTTGCTGTGCAGCTGTATTTTCTGCGACCGGCACATGATGAGTATGCTGATGCCTGATTTATCCCATTCTTTAAACGTTAGCAGATGAAATTTAAGAACAAGTATTATCCGTTACTGCTGTTTGCTTTATTGATTGGAGTGAAACAGTTATGTGCTCAAACCGGGGTAATCAAAGTAGCCTGTATTGGTAATTCGGTTACTTATGGCTACGGTTTAGCTAATCCCGCACAGGAGAGCTATCCAGCTCAGTTACAGAAACTACTGGGCAATCAATACCAGGTTTTAAACTTTGGGCATAGCGGTGCTACTTTACTCAAAAACGGTCACAATCCCTGGTATAAAACGCCGGAATTTAAGGGGCTCATAGCATCTAAGCCAGATATTGCCATTATTCATCTCGGATTAAATGATACCGATCCGAGGGATTGGCCAGATTACAGGCAAAACTTTGAAGCGGATTACGCGTGGCTGATCGATACCATCAGGAAAGTGAACCCTCAGGTGAAGATATTTATTTGCCGGTTAACGCCAATCTTTAGCGGGCACCCGAGGTTTAAATCAGGTACAAGGGATTGGTACTGGCAAATCCAAAACCTGATCCCCTTGATTGCAAAAGCAAATCATGTTGCCCTGATCGATTTTAATAAACCGCTTCATAGCCGCCCCGATCTTTTTGCCGATAATTTGCACCCTGATAAGGAAGGCGCATTAATATTGGCCCGGGCGGTTTACAGCAGGCTTACCGGTAATTATGGTGATTTAAAATTACCTGCTGTATTCGCTAGCCAGATGGTATTACAGCGCGACAAGCCAATCCCGGTATATGGCACAGCTAATGCGGGAGTTGAAATAATCGTTAAATTCAAAGATGTTGTAGCAAAAACGAAGACCAATGAAAACGGTGAATGGAAAGTAACGCTGCCTGCATCAAAAGCAGGCGGGCCTTTTCAAATGACGGTGGGCACCAAAGATACCTGTATTATCATTAACGATATTTTGATGGGCGATGTTTGGCTTTGTGCCGGACAATCCAACATGTATTTCCCGCTAAACCGTTCGGCAGAGGCGAATACTGCTATGCGCACTGCATCGGCGAATACAAAACTACATTTATATAAACTTAGTCCGCAGGCCGAAACTGATGCAGTAGTTTGGGATTCGGTAAGTTTAGCTAAAGCCAATAAGCTGGATTTCTTTTCAGGTTCGTGGAAAGCATGCGACAGCAGTTCGGCGGCGGATTTTTCGGCGGTCGGCTATTATTTCGGTCAAAGAATAACCAGGGATACAGGTGTGCCCATCGGCTTGATTGAAGTGGCCGTGGGCGGCTCGCCAACCGAGTCATGGATAGACAGGTATACGATGGAGCATGATGATCAACTGGTTGATATGCTGAATAACTGGCGGACCTCCGATTATGAAATGGCTTTTTGCCGGGAGCGGGCAGCTATCAACTTAAAGAATGCTGTTAATACGAAACAACGCCATACGTATGAGCCCTGTTATAATTATGAAGCGGCCATTGATCCGCTTACGCGCTTCCCTGTAAAAGGCGTGCTATGGTACCAGGGCGAAAGCAATACGCATAACCCTGAACTTTACAGTCATTTGTTTATAACACTTGTAAGCAGCTGGCGGCAGAAGTGGGGCGCTGATCTTCCTTTTTATACTGTTCAGCTATCGGGTATCAACCGGCCTTCATGGCCAGTTTTCAGGGACACTCAGCGGAAGCTGCAAAAGAAGATCCCCAATATGCAAATGGCCGTAAGCTTTGACCTCGGCGATTCGCTCAATGTGCACCCAACCAGGAAACGGGAAATAGGAGAAAGGCTGGCCCTGCTGGCAGCGCGTTATACTTATCACCAACCTGTAAAAACCAATAGTCCCGAACCGTTGACAGCTACCAGACAAGGTAATCAAATTGTGATATCCTTTGAATTTGCTGCCCAGCTAAAAACAGCAAATAATAAAGACCTGATCGGTTTTGAGCTGATCAACAAAAAAGGTCAAAGTGTTTTGCCGATCGCAGCTATCAGGGGAAGTAAAGTATACCTTACTATTCCGGCAGGTGAAAATATCAAGGCGATCAACTACGCCATGCAGCCATTTACCCGGGCTAATTTAATTAACGAGGTGGGGCTGCCTGCTCCAACATTTACTATGCAACTGCATGAAAAGGAAAATGTGTTCTATTAAAATCTACTGAAATGAATTATTCTGAAACCGATTTACATACTTTAAAAACATTTTACGAACGTCAATTATTGCAGGATACAGTACCGTTCTGGTTCCCCCGCTCTGTTGATGAACAATACGGTGGCTACCTGCTCATGCGCGATCAGGATGGAAGCCTGATTGATGATGACAAAGCCGTCTGGATCCAGGGCAGGGCGGCCTGGTTGCTGGCTACTTTATACAACACCGTAGCGCCCAAACAGGAATGGATTGACGCTTCCCGCTCGGGCATTAACTTTCTTTTTGATCATTGTTTCGATACCGACGGACAAATGTTTTTTCACGTAACCCGTGATGGCAAACCCATCCGGAAACGTCGTTACTTTTTTTCTGAAACATTCGCGGTTATAGCCATGGCGGCTTATGCCAAAGCCTCGGGCGATGAGGGTATCGCTCAAAAAGCAAGGGAATTGTTTGGCAAATGCATTGAGTATGCAACCGTGCCCGGTTTGCTTCCGGCAAAGTTTACTTCAACCCGTCCTTCAAAAGGTATTGGTGTACCCATGATCATGATCAACACTGCCCAGCAATTGCGCGAAACCATTGGCGATGAACGCTGTGACGGCTATATCGAAAAATGGATCAAAGAAATTGAGACCGATTTTGTAAAACACGATATTAAATGCGTTATGGAGCAGGTTGCACCCGATGGCAGTATTATTGACCATATTGATGGGCGCACCTTAAACCCCGGTCATGCAATAGAGGGGGCCTGGTTTATCCTGCACGAAGCCAAATACCGTAATAATGACGCGCACCTGATTGAGCTTGGTTGCACCATGCTTGATTATATGTGGGAACGCGGTTGGGACAAAGAGCATGGCGGCATTTTATATTACCGCGATGTTTATGATAGACCTGTGCAGGAATACTGGCAGGATATGAAATTCTGGTGGCCGCATAACGAGGTGATCATAGCCACGCTGTTGGCTTATACCCTCACTGGTAACGAAAAATATGCCCGCTGGCACAAAATGGTGCATGATTATGCTTATGATAAATTTCATGACCCGGTAAACGGCGAGTGGTTTGGTTATCTGCACAGGGATGGTAGTCTGGCACAAACGGCCAAAGGTAATTTGTTTAAAGGGCCTTTCCATTTACCCCGCCAGGAATGGTATTGTATGCATTTATTAAAACAACTGAAATAAGATGAAAAAATCAATCATATCCATATTGATCAGCCTGTTTGTTACATCTGTTTACGCGCAGCAGCAGGAAGTAACGGTTTTTAAATCGGGGGCCGACGGCTATAAGTCGTTTAGGATTCCGGCTGTTGTTAAAGCTCCAAGCGGGGAGTTGCTTGCCTTTGCAGAAGGCAGGGTGAATGGCAGCGGTGATTTTGGCAATATCCAGATCGTAGCGAAACGAAGCGCCGATGGTGGCAAAACATGGGGAGCCTTACAGGTAGTAGCCTCAAATGATACGCTGCAAACAGGTAATGCCGCCCCGGTGGTTGACTACACCGATCCTGCCTATCCCAAAGGACGTTTGTTCCTGTTTTATAATACAGGTAATGCACCCGAAAACATGGTGCGTAAAGGAAAAGGTCTGCGTGAGGTGTGGTATAAAACATCAACCGATAATGGCTTAAGCTGGTCAGCCCCGGTGAATATTACCTTGCAGGTGCACAAACCCAAACAGCCGCAGGTTAACAGCGCTTATAACTTTAACGAAGACTGGCGCAGCTATGCAAATACCCCAGGCCATGCCATACAGCTAACGGCCGGAAAATATAAGGGCAGGATCTACATAGCATCTAATCATTCGGCAGGTGAACCGCAAAAACATTACGCAGATGGCCGGGCTTTTGGTTACTATACAGATGATCATGGCAAAACATTTAAGCTGAGCGATGAAGTGAATTTACCGGGAGCCAACGAAAATATGGCTGCCGAACTTAGCGGTAACAAACTGATGATGAATATCCGCAACCAGTTGGGCGATGTAAAACAACGGATTGTTGCAGTAAGCAGCAACGGCGGCCAAACCTGGGATGCCACTTATTTTGACGCTCACCTGCCCGATCCTGTTTGCCAGGGGAGCATCTTAAACTTAGGCAAAAGTAAAGGCAAAGCTATTATAGCAGTTTGTAATGATGCCGATACCCTGCACCGGGATAACCTTACCCTTCGCATTAGTTTTGATGAAGGCAAAACCTGCAAGCAGAACTATGTTATAGCAAAATCGCCGGAAGGTTACAAGGGAGATTACAGCGCCTACTCCGATCTGGTAGCGATTGATCAAAAGCATATAGGTATCCTGTACGAAAAAGATGATTATAAACAGATAGTTTTTACCCGACATGACTGGTAAACGGACTTTTACCACTTTGTGCTGTTTGCTTGTTTTTAGGTTGATAACGGCTGCGCAGGTGCAATTGCCTGTATATCCTGATTCACTGTTTTCTACCTATTATCAACAGCGGGCAACACATTTTAAAACGTTGCCCAAAACTGCGGGTGATATCATTTTTTTAGGGAATAGCATTACCGACGGAGCGGAGTGGAGCGAGTTATTTGGCGACTGCCGTATTAAAAACCGCGGGATCAGCGGGGACATCAGTGCCGGGGTGATTGCGAGATTGCCGGAAGTTGCAGATCGCAAGCCGGAAAAAATTTTTCTGCTTATAGGCGTAAATGATCTGTCGCGGAATACCTCGCCGGATAGCGTTGTTAAAAACATCATGCTGATCAGTAATTATCTGCATGAAAAAACACCTGCTACAAAAGTGTATGTGCAAAGCATTTTACCGGTTAATAAAATTTATAACAAGTTTGGAACACATACCGGCAAGTCGACCCAGATCAATGAAGTAAATCAAGCACTTCAAACTGCAGCAGACAAGAGTCATTACACCTTTATCAATATTCATGACGCTTTTTGCGGGGTAGACGGACTGCTTAACCCCGAGCTCACTAATGACGGACTTCATTTAAAAGGTGAAGGATACCTACTTTGGAAGCACCTGCTTTATCCCTATGTATTTGACCTGGGTATGAAACCGTCTTTAATGCCCTTGCCGCAATCTTTAAAGTGGCAGTCCGGTTTGTTTCCATTTTACAGTTGCAGTTCTGTTATTGCCGGTAAAGGTTTGGTAAATGAGGCAAATGTCGTAGAGGAACTGTTAAAGGTAAATGGCGCATATTCAATCGACCATGATTCCTCTGCTCATAAACCTTACATCGAATTAAAGCTCACTAAAATTAAGGTGCCCCAACACGCGGAGGAAGCTTATCGCTTACAGGTTTCCGAAAACCATGTAACGATAACGGCCAACACAGCTCACGGTATTTTTAACGGCATCCAAACGTTACGTCAGTTACTAAGAGATAATGTAATGCTGGATGCCTGTGATATAACCGACTGGCCTGCATTTTCATGGCGGGGTTATATGGTTGATGTTGGTCGTAATTATCAATCGGTTGAGCAATTGAAGCAACAGATTGATATAATGGCTTTGTACAAACTGAATGTGTTTCACTTTCACGTAACGGAAGACATAGCCTGGCGCCTGGCCATAAAACAATATCCGGAGTTGACTAAGCCAGAAAATATGCTCAGGGATAAGGGGCAATTTTATAGTGTTGATGATATAAAAGAATTACAACGCTTTTGCCGGGAGCGGCATATAGAATTTGTGCCTGAAATTGACATGCCCGGACACAGCGGAGCATTTAAGCTGGCTTTTCATGTCGACATGCAAAGCGATAGCGCCATGCGGATATTGAAAGATATCATCCGGGAAGTATGTGAAACCTATAGGCCTGCTTACCTGCATATCGGCGGTGATGAGGTAAAGATTAGCAATGCAGCCTTTTTACCGGAGATCTGCCGCACGGTTGAACAATATGGTGTTAAAGCCATAGGATGGAGCCCGGGCGGTAATGTATCTGCAAACACCATCCGGCAATTGTGGATGAAGGAAGGTACGGTAAACAAAAAAATAAAATATATCGACTCGCGGCATATGTACCTCAACCACATGGATCCGCTGGAAAGTGTGACAACGCTTTTTTACCGCATGATTGGCGATGTGCCTACAGGCAATGATAGTGTTTTAGGTGGCGAAATTTGTTTATGGAACGATAGGGCCGTAAACCGGCAGGAAGACCTGCTAACCATGAACCCGGTATATCCGGCTATACTAACCTTTGCCGAAAGATCATGGCAGGGCGGAGGGCGACCAGGCTGGACGGCGGCTATTCCGTCGGGAGATACATCAGCTTTTGATAATTTTAAAGCATTTGAAAACCGGCTGCTTGATCAAAAGCAGCAACACTTTAAAACACTACCTTTTCCGTATCGGAAACAGCAAAATTTAGTGTGGAAATTTTATGGCCCTTATAGCAATGGCGGTAACCAGGAGGCAAGGTTTAAACCAGAATTGGATTCCCTGGTGAAGGATAGTGTTTCATTTACCGCGGTGGGCGGCACATTAATATTAAGGCATTGGTGGTACCCCTTGGTGAATGGCTTGATTACTAATCCTAAGGAAAATACCACATGGTATGCCTTTACAAAAATCTGGAGCGATACCGATGGTTATAAAAATTGCTGGATAGGCTTTAATAATCTTTCACGCTCATATGCCACAGATACTGCTGATCCTGGTACATGGGATGGCAGGGGAAGTGCCGTATGGGTAAATGGAAACCTTGTAAAAGCACCTGATTTGAAATTTGCAGGCAGGAAAGGAAATCTCGAATCACCATTGATAGATGAAGACTATGAATACCGGGATCCGGTAAAGATCAATTTAAAAAAGGGATGGAATACCGTGCTGATAAAACTGCCGGTTGGAGGTTTCACCGCGAAGGATAGCAATAACCCGGTGAAATGGATGTTTACATTTTTACCATTTTAAGGCGCTTTTTTTGTGATATATTTAGAAAGTCCGTAACTATTCGTGTTACGGGCTTTCTATTGAATTAAGAATGGTTTGCATAGGTGGATGGTTTGATCAACCAGCCAGCAGTTACAACTCGGAGATCAATTCAGATATCCGATTGGATATCCCAACCTCGTTATCATACCAGGCAACAACCTTGATTAATTTTCCGATGGCTTTGGTCATTGTGCCGTCGACAATAGAAGAGTGGGGATTGCCTAAGATATCAGAAGATACAAACGGCTCTTCGGTATATTGCATAATACCTTTAAGCGAACTTTCCGCATAGCGCTTTAATACCGCGTTGATCTCTGCTGCTGTAACATCCGTTTGCAGGTTAATGGAAAGATCGACAATAGAACCATCAATTACCGGAACCCTGTATGAATAGCCATCCAGTTTCCCTTTAAGATTTGGTAATACATCTCCAATTGCTTTTGCTGCACCCGTTGTTGTTGGAATAATGTTGTAGGCAGCTGCACGGGCACGACGCAGATCTCTATGAGGTGCATCCTGCAGGTTTTGATCGGCGGTGAAGGCATGTACAGTAACCATATAGCCCGATTCAATACCATATTCTTTGTCCAGCACATGCAATACAGGCGCTATACTGCCGGTAGTACAAGAGGCGGTTGAATAAATCTGATCGTTCCCGATTAAATCGTTATTTACTCCATGTACAATGGTTTTAACACCTCCGGTTGCAGGCGCGGTGATTAAAACCTTTTTTGCACCGGCTTTAAGATGAGATTCTGCTGATTTCTTATCCGTAAATCTTCCGGTCGATTCAATGACTGCATCGATCTCTAATTCATTCCAGGGCAATTTTTCCGGATCTTTTTCACTCAACAGCTTGATACGCTTTGCGCCAACAATAATGTAATCTCCATCCGCACTTACCTCTCCCGGAAAACGGCTATGAGCGGTATCGTATTTCAATAAGTGTACGAGTGTTCCGATATCTGTAAGATCGTTGATGGCAACAACTTCTATATTTGTTTTATCCTGTAAAGCACGCAGGGTCATTCTGCCGATCCTGCCAAATCCATTAATGGCGATTTTCATATTGTTAAAATTTACGTTGTTAAAAAGTAAAGGCATGAGTTATCCGTTGCGCTGATTTCATGGAAATAGCGTGTTCGGTATTATTGCTTTGAATAGTTATATGATATCAGCTAATCTTGCTTCAGATGCGATCAGGCTTTCAATACCCGAGTCCCGAAGTGATGTTCGGAAAGCCCTGCGATAATCAGATGGGGTTGTATTTAAGTGCCTCAAGAAAATCCGGCGCATGGACACCAAACCACCCAGACCGCATAACTCCGCAATCCTTTCAAGAGGCGTATCAGAATCTTCTAAATATTTCCGCGCAGCCTCAACCCGTAATTTTTCAACAAATTTAGCAGGGGGCATTCCTGTTTCGCGGTGAAATACCCGAGTGAAATTACGGGTACTCATATTCATCTGTTCAGCAATCTGGTTGACTTCCATTTTTTCATTCAAATGGCCGGCTATCCAATTCTGTGTCCTTTGACCAATGTGCTCTCGCTCATAAATAGGCAACAGGCTACCAAATTGCGACTGAAAACCTGGCCGACTTAAGTAAAAAACCAATTTACGTGCCACGCTGATCGCTATATCCTTATTGTAATCCTGTTCTACCAGGGCCAACGATAGGTCGATGCCAGACGAAACACCGGCAGAGGTATAAACATGGCCATCTCTGGTAAAAAATGGATTGACATTAACTTCAATATCCGGGTAGGCTTTACTAAGCCTTTCGCTTGCCTGCCAATGCGTGGTAGCTTTTCGCCCGTTTAATATCCCGGCTTTTGCTAAAACAAATGCGCCGCCGCAAATTGAAGCTATACGGCGCGTGTTATATTCGTTTCGGGTAGCCAACCAATCATAAAACTCGTTTAAGCCTGGTTGACTGGCTTCTCTGGAATCATTGCCGGCTATGATCAGCGTATCGATGGAACCTTGAATATCGGCTACACTTAGTTCGCAATTTATGCTCATTCTGGCAGCTGTATCCAATTTTTTATTTGAAGTGGGGGCTACAACTTTGACGTCATATCCATCCAAAATATCGCAATTTTCGAGGCATCTGTCGGCGTTAATAAATACGTCGGCAGGGCCACAAAAATTAAGCAACATGTTACCGGTCATCGCTACGATAACGATCAACTTTTTGTCTGGTTGTCCATTAGCTTCTTCCATGTTCAAATTTAGAGAAATTGGAAATTGTCTGAAAGGACATAAATTATACAATTTAGGCCATGATGCGCCTGCTTGTAAGTACCGATATATGTCTTCAAAAATTGAGTTTCGCCAGCTTACGAGGCTTAAAGAAGTGATTCAGTGGCCCACAGCCCTCGCCGGTTTTTATATTCTGGCCTTCTTTGATAGCTATATTAACGTATACCCCGGCCGAAGCAATAGCTTCTGTTATTGATTGCCCCCGCGCTATATAAGCCGCGATGGCCGAAGCCAGCGTGCAACCTGTTCCATGTGTATTTAAGGAGTTTATAAAAGGGTATGCAAAAGTTTCTCTTTTACCTTGCTGATCAGCATATACATTGTAAAGTTCAGCCCCGTCTAAGTGGCCACCTTTTACAAGGATAGCCCGGCTTCCTAAGTTTAATAATGCTTTTGCTGCATCTATCATATCATCAACATTGCCAACATGTTTACCGGTTAGCTGGGCCGTTTCATTCAGATTTGGCGTGAGTAGGGTGACCACCGGGAAAAGTAGTTCCTTCATGGCAAGCAACGCTTCGTTATCTGCCAGTTGTTTTCCGCTACTTGAACTTATAACAGGGTCGAGGATGATGGGTACTGGTTCGTAACTTTTTAAAGTATTGGCTACCGCCAGCACAGTTTCTGTATTTGGCAGCATGCCGATCTTCACTGCTGAAGGCCGGATATCACTCATTACCGCGCTGATCTGATTTTGCACCATTGCAGGTGGGACAACATGAATATCAGTTACCCCCAACGTATTTTGCGCGGTAATAGCAGTAATAGCAGAGGTGCCATAGCATCCCAGTGCGGCAAATGTCTTCAGATCGGCCTGAATGCCTGCGCCGCCGCCGCTGTCTGAGCCGGCAATGGTCAATACCGAACAATATTGATAATACTGCATAATCGTGTTCTAAAAATTAAATGCACTAATTCCACCTTTCAGACTGAAAGCCTCTCTTCCCAAAGAGGATCGGGTTTGCTGGGCGGCAATTTTGCTGCGTTGCCCGGTCTGGCAGATGAACACCAGTTTTTTACCGGTTGGAAGAGCATTAGCTTGTTCTTTCAACTCATAAAGCGGAATATTTACTCCGCCTATATTTTCATCGTCAAATTCATAATCTTCACGCACATCTACGAGGTAAATTTCGTCGGGTGTTTCGGTCAACCATTGTTTAACGGTGTTGGCATCGACCTGTTTTATATCTTTATTTCTTTCAATCGGCAGGGTTGCGTTGACCGGAAGTTGTAGTGCTGCAGTAGCTATTTTGAAAATACAGATGCTATTATCAAGCGCATTCAGGGTTAGTAATTTACCAGATAACAGCTCACCGATGCTGCATATCAACTTAATAGCTTCGTTGGCCATATAAGTACCTATTATACCGGGTAGCACACCAATAACGCCAATTTCGGCACAGTTGGGTACTTCATTTTCCGGTGGCGCTTCGGGAAATATGTCACGATAGTTGGGGCCGCCCAGATGATTAAATACCGATACCTGTCCTTCAAATTTAAATATCGAGCCAAATACCAACGGTTTGCCGAGCACTGCGCAGGTATCGTTTACCAGGTAGCGAGTAGTAAAGTTATCAGAGCCATCTATTACTACATCAAAATTGCTTATCAATTGCTGCGCATTGGCAGCGGTAACCCTTTCGGTATAAGTTATCAGCTCTATAAAAGGGTTAAGCTGGTTTAGTTTTTGCTTGGCTATCAAAGCCTTTTGCTGGCCAATATCAGCAGCGGAATATAATATTTGCCTGTGCAGGTTGCTGATGTCAACCACGTCATCGTCCACAATACCAATGGTGCCTGCACCTGCCGCTGCCAGGTACTGCAAAACCGGGCAACCTAAGCCGCCGGCACCTATCATCAACACACGTGCAGCTTTTAATTTTTCCTGCCCATGCAAACCCAGTTCCGGCAATATCATTTGTCGGTTATATCGTTTCAGTTCTTCGCGCTCCAACATATCCTTAGGTTAAACAGCTATCCCAATCTTTCCAAACCGCTTCATAGCCCTGTTGGGCAATTATCTTCGCAATTTCGGCGGGACTGCGTTCGTCTGAGATTTCGAATTGTTCCAATGATTCGGGTTCTACCGCGTACCCACCCGGATTGGTTTTCGAACCGGCACTTATAGAAGTAATGCCCAGCCTGATGATATTATTGCGAAAGTTGGCGGATTCGCGCGTGGATATCGAAAGTTCAACCTCTTCGTTAAACAAACGGTAAGCACAAATCAGCTGCACCAGTTCCCGGTCATTCATTTCTACCTTTGGTTCAAGACCGCCGCTAAAGGGCCTCAATCGTGGAAACGAAAGACTATATTTAGTTTGCCAGTATTTTTTTTCAAGATAGTTAAGGTGCATCGCCGTAAAAAAACAATCGGTACGCCAGTCTTCCAGGCCTATTAACACGCCCAGCCCCATTTTATGAATTCCGGCCTGACCCAACCTGTCGGGCGTTTCAACGCGGTATTTAAAATTTGATTTTTTGCCTTTGGGATGATGCTTTTTATAATCTTCCTTATGATATGTTTCCTGGTATACCAACACGGTGTTAAGGCCGTAGGGTGTAAGTTGCTGGTAATCTTCAAGGTCCATAGGCTGCACCTCCATCGAAATATGCGCAAAATGCGGCCTGATCAATTCGAGCACTTTTTTAAAGTAATCTACATGCACATTAACATTGTCCTCGCCGGTTACCAATAAAACGTGCTCGTAGCCCATCTCCTTGATAACGGCTACTTCCTGCATAATTTCCATCGGCGAAAGCGTTTTGCGTTTCACCTTATTATCGTAGCTAAAGCCGCAATAGGTGCAAATGTTGCTACATTCGTTGGATAAATAAAGCGGTACATACATCTGCAGCACCTTGCCGAACCGTTTTAAGGTTAAGCGCTGGCTAATCTGTGCCATTTGCTCCAGGTAGGGGGCTGCCGCAGGCGATACCAGCGCCTTAAAATCCTCTAATGTTCTTTTATCGGCGGCCAGGGCGCGTTCAACATCAGCGCTGGTTTTAGCGTAGATGCTGGCCTTGGTATCGTCCCAGTTACAGGTTTCAAAAATGTCGTTAAAACTACTCATCTAAAAATGAAGTTAGTGGACTACTTGCCATTGCATGCGATACCGGTTGCGCCAGTTTGGCTTCAAATGCCATACGACCGGCTTCAACGGCCAGTTTAAACGCTTCGGCCATTTGCACAGGATTACTTGATACCGCGATGGCTGTATTTACCAGTACAGCGTCTGCACCTATCTCAAGCGCTTTCGCAGCATCCGACGGAGCACCTATGCCCGCATCAACAATAACGGGCACACTGCTTTGACTAATGATGATCTCTAAAAAATCGATGGTTTTAAGTCCCTTATTACTGCCAATGGGCGAACCTAAAGGCATCACAGCCGCGGTACCCGCATCCTCAAGTCTTTTACATAACACGGGATCGGCATGGATGTAGGGTAGCACCACAAAACCCATTTTCGCCAGTTCTTCGGTAGCCTTTAGGGTTTCAATCGGGTCGGGCATCAGGTATTTGGGATCGGGATGGATCTCCAGTTTTATCCAGTTGGTTTCAAGTGCTTCGCGGGCGAGCTGGGCTGCAAACACAGCTTCTTTTGCATTACGTACGCCTGATGTATTAGGCAGCAGGTTGATATGCGGGTATTTTAAGCGGAGCAGCAAATCGTCGTTGTCATTGTGCTTTACATCAACACGCTTCAGGGCAACGGTTACCAGTTCAGAGCCTGAGGCCAGCAAAGCCTCCTCCATCATGGAGGGCGAATTAAATTTGCCGGTACCTGTAAATAAGCGCGACTGAAAAGTTTTATCAGCGATGGTTAACATAGGTGTTACTCTTAAGCTTCGTTTAACGAAGGTTGATTTAAATGATGATATAATTCCGAAACCATTTGCCTGGCATCTGTGGCCTGGGTGATGGCGCCGGATAACGCTACCCCGTGTATTCCGGTTGGCATGATCAGCGGGATATCGGCCGGCACAATGCCACCAATAGCGATTACCGGGATACTCATTTTTGCAAGACGCATTTGAGCTATGATATCCCAATAGCCCCGCAAGCCCAAAATAGGGCTCAGCTTTTGTTTGGTAGTTGTAAAACGGTAGGGGCCAAGGCCGATATAATCGGCACCATCAGCTACGCGCTGTTGTATATGTGCAAACGTATTAGCTGTGCCGCCGATAATCATATCCGGACCGACAATCTGGCGAGCCTGTGGTATGGACATATCCTGCAAACCAAGGTGCAGGCCGTGCGCGTCCGCCTTTAATGCAATTTCGGGGTGGTCGTTCACTATTAATTTGGCGCCATACTCATCGCAAAGCTTAACGGCCTCGATAGCGTATTGCAGAATGATATCTTCGGGCTGATCTTTAACCCTCAATTGTATCCATTTACAACCCGCATCCAAAGCCGCTTTGATAGCGTCGAGGTGCGTGCCGTTTTTTGGCTGTTGAGAGATATAGTGTAGTTTATCGATCATGAATTTAATTCTTCAGTTACTTGTTTAATTTTTATAAAATTTGAAACAGCTTGTTCCGGATCTTGCCAGATAGCGCCCAATACAGCTGCTCCGTCGAAATTCATTTCTTTTATCTGTTCGAGATTGGACTCATTTACGCCACCAAGGGCGAAAACTTTTGGCGAGGGGATACTTTTATCCAGACAAAAATCTGCAGGCAAAATGCTTCGATAACCAGGCTTGGATATACTGCTAAATACAGGGCTTAAAAAAGCATATTCAAAGCGTAGTAATCCGGGAATCGCGCCAATATCATGTATCGAGGTGCTCAACCGGTAGCCGTCGTTAACCAGCGAGCTTAATTTCGATTGATCGCTTTTGATGCGGTCATTTTCGGTATAATGCAGATACTCCATTCCAAAAATTTTGACCAGCTGATGGTGCTGATGACAAACAATAGCATGATGGTATGCCCGATCAATTTGTGTAATAAGATCGATGCATCGGCCAATATCCCAACCTGGTTTGCGCAGATGTAAACGTTGTAATCCGGCCCCAAACAGGCGGTTAATGATTGGTGCTTCATTCGCAACCACATCAGGGGCCGATATCACGATCAGTTCCATTACAGGTATATTTCGCTGCCCTTTTCGGCAAACTCTTTGGATTTTTGTTCCATACCCTTTGCTAATGCATCAACTTCTTCAACACCGTTCTCTTTGGCAAAATCGCGCACATCCTGTGTTATTTTCATCGAGCAGAAGTTTGGTCCGCACATCGAGCAAAAGTGCGCGATCTTGGCGCCCTCGGCAGGCAAGGTTTCATCATGAAACTCTTTAGCCGTATCCGGATCTAATGAAAGGTTAAACTGATCCTCCCACCTGAACTCGAACCTTGCTTTGCTTAAGGCATTATCGCGATACTGTGCACCGGGATGACCTTTAGCTAAATCGGCCGCATGGGCTGCTATCTTGTAGGTGATAACACCATCCTTAACATCCTTTTTATTGGGCAAACCCAAATGCTCTTTAGGAGTAACATAGCACAACATAGCGGTGCCAAACCAGCCGATCATGGCAGCTCCGATAGCCGACGTAATATGGTCGTAACCCGGAGCGATATCTGTTGTTAATGGCCCCAAAGTGTAAAATGGCGCTTCCGAACAATGTTTCAGTTGCTTCTCCATGTTCTCTTTAATAAGATGCATAGGCACGTGGCCAGGGCCTTCAATAATGGTTTGCACATCGTGCTTCCAGGCTATTTTGGTCAGCTCGCCCAGGGTTTCCAGCTCGCCAAACTGCGCGGCATCGTTGGCATCAGCAATACAGCCGGGACGCAAACCATCACCTAAGGAGAAAGCAACATCATAAGCTTTCATGATCTCACATATGTCTTCAAAATGCGTGTAAAGGAAGTTTTCTTTATGATGTGCCAGGCACCATTTAGCCATGATCGAGCCTCCGCGCGATACAATACCGGTAATACGTTTTGCGGTTAAAGGCACATAACGCAGTAAAACGCCCGCATGAATGGTGAAGTAGTCAACACCCTGCTCGGCTTGTTCTATCAAAGTGTCCCGGAACAGTTCCCAGGTCAGGTCTTCGGCTTTGCCATTCACTTTTTCAAGTGCCTGGTAAATAGGCACGGTGCCTATAGGCACAGGTGTATTGCGGATGATCCACTCGCGGGTTTCGTGGATGTTTTTGCCGGTCGAGAGGTCCATAATGGTATCTGCACCCCAGCGGCATGCCCAAACAGCTTTTTCCACTTCTTCTTCAATACTTGAGGTAACCGCCGAGTTGCCAATGTTGGCATTGATCTTAACCAAAAAATTACGCCCGATGATCATCGGCTCGCTTTCCGGATGGTTAATATTTGATGGAATAACTGCACGGCCAGCGGCAACCTCTTGCCTTACAAACTCGGGAGTAATATAGCCTTTGGGCGTATTTGCGCCAAAGCTATAGCCTTGGTGTTGCTGGCTCATTACATCATATTGTCCGTTCAGTTGTTCTTTTAACAGGTCGATACGCTGGTTTTCACGTATGGCGATATATTCCATTTCGGGAGTGATAATGCCCTTTTTTGCGTAATGTAATTGCGATACATTCATACCCGCTTTGGCACGCAATGGTTTGCCGTGGTAAGCAAAACGCAAATGGTCCAACCCCGCATCGTTTAAACGCTCGCGGCCATATGCCGACGATATACCGTCCAACTGGTCAACATCGCCACGAGAAGTGATCCATTCTTCGCGCAGTCGGGGCAACCCTTTTTTGACGTCGATTTGTTGGTTAGGGTCGGTATAAGGACCGCTGGTATCATAAACTGTTACCGGGGCATTGGGCTCGCTTTCGCCAAAACGACCATGTAATTTGGTGTCGCTCAGACTTATTTCCCGCATGGCTACTTTGATATCATGCAATTGTCCTTTAACGTATATCTTTCGCGATGCCGGAAAAGGTGTTTGGGTGATTGCTTGTGCTGTAGGTGTTCTTTCTGTTTTCATAAAGGCTATTTGTTGTTTATCCTCCCTGGGTGGCTTTAATAATGATGATCTTATCTCCCGCGCTGAGCATACAGTTTTCCCATTGAGTTTTGGGAACAATAGCTTCGTTGATAGCAATGGCAAGCCCCTGATGCGGGTGCTGCAAAACATCAGCGAGCAAAGCCTGCACGTTGCAGTTATCAGGCACAATAAGATGTTGTTGATTAACGGTTACTTCCATTACGTTGCATAAAAATTTCAACAATAGGAATGTACCCGTACAAGGAAAGAAAAACAACACGAATAGCATTGTCGTCACTTTTCCCTTCGCCAGCATTACCCGGATCAGGTTCAAAGGGTATTATCTCAGTCCGTCAGGACACCCCTAAAGTTGGCATAAAGGTAAAGCAATTAAATATTAACATGCAAATCATTTATTAACTGGTATGAAAATAAGTGCCTGGGAAAAGCAGAAAAAGACATCAAATAATAGAAAGATACTTATTAATTAAGCGCTTGTATCTTAATGAAAATCAATGGATAATCTTGATTGACATAAAGAATATATTTACATGTCCCGGCGTCAGTAATTTTAACCGATAGCAGGGAAATCATATTTTGGGGGGGAATAAGAATGACGATTTTTTTCCGCGAATGGTCGAATTAACAGGCGGAAATCAGCGATGCAAAATCGGGGTTAACGTTGGCCGGGGTTATGTTAATCAACGGAGCCAAATCTTTTGAAACATCCCTGGTCTGGGTTTTGCGGTAAGCATGGCGGTAAAGCTCGCTCCAGTACTCGTTAAAGTCTGTTTCAAACACCCGAATCTTTTCCGACCAAACAACAACAAGCTTATCGTGAGTACTACCCCGCATTAAAATTAATTAGTTTTTTAAGATACAAAACCTTGAAATGCCAGCTTTTAAACCGGAAAGCAGGGCTACACCAAGGGCAGAGATGTCAGGCATATTACTACACATCAAGTCACAGTTCAAAAGGTCTGCGAGGAAGGCAAGCACAAATTTATTGGATGTGATTCCCCCATGTATCATTAAATCTTTTAATTCTATGCCCTAATCGGTTTGCATTGCTGTAATGACATCTTTCGAGCGCGGCGTGTGCCTCGTGGTTCTTATTGCAACTTTCCCGGCTAAAAATTACTTTGTTTACTCTGTGGCAGTAGTCTGCATATGTTAGTTCTGCATTAGCTGATGTGTAAGTTGTTTAAAATGATAAATCATTCCGGTCAAAAATGTAGCTGTAATTGCCTTCTAATTGTTTTCTAATTTTCTTTTAATCGTGTATTAATTTGATTGTAGTTTGGTTGTTAAAAAATGGTTTTTTTATGTTTTTTGAGGTTTTTTTGATGGTTTTTTAGTGTGCTTAGTGTTATGAGTTGTTATATTTGCAACAGTGGATTTAGTATTGTTTTTTAGGCAATCATTTGTAAAAGGAATTTTGGGGATTTTGCTCATAGCAATGTTCGCCATAAAATCGTGCGATGTTTTTGTTCATTGTTACACTTCTCATAACAAATCACTATCTGCAGATAATCCTGCCGAAAACGAAAAAAGTGCTGGGGATGAAAACCACGATTTTGCCGAGAAAAGCTTTGAAAAAAATGGGAAAAAACTTTATTCCTGTTTTGATAATGCCATTTCCTTTAAAGCTGTTATTTGGGTGATCTCTCTGTCGGGACCCGTGCATTTTTACAGTTTTAAATTATTTACGGAACACTTTAGAGAGATTCTTACCCCGCCTCCCGATCTCTTTTTGGCCTAACTCCATTTATTATGCGCTTACAAGGCACCCGTTTATCAGGGTTGATCTGCTATGGGCTTAGGCTTTCTTAGTAGCACGGCCAGTTTATGACCTTTTCACTCCAATCTGATCTGCCCTGAATAAATAAGATAATGCCTGTAAGCTGATCTGTCAAACTTTTAAACATTAGTTTTTACCCTATATGATGAAAAAAAAGAAGCATGTAAATGCTGCTACACCCTGGCAACGACTGGTGCGTATGCTGCATTACGAACGTACTACCATTAATTACATTTTTATTTACGCCATATTAATTGGCCTGATTGGTTTAACACTGCCATTGGGCACTACCGCTGTTTTTAACCTGCTCTCCAATGGTGCCATGTACAGCTCAACCTATATACTGATAGCCGTTGTGCTGATAGGTGTTGTTATCGGCGGCTCACTTTTAATAGGCCAGCTTACGCTTGTTGAATTCCTGGAGCAAAAGATCTTCACTAAAGCCTCGATGGAATTTGCTTATCGTCTTCCCCGTATTAAAAAAGAAGAATTGCAAGGCGAACATCCCCCGGAACTGGTTAACCGCTTTTTTGATATTCTGACGATACAGAAAGGCCTAACCAAGTTATTGGTTGATATTGTTGCCGCAGCTGTTCAGATCTTTTTCAGTGCTATTTTACTTTCGTTTTATCACCCGGTATTTATGGCGGTAGGTTTGTTGGCCTTAACAGCTATAGCAGTTATCATATTGTTATATTACAGGCAGGGCGTGGAAACAAGTATTGATGAATCCGGCCATAAGTACGAGTTAGTAGCGCATTTGGAAGAGGTAGCCGGTGATCTGGACAAATATCGTGGAAACGCGGAAAAAATGGATGATATCGTAAAAACCACTGACGAGATAACATCCAAATATCTTGCCGCACGCAATGATCATTTCGGCATCCTGAAAAAGATGTTTGTGGGTTCGGTGGCCTTACGCACCGTATTAATGGGCGGCCTGTTGCTGCTAGGGTCATTTTTTGTAGTTGAGCGCGAAATGACTTTCGGTCAGTTTGTAGCGGCCGAAGTGATTGTGGTACAGATCAGCTACGCCGTAGAAAAATTATTAACCAACATGAATACTGTTTTTGATATGGTTACCGGCAGCGAAAAGCTGGCCGTAGTAACTGATCTTGAATTGGAGGGAGCAAAATAACATGGCTAAATTATCAAACAATGGTCTGCACAACAAACATATGGAAGATTTGGCAGTGCAATCAACCGATGCACTCATAAATGTAAACGGCTCGCGTACCTTGGGGCGTATCATTGTCATATTTCTTGTTCTTTTCATAGTGATACTGATGCTGCCCTGGCGACAAACCATTCCCGGTAAGGGTACTGTGACAGCTTTACGGCCAGAAGACCGTCCGCAAACGGTTCAGAACCAAATTGGCGGCCGAATTGAGTGCTGGGCCGCGCGGGAGGGACAGGAGGTAAAAAAAGGGGATACAATATTGGTGATATCCGAAACCAGTCAGTCATACTTCGACCCCGAATTGCCGCAGCGGTTGGATGAACAACTCGAGGCAAAAAAAGATAGTGAAGTTGCAGCCTCGCAAAAAATGGATGCTACAAACGCACAGATCAAGGCGATGACCAGCGGTCTCCGTTTCCAGTTATCTGCAGCCGAAAACAAAGTGCAGCAATCTTTAAATTATGTGAAGATAGATAGTGCCGACCTCGTGGCGGTTCAAAATTATTACGAAACCACGAGGGTCAGGTTAAACCGATACGAATCCGGGTATAAAAACGGCCTGTTCTCGCTCACAGATATCGAAACCAGGAGGCTGAAGTTACAGGAAGATAATGCGAAAGTGATAGGCCAGCAAAACAAGCTAAGCAACTCAAAGCAGGCTTTACTTAATGCCCGGATCGATCTGGATAATATCAAGGCTAAATACCAGGAATCGCTTGCTAAGGCTCAATCAGATATGAGTTCGGCCATTTCCAGTAGGGCGAGTGCGCGCGGTGAGATAGCTAAGCTGCGTAACGATATTTCGAACATAACTGTACGGCGTGGTTTGTATGTAGTGCGTGCACCTCAGGATGGTTTTGTGGTGAAAACATTGAAAGCCGGTATTGGTGAAAATATTAAAGAAGGCGAATCAATAGCTACGCTACAACCCAAAAATCCATTAGTTGCCGCCGAGCTGTATGTAAATGCGATGGACGTGCCGCTGATACTTGACACCAGCGATGTAAGGTTACAGTTTGAAGGCTGGCCATCGGTACAGTTTTCGGGTTGGCCATCGGTAGCTGTGGGTACATTCGCAGGCAAAGTATGGGCTATAGACCGTGTGAGCAGCAAAGGTGGTAAGTATCGCTTGCTGATAAGGCAAGACAAATCGTTGCCGGCTAATGATGAGCCGTGGCCAGCACAGTTGCGCCAGGGTTCAGGTGTTTATGGTCGTATTATTTTACGTTCGGTGCCACTTTGGTATGAAATCTGGCGTCAACTAAACGGTTTCCCACCGAGTCTGGAAAAAGAGCCTTCTGATAAAGAAATTGATGGTAAGAAAGGATAACAATGAATATTAAATTAAAAAGATATTTGACTGCCCTGTTCTGTGTACTGATGTTGTACATAACCGGTGCTTCGGCGCAAACAGCCGGTAATAACGGCGTGTTTGCGCTTGCCGATCTGGAAGAGATTGTTTTTAGAAATCACCCTATAGTAAAACAGGCCGCCTTGCTAAGCGAGGCGGCTAAAGCAAATGTGTTGCAATCATTAGGCTATTTTGATCCGGCGCTTAAGGCATCTTTTGCCCGTAAAATATTTGGAGGAACAGAATACTATAACAACTGGGGTGGCGAGTTAAAGGTGCCGCTATATGTTGCCGGTGCAGATCTTAAAGTTGGTTATGAGCGTAATATTGGGGCTTACACTGCCCCCGAAACACGTACGGGGACAAATGGCCTTTCTGCGATAGGGTTAAGCATTCCGCTGGGGCAGGGTTTACTGATTGATGCCCGGCGCAGTACCCTCTGGCAAGCCAAAGCTATGGTAAGCTATGCCGAAGCTGATCAGGTTAAACAAATAAACACCATTTGGTACGCCGCTGCTAAAGATTACTGGAACTGGTATTATACTTATCGCGAATACATGCTGGTAAAAGAGGGCGTTGATCTTGCCAATAAAAGGTTTAAAGCTGTAAGCAGGCAAACCCTGATGGGTGATAAACCGGCTATCGATTCGGTAGAGGCGGCCATTATAGTGCAGGATAGACTATTGCAGTTGGAAAAAAGTACCATAGAAATGCAAAACGCCCTGCTGGTATTATCCAATCATTTATGGAATGAGGAGGGCCAGCCGCTCGAATTACCAAAACATGCCGAACCGCAAACAGTTAACGAACGCATTACCCTGCCCGGAAACATGGCGCTTGATACCTTGTTGGGCCAGGCCAGGCAGCAACACCCCGAGTTAATTAAATTGCGGTCAAAGGGGAGCCAACTGGATATTGAGAGGCGTTACCGGGTTGAGGCTATGAAACCCAAGATTAATATCACTGGTGCTTTGGTTTCCTCACGCCGGGATTTTAACTCGTACGTGCCCGACTATTATGATTTTAAGTGGAACAATTACAAGATTGGCCTTGAGTTTGCTTTCCCCTTATTTTTGCGGGCCGAACGTGGTAAACTCCGGGAGGTGAAGATCAAGCAGCAACAGGTAAATTACGATCTGCAGCAATCGGGCAGGGAGATAGGTAATAATATTATGGCCTCGTACAACAGCTTAAACGCCTATAAATCGCAGTTGGGTATCCAGGTACAAAGCATCAATAACCAACAGACATTGCTCTCGGGTGAATTGCAAAAGTTTGACCTGGGCGAAAGCACCCTGTTTTTGATCAATAGCCGTGAAAGTAAACTGATAGACATGAAAATAAAACGCGAAAACCTGATAGCTGGCTATCAAAAAACACTTGCCGAACTTTATTATAAGGCAGGTTCAAGGCAAAACCAGTCCAATTTGTAACATTGGTTTGCGGAAGTTAGTATATTGTAAAGCCTCCGTTAATCGGAGGCTTTACTTTTTTGCGTTCTTTTAGTTTTCCTTCTGAATGAAAAAATAAAAAAGTGCTGCAACTAAATAAAAGGTACTTGCGTCTTATAATTATCAAAGCCTGAACATATGCTCAAAAATTACTTAAAAATAACCTGGCGTAACCTTTTGCGTCAAAAAACATTTTCCCTGATTAATATCCTTGGTTTAACCATTGGCATGGCCAGTGCAGCGCTCATTTTGTTGTGGATCCAGAATGAACTGAGCTTTGACCAGTTTCACGAAAAAAGGGACAGGCTTTACTCGGTTTACAATCAATCAAAATTTGACGGGAAATTATGGAGCTGGGAAACCACCCCTAAAATTATGGGCAGGGTAATGAAACAGGAATTACCCCAAATGGAAAAAGTTGCCCGGGTTACCAATACCAATTTCCTGTTTACTATTGGCGATAAGCGGCTTACAGCAAGCGGCGACTTTACCGACGGGGACTTCCTTTCTATGTTCAGTTTCCCGCTGATTAGTGGAGATCCCAAGACCGCGTTGAACGAGTTGCATAACATCGTCATCACCGAGAAATTTTCTAAAAAGCTTTTCGGAGATGGAAACGCGATAGGCAAAACGGTCAAAATAGATAGCAATGCCTATTTCAAAGTAACCGGCGTGATGAAAGATCTGCCAAATAATACCCGCTTTGATTTTGAATACCTGCTACCATGGTCGTACCTGAAAAAGATTGGTCAGGATGATGAATATTGGGGCAATAATTCTATTCAAACGTTTGTGCTGTTAAAACGTGGGGTAACAGAAGCCAACGCCGACGCAGCCGTTGAAAATTTCACTAAAAACCATTCGGATACCAAAGATATTCAGCAGTTTTTGCACCCGGCAACTAAATGGCATTTGTATTCGCATTTTGAAGATGGTAAGATAGTTGGCGGGAAAATTGAACGGGTAAGGGTGTTTTCGCTCATTGCGGTGCTCATTCTCGTCATTGCTTGTATCAACTTCATGAATTTAAGTACCGCCCGGAGCGAGTCGCGTGCGCGTGAAGTGGGGATTCGTAAAACAGTTGGCGCATTAAGGGGATCATTGATCTGGCAGTTTTTAGGCGAGTCTGTTTTGATAGCCGCTATAGCGGGTGTTTTTGCAGTTATCATTGTACAAATCAGCATGTCGGGCTTCAATCAGCTCACTCAAAAGCAATTGTATGTGCCTTATGGTAATCCATATTTTTGGCTCATAGCGCTTGGCTTTATTCTGGTTACAGGTATTATTTCGGGTAGCTATCCGGCCTTGTACCTGTCATCTTTCAGACCAGTGGCTGTATTGAAAGGTACATTTAAGGCAGCAAACGCACTTGTTACGCCACGTAAATTACTGGTAGTTATTCAGTTTACTTTCGCGGTAGTGCTGATTATTTGTACAATAGTTATCCGCCAGCAGTTACAGTACGCTCAAGATAGGGATACCGGGTATAAAAAAGATAACCTGGTTTTCAGTTTCATGTCTGGCGATATTGATAAACATTATCAATCTATCAAAAATGAATTGCTTTCAAGTGGTGCAGCAGCATCTGTATCTAAAACAAACTCGCCCATAACACAGCGTTACAGCGATAGCTGGGGCTTTAACTGGCCCGGCTCAACGCCTCACAATAAGGTAGATTTTATCATCTACAGTTCGGATGGCAGCCTGGTAAAAACCATGGGGCTCAAGCTGGTAGCCGGCAGGGATATTGATCCAATTAATTATCCTACAGATTCGACTGCTATGCTTGTTAACGAAGCCTCCGTTAAGATCATGAACCTTAAAGATCCTGTAGGCAAAGTAATTACCCAGGGTGAAGGCAAAGACGCCAAAGCCTGGCATATTGTCGGCGTTATTAAAGATTTTATCATCAGTTCGCCTTACGAACCTGTACAACATATGCTGATACAAGGGCCGAGTTCATGGTTTAATATTATCCACTATAAACTTAATAACGCCAACTCAACTAAAGAGAACCTTCGCCGGGCCGAGGCCATTTTCAAAAAGTATAACCCCGATTATCCATACGAGTATACTTTTGTTGATCAGGAATATTCTAAAAAATTTGGCGACGAACAAAGGATTGGTACCCTGGCCAGCTTGTTTGCCGGCTTAACAATTGTTATTTCATGTCTCGGGTTATTTGGCCTTGCCGCCTATATGGCACAAAACAGGATCAAAGAAATAGGTATTCGAAAGGTACTTGGCGCCTCAGTAGCCAGCGTAACCACACTACTTTCGTGCGATTTTCTGAAGTTGGTTGCAATCTCATTTTGCATAGCTGCCCCAATTGCATGGTATTTAATGTTCCAGTGGTTAAAAGGATATAGCTACCGGATCAGTATCAATATATGGGTATTTGTAATTGCCGCCGCATTAACCTTGCTGATATCTGTTTTGACGGTAAGTTACCAGGCAATCAAAGCCGCGTTAACAAACCCGGTGAAAAGTTTGAAAGGGGAATAGGAGATAGGGTGCTTACCTATGATATAGATTAAACTTCCGCTGATATAGCAGCAGGTACTATGTTTAAAATCCACAAAGAAGAGGTTGTATTATAAATTATAGTACAGCCTTTTTTTATTGCAAAATGGCTTAGCAGAATGAAAAGTATTGGGCTTTGAACGATCTCTCTTAGAAACAGCTTAATTAATTATTTCGATAGATGCGCTGTTTCAAATGCAGAGATACATTTCGCTATGCTGGTTTAGTATGAGCGATTTTAAGAAGCGATCGAGTAAAGAAAGGTCTGGATTATCTTCATTGATGCCCGTGATAGTACCAAAGATTTTAATTTCAATATATGTTCATAAGTATTTTAATTAAAACATTTGATTTTAATATTACTTGTCTATCTTTACCTTAGGAGGATGTAGTTAAAACATGCTTTGCTAATAAATTTTCTTGCAGATATATAAAGTTGTATTTTTTTTATCTGTAATGTAAATTGAATTTAACCTAAACTTAAATCACGCAATTAAAAAAAGCTGCTTAAAGGGATGTTACGTTGACTCATAAGCTCCTGAATATTTTGGCTAAACCATTTTTTTATGAAAAATAGTATTCCATACTAATTATTGATAGTTTTTTTTCTCCTGAAATAGATGATGCCGGAAGCTGATAGAATTTCGTGGATTGGCTATTGTTAACAGGTTGAAAGCAGATGAAAAATCATCGTTGAGTGCTTGTCTTTGGATTGTGATTATTAGCATATAATCGGGAAGCAGGTATTTCCTGCCGCCGAAAAACGAATAATGAATATGGTTAATACGAGTAGTTTGACAGGTCCGCCCTTTAGTATTCAAGGTGAACGGATAATAACCGGACAACAGGCTGATTTTCAATTTAGTTTTGATAGTGCGGCCGATCAGGCTTCGGTGCTCGCTTATGAATGGTATATCGATGATGAACTTATCGCAGATGTGCGAACACCTGAATTGTCAGGTACGTTTGCCTGCGGGAGTTACGCGCTCAGTGGCAGAATACTTACCGCGGAAGGGTGGTCTGGGACGAAATCGCTGTTCATAGTTACTTGTTCTGTGCCGGTAGCTGCCGTTATTATCGGACCCGATTCTGTAGCTGAAGGTGAGAGCGCGGACTATTCACTGATCGCAACGTTTTCAGACGGTAGCAGCCGTGACCTCACAGCCGATTATAGCTTTTCCTGCCCCGATGGAACATTCTCTGGCAACCACTTTACGGTCTCAAAGAATGATACGCCCCAGGATACTCGCCAGACTACCATCACCGCAAAGCGAAAAGGGGCTCCGGATGTGTTCCGGCAGATCACTATCGAAGATACTTCACCTATTGTGATCGTCTCACGTACAATTTCCGGCCCATCTTCGGTGGATGAAGGTGCAACCGCAACTTATCAGGTGATCGCTACAATGTCAGACGGTACTACGCAGAATATTACCGCAGGGTATACGTTTTCAGCTACTGAAGGGGTATTCAGTGGCAACGTATACTATGCTGAGCCGAATTATAACGCGGGAGATACCCGGAGTGTCACTATCACGGCTTCCAAAGCAGGCGATACTGATTTGTCTAAACAAATTATTGTCAATGATACCACACAAACTCCGCTACCTGCCGGTGTGCTCACGGTTGACTTGTTCTCGGATACCTCATTGGATGTTATTGGTTTGATTGCCAATTCTGAAGTCTCTGTAGCTCATATGGCGGCATATAGTGGCAATAACATTGTGCCTTTAACTGCTGCGGCAAATGCCTATATCTTAGCTTCTGACCTGATTGCGCAGCCGGTATTGAACTGGCGCCTGGAGTTTAATCTGGAAAAACTCGTTGCGGACTATCCGGCAGTCACCGAATTCGTTATGGATATTCGCGGGAGGTCGGCTGCTGCGGCACCAATAACAGGCGCTTTCGGAACTAAAAGTTACGGAGCAGTCATGGTGCTGAACGGGAGCTCAGGTTCTTATATACCATCTTCAACTGGCGGCGTTAGTACAGCGCCTATCCAGAATTTTACCAGCAAGGTGGCAGGAGGTGCCAACGGTGACCATTCGGAAGCAGTGTTGCCGAGCATCATTGAATTAACTTACCATGTGGCCACGCGAACGGTAACCTACAAGACACCGGATACAGCCGGCATCGATAATTTTGATTTTATGGCGGTAAGTTACAACTGGAATACCACGGATGGAACCGATCTGGATATTTTGGTGGGCTATGAAAATAATGGGACACCGGTGGATAATATATATGTAGGTTACGGTAACGCGAACGCCACGGTGCCGCCAAACACGGTTCCGGCCTCGGATGCTTATTTATGGTGGGGACTGGATAGTCAAACGTTTAATACAACAGCAGAGGGAGTACTGATTGGGATCAGGAGTTTTCTCGCTGCTTATCCCGCATCACCTGCTATTGTGGAAATTGGTTTGTACGCAGTTTGGTACGGTCAGCCGCAGACTGGGAACTTTACGCTATCACTAAAGACTTATCTTGGGGGAAGTATGAGCCTGGACGGTACAGAATTTGTCAATACCGGTGGGACGCCTGTGAGTTCTAACTCTTTTGATCTAACAACTATGGTTTCCAATCATGATCATAACCCGGGAACTGCCTTTAAGGTGGGATCCTTAAAATATAATAAAAACACGCAAACAGCCATTATTCAGCTCGGCTGAAAATTTTTGAATCAATTATAACTATTTATAAAACTCTAAATCTCCTTGAAAAGCATTGTTGCAACATTCTTGCTGATGTCTCTATGGAGCCATATCCGAACTCAAAAAGTAGAAAATGAATTTGGTAAGCTGTTTATCGGGTAGATTACTAATGACTTCGCGGAACTATGATTTTAAAAAATTAAAAAAGAGCAATAGCGATCAAACATAAATCAGTGCTTGAAAATGAAAATATAGAGTGAAAGATAGCGGGGATGGGGTACCATCAATTTGTTACTGTTAGATAAAGAAAGTTTTTGAGATTGTTATCAAGGATTAATCGAAATTATGCCAAACAACAGTTATATATCCAGATTTTCTCCAACATCTTGTTTTTTTACTGATCCGGCCGCGATCAGCCAGGTAGCAGAGCAGGCCTTTGGGCCGGTTAGCGATCAGGCTTTCCGTTTAACCAGCAAGTTTACGGCAAGTGGCGATACTATGGCGTACGCGATTTGCAGCGGTATTGTGCTGATTCAGCCGCAGGCTGGTGACACCAACAGGGTAAACCTGATACTACGGCCATATCAACAGCCTATCGCTGGTTTGAATATCAAATATTTCATTTACCGGGGGCTTAAGAAAGGTGATTTTTTTACAGGTGACAATGTGCTTCCGCCTACAGAATCTTCATCTGATTTTATTGCTAAGATCAATGCTGCCTTCACGGCATTTTACCAGGGTGCTGAGGGTGGGGTTCCCGAATTCCTGGCCAAATACATTGGTTTTGATCCGGACCATCAAACAGACAACCTCTCTCTTGATAGCTTTTTCTTTAAGGAAGCTGTTATTGTGGAGAATAACGGTGAATTTGAGGAAGACAGTGCGGGAGCGTTTGAATTACCATTAATTAAAATGGCTTCATCTCTGGGCAGATTTGCGGAAGGTAACTGTGGAATAGATATAGTGTTGAATTATGGTGATTACTCCCTGCCGGAACCAAATGGAGATTTTGTGTTTGATCTGGCTTATGCACGCCTGGCAGAGTCTATGATTATGATTGATGCGCAGGCGGATAGTTTCGCCTCGAAAGTTAAACGAGAGCAGATAACCCAGTTTTTAGATGTGGCTGCTTACTTCGGTTTTCATTGCATTGATACCGGTAGCGTAACAGTTTATCAGGCAGGGGCCTCATCGGTTAAAAAAGGACAGGATATCTATACTTCTGTTATTGATCGTTTCGCCACAAAAAACCGGATCTACCTGTATATCCAAAGCGACCGGACACGCTCTTATAATTTCTATGGAAATTACCTGATTGAAGAAAACGGGGCTGAGTCCTTGAAAACAGGAAATATGGCGAATTCGCTTACCCCGGTGATCTATGGTAGTCAAGGTTGGCCGTTGTTGCTGGATGAAGGCCTGCAAAACCATGCGGGCGAACTAAATACCATATTTCTGCAATTTGTTACGGATAATAATCCTAATACAATGTTTTACGGGCAGGTAGCCCAGGTAGATAACGCGCAGGGCAATAATTTTTGCGGGCCGGATGACTTAAAACTCCCCGTAGATGCCGAGGGTAGTCCCATAGCCTTAACAAAGGTTATTGCACTATCCAACCCGGCAACGGGTGCCGATAATAATAAATTGAATATTGCCTGTTTTAATATTCTGATTTATCAGGGGATGACGTACAAATACGTTGCAGGGCAGGTAACTAATGATCAGGGAGAAACAGTGGACGTATTGGCACAGCCAAACTTTTTCGATGATGTATTTGATGGGATCAATGCTACACCTTTATTAAAAGCTGGTGATGATACTTCCAATAGCTCAATAACACTCCAAAAATTAAAGCTCATTAACCATTATTATGGTAATATTCAATATGGAGTTTCTGCAGTTCAGACAACGGTAGTGAGCGATGAAATAAATACGGGTGACGAGGCTACGCAAACGCTAAATAGGGTCAGCTATATTTCAGAATCAGTTGATGTGTTAAACAATGTAGTAACAATTTCTGGAACGGTAACGGCTGACTCAAAGTCATCTCCTTCGGTTTCAGGAACAGTAGCTGATAATAAAGCCTATCAATTGCCTCCTCCATTTTATTATTATATAAAAACTTTCACAGATAGCACTCAAACTGTAACAGGACTAAAACTTTCGTCAACGGATGGTACAATTCCTACTAAAGTAATTTTAGGGTTGACAAAGAACGAAAATGATCTTTTAAAAGATTTAATCAAAACGAACGAATTAATAAATCCGAGATTGTTCTTGATCGATTTATTCGAAGATGGTAGCTCATTAATATCGTCAGAAAGTATTCAATATCGAAAATATAACGTGGGAATAGTTGGTGAAACCGGTGTTGGAGAATTGAGATTAGTCTTAAATGAGCCAGGGGGCTTTGTCTATTCATTAGATAATCGGTATTACTTTTCAAAAGATTATTCGGATTTTATAAAAGATACGCCCATCACTTCACTGTTTTTAGACCTCGAAATTTCCTTGTAATATGGCAGATGTAGCAGTTTTTATTGATTATAAAGTCAGGAGGATAACAGACTTGTCTGAAGTTCAATTTCAAAATAAGACTGGATTCGTAACAGGGTTTGCTCTTAAAAATATAAAATACAGCCATATATATTCCGGTGATTTTCGACCAGAAGATGTTGGTAAAAAGTATGCTACTGCTGGATTTTACGATCAGGTTAAGTTTTTACAATATTTAGGCAAAAAAATCAAATTAAATGAGCTCGTTACTGCCAAATTAAAGGATGGCAATATCGCGCTCGCCGTAGATAATGATGCCGTAATTGTTCAAAAACTAAGAATTGAAGCACCTTATAGTGATTTCTGCAAAGTTGACAGGTATACCTGGGATTTTGTTGCAGGCGAAAAAATTATAGCAGATGATTTAGGCAGTATTTTACTCCCTGCCAGAACTGTTAAAGTGGCTCCGCCGTTAGATATTCCTTTAAACCCGGTTGGTAAGGCTTTTTATTTAAACAATATTCATTTTATTACAAACGATGGTTTTATAGGGGATAAGGACTCGGGAGCTTATTTAATATCTCTGATCGCACTGCAGATTCACAGGATAAACAAAGAGATTTTTCCTTCGTTAAACAAGGATTCTGATTTAAACACATACATATTAAATCAAAATAATGAATGGACTGATGGTATTATATTTATAAATCCAACTTTGCAAACCATTCAAGAGTACCTTGATAATTTGACAAGTTTTTATGATAGTGCTTTTTCTAATCAGGTTATAATTTCAAGCCCCGTAAATGAACAAATCGAAAACCGATTGTATTGGCTGGGATATATTTTACCAATAAATGCCTTGAAAATTGTACCGGCATATAACAAAATTATTATCCTTAAACTTATTGCAACCGGAACAATTTTAGGAGAAATATCGGGTGTAATTCCAAATATTATAAATGAAGAAGAATATGTGATAAAAATAGTTCGTTCTGTAGACTCAACTCAAGTTGATGAGTTTTTGGCTGGTTTAGTGAATTTTAGTGTAACCGATTATGATGACGATGTAACATTATTTCAGGTTTTATATGATAAGGTTAATGATAAAGGGATTGGTGCTGAAAACTTGAAGATTTTAATTAGTGAACTATATAAACTTTGGTTGTTAAGCTCGTATAATCCTTATGATATTGATGGTACGTTGAAGGATAATGTAATAGATCCCTCACAGTACGTCAATAAACCAGTTGCTTTAGATTATGAGGCTGCGAAAGAGTTTTGGATTTTTAATACCACTAATTATGATTTTTCTTTTGAGGGTACCAAAATAGATGTCACTGAGAAAATAGCTGAACTACCAACGGACATAATTGGTACTTACAATATTTACCAAACAATAACTATAAAAAATACAGATGCTAATACAGCGAGCATTAATTTTATCTCGGTAAGCGTTAACGGTGAAGATACTGCAGCCCTTCCAATTTTCTACTTAAAATATATTGATGATAAAAAAGAAACAGAAAATTTAATCACAGGTATACAATTGACAGTTGATATCTTGCTCACTGCAACCGGAATAGGAAATCTGAGTAAGCTGCGGCATATCAGAACCATTTATAAATTAGGGCGCGTAGCATTAGGCTTAGAAACAGCGGCGGCTGGCGACATTTTAGCAACATATGAATTTGCTCAGGGAGTTTTAGGAGTAGTTGAAATCACAGGTTCGTTAGGCAATATATTTATTACATATAGCAAAAAAAAGGAATTGTATTGTGATATCAATGGTACCGAGTACGATAAAGCTAAATGTGAATTTTATACCAAGCTGGATAATATTTTCATAGTCATGCAACTCTTCTCGGGTGCTTTGGATTTGGCAACATCGAGGTTAATGAGTAATGCTTCAAAACGATTACTACAAGGGCCTCTCCCGGATGATTTTAACTCTGATGCTTTAGCCATATTAACGAGGTTCGCTGGTGATGCAGATCAATTAAAAGAAATTTTTCGTGTTAGATTAGTCCAGCAGTTTGGTGAAGATTCTGTCATATGGAGAAGAATAGATCAGGCAGGCTTGCCAAATGAATTTACGCTTTTACAACGAGACGATTTTATAGGCGATTTTGGTAATGCAGATCCCGACGTGCTTAATGCACTTAATAACGACAATACTTTGATAGATACATGGAAAGATGTTGAGGATCTCGCAATTTTTAGAACTTTAAGAAAAGATATTGACTTTTTAAGAGACTTAAAATTTATAATAAATGATTCACCAGAATTACAAATCGAAATATTTGAAGGACGGCCAACGCGAATATTGAAAGATGGAGGAGATCCTCTTTTAGAAAGAGATTATATTAAAGATTCAAAAGGAGTGCATGCTATAGAGGCACTTGTGAAAGACAAGGTAGAAATCATAGAAAACTCGAAAAGAGATGTAGGACCTACAGGATTAGGTTATTACGAGGCCAAAATACGCATTTGGAATGAAGAAATGTTTAAACCTCAATTCATTAAGAAAAGTTCAAACAAAGGTTATTCTACGTTTTTTCCAGATAGTTGGAGCAAGCAACGCAAGCAACAGGAAATGGCTTTAGCGTTTAAAAACAGAAGATATATAAAACGCTTGGGTGCTTACAAAGGCAAAATGTCCGACGGCGAAGAATGTATTTTATTTATTAACAACAATGTAATAATAACGATGCATCCATCATTTAAAAAAATAAGAAAGTGAGAAAAGAAATAATTGATAAATACGGAATAGACTTCCAAAATGAGAACAACGACGGAATTATAGATAAAATACCAGGTTCAAACTTAAAGTATGTAACACATCTTTTATATGACTGGGGACCTGATGATATTGATGACCCTGATCATGGGTTGTTAACGGACATTGACGCCGCCTTAGCTGACCCCAATAGCGAAATACAAGCAGGTAGTGAGATGGTAGATCTACTGATTTATCAGGATCGCGTTGAGTTTGAACATCGGTCGGGGGGAACTTACACTATGCCTACATCAGATTTAAGAGAAATTGTTATGGGGTGGCGCGATTTTTTACTAACGCCACCAATTGACGGAAGTAAAATATGACTATTACTTATATACTATTCGCTATTTAATGATGGAAAGGCTTAAGAAAATACTTAATAAAAACATTGGTTAATAGGGTTTTAAGTGAAAATTCAATATGTCAAGAATTACATAACTAAGCCCGCTTGAGTTTTGATTTTATAGGTGTAATCTCAAAAAATAAATAACTCCGAGTATATAGTATAAATAATTAAATATGCCCACACAGACCAGCGCCATAACCAAACGATACTATCCGAGTTTATCAGAAGTGATCACGGTGGACGATCTGCCGGAATTTTTGTCTTTTGCCCAGGAAGGCTTACAGGCCCTGCTTGACAAAATCCATTACAAAAATTTCCAGTATTCCAAAAGTTATCGCGGCGACGCAGCTTTTTATAAGTTGGATATTGTTACGGCCAATATTGGTATCGACTTGCCATTTGGGCTGCGTTTTGTATTAAACCCTGACGAGAACGGGGACGAGAACATATCATCCTTTCCAATCACGCTGCAATACCAGTGGGATATATTAGCCTTCCTCGGTACTTTTAACCTGAAAGGGTTTTCTTTTTCTCCGGATGGTTTTTACCAGCTTGGCTTGCAGGTGTTTAAAGTAACGGACGAGCAGGTGTTGGCGCATACGCTGAACTATTTCGTTGATCCGGCAGACGCTTCGGTTTCCAGATACCAGCAGCTGATAGATGATATTAATGAATTATATCCTGACGCGCATTTAAGCCTGCCGGCCGGCCAGGTACCCACGGTGTCGATGGTGGCAGGACTGATCCGGCAGAACGTTGATATTCCGGTAAGTATTTCGGAACTCATGTTTGCGGCATATTTACTGGACGGGAACCTTGATCAAACCAGGGAGAAACTGCAGCAATTCTATAACCTGATTGTTCCTGGCGGGATCGAGGACTATATACAAAAACTGATCAAGCCCTGGGTTAGGGCCAGTTTGACCCTTTCGGCGGGAATTGAGTTCCCAACTACAATTTTACAGCCGGTGGATAATAAAGGTAACGTTATTCCGAATACACGTTCTTTGTTCAGGTTTGCAGAGGCAACCTTTTATGTGGATACCGAATCGGGAATAGGTTCCAAGCTGGAACTGGAGGGCTCGCTGATACCACAATACAATCAGATTGGTAATACGGGACTGATCATCGAGTTTACCAAAGCAAAACTGGATTTGAGCAGTAAGACAAATATCCCGGAGGCCGACGCCGCAGGATTTTCGCCGGATTTTATGGGTTTGTATGTACAACAGGCTTCTGTAACCTTTGGCGGATTTGGTCAGGATAATCCTTCACGCCCGAGTGCCACCATATATGGACGAAACCTCCTGATAGGAACGGGAGGAATCTCCGGTACAATAGGGATCGACGCGGACTCAGGATCTATTCATCGAGATTTTGGTCTTTTTAGTGTCGAGCTTGATCATTTTTCGATCACTTTTAAACATAATAGTATCGTTAATTCCGCCATAAGCGGTAAACTGGTTATTCCGGGATTTGAACAAAACGGGGAAGTAGTTGTTATTCTGATTGACGCATTTTACCAGGATAACGGAGATTTTAAGATTAGTGCCCGGCCGCAGGATGGGACTTTTCCGCCAATTAGGCTTCCTAATGTTTTTGAGCTGGATATCCGCACATTGGAGGTAGGCAGCCGAGGCGGGCGTTTTTACATCAGGACGTCGGGCAAATTAAGTTTTATTGCCGACCTGCCTGTGCTTGGAGATGTCCTTCCGAAGGATATCGAAATATCAAAACTGGTAATCTGGGATGACGGCAGCCTGGAATTTGACGGAGGAGAGCTTTTACTACCGGCATCCGTACGTTTGAAAGTAGGGCCGGTAAACCTGGAAGTATCTCACATGTCGCTTGGCCCTTACAGCAAAAAGCTTAACGGTATCGATCGTCGCTATGCTTTTTTTGGCTTTGACGGTATGATTAACACAGGCAACGCTGGTGTAAGTGCAAGTGGGAACGGCATTAAGTATTACTTTACGGTAGACAACGGTGCAGGTAAACCATTCGATAATTTTATCAGTATCGATACCATTGCCATAGATTTGACGATTCCGGGCAACGTTGGCAAGGATAAGGCCGCTTTTATTTTGGAAGGTTATCTCAGTATGCGTAATCCGGACCCCGCAATCAGCACCACTGCTGCGGCTACCGAATATACAGGTTCTGTTACTTTTACGGCTCCCAAATTAAGATTATCTGGCTCCGCAGGGATGCGTCTTACACCGAGTGTGCCATCTTTTGTTGTGGATGTAGGATTGGAATTGGCTGCCCCGATACCGCTTGGGGCAACAGGTTTGGGCATTTATGGGTTCCGCGGATTAATTGGGCAACATTATATGCCAGACAAATCTGCTACCAACCCTAAGCTCCCGGACTCCGCAACATGGTGGGATTACTATAAAGTTCCAAGTACAATAACGGGCCGGGAAGGAATTGCGATTGATAAATTTGGAAATAGACCTGGTTACTCTTTCGGGGCGGGGATGTCTGTAGCTACCGCTTTTGATTCGGGCTTCGTTTTTTCTTCCAAACTATTTCTGCTGCTTGGGCTTCCAGACGTGTTTCTGATCGAAGGGCAGGCGGGTATATTGCGAAACCGGCTTGGTTTAGGTGACGATGTAGATCCACCGTTTAGTGCAGTAATCATTTTTGGGGACGATTCTTTTCGCAGTACGCTTTCCGCGAAATATAGCTTTCCGGACCAGGGGGATATCAAAGGCCTCATACTGGATATGAGAGGTACGCTTGATATGGCGTTTTTCTTTAATAATGCTTCCGGATGGTATATCAATGTAGGAAAGGATTCGCCGGATAGTGCCAGGGTACAAGCCGAAATCTTAACCTTGTTCCAGGGATACGCTTACCTGATGTTATCTTCACAGGGCGTGAAAGCAGGTGCAGGTGCCAAATTTGATTTTAATAAATCTTTCGGGCCGGTGGGGCTTGGGTTTGGAGCTTCGTTAAATATCGGCGGTTTTGTCAGCTTCAAGCCTGTTCAGGTTGGCGGTTTTATCCAGGTAGCCGGTTATGCTTACTTCAAGGTTTGGAAGTTTAAATTTGGTATAGCTGTTTCTGCCACGCTATCAGTAGAGGCACCGCACCCTTTCAATATTACGGGTAGTTTCAAGGTGAAGCTTAATCTTCCATGGCCAATTCCTGATATCAAGCTTACGGTGAGCCTAACCTGGCATTTTAACGACAATCAGGATGCATTGTTGGCCCCGGTTGCAGTATTACAATTACCTGATCCGTCAACAGGGTATCAGCCGGCAGCAGCATTGAATATTTTATCGGGAGAAACATTTACACTGAATTATGTGAATAATGAAAATTCAGTAACCATACCACCTCCAGGAAACTCGGGTTGGAAATATAATTTCCTGGTTCCGGGAGAGTCAGATAATGTAACAATTCCGCTGGACAGTTTTATCGATATCGAACTGTTGAAGCCCGTTAAACCAGTTATCGAATCGCTGGGCGGCACTTCGAACCAGGTGCCAGAGGGCTATTCGGAAATGATCCCTCCGCAAAAAGGGATCAATAAGCAGGTGAAGCACGAATATGAGATGACTCGTCTCGAGATCTATGCCTGGAACGAAACGGGCTCGGCTTGGGTGCCGTACCATGTTTACGAGGCGGTAACCGCAATTGTGGCAGGTAATACAGGAACAGATGCGATAGAGCTCAGCCGTCTTAAGGATGGTTACTGGCAGTTTGCTGAAAAAAATAAATATAATAAGATCAGACTGCTCTCGCAGAATATGTTCAGCTATTCAAGAGGATCGTCCCAAACTACTGCAGATATGGATGCACGATATGTTCAACAGCAGGACATCTTTTGCTATGACACGATCCATAGGAAGAATGTCGTGGACTGGACGCAGGTGCCGGACGGAACGATTTATCCCGTTGGTACAACTTTTACTTATAAGGGCCTGGAGTTCACACTGACAGGGACAACGGGAACAGTGAAATTTCAAAATGGTTTCGGGGCGGAAAGCTTATGCCTTGAGGGACAGGGAATATTATATATCCGGCTCCCGGAACCGGTTTTGTCATTGCGCCTGGCATTTGGATCCAACAACCAGGACGTATCGGTAAGCCTGATGTCACTTCTTGATACACCTGACTTCTATGGCAGTACTACGGAAACAACTCTGCTGCGTTTTACTATCACGTTGCCAGCGGGGCAGCAAAATAGGGAAGTTGCCTATGATAATGAAGATGAAGCGGTCAGCCTGATCCGCCTGGAATTCGATCCTTTTCCTCCTGCCGATTATTTGGGAGATTGGGTAATAGGCGGACACCTGGAGCTTCCAGATGTGCTGGTAACACCAGAAATTGCGGCATTAGAGCCGGGATTCGAATTGGAAAAGGCACTGTTGTTTGCTACCCTGTTCAATCGAAGTTTCAGCGCAGAAGAGGTGCGGGGTATGGCTTATCACAACCAGCCTGGTACAGTAGCGGAATGGGCACTTGATTCACTCCATGACCTTTCCGGTAATATTAACGGTATTTTGAGCGGTGGCCCCTGGAGCAACCGCGGCTATTATGAGAAAGATAACGGCGATTACCTGCAACTACATAATATATATCAGTACGAGGGCAATGCTGACGGATTTGTGATCCCTTATTATCCTGCCCTCCGTGTAGAGAATGGTAATTTTTCGGCTGGCGTGACCACTATGTTCGATCCTTATACACGGGGAGTTAGTACGCTAATGTACAAGGTCAGTCAGGATGAAAGCTCCGGACAGAGGAAAGGCTTTGCGCTTCATTTGCTCCAGTCCGGAACCGTTGATCCTGAAGCGTCATACACTGATCAGGCTGCAGTACCAACTTTTACTATCTGGCTTACACTGTATAACGGTGCAAATGTTAGAAAACTGGAGGCCAGCGCACCTTACACGGTGGATGGTATGACAGGGAAGTTAAGAACGAAACAATACAAACAACTGCTGATTTCAGTGAACAGAGTTTCCGGTCAATTGGATATCTATCTTGACCGTATTCAATGCCTGAGTACGGCTATTCCGTCAGAGCTGCAACCTTACCTGCAAATTGCAGGGGCTGCCTACCTAAACACGTTGAGTTATATTACCGAGGAGCTGCGAAAAAAGGAAACCGATAACCCAGGCAGCCATGAACAGTTAATTACAGAAGTCGATATATTGAGCGATAGCATCAATAAAACCATACAGCCGGTGTGGCGCCCCAATACCACGTTTGCTATACTGATTCAAACGCAAGACCGTGTCAACGGGCAGGTTCCGGGCTCCGCAATGCGCACCCATATCTTTGGGTTCAAAACCGCCGGGCCAATAGGGCATTTCCATCAGCACAGTACCAAGTATCATGAACTTGCTATGCAGGACCGCACCGATTCCTTCAAACTGGCCAGTTTGAAAGCTTATATCGATTACAACCGCTCATTCCCGGATGCCCAGGGGCGTTATAATCTGAGCAAACCAGTTTTTTGCCATTTCCCGCAGGTCAAATTGTTTTTTACACAACCTTATTTGAATGCCATGTATGCAGATTGGGATACCTATAAGCAGCTGCCTGAGGTGCAAAGCCGCCTTGATGTGCAGTTGATAGACCCCTTCGGCGTAAGCCTGACGCCCTCGCTACAATGGTCGCCGGTGCAGGAGGTACTTATCACCGATGATAACGTGGGGATGCTTCCGGAGGATGAACAGACACTGTATTACCTGAACAAGGCTGCGGCGAAAGGTGCATGCGACCAAATGCCGGTGCCGATAAAAAAGAAGACTCGTCATGGCTTTTATGCATTTCCGGATCTGCAGCCTAATACGTTGTATACAGCTTTATTTAAAGCCGTATATGCGCCTGCCGGTATTTCTCCTCAAAGTATAGAAGTCCATAAATTCAGCTTCAAAACTTCGAGGTATGCCGATCTGCAGGAACAGGCAGGTAGTTTTGTGCTGAACAACGCCGGCGAGCCCGCCAGGTACGCGATCTATAGGCAGGACGTAAGCTTTTCGGATGCTGACGTTAATAGTAAGCTTATACCGCTGATTCATGGCCTGACCGAAGGAGCGCCGGAGAACGTGGTACGGTATGCTGTGCCATTTGACAGGCTCGTTTATGGAGGACTTGCTTTGATTGCGATAGAGCCCGCCGTTAATACGGCCATCCGCCTGGTGGTGAACACCGGTCCTGGCAATAATCAGGTTAAGCGTATTCTTGGCTTGGTGATAACCAGCCCAGAGCCGTTCAATGATCCTAAATTACCGGCGGCTTCATTGGAGGATACCTTTAAACTGACCATTGTACTTTCCGACGGTAGTACCCTGAATCCGGATGCTTTTATCCGCTTATATGCTGCAGATACTTCCGGCGTCTTTATTACCAACGAAATTATGGACTTGCCTGTGGGTAAAATGCAGCTGAGCATCCGGTACAAGATATTCAATGGAATAGACTATGAAACCGACTTCCAGCAATATGATAGTCCGGCCATTGCACTTGAGCCGTATTTGTCATAAAATATTTGAGTAAGAAGGATTAAGAAAACTTATAAAGAAAGAAATGCCATCTATCAATACTACTTACGCTTTTCTGGCCGATTACAGTAATGTAGCCGCCTGTCTGGCCTCGATAAGGGCACTGCAGTTAAGCGGAGCATTTGCCTCGAATGAACAGATTACAAATCTGTTGAAGACGCTGGAAATGGATTCGCTACGGAAATTGTATAATATAACGATCCGCATCCGCAATCGAATTGATGGAACAGTACCTGACTTTGTTCCGGGTGATTTTGAAGGAGATGATTTCTACGAGGTAAATTTCAATGTCGGTGACAACCCTCAACCTGGGGATTTTCTGGCAGGGGATTTCTATGCCCGCGATTTCTTTGTCAGTTCGGAGGGGTTAGGGTATTATGACTACAGTACGGCGTTTCGGATTGTTAAGGAAAACTTTGTGGTTTTTACGGCTCGGTTTACGGAAATAACCGAGCCTGAAAAGCAGGTGCTGGATGACGCACTCATCAGATTCCTGGGTGTATATGATACACTGAAAAAAAACCTGGATGGTGTGGGCCTTGATCCTTGTGGGCCAGAATACATTAATAATTCACCAAGTTTATACCTTCAGGCTGCAGGAGCAGATGGTACTGTCGGCATTGTGTCCGGTATCCATTTACGGTGGAGTCTCATCGGCGAACTGGGTAATAACCATTTACCTGCGGGCAGTCTTATACATAAAAGCAGCTTGGCTAACCCATACAACAGGGTAAATGATTTTGTACAACTGTATAGGACCCCTTATACTCCGCTAAGGTTCAACCTGCAGTTCGATGGGGCAAGGCCTTCTGTCAATTACGCGGATAGTAGCTGGACCTATTTTCTTAACGCGATAGTAGATAACCGGTCATTTACGCATCGCCTGAAGCTGACCTTCATGGACGTAGGGCAGTATAATCAAATAGCTGCGGGCTTGGATCCGCAAACAGGTTCCGCTAATATCCTTCGCGCATATAACGGTTTATTAGAATTTCAGTTGCTGAACAAAACGGCATTTTCGGCGGGTTTTGATTTCAGGACACCGGGAAGCGGCGGAATAGGGCTGTTGAAATTGGAGATGCTTAGCATAGCGGATAGTGATCAGGGGCAGGTGGAAACTATTACGATTCGGGAAAGAATTGCTTCAGACACCGGAGAGCAGATTATTTATGGAGATAATATAGCACGGATTCGTCTGCAAAAAACAGCTGGAAGTTTTTTACAGAGTTTTTCGTTTGAAACCTATCACGATTTTTTAACGGTAAGGACCGACGCCGACTGGACTCCTGTAGGTAACGGGTTCGGGCTTTCCCTTGATGATCAGGTTGTGTTGGGTCGCCTGGATAATACCAAATATCAGATTGACAACCATTGGCCTCAGTATAACGACGGTACAAGGGTGAGAGTGGCAAATTACCAGGACAAATGGCAAATATCCAGGCCAAACGATCCTTCTATTAAGGATATGCTCACACAGTATTTGAGTTTGAGCGAAACCGATCCAAGAGCGGAGGACGTGGTCAAGGATGAAGATGCCGATCCATCCACTCCTGGCTTGCTGGTTAGTTACCTGGATGTATTGAATCTGATGGCCCTGGATTATCATATTGCCCGCATGCTTGGTCTGGGCTTTATTGATACAGATATCGCAGGTTCAACCACAGAAAAATTTATTTACCAGGTTCGTTATACCAACCGTAGCAATTCTGGAGGTGCGGTAGTAGAGCATAGGTATGCAGCGCTGCCTACGGCCGTGGCCGATTCGCGCCTGACGCTTAAACCGGCAATAAGACCAATCACATATCAATTACCTACTGAAATCGGTGATGCTGGTAGTCAGGTTTTTGATTCGCGGGGGTATGCAACCCATGACCGGCGCCGTTTGGTCAATATCGGGCGACAAACATTTACTTATGAAAAACCAAGCCCCGGCTTTTTTGATCATGATGATCCAGCTGGAGACTTTAATATTTTTGAACATACGAGGCCTGTGCTTTACGGTATCGAATATAGGGCAGAGGGACAGGCTGCTTATGTAAAACCGGAGATTACACAGGAAAAGACTATTGGGTTTACCTATTACGCATATGACGATGCCTTTCCGGATACAGGTATCCCGGAAAATGTTCCGGTGACTGATAACCCGGACAGCCTTTATATTCACTTAGAACAAAAAGAAGGTGTACACTATTATGCCATTTACGGAATCAATTGGTTCGCGCGCGCCTCGGTTCTGAGTGATGAAATGGCAACGGACGCGACCGAATTTCAAGTTGTTAACAGATTGTCGCCTCCGGCAGATATCGCTGTGCAATATATACAGCAGGAAGACACACTACTGCTAACAACGGCCACGGAGCAAAACTGGCTGGCCGGTCGCAATACAAGGTTTAAAGGAAAGGACGTTAGTTTCACCAGGCTAACATTTAATTGGCTGGATATTATTGATATCTCCGATCTGCCTGCCGATGTACCCTTGCACGCGGAAAACGTGGTCAAAGCGGATACGATCAGGACTTGGTTCAAGCCGGACGCGATCCGTCAGGTTTCGGGGCTTATTACGGATATTGTTACGGCCAATGGAGACGACCGCTTGCTAATGTTAAATACCGGCAGCTACCGCCTGTTGGACGGAACCTTAATTGCACCATCTGTGGACGACGGGGACCTGGAACGATTTGCCGGCAGTTTGCTGGTTACACAGGAGGGCCAGTTTGTGGTGGTTTCCTTGGTTTCCGCAACAGATGGTCTGCGTATCATCATTGAAAAATCGATCAGCACACAAGCAACAGAAGACCCTGAAAATCCGGGATTTTACGGAACGACACAAAACGTATTGCAGCCTTCGCTGAATAGTCGGTTTACGTTAACTGAAAACTTAAAACAAACCACTAACTGGCTCCCCGTGCAAGCAGATGTTGAATTGGTCGATTTCTCTGTTCCCGATGCCCCAGTAATTGAAACACGTGTAGATTCTGAAGGTAATGCGTTCAGGGACCTGATCGGCGGTATATCAGGTCGAGCTTTGGTTCAGCCATTATTTGGCGAAGGGGTACTCCAGAATATGCCGGGTTATTATTCGGTGACCTACGAATCAGGAATAGTGTTGGTGCCACATCCACAGATCAATTTGCCTTACGATCCTGCATTCCCCGACCGAAACACGCCGGACACACTCCAGGTTGCGCATGTGGAATGGTATAAGGGCCTTATCCGAATGCCTTTTGCTGTTGGCGGAACGAAAAAGAAACTGGTTCAGGTTGCCCGCATTGTTCAAAGCAACCCGTTGACCATTTATATTTATGATCCTACCTATCTTGACGATGGAATCCAAATTTCCGCAACTATCAACGATTTGATCAGCGAGGTGAATTTTCACCCTGGTTACAAAGTTTATTTATTTGCTGAACCAGCGCCAAATCATGCCTTTAACAGATCAAATATTCTACCTGTTGGGCAGGATACTGATAGGAAAACATTGATTGGGTTACAGTCGGCCGATCTTAGGCTGAGCGGAACGGGATTCACTTCCGGAGTATCGCTGCCAGGCATACTATTTGCCCGCAACATACAGGAACCATTGCAGCCCGATGAACCTATTAACTATGGGCTGAAGGTTAGGCCAGACGCTACGGGCAAAGCGGCTTTTACCTTTGACGTTCCTATTGCTGCGGAAAATTCGGGTGTTGCCCGTAACCCTTTCGGTATGGCTTTTTATCGTACAACTAATGAGGAGGTACTTTTTGCCTTATACCAACCGGCCACGGTGAACAATATAAAAAATGACCTGTCGGCATTAACGGAAGACCCGCATTTTAATCAGCGTTATGCCGAATTGCTTAACCTGAAGTTCAGCGTGGATGGGCCTGGACATTTTCAGGTATTCGAAGCCCAGCCGCAGCCTTACGGTTTTCCGGTCCCTGATTTGCCGTCTTTGGTGAATGCTACCGATACGCCAGAAGTCAGGATGGAAAAATACAGACTGGCCATTTGGGGCACTTTAATGCCGCTAACGGAACAGACTCCTGTTCTGGCTTTTGTTAAAACCGGTTTGCAAACGGAGAATAAGCTCCCCGCTATACGAGACGTTAACGGTTTGCTGTTGGGTCCGGCGCAGGAGGGATTCGACCCTTTTCCTATGGTTAGGAAATATGTTAAGACACCGGGTGATCAAAACATGTATGTACGATTTACCGATTACAAATTGTTTGGATCTTCCCGCTTTCTATACTTCTACGCAGCAGCAGAAGTGACCAATCAACTGGTGGCTGGCCCTTTAAGCTTGTTTACCGGGCCGGTTAGTATACTCCAAAGTTTGGCCTCAGATAGCCCGCTTATCCGCCATGTCAGCATTGATACGACGGGAATAGAGCAGCCTATAACGGTGAGCTTCAAGATTGCCCCGTTCTCTGCTATAGATCGTATTTCAGCTATCAGACTTTACCGTACAACGGCGGAGACTGCTGCCATCTCGCTACAGGGAATGGGGGCTTTTGTTCAGCAGGAAATTGCAGAGGGGTATGCCCTCGATCATGTTGTAACAGATACATTGGAGGATATGTTGCTTTTGCCTATGGGCGAGACATTGTATTATCGCCTTGCAGGTGTCAGAAAGATCATAAACGAAATGGAACAAGAAGAGGAAGTGGTTACTCACGGTTCTGAAGTGATAGCTGTTCGTCTGATAGATACTTTAAACCCCGAGGCGCCTCAGATCACTTACCATGAAGATACCAATACACTGAATTGGCCGGCTACAGCAAATAAGTCCAGTTATTTTCTGTTTAATCAGAATGAACGGGGGAACTGGCAACGGGTGTATGCGGTAACTCCTCCGGTATTGGGCGATATGACATACGTGTTACCAGCCCCATTACCGAAAGTGGATGCCCAGGGTAACCCGATTTACCATCGCTTCAAGGTTAAGGTACAAAATTCGTCCGGGTTGTTTAACCTGGTAGACAAGGAGCTAACAATTTGAGAATGAAGGGAAATATCATGTGAATATGCAGGAACAAGATGCGATTAACCTCTGTCGGAACGGTATCCGGAAGCAAAAAGGTGAGAATGCCGGCATTCGGGTATATTAATTAAGCTATTGTTGAAAATAAAACATACAACTTTTAGCCCGACCTATGACACAGATACTACCTGAAGATATTTGTACTAACCTAAACGATACCTAAATATAACGCGGGGAACAGATTACATTCCTGAGTTGGGGTTTCTAAGATTAATTTACCTTATAATCATAATTTAATGGATTTAAACGGATTATCATCAATCACCAATCAGTCTGAAATGCAGGACTGGTTAGCGGAAAATCTTGTAACACCGGTTACGCCTGCTATTACTGCATCTGACCTTGGGCTTATTATGCAGCGGATGGTAGAGGTATCTGGCGGCGGGGATCAGGGCCTGTTATTATTCGATCTTAAAAATAGTAACTATTCGCTTCAGCTCAGCGATAAGGCCATTGAAATCTTAACAGCAGCTCCAAATACGGTTACTGTGCCACAAAATGCTGATGTGGCGTTCCCTATTGGTAAGCAAATTGTAATTACCCAGTCCGGCCCGGGACAAACAACGATCGTGCCGGCATCGGGCGTAACTATAAATTCGGCGGATGCGAGGTTTAGTTTAAGAACACGATTCAGCGGCGCGACACTGGTTAAGAAAAGCGCTGATTCCTGGTGGCTGTGGGGCGATTTGGGAGGGGCGGCTGATGTCATCAAAACTGCATATATTAATTTAACGAATACGGGGTCTGATGCTACGACATCGGGATGGTCAAACAATGTTTATTTTTCAGCAATCGGCTCTCAGTTGGCCTTGTCCTCCTCTCAAGGAGAAGCGTTAGGGTGGTCCATGACGGCGGCGGTTGGAACGGCTAATACACTTCATTTCGAAAAACTGCCGGAAAGAGCGCTAAGTGATGTTAATTATCCTGATGATGTACTGCAGACTTTGTGGTACCTGGATGGCGGAACAAGCTTTACCTTAAAACTCTCCGGACTTAACCCACAGAAAACTTACACGGTAAAAACCGCGGCAACAGATAACGCAGCCGGTGATGGTCCGACGAGGGTAACTGTTGGCGGCATTTCACAAGTAGGGGCGAGCCCTGATTTTGTTGTAGTTAAACTTACATTTTTGGGTGTTAGCCCGGACACAAACGGGAATTTATCGATCATAGCAGACAACACCGCCGGCGCTGCCTATCCGCTTTTAAATGCTCTCATAATTAGCGAAGATTGATCTTCGGCAGTTGTAAATTGTTTCTTTAGAAATATTAATTAAAAAAAAATGGCACAAATCCCACCAATTGAAGATGCATATATTGATGATGTTATCAACGCATCAAGTGGTTATAATCCTCTTCTTAAAAAAACTCAGGGCGTTAAATTAAGAGAATTGGTCAAGTTACTTCGGGACAGGTTGGAACAGGAAGCAGATGATCTTTCAACCGGAAAGGTAGATAAGCTTACCGGTTATCAATTAAGTCAGGAGAACTTTACATTTGAGGAAAAGAATAAACTGGCGGTTTTGCGTGAGCACTTCAGGGGATATTTTATATCCTTGGAGACTTTACAATCATCGGTACCTACGGGCGTGGCTGGAGATTACGCATTTGTGGATCAGGGGCCTACTACCGACGCACAGATGTATATCTGGAATACTGATAATAATCAATGGGCTGCCAGTGCAGGAGGGCAGAACTTATTAGATACGGTGCTTGCTGGTATAAACTTCAATGTGACTGTTCCGGTTGTTTCGACAGACAATGTATTAACGGCGTTTGGAAAATTACAGGGGCAAATCAACCATATACTTGAAAGTCAAACGGGGGGATCAAAAGGCCAACTACTGGCTAAAGCGAGTGATGAAAATTTTGATTACGAATGGATAACACCTTCAAATGATAGTACGGCTTTAAAACCGGCGATCTCCCATACCTATGCAGAATTGAAAGCTCTTGTTGATAGTGAAAACCTGGTACCAGGGCAGCTTTATGTCGTTACCGACTATGCTACACAGTACCTACAACCGGTTTCAAACGCTGTAAAAAAAGACGCCGCCATTGAACCCCTGCTGATAACCGCTATCAGTAAGACTGGGTTCGCTTCTGAGGCTATATCCCCCGAGCACCCTGATGATAAGATAGCCTATGATTTTACCAGGAATATTTTAAAGCCTGGATACGCAGGAGATTTTCATGTGCACTTTCAACAAACGGAAGATATTCCGGGTTTGGATGGTTCTGCAGGTAAAAGGATAATCGTGGATATCCAGGCCCAGTATTCAAGCCTTAACGGAGGCTACGAATTACATGCTTCTGCCGCTGATACCCAAATCTCCGAAGATGATTTTTACCGCCATGCCAATTATCCATTTGTTAATGTTGTTGTTTATTCACTAATTGAGGCGGGCGGCCAGTATGATGGCCCCGATTTTAAAATAAAGATCAACGGTACCAATTTTACAATCCAGGCCGCGCAGGTACCTGTAGTTAACTATGATGAAGTCCTGACCGGCGGCTTAGTATTGCAGCAAAATATAACAGGGAACTGCGCTGTACAGGTTTATTTGAACACAGAACCTGCTGAGCCTGTATTGACACCGGCAGGCCCCGCTACCCCGGCTATAACCCGGCCAGGCTGGATAACCAGGCGGGTTGACGACCATAACAACGATGCCCCCTATGACCATCGTAAGGTTTTAACCTGGGGCGAGGTTACTCATGGCAGCTATGGCTACAGCCAATTTAAAGTTTTTGCGGAACAGCAAAGCTCGGAAAATACCAATGATTACTCGCAGGTGAATATTGTGATCAGGTCATTCCGTGCAAACCTCTTGAAAGCCCCGATTGTCCAGCCTTATCCGACGGAGGCATGGATTTATAAAAATTTCTCAGATTTTGGCTTCGAAGTTTATGCAGTGGGTAAATGTGATGTAGAAAGCTATTGCCTCGTAAACGGTGTAAGTTATACCATTCCGCCGTTTGATAATACCGAAGCTGTTACTGCCAGCGAGCTACATAGTGGCTTCGCTTCTTTAGCACCTGGAACTGGTGGCAACGTAATTGTTCAGTTTTATCCGGACGCAGACAATGTACCTGCGCCCTACATTTTAGATCAGGATATGCAGAACCCCGTGCCTGCAATTATGGGAGAAGTTCCAACTTTTGGCCAAAACTGTTTTGAAAATTATATCGCAGGAAATACCAATGTCAATGCTGCAGACATTCCGCAAATTGCGCTGGGAGATAATTGTAGCCATAATCTTATAAATGAGAATTCCAATCTTGTGTTTCTTCCTGCTTATTCCAGCAGAAACACAATTACAAACAGCCGTGTAAGTCCGCTGACCGATAACGGGGGAGAACGAGCCTTACTTAGAAATGTCATAATCGATTCTCAGGTATCAGCCGCAACTTTGGGAAATACCACTATAATACAAAGTTCAATATTATATATTGACGGAGCAAATAATGACATTTATAACTCCCAATTATCTATAATTGTAGGGAGTTTCAATAAATTATTATCTAGTAGTGATTTCACTTATACGAATGGGGACAACAACGTTGTTGGTTCAACCCGTGGTACGGGTGGAGAATTTGGCTTTGTAATCGGCAGTGGAAATATCCGACCCGGATTTGTTGAATATTCATGTATCAGGGGTAATAACAACGTTTTTCCTACGATTTCTTCAATTTATAATTCAAGCGGGAATTTTGTAGTAGGAGATTATAATAACATTGGCGATACTAATATTAGGGTTTTTGGCAATAATAATACCATTGTTGCCCGGCCCGGGATACTCGGTGGGCTTATCGAAGCTGATAATAACGTAATTACAGGTTCTTGTTCCGGGCTCTTTAATATAGGAAAAGGCTCCGACAACAACCGGTTTGAAAATATCAACGCGCTTACTTATGGTAAGAATTGCAAGAATAATTATGAAATTTCCGGTACTAACATCGTTCGCGAAGATGGTTATTCAGATCATAAGCCGTGGAACACAACAACAACAAATACAGATTAAATGTTCTCCTTAATAATTGTTTAATAAGCAGGTGGTTGTTTCAACCTGTTTAAAACCGTCAACTGCATTGGTGATTTACGTTTGCTATTGGTGACTAAAGAGCCGGAAAGGGTATCTCCGTTGATAAGGTGAACTGTAATATGTACGATCTCGATAATTGAAAAACCTCCCCGTTTCTACCGGGAAGGTTTTTGTTTTTTTAGTGAGTTGAAAATTAGATAATTATATATCTATACTGTGTTGAAAGGAAACGTCAAAAGCTGTTGTTATTTGTCACAAGTTGCTTAAAACACCATGTTTACCGCCGTGCACTGCCTAAAGACGCTCAAACGCGAGTTTGGCATTCAAATGGAAAAGATCATTGCCGGCAACGGACCCGATTTCTTTTCTTTTAATTAAATAAAAAAAACAGACTGTTAGGATTATATAAGTGGCTTGATGAGTGGTTTTCTATCGGTTTTCCTTGCTAACCTCAAAAAGAAAGTCTAAATTTCTAAGTAGTTGATTGGGCACGTATTGTAGGTTTTAAGGGGGGGGGGGCCAGGCTCTATATAAACAATTTGAAAAATCCTATTTTGTAATTGTCTTATTTTTAATTCTTTACGCAAGCGTTTGCGCTGGTGATTTATGAGTGCCTCTTGCGTCTCTACAGGTATTTTTCCTTTCTGAATAAATCTGCTGTCAGGTAGTCATTTTTACGGCACTTGCTGACGATACTTCCTGTTATTTCTTTAAAAATCAGCTGAATTAAAGCAAACGTTTGCGCTATGTTAAAGTAAACTGATGGTAGTTTTCGATATATATTCACTACATGGAAATGAACAATTTTGTTTTTTAACATGTTGCAGAGTAGCTCAATAGATACTGATAAAATGCTTATGCATAGGATTGCTTCCGGTGATCAGAAGTCATTTACGGTTCTTTTTGAGCATTATTCTAAAATGATTTATCCATTTGCGCTTAAGCTTACACGGTCAGAAGAGCTCGCTGAAGAAATTTTACAGGAGGTTTTCCTGAAAATTTGGCTTAACCGACAAAATCTTCCGGAGATTGAAAACCTGGGGGCTTATCTCAATCGCATATGTCGCAATTACGCATACAACACATTAAGGCGCATTGCTCATGAAAACCTGCTTGCTTCAGAACTGAGCAAACAAATGACCGGGGAAGTAAATAATACAGAAGAGGATGTTATTTATCGGGACATGGAGCGGTCACTTAACCAGGCTATAAATGGTCTTACGCCCCAGCAAAAACTTATCTATACATTATGCCATCAGGAAGGATTAAAATATAGCGAAGTGGCTGGCCGTTTAAATATCTCCTCCTCAACAGTTCACACTCATATGAAACTGGCCCTGAAATTTATCAGGACCCATTTTGTCCGTATTAATAGCCTTATCCTGTTTTGTTGGCTTTTTAAATAATGAAATTTATATACTTGACTATTAGTTAGTTATTGTAAATATCATAAAAAAGTTATTTTCAACTCACCCTCGCTTTCTTACTGTGTGTCAGTGTATATAAAGGGCCACATACGCGATCTGCTTTCCCGTAACCAATCCCTTTCATTATCATGGATAATAAACAACTCGGTAATTTACTGGACAGGTATATGAACAAAGAGACATCGGAGCAAGAAACTCAGGAGCTTTTTTTATATATCAATGATCCGCAGAACGAGCAACAGGTAACAGAATTGTTTGGCGATTTTTTAAATAAAGAAAGCGAAGAACGCATATTACCTGCTTACAGGCAGCAAGAGATCCTCAACCGCATCTTTGTGCATCAATCATCATCTGGAAAAAAGTTTAAACATAGCATATTAACCTGGACTAAATTGGCGGCTGCCATACTCTTGTTCATATTATGCGGGGTGTATCTTCTTAAAAATAATAAACCGAAGCCCGCAGTGTTAACGGCTATAAATAAGCCAAAGGCTTTTGATAAAAAACCGGGGGGCAATAAGGCCATATTAACACTTGGCAATGGCTCACAAATAGTTTTAGACTCAGCCCGGAACGGACTGCTTGTGCAGCAGGGTAATACGAAAATTATAAAATCGGCAAATGGCCATATTGTCTATAACAAAACACTTGCCGGCACTACTATCCCTATATACAATACTATGACAACGCCCCGCGGCGGCAAATATGATCTGGAATTATCCGATGGTACCAGGGTATGGCTCAATGCTTCCTCATCTATCACATATCCCATCGCTTTTTCCGGAACCGAACGCAGGGTGACCGTTACAGGCGAAGCCTATTTTGAAGTGGCAAAAAATAAAAATATGCCATTTAAAATTAATGTAAATGATAAAGAAGAAGTGCAGGTTTTAGGCACACACTTTAACATTATGGCCTACAGTGATGAGCCCCTGATCAAAACAACGTTGCTGGAGGGATCGGTAAGAATTGTAAAAAACAAAATAACGGGAATGTTAAAGCCGGGCCAACAGGCGCAACTTAATACAGACGGGAAATTATCTGTTACAAATGACGCGGATATCAACGAAGTTATGGCCTGGAAAAACGGGCAAACCCTGTTTGTAAATGAAGATTTAAAAACCATTATGCGGCAGGTATCCAGGTGGTATGATGTAGATGTGGAGTACCAGGGAGATATACCTGCACGCTTATTTACAGGAGGTATATCCCGCGAATCAAACTTGTCTGTTTTGTTGAAAGTGCTGGAAATAAATAAAATACATTTTAGGGCAGCCGGAAAAAAATTAATAGTAACCCCCTAAACCTTATCAAATTAACCGAATAGTCACCTTAAACAATAACACATGGCATAAAAGATACTTACCACCCCATCATGCGGTTACAAAAAAAATCCGGCAGTGCTACGAACACCGCCGGGGTAGTATTTGGTTAACCCTTTCCTGATTTTATCAGGATAAAAAATCCAGTTTCAGATAATCTATCCAGTTAACCTAACTCCTAAAGTATGAATTTTTATACGCTTTTCAGGCCTTTGTTTTTTAAACACAGGCAACTCATTAAAACTTTCATGGTTATGAAATTTGTAGTTTTTTTTATGACATTGGCCTGTTTGCAGGCATCAGCTACAGGATATGCGCAGCAAGTAACACTTTCAGAAAAGAACATTTCCCTAAAAAAGGTTTTTACTGCCATACAAAACCAAACCAAATATATTATCTGGTACGAAGACCAGGTATTGCATGGTACCCATAACATTGATATTTCATTAAGTCATGCTACGCTGCAACAGACACTTACAGAATGCTTTAAAGATCAGCCATTAACTTATACTATTGTTGACAAAACAATCGTAGTTCAAAGAAAGAACCCGCAGGTATCGGTTGTAGAGGCTGCGAATGTAATAGTTAAGGGACAGTTAACCGACGAAAACGGAATACCCCTGCCCGGTGTAACTGTTAATTTAAAAGGATCATCTGTTTCAATGGCAACCGACAACAAAGGTAATTATGCCTTATCACTACCTCAAGCCAGCGGCGTACTCGTTTTTAGCTTTTTGGGCTATGAAACACAGGAAGTTGCTATTAATGGTAGGGTAGAAATTAATGTCCAGCTAATACCACATAAAAGTGATCTTAACGAAGTTGTGGTTGTGGGCTTCGGTACTCAGAAAAAGGTTGACCTTACGGGTGCAGTTGATCAAATAAAAGGCAAAGATTTGCAAAGCAGACCGGTAACTAACGTAGGCGACGCTTTGCAGGGCATGATGGCCAATCTGAATATCACTACCAACTATGGCGGTGGTTCTCCCGATGCAAAAAAAAGTATCAACGTGCGTGGTTTTACCGGTTACGGTGGCCAGCTTGCCAGTCCGCTGGTATTGGTTGACGGTGTAGAAACGGATATCAACTCCATCAATGTTAATGATATTGACAATATCAGTTTATTAAAGGATGCGGCTTCTTCGGCCGTTTATGGTTCAAGGGCACCAAACGGGGTTTTGCTGATCAGCACTAAACAGGGCAAAAAGAACCAGGCGCCACGTTTAAGTTATTCCAACAACTTCTCTTATTCGCAACCATTAAATGAGCCCACGATGTCTAATTCACTGACATGGGCAAATACTTATAATGAAGCTTATACTAACGCGGGTTTACCGCCGCTGGTAACGGATGACGCTATAACAAGGATAAAAGCGTATTTGGCCGATCCGAAAAACGTACCTGCTACTATTCCGGTACCGGGAAGCAACAGTTGGGCTACTTATGATCCGGTATTTGGAAACGCAAATAACGATTGGTTTAAGATCTACCTTAAAAAATGGTCGGCCAGCCAACAGCACAATATGAGCCTTGATGGAGGCAGTGATAAAATAACCTATTTTATCGGATTAGGGTCGACCAAAAAAAATGGGTTATTTAATTATGCTGATGACAACTATCTGCGTAATAATATCAGGGCAAACGTTACTGCCGATCTTAATAAGTATGTAACTTTTAGCTTAAAAACATCTTTTTCGCAGGAAAATGACCATTATCCCTACAATGGCGGGGCCAATACCGGCGGTAACTTTTTTCACCAGATAGCAAGGTTATGGCCTATTGTTGCATTAACTGATCCTAACGGCGGCTATGATTCCAATTCATACATAGCACAGCTGCAGCAAGGTGGCGCAAACAACAGCCGTACAAACAATAGCCGTATCAGTGGTGACATTACCATTAAACCAATATCTGGTTGGGATATTACCGGTCATTATAGTTATGACTATAACAGTTATAACATTACATCAACCGTTTTGCCGTATTACTATTCTACTCCAAATAATTCGCATACACTAAGTAACACCATATCTTCCATCAATGAAAATTATGGCTTAACCAGTTATTATAACTACAATGTTTTCACCAGCTATGAAAAACGCATAGGTGGTCACTTTTTTAAAGTATTGGTAGGTGAGCAAACCGAACAAAAAACCTATTCAAACCTGAGTGGATATAATCAATACTTATATAGCACTAATCAGCCATCGCTCGCGCTTACCAGCGGCACAACGCCATCTACAACAGATGCCGGCGGATATAGCTGGGCTACTAACAGTACCATTGGCCGTATTAATTATAATTATAAAGAGAAGTACCTGGTTGAGGCTAATGCAAGCTATATGGGCACTTCGCTTTTCCCACAAAGCTCAAGATATCATTTATTCAGTTCGGGATCTGTGGGATGGAACATGTCAAAAGAAGCTTTTTTTAAACCAATTGAAAAATGGGTAAGCAACCTCAAATTAAGAGCATCTTATGGCGGTTTGGGCGATATTTCATACTTCCTGAATGCCTCTCCGGCGGTTTATTATCCGGCTCTTAGTAGTTTACAAACCAACCCTGCAACTAATAGCCAATGGATTTTTAACCCGGGAAGCGGAGGGCGTTTGCCTTATGTTTCTAATCCAGGAAATTTGATTAGTCCTACCTTAACCTGGGCAAAACCATCAATGCTTGATATCGGGATTGATGTAGATTTCCTAACAGATTTCAGTATCACAGCCGATTGGTACAATAAAAAGATAACTGATCAGTTTGCTCCGTCTACCACGCCTCCGGGAACATTGGGCATTGCTGCTCCAACAGTAAACAACGCTTCTTCGAGCACCAAGGGCTGGGATCTTACTGCTTCGTGGAAGCATCAGTTTGGCGAATTTGGTGTGATAGCAAGAGCCAATATAGGCCACTATAAGGGAAAGATAACCAAATATGACGCTAATCCGCAGCAATTTATTAATCAGCCTTATGTTGGCCAGCAATTGGGCGCTATATGGGGTTTCAAAACTGTAGGCAAATTTCAAACGCAAGCGCAGGTTAGCGCCGCGCCAAACCAGGATGCCATTAACGCCAGCGGTTATAAGCCCGGAGATATACAATATGCAGACCTGAATAAGGATGGCAAAATTACCTATGGAAGCAATACAGTTGGTGATCCGGGAGACCGAACCATTATTGGTAACACTACACCGAAATATTTGTACGGCTTTTCGACGGGAGTAAATTGGCGAGGAATAGAGCTTTATGTATTTATCCAGGGACAGGGACACACAGATTACGCCCCTGGCAATAACTACTTCTGGGGACTTACTTCAGAATATCAAAGTACTATAACACCTAAATTGGACGACAGGTGGACACCTACTAACACGAATGGCTATTTCCCAAGATTGGATATCAACAACGGCAGCAGTAAAAATCAAATCACCCAATCTGGTTATTTGTTAAATGCCGCGTACATGCGTTTAAAGAATGTGCAATTGGGTTATACCTTTCCTAATAGCCTTACTCAAAAATTCCATGTTTATCAGCTAAAACTATATGGCAGTGTTGATAATGCACTCACATTTACCGGCGCTCTGAAACACCAATACGTTGATCCTGAACTGCTGCAGTCGGATGAAAAGATCTATCCGCTGCAACGCAGCTTTTCTTTCGGCCTACAAATGAATATTAAATAACATTTAACGATCTGAGTTTATGAAACCGATAAAAATCACATATCTCTATATAGCAATTGTCTTGATGGCCATTGTTTCCTGCAAAAAGGATACATTGTTAAATCAAACTCCACCTACCAAACTTACCGAATCATCGTACTGGAATACTGCTAATGATCTGCAGAACTATATGAATAACCTTTATGGCATTGACGGAATATTTCCGCATTATCGGGGTTATAGCAGCTTAGGTATATACAGCGTTGACGAAAACAGCGACAATATGGTTCCGCAGGGCGAAAATGCCAGACTGAACGGAGAATTAACTGTTGCCGGCAGCGGTGGTTATGCCGATTGGAGCAGCATCCGTAATGTGAATTATTTTTTGGCTAACTATCAGAAAGTAAACGCATCGGCAAGTGATATTGCTCCCTATGTGGGCGAGGCTTATTTTTTCAGGGCTATGCTATATTATAAGGCAGTTAAAAGTTATGGCGATATGCCTTGGGTGAATAAACCCCTGAACATTGACGATAAAGATCTGTTGAATGCCCCCAGGCTGCCGCGCAATGTAGTGATAGATTCTATAGTTAACGATTTGGATAAGGCAATTGCAAAACTCCCCGCTAAAAGCAAAGCCCAATCGCAGCGTTTATATAAGGAATATGCCCAGGGTTTTAAAGCACGGGTATGCTTGTTTGAAGGCACATGGGAAAAATATCATGCCAATGATGTGTTTGGTGTAAGCGGTCAAAATGGTAGTAAATATCTGCAATTAGCGTCTGATGCTGCCAATCAGGTTATCACCTCAGGTACATATCAACTTGATAATGCAGGCATACCTAACGGATATTTTAATTTGTTTAACCAAACAGATTATACAAGCAGCAAAGAGATCATGTTTTGGGGGGCCTATAACCAACAGGCAGGCATCACCACCTACTGGCAAAATTATTACCAGTTTGGTTCCGATGGATCTGAATCTACAGGTATTTCAAAAAGTTTGGTAGATGATTATTTATGTACAGATGGCCAACCAGCCAGTATAAGCCCGCAATATAAAGGCGATGATTCGCTTAGTCATGTTGTTAAAAACCGCGATCCGCGATTAAGGCAAAGTGTGTTTTTGTATGGCGATACGGTGATATCAAACGTGCCAGGCGGAACACCAATTAAACTGTTCACTTACCCCGCACTGATAGCAGGCGACAATTGTACAACGGGTTTCCAGATTAGAAAAGGGTTGAATACCGACTTTTTCCAGGATAGCCATAACGGACCCGGAGGTACAGATGGGGTTATTTACATGCGTTATGCCGAAATTTTATTGATTTACGCGGAAGCGCGTGCCGAATTAGGCGTACTGACCCAGGCCGATGCAGATAATACCATCAATAAATTAAGGGATAGGGTGAAAATGCCTCATTTAAATATCAGCAGTATCGGTACAGATCCTAAATGGGCTTTCCCGGAACTGTCGCCCGTTATCAATGAGGTTAGGCGGGAGCGCCGGGTTGAATTAGCCTGCGAGGGTTATCGTTTTGATGATATATGCCGCTGGGCTGCAGCATCTGCACTTGTTGTGCATAAACAACCATTAGGAACAATGGCCAAACAATTCCTGACTGTTTTGCCAACTATTGTTATTGGGAAAAACCTGTTTGTTAATGCACAGGGATATATACAGCCTTATGCACAGGTGAGCAGCATGGCCAATGGCTACAACTTTAATCCGGGCCGGGATTATCTTTTACCTATTTCCTTACAGGAAACTACCGTAAATCCTAAAATAAAACAAAATCCGGGTTGGTAAATGACTAACAGCTTTAGCCGGGGTGGTAACGGCATTGTTGTTAAAAAGAGCCCTTCTCCGGAAGGGTTCTTTATGATACACCAGGTTGCAATATAGCTGTCAACAGCCTGTGATTAACAGATTACGCAACCTATTATAGCACAAATATGAAAAGAAGAGATCTAATAAAAAGGGTAGGGTTGGCTGCCGGAACAATAGCCTTGAATAAGCCGATGGCAGCCATGTCTGCTGTTAACGCCCATAAAAAGCAGAAGGTTTTGCGGATAGCACATATTACAGATGTTCATATCCGGCCTGAATATAATGCGGTAGCGCGGTTTAAAAAATGCCTGGAGATGATCCGCAAGGATAATGTAGACCTGATCCTGAACGGTGGCGACTCGATTTACGCGGCAGACTACAACGATATAAAAAAGGAGAGGGTGCTGGAATTATGGTCATGCTGGAAAGATAGCATGGCCCTGGTAAAAGATATTCCAATGTACAGTGTATTGGGTAACCATGATATGTGGTGGCAGGGAAAAGGCGACGAGTTATTTGGTAAACCTGGTGTGCTTAAAATGCTGGGGTTGCAAAATAACTATTATAGTTTTGACAAAAACGGCTGGCATTTTATTATGCTTGACAGTAATCATCCCAAAACGCCGGGTATGCTTGATGATGAACAATGGAACTGGTTTGTGCACGATGTACAAAGCCACCAGGATAAACCAACACTCATCATGTCGCATTACCCCTTGCTGAGTTGCACAGGCATTACCGATAACAAACCCGGGGCTATAGGGCCGTTTAAGGTAGAAGGCAGCTACAATCACCTGGATATTATGAAATTTATAGAGGTGTTTAACCATAATAAAAACATCAGGATATGCCTGAGCGGGCATGTTCATTTACTGGATAAGGTTTGGTATAACGGTGTAAGTTATTTGTGTAATGGGGCCACAAGTGGTTTTTGGTGGGAACCCGGCGATGACGGTAAAAGTTCGTATAAACAAACAGAACCTGGATACTCGTTATTAAACCTCTATAATGATGGTAGCTTTGATGATGAATATATTAAATACGAAACGTTAATTAAGTAAATGAAAAATCTATTATTGGTATTAGCGATAAGCTTTTGCTCTGTAGCTCATGCGCAAAATTACACAGCCGTTGTTCCCGAGCCGGTATCTTTGGTTCAGGGTAAAGGTACATTTGTAATTGACAACCATACCTCCTTGATCATTCCGTCAGGTAGCCCCGAGCTTACCGCCCAGGGCAACCGTGCTAATGAATGGATCAACACGCTGCTGGGTTTTCCATTGCCTGTAAAAAACAAAACAACTGCTTCGGAACGCTCTATTAAGCTATTGTTGAACCCCGCATTAAACAATCCAATTAATGACGAAGGTTACGAGCTATCCATTACGGAGCATGAAGTAAAACTGCAGGCACGTAAAACAGCAGGTATATTTTATGGCTTACAAACCATGCGGCAACTGCTTTCTCTTTCAAGCGAAGCCAATAAGCAGCAACATAGCCTGCCTGCTGTAGAAATCATTGATTATCCCCGGTTAAAATGGCGCGGGTTGATGCTTGATGTAAGCCGGCACTTTTTTTCAAAAGACTTTGTGAAAAAATATATTGATGATATGGCCCGCTATAAATTCAATATATTTCACTGGCACTTAACAGACGATCAGGGATGGCGCATTGAAATAAAATCACTGCCCCGCTTAACGGAAGTGGGTGCCTGGCGCGTGCCCAGAACAGGGCAGTGGTGGTCTTATGATCCGCCTCAAAAAAACGAAAAGGCTACTTATGGCGGGTATTATACGCAGCAGGATATAAAAGAAGTTATTGCCTACGCAGCCGAAAGAAATATAACCATTGTGCCCGAAATTGATGTCCCAGGTCATTCGTTGGCAGCCATTGCAGCCTATCCTTATTTGTCTGCAACAGGCTACATTTACCCCGTAAACCCCGGAAGTAAATTTTATAATATTGACGATAATACCTTAAACCCCGCAGACGAACGCGTGTATACCTTTCTGGATAAAGTTTTTATTGAAGTAGCTGCTTTATTTCCGGGAGATTACATCCATATCGGCGGCGACGAAGCCACAAAGTACTTCTGGCAGCAGTCGGCAGTTGTGCAGGATTTTATGAAACAACAGGGGATAAAGACGGCGCATGAATTACAAAGCTATTTTATAAAAAGAGTAGAAAAAATCCTGAAGAAAAAGAAGAAAAAATTAATTGGCTGGAATGAAATTCTGGAAGGTGGGCTGGCTCCTGAAGCAACAGTGATGAGCTGGCAAGGTATGCAGGGGGGGATAGATGCCGCCAAACAAGGGCATCAGGTTATTTTTACTCCGAGCAGTAATACATACCTGGATCTTTACCAGGGAGATCCGCTGTTAGAACCTGACACATACGACATGTTGCGTTTACAAACAGCGTATCAATGGAACCCTGTTCCAACAGGAATAGACAGCACATTGGTTTTGGGAGGACAGGGCAATTTATGGTCGGAGGCTGTGCCTAACGGGCGGCATGCCGAATACATGACATGGCCGCGATCACTGGCATTATCCGAAGTTTTTTGGTCGCCACAGGCAAAACAAAATTGGATTGGTTTTCAAAAAAAATTAGAGCCTCAATTTAAAATTTTGGATGCTGCGCAAATCAATTATTCCAAAGCAGCCTTTGATGTGCTTGCAACTGCAAAACTTGATGAGCAAAAACAGTTATTGGTTTCGCTTAGTACCGATATCGACAGTCTGAATATTTACTACACCCTTGATAATACCAACCCTGATACATCTTGCGCCCGTTATAACGGCACTCCAATAGTTATTCCCAAAGGTATCTACCAAATAAGGGCACAAGCATTTAAAGGAAATGCTGCCGCAGGAAAATTGTTGATTGCCCCGCGCGAAGAATTAGAAAAAAGGGCCAGGTAATAAATTGTCCGGTTTCTAAAATGAAAACTAAGTAAATGAAAAATCTATTATCTATAATAGCTATGGGCTTTTGCTCTACAGCTTATGCACAAAATTATACAGCCATTAGCTCAAGCGATTCCAAACAGGAAATTGTAAATAAAGCCGCGCACATTACTCCTTCACCAAGGCAATTACGCTGGCAGCAGTTGGAGTTCACCGCGTTTTTCCATTTTGGCATGAACACCTTTACCAACCAGGAGTGGGGCAGTGGCAAAGAAGACACTAAACTGTTTAATCCAACTCAGCTGGATGCCGCCCAATGGGTACGTACCAGTAAACAGGCGGGGATAAAACAGGTGATCATTACGGCCAAACATCATGACGGCTTTTGTCTGTGGCCCAGTAAGTACACTGAACATTCTGTAAAAAATAGTCCCTGGAAAAACGGGCAGGGTGATGTAGTAAAAGAAGTTGCCGAGGCCTGCCATGCTCAGGGTGTTGGTTTTGGTATTTATCTTTCACCATGGGACAGGAATAATCCTGATTATGGCGATTCCGAAAAATATAACGCCTATTTCATGAACCAGCTAACCGAATTATTAAGTAATTACGGCCGGGTTGATGAGGTTTGGTTTGATGGTGCTAATGGTGAGGGCCCTAACGGCAAAAAACCAGTATATCATTTTGAAGAATGGTATAGCCTGATCCGTAAGCTGCAACCGGGCGCGGTTATAGCCATCATGGGTCCTGATGTACGCTGGGTTGGTACCGAAAGCGGTTATGGCCGTTTATCGGAGTGGAGTGTTGTTCCAATTGACAAGCAAACCAATGCCAGTACCGCTCAAAATTCGCAAAAGGATATCGCCTTTGCGCCAAAGGGAGATATGACGGGTGATGACCTCGGTAGCCGGGATAAGATTGGCAACGCGCAGGCCCTTGCCTGGTATCCCGCCGAAACAGATGTATCCATCAGGCCGGGATGGTTTTATCATGAGGCGGAGGACAATAAAGTAAAATCTCCCGAAAAGCTATTGGATATCTATTATAGTTCTGTAGGCCGTAATTCGGTTTTACTGCTCAATATCCCGCCTGATAAAAGAGGCCTGATCAATGAGCACGATCAGAAAAATCTTTTGGAATGGAAAAATATCATCGACAAAACTTTTAAAAACAACCTTATAAAAGGAGCACTGATCAGCTCAAAAAATGGCATCAATACCGCTGCCCTGGCAAAAGGCGGTCTGGACAATTACTGGACTACAAAAGGGCGGGATACATCGTCGGTAATACAGATCATCCTGAGCAAACCACAAACATTTGATGTGCTGTGCCTTCAGGAAAACATCACCGTTGGCCAGCGTATTGAAAAGTTTAGCCTTGAATATTTTAATGGAACAACCTGGGAGCAAGCTACCGAAGGCACCACCGTTGGCGCGAAACGATTGATCCGGTTTAACGCCATAACCGCGCAAAAGGTAAGATTAAAAATACTGGCGTCCAGATTAAACCCAACTTTAACAACCCTGGGCTTATTTAAACAATTTACAGGGAACTAAAACCAGTAATAAAGACTATTTAAAAGATGAAGGGCCTGCCCGGCAGATCGAAAGCATCTTATATAAAATACCATAACTCATAAAATGAAAAAAATATTAGTTTTAATCCTATTTGCATTTTTTAGTGCAGGATCTGTTTCTGCTCAAAATACTGCTAAATCCGGGAACATTATAGTTATATCTATAGATGGCCTCCGGTGGAAAGAAATTTTTCACGGGGCAGAAAAACAGCTCATTACCGGTAAAAAATTTAACTCACAGGATTCCGCTCAACGTATCAATAAATATTGGGCCGAAGATCAGCAGGACCGCCGGGCCAAACTCATGCCTTTTGTTTGGAGCACAATTGAAAAAAATGGTCAGTTATATGGTAACCGCGATCTGGGAAGCCTGGTAAATGTTAAAAATACCTATTGGTTCTCATACCCGGGCCGCAGCGAAAATTTAACAGGCTATGCCGATCCTAAAGTAAATTCAAATGATTACCCGGATAATCCTAACAAAAATGTGCTGGAATTTATTAATCAGCAAAAGGGATATACTAAAAAAGTGGTGGCTTTTGCCTCATGGGATGCCGTTGCCAGGATTATTAACCGTAACCGGAACGGTATGCTGGTAAATAATCCGTTTGAAGACCTGAAAGGAAGCGATTTGACAGAAGCCGAGAAATTGGCTAACGAAATACAGCATTATGAACCTAAAATATGGGGTAATGGCGAACGCCTGGATGCTACAACCTACGCGCTGGCAAAATCATACATCATGGCCAAACACCCCAAAGTGGTTTACCTTGACCTGGCAGATACCGACGACCAGGCGCATGAAGGTAGATATGACTTTTACCTGGATGCTATACATAGTATAGACGCCATGATAGGTAAACTGTGGACGTATGTACAAAACGATCCGTTTTATAAAAACAATACTACCATTATGATTATGCCTGATCATGGCAGGGGCGATGGAAACCAATGGACGAGCCATGGCGCCAGCATTCCGCATGCAAATGATACCTGGCTAATGGTTTTGGGCCCTAAAGTAAAACGTTTGGGGGAGGTAAAGGATAACGGACAGATATACCAGGATCAATATGCAAAAACCATCGCTGGGTTATTAGGGTTCAATTTTACTTCCGTAAATCCTATCGGCGATCCCATTCCAAGTGTTGTAAATTGAGCATTTGATCGTTAATGAATAATGATCCGGAGCAAGAAGTCATTTGATGAGATGAAAAAGGGAGGTGCTTCTAATTTAGTATCTCCCTTAGGTGCCGGAGTGACCCAGTGCGACAATTAACATCATTGTTTTTTCAATAAACTGGAGAACAAATAATTAAAATATCCATATGAACTCTTTTGATTGTATTAATAGTTGAAAGTGATATCTTGTCTTCGATGGTTAGACGATGCCGTGCCTTGATAAAGCCGTTATAGAAAAAACGTTAGCAGGTATGATGCTAATTTCACCCTCAATATTTTTAAAGAATTATTTACCTGTTTTCTAACGGTTAATGGGCTTATATCTAATATTTCGGCAATTTCGTTGTGGGACAAGTTCGAATCCCTGCTTAATTCAAATACCTGTTTCATTTTTGGAGGTAAAGAGTTTACCTCGGCCTTAACCAAGGCAATAAGCTCTTTATTCCTTAACTTTTCGTCTGTGGTGCACTTACCGGTTTCCTCAAAGTGAATCAACGAGGCGATGTAGTTAGATTTAACTTTCTCGTGCTTGAAAAAATTTAAAACTTTGTTTCGGACAGCTGTGCACAAATAAGCCTCTAAACTACCTTTAACGTCAATTGATCCCCTTTGGGCCCATATAGAGATAAATAGGTCCTGAAGGATATCTTTAACAGTATCCCTGTCTGGTAGTCTTTTATAAGCATGCTGATATAACGCTTTATAATAGCGCGAATGAATCGCCGTAAAAGCAGATATGTCATCTTGCCTTAACAGCGTTATCAAATCGTCATCACTATAGTTACCGTACAAAGCCATTAAGGTTTACATTGATTATAAATTTGCAAGCGATATTTATTGATTGCTGACCATTGAGGCCCGGGATACACTAATCGCCTGAAATCGGGCCTCGCTTATCTGTCGTATAATTGTTGTTACAAATTAATAGGACTGGAGTGATTTTAAGTGCTAAAGTTCTACGCAACCGTTTGCGTTAATTCTGGGAAATAGGCTTTAGTAAAGAGCTCTTAATTCTCAACGTAAGTATCTTATATCTTCAACCGCCTGATTTATAACGATTTTTTTAACTGATTCGTAAACAATTTCCTATCGGGATAATTAATATGGGCTTTCAATAATTATGCTGAGTAGTTATAAGGTTCAAAAAATGCAATTATGTGCCTTGTTATCAGAAACAAACGTTTGCGTTGAGCTTGTTTACGATGAAGTTTTATATGTAATTGCATTGACCTTTTAAATCTGGCAGCCCGGATTAACTAATGTAAGATCAATATGCTATAAGCATTCTCAAAGCAATAGTGTGTGTTACCATCCCTAATCTATCATCTTGAAAATTATTTTCAGTTTTTTTAAATTTTATCTACTCCCTCCCCACTACAGTAGTTGTATATCGGATAATAAGGATAACATATCCTTTAAAGATTATGCAACCACAAGACATTGAAGATTTAATAGAACGGTACAACAAGGGAATGACTACCCAGGCAGAGAATGCTTTGGTTGAAAGCTGGTATGCAAAATATAAACATGATAATCCTTATTTGTCACAGCGGCAATTGGAAGAGGATCAAAAAGAGAGCCTCGATAAGCTGTTGAATGAAATACATGGCGGCTCAAGAAGGATCCAATTATCGCGTTGGGCAGTGGCTGCTTCAATACTTTTTTTCCTGGCTGTGGGTGGATATTTTTTTAGCATTAATAATAATTCCCGCCGGCAAATAGCTACAGTTAAACCTCAGAAACAGGACGTAACTCCGGGAGGAAACAAAGCCATATTAACTTTAGGAGATGGGAGTACTATTGTATTAAATAGCGCAAAGATTGGAAAACTTGCCAGCCAGGGTAATATCATTATAAAGAAGGCTGCTGATGGGCAAATTAGCTACAATGATGTAAGCAGCAGCCACACTTCAAAAACTGATGTATACAACACCGCCGCTACTCCACAAGGGGGGCAGTATCAATTTATTTTGGCTGATGGCACCAAAGTATGGTTAAACGCTTCTTCTTCAATAAAATATCCGGTAGTTTTTAATGGCAGTGAGCGCAGGGTTGAACTTACCGGGGAGGCATATTTTGAAGTTGCACACAATGCCAGAAAGCCGTTTAAAGTAATTTCAAACGGACAAACGGTAGAAGTATTAGGTACCCATTTTAATATCAATGCATACAATGATGAGCAGGCTGTTAAAACTACCTTATTGGAAGGCAGTGTAAAAGTATCAGCCGGGAGAGTGAGTAATATCATTAAACCCGGCCAACAGGCAAGGTTTGACCACGGCTTGATCAATGTAATGACTGTAGATCCGGACGAGGTTGTTGCCTGGAAAAACGGCTTTTTCTTTTTTGAAGATAATAATATTCAGGAAGTAATGCGGCAGCTTTCGCGCTGGTATGGTGTGGAGATAAAATATGAAGGACAATTACCATCCCGCAGGTTTTCGGGCGAAATTTCCCGGAATGTCAATTTATCCCAGATACTGGATATTCTGAACTTCAAGCAGATCCATTGCAAAATAGATGGGAAAACAATTATTGTAATGAATTAACACCTGTAATTAATCAATTATTCACCTAAAACAAGGAGAACCATATGGAAAAATAAATACACATCCGGCCTTTAAAATTCAGGCCCATCTCCCATAAGGTTAGCTCAAAAAAAAAACGCATCCCGAGGGCAATCGGAATGCGGATAAATATTGAGTTAACCCTCCCCGCAAAACGGGAATATGTTTAGTGTCTCTAACTATCTGTTAACCCAACTCAACAAAAGTATGAAATTAAATGCTTTTTTAATGGCCATGCATTGTCCGTGGCCGCGCAAAATGTTATTAGTTATGAAATTGACTACCTTGATCATGTTAGTTGCCCTTCTTGAATGTAGTGCAAAAGTGTATAGTCAAAAAATTAACCTGGATGAAACAAATTCCTCACTAAAAAAAGTACTTAATCAGATAAATAAACAAACAGGATTCGTGTTTTTTTATGATTCAAAAGATGTACTGAATAAAAGTGTAACCATTCATCTGAAAGATGCCTCAATAGATGAGGCTTTAAAAGAATGCCTTAAAAATCAGCCCTTAACTTATAAAAAGGTTAATAACAACATTGTTCTTCAGCAAATTGAAAAGGCTGTTGATAATGTGGTTACCAGCTTAAATGTAAGTCCGGTTAAGATAAGCGGGCAGGTATTTGATAACAAAAATATACCCCTGGCCGGCGTTACCATTGTAGTAAAGGGAAGTCAAACCGTCGCTATATCTGACGTTAATGGTAAATTCAGCATTGAGGTTCCGGATGGGAACGCAACACTTGTTTTTTCATTCGTGGGCTATGTAAAAAAAGAATTGCAGGCTACCCCTGGTACACCTATGCTGGTAAAGATGGAAGCCGATGTAAGCGGGCTTAGTGAAATAGTTGTGGTTGCTTATGGTACGCAGAAAAAAGAAAACCTGACAGGTGCAATAGGGGTAATTAAATCATCTGCCCTTGAAAACCGCCCTACATCTTCCCCAGCCAATTTGTTGCAAGGCCTGTCACCGGGCGTTACTGTTACTACGCAAGGCAGCTACCCCGGCGCAAGCGCTAATATTAAAATCAGGGAATCCTCCACCTGGCAGGGCGGAACAGATCCATTGTACGTGATAGATGGTTTTGTAAGGGATGCAACAACATTCTCCACCATTAATCCGGCCGATATCGATAATATCAGTATTCTGAAAGATGCCGCGTCAACCGCAATTTATGGTATCAGAGGTGGTAACGGCGTTGTTTTGGTTACAACAAAACACGGCGTAGCCAATAAAACATTTATATCCTACAACGCATCATATACAATGAATAACCGTGAAATTACGCCACGGAGAATGAATGCGTTTGATGCTTATACTTTTGCCAACGAAGCTTTTGCACAAAAAGGTTTGCCGGCAAGCGATCCAAGCTATTATACGCCTGATGAGTTAGATTATTTCAAAACACATTCATACGATTGGTTAAAGGATACCTGGCGTAATCCATGGAATACTTCACATAACTTAGCCGTAAGCGGTGGTTCGCAAGCAGCCAGGTACTACATCTCGGCAGGTTATTTCCAGCAGGAAGGGGCAACCTCAAATTCCTTCCGTAAATATAATTTAACAGCAAAAGTGGATGGGCAAATTTCCGAGCGATGGAGTTATAATTTAAATATCCAAAGCGAATGGAATAATGGCAGTCGCCCGTTCTGGGCCTATGATTATGGGGATTTCAATTTGTCGAACATGTACAACAGGCTGTTGATGGTAAATCCCGGTCGCCCGTCTTTTATTAATGGTCTTCCTGTTGGCAACTTTGATAACACCAATACCGCCAACCTGGCAAATGGAAATGGTGGCTACACCAAGCCATCGGGTAACAATATTACCCCGGTTTTTCAATTGAAATATGATATCCCAGGCATCACCGGATTGTCGGCAAAAGGTACTTTCGCTTACAATACCACTAATAATTATACCAAAGCGTGGCGTAATGCACCTTACATTTATTATTTCCAAACCGGGGGCGACCACAACCACATCGTTACCGATAAATTGGATTTAACACGATCAGGAGGGTACCAGATATTAGATCAGGCCCAGATTTCGGGCGTAGGCGCACCTACTGAATTGGAAGAGTCATATTCGCAGTCATCTAATTACCAATTGGATTTGATGTTGAATTATGAGCGCTCTTTTGGCCTTCATAACATAAGCGCATTTGCCGGGTATGAACAATCGGCATACCGGGGCCATTACACAAACATCTGGGACGATAATTATAGCAACCCTAACTATCAGCAAATTAACGGTGGCTCAACCAATAGCACCGACTGGTACATTAGGGGCGATCAGAACCAGCCTACAGGCTTTGCTTCTTATTTTGGCAGGGTCGACTACAATTACGCCTCCAAATATTTGCTTGGCTTTACCATGCGGGCCGATGGCTCTTATATTTTCCCGGCAAATAAACGTTGGGGATATTTCCCTGCCGTTTCAGCGGGCTGGAATATCGCCAATGAAAATTTCTTTGCAAAATATACTAAAGTCCTTGATGTCTTGAAGCTCCGTTTCTCTTACGGTATAACCGGTACAGATAATACCGCTCCATGGCAATGGCAACAAACCTACAACTTTAACGCAAACTCAGGTATTTATATAGGAGCCGGGCTTCCGCCTTCAACAACGTTGGGATCTACTATCAACCCCAATATCACATGGGAAAAAAATCATAACTACAACCTGGGTTTAGACTTTGGCATGCCAAAAAGAATCCTTACAGGAACTGTTGATTTATGGTACAAAAAAACCACCGATATTCTTGGCGCACGTGTGGCATCAGTTCCCAGCACGGTTGGAGCAAGCTTGCCTGCAGTTAATTATGGGATAGCATCGGCACGAGGTATTGAGCTGTCTCTTAGCCATGAACGGCACATCAATGACTTTTTCTATCGTGTGTCCGGCAACTGGTCATATGCCGATAATAAATATCTGAAGGTTGACCAGGCTGCATCAGTACGTGGTTACCAGAACCTGATCGGACAGCCCATCAACGGGGTTATATGGGGTTATGTATCTGAAGGGATTATCAGAACGCAGCAGGACGTGGATAATATTTTAAAGGCAAACGGCCCTAATTTTACCATATTTGGCAGCAAGCCACAGCCCGGAATGTTGATGTATAAGGACGTCAGGGGGGCGTTGGGCACTGATTTGCCTGACGGAAAAATTGATGGAAATGACCAGCAAATCATTTCAAAAAATGGGATACCGCGTGTTAATTATGGCTTCAACTTTACATTTGGCTGGAAAGGGCTTAACCTCACCGCAGTATTTGCCGGTTTGGGTCGCTACGATATTATGCCTACCGACGTCTACTACAGACGGCCTTTGCCTGGTAATGATAATTTAACCATCTGGAAAAATGCATGGACTCCGCAAACAGCCTCTACGGCCACTATGCCAAGCCCTATTATGACTGACTGGCAAGGCACAAGCAATAGCGAGGTGTCTTCTACATTCTGGTTAAAGAATGGCGCTTTCCTACGGTTAAAGTCTTTAATTGTTGACTACAGTTTGCCGGCAAGCTTGTTGGCGAAAATAAAAGTTAAAGCTGTAAAAATTTATTTCAGCGGCGAAAACCTGTATCAATGGAACCATGTAACCGATTGGGACCCTGAACTGGGCGGCGATTTCAGAATGTACCCGGTATTAAGAGGGTTTACCTGCGGACTTAATGTAACACTTTAAACATTCAATTATTAGATCATGAAACTTAAATTCAATATACTATTCGCTTTATTGGGGATGATTGCTTTAACAATATCCTGTAAAAAGGTATTTGATGTTGATCATCCGGGAGGCCCTATCACGCCAGAGCAGGAATGGGGAAGTCCTGATTTTGTAAAAGGATATGTAACCAATTTCTATAATATTTTACCTTCCTGGAACAGGAACGAAGAACTGGCCGGCGAGGCTTATTCTGGCGGCAGTGGCGGAAACGGCCTTAATTCTTTTCTTAAAGGCACTTATACAAGCCAAAGCGGTTACCCCGACAGGGTTTGGGATTGGGCAAGTGTAAGGTCTATAAATAACTTTTTTGCAAATATTGACAAAAGCAAATCTGCTTTATCTGATGCTGATTATAAAAGCTTGAAAGGTCAGGCATACTTTTTCCGCGCATATTTATACTACAGAATGGTAAAGGTATTAGGAGGGGTGCCGATTATTACCGCGGTTCAGGATCCAACAGCCGACATAAATACCTTACTGGTAAAAAGAAATTCATCACTTGAGTGTTTTGACTTTATTGGCAAACAGTTAGATAGCGCAATCAATTTATTGCCTGCTACCTGGGGTTCAAATGATATTGGCCGGGTTACCAAAGGCGCGGCTATGGCGGTAAAAGGCGAAGCCCTATTATTAAAAGCAAGCCCGTTGTTTTGCAAAACACCTAATGCCACTTATTGGAATGACGCTTATAGTGCTTTGTTGGCCGCAAAAACCGAGTTAGATGCCGATGGTTATGGTTTATATACCGATAATACTGCAAAACCAAATGAAAACATGTGGTATGATAAGGCCGGCGCTGCTAAGGAAATGGTTTTGAGCTTACGTTACCACTATCCCGAAAAAACAAATAGCTTTCAACAGGGGCAAAGGCCATTAACTGAAACATCTGGTGCTGCAGGCTCCTGCGATCCTACCTGGGAAATGGTGCAGGCTTATCCAATGAAAAATGGTATGCCAATTTCCGATCCGGCTTCGGGATATGACCCGACGGAGTTTTGGAAGGACAGAGATCCGCGTTTCTATCAAACAATTGTATACAATGGCGCCAGGTACGATTTTGCAGACATTACACCTCGTGTGCAGTGGATTTTTAACGCGATAGCCGGAGATGATGCCTACAAAGCCACACCCAATTATAATATCACGGGTTTTTATTGCCGTAAGGGGATTGATACAACATTGGGTTCAAGCGTTTGGAACCGCCAGGCTTTTGATTGGCCTATCATCAGGTATGCTGAGGTTTTACTTAACCTTGCCGAGGCCGCTAATGAAGTACAACATCCGGCCGAAGCGAGGACTTACATTATTCAAATCCGCCAAAGGGCTCATATCACAGCAGGTGCAGGAAATTATGGATTGGCTGCATCGGTTGGTTCTGATTATCAGGCAACATTGAACGCTGTTATGACAGAGCGGGCGATAGAGTTTGCTTATGAAGGAAAGCGATTTTGGGATTTGAGGCGCAGGCGGATGTTTAATGTACTAAATAACATGGGTACGCTACATGCTTACGGGCCTTACTTTAACAGCGCGGCTGCATCCTCTCAATATGGTGTTGATATTACGCAAAGTAATAGTGGTATAGCCGCACAGCTTTCTAACCTGATAGTAAATTCACCCGCATCGTTTGATCGTAACGCTTTTCTTAAGGCTATCACCAATTACAAATATGAACCGATAGATCCTGGTGCAACCAGCCAAATCAATATACCTGATGCTTATTATTTTGGCCCTATTGATCCGCAGTATATTTTACAAAACAAAAATTTGCAGCAAAATACAGGCTGGGATGGCGGAACCTTTAATCCGGTGATACAATAGGTGCCGAAGTGTTTGATTTTTTTAAGTGTACTTCCGGTATTGAGACTACCTGAGGTTTAGTTGAAGAGGCGTCCCTGTATGGTACAGGGCGCCCTCTTTTATCATTGATCAGAAAGCGGTGCTCAGAAATTGGAAATGGTTTTTAGTTGATTACATATGAGTTTTTATAATATGATAAATAAATTGAACACAGGTTTTTTATTTCTCCTGGCGTTCAGCATGATGCTGGTAATTCACCCTCGGGCAAATGCGCAAATAATAACTTTAAACACAACGTTTGTTACGCTTAGTATCAACAACCGTGGGTTCATTACCAGTATTAAAGACAAATCATCCCATAAAGAATATTGCCCTGCCGGTAAAATTTCGGCCTTACTTAGTCTGTATAAAGGCGAAAACTATATACTGCCGGTATCTGCTGCATTTAATACGCTCAATAAGCGGATTACACTACGCTATCCCAATGGCTCGGTGGCAACGGTGCAAACTGATGAAAAAGGAGAGTATGTACGATTGAAATTGTTGTCGCTTAAGCCGCGAAACGGGGTTGACAATATCGTTTGGGGGCCCTACAAATTAAATATCTCTAAAACAATAGGAGATATCCTGGGCGTTGTAAGAGATGATGATTTCGCATTTGGGATACTTGGTTTAAATGATAATACCACCAGCGGCCCGCCGACAGGAGGCGACATGTCTTTTATGTACTATTTTATCCATTCGCCGGATCCTCTGAAATATCCTTTGCCTGCGAACCTTAAGGAAGGCCAAACTTTCACAATCGGCGGAGATGGCATAAATGACGTGGCGTTTTATTCACATCCGGAAGAATATTACCGGATGAACTACGGAAACGGAGCAAGGCTTGAACCCGCTTTTGGTTCTACAGTTTGCATGCACTCAAGAGATCGCAGAAAGGAACAAATGATACGGTTCCCGGTATTACCCGATAACTTGGATGGGAAGGTAAATTCGGCCAGGTATCAGTTGGTACCTCCGGTTAATGCCGACTATATCGGATCGTCGGTTGCTTTGCTTGCCTGTCCCGACTCTGTTGGGCTTCGCACTATCGAACAAATAGTTTTAAAGGAAGGTTTGCCGCATCCGGAAATTGATGGTCAGTGGATCAAAGATCCTAAAGCATACCGCCCTGATATTGCCTGGCATGGCGCTCATGACAGCCTGATCACGTACGCTCATCAATTAGCCATCAAAGGGGTGCAGGATGAAGGATGGGGCGAATATTATCCCAACCCACAAAATCGCTGGACTAATAGAAAAATAAATTTCAATAACGCAGCTCCCATGAACATTCCGGAGTATGGCGCATTGATGAAAAAAAATGGGATCAGGTATGGATTACATACCCTGTGCGAGTTTCTGCAGCCCGATAACAACAGTGATGTAGCCCCGGTACCGAGCGATAGCCTGGCCATTATGCAGCGCACTTCAATAACCAAAGATCTTACCGGCCAGGACACTGTTATAACGGTGGCCGACAGGGCCTATTTCAACGAGTTTGGCGGATGGGAAGGTAACCATACCAATGTGCTGAAAATAGGGAAGGAACTGATAGAATACAATGGCATTACCGAGAGCAAGCCTTACACTTTTTTACATATAAAAAGGGGGCTTTACGGAACAAAAAGAGGAGCTTATAAAAAAGGTACTACAATCGTAAAACTACAGCCTAATTGCTATCGTGGTTTTGTTCCCGATATGAATTTGCAAAAAGTATACGCGGATTATTATGGCAAGTGGCTTACGGAAGGAGGGATGGATTATATTGATTTTGATGGTCTGGAGAGCTGTATATACCAGGGACAGGGGCAATACTCCTTTAAACAGTTTTTCAGGAAATTATTTGATACCTACGCAAAAAATGGAGGTGATTACCTCCGCGTAATGGGAAGCGCGGTATATGAAGGCAACTGGCATTATATGAGCGTTTGCAATGTTGGCGGCGGCAATAATATGTTTAACCCGGTATTGAACCAGTGGGGAATAGAGGGAAAAGATATGCGATATGTTTTTGAGAGCAGTTATTTACCCGCAACATTCGGAATAGTTGATTTGCACAGTGATTGGAGTTTATACGATGCAGAAAACCTGGAAGCCAAATCAATTGGATGGAATGCAACTTACATGCTTGGTTTGAGCCAGCACGCTGTTGAAAGTTGTCCTGAAAAGAATAATATTTTCAAAGCATACCGCGCCTGGGAAAATGCCAGAGCATTGAATGTTTTCACCAAAGCAGTAAAAGAGCGTTTAAAAGATTTAAACTATAAGTTTCACCTGGTGCAAAACGGCGAAAAGTCGTTCGTTTTATATCCTGTACGCGAAACCCGCTTTCCTGACCAGCAATACACTGTCGAAAGAAATACCTGCCGGTTAAATAATGAATTTGATGCGCAGCCGCTGGATTGTGCGATACGGATATCATCTGCCGAAAAAGACGGGTATGCTGATGGCATCAGGATCTCTTTTCAGGATGGTGCAGAACTTTCAATCGACAAAAAAATCACCAATGGTGAATTTATTATCCTGAAAGATAACACCTGCTATTTAGCGGATAAGAATAGAAAGAAGATCGCTGAAATTCCTGCTCAGGGCAATTTGACTCTTCCGCACGGGACATCGTCAATCCAGGTTAGCGCCCTGCATAACAGCAATCAAAAAGTAAATATGGAACTGCTTGTTTCATCTGTAGGACCGGGTATAGCACTTTGATGATTTAACATGAACTTTAATAAAAAAAGCTGCCTTTCTGCATTCATAATTTGTACATGTTTATTGGGCATTGTCCATGCGCAGGGAGTAAAAAAGCTTATAACTCCGGATTTTTTAAAAGCGGTACGTGGAAATATGCGTGTAAGCGCTATTCAATACGAGGGTACCAAAGCATTAAATAAATTTGAGTTCGGGAACAACGGCCTTACAACAGACAGTGCACAATGGTTGCTTGACTTAACCTCAAAACAAGGTACAGGCCCCGGAATGCTGGAGATCACCGCAGATATTACATTAAAAGAAGGCCATGCCGCTGCCACCGCCTTGGAGGTATCTTTTGACTTTAGTAGCTGGAGTAATAAGAATTATGTTATGGTGCCGGCAAGTATGTATAACGGGAACAGGTATCCTGCCATTGGCAACGGGTACAACCCTCCTTATACCAGGGATATGTATTACAATCCCAATGTACCGCTAACAATTTCAAACAACCCCAGGCTATCCGCAGAACCCAATAAAGCATCGTTGGTGCAGTTACAAACCGGCAATGCGGCCACTCCGGCAATGTGTTTTTTTTCGCCGTCACTAAGGAAGGGCTTTATCCTGTTGATCACCCAGCAGACTACGTTGGGCAACAGTGGCCTTACCATTGCAGAAAATGCAAAACAAGATAGCTGCTGCTTTCGCATTTCGGCACCATCGGTGCGCAGGTTGGCGCCAGGGTTTGGGGATTTTCATGAAAGCGGTGATAAAGCACCCGACTGGAAACCCGGCGACCATGTAACCATTACAATGAGGTTGTATGTATTTGATGCCGGTAGCATTCCTGATCTGCTTACGAAATTTATGCAGGTACGTAAGGATATAACGGGGGCAAATAATCCCCGCAATATATTACCTATGAGTGAATTGCTCGCTGTAAGTTCGGCAATATGCAGCGGTAATTTTATACATGTTCCTGCAGGCAGTTATTATAAGCCCGAAAATAATGACGATTTTCAGTTGGGTTGGGTGAGCGGTATGATGAATACTTACCCTATGCTGGCGCTTAATAATCCAAAAGAACGTGAGCGGGTGGCAGAGGAGATTGATTTTGTTGTTAATAAACTACAAGGAAAAAGCGGCTTTTTTTACGGCGGAATAGAAGCAAATGGCCGTCTCCTTTTTGAAAAAATGCACCCTGATTTTCCGGAGGGCCAGGCTATGGTACGTAAAAACAGCGATGCTTTACTGTGGTTGATGAAACATCTGTTACTGCTGAAAGCGCAGGGTTTTGGAAATACAATTAAGCCCGGGTGGGAATCGGCAGCGAAAAAGCTGGCCGAAGCTTTTGCTAAAGCCTGGAAAAAATACGGCGAATTTGGGCAGTACATTGTGCCCGAAACAGGGCAGATAGCCGTGTTTAACTCCACGGCCGGGGCAATAGCGCCCGGCGGACTGGCTATTGCGGCAAATTACTTTAATCACCCGGAGTGGCTTGTAGTAGCCAGGGAGGCTGCAAATTATTATTACCAACGCGATGTGGTAAAACAGGGCCTCACCGGTGGCGACTGTGGGGATATTAGTATGGATGCTAATTCAGAATCGGCATTTGGCTTTTTAGAATCATTGATGGCCTTATACAACGTTACCGGCGATAAAAGCTGGCTGCAAAAGGCTGGGGTAGAAGCGGCGCTTTGTTCAACCTGGGTATTGTCCTATGATCCAGTTTTTCCATCCGGCAGCCAGATCGCAAAGTTGAACTGCCACATGGCCGGGGCAGTTTGGGCCAGCATTCAAAATAAACATTCGGCTCCGGGTATTTGTGAAGCCTCTGGCGATTACCTGTTTAAATTATATCGTGCAACGGGTAATAAATTATATGCAGATTTAATAGGGGATATTCAACATGCGCACGCTGAGGCAGTAAACATGCCAGGCCATTATACTACCAACAACCTTATCGGATCAAGCATGGAACGAATTCAACCCAGTGACGCCGAAGGCAGGGGCAGTGTTGGCAATTTCATAAACACCCGGAATTCGTGGACGGAAACAAACGGTATGTTAATGGCCATTGAACTGCCCGGAATTTATCTTCAGACAGATAAAGGGAAACTCCTGGTTTTTGACCATGTGGAAGCTGCTGTTTTGAAGAAGGATAAGAAATCGACCACGCTGCTGGTGAGCAACACCACCGTGTATGATGCCAATGTAGCCGTTTTTGCAGAAAGCAGTGCTCAGGCTCGGGAGCCGCTTCCGTATACCGCGTTTTTACATTGGCCCAAAGTGATGGTAAAAGCGGGACAGAAAGTACAGATGCAAATCACAACCGGCAACAAAATTTTGACCATTAAAACACTCAACTAAAAATATGATCAACAAACCGCTTTTATCCGTATTCATTCCGATTGAACACGTTATCCGGTTAGTGTTACTTTTAAAATATCGAACAAATTGAAAAGAAATAAATGAAAAGAAAGCTGTTTTTTTCGACGATTGCTTTTTGGGGCATCATCAACATCGCCAGTTCACAAGAAGCGAATAATAAATTACCTGCCTGGAAGGAAAATGAAAAATCGGCCCTTTCTCAGGATTGGCTGGTAAACCCTGTTCAGCAAAAAGCTGACGTTTATGATGATGGTAAAAACATTATTCTGAGTAATGGTTTGATAAAAAGGACCTTTCGGATTCAGCAAAATGTGGCTTGCATTGATTATAGCAATATGAGCAACGGTCAGCAATTGCTGAGGGCTGTAAAGCCCGAAGCGAAGTTAACTATCGATGGCAAGCAATATAATATCGGGGGGCTTTACGGGCAAAAGGAGAATGCCTATCTGCTGCCCGAATGGGTAAGCGGATTCAAAGGCAATGAAAATGACTTTCAGTTTCAATCCTTTTCGGTAACGGATATTCCTCCTTACATCCGCTGGAAACCGCGAGGCTGGGCGCTTAATACCGTACCTGGCTCTGGTAAAATGCTGTCATTTACCTATAAATCAAATGTCGATGGTTTAAAAGATCTGCTTGTTACTGTACATTATGAATTGTACAATAACATTCCTCTTATTGTAAAATGGCTTTCGGTGCAGAATAAGGGTAATAAAGTGATAACGTTAAACAGGGTAATAAATGAGGTACTTGCAACGGTAGAGGAGGAAAGTGCTGTAGTTGGCTCGCCGGCTCAGATGGAAAAGCAGCATGGCCTTTATTTGGAAACTAACTATGCCTTTAATAATTCTATGCGATATGACATCAGCGACCAAACCACCCATTGGAAAGCCGATAGCAATTATACATCACAGGTAAATTATGACTATCAGACCCCGTGTTTATTAGAGGTATACCCGGAAAAGGCGACTGGTATAGAATTGGGAAAGGGGCAGGTTTTTAACTCCGTTCGCACTTACGAGTTACTGATGGATAGTTATGACCGCGAAAGGCGGGGATTGGCTATCAGGAAAATGTACAGCACTATAGCTCCATGGACAACTGAAAATCCCATCTTTATGCACCTCGTAAGTCGTAATGATGAAGACGTAAAAAAGGCTATAGATCAATGCGCGGCAACCGGGTATGAAGCCCTGATCCTCAGCTTTGGTAGCCATTGTAATATGGAGGATAGTTCGGCAGCCAATATACAGCGCTGGAAAACACTATCCGATTACGCGCACAGTAAACATATCCTGATAGGTGGCTATTCTTTATTTAGTTCAAGGCGGATCAGTGATGAAGATGATGTGATCGATCCGATAACAAAAAAGCCGGATGCGGCTGCTTTCTTTGGTCATGCCCCTTGCCTGGGCAGCAAATGGGGATTGGCCTATCTGGATAAGTTAAAATACTTTATTAGTAAAACCGGCTTCGATATTTTTGAAAATGACGGCCCTTATCCTGGCGATGTTTGTGCTTCAACTACACATCCCGGCCATAAAAACCTGGATGATAGCCAATGGCAGCAAATGGAGTTACAAAAAGGTTTATATCATTGGTGCAATGAACATGGCATTTATGTAAATGCTCCCGACTGGTATTTTCTGGATGGTACTAATAAAATTGCTTTAGGCTACAGGGAAGTTAATTTTTCTTTGCCGCGTGATCAGCAAATGATCCTAAACCGTCAGAATATTTTTGACGGTACCTGGGAAAAAACTCCTGCTATGGGCTGGGGATTTGTACCGCTTACCCGGTATCAGGGCGGTGGTCCCGAAGCCGTGTTGGAACCACTTTCGGATCATTTGAAGGATTATGAACAATTAATGATGCAATACTACGGGGCGGGAGTTCAGGCCTGTTACCGCGGCCCAAGATTGTACGATACTGAGGCTACCCGCAAGATGGTGGTAGGTGTCATTGATTGGTATAAAAAATATCGCAGTATCCTTAACTCTGAGATTATCCATCTTCGCCGGGCCGATGGCAGAGACTGGGATGGTTTGCTGCATGTGAATCCGAAACTGGATACAAAGGGAATGATCATGCTTTACAACCCGCTTAAAGTTGCGATTACAAGAACCATTAAAGTCCCTCTGTACTACACAGGTTTAACAAGTTCGGCATTGCTCAGGGAAAAGGGAGGGGTAGCTAAAAAGTACCCTGTTGACAGGAAATATGAGATCATGTTAACCTTCAATATAGCGCCCGAGAGTTATACCTGGTTTACTATTGAATAAAAAGGGCCGGTAATATTGCATTATACTTTGATTTTAAAAATGAAGAATTTTCTCTTAACAGGGATAGCACATCGAAATTAATTTGAATGATCTCAACAAAAAAAATAATCGTATACATTACCTTCTTTGTTTTAATACAATCGGGCCTGTACGCACAGGTGAATAATGTTGCGCCGAACATTATCCCGGCGGTTCATCAATGGCAGGCAGGTAGCGGTAGTTTTATTATTAACTATGCTACGGTATTTAAATTTAAGCCATCTGTCTCAACACAAAAAAACGTTGCGATATTCCTTGAAGACCTGGCTGCATTGCAAAGCAAGGAACGGCAATCTGGGTTACAGGCAAAAGGAGGGAAGAATGATATCATCATAAAAATCAAACCCCGGCGTCACCTAACTCAGCTCCAAAAGGAATCTTATCACCTGGAAATCAAACCGGATAAGATCACTATAAAGGCAGTGGATGAAGCCGGTGTTTTTTATGCTACCAGGACTTTGCTACAGTTAATTGAACAGAGTACTGATAAGCAAAGTATTCCTTGTTATACTATTTCAGATATCCCTGCCTATCCTTTTAGAGGATTTATGCTGGATGTTGGGCGCAAATTTTTCCCGGTATCGCAGCTGAAAGATTACATATGCCGCATGAGTTGGTATAAAATGAATCAATTACAATTGCATTTAAATGATCAGGCTTTTCACGGGCAGCACTACGCGGCTTTCAGGATCCAAAGTAAAACATATCCTCAGCTAACGGCTACAGATGGATTTTACACACAACAGGAAATCAGGGGTTTGATACAATATGCCGCAGATCGTGGTATAAATATTATCCCTGAAATTGATGCGCCCGCCCACGCCATGAGTATTTTGGATATTGCCCCCGATCTAAAAAATGAGAAGTTGCAGGACGGGCAATTGGATGTATTAAATCCCAAAACCACCGCCATGATGGAAAAAATCTTCGATGAATTTGTGCCCTTATTTCCATCGCCCTATTTCCATATCGGGACTGACGAATACAGATTTAAAAAGACGACTACAACAGAAGATCGTAAGGTTTTTGCAGCAGGCTTTTGCAACTATATCAATCATTTCAACAGATACATAGGTGCTAAAGGGAAAAAAGTGATGATATGGTCCGGATACAACGAAATGCCAGGATTTACCCCTATTGACAGCAATATAGTGATTGATATGTGGTTGGGTAATAACGCCAAAGAAGAGATTAAAGCGGGGCACCAGGTGGTACAATCAACTGATGGATGGTTGTATATTGTTCCGGGTACAAATTACTACGGCGTGGATAACAAGTTTTTATATGAAAAATGGGCTCCTAATGATTTCGGCCCAAACCAGCAGCTAAACCCGGGCGAGCCTGATTTGTTAGGGGCGAAACTGCATGTATGGAATGATCTCGGGCCAATGGGTTTTACCTATCATGAAACGGCAGAAGAGGTTGCGGTGGCTTTACCTGTAATGGCCGAAAAGCTATGGGGCAATAAAATGTCGCCCACTTTTGATGAATTTATAAAGAGAGTTGATGGCCTGAAAAACGTACCGCAAGTAAATGATACAAGGCTACTGGATACTTCCAAAAACAGTAATCCGATAATTAATGTTGACTTTAAAGAACATAGTTTACCCGATGCTGTAAATAAACAGTTAATAAAACCTTTAGCTGGTTATGAATCAAAATCTACATTATCGCTTGATCAACATGATTTTGTTAGGCTAAACTTACCAGCCGATGAGTTAGAACAACCCTGGACATTGAGCTTTTGGGTTAAAAAAACAGATGCCCGCGATACAACTACAGTGCTGTTCGAATCGCCGTATGGAACAATTTTTCTGAACCTTAAAGATAAAAAATCGGGAAAGACCGGCTTCGGTATTGCCCGGACTGTTGGCTACAAAGAATACGCAGGTGAAGGTGAAGATTTTTACCGTCAGGTGTTTAATAGCATTGTCCCAGCAAATAGATGGACGCAGATAACTTTGACGGGTGGGCATAATACCTGTACTTTTTATATTAATGGCAAACAAGCAGAATCAGTAGAAAAGCAATTTATTTGCCCGCTAAAAACAATAGGAAGCATTAGCGGCCATCTTTCAGCTTCAGCATTTTTAACTAATATAAAAGTGTTCAGCCGGATATTGGGAAAGGACGAAATACTGGCATTATATTTAAATTCTGAGCCTTTTAATTCAAACTTAGGGGACTGATTTTTACATCTAAAGTGTTGTAAATGTTTAATAACGATTTTAGATGTGATATCAGGTTGCAGAAAATGAGAATTATATAGTGGCTTAATGGTCATGCTTCCGGAGGGAGCCCCGTCGAACGATTGATTTCGCTGTTTTTTTTAGTAGATTGGAAGACAGATAGTTGTGTATTTGTACCATGTCAAATAGAAATTATTGGATAATTTAAATGTAGGGTTTTCATTCCAGAAACTCTCAGTTTGCAGACTAAGCAAGCTGAGAGATGGTCTCATATTTAATAGTGCCCAAAATTGGTTATTGATTCGAGCCAGTTAGGGGGGCACTCTCTGTATCGCAAATCAGCGGAATACTTAATTTTTCCGATCAGTCGGTTTTCGGAAAGTTTTTCCGGGCGGCAACCGGAATGTCGCCGGTTGAATACCGGAAAAAATTCGATTGATTCTTCAGTTCTTCTTTTTGACTTTTATGCGCAATTTCGACGAACATTGAAGCTGTTTGGCCTATTTTAACCGCTGCTTTAAGGGGAAATTTGTCTTGTCAAAACTTTAGGAGGGGTTTGAATTATGACAATTTTAAGAAATTACGGCTTATTAGTTTTCGTTTTAACGTTGACTCTTTTTATCCTGAATCCGATGATTGCCGGTGCCCAGGAGTGCAATAAAAGTAGCTACACACTTAGCTTGCCGAAGCTATGCAAATGGCTAAAAGTCAGAATAAATGGGCCTTATCATTTGAAAAAGCAGGTCGTTTACCGGGGATAAATGTAACAATGTCTCCTTTTGGAAAATCTTGTGCGCCCCCTGTTTCAACCAGTTCGCCCGCAAGCTCATGGCCAGAACGCGCGGGTAGCTGAAATATGGCTGGGTTCCCTCAAACGCGTGCAGATCGGTCCCGCAAATTCCTATTCTCCTAATCCTGATTTGTGCATAGCCTTCTTTAATTTCTGGCTCTTTTGCTCTTTAAAAGCCAGCCGCCCTGGTTCCTCGCAAACTATTAACTGCATATCATATCCTCTCTATTTTAAAGCTTAAAAATCTGTTTCATAAGTACCCATTTCTCGCCATCTTTTGCCCAGGGCAGGGGCTGCTGAAATAGCCACATTAGCTGTTCCCACTCCTGTACTTTGGGGTTAAGGGCATCCATCGCTTCTTTTGTTTTTGACTCAAAATGATCGCTTGTTTCCATGATCATAAATAGCCGGTTTCCGGTACGATAGATTTGCATATCGAGGATTTCTGCATCCAGTATGCTTTTGCGTATTTCCGGCCAGCTGTTTTCGGCTTTGTGCCAATGCTCATATTCTGCTATCAATTGCGGATCATCCTTTAAATCAAGGGCCAAACAGTATCTTTTCATAGTGGTATTTAATTTTTACAGGTAGATGGAAGCGTACGACTCGTCGATTAAACCACATGCTTTCATTTCCTTCCAAAATTGTGCAGGGATCGTTAAATAGGCTAAAGCAACATTTTGGGATACCCGTTCTGCATTGGTTGTATTCATGGCAATACTTTTGACACCTGGCGCCTTTAGCCCAAAGGCAACACACGCATCGGCAGGTTTTATTTTATAATCTGCACATAAGCCATAGAACAATTCCCGCCAGTGATACAAATGCTTGTCTTTTACCGGATCAGTTAACCGGTAGTTGTAATAAGCAGATCCTGTTAAAAAGCCTCCGTTAAAAACGGCGGAATTAATGATCTGAGTTCCTTGTTTTTCAAGGTCCTGCATAAATTCAATTAATTCCCGGGGGTGGCTGTGCACCGTCATGCTATTGGCTATCATTACCCAATCAAGCTTTACATCATCGGTTATTTTCCTGATGATTCGCCAATCCTTCGAACCTACGCCGACGCCCTTTACTTTACCATCCCGTTTCAACTCGTTTAGCGCACGGTAAGCTTCCAATATATCATGGTAACGTTGCGCTTGTTCCTGCTCATCTTTTGCCGCATTAAGATATTCATCCGGGTCATGTACAGACACCAGTTCTGCATGGTAATTGCCCAACAATTCGTTTCCCTGTTCATAGCACTCCAGGATGCCTTCATAACTTATTCGTTGAACGGCATCGTATTTCAGGTCACGCCAAACCCCAGGTTCAAAAGTAGGCTCCGGACTTGTTAATGCAGTACGCAGCCAACCTAATTTATTGCTAATGAGTACATCCGAAGGCTTTACATTCAATTGTGCCAGTGCACTTCCCAGCGATTCGAGCGCAAGTCCCGCGCCGTATTTGCCAGCGGAATCAAATACGGCCGGTTTAGGGGAATACCTGATGCTTTCGGCAACAATAGCACATTTAACTTCATCAGAAAGTGCTACGTATAAATTTCCTAATCCGCTGGTTCCAAAAATTATTTTAGGTAAATTAATTTCTTGCATATCGAAAATGGATATTGTTAAAGGATAGCTGAAACAGGTATATTTTCTTGTTTCACTTTTATCCGATGGCCTTTCAATCCAAAAAATGCTACCACCGCAAAGCATACCAATGGTACCACATAGCCATATTGAATATTACCGGTTACGTCGCTGATGTAACCAACCCCCCTTGGCAAAACAGCACCGCCGACGATGGACATAATGATCAGGCTGCTGCCAAATTCGGTATCGGCTTTCAAGTCCTTTATGCCCAGGGCAAAAATGGTTGGAAACATGATCGACATAAAGAAACATATAGTTATAACCGTATAAACGGTGATTATACCATGACTTAAAATGGCTATGGTGCAAAGCAAGATATTAATACTTCCATAGGCAGCAAGTAAGCTCGCTGAACTGAAATATCTCATCAGGAAAGTGCCAATAAATCTGCCGATCAGGAATGCAAAACCGAATAACCCCAAATAATCTGCCGCTTTAACTTCAGTGATGCCGGCAGATTTTGTTGCATAAAGGATAAATAAGCTAAATACACAAACCTGCGCACCTACATAAAAGAACTGAGCAGCTACGCCCCAGGCTAAATGACGGTGTTTTAAGGCATGAAAAATGTTTTTACTGGCTGTATGCCCGTCTTGCTACTGGAGCCGGGGCAGATGCGTAAATGCAAAAAGTATAGCGATAAGCACCAGTAGGCTACCTAAAATAAAATAAGGCATTTTAACGGAAGAAGCCTCTGCGGCCAGCGCCAGTTTTCGGCCTTCTTCTGTCATAACTCTTAATTGTGCAGCGGTATATCCTTTAGTGAGGATAATACGTGCACCAATTATCGGCGCCAGGGTGGCAGCCAGCCCATTAAATGATTGGGCAAAGTTAAGCCTTTGTGTAGACGTTGCCGGATCGCCCAATGATGAAGCATAGGGATTGGCGGCGGTTTCTAAAATGGTTAAGCCGCAGGCAATGATAAATAAGGCTACCAGGAAAAAGGTATACTGTTGGGTATTGGCTGCAGGTATAAATAAGTAAGAACCGATTGCAAAAACCAACAGGCCGGTTATGATACCTGTTTTGTAACCATATTTTTTCATGATGAAACCCGCCGGCAAAGCCATCAAAAAATAGGCAATAAAAACAGCCGAATCCACCAGTGTGGCCTGGACTGTTGTGAGCGTAAACGACTTTTTTAAGTGGGGTATCAATATAGGGTCGAGGTTATGGGCGAAACCCCATAAAAAGAATAAACTGGTTATTAATATAAACGGAAAGAGTGTTTTATTCTTTGTCATGATCGGATAATTGTGTTTTACGTTTCTGTTGCCAGATGAAAAGCCATGCTTAGTTATTGGCCGTGATTTTGGCTACCCATCCGCCGGATGTATCCAAATGGATATTCATAACTGAACTTGCCGATATCTTTCTTTCGGACCGGGTTAAACTTTGAGGTGAGGATAATACATCCGCCCATGACGACAATGTGTATTTACCCGCCGGTAAAAAATCCGTTTTTAATTGAATCGTCCTTTCCGAACCGTTGGTCATTGCGCCTACGTACCAGTTTTTTCCGCTTCTTTTGGCAATGATGACATACTCGCCCGGGTAACCGCCGAGCACCCTGGTGTCGTCCCAAACGGTAGGCATATTGTTTAGGAAATCGGCTCCTGGCTTACCCAAAATGTACTCCGGTGCATCGCAGTAAACCGTAAAGGGACTTTCGTAAATCACAAATTTTGCCAGTTCGGCGCAACGGCTGTTCATTACCTGGGTGGGGCTGCCTTTCCTGAACTCTTCTTTTTTTACATTTAAAAAACCGCCGGGAGTGTAATCCATTGGCCCGGCCAGCATACGGGTGAATGGGAGGGTAGTATTATGTCCTGCTGTTATCCTGGTCGAAAACTTGGAATATTCCTCTCCTAAAACTCCTTCCCGTGTTACCATGTTCGGATAGGTACGCTCAATGCCATCGGGTTTATAAGCGCCATGAAAATCTACCATCAGGTGATACTGCGCGGCAGTTTTAATGATGCGGCGGTACCAGTTTACCATTTGCTGATCATCCCGGTCCATAAAATCAATTTTGACCCCGGCAATGCCCCATTGCTGGTAAATTGGGAAAGCCTTTTCAAAATTGTCATTCCGGTTAACATCAGAGCTGTATAACCACAGCCAGCATTTAACCTTTTTTGCTTTGGCATAAGCTAAAATTTCGGGCATGTTCAATTGCGGGGCAGGTTTGGTAATATCAGCTTCCGGCTTGTTAAATGGGCCATACCATTGCCAGTCGATAAGCATGTAAGGCCAATGCTGTGCCGATGCCAGATCGATATACTTTTTGATGGTTGGCATATCCATCTTTACCTCGCCGCTCCACCAGTTATCCCAGGCGCTCATGCCTGGCTTGATCCAGCTTGCATCTTTCAGGGCGCAGGCAGGGTTCAGGTTCAGGATCAGTTCCGATTCAATTAATTTCCCCGGCGAAGCTGCCAGCATTACTACACGCCAGGGTGTAAGCAGGTTATTAGCGAAACGAGCCTTAACCCCGTTCTCATTTTCGCCGGGCAGAGGGGATAACTTGGTAACCAGATCAACTTTATCGGTTGCTCCGGTGTCTGTTTTTAACGAGCCTATATAAAACCCGGGGTAGTTATCAATATTAGCCTCTGTAATTGCCGTATAATGGCTCTGATCCAACTCCACCAGCAGGGGTAAGCCCGCTATTGTTTTTTCTGTGATATGGTTTAGGTTTTTGGGTTGAAATTCAGTTTCTTGAGACGAGGTATAACCACCATAGTCCGCCACCCAACTCTTTGCCTTTGCCGGTAAATTAAAACTGGTCAGTTCCCTTACAATCTCCCGGTCGCCGATTTTGTCGGCTCCGAATAACTGGTAGCGAAAGGCAATCCCATCGTTATAAGCCCTGAACCAGATTTTCATCCGGCGCATAGGCCCCGATTTTTCCATCAGTGACAGTTCCAGTTCATTGTAATGGTCGGTGATGGTACTATGTTTTGCTTTTACTACCGGCACCCAGGTTTGGTTAACAGAATGTTCAACATGACTGGTTACGGTCATATTGGCGCCGATAGCCGGTTCATTTTTAAACTCGAAGCCCAGTGAAGAAGGATGGATGATAGTTAAACCATTGCTGGTTACAGTATATTGCAGGCTATTGGTATTGTTTATCTCGATAATGTTTTTTTTATCGGGCGATACCAGCTTAAAAGTTTGGGCTAAAGAAGGAACTGCCAACGAAACAGCAGCAATCATTACATAAAAAGTTTTGCGGTTCATGATATTGATTAAATAGCCCCTTCTATTTTTAATACGAATGCATCTTTGCACGGAGCGTTTTCAGGCATCTTTACCTTAAGGCCTGCTTCTGTCTGTTCAAAGCTCAGCTTGTTGTTTCCAAGCAGGCTTACGCTACTTATATTACCTGCTTCATTGCCTTTTGCTAATTTTTTAATAAGTGCTTCATTCCCGGCAGGCCAACCCAGCATAGTAGCGTAAAGGGTTTTACCTTTTGTGGTAAACCGGATATCTTCGGCACCGAATGGCTTGCCTTTACCTTCATTAAAACCCTGCGCGTTGATGGGTGCCGCCGAATCTGTTGCCGGCCCTTCTCCAAATACCCTCCATGGCCGGGTGCCGTAAATTGCCTCGCTGTTAACCTGCATCCAGGCTCCTATACCATCAACTACCGCACGTTCCTCACTATCAAGAGTGCCATCGCCACGTAACGGTATGTTTAAGAGTAGATTGCCGTTTTTGCTTACAATATCAACCAGGGTATGAATAACGGTTTTAGCGCTTTTATAATGTTTATTATCAAATATGCGGCGATCATAGTGCCAGGCACCAATACAAGTATCCGTTTGCCATGGCAAGGGCTCTATCTGGTTGCTCTGTCCGCGCTCTATATCCCATATCATACATTTACGCTGTTGCTCATTCAATACTTTGGCAAACAATGCTGCCTGCAGTTTACCATGTTTTTTAATACTGGTATTGTACATATGCGCTGCAATTTTTAAGCCGGCGTCGCTCACTGGCCAAAGCGGTAATGCGGTATCATCAAAATAGATTAGTTCGGGCCCATACTTATCAATCAGCTCGATGGTGCGGTTCAGGAATTTATCACAATAAGCTTTATTAGGTACGCTTGCGCCGTTGCCCCAATCCCAATGAGCCCCCATGCTGTTGTCATTAAGGCTATCCTTACTCAATGCATGATTTTGGGCATATAATTCCTGCGGGTCATAGCCGTTCCACCATTTGCCTGCGCCATCGGCTTTAGTGAGTTTACCGTCGTAAGGGATACCTGCATATGGTCCACTTTTATCTGCGCGCTGTGCAACCTCATACCATGTCCATGGATGGGAAGCGTGCACCGTTACACCAAACGGCAGGCCGTGTTCTTTAGCTGCTTTAGCCCAGCCGCCAATCAGGTCTTTTTTAGGGCCAAGTTTGGTTGAGTTCCAGCTTTGGTATTTGCTGTCGTAAAGGTCAAAGTTATCATGGTGATTGGCCAGTGCCATAAAATATTTGGCTCCTGCCTGTTTGTACAGGCCTACCAGTTCATCGGGGTTCCAGTTCTCGGCCTTCCATTCGTTAATAACATCTTTAAAACCAAATTTTGAAGGGTGTCCATATTTTTGAACATGGTATTTATATTGGTCGCTACCTTCCTGGTACATGCCGCGGGCATACCAGTCGCCGCGTTCGGGCTGGCATTGCGGGCCCCAGTGCGCCCAGATACCAAATTTAGCGTCGCGAAACCAATCGGGTACCTGGTATTGCGCCAATGAATCCCAATCGGGTTTAAAAGGGCCGGAGGCAATGTCAGCATTTAAATTTGCTTGCAGTAAACTACTGCTGAAAGCTCTTGACAGGTACAAGGAAGATAATCCTGTGGCTAAGCCTTTTATTAATGTTCTTCTTTTCATAATTAAGTTTGACGGTTAGAAAAGCACCTAAACCGATCAGCCATGCGGATGAACAGCCGAAGCTTTAAATAAATTTCTATACGTGTTATCTATAATTGGTTAATCAGCAATTCGTGTTATCGAATTAATAATTGATAATCATCCAAATTTCTTTGAAATAACAACCAAATAATTGACCTAATGGGACTTTTTTTTGTATAAAACCGACTTTTTACGCAATAGGAAATACGAGTTGTCGAAAAGAATCGAGGTTGCTAAATCGAGGTTTGTATTTTTGGCCTGATTGTAACTTGTTTATTTAGTGGTTGTTGATGCTGGATTAAAGGTAATAGCTTGTACAAGCTATTACACATTGATTATTTATGGCCTGGTACCTATAAATGCGTTGGCGATGGTTATTTCAGACCATGCTTTTTAATAACGCCTATATTTCATCTGCCATTATGATGCCTTATTGATCAATGATTAAAACCAACCTGATACATCTGCTTTCTATATTCACTGGGCGACATGCCGGTGAGCTTTTTGAAGGTTTTGGAAAAATAAGAAAGGTTATCAAATCCGGTTTGAGTACAAATTTCCGAATAGGACATCCGGCTTGTGGCCATCAGGTATTGTGCACGCTCAACACGTTTTTCGTTGATGTAATTTAATGGCCTGGTTCCCGTATACTGTTTAAATTGCCTTGAAAAGTAATCGACATTTTGATTTGCCCGGGATGCGAGCAGGTGAACCGAAAGATCCAGGTGTAAATTAACAAGGATGTGATTTAGCGTTTCTGCAATTTTTACCGGGATAAGTTTCTGTTTGGGGTTTTTGAACAGCTGCGGGTTCAGGAATTTGGCGGTTAGCATCATCAAGATACCCTGGGTTTCCAGGTATGTTGAAATGTTTTGCTGGGTGTTGAGCTCCTGGTATTCTTTATAATAAATATCTTTTTCATATACCTTGGGGTTGTCCGATCGGTTAATTCCCCTTCCCGGGTTAATTTGAAGCAACCGGTTAAAAAGGTTAACATCCATTTCGGTAGCTTTTGTTTTCAATACAGCCCTGTTATTAGCAAAAAGCGAGCTTCCATCTATCGAATCTTCAAAAAACTGAACAAAATATTGTCCCAGGTAATTACTGCACCCTAAGTTACATAACGTGAAACTGGGAATGATGTATAAGTAGCCTGGTTCAAGCTTTAGCGAACTGGCTGCATCTGATATTTCGCCTTCTCCATCATCTATATAATAAATACGGTAGTAAGGGCTGATCACATTTCTGTAATTCCATTTGCAGTTAAGCCTCACATAGTCAACGTTAAGCAGCGAGAAAGTGTGTTTTAAATTTCTTTTGATCATCCGGATCACAAATATGCAAATTGCTTTGATATACCAGAGTGTATATGAATGCTTTAAATATAATGAAGTCGGTTTTCTACAAAAAAGAGTCCATTTCAATCAAATTTTCGGGTATTGGTTTGCTGTAGGTTTGAATCAGTCCAGTTTCGTAAAATAAACATCAGTCTCGACGAGATGACCTATTTACGTTTCGTCAATTTGATCACGTTGACAGAGTAAGGCTCGAATGTGCGCCTGAATGACCGTCCAAGTCCTGTTATTGCTGATGTAACCGGAACAATCTTCGTTGGCTCATCAATGGTATTGGTATCTTCAGGTTTATCGCCTTTCAGTACAATCAGTGTGCCGCCTGCCATGATGTCTCCGCCTTTCAAATTGATTTCAACTTCCCGGGCCATATCATCGGTATTGATAATTTTCAGGTAAATGTTTTTCTCATCCTGAGTACAAACATAAAATAAGGCCGGTCGCTCTGCTTTTGGTCGCCGGGCATTGGTCGGCCATTTGCTCAAACCGGCTGTGTCTTTTACTGCAGGTTTTCGTAACGGTGCATTTTCGGCTGTAATAGGCACAACTTTATTGCCAAGGTAATTGCTAAACATTTTTTGTACGTAATATGATGGCGAACCATAGGCTTTGAGGGCGGTGTAACCAATCAGGTCCGAGTCCCATTGCCAGGCTTTCGGCTGGCCGTTACCCGCCTGGTTTACATTCACAAATAAAGGGGCATAACACGAGCGCTCCACAAGGTCGCTGTTGCGTTCCATTCCGGTCATCCATGCAGCATCGCCGAGGGCCGCGTTCAGGTTGGTTGTAGGCGCGCCCTCGCGGGTAGCCCATTCGCCCACAAATATTTTAGGGCTGGTTTTGCGGTTATAGCTGTCGTACTTCGCTGCATCTTCTTCCATTTCCCAGGCCGATTGGTAATAATGTTCATCAACCATTTCGGGTTTAACGCTTACCACACGGTCGGGCTTGTAATCTTCAATGGTGGAGATACAGCGCAACTGAGGATATTTGGCCTTAATTGCAGCCTGAAATTGTTTGAAACGCCCATCGTAAGTGTGCGACCTGTCGAACCAGTCTTCGTTCCCTATTTCTATATCCGTAAGTTTAAAAGGAGCAGGGTGGCCATCGGCAGCGCGTTTTGCACCCCAGTAAGTTTTTGTATCGCCAATGCAGTATTCAATTTCATCCAGAGCATCTTTAATGTAAGGCTCAAGCAACGGCCCTGCGTCAACATGATCGCCGCGTAGAGAGTACCCGGCATACACGGCCAATAGTGGTTCCATCTTTAAATCTTCGCACCATTCTAAAAATTCCAGGAGGCCCATGCCGTCACTTGCCCGGTATCCCCAGCTGCCTGTATGGCCGGGGCGTTGTTCAAGCGGCCCTAAGGTTGTTTTCCATGGGAATGCATCTCCGAGATCCGGCCCCTCTAAAAAGTTCCCACCCGGGAAGCGAAGGAAAGCGGGTTTCATATCCGCCATCATCTGCATTACGTCAATACGGTTGCCATTGGGCCTGTTTTTATAAGTAGGAGGGAATAACGAAACGAGATTGAAGTAATAGGTACCTGTGCGGTTGGATGAAATAACAAAACGCGCGTCTGCCGTTGGTTTAATGTTTGTAGTAGTTGTAATGGTTAACTCGTGCTTTTTCCAGAAAATGCTTTTTACGAGGTTGATAGAACCTTTAGCGTAAACTGTTTTTCCATCGGTACTTTCCAGGCTAACGTTGATAATGCCCGGCCCATTTTCCGTAACCGTAGTTGCCGGTGTTGCTTCAGGCCTGTTACCCCGAGAAAAGTTGGCAGTGCCGGTCTTGATATAAAAAGAGCAGCGATAAGTTGTTGACGGAGTAACGGGGATGCCCCAAAATCCGGTATTGGCAATGCCTGCCCGGCCACCATTAACCTCGTTAATAGTAAGCTTAAGACAGGTGGTCAGCGCGGAATTAATAGCATTTCGTCCCTGATCAAATGGGACATTGGCCGGATCTGCTCCAATTAGTTGAATGGAAGCCTTAGCTCCATCCTCAACAACACTCCAGCCCTCGGGTTGGCCCGGATTATCTTTAAAAACCCTGTTACGGATCAGTTCGGCATACAAGCCACCATCATAAGAGTGATTGATTTCTTCGGTCATCAAACCGTATAGTTTCGGGCTTACCTTTACACCTTTTGTAAGATCGAGGTTGAGACGAGTTTGCCCCTGCATATTGCTAAACGCACTTAAGCATAGTGCGGATAAGAATAATAGTTTTTTTGTCATTGTTTGTATCAATATTTATTTGAAATGATTATCCGTTTTGAAATACAATTGTTTTATTGTGTATTGCTGATGTGAAAGAAATCAAAATCGACATAGCCACCGGTTTCCCTGGTTGCATAGTTAAACAGGCCGAAGCGATACCCCATAAAATGAGGGATTGTATAAGCCATTTGCAGGGGCGTACCGATAGGTTCCCATTTTTTTTCGTCGAAACTATAAAAAAAGTGGGCTTTGTCGGTCTGGTTGGTAAAGTCGCAGCTGGCCTTTAGATAAATTGTTGCTTGCTTTAAAGGTATGCTGGCAGCTTCTGTGGCTACCCCGGATTGCGCGTTATACATAACAAGCCATTTGGAGCCGTGATCTGATTTAACGCCTACAAAGCCGTATCGCTGTTGCAGCAAAACCAGGCCCGCAAAGTCGCCGTCTTTCATGCCGGAAACGTCAATGGAAGTTGTTCCTGAACATTTTGGGCCGATGGTACGTTGCGTAAGGGTGTTGCGCGCTAATAACAATGTGCTGTCGGTTCGTCCGGTAACCAGCCGCAGATAGCCTTTTCGTTTAGTTAATGACCATAATTGATTATCGGGGTTATGATTCCATTGCCATACGAGAGGTAGCGCCGGTTCTCCCTTCTTACGACTAAATTCGTCAGAAGACACAATACCAGGGATCAGGCTTTTGTTTTCAGGTAGATTCAGCGTGTCGGGCGCGTGGTGATTACCCAATACCGGCCATCCATCTGTCCATGTAACCGGTACCAGGTAAGGCACCCTGCCAACGGCGCCAAAATCACGAAATAGATAGGCATACCAGGTGCCTTTAGGGGTATTAATAAGTCCGCCCTGGGCCACTCCTTTATCCTGCAGACCTACGCGGCCTTCGTAAGGCCCGGCAAGGTTATCTGCCCGGTGTATTAAAACGGTACGCATACCGCCTTTGGGCCAACTGATATTAAAAAGAAAGTATTTTCCGTTAATTTTAAATAGCTGCGATCCCTCGGCAGGTAGGCCAACGTTTGGCCCGGCAATAATGCTTGCATTTTCTATAAGGGTCTGCGGTTTTTTATCCTGGCGGATACCCGATAGGTCATCATTCAGTTGGGCCAGCATTATCCTGCCGCCTCCGTAAATTATATAAGCTTTGCCGTCATCATCAAAAAAAAGTGAGTGGTCATGCAGCGCAGGTTCAAAGGATTTAACTTTCCAAGGACCTCTCTCAATGTTTTTGGTGCTATAGATATAAGTTTTATTGGTTGTGCCTGAAAAGGTAGATACGTAAAATGTTCCGTTATGATAACGCAAGCTGCTTGCCCACGAGCCGCGGCCATAAGCATTTGCTCCGTTAACAAGGTTAAGGGCATCGCCCTCATCAAGCCTATTATAAGCGTAACTTACAATGCGCCAATTTACCAGGTCTTTTGATTTCATAATAGGCAGGCCCGGACTAAGGTGCATAGTGGTGCTGCTCGCATAATAAGTATCGCCAACCCTGATCATCGATACGTCCGGAACATCGGCGTAGAGAATAGGGTTTAGTGCCTTCTGTGCGTTTAACTGAATTATTGTCAACCAGCATATAAGGCATGTCAGCACGAGTTTACGTAATACGATGTTGTTTTTGTGATAGGGTGCCATTTTTAAAATACGTTAAAATCAACCAACGCTTAATATGTTTTTTATATTGAAGATTATCGAACAACAATGGATACCGGTGAAAGCGATTTGCAGATGTAATTTAAGTTTATTTAAAACTTATCCAATCGATATTGGCACCGGTACCGCTTTTTAATACGATCACCAGGTCGGCAATTTTTGGTGGAAGCGAGGTGAGACGGTGTTGACTAACCTGCCAGTTGCTTCCTTTTCCAATGTTCGCGGTGGCCAGTAATTGTCCGGTGGCGTTGCCAAGCCGCACTTCTATGGTTGCCGGGCCTTCCGCGTTAGCCATAACCTGTATTTCTTTAAATTTTTTGCCGTTAAAATCAACCCGATTGTAACGTATCCAGCTGCCGGTATTGTTAAAGGTAGTCTTCCATCCGTCAAATCTTTTTGCTGTATCAAGAAAGGAGATCTGCACCGTACTATCCTTATCGCTGTACCTGTCTACCTGTATTTTTTCTGATGCTTTAGTTATTCCTACGCCACGTAGGGTTGGAATTACTTTTTTGATTGTTCCATCATGATTAAAAAATAGGCTGTCGCACCTTATCGACCGGTTTTTATCAAAGTTGGGCGACAAATCGTCGTTATGATAAAACAGGTACCATTGATTTTTAAATTGAATAATAGATTGGTGATTGGTCCAGCAGCCGGAAGCCGATTCATCCATTAGCACACCTGCAAATTTAAACGGGCCCATTGGGTTATTGCTGATAGCATATTCGAGTCTTTCAATTTTATCGGCCACGTGCGGATAAGTGAGGTAGTAAACGCCTTTACGTTCAAACAGGTAGGGGCCTTCTTTCAGTGCCTTAACCGGCATCTCAGTTAAAATTACCGGTTCTGAAGCAAGTTCCAGCATGTTTTCTTTAAGTTTTGCCGCATACAGGTTTCCTTGCGCCCAGTACAGATAGGCCTGCCCGTCCTTATCTATAAAAACATTGGGGTCGATGCCGTGTACGCCCTTTATTGGCTCCTGCTGTGGGGTAAAGGGCCCGTAAGGTTTATCGGCTATGGCTACACCTATGGTAAAACCACGGCCGTTTTCGCTGCCTTTTGCGGTGGTGGGAAAGTACATATAATACTTGCCGTTACGGAATATGCAGTCGGGTGCCCACATACTGTATGATGCCGGATCGGCCCATGGTACTGTGGTTTGGCTGATGATCACACCATGATCAGTCCAATCGGTAAGGTTGGCCGATGAAAAAACGTGATAATCTTCCATACAGAACCAGCCGGGCCGTCCATGACCGGGCGTTGCCTTAATATCATGTGATGGGTATATATACACCCTGTCGCCAAAAACACGGGCCGAGGGATCGGCTGTGAACTGATCCCTGATCAATGGATTTTGTGCCGACAACTGCGTGGCCATGCCAGATACACATCCAAGTAACAACAGCCAAAACTTAATTTTTTTCATATGTAGGATTTTCCGGTTGGAATTTTTGATCGTCAATTTATTTAAACAGAATAGGGGCAAACTTGTAGAGATCATTTCGCCACACAGGCCAGGTATGGCCACCCGGATATTCGTAGTAGGTATGTTTTATCTTCATTTTATCCAGCTTCCCCAGCATGATCTGGCAGTTTTTATAGGCGATATCTTCCTTACCACCCATAGCTATCCAAAATGCTTTCAGGTTGGTGTTGATTTTAGTCGCGTTTTTCTTCATAAAATCATACTGCGTATTGGCGATGCTATCTTGTACAGGGATTATCCAACCCGAGCTGAATACGCCGAGGTAACTGAACATATCAGTATTGTATATGCCCGTATAAAGTGTATTGAGCCCACCCATGGAAAGCCCGGCCAGGGCACGTCCTTGAGCTGTGCGTTCAACCCGATAGTTTTTCTCTATAAACGGAATGATGCTCTGTTTTAATTCATTTGCAAAGACTTTAAGGTCGGCTTCGCCAAAACCCGCACCGCTGAAATTGGCATCGGGCATAATTACGAGCATCGGCTTAGCCTGTTTGGCGTCGATGAGGTTATCCATAATAATATCGGCTTTGCCCTGGGTTGCCCAGCCTGTTTCGTCCTCTCCGCCGCCGTGTAATATGTACAGTGCCGGGTATTTGGCCTTACTGTTGATATCATAACCTGGTGGGGTGTAAATAAACAACCTCCGCCATGATTTGGTGATGTTTGAAAAATAGGTTTTGCTGCGGATGTCGCCGTGCGGAACGTTTTTTATAGTATAATAGTCGCCGCCCTCAAAAGGTATTTCAATGCCGCTGGCCATACGTCCCATGCCGTAAAAGGTTTGACTGGCAGGGTCGGCTATCGGAACGCCATTTATGATTAGTGAATAATAATGAAAGCCTCCGCTAATGGAGTCGGTTGTGGCTGTCCAGAATCCGGCAGAATCTTTGGTCATGTCATATTTTTTGCTAAGATCAACCTGTACCTTTTGAGCATCCGGTGCCTTAAAACGAAATTGCACCCGATGATCCGGTAGGATAAAGGGATATTTTGAGCCCCTGATATTGGTAAATGCAGGGCCGCCGGAAATCATCATGTTAAACTTATTGATATCAACAGGCTTGAACAGGAATTGCGAGAACAGGTAAAGGTCGTTCTTCCAAACTTTAAAATCGTGGATGCCAGGCTCCACGCTGAAGATATGCGGTACGTTTTTCTGCTCCAGATAGTCGTGGGTACGTTTGCTGAACGACATTAGTCCGTCATGATCGCCGCAGGAGATCCAAAGCAATTTTAGTTTGTTTTTTGCGGCTTCGGCATCAGGAACCAATTCTTCAGGTTTTTTGATATTAGGTGCAGATGAAAATCCGCCAACCCAGGCAAATTTATCCAGGTTGCCCAACCCAAAATTGAGGGACTGCCCGCCGCCCATGGATAATCCAGCCAGTGCACGATGCTCCCGATCTGTGTACACCGGATATTTTTTCTGGATGTATGGGATGAGGTCGTTCAGCAGGTCATGCTCAAAAGTTGCGAATGCGGCAACCTTGTCTGCCGCCATGATATTGCCGGTGGCGCGGTCATCTTTCATGGCGCGGCCATTAGGCAGCACCACAATCATTGGTTCCAGTTTTTTATCGGCATAAAGGTTATCCAGTATCACCTGGGGCGTGCCTTGGTTAAGCCATTCAAATTCATCGCCGCCAATGCCATGCAGCAGGTACAAAACGGGATAAGTTTTTTTTATGGTATATCCGGGTGGGAGGTATACCACAGCGCGACGCTTAGCCTCAACTGTTTTAGAATTATAGGTAATGGTATCTAATTTTCCGTGCGCTATTCCCGTGCGGTAGGTATCAAAGCCCGCTGGCGAGTGTTTAAGCGCTGGCTGGGAAATGGCCATCATTGCAGGCAAAATGCCCATGGCGGTAAGGCAGGCTATCTTCTTCATAATTTGGGTCACCTGTTAATCTGGCAGATAATTTGCGCGGATTAACGGTATGTTAAAGCGGATTAAATGGTGTTAGTTTTCACTCGTAGCGAGGAATACCCGAAAGTAGGCGAACGCTTTTTCGGCAGTTAACACAAATTGTGATAATGATAGAACGAATGTTTAAGCCGGAAAAATAAATATCCTACCCGTACGTGCTGATAATCACTAAATATGACTGTTCATTGCCATATCTTACCAAGATAGGTTTTAATTGATTGATTTTGAGTTTGTTTGGTGGTGTCGAAAATCGTTATAAACTGCTTTTGGGCCTTGATAGTAACAATTACATAGCTTTTTGACCAGGCTGACCTGTAAATACATTCGTGGTATCAAAATATTGGTTTGTGGTAGCAATCCATTTCCTGTACGGATACTTTCGTAGGGCTGCAATCAGTATCCGATCATAAACCTCTTTAATCAATCTTATAAACCATGCAACTGAAATTTTACTCATTAAAGCCGGTAATGGCAATGATAATGGCATTTGTTTTTTGCCTGTCATCCCTCCGGGGCACAGCTCAAAAACTAAAACTAAACAAGCTCGGCTATTTTGAAACCCCCGGAGTAAATGTACTCGTATTCAGTAATCAGTATAACGGAATTTTTCAGGATGAGAAAACCGCGGGCGTAGAGTTGATTCATCATGGTGTGCGCACCATTACCGGTGGTGCAGTGCGGCTTCAAAACACACCCGAGCAGTGGGACCTTGTGCCCACAATGGTTAATCGTACAGTGGATAGCGTTAGTCATCGAATAGATGTAACCATGCGTTACGCCGACTACGATTTTGACTCCAGGATCAGCGTGATACCAAAAGGTAACGGTGTTGAGCTCAGTTTATACCTTGACAAACCTGTGCCGGAAAAATTAGCCGGAAGGGCTGGTTTTAACCTCGAGGTAATACCGTCCGCTTACTTCGAAAAAACATTCCTGGTTGATGGAAAACCAGGGGCGTTTCCGTTGTATCCCGCAGGCTCTACCAAAATACTTCCTTCAGGTCAGAAGGTTCCTCAATTTGCAGGCTTTAGCACGTTTGATGACCGTGGCCGCAACGAATTTATTGACCCGGCTCCGCTTGCCACCGGCAAAACGCTGGTAATGGATCCTGAAGATCCCGAACGCAATATCAAGATTCAATCGACTGATGCCGATCTGATGTTGTTTGACGGCCGGAACCTTGCGCAAAACGGATGGTTTATTGTGCGCAGCCTGTTACCGACGGGTAAAACCGGCAAAGTACTGACCTGGTATATTGAGCCGAATGCTGTACCTAACTGGAAGCGCGCGCCGGTAATTGAGTTTTCGCAGGTAGGCTACCGACCGGAGCAGCAGAAAACCGCGGTAATAGAGTTGGATAAAAGCGATGCGCCTTTAAAAACTGCGACCCTTTTTGAAGTAACAGCAGACGGAAAATATGTTGAGCAGCTTAAATCAGACGTACAGCACTGGGGGCATTTTACACGTTACAATTATCTAAAGTTTGATTTTAGCAGTGTAAAAAAATCCGGTTTATATTTCATTGCCTACGGTAATCAAAAAACCAACGCTTTCCCGATCAATCCCAATGTTTATGAAAATATCGGGCATCCCACTATGGATGTCTGGTTCCCTGTTCAAATGGATCATATGATGGTGAATGAGGCTTATCGCGTGTGGCACGGCGCTCCTTTTTTAGACGATGCCTTGCAGGCCCCTCCCAATCATCAGCATTTTGATACCTACAAAATGGGGCCTACAACCGATACTAAATACAAACCGCTTGAACGCATCCCCGGGCTTAATGTTGGTGGCTGGTTTGATGCCGGCGACTTTGATATTGAAACGCCTTCACACTGCAGTGTTGTATTAAGTTTTGCCGAAGCCTGGGAGAATTTTAGGATCGACCGTGACGAAACTTATGTGGATTACGCAACGAGGTACGTAGATATACACCGGCCCGATGGTAAGCCCGATGTTTTACAACAATTGGAACATGGTACGCTCGCCTTGGTAGCGCAGGTTGTGAATATAGGCCACGCAGCGCGCGGAATCATTGTACCCAATTTACACCAGTACCATCACCTCGGAGACGCGGTTAATGAAACGGATAATCTGCCATATAATCCATTGCTCAAACCGTATCAAACTGACGGCAAATCGAGCGGTACGATGGACGACCGATGGGCATTTACCACCAGGAACATTGCACTGGATTATCAGGCAGCTGCCGCTCTCGCTGCCGCCAGCAGGGCGCTGAAAGGTTACAACGATACGCTTTCTGTCAAAAGCCTGCAATGTGCCCTGAAACTGTGGCACGAAGATGACAGCTTGAAAATGCATATGGACTCGGCGGCAAAGGCACGCAATATGTTTGCTGCTGGCAATGAAATGCTCGCCGCGCTTCAATTATACATCACAACAAAAGAGCCACAATTTGCGGATCATTTCAAAAAGATGATCATGCCAATGCTTGATCGCTTTCCCGGTTTCGTAATGATAAACGCCTTGCACGCCTATCCTTACATGGACAGAGACTACCAGGATAAAATAGCCGGGTATATGCAAAAATATAAAGCCTCATGCGATGAATATGATAAACAGAACCCTTATGGTGTGCCGATTACTCCGGGTGGATGGGGTGGTAGCGGGCAGGTTATCAATTTCGCCATCACGAACTACTATGCCAATAAGTATTTCCCTAATATCATTGGCCCCGAATATGTTTATAAAGGACTGAATTATATCTTCGGATGCCATCCTTACTCCAACCTTTCATTCGTGTCGGCGGTGGGTGGCCGTTCAAAAAAAGTAACCTATGGTAATAACCGGGCCGATTTCAGGTTTATTGCGGGTGGTGTGGTACCCGGTATCCTGTTGCTCAAACCTGATTTTCCGGAGAACAAGGAAGACTGGCCGTTTTTCTGGGGAGAGAACGAAGTAACGATAGGTGGCTGCGCACAATACGTTGTTTTATCAGGCGCTGTTAATCAGTTAGCCCAGCACAATTAATTAACGCCGATTGTGTCGATGCTAAAAATCTTTTGATCAGTTATTAAAATTCTATAACCTTGTCATAAAATAAAACCCTGCCGGTAATTTGCGGCAGGGTTTTTGTTTTTGAATGAGTTTATGAAAATTAAAGTGTGGTAAGCTTGTTATTCTTTAAACAACAAGGGGGCAAGTTCATAAAGGCTTCTGCGCCAGGTCAAAAACTCGTGGGCAGTGTTTTCGGATATATACGATACGGCGTTGTATCCGGCATTTTTTAATACAACCACTGCATTTTTAACTCCTTCGGGCCTTTCTTTACTGCCGCAGCTTATAAATATCAGTTTGGGCTTTGCCTTATCCTTTAGCTCATCAGGCGTGTAAATGCCGCCACTAAGCAGGGCGTAATAAGCAAAAAGATTGGGCTTGTTCAGGGTGATCATGTGAGTTTCCATACCACCCATTGACAGGCCAGCCATAGCCCGGTGAGCTTTGTCTGCCTTCGTACGGAAGCTGGCATCAACGTATGGGATGAGTTCATCAGTTAAAACTGTTTGAAAATCATCGATCTTAAAATTTCTTAGTGCATTGGGCCCCGGTCTCAGGCCATTAGTCATGCCGTAGGTTATTACAATAATAAACGGCTGTATTTTGCCGCTTGCAATTAAATTATCCATAATCAGGTTGGCATGCCCTTGGTTGCTCCACGCGGTTTCATCCTCGCCCCAGCCATGCTGCAGGTATAATACCGGATATTTTTTTGATTTATCTTTTTCATATCCTGGAGGTGTATAAACAAAAGCCCTCCGCGATGTATTGGTACTTTTAGATGGGAAAAGGATCTGCTGCACGTTACCATGTGTTACATCTTTAAGCGCGTAAAAATCCTGATCGTGCGCGGGTATTTCAATGCCGCTCTCCGAGCGTGTGGAACCATAAAAATTCAACGTGCCCGGATCGTTAAATACCCCTCCGTCGATCGTTAAATGATAATAGTGAAATCCTTCATCCATAGGGCCCTCTGTAGTGCCTGTCCAAACACCGTCGGCTCCTTTGGTAAGCTTAGTACCACCACGTCCGCCCAGGCCAAGGCTTACTTTTATACTGTCGGCCTGCGGGGCATTGATGCGAAAGCGTGCGTAGCCCTGCGAGTTTACCTGAGGATAATCCTGTCCGGGCTGATTAAAGGTAGATGGTTTAAAATCCTCGGCTATAGGGCCCGAAGCAGTTTGCGCCCTGCACAGGCCACAAGCAAATGTGATAGCCGATAGGGCAAGTAAGCATTTTGATTTCATAATTGAATATTGAGGTTTATGTATTGTGAATTCAATAGCATTGTTCGGGTTGTTTTATTGTTTAAACGCCGTTTATCGTGGCAAATGACTACATTGCTATTAATTGTATTTATTACACATATTGAAATTACTTTTTGTGTACGGATATTCCGAATGTCGACCTTTTGTCGCAGCAAAAGTTTGATCAGGTTCGAGCGTTCTTTAAATGGTTCACAATAGTGTTTTTGGTATTTTTAAGGCTTTTTCTTAATATAAAGATATCTTTAGCTGAAAATTGATATGCGCAGTTTTTAGTATGATTTTACAACGTTTGTCGATAAGGCGTGTCACTACTTTGTTAGTGAGAAAAATTATAAATACACTTTTGTACAATAATTACTACTGATATTGAACAAGTGTGGTATTTCTTTGAACAAAAGTTTGCTTGTTTCATCATCGTAAAATGTAAATTTGGATAATGATGTTATTCAAAAACATCAATCAAACCAATTTTTAAACCATAGTTCATAAACAATTTTTTTCTGCGGCCTGCCCGTATTGGAAATTGATAACCCTGTTTGTTATGATGCATTTTGTACCCCATTTGTGTACGCGCAGAACGTTGTATGTCATGCTGGCCATCATTGCGTGCGTTGTACTTACACCGGTTGTTTTAGCTGTTTTTAGCAACCCGGTATACGCACAAAAAACTAACCTGAAATTTACCGCACTGACCACCAAACAGGGTTTAATGGGGAATGCTGTTAACACTATAATTAAAGATGTTGATGGAATGATGTGGATAGGTACCTCGGAAAGCTTGAACCGATATGACGGCAGGAGGTTTAAAGTTTATCCGCTGGGCATAAAAAGGCAGGTAGAGCCAGGGGCTACCGAGATAAGCGGTATGAGTATGGATCGTAGCGGCACACTATGGGTTGGCACCATAGGTTATGGCCTATATTATTATGACAGGGCAGCAGATGTTTTTAAAAGCTTTACTTCACCTTTACCGGGACAGCATTTAAGCCAGGGCGTGGTTACTGCCGTATGTGCAAATAGAAAAGGTTATATATGGGTAGGTACTGTAAATGGCCTCGATGTGATTGACCCCGACCGCAGGCATATCAGCCATTTTGAGACCGGAACCGACAAACCCGGCCAAATACCTGTTAAAACGGTAAATTACATTTTTGAAGATAGCTATGGCAGGATGTGGGCTTGCACAGGTTCTGGGTTGTATCTGTACGACCAAGCGCGTAAGCGTTTTAAAGCTTTTCGGCATCAAAAAGATGATTCGGGCAGTTTACCATCAGATGTTGTAATGACCGTTTCGCAGGATAAGGCAGGCAACGTGTGGGTTGGCACATCTAATGGTTTAAGCCGGTTGTCGAAAGATGATGAACACTTCGTCAATTATTGTTACAATAATAAAGATGAGCATTCATTGTGCGGAGATATTGTTTACAGCATTGCTGCCGATGATAAAGATCATATCTGGGTGGGAACGGAAGGCGGCCTTAATGTAATGGATATTAATACAGGGCAATCTGTTCGTTACCGCCACGACCCGCGCGATCCGTATAGTCTCAACAGCAAATCAATCCGCAGCATTTATATCGATCCGAAAGGCATTTATTGGGTGGGTACCTATATGGGGGGTATAAACAAGTACGACAAAAATCTTACCCTGTTTAACTATGTGCAACCTACCGAGTTAGACCCGTATGGCTTACGCTCGCCCATTGTATCATCCTTTGCGCAAAAAAATGACAGTGAACTATATGTTGGTTCTGACGGAGGCGGTCTTAGTATCTTTAACAATAAAACCAATCGATTCAGTCATATCTCTATCAAACCCAGGGAGCAAATAAATTCGGCTGGCCTGCCAATTCTTGCTATGCTGCTGGACCATAGGCAGCAACTTTGGATAGGCACATTTGGTCACGGGGTTTTTAAACTCAATACGTCAAATAACGCTTACTCGCAGTTCACGGGTGGTACAGGAAAACAGCATATCGGCCAAAACAATATTTTCTGTTTTAAGGAAGACCGCTTTGGCGACATATGGATTGGCACCAACGGCTCTGGTGTAGATATTTTTGATGCAAAAGCAGACAGTTTTCGCAGGTTTACACCGGCAGATATAAGTGAAAAAGGTCAAAGATTTCCGTCAAACGGGTATATCAGGGCTTTTGAAGAAGATGGCGAAGGCAATATGTGGATAGGCTCATACGGTACAGGGATTGCGATATATAACCCGGTGACCAAATTGTTTGATACTTTTAATCCGACAAACACTGGTTTACCAATTGCCGAGGTTTTATCCCTGAAAAAAGATGCCAATGATGATATGTGGATAGGTACAAACGGTGATGGCCTTTTCCGTTATGATCACCGGCTTAAAAAAATAACGGCGTTTAAATACAACAACCAACTGCCTAACGGAGTGATCTGTAAAATTTTACAGGATAAAACGAATAATATATGGTTTAGTACTAACCAGGGCATAGGCCGCATTGATCCGGCAGACCAAAAGCTTTATGTTTACTGCCATGATAACGGTCTTCAGAACAATGTGTTTTTAAACGGATCGGGCCTTCTTGCTGCCGATGGCACACTTTATTTTGGTGGGGTAGATGGGTTTAACTATTTTAAAGGATCGGATGTAAGGCTAAATAAAAACCTGCCGCCAGTTATGTTAACCACCCTAAGTGTTGATAGCAAGCGTATTTCGCCCGAGCATGACAATCCCAGGCCGATCAACATCAGCGAAGAGCGGGAAATAACCATCAAGTATAAACAGGACTTTACTATCAGTTTCGTTGCTCTTAATTACACCCTTCCGCAGCAAAATAGGTATTCATATACATTAGAGGGGTTCAGCAATTCATGGAAAAACGCCGGTACATCAACAACAGCCAGTTACACTAACCTTGATCCGGGCGAATACACCTTCAGGGTACGGGCCTCCAACAACGATGGCAAGTGGAACGATACCGGTGCTTCTTTGAAAATTATAGTAAAGCCTCCGTTTTGGATGACTATTTACGCTTATATATTTTATGTTTTGCTGGCGTTTGGTGTGTTACTGCTCATCCGCAAGCAGGGTGTTAAAAAACTAAAAAGGAAACTACACGACGAACAGGAACGTAAAGCGGCCGAAGCCCGTCATGAACTTGATGAGATGAAAATTAAGTTTTTAACTAACCTGAGCCACGAGTTCCGTACGCCGATCTCCTTGATAATGGCACCGGTTGACAAGCTTCTGGAGCAACCAAACACCGAACCTGTTACTCAGCAGTTAGGAGTTATCAAAAGAAACTCGCGCAGGCTATTAAACCTCGTTAACCAATTGCTCGATTTCAGAAAACTTGAAGACAACGAGCTTAAACTGAATTTGATTGAGGGGGAATTTATATCCTTTGTGCGCGATGTTGCCGATTCGTTTTATGATCTCGCTAACAGAAAAAAAATCAATACCATTTTTAAAACAACAGACGAACGTTTGTTCGCAAAGTTTGATCATGACAAGGTGGAGCGGATATTATTTAACCTTTTATCCAATGCTTTTAAATTTACCATGCCGGGCGGGCAGATTACTGTAGAAGTTACTGCGCCGGTTGTTTCGGCGGATGGCAACTCATACCTGCTTAATATCTCGGTTGCGGATACAGGAACTGGTATAGCGCCCGAACAGGCGAAGCACGTTTTTGACAGATTTTACCAGGCCGATGCTCAGCCTGCTATCCTTAACCAGGGTAGCGGAATTGGCTTATCCATCACCCGTGAACTTGTACAACTGCATGGCGGCGAAATCAGCGTAGAAAGTGAGCCGGGTAAAGGCTCTGTATTTTCATTAACTATCGCATTGCCGATAATTAATTTATCACAGACTGCAATATCCAACCAAAATGCACCCAAAACAGTTGCCGAAATTATTGATGAGGATAGGGAGATCAAACCACAGCCTGCGTCTGCAGCGAATACTAACCGGCTGCACGTATTGGTTGTTGAAGATAATGATGAAATGCGGCATTACCTGACCGAAAACCTGGGCGCTAATTACAAGGTATCAGAGGCGGTCAATGGTCGAGACGGATGGCACAAAGCGCTCGCCGTGCATCCCGATTTGATAGTAAGTGACATCAGTATGCCTTACATGGATGGGATACAGTTAAGCTGTAAACTACGCTCGGATAAGCGAACCAGCCATATACCTATCATTTTGTTAACGGCAATGACAAGTCAAAAAGAACAACTTGCAGGGTTGGAGCTCGGCGTAAACGATTACCTCACCAAGCCTTTTAACTTTGATATCCTGAATATCAAGATTAAAAATCTGTTGCATCTAAATAAGTCGCTTAAAGAAACCTATCAGAAAAAGATTAAGGTTATCCCCGCAGATATGGAGATAGAATCCTCATCAGAGCGGTTTATTAAGGATGTGGTAGTGTACATTGAAGAAAATATAAATAACCCTAAATTCTCTGTCGAAGAGATTAGCCATCATTTTAGCATGAGCCGGGGATCATTTTACAGTAAGATCACCGAACTCACCGGTGAGCCGCCGGTAGAATTCATCCGCTCGATAAAGCTGGACAAGGCTACTATACTACTGGAAAAAACCGATTTGACTATTGCCGAGATTGCTTATTCCATTGGTTTCTCAACGCCGCATTATTTTACCAAATCTTTCAAGGCAAAATATAATATTTTACCTTCCGAATACCGGGTAAAAAAGGTAAACGTTAAAAGCGTAGCTTAAGCAACGGCCTCTATGGCTGTTAAATAACATTACCTACCGGTGTTTGAGTTTGTTTGAACAGGTGCCGTAGCGGATGATTTGTAACCGAGCAGACCGAGCATTGTCAATCCATATCGTGTGCCTAACATCCGGTAGCCTTCGGCGGTAAAATGCAGTTTATCGGGTGCCGCGGGACATCCGGCTGAGTTGATCACATATGCATTGGGAATAACATCCGGAAGCTGATCAATTATGTGGTTCATGGCCGCGCATTTGCCTCCCTGATCTTCGCTAACCAATTCGCCTGCCAATAACGGGACTTTCCTTGCTTTCAGATGGAGATCCTTTAACATCATGTTATAGATGCCTTTAACTTTTTGCGTCCAGAGGGTATCATTTGGGTTTGATTCGCCCTGGTGTAGCAATATCCCTTTAATTACACCGTTCTTTTGCGCCAGTTTAGCCATTGCTACCAAGTGCCCGTAAGGATCGCCCCCGTACTCATTGATCATGTTCAGCATCCAGGCGGGTGCTGTAGCCGCATAATCTTTACAACTGTCTTTCTGAAACAATTCAATCTTACAGCCGGCTACCGATACATTCACGATGCCAACCGTTAGATCCTGAGGCAGATTGGCTATTAAGGTGCGGCCAAAGTAGTCGGCAGGGGTGAGGCCGGTGTTGCAGCGTGCCAATGGCGGTACAGCTGTGTACCAGTTGCCCTTAACCCGTTTTAGGTTGGGGCAATCAACTGTTTCCAATACCTGTAAACGTGGATTAACGGTGGTATCCTGTGGTTGTATGTGCGCGTTACCTTCCATGTTTGATTGGCCGAAGCACAAAAAAATATAGAACTTTTTGTTTTGGGCCGATATGGTATTGGCAAATAATACCATGATCAGGAACAGGGCTGAAGAGAGGACTTTTAAGTTCATTTTATGATTTTAAGGCTTTTATTGCTTGGGAAAAGCAATCTGGTTAAACAGTAAAAATAGTAGGACAGGCTATTATGCTATTACAACAATTGTTGAAAGTGTTATAACAGTTGTTTAGGCCGGTGAGAGTGCTGGCTTGGGGGGCTCGGATAGTTGTAGTAAACCAAATTGTTAGCTTTTTCAACATGTGTGTCATTTTAAGTTTATGTCACTTAATACTTTTGATTAAGTATGGCAGACCAACTTTATGCGAATGCTGGGAAAACGCCTTATCAAACTTAAAATGCGAAAGATTTAGTGAAGAGACTTAACAGTATGTTAAGCACTATATCATCGCTGTAAGACTTTTCTTTTCTTCTCTATTTTTTAGAAATTGGTTATAAGGACAGCGCGAGGCTGTCCTTGTTGTTTAATTCCTAAATTTTATCATGTAGATAACAATGAAAATCTCCTCCATAAAAAATTAATTACAATCGATTGCGGAAAGCAGGTTTTAGCTTCTGATTTTTTCTTATATACAAATTTTACCTGCTTTGATTTTTTTATAAATATTTAATAATCAATTATTTATGTTTAATAAAGACCGCATTATTTTATGTTTTTACAGCAAGTACAACTTGTTAAACGCCTTAATTGGATAGAGGCGGTTAAACAAATGTTGTAAGATTAAGATAAATATTGCGCTACCGCCGCAGTCACGAAAGATACTTTTACTTCTGTTGTTACAGCCTGACTGAAGCTATTGTAACAAAACGTACCGTTAGCAAAACGATGTACAGATTACCAATTATAAACATGTTGAAATAATAGCGAGGTTGTTGGTATACACCTGTTGTTCATCAGCAACGGGATAATGATCAAAGGCCTGTAAAATCAGGTGCAAAATCCTGTCCGGGTTGTCAGTGCTTACCTCGTTTGAGTTTGAAATTCATAACACCTAAATATCAATTATCAATCATTAAACAAGAAAATTATGGAAAGACAAAAGCAAGATTTTCGGATCCGCGATAGGCACGGAACAGCCCAGATCAGCCGGATCATTTAAAGCCGGCAGCTACAGCGTTAAAATGATATTCGGCTTAAACGATGCCGGGAAATGTTATTCGAACAACCAAGATACGCGGGCGTTTTCCGATCGAATCAGAAATTTTAAACCTTAACAACATGAAGTATTCTTTACAAAAAATTTATAACAAAAGATGGCGTTATGCTACGCTCATCCTAACCGGATGTACGTTGGTTATGCCGTCGGTATCTATAGCCCATGCCGTTGGTTCGGCAGGTTTGGTAAAAGGGGGCGTGAACAATGAACACGGTATTTTGAACCTCAAACCTGCTTTTACAGTTTCAGGTAAAGTTACAGATGAAAATAATCAGCCTTTACCAGGCGTAGCCGTTGCTATAAAAGGCACTACGCAGGGTGTAACCACAGATGCTGATGGTAATTTTAAACTAACCATACCGGGGAATTCGGCAGTACTCGTTTTCAGAGTGATAGGTTATAACCAGCAAGAGATTACGGTTACCAGCAGTACCGAGCTGAATGTACAAATGAAAAAAGATACCAAAAACCTGGAGGAGGTTGTGGTTGTTGGTTACGGATCGCAAAGACGCGCTAAAGTAACCGGAGCGGTTTCATCAGTAAGCGGTAAAACGCTGGCCTCCTTACCCGTTGGTGGCATCGAGGGTTTACAGGGCCGTGTAGCGGGCCTTACGGTTACCAATAACGGCAGTCCGGGAACGGGAGCCATCATTTCATTGCGTGGTATCAGTTCTGTAAATTTCGGATCCGATCCCCTATACATCGTCGACGGATATCCAGGCAGCCTTACAGGTGTTGATATTAAGGATATTCAAAGTATCGATGTGTTGAAGGATGCCAGCGCCGCGGCTATTTACGGTTCCCGGGGTACAAACGGTGTAATTATTATCACCACTAAAAAGGGCAGTAACAACAGCCGTACCGAAGTTACTATCGATTCATATTATGGTATACAAAACGTTATCAAAAAGTTCGATCTGCTTAACACCCAGCAATACCTGCAGTATGAACGCGCGCTTAACGGCGCGGCCGGTATAGCTTTACCGCCGCGATTACAGCCCGATAACTTCAACAAGCCAATTTATGATGGCGCCTCACAAACCTTTGCCCAAACCAATACCAACTGGCAGAATGCCTACTTCAGAAGTAACGCCCCGATACAGCAGCATAACGTTGCCATAAGTGGCGGCAATGCGGTTTCCCGCTTTTACACTTCTGCAAATTATTTCGATCAGCAGGGTATTGCCCAGGGTTTGAGTGCGTACCACAAGGCAATTCGTGTCAATGCAGATCATACGATCAGCAAATTCCTGTCGTTCGGCGAAACATTTAATGCTATTGTCAACCATCAGCGCTACGGTGTTGACGCTGGTAACCGTACAGCTATAACAAATACCGTAAGAATGCAGCCTTATCTGCCCATTTACAATCCAAATAATGCAGGCGGTTTCCAGGGGCCGATAAACAGCTTTGACGGCTCAGACCCTACCAACCCGATTGAGGCGGCCAATTTGATCAGCAATACCAACCACGGTTTCACTATTCATGGCAATGCTTTCGCCACGCTGAAGTTTACACCTTGGTTAAATTTTAAGTCGATTTATGGTATTGATTACAGCACTAACATGAACAATACGTATACGCCTATTTATAACGACGGCGGTACTTCCAATTCGCCGACTGCCGTAATTAATTACACAAGGGGTTCGGGTACAACACAGTTATATTCGCAGCAGCTTACTTTTGATAAAACCTTTGGCGGGCAGCACCATGTTAACGCGGTATTGGTTTACGAGGCGCAAAGCTCGCGGGGTGATAACCAGGTATCATCAGGTAACCAGAACACCAATACTGTAAAAACGCTGAATGGTGCAACCAATCTTTATACCAATTATACTTACGGCACCAACCTGCTTGTTTCGGAAGTGGCGCGCGTTGGTTATGATTTTGAAGGCAAATATCTCGTTTCAGGTTCTATCCGTCGTGATGGTTTATCTGTATTTGCACCAGGACATAAACATGAAAGCTTCCCGGCTGCTTCGTTAGGCTGGAAAGTAGATCAGGAAAATTTCATGAAGTCGATTAAATCGGTGTCGTCACTGAAATTGAGGGCAGGCTATGGCGTAACAGGTATCAACGGCACTGTATTGGGCAACTATCCTTATTTGCAGCCTATCTCATCTAACATAGCTACTTATCCGTTCAACGGTTCACTGGCCGATCTTGGAAACGCCTCGTTTTACAGCGGTTTAAGTAATCTTGACCTATCGTGGGAAACAACCAAACAAACCAATATCGGTTTAGATCTGGGTTTATTTCAGGAAGCCTTTACTTTATCTGCCGAAGTTTATACCAGGAAAACAGATAATCTTTTATTAACCGTGCCTACGCCGCCCAGCTTTGGTTTTGGCGGCTCGGGAACTTTAGCTAACGTTGGTTCGATGCGTAACCGCGGTTTCGAGATCACGCTGGGCTATCATAAAACAAGCGGCGAGTTCAAATACGATATTACCGGAAATTTCGCGCTTAACAGAAACAAAGTTTTAACGCTTAACACTGCCAATGCTTCAATTACTGCAGGCGGCGATGCCGATTATGGCGGTGGCGGCCCTATAACCAGTACAGTTGTCGGTCAACCGGTTCAATCATTCTATGGATACATCGTTGATGGAATATTCCAAAACGCAGCTGAAGTAGCAAACTCACCTACACAAACGGGTGCAGCCCCGGGCGATATCAAGTTTAAGGATGTCAATCATGATGGTGTTATTAATGACGCCGACCGTACCTTTATCGGAAGCTATCTGCCAAAGTTTACCTATTCACTAAACTATTCCGCTTCTTATAAAAATTTCGACGCGGTGGTATTCTTCCAGGGTGTTTATGGTAATAAGATATTCAATGCCGAAAGAATTATCCTTGAAGGTATGCCAAGACTTTTCAACGCCGGTACTAATGTTTTAAAAGCATGGACTCCTACAAACACCAATACAAATATTCCGCGTGCTATATCCGGCGACCCGAACAGCAACGTAAGGCCTTCAACCAGATGGATTGAAAGCGGTTCGTACCTGCGCGTTAAAAATATGCAGATCGGCTATAATTTCCCGGCAGCGTGGTTAAGGTCAAAAACCGACAATGCATTGAACAGGCTAAGGATTTACGTGGCATCAACCAATCTTTTAACGTTTACAAAATATAAAGGTCTTGATCCTGAAATAGGCTCTCGTAACGGCACGCTCACCAACGGTATCGATTATGGCCAGTACCCGCAACCAAGAGAAGTTCAGTTGGGTTTACAGGCAACCTTTTAACGATTAATTTAAAAAGATATAGCGATGAAAACTAAGAAAATATACGCGTGGTCTGTACTTACTGCTATCATGGTAACGGCTACGGTGAATTCCTGCAAAAAAGGTTCACTCAACACCAGCGACCCTAACAACGTAACTACTAACCAATATTATAAAACCAGCGATCAGTTAACCAAAGGCGTAAACGCCATTTATGTCGCCATTCATGCCTTGGGGCTGGTATCAAGAGAATGGTTTTTTATTCATGATCTCAGGAGCGATGACGTTGCAAGCGGCGGCGGTCAGCTTGAAGCGCCAAGGGGGCAAATCCTTAACGGCAATTGCGATCCTACCAATCCCGTGATGAACTCTGTTTGGAACGGCTGGTATACAACTATCTTCAGGGCTAATGTGGTTATTGCTAACGGCCCGGCGGTAACAGATAACGCCGGCCTTCGCGACAGGTTAGTTGGCGAAGCTAAATTTTTGCGTGCCTGGGCTTATTTCGACCTGGTTTCGCAATGGGGCGGGGTGCCGCTTTATACTTCGGCAGTAACGGCCGCAAGCGATTTTCAGCCACGTGCATCCGAAACAGAAGTTTATGCATTGATTATTAAAGACCTTCAGGATGCTGCGGCTGTTCTTCCGGAAAAATCTGGCACTGATAAGGGCCGGGCAACTGCTTCGGCCGCTAACGCTATGTTGGGTCGTGTATTAATGCAAACCGGCGATTATGCTGGTGCCAAAGCAGCGCTTTTGAAAATCCCGACAACCGGCACAAATGGCTACACACTGACAAGCAGATATCTTGATAATTTTGAGGAAGAGACCGAATTTAACAGCGAATCTATTTTCGAGATTGTATTTGTTGATAAAGGCGACGGTGGCTTTAACTGGGGTGGCGACAGTCCGACCGAGGCACAATCTACCGTACGTAACCAGGAGTATAACCCAATTGCCTGGAGAAACCTTATCCCGTCAAATAAATTGATTAACGAATTTGAGAGCACGGCTACAGGCGCAATAAAATCTGATCCCCGCTTTCATTACACTGTTTATCAATCAGGTGATACCTATAACAAGGGCGCGTCGGTGCTTACGGATGGTGATCAGAACGGTAACTCATCGGTGTTGAACGGTGTTACTAAAAAAATCAGTTTTCGTAAATTTATGATCATTTACAAGGAAGGGTTACCTGCGGCAGGTTTCCATCCGGGCGGCAATAATCAACGTATCATTCGCTATGCTGAAGTTCTATTGATGCTGGCCGAATGTGAAAATGAACTTGGCAATACCGCCGCCGCAGTTAATTACCTTAACATGATCCGTGCACGTGCGGATGTTGCCATGCCTCCTTATCCAACAGCGCAATTTCCGGTTGGCTCGAAGGCCGATGTGGTAAAAGCCATCATGCACGAAAAAACGGTAGAAATGGGTGATGAGGAAGTAAGGGGCATCGACATCCTTCGCTGGAGGAAAAAGCAATACTTTACTACTGATCCGTTCTCATATTTCAAAAAAGGAAGGGATGAACTGTTGCCAATTCCGCAGGCCGAACTGGATAATAATCCAAAAGTAAACGGGCATCAAAACCCAGGCTATTGATATTTAAGCGATATAAATAATACCCGTTGGCGTTATACCAACTCCCGGAACAATTAACAAAGATAGGCTGTGTTTAACAGCCTATCTTTTCCATATAAACCAATTGATAGATGAAGAAATTTTACCCGGCTTTATTACTGGTTAGTGTTGTTATCTTTTCGTGCGCAAAAAAGAAGACAACGTTGTTTGAACTAATATCATCTTCGCATTCTGGCATTACCTTTAATAATTTAATTACAGAAAACGATTCGATCAACCCAATTGATAACGCTAATGTTTACAACGGTGGCGGAGTTGGCATAGGCGATTTTAACAATGATGGATTACCGGATATTTATTTTTCGGGCAACATGGTTTCAAACAAGTTGTACCTCAACCGCGGAGATTTCAAATTTGATGATATCACTGAGAAGGCTGGAGTAAATGGTTTGGGGAAATGGGGCAGGGGAGTTGCTGTTATTGATATCAATAATGATGGTTGGCCTGATATTTATGTGTGCAATTCGCTGTTACAGGATGGTGTTAAAAGGCAAAATCTGCTTTACGTTAATCAGGGGACAGACAAAGAGGGAATACCTCATTTCAAAGAAGAGGAGAAGGCTTACGGTCTTGATATACAGACCTACTCTACTATGGCGACCTTTTTTGATTATAACAATGATGGCTGGTTGGATATGTACCTCACCGTTAATCGCCCCGGCGATAATTATTATGCCAATCAATTCCGCCCCATTATCACAGACGGCAGCGGTAAAAGTACCGGGCGGTTATATGAAAATAAATGGGACAGCAAGCTGAAACACCCGGTATTTACCGATGTGTCCAAAAAAGCCGGAATATCCATTGAAGGTTACGGGCATGCGGCGACGGTTGTAGATATAAACAGAGATGGGTGGAAGGATATTTACGTTACCAACGATTTTATTTCGCCCAATATCCTCTATATTAATAATGGCGATGGCACGTTCACCAACAGATCAAAGGAGTACTTTAAGCATACTTCAATGAACGCGATGGGGCAGGATATTGAAGACCTCAATAATGATGGCCTGGCCGATGTATTTGAACTGGATATGTCACCACCGGATAACTACCGCAAAAAAATGATGTCGATGCCGGATGCCTACCAGTCGTATGAATTGTTTAATCATTACGCTTATCAATACCAATACGCCCGTAACACTTTGCAGGTAAACCAGGGACCAGGGTTAGGGCAAAATGATTCAATAAAGGGACCTGTATTCAGCGAAACAGGTTTTTTAAGCGGGATAACCGAGACCGACTGGAGTTGGACGCCTCTGATAACGGATTTCAATAATGATGGGTATCGCGACATCATCGTCACCAATGGTTTTCCAAGGGATGTTACCGACCACGATTTTATTGTCTTCAGAAATAACCCTTATTCCACAGCCTCAAAAAAAACTATTTTAAACCAGATCCCTACCGTCAAGATCCATAATTACGCTTTTCAAAATAATGGCGATTTAAACTTTGGCGATGTTTCAAGCCAATGGGGTTTGGATATACCAACGTTTTCAAACGGTGCGGCTTATGCAGACCTGAACAATGATGGGGCGATGGATATGGTGATCAATAACATCAATGACGAGGCACTTGTTTATAAAAATAACAGCCGGACACTTACACCTCAAACATCAAATTATTTACGCGTTAAACTAAACGGCGATAGCTTTAACAGGAACGGCATAGGCGCATGGATAGATATTTATTACGCAGGTGGGCAGCATCAGGTGTATGAAAATAATCCTTACCGCGGGTACTTGTCAACCATACAAAACATTGCACATTTTGGTCTCGGAAAATATAGCGTTTTAGATTCTGTGGTGGTAAGATGGCCAAATAAGCATAAACAGGTTTTAAGAAGTGTAAAGGCCAATCAAATGCTGAATGTAAATATAGGTGATGCCAATCAGCCTTATAATTGGGTTGTGCCACATAAAAATACGGGCTCCCTGTTCACTGAAATTACGGGTGCCGCCGGTATTAATTATAAGCACAAGGAAGATGACTTTGCAGATTTTTCCATTCAAAAACTATTACCCCACAAATTATCAGCTTATACGCCGGCACTTGCAGCAGGGGATATTGATGGCAACGGCCTTGATGATATTGCTATTGGAGGTAATAGTAAATTTCCGGCTCAGGTTTTCCTGCAGCAGGCTAACGGGCGGTTCAGCCAGCGGAATTTGATAGAAGCGAAGCCGGATAGCGCGAATTATAAAGATGAAAGTTTATTACTTTTTGATGCCGATGGCGACGGTAAGCTGGATTTGTACGTTGCCAGCGGTGGTTACGAAAGCGCGCCGGGGACTAAAAATTATGCCGACCGCGTTTATCTTAATGATGGGCGGGGACATTTTATGGAACAAAAAGATGCGTTGCCCGGTAATTTAACAAGCAAGTTATGTGTGAGGGCATTTGATTACAATAAAGACGGTAAGCTGGATTTGCTGATAACCGGTCGCGTTGATCCATGGCATTACCCAAACCCGGTATCGTCTTTTATTTTACGAAACGACAGTAAGCCCGGAAAACTGCAATTTACGGATGTGACCTCATCTGTTGCACCCTGTTTAAAAAACCTGGGGTTGACCTGTGATGCACTGGTGACCGACTATGATAACGATGGCTGGCCTGATCTTATTATTGCAGGCGAATGGATGCCGATAACTTTTATCAAAAATGTTCATGGCAAATTCGTTAACTCAACAGCCGCTTCGGGAGTTACCGGCAAAATTGGCTGGTGGAATTCGATAGTTGCAGGAGATTTCAGGCATAGTGGCAAGATCGACTACATAGTTGGCAACCTTGGAAAGAACAGTTTTTTCAAAGCGAACGACAAAGAGCCTGTTTATATCACCGCCGGCGACTTTGATAAGCGCCGAACTACAGACGCCTTTCCATCCCTATTCCTTACAGATACCGATGGGGTAAAACGCGAATTTCCATCTTTTGTTAGGGATGATGCCGTTAAACAAATGATCAGCCTGCGGAAAAAATTTACAAACTACCGCTCTTTCGGTCATGCAACCTTGCAGGATCTGCTCTCGCCGGAGCAATTCAAAAGTGCCTTACGGCTAAAAGCTAATACGCTTACCTCATGCTACCTTGAAAATTTGGGCAACGGTAAATTCAGGATGCATCCCCTGCCAAATTATGCCCAGGTATCTGCCATTAACGGGATGGTAGTTGATGACTTTGATGGCGATGGTAATTTAGATGTCGCTATTAACGGGAATGATTATGGCACAAATGTTTCGGTTGGCAGGTACGATGCCTTAGATGGCTTGCTCCTGAAAGGAGATGGCAAAGGCGGCTTTAAACAACTCTCAATTTTACAAAGCGGAGTCTACATTCCAGGGGATGGTAAAGCCCTTGTAAAACTTAAAGGTAAGGATAACAGGTATTACCTGGCTGCCAGCCAACGCAACGGGAATTTGCAGTTGTTAAAACTTAACATGCCGGCAAAAACAATAAGGATTGAGTCACAGGACGCGTATGCTGAGGTATCTGCAAAAGATGGCTCAGTTACCCGACAGGAGTTTTATTATGGTTCGTCTTTTTTATCACAATCAGCAAGGTTTTTGAATGTGAGTCCCGGTACACAAAAAGTGACGATTGTATCAAATAATGGCAAGATTAGGGAGATTAAACTTGATTAATGCCGAACATATGTTAAAGAATGTAATTGTTCGATTTATCGCAACGTTGGGCTCGGGAAAAACACCAATGAAATTGCATGCAAAGTTTTTGTTCCTGATACCGGCTTTATCGCAGATTTTAGCTTGCCGTGAATCTCCGGAACAAAAGATGATAAGTATCATTACAGATCTGAACCGAAAGGATTATAACAGCCGTAACCCGTTTTGCCCGGAAGCTAAAGTTGCCCAATGTGATAGTTTACTGAAAGTGCCGGGAAGGGAAAACGACTTTTATGTTTTAAACACCAAAGCCAAACTATTACTGGAAACTGGCGATGAAAAGCAAGCAGTAGCCATTTATGAAAAAATGGGAACAGGCAACGATAGTTCAAAACGCGATTTATTTGAACCGGATATGGGCCTCGCCTATATGCGTTTAGGCGAACGGACTAATTGCATGCTTAATCACAACCGGATGTCATGTACTTATCCAATACGAGATAATGCAATTCACATAAATCAAACCGGTTCGCGAAATGCCATAGCTGTTTATGAGCGCATTTTGAAGAAACATCCGGCAGACCTTGAATCCCGCTGGATGCTCAATATCGCCTACATGACACTGGGACGCTACCCGGATAGCGTGCCCAAGCCGTTTTTAATCCCCGGCCTTAACAAAACTTCCGCGGCCCAAATAAAGCCTTTTACCGATATGGCTGCCGATGTTGGCATTAAATTGAACAGCAGGGCAGGAGGCGCCATAGCCGATGACTTTAATAATGATGGTTATATTGATTTGGTAACTTCGGGAACAGAGCTCGACGATCACATGCATTATTTTCAGAATAACCAGGACGGGGCCTTTATTGACCGGTCTGAAACGAGCGGCTTGTTAAAGTTTACCGGGGGATTGAATATCCAGCAAACTGATTACAACAATGACGGGAAGATGGACATTTTTGTATTGCGCGGTGCATGGAAAAAGAACGGTTTCGGCAACCAGCCAGCCTCGCTGTTGCGAAACAACGGCGATGGTACTTTCACTGATGTGACTGTATCCGCCGGATTACTTTTTTATCATCCAACCCAGGCCGCCGTATGGGCCGATTTTAATAACGACGGATGGCTTGATGTATTTGTAGGAACGGAAGGTTTCAATAATGGCGATAGCGTCAATATCCACCGCAGCATGCTTTACATCAATAACCACAATGGCACGTTTAAAGAAGTTAGCCATCAAGCGCATTGCGATGTGATGTCATACGTGAAAGGAGTTACATCGGCAGATTTTAATAATGACGGATTGCCAGACATTTTCATTTCGACAATGGACGGCCGCAAGTATCTTTTAAAGAATAAGGGTAGCAAGGTGGGTGTACCCGATTTTGAAGATATTACAAGACAATCTGGAATAGCAGCAAACACCAACAGTACCTTTACCACCTGGTTTTTCGATTATAACAATGATGGCTGGCAGGATATCCTGGTTGCAGATTATAAATTTGAGGCGCCGCTCGGCTACTATTCGGCTGCTGAAGCACTTGGCAAGCCCATACCTAACGCGGGAAATATATACTTGTATAAAAACAACCATGATGGTACTTTCGCTGAGGTTTCTAAACAAGTTGGCCTCGATAAGGTAGTGTTTAGCATGGGGGCAAACTTTGGCGATATCGATAACGACGGTTTTCCTGATTTGTATTTTGGTACAGGAAACCCGGATTTTGGTTCCCTTATCCCAAACAAGATGTTCAGGAATGTGGAGGGGCAGCGATTTGAAGATATAACAAATATTTCTGGCACCGGAAACCTTCAAAAAGGCCATGGCGTGGCGTTTGCCGATTTCAGAAACCGCGGTTTACAGGATATCTTTATTGAAATGGGTGGCGCTTATGCCGGTGATGCTTACACCAGCGCTTTGTATGTAAACCCGGGGCAGAACAACAATAACTGGATAAGTATAAAAGCAGAAGGCACGAAATGTAATAAAGCTGCAATCGGTAGTCGATTGAAAATTACATTTAATGATAACGGCGTCAAAAGGAGCGTATATCGGGAAATTAACTCCGGTGGCAGCTTCGGATCATCACCAATCCAGGCAGAAATAGGTGTGGGACACGCCGGTATTGTAGAAGAGCTCGAGATTATATGGGCAGGCAGTCATAGCGTTCAACGATTTCATAATTTGGAAGTGAACCGGTTTTACCGCGTTACAGAAGGAAATAGCAGAGTAGGACAGGCTAAGTTGAAAAGGCTTAACTTAATGTAGTATGACCAATTTCAGCAGGATGCAAGTAATCTACGTAGTTATACCAATTTTGGCTGGGTATATCATCCAAATGGGTATTTATAAATGATGAATAAGGCTACAAAGTGTTAAAGCTATCAAAATAAAAAAACTCACCGGCGATTAACCGATGAGTTTCAGGATGCATGCTACATAATGCTTCAGATTATTAAGCGTAAACAACAATTAATGTAATGGGCACATTCAACGCTTTGGAAATAATACAATGGGCTTTTGCGCCTTCAGCGATCTCAGTAAATGTTGCTCCATCTACGCCGTCAATAACACTGGCTCTTAAATCCAAATGAATACCGGTAATGCTCAATGCTTGCATATCAAGATCTACTGTCGCTGTCGTAAAAATATCGCCGGCAGTGATGTTGTGATGTGCTAAAGTAGCGCTAAGCGCCATCGAAAAACAACCTGCATGTGCGGCGGCGATCAGTTCTTCGGGATTGGTTCCGATGCCGTCGGCAAAGCGTGTTTTGAAGGAGTAGGGTGTTTCGTTAAGCACTGTGCTTTGTGTGCTGATCTCGCCTATACCTTCTTGTAAAGTACCGTTCCAATGTGCTTTTGCTATACGTTTCATGATTTTCTGATTGATGAGTTAAAGAATTTATTGTTTAATGGAGTTTTGTCGACTGTTATTTGCTTTCGGCGATTAGAATTGCAGTCAGTTTGTCAGGCATGGAAATAAATGGAGTATGGCTGCTTTGCAGGGTGTATACTTTAGCTACTTTGTTGTTTTTTACCATAAACTGTTGCGCAGGATAACTGATAGCATGGTCATTGGCCGTATGGATATAGACTTTTTTAACGCTGCCGAAATTCTTTTCAGTCAGGTGGACCGGCGTAGCCAGCGGTGCCAGTGGTTCTGGTTTAAGGTTGGCAGCGATATATTCTTGAACCTGCTGCGGTGCGTCGGCCGCAAAAATATCTGCGGCGGAATCCTTGGCTATAATAGCAGCGCCGTGTTCTTTGTCGATAGTAAGGGATTTGCCGATATGAGATGCAGGGTCTTGTTGGGCTAATGATAAAAGACTGTCGCCGTCATGCGGTAAGGCTGCCGCAAGGAAAATCAGTTCTTTAATTTGTGCGGGTTTGTCCTCAGCAACCTGGCTAATCACCAGCCCGGCAAAACTATGTCCCACCAACACAACATTGGTGCGGGTGCCGATAGCTGCTTTTACCTGGTCTACATAAGTTTGGAAGGCGATACCGGCAAATGAGGTGGTATCTTTTCCGTGACCAACGAGGTTAACATTGATTACTTCTTCGCCCTGTGCTTTTAACAATGGGGTTACTGCATCCCATGACGATGCATCAGACCACGCGCCGTGAACCAATACAATAGTCTTTGAATTTTTAGTGTTTGTTTTTTGGGCTTGAGCAGTAAAACCTAATACGCTCATCGCCAACATTATTATTGCTGTTTTCATGTTTGTCTTGTGCCTAATTGTTTAGGACAGGACAAACATCGGGCGATGTCGCCGCAATAAGTTTAACCGAGGTTAAAATCGAAAAATCTCTGGAAAAACTTTTTTCACTGGATTTTAATAATTCAGAAAGCTGATGGAGGTAATAGATTTACTTTCCAACCATTCTCTTACGAATCCGGCTCAGGGATGGCCCCTGGATACCCAGATACGAAGCTATATGATATAATGGCACAGAGTTGAAAATATTCGGATGTTTTTCCACCATTTCCCGATAACGGTCTTCGGGTGTTTTAAACAGGAATCCTTCTGTATTAACCATAACCTCATGAAACGCTGTTTCGGCCACAATTCTTCCAAACCGTTCCCATTGATGTGATTGGCTGTAAAGCTCATTCAGATGATCGATGTGTATATATAGGATGAGCGAATCAACCATCGCCTCAGTATAATATTCGCAGGCGGTTTGCGCTAAAAAACTTTTATAGGATGTTACGAATTGCTGATCGGTAAAAAATAGCATATTTTTTTCTTCCCCCGTATCGCTGTTTACCCGGTAGATCCTAAATACCCCATTGATCACAAACCCCAGATGTTTGCAAACATTTTTATATTCATTATAAAACTCGTTTTTTTTATACTGTTTCAATTCCAGTAAGGCAGTGATAAGTCAAAAGCTTCCGCTTTCATACCGGCAGCTCCTAAAGTTGCTCGTAGCAGTTCTATTTCAGTTCCGTTCTCTGACATGCGATAAAAATATTAATTTTAATAACACCAAAAACCCATACGCCGCCGTAATCAGCAGCTATCATTATTACTACTCAATCGACATACAGGTTGCGTCATAGGTTAGCTTTTTGATGAGTTTACACTATTTTCCGATTTTAACCTTGGTTAAACTTATCCGGGATGCATAATCGGATGTTTGTGGTGTCCTAAACAATTAGGCACTCACAAACATGAAAAAAATGATGTTAATCTTATTTGTCGTAGCTACAGCTACTATTATGTTCTCTTCTTGCTCAAAAAAGAACGAAATAAAACCCACTCCTAAAAATTATGTACTGGTGCACGGCGCATGGCAGGCACCTTATGTATGGGATGCCGTAAAAACTACTCTCATCAGCAAAGGCAATAATGTAACCGTTGTAGAGCTTCCCGGCCACGGCAGCGATCAAACAGTTCCGTCAACCTTAACCTTAAACAGTTACAGGGATAAAGTTCTTGGTACCATCTCAAATATCAACGGCAAAGTTATTCTTGTAGGTCATAGCTTAGGCGGGATGATCATCTCTGCTGTTGCCGAGCAAAACCCTTCTAAAATCGAAAAACTGGTTTATCTGTCTGCCTATATGCCAACCTCCGGCCAATCTTTACTTGATCTTGCACTAACCGATGCCGGCTCAAGTCTCGGCGGTTCAATTAAGGGGCAAAAAATATTAATCGAAAACAATGCTGTTGGAATTCTTGACGTGCTGCACGATCAGATTACGAACGTTTTTATCCAGGACGGTTCAACCCAGGCTCAAAATCTTGTACTGCAAAATTACCGTTCTGAGCCCCTAATTCCATTTACCAATCCGGTAACACTGACTGTTGCTAATTTCGGATCTGTTGAGAAGGTTTATATTAAAACCTTGCAGGATCGTGTGGTTTCCCCTGTTTTACAAGACAGGATGATTGCAGCTAGCAATGTAAAAACGGTATATCAGTTAAATACCAGCCACTCGTCATTCCTGGTAAAGCCCGATTCTTTAGCCATATTACTAACCAAAATTGGTCAATAGGTAGTTAAGCTACTTGAAATTAAACGAAATCCAAAGCCGACATCCCGTCCGGATAGCGGTTTTGATTATTTATACTGCTCCCATTGTAAAGTGATAGACGCGATTGAAAGAAGACGATTACTCAGTCTAACATAAAATTTAATGATAACAAGTGCTCAATTAATATCAGGGCAGAACACGCACATGAACAGTTTCTGCAAATATGTGATCTGATGAATCTGAAATCCAATCAGATGAAATTCATAAAAAAATGCGGAAAGTGCGATTGACCGGGAACTGGCGAAAAACAAAAAAGCAGTAGCGGAAAAAAATCACAATTAGATCAGTTGCAGGATAAACTGATGGCAGTCGAAGAAAAATGGATACACGATCAGATCTCAAAGGATACTTATGACCGCTGGACAGGAAATTATAACAGCGACATCGTATTCTTACAAGCCGAGATCAATAAACTTAATAAAGATCAGTCTCCGGCTCTGGCTATTTTAAATAAACACCTGCACCTGCTTACTGACCTCAGATATGTATTTACTCAGGCAGATACGATACAAAAACGGGAATTTATAGCGCAGGGGTTCGATAGCAACTTATACTACGAAAATGGGGTCTATCGAACCCCTACGATGCTTGAAATATTTTCGCATAACTACCTGAAAATGAGAGAGAAAAACTTGTTGGTTTTTGAAAAAAAAGGGGATTTTCTTGCGAAAATCCCCGCGGGTGGAGCCGGAGGGATTCGAACCCTCGTCCAAACATGGTATAAGGTAAGCTTTCTACATGCTTAGCTTCTGTTTAATTGTAGGGAAGGGGAAGGTCAGTCGCTTACCTATACCGTCTTCCTTAGGTGCTTTATCTCGTTCGCTATGCACACCTTAAGCAAACCAGTTTCATCTTTCGATGCCCCGATTGCCGATCCGATGAAACGGAAAACCGGCGGGACAAAAGCTATGCTAATTCTAAATTAGGCAGCTAAGGCGTAGTTATTTTCGCCATTTGTAAGTTTGAGCGTTCAGATTAAAGCGCTAATTCACCCAACGCGCTGCATGCTTACCTACTTATCTCCATCCTGTCAATTCCGGTCGACCCCATTTTTGAGTCTGCAGTTGCCGGTGGGCAGTTTGCAGTTAAGCGGTTACAAATATACGGATTTACTTTGCAGTTGCGGAGAATAGTTCATGGATTTTAATCGTCATTACAACTAAAATTTATCCGGCGACATATTTTAACAGCGGTAGCTTACTCATCACATAGATCAGGAGACTGGACAGTAAAAAGGTTAATAATGCCACTAATGGAATACTGAAAATCGGGTTAAAAATGTTGTATGTGATATCATTAAGCTCAAACACATTTAAGATGAAAGCATGGCTAAGGTATAAGCCCAGGGTATATTTACCTACATTGTTTATGAGTTTGTTTACAACCGGGTTTAAATTGACTTTAATAAATCTTGCCATTAAAAACGCGCTCGACGACAGTATAACTATAAAAGGACTAATTGGCTCGTAAAAGAAAGTATTTAAGTTTTTGGTTTTCAGCAATATAAAATACGTACCTGAAGCTATTAGTAAGGCGCATGATACAAATACCAACGCCGCGATTGGAGCTATATTTTTAAATTTAAATGGCTTATAAGCGAGATAATAGCCAAGTACAAGATACCCAATATAGCCAGTAAAGTTGTGCAGATCGATGCCGGGATCTAATATGGTTAAATAAGGGCGGCTCAAGATTACTGTTAAAAACCAGACACCTAAAAAGTACAACAACTCTTTTTCTGTTGCGTTACGTACAAACTTGCTTATTACGGGTATAAACAGGTAAAGGCCCATTAAAAGATAAACGTACCATAAATGATAATAACTACCGGTTTGCAGTTGCTGTAGTACAAGTTTTATATTAGGCCATATATTGTCTGATAGTTCTATTTCCTCGTTGTAAAGCCTATAACCTATATAAACGAAACTCCAAAAAATGAACGGAGGTATGAGTCTTCCAAATCGCCTTTTTAAGAAATCTTTAAGTTCATACTCGCGCTGTAATAATAAAGCTCCTGTTATCATTACAAAAACAGGTACACAAAAACGCACCAGGGCATTGTAAGCATCAGCAGCAAGCCAATCGTTAATAGTAGCATCTTTAACACGGAATAACAGGGGAGATGCTGTATGCAGAACAATAACTGCAAACATAGCTATCGACCTCAAATTATTCATCCAGTTGATATTTTGATGTTTGTCTGTACTAATTGTTTGGCTAAATTTCATTGAATAGGCCTGTGATATACTATGTGCGATTAACCGGTTAGGGCAAAAAACAACAAAACCCGTTTTGAGCCGGGTTTTGTCTTAATTAAGATATATAAAATGATTTAATTACCAACTGCCAGTTCTGAATTAGCAACTGTTCTGCCCGGATAAACTTTCAATGCTTCATCCAAGCAAACCATAGCTTTTTTAAGATCATCGTTGTTCAACACGTAAGCCATACGTACTTCGTTTGATCCGGCGTCGGGCGTACTGTAAAAACCTGTAGCCGGAGCCATCATAACTGTTTCATTATTAAGGCTGAAGGTTTCCAGCATCCACTGGCAAAACTTATCGGCATTGTCTATAGGTAGTTTAGCCACCACGTAAAACGCGCCACCTGGGTTAGGGCAATAAACCCCATCCATTTTGTTTAATGCGTTTACAAGCGTGTCACGTCTGCTCGTATATTCTTTATTTACAGCCTCAAAGTAGCTGTCTGGCGTATCAACAGCAGCTTCGCCGGCAATTTGTTCAACCATACCGGCACTTAAACGAGCCTGGGCAAATTTCAATGCTGTGGTACGGAGTTCCTTGTTCTTGGTGATCATACAACCTAAGCGAGCTCCGCAGGCGCTGTAACGTTTACTGACCGTGTCCATTACCACAACGTTTTCTTCCAATCCATCCAAATGCATTGGCGAGATAAAAGTACGGCCGTCATAGCAAAACTCACGGTATGCCTCGTCCGAAAAAAGGTAAAGATCATATTTTAAAACCAGCTGTTTCAAAGCTTCCATCTCTTCTTTTGAATACAGGTAACCGGTAGGGTTATTAGGATTGCAGATGATGATCGCTTTAGTTTTATCTGTGATCAGTTTTTCAAACTCACTGATAGGAGGCAGGGCGAAACCATTGTCTATAAACGAAAGTATAGGCTTAACCACGATATCGCTTTGGCTGGTAAAACCATTATAGTTGGCATAAAATGGTTCGGGGATAATTACTTCATCTCCCGGATCAAGGCAGGCCATCAGCGCGATGCTGATAGCTTCAGAGCCACCTGTGGTAACAATAATATCCTCAGGCGTGATATTATAGTTCAGTTTATTATAGTACTCGGTAAGCTTTTTGCGATAGCTTAAAGTACCTTCGCTCGGAGTATAGGCCCAAACTTTAAAATCGATGTTTTTAATGGCATTAAGCATGCCATCTGGCGTAGCAATATCGGGTTGGCCGATGTTTAGATGATACACCTTTTTCCCATCCTGCTTAGCTTTATCAGCATAAGGTGTTAATTTACGAATCGGTGATGCGGGCATTCGCTGCCCTTTTTCAGATATTTTTGGCATCCTGCAAATTTACTAAATTGAAAATATAGTTTGTAAAACCTTTGTAAACGAAAAAAGACCCGTTTTCGGGTCTTTTAAATATTATTTTAAATATCCCGGTTGATATACGGGATATATCAAGCTCATAATAAATTACTTGCTTGCCGCGGGTTTAGCTACAACTTCACCAACAATGTTCAAATATTTTTCTGGTGTTACAGCGTTTGATTTAACAACAATGGTTTTGTTGAACGGTGCAGCAGCAGCAGCGTTGTAAGTGATTTTGATTGTACCTTTATCGCCACTTTTTACTGGAGTTTTAGTGTAATCGGCAATAGTACAGCCGCAGGTTGGCCTTACTTCTGTTAAAATAAGTGGCTCTTTACCAACATTGGTAAATTCAAACACAGTTGTAACCGGAGTGCCTTGTGGTATTTTACCGAAGTCATGTTTTTCTTCGTTAAATTTAAACTCAGCTTTTCCGCTATCTTGTGCTGATGCGGTGAAGGCAAAGCCTAATATTACCGCGCAAATCATTAATATCTTTTTCATACGTTATATTTGATTATTACAAATATAAAAGGTTTAACGTAATTACAAAACTATTACTAAAACTCCGGGTTTTATCTGTTAGTTTGCCTAATACAGAATAGAATTTTATACTTTTACCGTCTAAACAAAATTTTATATGCCTGAAACTACAACACGCGCTACCAGTAAATTTAATACTGCCGAGCTAAGTTTTGATGATTTCAAGAAGATTGTTATTGATGATTATCGTATTGGTTATGAGAGTCGTCAGGCCAGTTTGATAGGCCGCAGGGAAGTACTTACGGGCAAGGCAAAGTTCGGTATTTTTGGCGACGGCAAAGAGGTTGCACAACTGGCTATGGCCAAGGCTTTCCGCGCCGGCGACTGGCGCGCGGGCTACTATCGCGACCAAACTTTTATGTTTGCTACCGGCATGAGCAATATGAAAGAGTTTTTTGCTCAGTTATATGCTAATCCTGATATTGAAAAAGATCCTGCATCTGGCGGCAGGCAAATGAATTGTCATTACGCTACCCGTTTTGTAAATACCGATGGCAGTTGGGTTAACCAGGTTGAAACGATGAACAGCTCGTCGGATATTTCAACAACAGCTGGTCAGATTCCCCGTTTATTAGGTTTAGCATACGCGTCAAAATTATATCGCCAAAATAAAGAACTGGATTACCTGAAGCAGTTTTCGGTTAACGGTAATGAAGTAGCTTTTGGCAGCGTGGGTAATGGTGCAACATCTGAAGGCTCATTTTTTGAGACTTTCAACGCCGCAGGTGTGCTGCAGGTACCTATGGCTATTTCAATTTGGGACGATGCTTATGCTATTTCGGTTCCCGCCAGCCTGCAAACAACTAAAGAAGATATTTCTGAAGTATTAAAAGGCTTTCAGCGTGAAAACGGAAGCAACGGTTACGAAATATTTAAAGTTCGCGGCTGGGATTATATCGCCCTTTGTGAAACTTACGAACGGGCTATCAATATTTGCCGTGAAGAACATGTGCCAGTGCTGATCCACGTAACTGAAATGACCCAGCCACAAGGCCATTCAACCTCAGGCTCGCATGAACGCTATAAAAGTAAGGAGCGTCTTGCCTGGGAAGACGAGCACGATTGCCTGTTAAAAATGCGCGAATGGATGATTGCATCGGCTATTACTACCGAGATAGAACTGGAAGAGCTTGAAGCCGAAGCAAAAAGATATGTCCGCGAATGTCAGCGTGAGGCTGCTAATGAACTGGCTGTTGTAATAAAAGCTGAAATAGAAGAAGCTATAGGTTTAATAGATGCCTTCGCCGAATCATTACCTGCACAAAAAGAAACGATCTCGGCATTATCAGCAGGTCTACGTTCCAGCATTGATGCTGGACGACGTGAGATATTTACAGCCATTCGTAAAGCATTGCGATTAACGGTTCATGACGATAATGCCGAACGCAAAGCACTGTCGGATTGGTTGAAAGTGGAAGGTGTTAAAAATGCCGAGCGCTATAATTCAAAACTATTTACCGGAACTCCAGAATCACCTCTGTATGTGCCTGTTGTGCCAGCTATCTACAGTGATGATGCAAAGGTTATGGACGGTAGAGAGGTGCTAAACGCAGCCTTTGATGCTAACTTTGCCCGCGATAAAAGTATAGTTGCTTTTGGTGAAGATCTTGGTGCCATAGGCGATGTAAACCAGGGTTTTGCCGGTTTGCAGGCCAAATATGGTGAGATTCGCATCAGCGATACCGGAATTCGCGAAACAAGTATCATAGGGCAGGGCATGGGCCTGGCCATGCGTGGTTTAAGGCCAATTGCCGAAATCCAATACCTTGATTACTTAATATACGCTATAACAATTATCAGCGATGATATTGCCAGCTTAAGTTACCGTACTATGGGTGGGCAAAAAGCTCCGCTAATTATTCGTACCCGAGGTCATAGATTGGAAGGAATCTGGCATTCAGGTTCGCCCATGAGTGTTATTTTGGGCTCGATGCGTGGTTTTCATATTTGCGTACCCCGTAATATGACCCAGGCTGCAGGTATGTACAATACGTTGCTGAGAGGAGATGAGCCGGCATTGGTAATTGAATGTCTGAATGGCTATCGCCTAAAAGAAAAATTGCCTGCAAACGTGGGTGAATTTACTGTTCCACTTGGTAAGGCCGAGGTTTTACGTGAGGGTAATGATATTACGGTTGTATCATATGGTTCAACCCTACGTATTGTTCAGGAAGCCTCTGATGAACTTGCTGCTATGGGAATTAATATTGAAGTAATAGATCCTCAAACTTTATATCCATTTGATACAGAGAATGTTTGTGGTGATTCCTTAAAGAAAACCAGCAAGCTATTAGTTGTTGATGAAGACCTGCCTGGAGCCGGCTCAGCCTACATTTTGCAGAAGATATTGGAGAACCAAAGCGGATATTATTCGTTGGATGCCCAGCCTAAAACGCTAACTGCTAAAGAGCACAGACCTCCGTATGGCTCAGATGGCGACTATTTCAGCAAACCATCTGTTGATGACGTAATTGAAATCGTTTATGCCATGATGAATGAGGCTAATCCGTCAAAATACCCAGCCATTTATTAATAAATTATAATTACGAGTTGGTGAGATTGGTGATTTATAAATCATTAATTTCACCAACTGTTTTTTTATCTAACTATGGACAACACTTTTTTAACCGTCGCCGAAAATATTAAAGCCCGCCGTACCGTAAAACCAGCCATGATGAATGGTCATAAAGCACCAAACGGACATATTGCGGCATTACTTGAACTTGCCGATTGGGCGCCAACTCACGGCTTTACCGAACCATGGCGTTTTATCGTTTATGAAAATCCTGAGCAATTTTGTGCGGAACATGCAGAGGTTTACAAAAGTAGCGTATCCTCCGAAGATTTTAACGAAGCTACTTATAACAACCTAAAAACGCTTGGTAATAAAGTATCTCATGTTATCATATCAGTAATGCAACGTGGTGATTTGCCAAAGATACCACCGTTTGAAGAAGTTGCAGCAGTATCAAGTGCTATTCAAAATATCCTGTTAGGTGCTACTGCCTTAAACATGGCGTCATTCTGGAGCACAGGTGGGGCTATCCTGAAACCTGCTTTTAAAGAGTTCCTGAATTTAAGAGAAGAAGATAACGTACTGGGCGTACTATACCTTGGTTATGCCGATCAATATCCTGAAGGAAAACGTACCGTACCGCTTGAAAATAAAATTAAATGGGTTAAGTAAAATTAACCCATAACCTTTCCTTTTTTCGCCCCGTATAACAGCCGAAAATATTGCTTAGTTTTAAACTTATTTTCATTTAAGTAAAAAATTATTGTTTGCTGATTTGGATTTTAGGTTTTAAAGTATATTTTTGTGTTGGCCTGTTAATAACAGGTTAATACACCGTCCAGAACCTGTTACTATACCCTAATTATTTAAAATTAAATTAAACTCAGGCAAGCGTATGAGGAAACATTTTTTGTGGGTCACTATGGCGATTTTTTTTCTTTCAGCAACAATCTTAAGCTGGAAATCGGATGGTGCAAACAGATCAGTGAGTGTTGGGAAAAAGAGTGCGGCATTTACAACAAAAGAACTATTTGAGCAATACGTCAATAATTTATATGAATCTGCCCATCTCGGGGAAACAGGCTTAGCTTTCAACGTATTTGAAAAAGCGGTAACAGGTTATACTAATTTGAAGCTTTCGCACATGGTGCCTCAAAGCAGCGATGTGCTTACTGTAGTTGATTTCTCCAAATCGAGCCGGGAAAAGCGCATGTGGATCGTTAACCTGTTAAGCAAACAATTGATACTTAATACCTGGGTTGCTCATGGATCGGGCAGCGGCGAAGAAATGGCAAGTCATTTTTCGGATGCTAATGACTCGCATGAAAGTAGCCTCGGGTTTTATGTAACCGATAAGGTTTACAACGGAAAACACGGCCGCTCGTTATATCTTGATGGTATGGATGAAGGCTTTAACAGTAATGCCCGTATGCGTAGTATTGTTATACACGGTGCCAATTATGTTGGTCCGGCTGCCATTAATAAGCAGGGATATTTAGGCCGGAGCTTTGGTTGCCCGGCAGTATCTCCGAAAGTAATTAACAAAGTAATTAATACAATTGCCGGAAAAACTGTTATATTTATTAACGGAAACGACGAATCGTATTATTCGAAATATCTGGATGAGGAAGGTCCGCTTAATTTAATGGCGAGCGCTGATACTTCATTCAATTTTGCTAAGTTTTAAATCCAACCCCAACTATAAACCAAATCATGAGGCCCGGCTAACCGAAAGTTAGCCGGGCTCTTTTTATTACTTAGCCAAAAAGTTCTGCAGGTGCGCGTAAAGCACGATATCTAAGCCGTAAACGTCTGGCCTGTATTGTATGGCTCCATTTTCATCAGCCCAGCAGGTTACGTAGGTGATATAGATAGGCATTTTCTTCGGCAAACCAATATTGGTTGGTTCTGGTTTATCCTCAATCATATCTTTTGAAATGGTATCAAGGTCGGCCCCTTCTCCAAACAGGTTTGTTGCAAGACCAAGCGGATCACCCAGACGTACACAGCCATGACTTACAGCCCGCATAGTATGCCTGAATGCTTCTTTATTAGGCGTGTCATGCAGATAAACGCTGCTTCGGTTTTTAAACAGGAATTTTATTTTTCCCAGTGAATTATCTTCACCCGGGCGTTGTTTAAACTCATACCCAAGATTATCAGGTGTAACTTGTGTCCAGTCAATGGTTTCCGGGTCAGCTATCTTTCTGCCATCTTTAAATACATCAATGTTTTTGTTGGAAAGATAGAAGCGGTCTTCAGCTGCTTCAACAATGATCTCTTTTGTGGCAATACTGCGCGGAATGTTCCAAACCGGGTTTACTTCAACACTATGGATTACGCTGTTTAAAATAGGCGTTTCACGGGGGAAAGGTTTATCCGCTCTTGCTGTATCGTCAAAATGCTCAAGGGTATTCTGGTTTTTCATATTGCGTCCCTGTCCAACGCAAACCTTCATATTTAAAACTGATTTGCCATCTTCCATCACGTCAAGCCTGAAATCGGGGATGTTGACGATGACGTATTTGGGTTCATAAGGCTTGTTCCTCCAGCGTAAACGTTCAAGACTAACCAGTAAATAACGTTTGCATTCCTCTTTTGATAGTCCTTCAATAGTAGCACTATCTCTGTAAGCTTTTTGCAGGGCTAAATATTGCGGGTTTTTAGGCTGGATACTATCCAGAAATGCTTTATAATCGGCTCTTTCTAAAGTTGCAAGCATGGTTGTACTATCGGGCCTGCGGGTAGCCATAAAATACCTCGAATAGATCTTTTTAGGGTTAATCACTCCATATTGCAGCGCATTGGAATATTTTACAAGTGCTCCGGCGGATAAAATTTCCAGCTTAGCAACCGTTTCGTAGGCTTCATCAATTGTTTTGATTGCAGTTTTATCTTTGAGTTTGGCAACAAGCGCTTTGATCTCTCCTGAAGGATATACCGTTGGGTCAAGGCCATGCTCATTGATCTTTTCCAGGTATTCAGGCAAAGCATCAAGATCGCCGTTATTTAAGTGATTGATAACTAAAATGGGCTGGTACTCGTTCTTTTTAAAAAATGATTGGATGACCAGTGGGTTGGCTGTTTTAGACCTGTATTTGGCAAATACCCTTTTAAAAACGGGAATGTATTCTTCGGTATCGGCCTTTTTGAAGATTTCATTTTGAGTAATCCTGAACATATCTTCAGCAATCATCTCGTGCTTTTTTTTACAGCTTTGTAGTACAACGGGCAAAACCAAACACGTGGAAAGTATAATCGGGATAAAGTGTTTCCTAAGGGAAATAGGTATCATATAAACGAAAGATAGTTAAATATTGCTTATGAATAGCAATAGCCATACCATAAACGGCTGTGCTTTTTATTTATTTTTGAACAAAGCCCCTTACAACCACTAACACCTATAAACTGTTTAATTAAAATGAAAAAACTCTTTTCGCTTGCCTTAATCATATCGTTGCCTTTCATGGCTTTAGCACAAAGTTTTAAACCAGTAAATAAAGAAGCATCATCTGAAGTAAAAAAATTACTAAGCTTCCTTTATAGTGTAAAAGGCAAACATATTTTGTCGGGACAGCAGAATTACAACAGCGACCGTGACGTTTTTTCAGACAGTGCCAAAGCAATTACCGGACAGTATCCCGCTGTGTGGGGTTCAGATTTCATGCTTTGGGGAGATAAAGACCTGGGGCAGGACCTCGTTAATGAAGCTAAACAAAAATGGCAGGACGGTTATCTGGTAACGCTCATGTGGCATCAGGGCCGGCCATTGGATAATCCGCCGTATGATTGGAAGCAAAGCATCCAGGGAAAAATGACCGATGCGCAATGGAAGGAATTAATTACACCTAATACCGAACTCAATAAAAAATGGCTGGCCCAGATTGACGTAGTAGCCGGATATTTAAAACAACTTAGAGATGCCCATGTACCGGTTTTGTGGCGCCCATATCATGAAATGAATGGCGTGTGGTTTTGGTGGGGAAACAAAAAAGGGAATGACGGTATTATCAAACTTTGGAAAATGATGTACGACCGTTATACTAATTATCATCATTTGAACAACCTGATTTGGGTATGGGGGCCTAATGGTTTGCGCGATCTGCCATTAGATGAGGCATATGACTATAAAGACTTTTACCCGGGTGCCGATTATGTAGATATCTTGGGTGCCGATATTTACCATTTTGATTATGAACAACGGGATTACAACGATTTACTAAAGGTTGCCAATGGTAAGATCATAGCGTTGACAGAAACCGGCGAACTGCCAAAACCCGAAATTCTGGCAGCACAACCCGAATGGGCCTGGTTTATGGTGTGGACAAGCTGGCTTTGGACTGATAATACACATGAGCGGGTAAAAACCATATATGGCCTGCCGCAAACGTTGAATCATGAACAAGTAAAATCAATGCTTAATAAAAACTGATGTCAGCAACAAAATTACCAGAGGTTTGGCTCCGTGGGCCATTAGTTCATGTACCGGCGTTACTTCAGCCTGTGGCGCATGCCCTTTTACAGGCCAGGGAAGAATTGAATGAATTGATGGATGGATTTCCCGAAGTGCTCTTGTGGGAAAAGGTTGCCGGAATGGCATCTCCGGGCTTTCATTTGCAGCACCTTACCGGGGTGCTTAACCGGCTTTTTACCTATGCAAAAGGCGAGATGCTAAGCGAAAGTCAATTGGCCTACCTGGCAGCTGAAGGAAAACCAGGCGAGAACATAATCAGCGTAACGGATTTGGTAAACGCTTTTAACGCTCAGGTAGATAGCGCTATAACTCAGCTTAAAGCGACCGACGTCAATACTTTAACCGACTGGAGAGGGGTAGGACGGGCACAGTTACCATCAACGGTTATTGGTTTGTATACGCATTCTGCCGAACATACCATGCGGCATCTTGGGCAGCTTTTGGTTACGGTGAAGGTGCTTAAACAATAATAGCAGCCGCATCTTTCAGGTTTTGTGAGCGATGGGTTACCCGGGCGTTTGGATGTTTATTTTCAGGATCATATAAGAAAGTATCGATATTCAATTCGCCTGCTGCTTTTATTTCCGATTCGGGATCGTCGCCAATAATGAGTACATCTTCGGGTTTGTAATTGTATTTCTCCAATATCGACGCGAAAATGTCTTTCTTGGTTAAAGACGAAAGCTCGGGGTCTACAATGTGAATGGCTTCAAAATCAGCTTCAATATTCAGCATTTTTACCTTGCTCCATTGCAGTTTGGTAAAGCCGGTAGTAACCAAAAACCTGGTGATCTTAGCTTCACGGATATGTTTATAGTCATCAAATGGTTGCATTGGCCGGTTATATTCGATGTTACTTAATAACTCGAGCCCTTTGCTTTTAACGAGATCACTAAACTGGTATTTGTCGGCCACTTTTTGATATGGGATCCTTTTTAAATCCTCCTTGGCATTATTGACATGTTCAATACCCTCGCCTGCGATATGCTGATCAAGAAAATTGAACAGCTCATTAAACAAATGATCAGCTATAGAACTAACCGGGTATATGGTATTATCAAGATCTAATATGATGGCTTTTTTCATCGCTGTAATTTAAGGTAAAACAGGTACTTCTTTGTTGAACTGTATTGAACGTTTCATGAGCAGATATCCGCAAGCAACAAGCAGGCAAACGCCGCCCAGTAACCACCAGAGCATTTCAAATCCTCCATAGGCGATAACCTGGCTGCCTAAAAACGGCGCTATGATTTGTGCGCCGGCCCATGACATACTGTACAACGCAGCATATTCGCCGCGATTACGAACATTGGAACGAGCTATCCAAAAGGTATTCATAAAAGGCATGGAAAGCATTTCTCCTAACGTCACCATACTCACAATTAGTATTGCTACCAATGGTACATGCGGCATCAAATTAAGCAGCACGAAACTACTACCAGTAATTAAAATACCTGAAATGATATAACTTAACGGATGGCGTTTACCCTCAAGCCAATTGATCAATATCATTTCAATCAACACGATTAATATTCCATTCAGTGCCAATAAGAAACCTATAAAGCGCTCGTTGAAATGCCATTGTATTTTATAAAACACAGGTTGCATGATAAAGAACTGGAAAAAGCAGGTTGCAAACAATGTAGCAAGCAAGATGAACAACAAGTAAACGCCGTCTTTATAAGCCGATGAAACGATTTCATCAAAACCGGCAACGGCCTCTTTAATGGTTTTGGCCACTTTGGAGCGTGGCATCAGCGTAAGCAATAATATGCCCGCGGCAATATTGGTACAGCCATCTACCCAGAAAAGTAAATGATAATTTATTGAAGCCAGCAATCCCCCCAAGCCACCACCAAAAGCCCAGCCCAGGTTTGTAGCCAGGCGGTTGAGTGAGTAGGAGCGTGTTTTGTTTTCCTCGGTACTGTAATGAGCAATGGCCGTTGAGTTTGCCGGTCTGAATGATTCATTACAGATACTCAACACCAACGTGAAGATAGCCATGCTGATGAAATTGGTTTGATAACCCAGGATCAAAAACAGCAATCCGCCGGTAAGCAATGCGCCCACCTGTAAATCATAAAAACCTATTTTATTGATTAGCTTACCACCTATAAAGCCGCCGGAAACAGCACCAACTCCGAAAATGGCCATAATATAACCCGATTGCTCAATAGTAAAATGCAACTGCCTGATGGTATAAATGGTCATGAAGGGCACAACCATGGTACCACTACGGTTAATAAGCATTACGATGCTCAGGTACCAGCTGTTTTTTGAAAGTCCGCTATAGGCTTGTTTGTATAATTGGATAATTGAGGTTAGCATGTGGATGATGTGCAAATGTGCGGATATGCAAATGTGCAAATTATGAAATGAATACAGATGTGCGAATTAATACTTAATCTGCACATCTGCATATTTGCACATCATTAAATCAAGCGCGCGTTTCTATTCCTAAGCCAATGGTCGGCCAGTACAAGGGCTGCCATGGCTTCTACAATAGGCACAGCGCGCGGTACCACGCAAGGATCATGACGGCCTTTGCCTGATATTTCTGCAGCGTTGCCCTCGCTATCAATTGTAGCCTGATTTTTCATGATAGTAGCTACCGGTTTAAAGGCAACCCTAAATTCAATAGGCATACCATTGCTGATACCGCCCTGGATACCACCCGAAAAGTTGGTGATAGTTTGAATATCACCTAAATGCGATTTTACAAAAATGTCGTTATGTTCAGATCCTCGCATTTCGCTGCCTTCAAAGCCTGAACCAAATTCAAAGCCATGAACAGCATTGATACTTAACATTGCCTTTCCTAATTCGGCATGCAGCTTGTCAAATACCGGTTCTCCAAGGCCAACAGGACAGTTCTTTACATAACAGCTGATCTTACCGCCAACGGTATCGCCGTCTTTACGTACGCTATCAATAAATTCGATCATTTCTTCGGCTGTCGCCGGATCGGCGCAGCGTACAATGTTTTTTTCACGTTCTTCAATAAACTCAAGGGGATCACTGATAAATACGTTAGGAGCGTTGATCTTTCCTACGCTGCTTACGTGAGCAACAATTTCGATACCCTGGGTTTTAAGCAACAGCTTTGCCAATGCACCAGCGGCAACACGTGCAGCAGTTTCACGAGCCGATGAACGACCACCTCCACGGTGATCACGGATACCGTATTTGGTTTGATAAGTATAGTCGGCGTGTGACGGGCGAAAAACATCCACGTTATGGCTGTAGTCTTTTGATCGCTGATCTTCATTGGGGATCAGCATAGCAATAGGGGTGCCGGTAGTTTTACCTTCAAATGTGCCTGAAAGGATTTTTACCGTATCGCTCTCTTTGCGTTGGGTAGTGATCTTTGACTGACCAGGCTTGCGTTTATCCAACTCGCCTTGAATATAATCAAGATCAACTTCCAGACCGGCCGGGCATCCGTCAATAATTACGCCGATGGCTTCGCCATGTGATTCGCCAAAAGTGGTTATCCTGAATAATTGCCCAAATGAATTGCCTGCCATAGTATTAGATATGAGATGTTAGTGTTTATAATCGTCATTGCGAGGTACGAAGCAATCGCAAACTATACAGGGCGTACCTGCCAATAGGGATTGCTTCGTACCTCGCAATGACGTGGTTTGGTGTTGTTTGTGTTATCTTTCAGCCTTCGCCTTTATCCTTTCGCCACAACTTCTTCCACTTCAAATCCTTGCTTTTCCAGATCGTTCCAGAAAGCCGGATATGATTTGTCAACAACCGGTCCGTTCTCAAACTCCATTTGCGGGAGGACGAGGGCGAGCGGCGCAAAGGCCATAGCCATGCGGTGGTCGTGATATGTGTTAATAAAGATATTCTCCGGAATAAACTTTCCGCTGCAATCAAGTGTATAAACCTCGTCTTTCTCAATCAGTTTAACACCCATTTTAGCCAGCTCTGTTTGCAGGGCCAGGATGCGGTCGGTTTCCTTGATTTTTAAAGTTTCCAAGCCGGTGAACGAAGCTTCGTGACTTAAAGCGGCGCAAACAACGATTACAGTTTGTGCCAAATCCGGACATTCCTTCAGGTCGAATTCGCGGCGGGAAATCGGTTTGTTCTCTTTTTTCAAGTGAACACCGCCATCCTTAAATTGCGAAGTAATACCAAAGTTGGCCATGAGCTCTGTGATCACGCTATCACCCTGCAAGCTGTAGGGTGTGAGGCCTGTTAAAAACAGTTCGGCCTCGTCGGCAAGGGCTGCGATAGCATACCAGTATGAAGCCGCGCTCCAATCAGGTTCAACGTACAATGATGTCGTTTTAAATTCCTGATTTGAAATTGCAATAACATTGCCTTCCCATGTGTGCTTGATACCAGAAGTTTCAAGCATGGCTAAAGTCATTTCAACGTAAGGGCGAGATGTTAACTCTCCTTCAATGTGTAGCTCCAAACCTAAAGGCAAGCGTGTAGCAATAAGTAGCAAGGCAGTAATATACTGGCTGCTGATATTGCCTTTAATATTGATTTTGCCGGTTTGCTGTTTAAAGCCACCTTTTAGTTTGATGGGAGGATAGCCGTCATTTTCTTCGTAATCAATATTAGCGCCCAGCACTCTTAAAGCATCGACCAATATACCTATTGGGCGTTCCTTCATGCGTTTGCTACCGGTTAAGATCACCTCATCTTCCTGAATGGCATAGTAAGCTGTCAGGAAGCGCATTGCAGTACCGGCAGGACCGATATCTACGATTTCGGATTTGCAATTTTCGATTTCGGAATTATTTGCTGAAGAATCTGCTGGCACAGCCTCTTGATTCCCCCTCAAAATACCTGCTAACAAAACAGCGTCGGCAGCGTCTGAGATATTCTCAACCTTTACCTTGCCTTCGCTAAGTGCTTCGATGATCAGGGCACGGTTACACTCACTTTTTGAACCGGTGAGGTTAACCGTACCATTAACGATCTTGTTGTTTCTTTTAAGAATGATGTTTTGCATCATTATAAAATTAAGCGTGTGTAAGTTTTTCTGCGGCTTGGCCTTGAGCAGCGTCAGCGTTCATAACATCTGTTTGCCTGCGGATAGATTCGTTGTGAACCAGTTCAAGCAATTTTTCAGTGAACTCGGCGCTCAGTTTTAAAGCTTTACCATAAGTAGTACGTTTTTGAAGGATCTCGTCCCAACGGCCAACTTGTAAAATGGTGATGTTGTTATCTTTTTTGTACTGACCGATTTTCTCGGCAATCTGCATACGCTCAGCAATTTTCTGGATAACCAAGTCGTCGATTTTGTCAATCTGGTTACGTAGTTCGGCCAGTTTGTCGCTTACTTCTGCATTTTTAACTTCTGGTTTGCGTAAAGTTAAATGATCAATGATATCAGCAAGAGCGGCAGGGGTAACTTGTTGTTTAGCATCAGTCCATGCTACACTCGGATCAATATGTGATTCGATCATTAAGCCTTGCATATCAAGGTCTAACGCTTTTTGTGAAACGTAACCAATCAAATCCCGGTTACCGGTGATGTGGCTTGGATCATTGATGATTGGTAACTCAGGTGCTAATGTTTTTAAGCTGATAGCAACATCCCACATTGGCTCGTTACGGAAAGCTGATTTTTCGTAAGATGAGAAACCGCGGTGAATAGCAGCCAGTTTAGTGATACCTGCATTATTGATACGCTCTAAAGCACCAACCCATAATGAAAGATCAGGATTTACAGGGTTTTTAACCATTACCGGTACGTCAACACCTTTTAATGCGTCAGCAATTTCCTGAACGGTGAAAGGGTTAGCAGTTGAACGTGCGCCTACCCAAAGGATATCAACACCTGCTGCAAGGGCTTCTTCAACGTGTTTAGCGGTAGCAACCTCAACTGCGGTTGGCAAGCCGGTTTCTTCTTTGGCGCGTTTTAACCACTCCAAACCAATGCTGCCAATACCTTCAAACTCACCCGGGCGGGTACGTGGTTTCCAGATACCTGCACGCAACGCTGAGATTTTACCTGTTTGTGCTAATAAATGTGCTGTGGCTACTAATTGCTCTTCGGTTTCAGCGCTGCAAGGGCCTGAAATTACCAGAGGTTCCTTACCTGTTTTAATCCAGGTGCTAAGCGGCTGTATGTTTAAATTTAGTTTCATCTTGTTTTTTGTTTGTCCGGTGATAGCCGGGATTGTTAGTTGATAATTTAAATTATGTTAGTTTTTTCGGTTTCTGTTTGATGCGCCATTAGCTTATGCATTGCGTCTGATGTTGATATACTTACGAATGCTGCGTTCGGCGCGGTGCGGCTTTGGGGTAGACGATGGTTCATCATCATGTCTTTCGTACTCGCCAAGGATATTGAAATTATGGGTATACTTCAGGATCTGCCTTATCGAAGTATCATATTGTTTTTGCTCATCCCATTCAATATCCACATAGAAATTATACTCGTTGCGTTTACCTAAAATCGGCATCGACTGAATTTTGCTCATATTTACACCTTCTTCGGCAAAAATATTGAGCACTTTGGCCAATGCGCCAACCTTGTTGCTTACCTGGAAGCATAATGATGCTTTGTTGGCAGGCTTTTTCTCAACATTATCATGCTGAGTCATGATCAGGAAACGGGTAAAGTTCCTTTTGTTTGATTCGATACGGCGCTCCAGTACATCCAAACCATAAAGCTGGGCCGCCAAGGCATTGGCAACGGCTACGGTATCTGTTAATTGCTCGTCCCTGATACGTTTTGCACAGGCTGCAGTATCACTGCTTTCCACAATTTTCAGGTGCGGATATTCATCAAAGAAATCAACACACTGGCGTAATGCAATGGGGTGGGAGGTTACATATTTAATATCCTCAAATTTTACCCCGGGTAAAGCCATCAGGTGCAATTGGATAGGCAGGTAAATTTCACCTACAACCGGAAAGCCGTAATCAAGCAGCAGGGTGTAGTTTGGCAGGATACTACCGGCAATGCTATTTTCGATAGCCATTACCACATAATCGGCTTCGCGTTTTTTTAAGCTTTCAAATGTTTGCTTAAAAGAATTGCATTCAATGGTTTCGATGTTTTCGCCAAAGTATCTTATTGCGGCTTCTTCGTGAAAAGAAGCCCTGATTCCCTGAATTGCAACTTTTGGTTTTTCTATTTTCATAAACCCCTGTTAAAGCAAAAAGTCCCGGCTTATGGGCCGGGACTTTTTGTGTTTTTTATATGTTTTGTTTAGTACATATTAGTCCCGGCTCTCACTGGTAAAGTAAAAGTAGTAACCAAAAAAGTATGCACCTGTTAATTTCATTTGTTGTTTTTTATTACGACGTAAATGTACGGTAAAAAAAGAGTTTGTCAATAGAAAATTTTATTTTTTGTTAAAAATAATGAGCGAACCAAATTTAATTTGGTATCAAATGCGTTTTGATCGTTGGAAAGTATACTTTTGCTTGTAACTCACCTTTATACCCAAATTTTCTGGAAATTTATTAAGAAGATCATAATCATGGATGAGCATAGTGGGTTGAATGACCACTCCGCTTTTAAACATGATCCTTACGTTTCCAACGTTGCGATCCCTTATTGCAGTTACGTGCATGATTTCTTCCACATCCGCTTTATTATAGATAACGATGTGTTGCTCGTCAAACCCATACGAAAATACATTATTGCCACGAGAAATTTGCAGATATTGATTGCGCCCTTTTATTGTTACCGATACCGCATAACCAATAAATAAACCTATTGCGATAATGGATAAAAATATGGGTGTTGGAAATGGACGGTTGCCGATGTGAAGCATACTCACAACGAATATAGAGACGGCAAATAGCAGATATACGGAGATAAAAGCTACAAAAGCAATTACCCTTGCGGGTTTTACCCGATACACGAAATCGTTACTGGTGAAGTGAGGCTGGTTGCCAATATTAAAGAAATGCTTTTCAAATGGCATTAAATCAAGACTCCCGTTAAAGAAGTCCTCTACAAGGTTGCAAGCCTCACTGATGGTGGATGCATGATATTCAAATAAGTGATTCCTCTTATCAAGATAATAAACACAAAACTTGCTATTAAAGTAAAGCCCTAACTTAAGGTAATTCAAATCGGAGTCCTGAATAGTTACCGAAGGGCCGGTTAGCTGAATATCGGTTAACGCCCGTTCAGCATCCCATGGGAAATCTTTAATAAGCTTAATGGTTTCTTCAACACTACGAGGTTGTTCTTCGGAGTATTCACCTTTTTCGTAGGTATTATGCTGAAGCTTGGATATTAATTGTAACATGGTTTAGCGTGGCACAAAATGCCACGCCAAATATAATATTGTCAGGCGGCAGTTTCGTGTTTTTTATGCGCCTCTTCCATTTCTTTATACTCCCGTTGCAATACACGTGCAGTTTGAGTGCTGCCGTCGTGGCTCCATCCCGGCGGATGAATAAAGTATCCTATTTTTGATTTAAGATCGGGGGCATTCTTTACATCATGAAGCAGTGCCTTCCATTCGTGAAACAAAACATTCACCGGGCCCATATCCTCGGGTTGTTTGGTTAAGCCGTATTTAACCGGTTCAGGTAAGTCTTCGTCACGGAACGTGCCAAATACTCTGTCCCAAATAATAAATACCATGCCCATGTTTTTATCAAGATATGGGATATTGGAAGCATGATGCACACGGTGATGCGCTGGAGTTACAAAAATCCATCCATACCATTTTGGTAATGGAATCTTATATTGGGTATGCACCAGGTTGCCGTATAGCTGTGTTATTAAGTAAGCGTATAAAATATCCAAAGCGGTAAACCCCATTACAGCCAGCGGCAGGTAAAAGAATACCCTGTAAAGCGGTTCAAACACTGTTGAGCGAAAGCCGGTGGTAAAGTTGAAATGCTCGGATGAGTGATGGGTAACATGCATAGCCCAAAACATGCGACAGTAATGCCCAGTATAATGCAGCACCCAATATAAAAAGTCCTGAACTACCACCAGCACAAACCAATACCAAAAAATGTTCTCGATTTGAAAAAGCCTGTAGTGATGGTAGGTATAATCAAGTATAAAAAAAGTAAATACCTTAACACAAAGGTTAGTAACCACAGCCAGCGATGTAAGATAGATATTGGTCAGCGTATCGCGTGTTTCATAATATTTGCGATCTTCCCAATAGCTTAAGGCCATCTCAACCAAGGTTAAAACAACTAATAAGCCCATTAGCACAAGGGCCGCCTGGTTACGCGGATCTAAATGTTGCAACATGTTACAGGTTAATGTAATATCTCAAACTTTCACAAAGTTCGTCAGCAGTGCAAACATTATCAATACTAAACTGGCCTATGCGTGTCAGTAAGGTGCAATTAATCTCGTCGCCTACGTTCTTTTTGTCCTTTTTCATATTAAGGAGTAACTCGTCAAAGTTTTCTTCTTTAATAGTGTATTTAGGGTAAAGATCGGTTAATACCTTAACAATTTCATGAAGTTCGTCTGAAGTCAATCCCGTCTTTTTATGAGCAAGGTATGATTCGCAGATCATTCCAATGGCTACAGCCTCGCCGTGCGAAAGGCTACCTTCATCATGCAATAAAGAGTAAGTTTCAACGGCGTGGCCGATAGTATGCCCAAAGTTAAGTGCCTTGCGGATGCCTTTCTCATGCGGATCCTCGATAGTAATCTGGTTCTTGATCTCCACAGAACGATGAACAAGCTCAACTGATGGGCTTTTAAGATCGCTGTTTTTCAGATTATTCCAATATGCAGTGTCAACAATTAAACCGTGTTTAAGCATTTCGGCCAGGCCTGAAAGGATTTGTCGTGCCGGAAGGCTTTGTAAAAACTCATGGGCGATAAAAACAGCTTTAGGCATAGTAAATGTACCAATGATGTTTTTGATACCATCAACATCAATACCTGTTTTGCCACCAACAGAAGCGTCAACCTGCGAAAGCAGGGTAGTGGGCACCTGTACAAAATCAATCCCTCTTTTATAGGTAGATGCCGCAAAGCCTCCCATGTCTGTAATAACACCGCCTCCTAAATTGATCATCAGGCTTTTACGGTCGGCACCAAAATCAATCAGCATTTTCCAAACGCCTACACAAAAATCTATGTTCTTGCTTTCCTCGCCCGATGTGATCTCTATCAGGTCATAATTATTAAAGCCGGTAAGTTTGCTTGTTAGTAATGGCAGACAGTGCTCTCCGGTATTTTCGTCGGTTAAAATAAAAAATTTGGAGTAGTTACCTTTTTTAATAAAATCAACTAACTCATCAAGGCTATTGTCAAAATAAACCGAGTAGTTATCGCTTAGAATAGTGTTCATTATTATATTACTATAATTTTATTCCCATCAAACTCAACCGTGTCACCTCTTTTTACTTTAAGGCGTTTGCGGTAGTCAACTGTGCCGTTATACTTCACGAGGCCCTCAGTTACAACTATTTGCGCCTCGCCGCCGGTTTGTACTAAGTTCGCAGCTTTGAGAAGCTGGATCATTGGGATAAAGTCCCCTTCTAACTTAAATTCGATCATGGGATGGCAAAAATAAACTATTCATGCAATTATGAGTTATCATTTTATAATTTTGCAGATGACCTCTTTTGAAACTAACAATAATCAAGGGCGAAATACGCCCTCATTTGAAAATACAGAAATAGCTTTTCGCCATTCATCCAATACCGATCTGAACCGGGCTTACTGGCTGTTCAGGATGATCAATATCAACTTTTTAGTAAAGATAGGCCCTCCGGTCACCAATTTTGCCATGAAGATTGGCCTGCCGATAAAGAGTATTATCAAAGCTACGATATTTAAGCACTTTTGCGGCGGCGAAACCATTGCCGAATGTGATAATACCATTAAAAACCTTTACAGCGGCCGGGTAGGTACTATTTTAGATTATTCGGTAGAGGGAGAGGAAGAAGAAACTGTGTTTGACAGTACCCGTGATGAGATCATCCGTACCATTGAGCGTGCTGCTAAAGATAAAGCCATCCCCCTTACTGTATTTAAAATAACGGGGGTAGGCCGTTTTGGTCTGCTTGAAAAATTAGATGCTCGTCTTAAATTAAACGACACAGAGGAAGAGGAGTGGAGAAGGGTACAAGCCCGGGTGTTGGCCATTTGCGACAAAGCATTTAAAAATAATGTGCCTGTAATGATAGATGCCGAAGAAAGCTGGATCCAGGACACTATCGACCTTTTGGCGCTTACCATGATGACGCAGTTTAACAAGCAAAAGCCTATAGTATATAACACCTATCAAATGTACAGGCATGATAAGTTGGCCTCCATGTTAAACGACCACGCCATAGCTCAAAGTGAAGGGTTTATACTGGGTGCAAAAATTGTACGTGGTGCCTACATGGAAAAAGAACGTAGACGTGCCGAAGAAAAAGGATATCCTTCTCCAATTCAGCCCGATAAAAAATCTGCCGATCTTGATTATGATTCGGCGCTTGATTACTGTACCAGCCATATTGAACAGATCGCTTTTATTGCAGGTACACATAACGAAGAAAGCTGTCGTTTGCTGGCCGAGCTGCTGGACAACAAAGGTATTGATCATAAACACCCGCATGTTTATTTTTCGCAATTGCTGGGCATGAGCGATAACCTCAGCTTTAACCTGGCTGACGCAGATTATAATGTAGCTAAATACGTGCCATACGGACCGGTTAAGGCCGTATTACCATACTTGTTCCGCCGTGCACAGGAAAATACGGCTATAGCCGGGCAAATGAGCCGTGAGCTTAGCTTAATAGCTAAAGAAAGAAAGCGCCGAAGCGCTTAATTTATAAAGACTAAAAAAAGGGAGTATTTATTAAATTAGATGCTCCCTTTTTGCAAATAGCTGTATAGTATCCGGTGCTGTCATCAAAAAGGTTTGAATGCCCAGTTTTTTGGCGGACTCAAGGTGTTGCGGACTATCGTCAATGAATAAAGTTTCCTCAGGGTTTAAATTATTCTCTCTCAATACTTGCTCAAAAATAGCCGGCTCTGGTTTGCGCTTACCTGTAAGGTGCGAGTAGTATGTTTTTTCAAACAGGTGATCGTTACCATCAAAGCCAAAATCGGTTTTAAGATAGTTCATGATATAATCAAAATGGATAGCATTGATGTTGCTGAGCAAAAAAGTACGGTATTTATCTTTTAACTTTAACAGCAAATCGTGGTTGCCCTCGGCAATTCCAACTAAAATACTGTTCCATGCGGCATCAATTTGCGTATCGGTAAGCGAGGGATTGTTGGTTTTTTCCCTTACATACTCCCTAAATTGGGCAGCTGTAACCTCGCCGCGATCAAATTTATCAAAAATTTCATCCTGGGTTTTGTGACCAAAAAACGTTTCGGGGTTGGCGATACCTAACTGATTCCATGCTTGTTGTACACTGGCGAAGCTAAGGCTGAAAATAACATTGCCATAATCGAAGATGATATTTTTAATATTTTCCATAAAAAGAGTTTGAGATATGGCCGCAAATATGTAAAATTGCACCCGCAAACAAAAACAAAATAACCGCGCCTATAGCTCAGTCGGTTAGAGTAGAAGACTCATAATCTTTTGGTCCCTGGTTCGAGCCCAGGTGGGCGCACTGAAATAAAAAGCACTTATGATGAAAATCTAAGTGCTTTTTTGTTTTGTAGCATTCAAAAGATTAATAAGAAGAATGTTTGTTGTAAATATATAATTATCAATATTTTAGTACTGGTAAAATATCTCGCCTATAATTAACCCATGAAAAAGTTACTTTCATTGCTCCTCGCATTGTTTCCTTTGCTCGCGCAAGCCCAAACAGATTCTGTATTGGTTTTATCAGACGTACACGTTGATCTAAATTTGAAACCGGATGTGTTTTATCACAAGGTAGATACCGATACTGCGCTTTTTAAATCGGCGACAAAAAATGCAGGATCGGGAAAATATACGTTTATTATTATGCCCGGTGATCTTCTTTCACATGGGGAGAATCATGCTGAAGTGGATATGGGCAGAACCTTCAAATATGTGATAGATCATGTTCATCAAATTGACAAAAACGCCATCATACTGCCTGCCTTAGGAAATAACGATTGCGCACGGCATAACACACCGGATACCACAACTTACCGCATATTTTATAATTCACTGCTGGCGCGTATTGACCACAATAATCATATCTATAACACTTTTAAAAAAGGAGGCTATTATACTTACGATAAAGGCGATCTGTCTGTCATTGTACTTAACACTTTGCTTTTTGCATTCGGGCCGGATAACGAGGCAATAAAAGAGTTGGATTGGCTAAAGAAAACGCTGCGCGAGGATAGTAAAAAGCATAAAAAGGTCTGGATGGTTTACCACATCCCACCAGGAACAGACCGTTATGCAGACGGGCCATTCTGGCATTCAAATATTAAAGAACTTTACTTAAGTATTGTTAAGGCCTATGCTTCAACCATAAAGTTTCAACTTGCAGGTCATACACATATGAACGATGCTGAAACGATTTCTGATCATGGAAAATTAATTTCCTATGTAGCTATAGCACCCGGTCTGGATACCAGGAACCAAAATAACCCTGGTTACCAGGTTATCCATTTCAATAAACTGGATAAGGCGGTAAAAGAGATACGAACTTACTATACCAGTGGTTCGCATCCTTATCAATGGGAATCTTTTAGCTTCAGGGCTTTGGATTTTAATTTCCTGCGTAATTTCAAACCTGAAAGTGTGCAAGGGATAAATTTTGTTAAAGATTATTCAATGCAAAGGGGTAAAGTAATTTCCAGCAAGAAGCAGGAAATTATATGGGATGATAAATTTAGTACTGATTCTCAGGTTAAGTAGGGGTACAGAGAGCATATTTAAATACTCCTAAATTCTAACGGTGTTTTACCTGTCTTTTGCTTGAAAAGTTTGTTAAAGTACTGTGGATATTCAAATCCAAGGGTGTAGGCGATCTCTGCAACGGATTTGCCGGTATTTAGCAATATGTTTTTGGCTTCCTCAATCAAATAATAATGGATGTGATCCTGGGCGTTTTTACCCGTTTCCTTTTTGAGCAGGTCGCTTAAATAGCCAGGAGATAGATATACCTGCTCGGCCAGTTGTTTTACTGTAGGCAAGCCTTTCTCGCTGATATCAGCCTGCTTAAAATAGTCTTTTAGGATATTTTCAACCTGCGTAACTACGGCGTTATTAGAGTTTTTACGGGTGATGAATTGCCTGCCATAAAAACGGGAGCAATAGTTTAACAGCAATTCGATAGTAGATACAATGATGGCCTGGCTGTGAATATCAATATTTTCCTTTAATTCAGTTTCTATTTTTGACACGCATTCCATTAACACAAGGTTCTCTTTTTCCGAAAGGTGAAGCGCTTCTGATATTTCATACGAAAAGAAGCTGTAATCCTTCATCTTATCGTTCAGCGTTGTTGCCCTGATCAGATCCGGATGGAAAAACAAGCCCCAACCGGCTACTATTGCTGTCGGCTCAATCTCCTTTTCCAGTTCAAGCACCTGGTTTGGTGCCATACAAATCAGGCTGCCACCCTGAAAGTCAACAATCTTACGGCCATACCTGACGTTATTCCTGTTGTAGTTTTTGCAGATCAACGAATAGAAATCCGTGGAAAGTTTGATTTCGTTTTGTAAATCTTCGTTTACCAGGCTAAAATCAACCACCGCAACCAAGGGATGCCTGACTGAATGATCAAGCTGAAAAAAGCGGAACAAGTCTGAAATGGTTTGCAGGTGGAGGAATGTGCTCATTGATTGTAAATATAAACAATAGCGCCCTTCAACTGGCAAGGGCGCCATTCAAATTAAAGTCCGAACTGTGTTCTTATCGTTCCCATAAAGCTTGCATCGTCTGCCTGAAGACGGTTGGCTATTGTTTCTCTGGCATCTTCTCCTGCTGTATATCTTAATTTGGTGGTGCCGTCGGTAGCGGCTTCATAAATAACATCGGCAACAACGCTTGCCGGTGAAGCGTGCTCAAAAAAGGCAGGCATTCCGGCCAATACCTTTCCAGCGATTGACTGATATTCGGTCAAACTCTCGTCATTGCTAAAATCAAGCGAACGGCCGGCGAAATCGGTAGCTATGGCACCTGGTTCTATGATTTTTACTTTTCCACCAAATTCTTCTACTTCGTAGCTTAGGGATTCTGAGATACCTTCAACCGCGAATTTTGTTCCGTGATATAACGTGCCCAATGGGAAGGTCATTTTTCCGCCAATAGAAGAAATATTGATGATCACACCGCTTTTGTTAGCGCGGAAATGGGGTAGAAGGGCTTTGGTAACGTCAACAAGTCCGATGACATTGGTGTTGAACTGGCGGATGATTTGATCCCTTGTAAAAGATTCCAGGATCCCGAACGCGCCGTAGCCTGCATTATTAACCAGTACATCTATCTTTCCAAATTTTTTTATGCCTTCATTTACTGCGTTTTGGATAGATTCCAAATCCAATACATCGAGCCTGGTAAGCAATAGGTTATCTGTTGCATTTAATTCTGTTTGTTTTTCCTGTTGCCGCATAGTAGCAATAACGTTCCATCCTTTAGCTTGAAATAGTTTGGCAGTTGCCGCACCGATACCACTGCTGGCACCGGTTATTAATATGGTCTTGTTCATCTTATTTGTTTTTAAATAACGACGTAAAGTTCCGCTGAAATGCCGGGCAGGAGATAATACGAATCCCGGGGATTTGTATGCTTTTTCCGGTAACTGCTGTGATTAGTATAATTATCGCGGTTGTTGCGATTTATTTAATGGCTATAGTTTCGCTTTGTGTTAAAGTGGCATTAGTACCAATATGAAAATAATTGCAGGCAGGCCATGAAAAAATTATAAATTGAAACCGTCAATTTATCTGCCTATGTACCGTAATGTGTTTGTCGCTTTACTACTTGTTGTACCGGTTATTGTATCGGCACAAAGAAGGAGTAAGCATGCGCCCCTCCCCAATGTAATTTATATTTATGCTGATGATTTGGGTTATGGAGACCTGAGTTGCTACAGCAAAAACGGGATCCATACGCCCAATTTAGATAAGCTGGCAGCCTCGGGTATCAGGTTTACCAATGCCCACGCTACTTCTGCAACGTGTACGCCATCAAGGTATGCTTTAATGACGGGTAAATACCCATGGCGCCAAACTGGAACTGCTATCCTGCCCGGCGATGCAGCACTGATCATCCCCACAGATAAAACTACTTTACCTAATCTTTTTAAAAAGGCCGGATACCGGACCGCAATTGTGGGTAAATGGCATCTTGGTTTAGGAGAAGCGGTTGCTAAGGATTGGAACGGCGAAGTAAAGCCGGGCCCCAACGAGGTAGGTTTTGACTATTCATTTATTTTTCCGGCTACAGCAGATCGGGTACCGACCGTTTTCTTAGAAAATCATAAAGTACTGGCACTGGAAGCCAACGATCCTATATCGGTTGATTATAGCAAAAAGATAGGTAATGATCCCACTGGTGAAGAACATCCTGAACTGCTCAAACTGAAATCTTCGCCGGGACAGGGGCACAACCAAACCATTGTAAATGGAATAGGCAGAATTGGCTATATGAGTGGCGGGAAGCTGGCCCACTGGACTGATGAGGAATTATCTTCTACTTTTTTGGCCAAAGCCGAGGGGTTCATCGAGGATCAGCGCAAAGAACCGTTCTTTCTGTATTTTGCCCTTACCGAACCGCATGTACCCAGGATGCCTGCAACGCGTTTTAAAGGCAAGAGTGGGCGAGGCCTGCGCGGTGATGCCATACTGCAACTGGATTGGACGGTTGGTGAAATAATGAAGCAGCTAAAGTACCTCGGTCTGGAGAAAAATACGCTAATAGTTTTCAGTAGCGATAATGGCCCTGTACTGGACGATGGCTACCAGGACGAGGCTGAAGAAAAATTTAAGGGGCATCCACCGGCCGGTCCGCTAAGGGGTGGAAAATACAGTGTACTGGAAGGAGGTACCCGTGTGCCGTTTCTTGTTAGCTGGCTTGGTAAAATTAATCCTCAGGTATCATCGGCAATGGTAAGCCAGATCGATCTTATCGCTTCTTTTTCGAAATTGCTCGGCCAACCAATCCCGACAGGTGATGCATCTGACAGCGAAAATGTGCTTGATGCTTTGCTGGGTCAAAACAAAAACGGGCGTTCTTTGCTGGTTGAGCAAGGTATTGGTAACTCCATAGCCATTGTTAAGGACGGGTGGAAGTATATTCCACCCAATAATGGCGAAGCAGTTATGAAGCTGGTAAATATCGAAACCGGAAACCTGGGTTTGCCTCAGCTATATAATTTAAATGAAGATATAGGCGAGCAAACTAACCTCGCTACAAAATATCCCGATAAAGTGAAGGAACTGGCTTTGCTTTTAAGTAATATCCGGAATAAGTAATAGATAAACAAGATATCATCAAAACATGAAAATATTCCATGCCATTAGCCGCAGACTAAATGGGGCAGGTAAAACCTGGATGTTGTTAGCAATAACTACTTGTTCCTTTGTTTATACGCATGCCCAAACCGCAAAGCGCTCGTTAGCGCTTGAAAAGATTAAAGGTGAAAAACCAAGAAACGTTATTTTTATTTTGACCGATGATCACCGTTTTGATTTCATGGGGTTTACTGGTCGTGTGCCATGGCTCAAAACGCCTAATCTTGATAAGCTATACCATGAAGGGGCATGGTTTAAGAATGCATTTGTAACAACGTCTTTATGTTCGCCCAGTCGCGCGTCGATATTGACTGGTGCTTACTCGCACGTACATACCATTGTAGATAACAATGCGCCCGAACCGCCAAACCTCACTTATTTTCCGCAGTACCTGCAGAAAGCCGGGTACCAGACTGCCTTTTTCGGTAAATGGCATATGGGAAATGATGATGACTTTCCCCGCCCGGGCTTTAATCATTGGGAGAGTTTTAAGGGGCAGGGTGTTTACTATAATCTTACGCTTAATATCGACGGTAAACGTGTAACATATGGCGACTCCACCTACATTACCGATCTGTTGACCGAACATGCATTGGGCTGGCTAAAAAACAGGAATAAATCAAAACCATTCTTTTTATACCTATCCCATAAAGCGGTTCACGCGCCTATGCAGCCTGCTAAAAGGCATCTTGGTTTATATAAAAACCTGAAATACCCCTTACCATCTACTTATTATCAAACCCAGACAGATGAGTATAAAAAATTGGGCTGGCCAGAATGGGTTAAGCAACAACGGTACAGCTGGCACGGTGTAGATTACATTTATCATACGCACCAAAACGTAGAAGAATTAGTGCAGTCATACTGCGAAACCCTATTGGGTGTTGATGAAAGTATAGGGCAGGTGATGGACTATCTTAAAAAAGAGGGATTGGACAAGAATACTTTGGTGATTTATATGGGCGATAACGGCTTTAGTTTTGGCGAACACGGCTTGATTGATAAACGTCATTTCTATGAAGAATCGGTTAAAGTACCTTTCCTGGTGCGTTGCCCTGATCTGTTTAGCGGTGGCAAAACCATCAATAAAATGGTTCAGAATATCGATATAGCGCCAACCATTTTACAGGCTGCCGGTTTAAAGCAACCAACCAACATGCCCGGCAAATCGTTTATACAATTGCTTAAAGGAGATTCCACACAATGGCGGGATAAAATCTTTTATGAATATTACTGGGAGTATGATTTCCCGATGACGCCTGTTATTTACGGCGTGCGAACTGATAAGTTCAAGTATATCCGTAACCAGGGCGTTTGGGACACCAACGAACTTTATGACCTGGAAAAAGACCCTGCGGAGCGTGTAAACCTGATTGCCAAACCCGAATACGCGGATACAGTAAAGAAAATGGCAAATGAACTTTATGACTGGCTTGAGCAAACAGGGGGGATGCAGATTCCGTTAAAGCGCACGGTAAAACATCCTTTCGGTGATTACAGGCATCCGGAGAATGACTAAAAATGTTGATGGTTTTAATGGAAACCACTCGCAATAGCGTCCAGGTAAGCCGGGGTGTTTGATTTTTTAAATTCAATGTCCCGGCATTGGTTAAAATGTACAAATGCTTTCAGAGCACTTATAATTTTTGTTATCGCTGCTTCACCCAACTCCAGACCTTCAAAGTGCAGGTTATGAACAATCAATACTTTTTGTTTGCGGTCGGCTTTGGCATCCATTCTGGCAACAAAGGTATCACCGACCAATATGGGCAGACTAAAGTATCCGTACTTACGTTTGGCTGCAGGTACAAAGCATTCTATCTGGTAGTCAAAACCAAAAAAATCTTTTAAACGATGACGAAATACATTCAGGATATCAAAGGGGGATAGAATGAATGCTTCGCCGGACAATTCAATGGCCGTCGGTTGATCGGGCAGCATATAAAGTGTTGCGCTTTTCAATCCTTCTATTTGAACAGTAAGTAATTCTCCCTCGGTTACCATCTTCGCAAGTTCCTGTTTAACCAGGTTGCCTTTTACATATCGGGCCCGCCAGGCCATCTCTTTAGCGTAGGCAATGCCTAATGCTTTTAACGTTCGTCTGATTACGAAACGTGCGTATTCCTGATCTGTAGGTACAGTGATATCGGTGTCGTCCGGTACCATGTTCATGGGCAAATCATACCTCTTATGAAAAGCCTTGGTACGGGCGATCATCAGTTCACCATCAAGGTATAATCGTTCAAGGGCAACCTTCGCGGGGCGCCAGTCCCACCAGCCTGAACTTGCCTCCACTCGGTCATTTTCAAAATCGCCAACCATCAGCGGTCCCTCGCGTTCTACCCGGTCAAGTACCTGTTTCATCAGATTTATTTCCTGCTTGTCGGTTGTTTTATGCCTGTCGGCAAAGGCTTGTTTAACCGGGAGGGAAAAACGGAAATCATGCATAGGCAAATAGCCGGCATCAGAAGTAAAGTATTCAAAAATAAGCCCATCTTCCGTGAGTTCTGCCAACCAGTTCACATCATAATCCGGAATGCGCGCAGCCATCACATGGTGATGAGCCCGTTCAACCACATAGTTCGTATCAAGTTGCACAAAGCCAAGTTGATCTATCAAACGGTAAACGGCTTCGCGGCCGGTTCCGAACTGAGCCTTTTGGGCCAGTCCGGCTGCATGCAGAATGATTTTACGGGCCAGCGACGCGGATAGAAGTATTGGTTCCATTGCAGCAAAGTAATAAAATAATCAAATAACGAAGGGCTGTTAGCTATTCTTGGGTTTATGGCAGAGTAATATCCCAGTATCTATCAGGAATACTCAAAATGCTCAATAGCGGGGGTATCAATAATTGAATTAATGAACATATCCATTTTAGCTGAACGTCCCTGAAGCTGCCATGTTAAAAAAATGTATTCGCCATCTTTCACTCTTTTAATCAGTTTGAATTTAAGCCTGTGATGCCTCATCATATTTTCACATAACTCGATGCCGTTTGCTGATACCGGGCATTTGATATTAAATGTTTTGGATTGGTTGTAATAGTCAATCTTCTTTTGAAAAAATGGAAGCACAGCCAATATGAACAAGATCATCACGCTGGCACATCCGGCCGCTAAGTAAAAACCTGCACCGATACCCATACCTACGGCAGCGACAGCCCAGATGGTAGCTGCTGTGGTAATACCATTCACCCGGTTTTCGCCCCTGAAAATTACACCTGCACCAAGAAAGCCTATCCCGGTAACAACGTTAGAAGCAATCCTATCGGCGTTATTAGGCGCTCCTATAGCCATTGACATCAACGTGAAAAAGCATGCGCCAAATGATATCATGATGGTAGTACGAAAACCCGCAGCTTTACCATGATATTCCCTTTCTGCACCTACAAGCCCTCCCCATAAAAGAGCCAACAAAAACCGGATCAGAATCTCTGTATTAAAAGCCATTGTTTGATTATATCTGATTATAATCGAATATATGACTTTTATAAATATTTCGGTCTTTCGAATTCATAAACCGAACTGCTGCTATCTGCTATAGTGGTAATTACCCGGTCCAACAGTAAATTTCTTGTAAGTTTTACCTTGAAAATCAGGAACAAATATATCGGCAGTCGTATTTTGAGGTATGATTACGTTCATGTTCAATTTATTAGCTATGATTTCCCATTTGCAGGAGATACTTCCGTAGGGGCATTCATATTTTCCTTCGGCCCATGAAAGGCCGCCCCCAATTACCGGTTTGATTATTATCTTTTTATAGCCGGGAGCTGCTGGCATTATACCGGCTATGTTACGGTACATCCAATCGCCAATGGCGCCGTAAGCGTAATGATTATAAGAGTTCATGGATGGCTCTTCAAAACTGCCATCGGTTTTAATGCCGTCCCATCTTTCCCAAATGGTAGTAGCTCCCTGTTTAATTGGATATAACCAGGAAGGATAGGTGTCTTGTAATAGTAATTTATAAGCTACGTCGGCATAGCCAAATTTGCTTAACGCGTCGCAAAGATAGGGAGTCCCCAGAAAGCCCGTTGTTAAATGACCGTGATATAATTCAATATTTTTAACAAGCCGTGCCGCCGCCTGTTGTCGTAAATTAACCGGTAACATATCAAACTCCAGGGCCAACACATAAGCTGTTTGTGTATCGGATGAAATTAGGCCATTAGCGGTAACATATTCGTTTACAAAAGCCTGTTTTATTTGAGTTAACAGTTTTGCATAATATTCTTCATCGGCCTTTTTATTTAACACTTTGGCGCTATTGGTCAGTATTCGGGTTGAATAGGCATAAAAACACTGGGCGATCAGGTATTTATTGGTTATGGCGGATATTCCGTCCCTATCGTCATTAACGCTGTAAAACAGCCAGTCGCCAAAATGGTTACCCGTTACCCATAAACCATTCCTGGTTTGTTTTTGGATATAATTGACCCAGGCTTTCATACTTTGAAATTGGTTTTCCAATATTTTTTTATCTCCATAGGCGTAGTACATATTCCACGGGATAATAGTTGACACATCGCCCCATCCCGAACTGCCTCCAACCTCATCTGTGCCATTAGTAAATACATCAGGGATCACGTAGGGAATGCTGCCACTTTTATACTGATCGGCGGCAACGTCCTTTAGCCATTTGGTGAAGAAATTATGCACATCCATATTAAATGCAGCAGTACGTGAAAACACCTGTGCATCGCCCGTCCAACCTAAACGCTCGTCACGTTGCGGGCAATCCGTAGGCACATCCAGGAAATTTCCTTTTTGCCCCCATTGGATGTTATGCTGTAGTTGATTGAGCAGCGGATTAGAGCAGGAAAAGCTACCGGAAGCTTTCATATCTGAGTAGATAGCTACCGCGGTAAAATCATCAGGATTTAAGGGGCCTTTAATACCCTTGATTTTGATATATCTAAACCCTTGCCAGCTAAATTGGGGCTCAAAGGTGCGTTTGACAGTATCTTTTAATATGTAGATATTCTCAGCTTTTGCCGCTCGCAGGTTTTCTGTATAAAACTCGCCGGCCTTATCGAGTACCTCCGCGTGAGCAATTTTGATAGAATCTCCTGCATGTCCCTTGAGCGTAACTTTAACCCATCCAACCAGATTTTGCCCAAAATCAATAACTTTTTCGCCACGTGGAGTGGTTATGATTTTTATCGGTTTAAATACCTCGTGTTGTTTTACCGTTTCATTATATGTAGCTGTAAGCGTGTTTTTAGGATAGGCCATTACACGCACCGGAAGCCAATCCTGATCATTAAAAGCAGGATTAGTCCATCCGGATTTTTCCAGCCGGCTATCGATGATGCAGCCATTGTAGATCTCGGCAAAGCGCAAAGCCCCTGTTGATGATTTCCAGTTCTTGTCTGACGATATAATTTTTGTTGAACCATCAGTAAATACAATTCTGATTTCCATTAAAAGGGCTGTTTTATCGCCGTAGAAATTAGCTCTCGGGGTATATGGGCCCAGCGGACTTCGGTACCAACCGCTTCCAAGTGTGACACCAATGGCATTTTCTCCTTCGGTTAGTAATGAGGTAACGTCGTAGGCCTGGTATTGTAATCGTTTGTTATAGCTTGTCCATCCAGGGGTAAGGAAGCTGTCGCCTATTTTATGGCCATTTAGCTGCGCCTCATAAAACCCGTGCGAACTTATGTAAGCGGTAGCTTCCAGAACTTTTTTATTTAGCGAAAAGTTGTTTCTGAGCAACGGGGCAGCGGCATTAACGGTATCATTTGATGCCGGTACAATCCATTGAGCATGCCAATCTGGAGTTGATAACAATCCCATTTTCCAAAACGCCTGTTCACTCCAGGCCGAAACAACTCCCTTAGTATCCCAAACTCGTACCCGCCAAAAATACTTGCGGCCCGATAGCAATAATTTGCCGGAATAGGGGATATAGACGGATTGGTCGGAGTTTATTTTGCCGCTGGACCATAATGGTGAATGACTTTTGTTATCAAACGTGCTTGAATCTACTTGTAATTCGTAGGCTTGTTGTATGACTGCTTTGTTATATTTTTCGGTAAGCTGCCAACTGAAGCGTGGATTTTGTGCATCAATACAGATTGGGTTTTTCAGGTTTTCGGTCAAAAGATTTTTTATAGCTATTTGTGCCGATGTAGTATACCATGAAAATAAAAGGCACCCGATAAGAAATGGTGTTCTCATAATTTGATGTGAAGGTTCAATCAGGAAGTTGGTTGTTAAAAATAAAGCAGGATAGTGATTAAACTATCCTGCTCTGTCCTGAAATTGTTGAATAAGTTCGGGGATTATATGCCCGATTAAATTGTTTCTTATTTGCCTTTAAGCTGAACCATAACTCGTATGGTTTGAAAAATGATGCCTAAATCGTTGTTGAAATTTATATTTTTCAAATAAATGAGGTCATAGCGAACACGGTCACGCATTTCCTGAACGTTTTCTGCATAGCCATAATTTACCTGGCCTATAGAAGTAAGGCCTGGTTTAAGTTTGAATAACTTATGGTAATTAGGCGATTCCTCTATTAGCTGCTCAATAAAATATTGACGCTCTGGTCGCGGACCCACTATAGACATGTCGCCTTTCAGAACGTTCCAGAATTGAGGTAGCTCGTCTAACCTTGATTTGCGTAAGAATGAGCCCCATTGCGTAATTCGAGGGTCTTTATCTTTTGACAGCATTGGGCGCCCAGCTTGCTCAGAATTTACATACATGCTCCTGAACTTGTATATATTAAATGGCTTGTGGTTTCTGCCGATTCGTTCCTGGCGGTAAAAAACGGGCCCCTTTGACGTTAACTTAGTTGTGATAGCCAACGCGATAAACACAGGGAGTCCTGGGATCATCACAAACAGCGAAAACAGGATATCGAAACAACGTTTGAAGAAAATGATCTTCAGACTAATCTCAATGGAAGAAGAAAGCTGAATTACCGGCAGATTCTCGTAGTTAACTATACTGGCATAACTATTTTCCAGCACAAGATCTGAAACCAGTTTGATTTTAATATTATGTTGGTCGCCCAGATCAACAAGTTTTCTTAATAAGCGCTGATCCATGTATTTATAGCAAATAAACGCTTCGTCGGGCCTCGCTTCAAGAATCTTATTAAACAATACTTCATTGGGCTGGCTTTCAAGCATATCTTCAGAGATAGTTGTAATAAAGTTATACCCATACTCCGGATGTTTCGAAAATGACTTTTTTACTCGATTGACTATATCTGTGTTTCCAACTATAATAACATGTTTTATGTTGTACCCTTTTTTACGGATATAATCAAGCGTGAAAAAGATCAGAGAGCGTTGTGCAACTATCAGGATGAAAAACAACAGATAAGTACAGAACATCACCATTCTGCTTACCTCATAAAGTTTAAAAAAGTACACTATCCCAAGAACCATCACCAGGTGATAAACCATAGATGTCATGAATTTGCTTAGGTTGTCACTTAGCATTAAGGGGCGTTTTATGACATAGTTTTTAGTTACCGAAGCTATAGTGATCCAGGTTAAATTAACTAATAATAAAAAGTCAATTGACTGGATTTCGGATGAGTAGAATGTAAATATAAACAGGTGAGCACATTGCAGCGCGATATTTAGTAGTAATAAATCACAAAAAAATGTGAATGGCTGAAGTAGTTTAGAATAACGCATTTGCGATCAAGGTTAAGTTATGCAAATATAAAATTTTTTACTAAAACAATTTTATTTTAAATAAAATCAACATTTGTTAAACTTAATTACGGGGCAATTGCTTGAAACGCTACAATTAAAAACTAAATATTTGCTATTTTATTTTGTGTTTATTTTATCAATGTGGGCAAATAGTTCATTATTAACCTTTTTTGTTTGAGATAGAGTAGGATTTGAAATGATTTCTTTATAATTAAATAACAATTTTAAAACATGATACCGTGAAAAATGCAGTAATGACTGATAAATTTAAGGCAGTTACTTTTATTTATTTCCAGTAAAATGAATGCATGGAGAAGCGTTTTAAAATCTGTTTTGGCAATTTTTTATAGAATTTACCGCTTTTATACCCCAGCCATTTTGCCCCCAAAGAGAAGACAGAATTTAGGATGATGCTCTTTTTATGTTTTAAAACATATTTTAATTCAGATCTCATGAATTTGAAGCCTTCGCCCGTGGGCTTGCCAAAATCACGGATCAGCCACTTATTTTGTTCGTGAAAAACCCGTGTATCAAAGTACCTCCTAAATTCTTGCACAAGGGTATAAGTATGAGAGTGGTAAACAATTGCATCTGCAACATAGGCTTTTTTGTATCCGGCTGTTAACATCCTGGCGGCAACAATCGCATCCTCTCCCATAATTGAATCTGTTGGGAAACCTCCAATTGCTAAAAGAGCGTTCCGCCTGTATGCGGCAAAAGAATTAGAACAAAAAAACACTTTAAAGCCCATTTGGCTTATATCTTCAGACGACCTGATATGTGATATGGCCGGGTAGTTATATAAACGTGCATGGCTTTCCAACGTTTGAGCATTTTTATGAGGAAGTTGCCTGCCATATGCCATGCCTACCTGAGGATCATCAAAAGCACTCACAATATTTGATATACTGTCGGGCGAGGCTAATATTGCATCCTGTGTTAAGAAAATGCAGATGTCGGCATCTTCGGAGAGCTCAACAAGTTGCTGGCGGGTTTTACCATGATTAAATTCAGATTTATTAATTTCCTTTACTTTAAATCCGTATTGATTTGAAAGATTAATTGTATTGTCTTTTGATCCAGAGTCTATTATTATTTTATTTGATAGATTGTATGTTTGACTTTTTATACTCTCAAGTGCCTCAAGCCAAGGTGAGCCGGCGTTTAATGTTGGAATTAATAGGGCAACTTTATAGTTCATGGAGTTTATTGTTGAGGGGGTTAGAAATTGAGAACAACTGTATCGTCAATAATATGTGAGTAAAAAGATAGTTGTTAATAGAATTAAAATGATTTAAGCCATAATCTTGTGGCTATTTTCCTTAGGAGTAATTAATTTAATATATTGATTTTGGATAACCTGAATGATATAAGAAGCTTTGAAGTAGGCATGTACACCATAATTTATCTATTATAGAGTTTTATATAGTTTGCAGCCATGATTTGCGCTGTATAACACTTTGAATATTTTGAGTAAATTTTTTTCGCCAGTACTTCTTTATTCCTGTCCGTTTCAACGAGAGTAGCTAACAATGAATTGATGTTTCCGAGTTGATAAGTCATAACTTCATCACTGTCAAATAGCTCTCGAAATACAGGTAAATCTGAGCATACAACAGGTATTTTTTGCGAGGCAGCCTCAATAACACATAAACCAAAGCCTTCCGACATTGAAGTCATGCCATACAAGTCGAAATATTTAAAATAATCGATAGCATTTGGCTTGTAGCCCAAAAATAGACACCTATCGTTTACGTTTAACTTTTTTGCCAGATCCATTAACTCGAGCCTTTTGTCTCCATCCCCAATTAAAAGCAAGCCAAACTTCCTTTCTTCGTCAATTGCTAAGGCCTGGATAAGCTGATCGATGCCTTTTCCATAAACCAATCTTGAAGACACCCCAATTATTTTATACTGCTGCTTTAGCTTATTAAGGGCATCTACTTCTTCGTTAAAAACAAGCGCAGATGGATTGGGGCTTGTACCATTATGTACAAAACTAATAGCGCTTTTGGGAAGTGCACGTTTATAGGTATCTGCCATCAATTTGGATAAAGTAACAATACAATTTGCCTTCTTGATAAATTGAAACCATACTTTTTCGGTAGCAATACCTATGAATTGATTATAGCGGAACGAGTATACAGGTCTAATTTCCTGATGTAAAGTAGCGATGCGCTTTTTTATCGTTTTTCTATTAAAGAAACTATAAAAATCGCCTAAAAAACCATGTGAATGAACAACATCGTAGCTCGAAAAGTCGGTTTTTGTAAATAGGTCCACTTTATGGATGGGGGCCTTAAAATCTAATTTAGCCACAGATTCTTTCAGATAATAAATAGTTACATCGTGTTCGCCAACTATGTTGTTTATAATGTCTTTTGCAACGATAAACGGCCCGGATGGCTCGCAAGTGCTTAATATAAATGCAATTCTCATGATTAACAGTTTTCCTTATAAACTCATGCTATATGTGCATTTGTTATAATTAAAGGATTTTAATTGACCTATAATAAAAATCAAAATAAGGTATACAATAATGTCGTTATCGTAGCCAGGGAATAAGACCATCATAGTGGCAAGTAAAGGGATAAATGCAGTAACCCAATAGGCCCTGTTATTGAAAAGGCTTTTACCATACCTAAAGAGGGTAATCAAAAATAAAACATAAAACGACAGCCCTAATATTCCAAAATCAAGATAGTTGTTCAGGAAGGTATTGTGAATATTGGGTTCGCCCATATAAATTAGGGCATACTTATCCAAAAATTTATCAGAAGACAAAAAGCCTTCGCCCCAGATAGATATTTTATCAAAGTTTACAAAAAAAGCGGCCCAATAAATCAATCTCAAACCCATACCATCGCTACTACTGGTAAGGGTATCTATTCGTAAAACACTGTTTAAAACGAAAGGGGTGATTAAAGCGATTAGTACAAAAAAAGAAAGTTTTATATATCTCCCCGGCATTTTCCAAATAATGTAAGCAACCCCTGAAATCAGCGCAAAAATTGGAGTTCTGGACATGGAAATATAAGCGAGGATAATAACTAACAAAATCCTTGAAAGGGAAATTCGGTTAAAACGAGCGGCCCCAATTAAAATATAAGGAAAACCTATTGTTACTATCCTTGCTCCAAATAAATTTTTATTATCCAGTCCCCAAAAATATAAAGTGTTATTATAGATATCGGTTCCTTCACCAGAGCTTTTTACGCCAGCTAAATATTGGAAATTGCTTTGCTTATGGTAAAGCATTAATTGAATAAATACCAGAAAAAATGTAAAATGAAGTACATTATCTACATACCTTATCAACTTGTCTGTTTCTTTATTGTACAACCAGTTAATACTGGATATTAGAAAAATAAAGTTGACAAATATTTTGTAAAAGTTTGTCAACCGGAGCTCGTCATAATTACCCGACACAACAAAAGATATTATCGCATATGTACTATATAAAACCAGATAAACTACCCAACCCTTTTTTATGATCATTTTCCGTTCAAAAAAGAACGAAAACGAAGCAAATAAAAATACTAAAGGGTAGATTTTAACGGGAAAAAATATTGATAGCAAACAAAAGCAAAAAAGTCCATCGTTGAAATCTTCTAATTTGATTTTCATTTCGTTATTTCTTCAAAGCAATATTAATCCCAACAGACCGGAAAGCCCTGCGGATCAAAAATTTACTATATTCTTTTAGAATATCAAGACCTGCGACTATTTTATTGAGTTTTCCAGTTCGGGTAATTGCCTTATAAGTTTCTAAGTATACCCTATAACTGTCACTGATTCCGCCCACTTCCATCCTGACGGTTACTTTATCCATAAATCCAGCTTTCATTTCGTCGCGTCCCCTCAATAGCAATTCATAGTCACCCACTATTCCATACTCCGTGTTATATTTACCATATTTAGCAAAAAGCGATTTTGAGTGAAAAGAGCCGGGGTGAGCTATGTTATTTCGCTTTCTTGATGACCTCCAATCCCATGCCCACCCCAATGTTCGTATTACTTTATTTTTACTATTTGTAATATGTATTCTGGATGAAACAAAATCGTATGTGTTATCATTGTTATTCAAATACTCAACGTAATTTTCGATGGCATCCTCGTATAAAGCATCGTCGGCACCTATAAAGAGAATCCAATCTCCTTTAGACAAATCGATACCTTTATTCCACGCATCATATACCCCGGTATCCGGCTCTGATATCCACTTTGTTGTTTCGCTGCCGTATTTTTTTAAAATATCAACAGTGCCATCTTTTGAGGCGCCGTCAACAATTACGTGCTCAACGTTTTTATAAGTCTGACTTAGTACGCTGTTAATACATCTTTCTATAATGTCAAGAGAATTATACGTTGCTGTAATGACCGTTATTAAAGGTTTCTTTTCCGATTGCATGTTCTGTCTCCAATATTATTTAGATGGTAGGCTTTTAACCGCCGCCACCTTTATCATATTTCCTTAATGTTAACGTTCGTTATACAACTCTGTGATAATTTGATGATACTTTTGAGCAAATAACTTTGTTCTTGTGGCCAGGTTATTCTGCACCTCTCCGTCAGTTAAGAAATTATTTGAAACTTTATTTTCTACTTGGCTTAATACATTTTCTATTATATCTGCAAGGGCAGATTCATTCCGCGGATCAAAATAGATACCGGTTTCCGGATCCTGTTCCCTGTGAATTGGAATATCAGATACGAGTATTTTTTTTCCGATGCTTTTTGCCTCTTCCACTGTTGAACTCCAACCTTCAAATAAAGAAGGGTTGATCAAAGCGGTACATGTTTTCATTAAAACTAATACTTCGGCATAGGGTATTAACCCCAGTAGTAAGATGTTTTTCGAAAGATCATTTACTTCGATAAAATCGCGTATCATTTTAATATTGCCATCGTTGCCACGATAGTCTACCATGTGCCCCGTTGTTACCAGTAAAGGATTAAGACCGCGATTTTTAAGTAGGTTGATGGCTTTAAAAACCACCATATGATTTTTATGGCTCCAAAATTGATTGGGCAGATATAGAAAATCGCCTTCAATTTGGTATTTGGATTGAATACGTTTTTGAGTCGCTATAAATTCGGCTTCTGATAAAGAACTTGGTTGAGAAACAAATTGCATAACCTTAACCTTACTTATATCTTCCGACGCAAATTTGATATAATCCTTAAGCGAGTCATTGCTGCTCAGAATTATTCGATCACTGTATTTCACAACTTTTTTATTCAAGTTGATCATCCAGTTTCTTTCACTCGCAGACCATAGATCGGGAAAGTGATAAAGCTGGAAGTCAGGTATCCAACTTACAATTTTAAGCTTACCAAACCTACTGAAGAAATTAGAATGCGATACAATTTCTATTTTATACTTCTTCAATAGATTTATTAGGAGCAAGTTTTTTTTAAAAAGTTTGTCAGATACTTTATCAATATACCAGGGCATCGACTTTCGCTTTAATACGTTGGTTTTAATAACTTGAGCGTAGGGGAGGAACGCATCAATTATATCCTGGTCAAGGTCTGATGGGACAAAAAACGTATAATGAATATAAACAGGAGCTTCACTATGACTCGCGTAAAGTAAATTTTTGAGGTAATTTATTCCCCCTTTATACTCCTTTGAAAAATACATGATAATCCCAACCCTAATCATTCTGCAACTTTTTAAAATAATTTACATACCGTGAAATGCCTTCTTTTACATCAACACCCGGTAACCATCCAAGGTTTAATGCCTTTGAAATATCAGCGTGATAAAACCGGGGATCTCCAGTTTTTATACTTTGATTAAAATTGATAACTATCTGTTTATTATAGGCTTTTACCAACATATTTATGGTATCTGCAACGGTAGTTCTGATACCCGAACCGCCATTTATGATACTTGTTTTTCTGTTTTCATGAGTAGCTATCGCTAATATCAAGGCAGATGCATCTGTAACATATAACCAATCGCGAGTTTCCTCTCCCGTGCCAAAAAATGTTACTTCGCCGGTGGAATTTTTTACTTTCATGCATGCGTCCCATAGCAATTGTTTTTGCAATCCTACTCCGTAAATAGAAAAATACCGGATTATCGAAACCTTCAAATCAAAGTTTTTACTATAGGAGAAGCATAATTCTTCTGCAGCTTTTTTGTGAAAGCCATATGGTGAAACAGGGTCTGACGGGTCATCTTCTTTTATCTTTTTATCGCCAACATCACCTTGTACTGCAGGGCTCGATGGGTAAATAAAATGACATGGCTTACCTTGCAGCCTTATATATTCCAGCAACGCTAAAGTACTCTGAACGCTTTTTTGGAAATCTTCGAACGGGTTTTGATAGGAGAAGGCCACGGATCCACTGCCGCCGCAGTGAACTATCACATCAAAAGCCCGGTTGATATTCATCAAAGCTTCAAATGTTATGGTTGATTCAAACCAATCATCAATGCCCCATTCACTATATTCGTACTTATGCCATTTGCCGTGTCCTATACCACTTACGTGGTAGCCGGCATCTTTAAAAGCTTTTGCGGTATATCTGCCTAAAAAACCGTAAGCACCGGTTATTAAAACTTTTTTCATTTTAAGATTTTCGTAAATCAATTGGGATTTCTTTGATGACTTTAGCTGGATTTCCGCCAACAATTGTCCACGGAGGGACATCTTTTGTAACTACGCTCCCTGCCCCTACGATTGCGCCTTCGCCGATAGTCACCCCTTTTAAGATAATACAGTTCATACCGATCCAGGCATTAGAGGAAATCTTTATTGGCTTGGTATTTACAACCGACCAGTTTTTATTTTCTATAAAGTTGCGCCCTGCCCTGTAATCTTCTAATTGTGTTTTTATGTCGTTTTCACGCTCCCGATAATCAACAGCGTGTGAATCGTGATCGTAAAAGTATGATCCCCATGCAACAAATACATCATCTCCGAACGATACGGAAGAGCGGCAAATGATTTTAGAGCATCCAATATAACATCTATTACCTATTGAAACGTTGCCATCCGAGCTTTCGAATATTACATCACAATCTAACATGCAGTCATCTCCTACAATAAGATACTTTTTTTCAGACTGCGGATAACTTAATATAAGGTTAAAGTTTCCTAAGAAATGAGAATTACCCGCATCGATAAATCGTTTAAGGGCCCCGATCTTTTTATTCTTTTTGACCTGTTTTAAATAATCGACTATTTTAAAAAACATAATAGAAAAGCTATAGACAGGAATTAATTTTTTAAAAGTTTTGATATCTTGCTTTTAACCCTGGATATGACTGATGCGGGTTTATAGCAATTTTCAAATAAAAAATTATCCGCTTGCTCATCTACCATAATATTTGCAGGATGCTTGATGTAGCCTAATGCATTAGTGCCTAAGGTTAATCTGTCATACCAAAGTGGTTTGTTCATTGTATGCGTGCCGGCGTTACCAAAACCGATATTATCGATCAAATTAACATTGGGCACTATGCTAATACCGTTGTATAACCATGTATTGTAATGCCATTGATAATCCCAGGTATCAATGTTTTTTGCCTTTGTTAAGGTTTTTGCCCAAAAAGCTTGCTGGTTTTTATCGTTGAATATTTTACTTAGAAAGTTCTTTTTAAGCATTTTATCTAAATCTTTCATATGATAATCGTAGCTTTTCCAGGCCTTTGACCAAGTTGCCCATCCCCATATGCCGCCGTAATTTGAAAAGTAATATGAACTATGGCCTCTTTTATGCCCGCCCTGCAGGTTGGTGCCGCTGATGGCCCAAACATGGTCATCGTTTTTATAATATTCCAGATTTTCTTCGCAAAATGAAAAGAAATCGGGATGAGGTAAACAATCATCTTCTAAAATGATGCCATATTCAACCTGTTCAAAAAACCAGCTAATGCCACTTGATACGGCAAGGCCACAACCCATGTTGTGTTCTCTGAACAACGTTTTTACCTCACAATCCCAATCTATTCCATTCAAAATATATTCTTTTACTGCGTTAATCTTTGAAACATCCTGGTCATTGTTGGCTCTCGGACCGTCGGATGCTATAAACAGGTATTTAGGTTTTTGTTCTTTTATGCGCTCAAATACCCTGATAGTAGTATCCAACCTTGTAAAAGTTAGTAAGAGTATGGGGATTTTAAATGCCATTATTAATTATATAAATACCAATAACTATTGAGGTTTATAAAAGAACACTATTCGTTTAATCAAGTTTTTTAAAGAGAAGTCTTTATATCGGTAATCTTTAAAAGGTGATAATCTTAAATAATGCCAATATTCTTTTTTATATGGATGATTATTTAAGTACAACCACGGCTTTGATGTTCCTGCAAAGTGAACCACTACTGGCTTCTCTTTTAGGCGTTTAGTAAGATGTTTTTCATTAAATGTTGGCGACAATGGTTTCCATTTGTTGTAGAAAAATATATTTAAAACATCCTGATCCCACCATAAAAGTCTCTCCATATATTCTTTGGCAGTAGCAATTAACCCTACAGATACTTTATCTGATTGCCACTTTTCAAGGTTAATGTACATTACACCTGCATTGAAATATCTTTTTGCAGGAATTCCAAGCCTGTTCATCCGATGCAGGCTTTCGATATCAACAAGATCTTCTACAGCGGAAAGGTAGTTTTCTTCCAGATCAAATTCAACCAATGTTCTGAGCGATCCTAATACTAAAAGATCTGAGTCAAGGAATAAAGCAGTTTTGATATTCTTCGGCATTATTTCAGCAATCATCAATCTGAAATACGTAGCCTTTGATACATGATGTGTTAAAGTATAATTATTAAATAAAGAGCTTTCAAGTGACAATAAACTGATCAGAAGGTTGTACTTAGCTTTAAAAAATGCTTGTATTTCGTTTATCAGGGTTAAATCTTCTAAATCATGAATAACAAATATATTTAAATTCAAATCGGGATTGTTTTCACAAACTGAGATCAGAGCTACCGTAAAGTGCTGTATGTAAGCCTGATCTATAGTGAATATAATATTTAATGTCTTTTTCAAAAAAATGCGATTATCGTTGTTCTTAAAACGTATTAATTTCTACCGATGCCAAGGCTTTAACGATACTGTTTGAAGGAATTGATTTGTAAATTAAGCAGTTGGCTCCAATTATTACATTGTCGCCAATAGTTACCCCTTTTAAAATAGTAACGTTACTCCCTATCCAGCAATCTTTACCAATATTTATGGCACCCAGTGTATACTCACTTGGGTGTGTTTTTACTATAGGGCTTTTTTCATAGGCATGGTTATGATCATACATTTTCACCGACTCCCCGATAATTGTGTTGTCACCTATTGTAATCTGATCCAAACAGTTTATAGAGCAGTAGTTATTAAAAAAGATGTTATTCCCTATCGTAAGCTTTGCCTTACTGAAAACTAAAACCGAACAGAATTCCTTAAAAATTACGTTGTTGCCAATATTTATGTTAACATCGGGATAGGCCACGTTGATGTTCACGTTTTTACCCATAATAAGGGTAGGCGCGATATTGATAGAATCGCTTTTGGGGAAAAGCCGGTAAGCTTTTGTTGAAAGCAATTTGCGCAGCGTGTTTTTTATATAACGATACATAGGCTTAATAACCAAATTGAATATTGTCGATGATTTTGTTCACAAAATTCTTTATTTTAATTGCAGGCTTTCCAATCTACCAATGATTGCTACTGGGATATGGGCCAATCTGCCAAATGATTTTATAAGAAATTTAATTGTTTTAAACGTTATTGATGGTAATATTTCATCAGTTTCTTTAATTGCAAAATAAGCGTCGTCAAATCTACGCAACTTGATTAGGTTGTTAATTAATGGGAAAAATATTTTCTTCAATGCGTTAGATAGATCTCCCGAATTAATTAGCCTGGGTTCGTAATTTTTTGTAAGCACAGCTAATTGGGCTAAGAGCATGTTTACACTATTTTTAGAAACATTGGTTTCATGTCTTCGGTAATAAAAGAGTTTTTGCGATAGTCCGTAGAAATCAGCTCCAACTCTGGCTATTCTTAACCAATAATCCCAATCCTCACAACCCGAAAAAACTCGTTCTTCATTTTGAGGGCCTATAGTGTCTACCAAAGATCGTTTAACAATTACCGACAAAACAGGAATGTAGTTTTGCTGGTATTGCATTTGATACATAACATCATGAGATAGTAACCTACCTGTAACTGTTGGATATGGCATTAAGTTATTGAATTGCTCATGATCATTGAAAATAAAGCCATCTGAATAAATAACCCCAGCTGTAGGATGTTCCTTACTTGCCTGGATCTGCAGACTTAATTTTTCTGGTTCCCAAAGGTCATCAGAATCTAAAAAGGCAATCCAGGCACCTTTTGAGTTTTTTATTCCGTTGTTCCGGGCAGCTGCCATTTTTTGGTTAACCTGATTGATCAGTTTGATCCTTGAATCTTTTTTACTGTATCTTTCTACTATCTCTTTGGTGTTATCAGTCGATCCGTCATTGATAATTATTAGTTCCCAATCAGCGTAGCTTTGCTTTAATACCGATAATATCGAAGCTTCTATATATTTTCCTGCGTTATATGCAGGCATTAAAATTGAAATCAGTTCCATCGTAATTAATTATCAAACATCCGTTCAATGGTTGTCATTTAGCAAAAATCTTTTTCATTAAATCCCTAAACAAGGATTTGTTTATTAACACCACCGGTATCAGAAATAAGATTGATATTAATAGTGTGTATAAAATTAAAAGCAGCCAGCTGTTTATAACGTAGAATTTTTGTTTAAACAGATAATACAAAAGACCATCAAAAGCAGAGCAGAGCAATATCGGTTTCAATAAAGTTTTTAAATAGGACAGGGCAGTGCCACCTAAATACTTAACCGAAAGGTATGGGATATACCAAAATGAAGTTAATATCCCCCCTACAATAGTCCCAATTATTACGCCGTTCAGTCCATATTCTTTAACCAGAAAAATGGAAAGGCTAAGATTTATCGCGGCTTCAATTAAAGCCATGACAGAAATACTTCTTGCAACCCCAACGCCGTTTAAGCACACCGAAGTAACGTGTATGAAAGTAAGTTGTATCAGGTATAAATACGCTACCGAAGCCGTAAATGACATACCTGCATAATATTCATTGCCCACCCATAATTTTATAAAAGGAAAAGAAGTCAATATCAAAATCCAAAAAATTGTGGTTGTAAAAGATAGGGTCAATTGCATAATCCTATCATGGGTATTTTTCAAAGCCCCCCCCGAATTTTTTTGCTTTGATAGCTCAACTAATGCGGGAAAAGAGTTGTCGGAAATCTTCCATATTACTTGCGAAGAAAGTTCTGGCAGTTTGGTGGTAAATGAATATACTGATACCGCTGTCAATGACACAAATGTGCCTATAATTATCCTGTCTGTTTGAAATATCACCTGTACAGCAATGCCCACCAGAAATAGTGAAAATCCATAAGAAAACATGTCCTTAACTAAGGCAAGGTCAAATTGCCGGATATTAATACGGATATATGGATAGTGTTTTCTTAACTGGTAAATATTCAAAATAGAGCTTAAAAGAAACACAATAACCTGGCTATAAACAAAGCTCCACAGGTCATATCCTAAACAAACAAAAATTACAGTTAATACTGTGTTTGCAAAATTCAATATGAATGATAAGGTATTGAATAAAGTTTGTCGCTGGTGTGCAAAAAAAATAGCGGTAAGAGCTCTCAATATTAATTGAAATCCTAACAAAATAGATAAAACTGAAACAATCTGGTGAACAGTATTGGTGTATTTAGCAGGTGCATTAAATAGTTTCGCGGCAAAAGGCGCAAATATATTCCCGCTTAGCATAATAATTAAAGCAATTATGCCGTAAACAATTACTGCAGTTGATATGATTTTTTTTATTATTTCCCTATTTTCATCTGAGTCTTCTCTTGTGCCCGCCAGGTATCTTTCAACTCCTGCAATCAGTCCAAAGTCAAACATTCCTAAATAGGCGGTGATTTGAAATATAATTATTGATAAGCCATAAACCTCCGAACTTAAATGGCTGATTATAACAGGTACAGAAAAAATACTAACAAGTACAGATATAATGGTATAAAACTGCGATGACAATGCCCCGAAAAAAGCCGATTTAGTTCTGCTCATATGTATTGTTTGGTAAAGCTTAGTAAGAGGCTTATACTTAAATCTGAATTTATGGGTCCAGATGCGATATTTATTTTTTGTTTAGGTTTTAAATTAAATCCGCGCTTAAAGCAGGATCAAGAATTAATAAAAAAACAGTAATAAGTAACTTAATTCAATATGTTATGATAAAGCTTTTTGGATATCAAAAATACGGTTGTTAAAATGGCGCCAATAAAAAAGCCTATCATAAAACCCTTTTTCTTTCCAAGGAATACTTTATCAAGAGGAAAGGCCGGTTTGTCTATCACTTGTATAAGTGGAGTCTCCTGCCTTAAAGTGATTTTTCCTAATTCCAGGTTTTTTACCATTTCACTGTATATCCCTGTATTAGCCTGCACATCAATTTGTTTTTTTTGTGAGGGTACCTTAAGCGTTAACAGTGATGGGTTAGCATTGGGGGCCGCGTCTAACGCTGAAGCTACCGCGCCAATTGAACTGTTAAGGACTGCCCTGACACTATCAACTTGTTTTTGTAAAACGAAAACATTGTGTGCAGTTTTCTTTGTTTTTGTTTTTACATAAAATTCGTTGACTGTTTCAACCAATTTGTTGTTGAACTCCATAGCAAAAGCTTCATCTTCAAATTTTGTATCAACTTCAATGATATTCAGCTTTTTGTCGGGTTTGCTTACAATTAATGAGTGTTTATTGATGTCAAATACTATATTTTTAATGATACTATCCTGTTGCCTGCTAAAATGATCCGGATCTCCGCTGAAGCTTAGGTTTTTCAACTTATCATCTTTTTGCATGGATTTTCTCAAATCCTTAAAGTCGATATACCTGTCAATCATGAGCTGGTCTTTACCGTTAAAATTAGCTTTAGCCAATAAAGTTTTCTCAATCATTAAACGTGACTGATAAAGGGCAAATATGTTATCTCCTTCAAATATGCCTTCGCTACTGCTACCGCCTAAATTTATTCCTGCCAATGAAGCCAGTCCGGCGTATTGCCCCATAACGCCACCTTTTGAGTCTTCTAAAACAAAATTACAGGTTGCTATATATTGAACTTTTTTAAAAAAAGCATAACATACACCAATTATTCCGCCGAAGAATCCTATGGCAACTATAATTTTCCAATTTCGAATAAGGTACTTAATGCCAAGTTGTATTTTGGTAATTAGTTCTTTTATTGAAATCTCATTTTTAGAATTAGGATTTGCGTTTGATGAATCTTGAATCATATCTTGCACAATAATCTATTTATTCAAACTTAAAATCCCCAAAATAATAGCTCCTAACGAAGCAAGCCCCGTTGTAAATCCTAAAATAGTTTGAGCTGTATTTCCCTTACTTTCTGATTTTTTAGGAACGTATATCTCACTACCCGGCTTAACCGAAGGATGGTTGTTGAAGAACAGGAATTTACGTGTACCTTTTACGGTTCCGTTTGGATAAACCACATAAGCGCCGCGTCTTAAGGCATCGGGCCCGTAGCCACCTGCATTTGAAACAAAATCATTAAATGATTTTGACTTATCGAATACGACAGCACTTGGATAAAGTACCTGTCCGTTAACACGTACAACCTGCTGTTGCTTAGGCACCCTAATAACATCACCATTTTCCAAAAGCAAATCAGTTTTTGAGCCCGGAGATTTTAGGATTTTATCCAGTTCTATACCTACATAGTTATTTCTTAATTGTGTGGTATCGATAGATGTATTGGTGGAGTCTTTATATGATTTTTTAAGCCTATTAATCCGTGCTGAGCGTTCGGCATTGATAGATGCGGTATCCGTTTTATTTTTATCGATACCTAATATTGCAAAATTGTCGCGTTTTAATGAACCGCCGGCTGCATCGGCCGAAGCGGTAAGACCGCCTGCCCTGGCAATCAGATCAGAAATTTTTTCGTTTTTGCTTTTGATAGTATATGAACCAGGGTATAAAACTTCGCCTTCAACCTTTACCGTTTTTTGTTTTTCATATCCGGGCAAACTGTATACTGAAACGATATCAAAAGGAGTGAGGACGAAATTTACATCGGCTGGTTTGAGATTACCATCAATATTTACGCTGAATACTTGCGATACCGAACTGTTTTTTGATGAAGGATCAGCGTCCATAACCCTCCGGGCCACTTCAATACGGTTCGTACTTGCTCCTTCTGCAAACCCACCTGCTTTTAAAATCAGGTCTTCTACCTTCATGTTTTCCGAAAAGGCAAATTTCCCCGGCTTCCTTACGTTGCCATTAATTGTAACAGTATACCTATCCCTTAAGTCAAATATGGATGAAATATTAACTATGTCTTCACGCTGTAGCGCAATATTTGTGGTTTTGTTTATAACATCCTTTACATTAAAGCCTATTATCTCGGTACTGTTGTCCGGTTTTAAACGGGTAATTGTACCGCGTTCGGTAAAGGCATCTTCTTTTAAGCCGGCCGCTTTTTCAATCAATTGCAATAAGTTTAAACCGGTTTGCAACTCGTAATCACCTGGCCTGAATACAGCCCCTCTTATTACTACACGGTTCTCAAATCTATATATAATAGGTTCAATAGTATATTTATCGCCTCGTAAAGGGATGTAGTTTTTGTAATCGGCTTCCAACACATCTGTTATTTTGCGTTGCTGATCGCTTACCTGGGATACTTTGATCCTTGCAGTGTAGGCGCTATCGGTAAAGCCGCCTGCATAAGTGATAACGTTGTCGAGGCTTTCTCCCGGTAAAACTTCAAATAGAGCCGGAATTTTAACTTCACCAACAAGCTGTACCCTGGTGCGGTATGTTGGCACACGTACAATATCCTGATCCTGCAGGGTAATATTATTTTTCTGATCGCCTTTTACTAAAAAGTCGTAAACATCTAAATGCCGGATAATGCGGTTATTTCTGATAATTTCTATCTGCCTTAAACTTCCATTTTCATTAGGGCCACCTGCTGTATATAAAGCATTAAAAACAGTAGCCAGTGAGGGTAGGGTATAAGTACCTGGTTTTGCTACCTGACCAATAATGATAACCTGGATACTGCGGATATTACCAAGTGTAACCTGTACGCTTGTTCCGCGGCCAATGGCGTAGTTGTTTGCGGCAAGCTTACTTTTTATCAAGGCAGTAGCTTGTTCAATGGTTTTACTGCCCACATTCAAAATACCAACCCCAGGAATGTTTATATTCCCTTCTGGTGACACATCAAGCTTCCAGTTTACTAATGAGCTGCCGTAAACATTTATATTAAGCTGATCGTTAGGCCCAACGATATAATTTAGCGGTGTAGCCAATTTAAGATTAGGTTCAAACGAACTGTTTTTGTTTTTGAAAATATCTGCCCCGAAAATTTTAGGTTTTAAACTTTCAAACAAATCTTTATTGTTAAAAACAGTATCAGCATCAGGTTTATAGTTAAGCTGCCGCCCCTGTTGATTAAGTGTTGAATCAGATTTGGTATTGGACGATTCGTCGCTTTTAGTTCTTAATTTCTTTATTCGGATCTCTAATTTTTGAACCTGGGTTGCCGACATTCCTCGGCTTTGGGCCTGTTGTAGTAACTCAGCATCAGTTAAACCGGCTTTTTGAGCCTGCTGCAGTAGTTGAATTATCTGCTGGTCTGATAGGTCATCAATGTTGATAGAAGAAATGTTTTGTAAACTGGTTTGGGCTGTGATATTAGTAACCGCTCCGAAGCTAAGCAAAGCAATTAATAATATGAAAAAACGAAATCTGTTCATACGTAAAGGTTATCAGAGTATAAAAATAACACTCCAATAAGTGATATTATTTTCTGCAAAAGTAAACAATTTCCCATTTTAAGGGCAGAGGGTGATTTTTTTTAATTTGTAATATAAGTAAGGTCTCGGTCAATAAACTTAAAATGAGCTCAAAAATTGTCCATCAATTAAAAAAATACGTAAAATTAATTCTTGCATGCAAATTGAATGTTGAGCCGTTTTTGTATTCATAATTGAGCGTGTAAACTGGGGTAGCCTCGGCAGAGATCAGGTAGTTCCTAAATTTCAGATTGGTATAAAATGTACCGGCAATATCCACCCAATGTAAGTTATAGGAATTGGTACCGGCAAAGGCCTGGTAATACAGATCATTGTTATGAAGCTGCCTTTCCAGCATTAAACCGTAAGAATTGTAATTTTTAAGGTAGCTTATATCAAAAATAAAGCTGTTCCCCCCGGGGCCAATACCTGCACCCACATATCTGCCATAATTGGTATATCCATCTCTGGGGCTTTGTGAATGAACATACCATGATGGTTCGTCACGAAGTAAATAAGTTGGAGCCCTTTGAAGCTGCGTTATTTCTGATTTAATTTGTATAAACCCTCCGCGACTAAGCTCAAATAACTTGCGGCCGCCAAATGTATATGCTGACGAATGCTCGGGTTCCTCTATTAAATCAGATAGGCTTCCGCTGCGATCATTACGCCCCCATTCAAAGTAAAGTTCGGCTTTATATAGCGGTAAAAGTTGCCTGATATTAAGTGTATATGCAAAATCCTGCTGGTCTCCATTTTGTCCGTTGGCCGCATTATTAGCTTTTTCAGAAGATCCGATAATAACAGGGATCGCTTTACGAATAATGCTTTTGTTATGATAAACAGAATCTTTATCAAGATAATCATAAGCAGAGGCGCCAAGGTATAGGCCTTTTAACCATTTAGGTTGCCAGTTTACGCTGTATGCCGATATATACCGGGTAACCTTAGGTTTAGGCACGTATGAATTGTTTCCGTATTTAAGCTTACTGACATCATCAGGTGCAAAGCCAGATTGTTTTAGGTTCCCCCCAATGATTTGCCACTCAAATGAACCTATAACTGTTTTGGCTGGTTTTGTAGAGTTGAATGTCCAGTGAAAAAAGCCGGGAGCCGAATTACTCATTGTAATAGAATTTCTTATACTTGGGCCCCACCACAAATTTTCTGTAGATACTCCGGCTTCTACACTTTTATATGATAACGTGATTTTTGATTGCCCAGGATAAAGGTGCTTTAAAGATGACGTGCCAAATCGTTCGGGAGCATCAATGCCATTTATCGTTCCAAAGTATGCACCCAGAAGCGCGGTGGAGTTATTATTGGCCTGTACATCGGCAAAGGTTGAAAAATTTTTGTTCTGCGCATAAACAAACTCAGGCTTTACCTGCACGGTCAATATACCGGCTTTTAGTGAAAACCCGCCGCTAAACATGCTCTGGTATCCGGCATTAGGATATAATGAGGAATTGTTATAGCCGTAAGGGCGGTTTACATTATATTCATTTAACCAATTGAAAGGAAGGATGCGTAAACCTGACTGCATCCCCATAAAATTGAATTTTAAGTACTCCGGACTTGCAATTAATGATTGGAGGTTTGAATTAGCAATAGTTGCAGCAACAGGCCTTATGACAAAAGATGAATGATTATTGCTATCTCCGGCTACCTGCTCCCTGCGTAGCAACTCCTCTGTGTAGCTTCCAACGGGTATTGTTTGGCCATAACCTTTTATTGAAGTAAAAAAGCACAGTATGAGAACAATATAAAAGGATCGGATAGTTATATTAGGGTTCATCTAAAAGAAAGGTTTAGGAATTAATAAATTAACCAAATGGTAATGTGAAAATATCTATATGTTATGTTGATTAAAGCTTAGGTGTACATTTACTAATCTTAAATCAATATTTTGCTATTGATTGATATTTCTATTAACAATTATCGGCTTTTTTTTAAAATTCTAAAACGTTTTTTAAAGTTTAATAAAAAAACTACAATTTGGTTACTTATACGACATGCTTAATCAAAACATTACAATAGCCTTGAATTAATTTTTAACAAAAGGTTTAGATGGTTTCTTGCAGTTATAAGATTTAGGACGTAGAAGCTTGGTTGATAGTGGTATTTCTGATTCTGTAACCAATGCTCTTTCATGTGTATCCTTTGGTAATATTCCAAATGATTTCATTGATGAATTAACGAAAGTAACCGCACTAAATATAGATTACCGAAGTTTGTATTGCCTCCCGATAATCAGGGATGGGGAAATTTACTTCTCGGTAGTTTCAACATACTATTTGCGGTGATAATACACTCCAAATAATAAAACAAGCTAAAATGAGACGATATGCATCGACTTTGACACAATACGAAGATATTCGGGTATAGCTTTTCTTTACTTTTACCGTCTGAGTAAAACATCAATTATACACTTTTCATGAATTCATCTAACCGATTAAAATTGTTGACACTACTGGCTTGTATCTGTATTACGGGCATAGTGCACGCGCAGGACAGAAAAGCCCCTGCTTATCCGCTTATTACGCATAATACTTATTTCAGTATCTGGTCTAACACGGATAAACTGAACTCTTCTACTACCACACATTGGACAGGTGCCGACCACTCGCTACTGGGACTGATCAACGTAGATGGTAAGATTTATCGTTTTTTAGGAAAAGAGCAAGTCAACTACAAAACCTTACTAAGTGCTTCAGACGAAGCATCATACGATGTTAATTACACCGAGAACAAACCGTCGGGTGACTGGACTTCTTTAAAATATAATACAGCAGGCTGGAAATCTGGCCAGGCCCCGATTGGTGATGATGAAAAAAATGTAAAAACGTTATGGAAATCGGACGATATTTGGGTAAGGCGTACGTTTAACTTAAGCACTGTTGCAGATATTAACGAGCTTTTCCTGAAACTAAACCACGATGACAATGTGGAGGTGTTTCTAAATGGCAGCAAGGTTTATGAAAAAAACGGGTGGACAAGCAGTTTTCAATATTTCCCTATCAGCAAAAAGCTTTTAAAGGCGGGGGGCAACGTGATCGCTATTCACCTGGCCAACTCGGCAGGTGGCCGCTTTTTAGATTTTGGACTTGTAGATAAGTTAAAAAACGGCACGGGGCCAATATTACTGGCCGATCAAAAAAGTGTTGATGTAAACGCCACGCGAACTGTCTACAATTTTACTGCAGGCGAGATCGACCTTCAGATGACCTTCACGTCTCCGTTGTTGCTAAATGATATGAAGCTGTTATCGCGCCCGGTATCGTACATCACTTATAAAGTGAATGCAAATGACAGTAAAAATCATGCGGTGAAGGTCTTCCTGGGAGCATCATCAGATATAGCCGTTTATCAACCTATGCAGGCGGTTACCGCGCAAAAATATAGCACCGAAAAACTCTCTGTATTAAAAGCCGGCACCGTTGAGCAGCCTGTTTTGCAAAAAGGTGGTGATGATATGCGGATTGACTGGGGATATTTTTACGTAGCTGCGCCAAAAGCAACAGGAGCGGTTCAGTTTATTACTAAAGGTTCAGAAGCTGCTAACGCATTCGCAAAAGGCGCTATTTTGTCAACAGTATCCCAGGGGCGTTCGCTTTCGTTAAATACAGTAGTCCCTTTCGGCAAGGTGGGTAAAACCGCTGTTGAACGTTTTATTGAATTAGGTTACGACGAACGTTTTTCGGTGCAATATTTCAATACCGATCTGAGGCCCTGGTGGAACAACTCTGGTAAAGCTACCATAGAAGGTGAACTAACAGACGCCAATAATGAATATCAGGCTGTTATGCAAAAATGTACAGCCTTTGATAAACAGGTTTATGCAGATGCCTTACGTTCGGGTGGCAAAGAATATGCTTATATATGCGTGTTGGCCTATCGTCAAAGCATAGCGGCCCATGCGCTGGTTAAAAGTCCGGCAGGTGAAACTTTATGGCTATCAAAAGAAAACAACAGTGGCGGCTTTATAAACACGGTTGATGTAACCTATCCATCGGCTCCGCTTTACCTGATCTACAGCCCCGAGCTGGTACAAGGCATGCTGAACGGTATTTTCCACTTCAGCGAAACCGGTAAATACCCGCATCCATGGGCCGCGCATGACCTGGGTACTTATCCAAAAGCTAACGGACAAACCTACGGCGAGCCTATGCCAATTGAGGAATCGGGTAACGTGATTACACTTTGCGCCGCCATAGCTAAAGTTGAAGGTAATGCCGACTATGCAAAAAAGCACTGGAAAACCTTAACGACATGGGTTGATTACCTGGCTAAGGAAGGATTAGATCCTAAAACCCAATTGTGTACTGATGACTTTGCCGGGCACCTGGCCCGCAATGCCAACTTATCGGTAAAAGCTATTGTAGCAATTGCTTGTTACGCTCAAATGGCAGAAACACTGGGCGAAGCTGAAACCGCTAAAAAATACCGCACCATAGCAGAAAGCATGGTACCCGAGTGGATAAAGATGGCTGATGCCGGCGATCACTACGCGCTTACCTTTGATAGTAAAGATACCTGGAGCCAAAAGTATAATCTGGTTTGGGACAAGGTATTAGGTTTGCACCTGTTTCCGCAAAAGGTATATGATACCGAAACCAAATACTATCTTACCAAAGGCAACAAATTTGGTATCCCGCTGGATAGCCGTAAAACATATACCAAAAACGATTGGATAACCTGGACCGCAACGTTTGCGCCTCAAAAAGACCAGTTTGAAGCGCTTATACATCCGCTTTACGTACACGCCCTGGAAACCCCTTCGCGCGTGCCGCTAAATGATTTTTACGATTCAAAAACCGGAATAAGGGAAAACTTTAAAGCACGGAGTGTGGTTGGAGGTTTTTATATGAAAATGCTGGCCGATAAATTAAAAGCAGAATAATTCCTTAATAAACCTATAAGAGCCCTGTCCCTTGTCTTGATAGGAGCAGGGTTCTTTTATTCACCTTGTTCAATTAACAAACGCCTATTATCAAAACGCCTTACCTCATACTATATGATTTATGCGGATAGGGAGTTCTTTCTTTATCCCACATAGCTCTGTAATATTCTTAAGATAGCCATTTACTTTCTTGTTTCACGATAGCAGCAATTCCCTGTCTTTTCGGCTTGCCTGTAAACAAGAAACGCCCCAAATTCTGTGATTTGAGGCGTTTTACAAAAACTTTATTTTGATGCGGAGAGTTAGGGATTCGAACCCCAGGAACCTTTAACAGTTCAACAGTTTTCAAGACTGCCGCAATCGACCACTCTGCCAACTCTCCGGGGACAAAAGTACAAATCTGAAGCGAATTGCCAAATCAGGAACGGTACTTTAAGCCCAAGTTAAGCCAATGTTACAACACACAGTCTGTTTATCAGATTATTAGAATTTTATTTTTTTTATAAAAAATCATTTTTGTCTCAGAAAATAGCTAAAAACAGCCCGTTTTTCATCATTAGCAACTCTGCAGATCGGGCTCAAACGTTCGCATACTATCAAACAGCATGGCAAAACCATCGGCCATTTGCTGAAATAACTGCTCATCGAGACTATATTTAAGTGAGTTACGTAAACCATGGGCTTTGATGATCCCCAACCGTCTTAATTCGGCCAGGTGCTTGGTTATCGTTTCGTGGTTAAAAGGAATACTATATAAACTTTCTTTGCCTACAGAATTGCCATTAGTCATGATAATACGCACAATAGCAATTCTTACGGGTAAGGCAAGGGCTTTTGCAAAATTGGCCAGTTCATTGTCGGTAGTTGAAAATTTTAGATCGAAATAAGGCATAACTAATCCATACGTTTTTAATTGCATTGTGCGGTGTTAACAGCATGTAATGCAGGTAATAAATAATTAAGGAAACATTGTAACAGGTATCAGCAGGAGAGGAACTCTGATAACTCAAATTTTCCAGGTACGGATAATAGAAAGGATATTAGCTGTATAAAAGATTTTGTGAGCCCGAAACCTGTTCGGATCGTCAATTTTTGTCAGGCACCTGAAAGGACATAATTCACAAACACGTATTAACCTGAACTGGTTACTTAAAGCGACTAAGTTTTTACCAAAGATGACGCGCGGACGTGATAGAAACAGAACAGGGATCGATTTACTGTTAGTTGCGCTTGAAATAACAGGGGTATTTTGCTTTACCTGATTGCCTGCAGTAAAGTGTTGCCCGGTTTTAGTATGACCGGCAACTTTAGGGCAACGTGTAACATATAAGCACGAAAAAAAGAAGTACCCTATTGCTATAAATAAACAAAGTATTCTTTTTCCTAATGATATTGACCTCATGAACCGGTTTTTCAAACATCAAAAATAGGGTTGCAATGTTATGATTGTGTTCCTAAATGATTAAAATAACATTAACCAATTCGGCGTTAATTTGTAACTTGTATATAAATTATGAACCGGGTACTCGACTGATGACCAGATGCGTTAAAATATTATTCATGTGCTTGTTGCTTTTGAGTACAGTTAACCTGCGCGCGCAAAGTAGCAGAAGGATTTGTTTTGCCTTTTATGACGGAACCTTTAATGCCGAAGTTGATACACAGACAATCGTGACTACTGGTCCCGTGTTATCAGAACAGAGTATAAAAGACTTTTACCATGCTGGTAGTACAGGAGGTTATAGATCTTTGCTTACAGCATTGCAAAACTACAAGGAAAAGCATCAACTTAACGACTGGCTTTATTACCAGCTTGTGCGTAAAACAGCACAGCAAATAGCTCCCAAAGAAAAAAACTACAACAACTATACCTTATACAAATGGTTCCTGATGGTTAAATCGGGTTATGATGCGCGGTTGGCCCTCGCCGGGAAGAAGATCATTTTTTATGTCTACAATAATGAGGATATATCTGATATTCCTTCGTATACGGTTAATAATAAAAAATACATGTGCCTTAACATTCATGACTATCCGGGTACTGATCTAACAACTCAGCCAGCTACTCCTGTTGATATCGATGTTTCAGGGGCTGTAAACCCGTTTTCATACAAGGTTACCCGGATGCCTGATTTTACTCCGGCAGATTACATCGAAAAAGATCTGCAGTTTACTTATCAGCATAAGGCATACTATTTCAAAATTAAGCTCAATCCGCTGGTTGATTCTATTTTCAGGAATTACCCTGTTGTGGATTTTGAATCCTATTTCAATATTCCATTGAGTAAGGAAACCTATGGCTCGCTGATTCCTTTACTTAAACAAAATGTGAGCAGAATGGATACAAAAAAAGGAGTTGACTACTTGATGCGTTTTACCCGTTATGCCTTTTTATATGAAAACGATGAAATGAATTTTGGTCGCGAAAAGCGCCTAAGTCCAGAAGAAACCCTGTTTGCTCAATACAGTGATTGCGATGATAGGGCCGGCTTGTTCTTTTATTTGGTGAAGGAAATATACAATTTGCCTATGATAGCGGTTTTATACCCAACTCATATAACTATGGCAGTTCAGTTTGATAAACCAGTTGGGAAACCTTTGCTTTATAAGGGAAAAGCATACTCATTTTGCGAACCTACCCCACAGTTACATGATCTTAAGATTGGGCAGGTATCAGCATCGCTAAAGCAGGTACCTTATAAAATTGTGTACGAATATAACCCATAAGAATAGGAGGGTTGCCTATCCAACCTTTTGTTCAGCGTTATTAATGGCGCTTAACATATTCTCAAATTGAGCAGTATACCGGTTCCAGGTAGGCCAGTTAACATCATACAATGATTTCTTACCGTCAATAGCAACGGTGATCAACCGGGCATCCATCAATTCCTTTAAGTGGTGGGATACTGTAGGTTGTGCCAATGGAAGTATCTCAACTATTTCGCCGCAGGTAAAATGCTTATGCTGGGCTAAAATACGCATAATAGCAATCCTTGCGGGATGCGACAGCGCTTTTGCTACCATTGATAAATCCTGATCTGTTGCGGCAAACTCAGCCTTTTTATGATTAGCCATGTTTAAATGTGAGTTACAAATATATAACCCATATTTAAAAATGAATAATTGAACCTCTAATACTTCATTTAATCTTCATGATATTGGATAAAATCTAAAACTTTAGATTTAATTTAATATTTAAGATATTCGATTTGATAATTTTGAGTTAACATAAATTTAATTTAACGAGGATACTTTTGACCCGTTATTAAAAATTTATGAAGTCAAAATCTTTACTCCTGCTAATCTTATCCGTATTTTTCTTTACACTGAAAATATCTGCGCAAGGTAATGGCAAGATCATTGGCAAGATCATCGATCAAAAAACCAGTGAAACGCTTATTGGCGCAACTGTGGGTATTGACGGCACAACAAAAGGCGCTGCTGCCAATGTAGATGGTCGTTACGTGCTTACCGATGTAAAACCGGGTAAATACACCTTAGTTATTAAATACATAGGCTATCAAACCAAATCAATTTCGGATGTTGAGGTTAAAGCCGGTCAGGTTACTACGCTCGACATTGCGATGGCTTCCGGAGCTACAACAGCACTTAAGGAGGTTGTAGTGAAATCAACCTATCGTCAGGCTTCAGTTGCTTCACTATATGCCACTCAAAAAAACAGCGCTTCTATTTCTGACGGGATTTCTTCTGAGCTTATTCGCCGAGCGCCAGACCGCAATACCAGCGACGTGTTAAAAAGGGTAAGCGGTACTACAATCCAGGACAATAAATTTGTAATTGTAAGGGGCTTGAGCGACAGGTATAACAGCGCGTCACTTGATGGCGCTCCATTGCCAAGCACCGAGCCTAACCGTAAGGCATTTTCGTTTGATATCGTTCCTTCAAACCTTGTTGAGAATATAGTGATCAGCAAAACCGCCACTCCTGATCTTCAGGGTGATTTTGCTGGTGGTAGCGTTCAAATACAAACCAAAGATATTCCTGATCAAAACTTTGTAAGTCTTAATGTCGGCGTGGGCTATAATTCTCAGAGCACATTCAAAGATTTTCAGAACGGATACCGCAATGCCAGCGATTACTTTGGCTTTGACAATGGTACACGTAAACTGGTTAGCAATTTCCCTACAACAAACCAGATCGTTAACCGCCAGCTCAGCCAAACCCAAACCATCCAGTCAATCAACAGTCTTAACAACGATTTTAGTATCTACAGAAGTAATGCTCTACCTACTCAAAACTATCAGCTAACCGTAGGTAATGTGCAGGAGATTGGCGCCAACAAAAACAGGTTTGGTACAACGGTATCGTTAACTTACCGTAACTCGCAAACTACTGTTCCCGATTTGATACAACAGTTTGATAACTATGATTATCACAGTGCCCAATACAAATTCTCAACAAATATAGGTGCGTTGGCCAACTTTGCTTACAGTTTTGGTAAAAACAAAATCACGTTCAAAAACCTCTACAACCGTACGTTTGATGACCAGTTTACTTACCGTACAGGTTCAAACACCAGCGATGGCAGCTATGACTCGCGTTTTTATGCTAATGATTTGTTAGAAAAATCATTATTAAAAAGCACACTTGAGGGCGAGCATGGCTTGGGCGCGAAAAACTCAAAAATTAAATGGAACCTGGGCTTTAGCAATATCATTAACGATCAGCCGGATCAGCGTAAAACCAATTACAGGCAAGGTGCTGCAGGCGAGCCATTCTACGCACAGGTTACCGGTTTGGCTAAACAAAATGCCCGTGTATTTTCTCATCTGAACGAAAACATTTACTCAGGTAAGGTAGATTATTCGGTTCCTGTTGATCTGTTTAAACAAAGTACATTGAAGCTGGGTGTTTACTCGCAATATCGTAAGCGCGATTTTAACGCGCGTTTCCTTGGCTTGGTTATCAATACAAGTAATACTCAATACGATATTAACACTATCCTTCAGCGACCAATTCAAACCATATTTGGCCCTAACCTGATCAATAACGGTTTGTACTCGCTTGACGAAATTTCAAACCCTACCGACAGGTATGATGCGAACAGCTGGACTAACGCCGGTTACGCCATGCTCGATAGCAAATTCAGCGAAAAGATACGCGTTGTTTATGGTTTAAGGGTCGAGAAATTTGATCTTAAACTGCATACCGAAGAAACAGATATGCAGCAGCCGCGTGCACAATTAAATAACACGGATTTCCTTCCTTCGATAAACTTTACATATGCTTTAACGCAGAGGGCTAATTTCAGGGCATCGTACTACCGTACGCTGGCCAGACCCGAATTCAGGGAATTGGCGCCGTTTGCATTTTATGATTACGAATTGCTGGCTACTTTACAGGGTGAACCAAATCTAAAACGCACGTTGATTGATAATGCCGATTTACGATATGAGTTTTATCCTGCGGCCGGTCAGATCTTTTCGATATCTGCTTTCTACAAAAAATTCCAAAATGCTATTGAGCCTAAAATAGAAGACTCTAACTCGTCAACTACCATCAGCTATTTTAACTCAAAATCGGCTTATGTATATGGTTTTGAATTAGAGGCGCGGAAAACACTTGATTTCATTAACGGTGGCAACTTCTTTAAAAACACAACAGCTTACGCCAACTTCTCGCTTAACCGCTCAAAAGTGACCAACCCGAATGACGGTATTGTACGTCTTGAAAAAAGCCGTCCGCTGGTAGGCCAATCACCTTATGTTATCAACGCGGGCTTACAACACAACGAACTTGATAATAAGCTATCTATCAATGTACTGTACAACAGGCTTGGCAAACGTATTTTTTATGCCGGTGGCGAAAGGTTTTCGAGTGTTTACGAGCAACCACGTAATGTGCTCGATTTCCAGATCGGCTATAAAGTACTGAAAAGCAAAGGGGAGATTAAATTCAGTGCAAGTGATGTGTTAAACCAGAAATACAATTTTATATACGAGCTTGATGGCAAGCCATACATTCCATCCGGAACAGGCTATACCTTCAAAAGCTACCTGCCAGGTGCAAACTATGCCCTGTCATTTAACTACACATTTTAAGAAAAGAACATAATAAAAACAACTGATTCCAAAAAAGCAAAAATTATGAAAAAACAGGGATTATTTTTAACACTTGTTGTCGGCCTTTTTATCGCGGCTTGCGGTAAGAAAGATGCTGTGATCGATCCAAACCCACCAACCGGTGGCGGTTCAGACAACAATGTTGTTACTGTAACCGGCGACATCGCAGCCAACACTACCTGGAAAGCTGACAAAATTTATTTAATTAAGGGCTTCGTTTATGTAACTGACGGCGCTACTTTGACTATCGAACCTGGTACCCTGATAAAAGGTGATAAAGCAAGCAAAGGTACTTTGACCATCACCCGCGGTTCTAAAATCATGGCTGTTGGTACTGTTGATAAACCAATTGTATTTACTTCTGCATTTGAAGCCGGTGCCCGTTCAAACGGCGACTGGGGCGGTTTAATCCTTTTGGGTAAAGCTCCGGTTAACCAAGGTGACAACGTAGGTATTGAAGGTGGTTTAGATGCTAAAGGTAATGCTGCTAAATATATCCAATATGGTGGTACCGATGTAAATGACAACTCTGGTACGCTTAAATATGTACGTGTTGAGTACGCTGGTATTCCTTTTTCACCAGATAACGAAATTAACGGTATCACTTTTGGTGGTGTAGGTAAAGGTACAACTATCGACTATGTTCAGGTTTACCGTTCTGGTGATGACGCTTTTGAATGGTTTGGTGGTACGGTAAATTGTAAACACCTTATAGCCATGGGTAGCTTAGATGACGATTTTGATACCGATTTTGGTTTTGCCGGTAAAATTCAGTTTGGTTTAAGCCAGCGTTTTAAAACTATTGCAGATATCTCTGGTTCAAACGGTTTTGAAAGCGACAACGATGGTTCAGGTTCTGATAAAACACCACAAACTTCTGCGGTATTCTCTAACATGACTATGTTAGGCCCATACACTAAGTCTGATGAAACCAACGTTAACGCAAACTATCAGCATGGTGCACAAATCCGTCGTAACTCTGCTATAAGCTGCTTCAACTCAATTTTTTCTGGTTATGCGGAAGGTATCTATATCGACGATTCAAAAGTTACTACTCCTAACTCAACTTCAACTAACTACACCGCAGGCCGTTTAGTATTTAAAAACAACCTGGTTTTAGGCAGCAACAAAAAAGGTAACGAAGTTAAAGGTGAAAACAAAACTTTATTTGAAACCAAACTTAGGGCCGAGAACGTATTTAATGCTGCTATTTATGCAGATGCGGTTATCAATTCACCGTTCAAATTCTCATCTGATTTTGCAAACGCGGGCACGCCTGACTTTACCGTTAAAGCGGGTTCAATTGCCGCTTCAGGTGCTGCATTTACTGATGCAAAAGTAACTGATACATTCTTTGATAAAGTTGATTATAAAGGTGCTTTCGGTTCAACCGACTGGACTGCTGGCTGGGCTAACTTTGACCCTCAAACAATGCCATATACTACAGCAGGTGCTGTGAAAAAATAATTTGGTACACCCTCAAAAAAAGGTTCCCCGGTAATTGGGGAGCCTTTTTTTGTTATTGTTACATCCTGCTATTTCTGCCCCGAAACATACAATGCCGTCTCCAAAATATACTGAAACCGATAGCGAACTTGCCTGGTTTGCCCGTTTACTGGCTTTGCCTGTGCGGGTTTACATTGTCCGAAAAATTATTGAAAATAATAACGCGATAAGTAAAAAGGACATTTGCAATGTGCCATTTGAGATGGAGAATATCCTGAAACATATAACTGAGCTTAAGGCGCTCGGGCTCGTGAAAACCAACGGATCTAAGCTCAATACCATCTACAGTGTTGACATTGCTTTGTTTAACCGCGTTGTAGGCAAGTTTGTATCCCTTTTTGGTAATTTGAATACGGTTATCGATTTGCCTGTGATCGCGGAATTACCCGAAACCATGCAGGAAAAAGAAGAGCCAGTTACAAACGCGACTTATACTGCAAGTTTTGGTGAGTTAATAAAAAGATACAGACGCTCGCTCAAGATGTCGCAGGAAGAGTTGGGGCGACTTGTTGGTATCGACCGCTCGGAACTTAGCCGTATTGAATGCGGGAAGAAAAGCCCCGGAGCTGAAAAACTGCCTTTATTGTCGCGAGCCCTCAAAACAGATATAGATACACTTAGTAAAGAGTATTATAGTTTCAGAATAGTGAACCTTATTGAAGAAAGTGGTTTTAGTGGTATTGTACTTGAAAGCGCGTTGGCTAAAATGAATTATTTGTTTGCGGCCGGCTGACAGACAGTTTGTTAACGTAAACTTAACGCGCTTTTTTGTAGCATAACGCTTAGGATAAACGTAAGGGTTTATACAAATTAACCTTAAGCATGAAATCAAAACTTATCCTGCCATTATTACTGCTTAGTAGTACCTCGTTGTTTCATTCCTGTAGTAAACAAAAGAGCGAAAAAAATCAGCCTGCCATAGATGGTAAAAACTTAACGACCTGTGGCGAAGGATCTAACTGTAGTTTTTTATTTACCGAACAAGCTGATTTTGAAGGGTACACCACCCTTAAACCAGGGGTATTCCGCGTATTTTGGAGTAGCCAGCGTACATCAGGTATTACGACTACTTTATACATCAAAGCGCCTATGCAGGGCAAAAGCTTTTCACTAACTAAAACTGATATAATTGGCGGCAAGATCCAGTTTAATCGGTCATGTCCGGCATGCCTTATGTATGAAGCGCCGTTTAAACCTGTAGATGGCTACGTTAAAGGTATCAATACCACTCCAAATAACCGGGCTGATCAAACAAAATGGTTGGTAGAAGCAAAAATCTTTTTACAGGCCGATGGGATCCCACAATTAAAAGACACAGTTTTTGTCAAACAATATTTTGACCCTAATTTTGTGATTGACTAAGAGTTTGTCATTATCCTGCAGTAAATTCCTAAAGCCTTACGAAGTTTCCAAAACTTCGTAAGGCTTTTTTTTGGGACTACTTTACAACCTCAACCCATTGACCTTTTAATAAACTGCTGATCTGGTTGTTATACATCGCCTCGCAATAAACTGCCGGTAGATAGTATTTGCCGGTATAAGCCGCATTCAGCATCACATAATAGGTTGATTCCTGGCCTTCATATAAGCTGAAATAAGTATTTACCCTGTCATCGCGGATATCACGATAATCGGAAGGGGACGATTTAAAAGCTTCATCTCCAAGCAGGCGGGTGTTTAATATTTCCCAACCCGAAGGGAAGATCTGGGTAAGCGCCAGATTATCGTATCTGCCGCGTTTGCCCGGATTTTTGATATTTACCTGGGCTACAAAATCTGTTCCCTGTTTTAAGGATGATGGATCTATCGGTTTTCCTTTAAGCGAGAAATAGCCAACGCGCATCTGTAAAATATCGGGATTGATAATTGATTGGCTATCCTGTCCTGATGATGGTTGTCCTCTTTGTATTAACCTGATGTACAGCTTGTTATTGCTATTATTTTTAAGGTAAACTTTACCGCCATTAGCTGTTAAAATACCTTGCCACAGATAAGAAGTTGTACTTATGGTGGTTTTAGTACTGCCATTAGTGTAGTTAAATTCGAGCTTACCGGCTGGTTTATTTTGTCCGTAAAATTGTGCCAGCGCTATCAGCGAGTAGGCCGTAGTTTGGGTGCTATACCAATCATCCTGCGATAGGCGGGCGGCTACGGTATGCACCAGTCCGGCGGCTTTTTGTTTTTGATCCAGTAGGGTAAGGGTTTCCAATATCATAGCCTCATCGCGTAAATCGGAGCCATAAGTACCAAACAGGCTGTTGTATGGCTTAATCGTGGTCGATAGTTTCGATATCATCTTTAAACCAACTTCAGGTTGTCCTGCAAGTTTATAGGCAGCAGCAAGTCGCCATGCAGCGGCATCGCTCAACAAGGCAAATTCACGTAACCGGTTCATCGCACCCATTTCCGGCGAGCGGGCAAGGGCAAGCAGATATAAACGATAAGCTTGCGTCAGATCATCTTCATAATAATACGGCTGCTTCCTGGGCACCCAGGTCAGGGCTTTTTCCCTCTGGTATTTCTTCCAGCGGTCAATAAAGCCTATAGGCATGCTATATCCTTTGGCCTGAGCAGCTAACATAAAATGCCCGGCATAATTGGTGCCCCATTCGTTGGCTTCGCCACCGTCCGGCCAGTAGCTTAAGCCACCGCCTTGCACCTGGAAGCCGTTAATCCTATCAATGGTGGCCTTAATATTTCGGTCGGTTTCGGCGCGTTGTTTAGGAGAAAGATCAAGCAATTGGTTCAGATACAATTGCGGGAATGCCGATGACGTGGTTTGCTCCACACAACCATGTGGGTATTCTATCAAGTAATCCAAACGTTTTGAAAGGTTTAATGGCGGGATATAAGCCACCTCAAGTGTAGCTTTATTGGTTCCGTTGATGCCAACCGGTTGATAGTCGGTATTCCAAGCCTCACCAGGCGCAAGTTCTTTCTGTATAATTCTTGTAATAGGAGGGTTAGGGTTCCGGACGTTAAGATCAACGTCATACACCGCTGTTTCTGAGCCACTTTTGGCAATTACCTTTACTTTGCCAACGCCAACGAAATCTTTAACGTTTAAATCAAAGGTCACCAGTTGGTCGCCGGGTTTATCAAAAGTCAGCGTTTTTTGATTGTTGCCACCCAAATTGCTGAAGGCATTGCTCTGTACCTGCAGGCTTACGGTTTTGATATTGTTTTCCATCGCGAACACGGTAACCGGCAGTTGAATACTTTCTGACGGACCAAGCACACGGGGCAAGGTAGCCAGGATCATCAACGGCTTTTTAACCGCTACGGCTTTTTCGGCAATACCATAAGCGCCGTTATGACCTGCTACTATCATGGCCTTAACGGAGCCTACATACTGAGGCAATGTAAAGCGCTGTGTTTGCTTTTCACCGGCATTGAGGTGGAAAGGGCCAAGAAATTTCACAACAGGCTTAAAGCGGTTTACAGACACATTTTTGTTGTTACCCAGGTTTCCGTCACCACCGATGCTCAAGATCCGCTCCAAACCGCCGCCAAACGCGCCTATCACATAATCAAACAAGTCCCAGGTTTTTACGCCCAAAGCTTCGTGGGCATAAAAAGTGTCATGCGGATCTGAAATTTTATAATTGGTGATATCCAGTAAGCCTTCGTCTACAATAGCGATGGTGTAGGTCATTTCCTTGCCCGATGCTTCTGAAACGGTAATGGCTGATTGTGTTTCCGGTCTGATCTTGTCTGGCATACTGATAATTGGTTTCAGTATGGTTTCCGGATTTTCTACCTGTAACGGAATAGCGCCATACATCCGGATGGGCAGGTCATTAACCGTTTGCGAGTGTTTTTGCAGCAGTGTAACGTTTACAAAAACGTTTGGCGCCATGGTTTCGTCAACTTTGAATGAATAACGGGTCTGCCCTTTTTTTGTATCTATCCAGGTGGTTTTTAAAACCTTGCTGCCGTTCTCAAAACTGATCAGCGCGCGGCCGGCCTCACCTGTTGGAATAGTCAGTGTAGCTTCTTCTCCAACCTTATACGTTTGTTTATCTGAAGTGAAAGATAACATTGCGGCTTCTGTAGGATTGGTGGATTGCAACCTTTCCGACCAGTTTGGCCAGTCAACGTAAATAATTTTGCCTGTTGAATGCCCGGTTTGTTCATCTTTTACTTTGATGAGGTACCGGCCCCAATCGGCTTTGTTGATGCGTAGCTTCCATTGGCCCGAGCCATTGGTTAACCGCACACTTTCGGTTTTGATGAGCTTATTATACTTATCCTGGGTAAAGTTGCTCATTTCATTGCCGGTTTGATCCCACCACCAGCGCCATTGCACTTTATACAATTCAACCTGTACGTCGCGGGTTCCCGGAAGGGCGTTGCCGTTTACATCCACATCGGCAATATCTACCATGTGGTCTTTATCAGTAACCAGCATACCCGACAGATTGCTTCCCGAAGGCGTTTTAACACCAACATAGCCTTGATAAACATTGTAAGGCATGCTTACCTGGTTTATGCTGAAATTACCGCCAGGCTCAAACACCTTAACCAGGAAGTTTGCGCGCAATTGCCCCGGGGCCTGTTTCTCTACGTTTACGTTGGCATCAACATCGGCTGTGCCTGTTTCGCTTAACTTGCCATCAAAAACGGTTTGTACCTGTGTATTAAAGGCAAGTGTAGGGTCATCAAAAACATAATCTTTATATTTTTTGAAGCTTGTATTTTGTGCCGATAAGTAAGCATCTACCTTAGCCTTTAAATTTTGTGCCGCACCGCCAAAAAGCCACTGCGCACTCAACTTGCCATTGGCATTATTGCCTTTGGTTAATTCCGAAGCGCCGCCGAAGGAAAGGTTAAGCTTAAGCCTGTTCGGCATTATCGTTTCAACCTTTATCTTTTTCTCAAATACAGCGCCGCCCACTTTAACCTTGGCTGTCCAGTTACCGGTAGGGGAAGAGGTTTCGGTTGCGGTATGAAAACTGTAAAAACCATCTAAACTTTTGGTTTGGGTAATACGCCTGTAAAGTTTATCACTTGGGTCATAAAGCTCAAATTCAACCGGATGATCGGCCGGTAGCGTTTTTAATTTATCTTCCAGGATAAAAGATGTATAAATGGAATCGCCCGGACGCCAAACACCTCGCTCGCCGTAAATAAATCCTTTAAGGCCGTTCTGTACTTCTTCGCCACCAACATTAAACCGTGACAAGGGGAGTGAGCTGCCGTCGTCAAGCTTTAAATAACCACGTTGTGAACCTTTCTTAGCCACCAATAAATAAGGCTTACGCTTCAGGTCGAACTTAACCAGACCGTCGCCGTCAGTAGTACCTTTGTAAATCACCTGTTTTTGATAATCAAGCAATTCCAGATCTACATTATTCATTGGCTCCGCCGTTAAGATATTGGTAACGGCTATCAGCATGCTGTTGTCATTGCCCCGTTTGGCTATAAGGCCAATATTTGATGCTATGACGTTGCGGGTAGCCCAGCGCTGTTTGCTGTAATAGGAATCTGTACAGGCATCATCGCGTTCCTGCCAGTTATAGCCTTCGGGATAGTAATTGTCATATCGCTTCCAGAAATCATCGTCCTCGTCATTTACTTTTGATGTATTGTCGCTGTATTCGCCGCCATAATAACCTTCATCTTCGCTATCGTCACCATTATCTTTTTGAACTTTGCCACTATGGATCTTGCAATTGAACAAGGAGTATGATCGCCTGAAACCGATCACCACGCGGTATATAGCGCCCGGCTCGGTGCGGATCATCTGATCAAGATCGAGCATGAAGCGGTTCTTCTTGTTCAGGTTAAGGCCTTTATCAGTATCCAAACGGATTGTTTTTTGGATTATTGGTTTACCAACCTGTCTTAGCTCGGCACTACCGTCGAAGCCGTTACTTTGGAAGTATTGGGGAACGTTGTTTTCGTAAATCTTGATGATCGTAACGTCTACAGCGTTCAGGTTCACTGCTTCAAAAGGCATCATGATGCGGCCCGAGTCGGGCAGGATGACACCTTTGCCCGGTATGCTAACGGCGGGTAAGCGGTTTTCAAAAAACAGGTTAGCGGTATAGCCTTTAGTGATCCTTTTTAAAAGCGTGTTTTTGATACCCTCGTTTACTGTCACCGTGTAATCGCCCTGCAGGCGGTCAGGAGCGTAAACTTTTACGAGGCTGCCATCAATGCTGTATGCGGGATCGGTTATATTGTTAATACTGATGAGCCCGTTAAGTTCCTGCCCTACCAAAATATTGTCCGAAAATTGGACTTCAACATATTGGTCATTGTCCTGTACCGCGCGAATGTTCAATACTTTGAAGTCGCCGATAGCGGGAACCTCGAAATTCTGGCTGCCCTTTTTATCTATGCCAATGCTGCTGCCATCCCAGTTAATAACAAGCGGACTACCTTTTCCTGCAACACGGGTTAAGCCGGTTATGGTAAAATGATGGTTTTTATGAGCCGCATCATGCTCCCAGTTTATTTTAACCGGCGAATCATAATTAGGTACCAGGAGTTTATCAACGGCAGATGGATCTTCAGCATCGGCTGTCTGGATATCACCGGTCAGTTTCATTTCGGTGTTTGAGGTACTGCTGGCCGTTTGCATACCGATGAATGATACCGTAAAATCGGGCTGAATGACCTGGAAGCTAAATTTAAAGTGTTCAAAGCTACCTGGTACGTCAATTAGCTTGCTCAACTTAAAATCGGCCGTATAGTTTTTACCCGGATCGAGTTTTTCGTCGGGCCTAAACTCGATAGTACGCGCATCTATCCAGATGGCTTTTCCTTTTATGGATGGAGAGAAATTAAACAGATCGTCGGTTATTTCCTCATTTTGCTGATGGGTTACCTGCACGTCGCTGGCTAACCGGATACGGATTGGGCTTTGTTTGGAAACAACACCGGTGGTGTACGACTCGATATACTTGCTGAAAGCAGGGTCGACAACTGTTTTTTTATGGCCAATGGCTACCAGGTATACGATGAGTAAAACAAGGCTAACAGTGGTGATAACAGTGATTAAGGTTCGGCGTCTGCGGAATTGACTATATCCGTTTTCCATGAAATAGGTTTATTTATTATCAGGTAAATTATAAAATTTATGACAATAAATAATTTAAAGCAAAAATTATTTTATCATAACTCCGGGCTTATTTAAAACCGGGATCTTGATAAAATTCATCTCTACAATGCTTTCCGGAAGGAAAATAAACTTCTTGTCAAAAATGTCTTTGCCGATATAATAGCTCAGCCAGTACTCGTTATTGAGGCCAAATGTTTGCTCATCAATAGGTTCAATAAGTTTATATGCCTGGCTGTCAACAACAGGGATCATGTGCCGCAGGGTGGAGGTTTTTACCTGCTCGCCGTCTTTTTCACCATAACCTCTTGAGGTAATAAGTACATTTTCAATCGGCTCATTTTTAAGGTTAATGAGATATACATACCATACCTTACTTTCCACACTCTCACTCTCTAATGCTACCGCGATAGCAATATCCTTTACATTATTTTCGGGCAGGTCTTTTTTCATATTTTGGTCGATTAAGTTAATTGGGTTGATCAGGTGAGAGGTTCTAAGCATACTTGCTAAACCATTCACCTGATCAACCCAATCAACCATTCACTATTTCTTTTTTGTTGCCGCTTTTTTCTTGGCAGGGGCTTTTGTTGCGGTTGGCTTGGCAGCCGCAGCAGCTTTACCAAAGCGTCCCTTTTTAGCATCCTTCGGTGTGGCATCGGCGAGGGCCTTGCATTCTTCGTAGGTAAGGGTCAAAGGGTCTTTATCTTTAGGGATCTTAACATTCAGCTTGCCAAATTCAATGTAAGGCCCCCAGCGACCGTTCAATACTTTTACATCCGGATCTTCATCAAAAGCCTTGATCAGCTTTTCGGCATCCTTTTTACGCTTTAGGTTGATGAGTTCAATTGCTTGCTCTTCAGTAACATCATGCGGATCGATTTCTTTAGGTAAGGATACAAACGCGCTGTTATGGCTAATATAAGGCCCGAAACGACCAATAGCCACTTTCATCACCTTGCCTTCATATTCACCTACAACTTTTGGCAGTTTGAACAACTCAAGTGCTTCCTCAAGGCTGATGGTTTCGATGCTTTGGCCACTGCGAAGACTTGCATAAAGTGGTTTCTCTTCGGTATCGTCAGTAGCTGTTTCGCCAATCTGAACAAAAGGCCCGAAACGACCAATACGTACCGAAACTTTTTTGCCGTTTTCCGGATGATTGCCTAATTCACGCTCACCGGTAGCTTTATCAGCCTTTTCAATAGTGCTTTCCACTTCTTTGTGGAAGGGGTTATAAAAATCGTGGAGCATGTCTGTCCACTCTTTGAGCCCCTGAGCTATCTCGTCAAATTGCTTTTCAACACTGGCTGTAAAGTTGAAATCAACGATATCTTTAAAATATTGCACCAGGAAATCGTTTACAACAGCACCAATATCAGTAGGGAATAGCTTACCACGTTCTGCACCGGTATTTTCTGTTTTTTCTTCCTTAATGACGTTGCCTGCTTTCAATGTTAATACCCTGAAGTTACGTTGCTTGCCTTCGCGCTCTTCCTTAACTACATAACCACGGTTTTGAATGGTTGAAATAGTAGGGGCGTAGGTTGACGGACGGCCGATACCCAACTCTTCCAGTTTTTTTACCAGGCTGGCCTCTGTATAGCGGGCAGCCGGGCGCGAGAAACGCTCTGTTGCCGACATTTCCTGCAAAGCCAATCGTTGGCCTTTGGTTAAAGGTGGCAGCATTGTATTGTCGCCATCCTGTTGTGTATCATCCTCATCATCATTTGATTCAAGGTACACCTTCAGGAACCCGTCGAATTTCATTACTTCGCCGTTAGCTACCAAATCTTCACTGCGGGTTGATATACTGATTTTTGCAGTAGTTTTCTCAAACTGTGCTTCGCTCATTTGCGATGCGATGGCGCGCTTCCAGATCAGTTCATATAAACGCTTTTCTGAAGATTCGCCATCAATAGTATGGTTATTGAAATATGTTGGCCTGATAGCTTCGTGAGCTTCCTGTGCACTGGCATTTTTTGTTTTATACCTTCTTTGCTGATGGTATTTTTCACCGTAAGCAGATACGATTTCGCTCGCGGCGGAGTTCAAAGCAAGTTCCGACAAGTTTACCGAGTCGGTACGCATATAGGTGATATATCCCGATTCGTAAAGCTTTTGAGCAACCTGCATGGTTCGCGCAACCGAGTAACCAAGCTTACGGCTGGCTTCCTGTTGCAGTGTTGATGTTGTAAACGGTGCGGCTGGAGAACGCTTTGTTGGGCGTGTATCTAATGATTTTACGTCAAAATCAGCAGCAATGCAATCCTGTAAAAACTTTTCAGCTTCTTCCTGTTTTGCAAAACGCTCAGGCAGTTCGGCTTTGAAAGCCTCTTTGCCTTTGCCAAATATCGCTACTACTTTAAATGCTGCTTCTGACTTAAATCTATTAATTTCGCGTTCACGATCAACAATAAGCCTTACCGCAACTGATTGTACACGGCCTGCAGAAAGTGAAGGTTTTACCTTTTTCCACAGAACAGGGGAGAGTTCAAAACCCACCAGCCTGTCTAAAACACGGCGTGCCTGCTGGGCATTAACCAGGTTATAGTCAATTTTACGCGGTGTATCAATCGCTTTTAAAATAGCCGGTTTGGTGATCTCATGAAAAACAATACGCTTGGTATGCGTATCTTTCAAATCCAGCGTTTCAAACAAGTGCCAGGAAATGGCCTCACCCTCGCGGTCCTCGTCCGATGCAAGCCAAACCATTTCGGCTTCCTTAGCTAACTTCTTTAATTCGGTGACTACCTGCTTTTTATCCGCAGGTACCTCGTATTTTTGTTTAAAGTTATTAGCAATGTCAATTGCATCTTCCGACTTAACCAGATCACGGATATGCCCGTAGCTGGACTTTACTGTAAAGTCCTTGCCAAGGTAACCCTCAATGGTCTTAGCTTTTGCAGGTGATTCAACTATCAGTAAGTTTTTGGCCATTTAATCAGTTTTAGTTTTTGCAAATAAAACATAAAGTAAGCGAAACACCAATTAGTTTTTAGTAAAAGGTGCAAAAAATGAACGCTTATTGGGCTTTGAGTTGAAGAAATAATGTTAAAATGCCATTGAAAATAGCATTATGATAAAACAATTGCTTTTATCTTAATAAATTGATAACAAGCAATTGTTCAATTCATATTTTCAACTTAAAATATGAAGGAAAAAAAGGATGTTTACATCAGGAAACCGCCACCAAGCAGGTCATCACCTTCATAAAATACTGCAGACTGGCCCGGAGCTATGCCTGATACATTATGATGGAAATCAACCTTCATATGCTCGTTCATTTGAAGAATGGTACTTTGGGTGCCGGTATCTTTATAGCGTATTTTAGTGATAGCTTCAAGCGGCTCACTTATGGTTTCGTATTTAATGAGGTTGAGGTTCCTTACCCATGCCTGTTTGCGTTCCAATTCATCGGCTGTACCTAAAACAACAGTATTGGTTTCAGGGTCGATGCGCATCACAAACATTGGATGACCTAAAGCCACACCCAAGCCTTTCCGCTGGCCGATGGTATAAAAAGGATAGCCCTGGTGTTTACCGACAACGGCGCCATTTGAAAGCACAAAATTGCCCGGGCCAACCCTTTCATCCAAATCTTCAACTTTATGGCGAAGGAATGAACGATAATCGTTATCGGGAACAAAACAGATCTCATAGCTCTCGCTTTTACCGGCAAGTTCAATCTGTCCCATATCAAGCGCCATCTGCCTGATCTCAGGCTTTGAAAAACTGCCCAAAGGGAATTTAGTACGTGCAAGATTTTTCTGCGATACTCCCCACAATACGTATGACTGATCTTTATTAGTGTCTTTGCCTTTTGAAATTACGTAACGGCCGTTATCCTGCAAACGGATGTTTGCATAGTGCCCTGTGGCTATAAACTCACAATCGAGCTTATCGGCACGTTTTAATAGCGCTTCCCATTTAATGTGGGTGTTACATAAAACACATGGGTTAGGGGTGCGGCCCGCCAAATACTCGTCAACAAAGTTATCGATTACAAAATCGCCAAACTCGTTACGGATATCTAATATATAATGCGGAAAGCCATAGCCAACAGCAAGGGCGCGCGCATCATTAATACTATCCAGACTGCAGCAGCCGGTTTCTTTTGAACTACCGCCCGATGAGGCGTAGTCCCAGGTTTTCATGGTTAAACCAATTACCTCATAGCCCTGCTCATGCAACATCACTGCTGCTACCGAACTATCAACTCCGCCGCTCATTGCCACTAATATCCTACCGTGCTTACTCATAATTTTGCAAAGATACCTATTTGATTTTTATGTTAATATATCCTTAGTCAGTATAGGGTAAAATGTATGACAATTAGGCTCGTGCTGAATTAACCAATAATTAAGTGCTACTTGTTTTCAATGCTTTATAAGTTTTATATGAAGTAAAAGTCGTGAACGATCAAATCCAGTAACACAAAACATTTTGCTAAGAAAGCTATATGACGTTTATTATTTCCTTAATATAAGTTAAATGTTTCAACCGCTATAAGCTTAACATTGGCTTAATACAGTTGTAATTAAACATATAAGGAGTATGAATCTCAGTGGCTTAGTGTAACCAGCGCGCGGATGCATTCGTAAAATCCCAACAAATAAAAACCAATTAAACTTTGCATTCAAACCGCCATTTATGCTAAAAATGTTACATTGAAACGGGGTGTAAATGGTACACCGAATTCAACATTCAGGCGTTTTTGTTGCTAAAATTTTAAATAATAAATGTCGGGTTAACTATTATAAGAACGGGCGGTATTATTTATTAAAAATAATGTAAAAATGATACCGCCTATTGTAACAGACCTATTACATTATAAATTTGCTATATCCTAATTAATAAAAATATGTTAACTCAATTGACTTTAGAACAAAAATTACAGGGCGTGATTTTAGTGATTATCTGCTTTATTGCCGCAGCCAACTACTTAATAAAGTAAACGCAAAACAATAGGGAATAACACTTTTAAGGTGCTTACTACACGTAGTAAGCACCTTTTTTATGTTTAAGATTTTTTGAGGTAGTGGTTACGGGATACGGGTTTGACCGTTTCCTTTAACCAGCCATTTGTAACTGGTGAGTTCTTCGAGCCCCATAGGGCCGCGAGCGTGAAGTTTCTGGGTACTGATACCAATTTCGGCACCAAGTCCGAATTGAGCGCCATCGGTAAAGGCAGTGGATACGTTTGCGTACACGGCGGCGGCATCAACATCATTTAAAAATTGAGCGATATTTTCAGCACTTTCGGAAATAATGGCTTCGCTGTGTTTGGAACTGTTTATGGCTATATATTCCAGCGCTTCGGTAAATGAATCTACCGTTTTGATAGCCATTTTCATCGAAAGAAATTCTGTACCAAAGTGTTCCGGGCTGGCTTTATGCAACAGGTAGGCGGGGTAGTCATTTTTAAGCGCATCAAAAGCACGCTCATCAGCAAAGAGTTCTACCTCTTTTTCTTTTAAGATATGTGATAACCGCGGCAGGTCACTTAACCTGGCCGAGTGGATGATCAAACAATCCAAAGCATTACAAACGCTTACACGACGAGTTTTAGCGTTGGCAATAATCTCAGCGCCTTTTTCCAAATCGCCTGATTCATCAAAATAGGTATGCACTATACCGGCACCAGTTTCAATGACAGGAACCTTGCTATTATCGCGTACAAAATCAATCAGTGACTGGCTTCCCCTTGGGATAAGTACATCAATATAACCAATAGCATTTAACAGGGCCGTTGTAGCCTCCCGTTCGGCCGGAAGTAAAGTGGCGACATTTATATCGACACCATGTTTCTCCAGAACTTCATGGATAACCGAAATGATGGCTTTGTTAGAGAAATCGGCATCGCTGCCACCTTTTAGTACACTGATGTTACCTGTTTTAAAGCAAAGCGCGAAAACATCAAATGTTACGTTTGGCCGGGCTTCATATACAACACCTACAACACCAAGTGGCACACGTATTTTTGATATGGATAAACCATTGGGCATTTCTGTAGCCGAAAGCTGTTTACCAAGCGGGCTATCTAATTTGGCCACACTTAGCATATCGCCGGCAATACCCTTAATGCGATCCGCAGTTAGTTTAAGGCGGTCATATTTCGGATCAGCCGGATCCATATGGTCAAGGTCTTTTTGGTTTTCGGCCAGGATATATTCGGTTTGGGCAATTGCTTCTGCAGCTACATCTTCCAAAACCTTGTTGATTAGGGCAGGGGCAAGGGTTGCTTTGCGGCTTGCTTCACGTGCTTTATCAAAATAGCTATTATAGTTCATGTTATTTAGCCTTGTAAGTAAAGATAATCGTAATGTACCAACGCTTTCTGGTTTTTTTGGCCGATGCGTTCACGGGCCTTGTCGGCACCGTATTCCGCAATACCTAAACCAATCAGTTTATCGGTATCATCAATCAGTTTAATAATATCACCTTTTTTAAAGTCGGTTATAACACCAACAATACCAACAGGCAATAAACTGGTTGCCTTATTCGAGATGAGGGCAGCTTTGGCTCCAGCATTGATCAAGACGCTGCCTGTTGCCGATTTTTCGGAATGGGCAATCCATTTCTTTTTACCCGATGCTGTTTTATTAGGAATGAAACGGGTATGTGTAACCTGATTTTCCAACACATCGGTTAATATACTGTCCCGTTTACCATTGGCAATATGAACCGAAATCCCTAACTGGGCTGTTTTTTGTGCCATAGTAGATTTGGTGATCATTCCACCACGACCAAATTGCGAACGCCCTGACGATACAAAACTTGAAAAATCAAGCTCATTACCGCTTACCTCATCTATCACTGCTGAACCGGCTGCTTTTGGGTCGCCGTTATAAATGCCGTCGACATTAGTCAGGATGATCAGGGCGTTGGCGTTTAGCATAGAAGCTATAAGGCCTGCCAACTCGTCATTGTCGGTAAACATCAGTTCGGTTACCGATACCACGTCATTTTCGTTCACAACCGGGATCACCTCATATTGCAACAAGGCCTCAAGGCAGTTTTTCATATTGAGGTAGTGCATCCTGTCCCTGAAATCTTCGCGGGTAACCAAAACCTGCGAACACAGGATCTGAAACTGCTCAAATAAATGCGAGTAGGTATTGATAAGTTTTACCTGTCCTATAGAAGCAAGTACCTGGCGGGCAGCTACCGCATCTGATTTTTCAGATACAGTAATTAAACTACGGCCTGATGCTACGGCGCCAGAGGATACCAGGATAACTTCAATGCCCTGCTTTTTTATCGCGGCTATCTGTTCAACCAAATGTTTTATTCGTGACTGGTCGGGGAGACCGTTTTCCTGGGTAATAACATTTGAGCCGATTTTGATAACGATGCGTTGATAATTGAAAGCCATTAGCTGAGTACAGAGGTTGAGGCTTCAATATTACAAATTTGAGCGTAATTAGGCCTTGTTTATTTTAAAATATCCACTAAAGTGATGGATTTTATAGTGAAATGATGCCAAAATCATCAAAAACTCAAAAAAATTGAATAATTGCCTTGACAGCAAGCTTTTAATTTATATTTTTGTCGACTAATTCTATAGACAATGTATCATTTTAATGCAATTGCCAATCACTCCATGTTAAAAATGCAGCTCCTAACTGCAGGGTGTTGTTGTTGAATTTAACCTCATCAACAATAACACAAAACCCAAAATCACAATTTTAATAACCACCACACCATTACTTCATGAAAATTTTTACAAACTCAATTAAAATAATTGTGCTCTTCCTGGTACTGTTACCGGGCATAAGCCGTGCGCAATTAAATGGCTCATACATATTGAGCGGAAAAGTAGACGATGACCAGGGAAAACCGCTGGTAGGGGCTACCGTATCCATAAAAGGCACAACAAATAAAACATCAACAGATACAACCGGTAAATTTTCGTTAACTACCAGCGCAAAATTACCATATACACTTGTTTTTACAGCAGTAGGTTATCAGCCACAGGAATTTTATATAAAAAATGCTAACAGCGCCGTAAACATCACACTTACCACGCAATCACTACTGGTTAACGAAGTTGTAGTGACGGCATCCCGTAAGGAAGAAAAGCTGCTCCGGTCGCCTGTTGCTATTGAAAAGCTGAGTATTACGGCATTAAAGCAATCGCCTGGCCCGAGTTTTTACGATGCGCTTGAGAACGTTAAAGGTGTACAAATGACCACCACCAGTATCACCCTAAAGGTACCAAATACCCGCGGTTTCAACAGCCCAAATAACTTTAGGTTTATGCAACTGGTTGACGGTGTTGATATGCAGTCGGCTACATTAGGCGTACCATTAGGAAATGCTATTGGCCCAACTGAATTGGATATTGCCAGCGTGGAAATTACTCCGGGCGCGGCTGCGGCCCTTTATGGCACCAATGCAATTAACGGTTTATCAAACCTGTTCACTAAAGATCCTTTTAAATACCAGGGCTTGAGCTTTTACCATCGTCAGGCGGTTAACCATGTAGGTAACGACCGTTTAGGCGCCAGTTCAATTACCGAAGATGCTTTACGTTATGCCAAAGCCTTTAACGATAAGTTTGCCGTTAAAGTGAACTTTAGCTACATGCAAGGCCAGGATTGGCAGTCGGATACCCGTTTAGATCAGAACCCGACTAACCTGAAATCTGCAAACCCAGCTTATCCTGAATTAACAGGCACAAGCAATGCGGCTTATGATGGTTGGAACAAATATGGTGATGACGCGCTCGCGGGCAGTAACACGGTGTCGATAAAAGGTATTACTGTTGATGGCAAGGCTCGTCCTAATCTAACCGTTGCACGTACAGGTTACAATGAAGTTGACCTGGTTGACCCGCACGTGAAAAACTTAAAATTAGATGGTACACTGTCTTATAAATTAACACCAAGCACCATCTTATCGTACACCTACCGCTACGGCAGGTTGGACGGTGTGTTTCAACGCGGAAACAAGATCTCGTTACAAGGAGCTACGGTTCAAAACCATAAAATTGAGTTGAAAGGAAAGGACTTCCTGGTGCGTGGTTATGAATCTATCGAGAATACAGGTAATTCATTCAACGTAAAACCATTGGCAGATAACCTTGACCTTAACCATGCCAGCAACTCGGCCTGGGCAACTTTATACGGTAATGCCTTAAAAGCGTATAACGGCGGTGTACTTACATCCGCAAATCTTGCAGCAGCAGAACAAGCCGCTCGTGCCGCTGCTGATAAAGGCCGTGTTGAGCCTGGTACGCCAGAGTTTGACGCCTTACGTAAAACCATCATTGGCATCAATAACTGGGATATCAAATCAAGCCTGATCCCTAATGCCCCGGTTACAGGTGGTGCCGCACTGGTTCAAAAAAGCCACATGTACAACGGTGAGGCCCAATGGGATTTAACTGACAAAGTAAAATTTGTTGATCTGTTGGTTGGTGCCGATGTACGTGTGTACAGCATTACACCTGATGGAAATAACTTCGTAGATTTCAGCCGCCCGATTGCCGACAGGAACACTCCGCTTGCCGATGGTACTTTCGGTAAAGATGTGATTTACAAAAAATATGGCGCTTTTACCCAGGTTACTAAAACATTCTTTGATGAAAAGTTGAAATTGTTCGGCTCTATTCGCTGGGACCGCAACCCATACTTCGATCCTAAATTTACGCCGCGTTTAGCAGCAGTTTATACTGTTAACCAAAACCATAACTTCCGGTTCACTTTCCAGAACGGCTATCGCTTCCCATCTTTATTTGAAGCATTATCATACGTAAATAATGGTCGTGTAAAACGTGTAGGCAGCTTACCATTCATTAACGAAGGTTTAGGTTATCTTGGTAACAGCTACACGCAAACATCGGTAGTGGCATTCAATGCCGCTGTAAATGCTGCAGGTGGTTCAGACCAGGCGGCTTTGGCTAACCGCAACTTGTTAAAAGTGGCAGACCTGCCTCCGGCACGTCCTGAACAGATCACTTCGTTTGAGGTTGGTTATAAAGGTATCGTTGCTGATAATAAAGTATTTATCGATATTGATGCTTATACTAACCGTTACGATGGTTTCCTTGGCCAGGTACAGGTATTTGTGCCCAATGGAGCTACTGTAGGTTCTGATGCTGCTGTGCTATCGATGCTTGATATTAACCGCGACCCTACAACCGGTACGTCAAGCAACGCCGCCAGTCAAGGCCAAAGCAGGTACCGCGTTTACACTAATGCTAAGAATATCTACCATAACTATGGCTCATCGGCAGGTATTACCTATAATTTCTACCAGCATTATACAGTATCAGGTAACGTAAGCTTCAATAAGCTAAAGGCTCAAACCGCATCTGATATATTTGTCACCGGTTTTAATACGCCTGAGTGGTCTGGAAACGTATCGTTTGGCAACCGCGAAGTAGTTAAAAACTTAGGCTTTAACGTAGTTTACAAATGGCAACAATCGTACCTATGGGAGAGTCCGCTGGTTACTGGTACTGTACCATCAATCAAAACTGTTGATGCCCAGGTTACTTATCGCGTGCCAGCTTACTATGCAACATTTAAGTTAGGTGCTACAGACATCTTTAACAAAAGGTACTATCAATATGCAGGTGGCCCAACCATTGGCGGCTTGTACTATGTATCGGTAACGCTTGATGGTTTATTAGCAGGTAATACCAACAATAACAAATAAGAACTTTTATTACGTTTTATATAGTTTGTAAGGGGATGGTCGCGATTAGTGCTCATCCCCTTTTTTTTGTTTTTGCTATGCGCGTCATTGCGAGGAACGAAGCAATCCCAAACTTTACAAAGCGAATTTGCAAAGCTCCTCTACTACTCGGGGATTGCTTCGTTCCTCGCAATGACGTGTTTAAAAATAAAAAAGGCCAACCGATCTTTCGACCAAGTTGACCTACGTATAAAAAAAAGCGTCTTTGTTCTGGAAACGTTATTTAGGATTCGGGATTTTCGCGATAGTATCGATTTGCAAAATCGGGCAATCCTCAAATCCTATTCATCAAGGTTTTGCTACCTCATGCAACCCGCATTCTTTTTTAGATTGATCTTCCCACCACCAGCGACCGGCGCGAAAATCTTCGCCTTCGGCTACTGCACGGGTACATGGCATACAGCCAATACTCGGGAAACCTTTATCATGCAATGAATTGTACGGGATATTGTATTGTTTAACGTAAGCTTTCACTTCATCAAGCGTCCAGCTAAAAATAGGATGGAACTTTACCAATTGATTTTGCTCGTCCCATTCCAGGTCATGCATATCATGTCGGTTAACAGATTGCTCGGCACGGATGCCGGTTATCCAGATTTTATTTCCTTTCAAAGCCCTTTTCAAAGGCTCTATTTTACGAATCCCACAGCACTCCTTACGGTTCTCTACCGACTCGTAAAAGCTGTTGGGGCCTTTTTTGCTTACCATTTCTTCCAGCAACTCATTATTTGGGTAGTAGGCATGAATAGGTTTTTGATACCTGTTCATTGTAGCTGCCCAAACTGAATACGTTTCACGGAAAAGCCTGCCAGTCTCCAGTGTAAATACTTTTATAGGCAGGTTATTGCTGAAAATCATGTGACTGATCACCTGGTCTTCCCAGCCAAAGCTGGTAGAAAAGATCACTTCACCCGGAAAAAGCTCAGCCAGTTTGGTGAGCGCTTCAACAGGGCCAAGACCTTGGATATGTTGCTGTATATTTTCTAAAGCGGAACTCATGGTATCTTAACAAAGAATTTAAGGATAGAACGGACGCTGATCAGGATTACAATAACCGATACGGCTACCATAATGGTTTTTGCTGATATCTTGTTGGAAATCTTAGCCGCGATTGGTGAAGCAAGGGCGCTGCCTAAAATTAGTCCGGCTACAGCCTGCCAATGATCGCTGCTTACCATGGCAATAAAGGTTATTGAACCCATTATGGCCACAAAAAAGCGTGAAAGCTTAACGGTACCTAACGAAAACCGGGGACTACGGCCACCTGCTATCAACGTAGATAACACAATTGAACCCCAACCGCCACCGCCAACAGCATCAATAAAGCCACCGCCTAAACCAAGCAGTGAAATGCGTTTTACTTTATCAGCAGATTTTTTCTTTTGCGTATTGAACGCTTTCCTGAATATCACTATGCCTAATATCAATGTATAAATTGATACAACAGGTTTTGTATACATTGCGTAGTGCTCAAGCGAAGATAGGAGATAAGCACCAGTAACAGCGCCTATAATACCAGGAACAACCAATAGTTTAAATAACTTCCAGTTGATATTACCCATGCGGTAATGCATCCAGCCGGCTATGCCGCAGCTCATAATTTCTGAAAGGTGTACCCCCATACTGGCCGAAGCCGGCGGGATACCCATAGTTAACGAAAACGTGGTTGATGTTACTCCGTATGACATGCCTATGGCCCCGTCAATCATGGCAAATACAAATCCTGCTCCTAAAAAGTAATAAAAGATAGGGTCAATACCGGTTACAAAGTTTTTAAAGTTAGGCTCTTTAAGATACAGCGCGGTTATACCGATGGCTAAGGATAAAATGATAGTAGACCAGATTAGCCAGATGAAATTTTTCCGGTTGGGCGCTTTGGGCTCAACCAATACAGATGTTACGCTGTTTAGTTTTTTTACCTTGTCGGCAAAATCACCTTCAAGGGTATTTCTTAGTTCGCTCATTTGCTGCAAAGTGATATCAAGCTCGGCAGGCAGGCTTTCATTTAATACTTCTTTTAGTCGTTTTGCCACAGTAGGTGATTTTCCGTTGGTAGATATGGCCAGCTTCAGGTCGCCCTTTTGCACTATCGATCCTAAGTAAAAATCGCATAATGCAGGTTTGTCGGCTACATTGATCAGCAGTTTCCTGTCGTGAGCGGCAGTGCGGATATAGTTATTAAGCTCGCTGTCGTTAGTTGCGGCAATAACAATGTCGGCATCATTCAGGTCATCATCCGTAAATGATTTTTGAATAACACGAATGCCTGTATATTGAGATGCAAGATTGTGGATCTCGGGCAAAAACTCACGCGAGATTACTGTTACGCGAGCCTGATTACTGTTGTTGAGTACCGCGGTAAGTTTTTCCAAGCCAACATTGCCGCCGCCAATAAGCACGGTATGCAGGTCATTCAGTTTCAAAAAAACAGGAAAAAGCTGGTTGCCTTCCTGTTTATCGTCCTGAATGTTGGTAAAACTTTTATCCCCTGGCAACAACGTCATAAACCTCTTTTATCAATTGGAATTTTGGATGGAGCGATACAACCTCGCCAAATACAATAAGTGCAGGTGAGGAGATCTTATTTTCTTCAACGGCACTAACAATGGTATCAACCGTAGCAACAGCTATTTTTTCTTCTGCTGTCGATCCGTTTTGAATAACGGCAACCGGCAGTTTGTTCTTGCCTTGTAACTTAAATATTTCAGTAATCTCGGCCAGTTTATGGATGCCCATCAAAACTACAACAGTAGCATTTGAACGTGAAGCGTCTATAAGATCGTTCGAGATTTTGCCATTTGCAGTGGTGCCTGTAACAACCCAGAAGCTTTCACTCAGGCCACGGTGTGTAACAGGGATTTGCTGCAATTCGGGCACAGCTACAGAACTTGAAATGCCCGGAATAACCGAGGCAGGTATACTGTGCTCAGCTGCAATAAGCAGCTCCTCGTAACCGCGACCAAATACAAAGGGATCGCCGCCTTTTAACCTGACCACGTGTCCGTAGTTTTTGGCATAATCAACCATCAGGTTATTAATGGCTTCCTGCGAAAAAGCATGATCGCCGGAACGTTTACCTACATAAACTTTAGTTGAATTTTCGGGAGCGTATTCCAATAAATCTTCGTTAACCAAAGCATCGTACAAAACAACATCTGCTGTTTTTAAAGCTTTGATGGCTTTAAGCGTTATCAGATCGGCATCACCGGGGCCAGCGCCCACAAGTGTAATGCGCGGTTCTTTTATAGTTTTATTAGTATCGGTCATTATTGTACAAGCGCCTCTCTCTTATCCTTGCTTCTGCTTAAAAATTCGGTTGCCTGAGCCATGTAGGCTGTCGCAAACTCTTGTGACGGTTCATTTTGATTGATCTGTAAAACCAGGTCGTTAAAAGTACCATCCAACTCAAATTCACCTTTTTCAACGTATTGAGCATCAAACTCACGGATAACGCCGGCTTGAGTGCTGCTGTTAATACCTTTATCAAGTAACAAAGCTTTTGCCGAACTTACAAATACGTTATAAGCGTGGTAAATAGCATCAGCCCAACGGCCATCTGCATAAGCGTCATTGGCCCAGCCCAGTTTTTCTTCTGATTCAAACAATAGGGTAGCAACCAGATCTATGATCACACCGGCACACTCACCAACACCTATAGCGGTAACAAATGTTTCCTGGTGGCCCCAGTCAATGTATTCGTCGTCGGTAAGGGTGGTCAAATCTGCAAGTGGTTTCAACAAGCGGTAAAAATAATCTTTACCCTGCCTGTCGTAATATTCATGGTAAGTTTCACCCTCAGGCGAAAACTCTTTATAATCGTTTAATAAATACCTTAATACATCTGTAGCGCGTTTGGTAGGTACTTTGATAACCCTTTCTGCAGCACGGCCAACACCGTCGCCAACGGTACCGCCGCCTAACATCACCTGTACAGATGGCAATACTTTGGTGCCCGCTTTAAGCGAACTGCCGTGGAAACCAATGTGAGCTAAACCATGCTGACCGCATGAGTTCATACAGCCGCTTATTTTGATCTTGATTTCGCGGTTATAAATAAAATCTTCGTACTCGTTATAGATCAAGTCTTCCAATACACGAGCCATGGTCATGCTATTCGAGATACCAAGGTTACAGGTATCTGTACCCGGGCAAGTAGTAACATCAGCCAAACTATCAAAGCCCGGTGCTGCCAGTTCAAGCTTAGCCAAGCCTTCGTAAAGCGCAGGCAAAGCTTCTTTTTGAACGTATTTTAATAGCAAGCCTTGATTTTGGGTAATACGAATCTCGTTGCCAACCAACGGCTCTAAAGTTTTAACCAGTGCACGTGCAGTATCAGAAGAGATATCGCCTACAGGTACTTTTATATATACGCCGTAAAAGCCTTGTTGCTTTTGTTCAAAAACGTTGGTTGCCAGCCATTGCTCGTAACGAAGCGGGTTGCTGATGGTTACTTCAGGGTAGCTATCGGTTGGTGGCAAAGCCGGAACATCAACCGCATCGCGATTAATAGGGTATGATTTTACCTTATTTGCGGTACGTTCAATTTTGGTTAAACGCAATACTTCATCCAAGCCTAATTTTTGGATAAGGTATTTCATGCGGGCCTTGTTACGGTTGTTTCGTTCGCCGTAACGGTCAAACACACGGATTACCGATTCGATATAAGGGATCAGCTGATCTTCGGGCAAAAATTCTTCTACAATGTTTGCCAATAAAGGCTGCGCGCCTAAACCACCACCAAGCAGGATTTTAAAACCACGCTCGCCGTCAGCGTTTATTTTAGGGATAGCGCCAATATCATGAATATAAGAAAAGGCGGTATCCTCATCGCTTGATGAAAACGAGATCTTGAATTTACGGCCCATTTCCTGGCATATCGGGTTACGCAGAAAATAATCAAATGTTGCGTAAGCGTATGGAGAAACGTCAAAAGGCTCTTTAGGGTCGATACCGGCAGTAGGAGAGGCGGTAACATTACGTACGGTATTACCGCAGGCTTCACGCAGGGTGATATCATCCTGTTCAAGCTTAGCCCAAAGTTGCGGCGTACGGTCAAGACTTACATAATGGATCTGGATATCCTGACGGGTAGTCAGGTGCAGGTTGCTGCTTCCAAACTCATCAGAAATCTCGGCTATTTTCAGTAATTGCTTAAAGCTAACTTTACCAAATGGAAGTTTAATGCGTACCATTTGAACACCCGGCTGGCGCTGGCCATATACACCGCGCGCCAAACGTAAGCTCCTGAACTTTTCATCGTGAATTTTACCTTCACGAAAAGCACGGATCTTTTTTTCAAGATCTATAATATCCTTCTCAACAATCGGGTTCTCCAGTTCCGTTCTGAAGCTCTGCATATTTTATGTATTAATCTTTTATAAAAAAGCCTCTTTAGCTGTGGCGAAAGAGGCAGATATGGTTAAATATTACTTTTACAACCTCGCTTTACTGTTGCACATATAGCAACAGTTCTGTTGGTTAAAGGTTGTAGTAATAATGCTCTCACGATTCATTTCCCAAATATATATATAGTATACGGAAAAGGTAGCATTTAATTAAAAAAAACTGCGTTATGACAGTTTTATGAAATTTGAAATTTAAACGCTGATGAGGGTAGTTTCGCGTTTGATAATATCAGCGATACTGGTTTCGCTTAATATTTTAAGTGTGGCATCTCTTACATCAACAAACACATCCCTTATGCCGCAAGTGCTTTCCTGGTGGCACTCATCACATTTGTGGTAAAAATTTAAGCTTGCGCAAGGCACCATGGCAATAGGGCCATCAGTGATACGCATGATACTTACCAGGAAAATTTCTTTCGGATCGCGGTTGAGGCTGTAGCCGCCACCAGCACCTTTTTTACTGTATAAGAAACCCGCGTTACGCAGATCAAGCAGGATTTGCTCAAGGAATTTTTTCGGAATTCGCTCAAGCTCGGCGATTTTTGATATTTGCATAGGTGGCTGATCCATGTTTTTGCCCAGCACAACCAATGCTTTTATAGCATACTTAGTTTTTTTCGAAAGCATTTTCTATAATAAAACTTACAAAGTTAAATAAAGATATTACTAAATTAACTATTTTTTCGAGTAATATTATAGATTATATAGAAAGGATATTTTATACAGACTTTATTTTATTAAAATCGCAATTGCTAACGATCTGAGTGACCGAGGCTTTTCTCAGGATTTACCTTGTCACGAACAGCTTTTTTTAGCTCTTTAATTTCAGGAAAATGGCCGTCCCGCTTGCGGTCAAACAAGGTTTCTTCATCAACGCTTATGGTGTATCGCCCGCTCACTTCACTTGGCTTGAGGGTAACGCCGTTTAAATCATCGGTAAAAGTAGTAAGCAGCTCCTGCGCCATATAAGCCGCGCGCATCATCCAGTTACATTTGGGGCAGTATTCAATAGTTATAGTTGGTTTCATGCAGTTAAGCTTGGTTTTTGAGGAATAATAAAGCGCTCATCCTGGTGAGTGCTCAATACTTTAAGTTCATCACCAACGGTGATTGTCCCGGTGTTTTCATGTACCAGGTTTTGCCCGAACATGATCTTATTGTTTTTCATGCGATAGGAAGCAAGCGTTTTGAGCGGCTCTTTCGCTTTTATCGCTGTTTGTTGATCTATCGTAGTAAGCACACACCGGGCGCAAAGTTTAGCGCCGTAAAAAGTTATGCTGGCTATATTGATCTGGTTCATCAAATCTTCGCTGTAAGCATTACCGCCGGTAAAAACGATATTGGGCCGGAAACGGTTCATGGGCAGGGGCTGTGCCATTCGGGTATTAAGATCATCTAATGATGATTGCCCAATCAGTAAAAAAGGATAAGCATCAGCAAATGAGGTGATCATGCCTGGTTTAGCATAGCGTTGATCAACTTCACGCTCGCTGTCGTCGGGCATATAAACCAGGCGGCATTTCATATTCAACGCGTCGCTAAACCATTGGTCAAATTCATCATTCACATACTGGCCCATGCATGTATCGTCCCAAACGGCAAATTGCTGTAATGGCTTTCGCTCACAATTAAAGGGGATCAACAATGTTGATTTTGAATGATGATCAACGGCGATACCATTGGGCTCAACCCTCGCCTTTAATAAAGCCATTTGCGGAAACTCTCGCTGGGTTATAAAAAGGCCGTGTTCATTAACCAGCATCCAGCGCCTGTCATGCTGTAAGCCACGTGTGGTAACTACGGCGCTTTGTACAGAAATACCGCCAAGGGATTTGATGGGGTAGATAAATAGTTCACTTACCTGGAGCATGGTGTAAAAATAAATAAAAGAACTATGATTTTTAGGATTTGAGGATTTCATGATACTTGAATTGGATACTACGATCAAGGTAATCCATCAATCTTGAAAATCATGATTCATAATTTTCACAATCGATTGCAATAATTGATTTTAATTGATATACTTGTTTCATCCAATTTCAAACCAATTTATAAACTATGCCATTAAGTAACATAAACGGCAAGGCCAAAGCTGGCAATACTTATGATGCCATTGTAATAGGCTCGGGTATCAGCGGTGGCTGGGCAGCTAAAGAATTAAGCGAACTCGGTTTAAAAACTATCATGCTTGAACGCGGCCGCAACTTTGAGCACATCAAAGATTATAAAACCGCCAGTAAGGATCCCTGGGACTTTCATCATGCCGGAAGGCCAACCCAGGCCGAGCGTAAACAACGCCCGGTAATTTCCCGTGGTTGGGGCGCTACTGAACCTATCATGGATTATTGGACCGACGAGCAAGCCGCTCCATATACCGAGATCAAGCCTTTTAACTGGTGGCGTTCATACCAGCTCGGCGGCCGTTCTATTTTATGGGGAAGGCAGAGTTACCGCTGGAGTGATTTTGATTTTGAAGCTAACGCTAAAGATGGCTGGGCTATTGACTGGCCTATCCGTTATAAAGATCTTGCCCCATGGTATGATCATGTAGAAAAGTTTGCAGGCATCAGCGGCTCTTTAGAAGGCTTACCACAATTGCCTGACGGGCATTATTTACCGCCGATGGATATGAACGTGGTTGAAAAGGATGTAGCTGCACGCATCAAAAAGAACTATAACGGCACCAGGCATATGATCATCGGTCGTTCGGCTAATTTAACAGCCGCCATTCCCGGCCGTACGGCTTGCCAGTTCAGAAACAGGTGCTGGGAGGGTTGTCCTTTTGGTGGATACTTCAGTACGCAATCATCAACACTGCCTGCTGCTTTAGCTACCGGGAACTTAACGGTAAGGCCATATTCTATAGTTACTAAAATACTATATGATAAAGACACGAAAAAGGCCAAAGGAGTTGAGGTGCTTGATGCGGAAACCAATCAAACCTATGAGTATTATTCAAAAATAGTTTTCGTTAATGCCTCTGCCCTCAATAGTGCCTGGGTATTGATGAATTCGGCTACAGATATCTGGCCTGATGGCTTAGGTAGCAGTAGTGGCGAGCTTGGTCACAACATTATGGATCATCATTATAACCTTGGCGCAAGCGGACTGGTTGAAGGTTTTGAGGATAAATATTATTATGGTCGCCGGGCAAATGGTATTTATGTAGTCCGTTTTGCCAACCTCTTTGGTGATAAACGTGATTATCTTCGTGGCTTCGGTTACCAGGGCGCGGCAAGCCGTATGGGCTGGAACCGTGAAATTGCCGAATACAATATTGGAGCCCAATACAAGGACGCGCTTACAGAACCAGGGCCATGGACAATTGGTATTGGTGGTTTTGGCGAGTTGCTGCCTTATCACGAAAATAAAATCACCCTTGATAAAACACGTAAGGATAAATGGGGGTTACCAATATTAGCGATGGACGCGGAGATAAAGGATAACGAAAAGAAAATGCGGGTTGATATCATTAAAGAAGCCAAAGCTATGCTGGAAAGTGCCGGTGTGAAAAACATTGAAACGCACGACCGAGGTCATCATGTTGGCGATGGCATCCACGAGATGGGGACAGCACGTATGGGCCGTGATCCTAAAACCTCAGTGCTTAATGGCAATAACCAGGTTTGGGATGCCAAAAACGTTTTCGTTACCGATGGTGCTGCCATGACCTCGTCGGCTTGTCAAAATCCGTCGTTAACTTATATGGCTATGACGGCCCGTGCTGCTCATTTCGCTGTAGATGAATTAAAGAAGGGAAATATATAATTTGGTGGGTGGTGAGTAGTTGAATGGGTGAGTGGGGCCATTTCTGTTTCATTCCCTTAATCAACTGCTTAATTAGTCAACTTAATCAACCATTCACTGTAAAAAGTAAAACAAATGAAAAAACTAATCACCATATGCCTGTTGATAGGCGCATCGATAAGCCAGGTAATTGCAAAGGACAAAGTACTTGTATTTTGCAAAACGGCTGGTTTTCATCATAACTCTATAGCGGTAGGGGTACCTGCCATTATGAAATTAGGTCAGGAAAACAATTTTGATGTGGATAGCACCACCGACGCTACAAAATTTACTGCCGGTAACCTGAAGCAGTACAAAGCTGTAATATTTTTAAGTACCACCGGCGATGTCTTGAACGATACACAACAGGCAGCCTTTGAACAATATATTAAAGGCGGCGGCGGTTTTGTTGGGGTGCATGCCGCTACAGATACTGAATATGACTGGCCATGGTATGGTAAATTGGTTGGCGCCTATTTTAAAAGTCACCCCAAACAACAGGATGCTACTTTAAACGTAGTTGACCGTAATTTTATCGCTACCAAACATTTGCCGCAAACCTGGAAACGCTGGGACGAATGGTATAACTATAAATGGATAGGTGACGACCTACACGTATTGATCAAGATAGATGAAAAAAGCTACACCGGCGGCGAGAATGGCGACAATCATCCAATGGCATGGTATCATAACTTTGACGGGGGAAGGGCCTTTTATACAGAATTAGGCCACACAGATGAATCATACGCCGATCCGTTATATTTGAAACATTTGCTTGGCGGAATCAAGTACGCGATGGGATGGAAGAAGTAATTGCCTGAATCAGGATTTTAAGGATTCAAGAATTAACAACAAAAAAAACGCCTTACGGGCTAAATCCGTAAGGCGTTTTTTTATTACCGCTCCTTATTAATATCCATCATTCTGGATCAGTGCCGGAGCGTTTCTGTCAACCTCTGATTGTGGCAGCGGCCAAAAATCAAAGTTGTCTTTATAAATAGTTTTTGTTGCCGGGATCAGCGGATTTTGAATGAAACCGTTCAACTTATCTTTGGCTATGCCCCAGCGTCGCATATCAAAATAACGGAAGCCTTCCAATGCCAATTCTACACGACGCTCATGCCTTATCTTTGCTCTCATATCAGCCTGAGATAAACCGGCAGCAAGCGCGGGCATATTTACGCCCGGACGCGCCCTTACTTCGTTGATTTGTTTGTAAACACTTGCGTCGGGACCTGCAGCCTCGTTTTGAGCTTCGGCATACATCAGTTTAACATCGGCAAATCTTATCCATACATAGTCCTGATCATCAAGCAAGCCCGGCTGCGGGTTAACGATCTTAGGATCGAGCCATTTTTTTGATGGATAGAAACCGGCAGTCCAGTTATTAACGCCGGGTTTGCCAACGGTACCGGGATAAGGCCATCCCTGCGCCGGGGTGTCACCTGGAAAAAAGAAGGTCATTTTTTCTCGTGGATCGTTAGCCTCGTATTCATTGATCATATCCTGAGTACCCTGCAAGTCAACATATCCCGGCAATATTAATATCATGGTAAGCGCATCGGGATGCGGAATGGTAGGGGCGCTATATTGTACCGAAAACATAATTTCGGGACTGGTTTGCTGATCAGGCTTGTAAAAGTTTGAGGGATAATTACTGTTGAGTGAAAACAGACCGCCGTCTATAATTGATCTAGCCATCGCCGCGGCATCGGGATACTTCTTTTCAAACAGTAAAACCCGTGCCATCAGGCCCTGAGCAGAGCCTTTAACTGCATGACCGGTGTTAAACTTTTGATTAGGTAATCCCGAGATAGCGTTGTTAAGATCACTCTCAATCAGTTTTAAAACATCCGCCCTTGAGGATTTGCTTACCTTTTGTTTAAAGTCTGAGGTGATAGGATCGGCTGTTAACAAAGGCACATTCCCGTAAGTTTCGGCTAATAAAAAGTAATTGAACGCACGGATAAAGTAAACCTCGCCTTTGTATTGTGTAAGCTTGTCGCCGGTGAGGACTTTATCAACGTTGGCCAAAAAAGTGTTACATGCCGCTATACTTTTATAGGCATTGATATAAAGGCTGTTGCTTCCATCGGCCACAAAGCCACCGCTTGATGGATTAAGACCAGCAACTAATGCCTGTTGCGCGCCGGCCTGGTTGTTTTGTGTGTAGGTGTTATCGCCGAAATTCTCGTACCACATTGGGGCATAGGTAGAGATTTGTCCGCTTCTTGCGTAAAGGGTGCCGTATACGCCGGTGAGCGCCAAATCGGCATCGGCAGGAGTTTTCCAGAAGGTGAGGTTTGATAACTTATCGGGAGGCGTTACATCAAGTTTTTTACATGAAGTAAAACCTGCTAACGCTGCTATAAATATGATGATATATTTTTTCATTGCTAACAAATTAAAATTGAACAGATGCACCAAATGTGAAAGTCCTGTTTTGAGGATAACCGGCAAAGCCATACCAGGCATCGGGCCTGTAGTTGATGTCCTGCCTTTCGGGGTCAGCCCCTTGTTTTAATGGGGTAAATAGGGCAAGGTTATCAACCGAACCAAAAACACGAAGCGTTTTTACCCCTTTAATCATGTTTTGCGGAAAGGTATAACCCACCTGCACATTCTTGATCCGCATAAAGCTTGCGGCATAAAGGTGATAAGTTGACTGTACGCTGGTGATTTTAGGATAACCATAAAAACCCATATAAATTTTAGGCATTGTGGTTGAAGGATTTTGCGGTGTCCAGCGGTTCAGCCAATCGGTAGTTGGCATAGCGCCTTGCGCAAAAGGATCGACGCCCCATTTATACAAGTAAAGCTTATTGCCGTATGAGCCATAAAGCTGCACGCTTGCGTCAAAATTACCCCATGTAGCGCCCATGGTATAGGAATACTCAAACTTAGGGTACTGACCGGGGATAATGCTGCGATCATTAGCATCTACCTTACCATCGCCATTGATATCCTTGTACCTGATATCGCCCGGGGTAGGTACACCGCCAAGGCTTGACTGATCGGGTGCACTATTGATTTCGGCCTGGCTTTGGAAAATACCCTGCATGGTATATAGGTAAAACGAGTTGATAGGGTAGCCGTTCTGCATAATAGTTTGCTGATCCGGGCCGCCAACTTCAGGAGCGCCAAAAGAGAGTACCTTGTTACGATATAGCTGGAAATTTGCTGTAGCATAATAGCTGAACTTTTCAGACGGGCGATCCTGATAATGCAGACTAAACTCTATACCCTTGTTGCTTACCGCGCCATTGTTTACCGTAGGCGCGTTTACACCTAAAGCTAACGGCACCTGAGAATTCCGTAGGATGTCGTAAGTGTATTTATTAAACCAGTCGAAGGTGAACGTAAGTTTATTGTTTAAAGCAACGAGATCAAGACCGATATCTGTCATGCGGGTTGATTCCCAGGTAAGTGCAGGGTCGATGAGCTGATTAGCCTGAAAACCATTGGATATGGTGCCATTGAAAGCGTATACACTTTGTACTAATGTAGGTTGATATGGATAATTACCGATATTCTGGTTACCAAGCCTTCCCCATGATCCCCTGATCTTCAGATCGTTTATCCATGATACGTCTTTTAAGAAATTTTCCTTTGAGATCCTCCATCCGGCAGAGAAAGATTCATATAATCCCCAGCGACTATTGCTTGGCAGGCGTGAGGTGCCGTCATAGCGCATACTGGCTCCTAAAAGGTATTTGTCATCATAGTTGTAGTTGGCGTTACCATAAAACGAACTGATAGCCCATTGTCCTGATGTACCGTTGTTTTTCAGACCATTTAATGACCCTGCATCTATTTCTTCCAAATCATTTGTGGGATAATTGGTGCGGAAGGCGCCAAGGTTACTGAAGTGATCAACTTCCTGCTGTGCGCCACCTAATACAGTAAGGTCATGCTTGCCAAACAGTTTATGAAAGTTCAACTGGCTATAAATTGTTGAATGCGATTCATCCTGTTCTGTCGCGGTAAGGCCCGGCGTACCCACATCGGCGTTGCGATAGTAGGAAAGATCACTGTACAGGTATTGAGGAATAACAGGGGCAAAGGTTTTATACTTTTGAAGGTTAAAGCTTACGCCGGCCCGGTTTTCCCATTTTAGGGCATCAAAGATTTGTACATCAAGAGAGATATTGCCCTGCCCGTAATAGTTAGGATTATGGGTTAATATGGTTGACGACAACACTGGGTTTTTATTGCCGAGTTCCTTATCATAAGCTTTGGTGATCCATAAACCATCCTGTGTTTGAGCCGGATATAGCGGCGATTGGGCAAGCGTTGAAATATAAAGGTCTGTTGCATTATCAAACGGGTAACTACGATCGCCATAACGAAACTGGAAATTGGTTCCTAATGTTACGCGCTTATTGACTTTTGAATTTAAACCCACATCAAGCGTGTACTTTTTATAGTCGAAACCACGCATAGTTCCGGGTTGATTGGTCAAACCTAAACCTATACTATAAGTAGTATTGTCATTGCCGCCGCCCAGGTTAAGGTAATGGTTTTGTACAGTAGCTGTCCTGAACATATCCTTTAGCCAGTCGTGATTTGGATATTTGACCCGGTCGGTAGCATTTTTATACAGGTCGATTTGTGCCTGGGTATAAATAGGCGCGTTACCTGAATTTGCTTCAGCTTCGTTTAACAATTCCATATAGGTAGCAGAATTGGTGATCAGTTTGGGAAGCCGTGTGGGTGTAGCAAACCCGATATTGTAATTATAGCTTAATGCAAGACCACCAGAGCCTTTGCCTTTTTTGGTTTTAATCACCAATACACCATTTGCTCCACGCGAACCATAAATAGTTGCTGCCGCAGCATCTTTAAGGACAGTTGCCGATTCGATGTCATTAGGGTTAATAACACTAAGATCGCCGGGAATGCCGTCAATAATAACCAAAGGGTTGTTACTGGCAGCGCTAAAGGTACCTAATCCGCGAATACGCAGTTGTACGTTTTCGTTACCGGGTTCGGCAGAGTTTTGTATTACCGAAAGGCCAGGTAACTGACCCTGCAAAAGCGACGTAGGGTCGGTCGCGACACGTTTAGTCATATCTTCGCCTTTAACTGATACGATGGCACTGGTTAACGTGTGTTTGCTTTGCGTACTGTAACCGGTAACAACAACTTCGGTAAGGGCCTTTTTATCTTCAACAAGGGTAACATTGATATCGGTTTTATTGCCAACTGATATTTCCTGTTTTACGAAATCTACGAAGCTGAAAATTAATACAGCATTGCCATCGGGAACACTGATGCTATAAGAACCATCGCTTTTACTGGTGGTACCCGTAGCGGTACCCTTTATCTGTATGTTGACTCCCGGTATCGGCAAGCCCTTTTCATCAACAATTTTACCTTTTACGGGTATAGTCACTGGAGCTTCGGGCTCGGGCCTTATTTTTATAGTTATTGTCTTTTTGTTGATGAGGTACATTAGCGGCAAATCGGCAAAAAGCTTATCCAGCGCTTTATCAATACTGGTGTTTTTGATTGAGAGTGATACTGGAGCCGTATTTTTCAGAAGGTCGGCGCTGTAAATAAAATCGTAACCGCTTTGTTGCTGTAAATTAAAAAGCACATCTTCAAGCGGCACTCGTTTTACGTCAACGCTTACCTTCTGCGCGTAAGTAGTGGCACTCACCTGCATTATGACCAGCATAATCAGGGCACACGATAATTTCATAATCCGGATAATTTTGAGCAGGGCATAGTGATGCCGCCTGAACTTTGATTCAGTAAATATTTTATACATTTGAATGTTAGGTTTTAATTAATAATTGGTTGTCGCTCAATTGATCATTGATTACCTGGCACTACACCGGGGGCGGGCCAACGCCTCCGGTCTTTTACCAGATAATCGTAAGTACTTGTTAATTCATTACGATTATCCTCCTTTCTTCAATTTTAAAGTGTATTAATCCAGTTAATTCAAGTCCCTTCAATAATTCATTGATATCTTTATTCATGGAGTATATGCCGCCAAAGGTTTTGCGCGTAACATTGCCCTGGTATTCAACCTCAACATCGTACCAACGTGAGATCTTTCTCATGATGCTCTGGATATCATCGTCCCTGAAAATAAAGTAGCCGGTTTTCCAGGCAATAACCTGGTTTACATTTACTGTTTTAGTGGTAATCTGTTGATCGGGCCCGGCAATACCCTGCTGGCCCGGTATCAACAATGTGGATGTTTTATTATTAGATAGGCTTACCGAACCTTCAAGCAAAGTTGCTTTGATGTCTTTTTCATCTTCGTACGCTGTAACATTAAAATGAGTACCCAGCACTTTCACGTCAGCACCATTGGCATGCACAATAAAAGGAAGATGTTTATTTTTAGTTACCTCAAAATAGGCTTCCCCGGTTAGGGTTACGCTTCTGTCGGCCCCAGTAAATGCCACGGGATATGATAAAGACGATGATGAATTAAGCCAAACCATCGTACCATCGGGTAGCTGTATAGAATATTTTCCGCCTCTTGGTACCGTTACCACATTTTTCGCCGGTTCGCCTGCGGGTTGTGCCGAACCTTCATTGCTGTAAGCTATGAGTCCGTTGGCCAGCTTTTTAACCGATGTTTTACCCGATTTGGCTAATACACCATTTTTTGCATCGTCCAGCGTTATGTTTGATCCGTTGGCCAGCGTGAGGATAGCAGTATTTCTGCCGGGCTTTATTGGCTTAACAAGTGGCCTGCTGGCCGCAATATTATTTTGCGGCTGTTTGGTCTGGAAAATGAAGATGGCTGAAACCAGCAGGACAACCGCAGCTGCAGCCGCCCAACCCCACATCCTGCGATAGTTTCTGTTTTGAGCTTTAGGATTTAATGTTGCACGGATGCGCGCATATATTGCCGAACGTTTCTGCCTGTTTTTAGTATTAAGAGGTAAGCTGCTTTCAGTTTCATGAAACCTGAAGTCATCCTCAAATTCCATAAGGCGTTTTTCCTCCTCAGGGGTACATTGGCCGGCATTAAACTTTTCGTACAGTTTGATGTATTCTTCGGTTGTCATTATTGGTTAGGCCGTATGAGATTGAGGCCGTTGTATATATAGTGTGCTTCTGAAAACGCTAACACACATACTTTAGAAAAAAAAGTATCAATTTAAATTTATGTAACAGCTGCGGTTACAAATGATAAATAATTTTTATTTTTAACGCACCAATCATGACCAATAAACTTACTGACAACGAATTATGGGAGGCTGTTGTCTCAGATAGTTCCAGGGCTTTTGTAGTCCTGTACAATAGGTATTGGCATAAACTTTATCAAACGGCCAAAAAGTATTTGAAGGATGATACCGCTGCCGAGGAGATTGTTCACGATGTTTTTGTGGCACTGTGGCAAAAAAGACATAGCTCAAAGATTATCGATTTTCAGAAGTATATACTGGTGACCGCAAGGTATCACGTATACAAACAGCTTCGGGCAATAGCTGCTGAAAAGGTTGAATTTTATGAGCAAATACCGGAACAACCTGCACTTGCTTTAGTTAGTGAGGCCGACGTTAAGCTTGGATATGAAGACCTGCAAACTGAGTTAACTAACGTACTTAAACAATTGCCGCGCCGCTGCCAGGAAATTTTTTGGCTTAGCCGGGTAGAGAACCTGAGCAACGACGAAATAGCGGAAAGGCTGAATATTTCCAAGCGTACGGTAGAAAACCAGATTACCATCGCGCTGAAGTTCCTGAGATCGTTGTACCCTCACTTCAGTGGCGCAGCGGTATCCCTTCTTTTTATTTTTATCCTGTAGGCAACTAAACCACATTTTTATTTTGTGAAAGCTGTGTGTAAATGTTATGACATCTACACTATATATTAGTAACCTGATATATACCATGAGAAACTTTACAGCAAAATACTTGTTGCTTTCGGGCTTGTTAATGATATGCCATTTGTTAAAAGCTCAGGATAAGCCTGTTGAATATTTGGCATTATCGGCCAGGCATATTTCTCCTGGTCATAAAACCTATTACATCGACCCTGTTAAGGGCAATGACAACAATGCAGGCCTTACCGCTACAAAACCATGGAAAACGTTTAATGGCGTTAATAAGCTTATTTTATCGGCAGGGGACAATGTAAAAGTATTGGCACCCGGTCAATTTCACGAAACACTGTCAATTGTAGCGCATGGAACAAAAGAGAATCCGGTTACCATCACTTTCGCTACCGGTAAATATGATTTTTTTCCTGACGGCGCTTTCAAAACACAGCTTCAGATCTCCAATACCAATGATGTTCCGTATGGATTAAAAGCAATTGCACTCATGGTTGATAGCAGCCGGTTTGTAAATATAACAGGCAATACCTCGCTGATTAATTTAAGGGGTAAAATGATCGAAACTTTTATTAATCATAGCAGAAATATCAGGTTGAGTGGGTTGAATTTCGATTATCACCGGCCAACGGTCTCAGAATTCAAGATCAAGGCGTTAACGGAAAACCATGCGGATGCAATAGTTAATGCCGAATCAGAATATAGCATTAAGGATAGCACATTAACCTGGATAGGCGAGGGCTGGCGTTATCAGCCCGATTCATACTGGCAGCAATATGATCCCGCAACACGCGTGCTGGAAAGGCTGGATATTCCGCAGCAAAACCTGAAGTATGCCGCTCTCAATGCACATCAGATCCGGATATTTTTTAAACAGAATCCCGGGTTTAAAGAAGGCATGATATATCAAAACCGGGACGTTACGCGTGATTGTGCCGGTTTATTTATACAAAAAAGCACCAATGTTAGTTTAGATCACATCCGTATTTACTTTATGCATGGCATGGGCGTGGTAAGCCAGTTTAGTAAAGATTTGAATTTTAATCATGTTGTAGTAAAGGCCAGAGATGGCCGTACTTGTGCTGCTTGGGCCGATATCTTACATTTTTCGGGCTGCAGCGGCAAAATAGAAATTGCCAATTCATACCTGTCGGGAGCCAATGATGATGCCATTAACGTACACGGCACCTTTTTAAAGATAACGGAAAAGCTTTCGCCAACCCAGGTTAAAGTTAAGTTCATGCACGACCAAACTTATGGCTTTGACGCGTTTTCGACCGGTGACAGCATTGGCCTTGTACATCCGGCAAGTTTGCTTACTTATCAAAGTAATAAATTGACCAATGTCAAAAAATTGAACAATAAAGAGTTTCTGCTAACCCTGAGTAAGCCAGTACAAGCTGCTATGGAAACCGGTGACGTGGTTGAAAATATTACGGCCACCCCCGAAGTTTGGATCCATAATAACACCATTGAAAAGATCCCGACAAGAGGGATCCTGGTTACTACAAGAAGAAAAGTACTTATTGAAAATAATATAGTTAACCGCACTCATAACAGCGCCATCATGATTAACGACGATGCTTCAAGTTGGTACGAATCTGGCGCGGTGAAGGACGTTACCATCAGGAACAATGCCTTTTTTGAGTGTGGTGGGCCTGTGATTGGTTTATTGCCGGAAAATAAAGTAACATCTCCAAAACCTGTTCATACCGGCATTAAAATAACAAGTAATAAAGCCACTATAAAAGGCACCCGTTTTTTTGATGCGTCAAGTGCTGGCGGGATAACAATTATTGGTAATCAGATAACATCATCAGGCAATATTAAAGACATCCATAAACTGATCAGCTTAAAAGATTGTAAGGGCGTTAAAATCAATAATAACCGGGTCACAAATCGATAGAGCCTTATCGCAAAGAAATTCCTATTTGAAAGCAAGTGCAGAATAAATCACGCCTCCAAATCTTGAGGGCATTTCTGCCAACTTATCTATTTGATATCCTAACTGACTAAATTCGTGATTTAGTTTTTGATAGGATATAGGATACGGAACCCATGGATTGGCCTTAGTGGCATCATATTCTACAATCAGGAACCGGGGATTACCTTTAAAGGTATGTTCTAACTGGTTGATCAGTTTGGTCTTGTTTGCTACAAAATGAAAAGAGTTTGCCATCAGAATACCATCTAATAGATTGACAGCTATTGGTTCGTTTACAAAATCAGCTTTAATAAAATCTATTTTGATACCATCACTAAAGGCCGGCAAGTGTTGGTTGCTTTTGTCGATAGCTGTAATGTGACTTTCCTGGGGGAGAAGGCTTGCGAGGGCAATGGTAAAGGTACCGCTACCACAGCCCAGATCGGCCCAATGTTGAGGATGATCGCTTGTTAAGCCTTTTTGAATCAGCGATATGGCTTCAGATTGTTGCATGCAACTAAAATTCGTCGGCAGTTGAGCGGCTATCGATGTATGGCGAACTGAAGAAGCTTGCAATCAATAGCTTATGATCAACAATGAAAGTCCACTCCGAGGTTTGATCTTTTTTGTAGGTTACAACATCTTCGCAGCCAAAGGAGTAATTGACATCCAATACGATGCGGAAACTTCCATGGCCTGCCTGCTGATCAAATTTGATCCGGTCAAAATTTAAACGGAGTACTTCGGGCGACCCCTCGGGTCTGAACTCACGCTCAAGCGCGTATTTAAGCTGTTCGTAGTTTGCTGAAAAAGGCTCAAATAAAACATTCAGGAACTTTAATAAGCTTGCAGGTTCATCCCTTAGCTCTTCAAGCTGCCCGTTATGAAGTTTAAATTGTAAGCTGTTCATCATCGATACAAAATTAAAAACAAAAAATTGATTAAATCAAGTAAGAAATGCGGTAGCTTTTCTTCAGTTTTTGTCAAATCAAAAACTACAAATCAAATATCAAATAAGTGCTGTTAAATAAAACGTAATTAAGATAGATTTGAATTACCCATAGTTTATTTACCTTTTAAAATGTACAGACTTTCCACCATCTGGCTTATCGGCCTTTTATGTTTTCAGTTTGTGTCCCAGGCACAGGTGAGCAAATTAAAAATGGGCTTTCTTAATCCGCCCGATAGCGCAAAACCAGGTGTATATTGGTATTTTATGGATGGAAATATGTCGGCGAAATCAATTACGGCCGATCTCGAATCCATGAGAAAAGCAGGCATTAGCAATCTTATCTTTTTAGAGGTAAACGTTGGCATCCCGCGCGGTTCCGTTGATTTTTTAAGCGAAGAGTGGCAAAATATGTTTGCTCACGCAGTGAAGGAAGCCAAACGCCTGGGTATTGAAATAACCCTTGGCATAGGACCTGGGTGGACTGGTAGCGGTGGCCCCTGGGTGCCCATATCTCAATCAATGCAGCATTTAGTAAGCAGTACCATTGTTGTAAAAGGAGGAACAGCGCAACAGATTAAACTATCCCTTCCGCAACCCAAAGCCCCTTATTTTGGAGAAGGCGCGTTTACTCCTGAATTAAAAAAGCAATGGAATGATTTTTATGAAGATGTTGCCGTAATTGCATATCCTACACCCGAAGCAATCCCATCCAAATTAGCTGATATAGATGAAAAAGCTTTGTATTACCGCGCTCCCTATTCATCAGTAAAAGGCGTAAAACAATATCTTCCATACTTGGCCACATATCCGGAAGCTGCCAAAAATACTATAATCGAAAAAAGCAAGATCATTGATTTAACGGGTAAGCTACATGCAGATGGCACGCTTGATTGGAGTGCTCCAAAAGGGAGCTGGACAATCATGCGCCTCGGTAAACGCAACAACGGCGCTATTACCCGTCCGGCACCTGTGCCCGGCCTCGGCTTTGAAGCAGATAAGTTTGATACAGTAGCATTACATGCGCATTTGGAAAATTACATTGGCAAGCTCCTGCAAAAAACCGGAACGCCGGATGTTGTTTCACCGGGAGGCTTAAAAAGATTGCATATTGACAGTTGGGAGATGGGGGCACAAAACTGGACGGGAAACTTCAGGGCCGAATTTATAAAACGAAGAGGTTATGATCCCTTACCTTATTACCCGGTTTATGGGGGGAATGTAGTTGAAAGCAATGAAGTAAGCGAACGTTTTTTGTGGGATTTGCGGCAAACCGCACAGGAATTGGTTTTAGAAAACCACGCGGGCTATGTGAAACGCTATGCACATAAACTCGGGCTTAAATTATCAATCGAACCTTATGATATGAACCCGACGGCAGATCTTGAATTGGGCAATATCGCGGATGTCCCTATGTGCGAGTTCTGGAGCAAGGGATATGGCTTTAACTCATCGTTCAGCTGTATGGAAGCTACTTCTATAGGGCATGTAAATGGAAAATCATTAATTCCAGCCGAGGCCTTTACTGCTCAGGATGATATGTGGAAACAATACCCTGGCTCGATGAAAAACCAGGGTGACTGGGCATTTGCTGCCGGCATTAACCGTTTTGTTTACCACACTTTCCAAAATCAATTTCTGGCCGATTCTTTAAAACCTGGCGCAACAATGGGGCCTTACGGTGTGCATTGGGACAGAAACCAGACTTGGTGGCCAATGGTAAGCGGATATCATGACTATGTATCGCGCTGCCAATATCTGTTGCAGCAGGGACGGGCGGTGGCCGATGTACTCTATCTTACCCCCGAAGGATCTCCGCACGTATTCAGACCGCCATCATCGGCGATGGATGGAGATGCAGTAATTCCTGACAGAAAAGGTTATAATTTTGATGGCTGTTCACCAGGGCAACTTTATAAGGCCACCGTACGAAACGGACGGATCGTGTTTCCGGGAGGTGCAAGTTATAGCTTACTTGTTTTACCGGCTGTGAAAACTATGACGTCGGCGCTGTTGCAAAAAATTACCGAATTGGTAAATGAAGGTGCGGTGGTTGTTGGTTCGCCTCCTTTAAAATCTCCCGGCCTTTCCAACTATCCTACATGTGATGAGGAGCTTACCGCTATGGCAAAAAGACTGTGGGGTAGTTTACAGGAACCGGATCAACAGACAGAACATCGGTTTGGAAAAGGAATAGTTATATGGGGAGGTGATTTGAATAAAAACGTTGACAACCTCTATCCGGCATATGACCTTACTGTCAGCATCCTCAACAAAATGAATATTCAACAGGATTTCACTGCCAACGGGCACTTACGATATACCCATCGTGTAGTTGGTGATGATGACGTATATTTTATATCCAACAGAACTGATCAGCAGGTTGCTACCACAGCGACATTCCGAAGCGCTAACAGCACTATACAACTTTGGGACCCTATGACAGCTAAGCTTAGGGTACTTTCTGAGTACTCAAGAAATGGTGCGCTTATTTCCGTACCGTTGAAATTTGAACCATATCAAAGTTATTTTTTGGTGTTCACCAGGGCTGTATCTGCTGCAGCAAACCATAAAAATTTTGCAGAATACAAAACGATAAAGAAGTTAAGCGGATCGTGGCAGGTAAGTTTTGACCCTAAGTGGGGAGGGCCTGAGTCTGTTAAGTTTGATGAGCTAAGGGATTGGACCCTACGTCCTGAAGATGGCATCAGATACTATTCGGGCATCGCGCTATATCATAAAACATTTGAGTTGCCCGCGAGCATATTGCAGCAAAAAAACAAAAAGATCAGCCTTGATCTGGGCGAAGTAAATAATATGGCAAGGGTAAAGGTAAATGGAAAAATTGTAGGCATATTATGGACTGCACCCTGGCGCATCGACATTAGCGCCGCTGATTTAAAAAGATATAACCAATTGGAAATAGAAGTGGCAAACCTCTGGCCTAACAGGTTAATTGGCGACGAAAAGTTGCCTGACGACGGGATTCAGAATGATGGTGCATGGCCCGAATGGTTAATAAAGGGTATGCCCAGGAAAAGCAAAAGGTTCACGTTTACTACTCATAAATTCTACACGAAAGATTCTCCATTATTAAAATCGGGACTAATTGGCCCGGTTGCCCTTCAGCAAAGTGATTTCTGATAATTAAATAAAATAGGCTCATAAACATTAATACTCTTCTTTCAAATCTGAGTGTGCTTGAGATCCGTTTTTTCATATTTAATTGTTTTTATTACATTAATTACAGCTGTTATCGATTGCTTTTTATGTATCTCCATCTAAACGCTGTATTATTTTACAAGCGCGAGTTTTTACTCCTTTTTGTGCTATAGTCTTTCCCTGCGCACGGGCAAAACACGACTGAATTGATTCGTTAGTTAACCTTTATTTGATAAATACAGAGATTCCTAATATTTTTTTAATAATTGTTGTTTTGACAATAAAAGTTTTTACATTTAGCTTTCTTTAGATAGTCCAACCTATTTAGTTATAAACCGATTAAGACCAATTCATGGAAATTTTGAACGATTCTCAAATTATTGAGCAATTAAAGGCAGGGGACAAGGAGGCCTTTGAAGCAGTATTTAAAAAATACTACAAGTTGCTTAATGTATCAGCTTTCTACATCTTACAGGACGAAATGGAAGCTGAAGACACTGTTCAGGGTTTTTTTGTTGATCTTTGGGAAAAGCAATTATTTACCAATATTAATTCGTCATTAAAAGCATATTTAACTACGGCAATACGTAACCGCTGCCTGAAAAAAGTTGAAAGCGAAACACGCACGCAAAAGAAATTGGTTGACTATAAATATACGCTTACAGAGGTAGAGGAGGAAGAAACGCCTGTACCCCAGATTTACCCGGAGAAAATGCTGGCAGACCTGTCAATGCAGCGGATGCAGGCTTTTACCCTGGTGCATTATGAAAATAAAAAATATAAGGATGCAGCCCTTGAAATGGGTATCAGCATAAACTCTTTGAAAACTCATTTGAAACTGGCCATAAAAACTTTAAAAGAGGGGTTAAAAAGTGCCAAATAAGTTCACCCATTTATCCATAATGAGGTCTTACAAATAATGACATACAATAAAGCGTATTTTCAGGAACTAATAATTGAGCAAATAGCGGGCACGATAAGCGAGGAAGAAAGCCGTTTGCTTAACGAGGCTATACAAAATGATCCCCAGGTTAAGCAGCTGTGGGATGAAATGCAGCAGAAACTATCTTCAGATAAAGCTCAAGGCTTTTTTGACAATATTGATGAAAATAAAGCCTGGGATAAAATTGAGACGGAAATAAAACAAGTTAGGCCGATCAACACCCGTCGGATACAGATCACAAAATGGCTATCTATGGCTGCTTTGTTATGTATTGCTTTTACTGCCGGGTATTACTGGCGAAAAATGCCCGTTAATGAGACTGTTGCTGCAAAAAGGGATATCAAAGCTCCGGCCATCGAACTCCGGATGGCTAACGGACAACATATCGATCTTTCGGATACAAGCAAAAAGATGATTAATGTACCTTTCGCGCATTTAAAGAAAGGAGCTAACGGGTTAAGTTATCAGCTTGATAATAATAAAACGGCTGAATGGAGTACGCTTGTTATTCCTTCAAAATTAAATTACCGGATAGTACTATCAGATGGTACCGAGGTTTGGTTAAATTCAGTATCAAGCCTGCGCTTTCCTTTTGCATTTTCAGGTAAAACGAGGGAGGTATATTTGACCGGGGAAGCCTTTTTTAAAGTAGCTAAAAACGCCGCCCGACCATTCATTGTACATACAGACCAAACTGATGTAAGGGTTTTAGGTACCGAGTTTAATGTAAACACTTATCAGACCGATAAAACAGTGACTTCATTGGTGGAGGGTTCGGTATCAACAAGCGGCCAGGATAAACGAAAAATGCTTTTACAGCCAGGCTATCAGGCTGTTTACACGCCGGTTACAGGATTTACCTCGCAACCTTTTGATTCTGCGGTTGAACTGGCCTGGATGAACGATATTTATTATTTCCACGATACCAAACTCCATGATATAAGTGATGTACTGCTTCGGTGGTTTGATGTCAAAGTTGTTTTTGATGATCCGGCCAAGGCCGATGAAGCTTTTAGCGGCGCTATTCAAAAGAATAAACCGGTTGATGTTTTTATTCAGAATATCAAGGCATCTGCCGGTGTTACCGCCGTTTTGAGGGAAGGAGTTTTGCACATCAGGTAGTTTAGCAGCCTCAGTTAATTCACCACTTGTTTTCTGTAGCATTTAATGCCTGGTTTTTTAATCAGATTGGGAAGCCCTTGCCTTAATAATTGAATTTCATTCAACTATAACTCATTGAATTATTGATAATTGACGCCTATGTAATAAAAAAAATACATTTTTTCCTGTTCCCGTTCACCCGTTTCGTCAGGATGCGGTCTTAAAGAAAACCAAATCATAAACCCAATAATATGGAGAGAATTTTATTCAGCCGGCGGCTTATACTGCCCTTTATTTTTCTTTTATTGGTAACCCGGTACAGTGCTGTACAGGCACAGGCAACGGGGCCAATAACACTCAAAAAGGCTAACATCGGTTTAGCTGAAGTATTTAAATCAATCAAAAAGCAAACTGGCCTGACTGTTTTTTACAGTAACAATTTGTTGAATGACAAAGAGCTTGTTTCCGTAGATTTTAAGAAAGCCGAGTTAAAAGAAGTATTCGGCGTGCTTTTAAAAGGGAAGGACCTCAACTATGTAGTGCGTGACCAGCTCATAGTAATTGAAAAAAACGAACCTGTACCTGTTGTAGCCCCACAGAAAAAAGAACCGGCAAAAGCTGTCGTACCCAAAAAAGTTCAGGGCGTTGTCACCGATGATAAGGGCCTCACTTTACCGGGCGTAAGTGTTAAAGTTAAAGGAACCATGAATGGCACACAATCTGACGTGGATGGTCGGTACACCCTTAATTTAAAAGAAGGAGGGAGCTCAATCATCGTTTTTTCGTTTGTAGGCTCAAAATCACAGGAGTTTGACCTTTCAAATTATCCCTTATCAGCGGCGGGCGTTTATAAAATTGACGTACAAATGGGGGCCGACAAAAACGCACTTGAAGAAGTTGCCGTTGTTGCTTACGGCACTCAAAAAAAAACAAGTCTGGTAAGCTCAATCACAACAGTAAACCCAAAACAACTAAAAGGTCCGTCAAGTAACCTTACCACCATGCTTGCGGGTGTTGTGCCCGGCATGATCTCCTATCAGCGAAGCGGTGAACCGGGTGCTGATAATGCCCAGTTCTTTATCAGGGGTGTAGGCACTTTTGGTGCAGGTAAAGTTGACCCGTTGATATTGATCGACGGTATAGAATCAGGTACTACCGATCTGGCGAGACTTCAGCCGGATGATATCTCGGGTTTTTCGGTACTAAAGGATGCTACCGCTTCATCGTTATATGGTGCGAGGGGTGCCAATGGCGTAATCCTGGTAACTACCAAGCGTGGGGATGTTGGCGCTGTTAAGTTTAATATTCGCGGTGAAAATTCAACTTCGTCAAATATTAAAAACATTGATCTTGCTGACAACATCACCTACATGACATTGGCCAACGAAGCCGTGTTAACCCGTAACCCGCTTGGCGCTTTACCTTATTCTCAAAACAAAATAGATCATACGGCTAAAGGCGATGATCCGCTGCTTTACCCTAATAACAACTGGATCAAACAGTTGATAAAAAACAAAACCAGCAATCAGCGCTTCAACATGAACGCCAGCGGTGGATCGGAAAAAGCCAAGTACTACCTGGCCATGACCTATAATATAGATAATGGCAACCTCGCTGAAAACAGCCTGAATAATTTTAGCAATAATATTAAACTGCAATCATATTCTATTTTATCAAATACCACTTTAAATCTTACAAAAACCACCGAGGCTGTTGTAAGTTTAAAAGGTCAGTTTGATAGCTATCATGGGCCTGTTGGCGGCGGCGGTTTTACTTTTTTGAATGCCCTTTGGAGCAACCCAGTTGCGTTTCCGGCCATTTACCCAGGCAATTTGCTTCCTTACGTAAATCACCCGCTTTTTGGTAATGCCATTATCCCAAGCGGCGGATTGTACGTAAACCCTTATGCGCAGTCTTTGTCTGGTTTTCAAAGTTCAAATACCAGTACTTTAACCGCGCAATTAAATTTAAGCCAAAAGCTTGATTTTATTACTCAGGGCCTGTCGGCACGTGCCATGGCGTATACCACGCGATATTCATACTTCACAGTTTCGCGTCAATATAGTCCTTATTACTACCAGTCAAATATACTTAACGGGCAATTCAATGGGTTAACGCTGCTTAACGACGGTTCGTCGGGAAGCATAGGCCCAACGCCAACCGAATATCTTACCTACAATCAAAATCCGGCAGCAAATATTTCCAACTCCATTACCTACATCGAAACAGCAGTAAATTACAATCGCACATTCGGCCAAAAACACGCTGTTAGTGGGTTGTTGATAGGTACTATGCGTAATTTTCTTACCGGCAATGCGCCAACTCTTCAACTGTCGCTGCCATCGCGTAACCAGGGTGTATCCGGCAGGTTTACCTATGGTTATGATAACCGCTACCTGGTTGAGTTCAACTTCGGTTATAACGGTTCTGAGCGTTTTGCAAGCAACCACCGTTTTGGTTTCTTCCCTTCTGTGGGCGCGGGTTGGGTTGTTTCAAATGAGAAATTTTTTGAGCCTTTACTATCAACCATCGACAACTTGAAATTCAGGTTTACCTATGGTTTAGTAGGTAATGACCAGATAGGTTCAGCAACAGACCGTTTCTTTTATCTGTCGGATGTTAACTTAAACAACGGTTCAAATGGCCAGTTTGGTACTAATTATAACTATAGCAGGCCTGGGGTAGTAACCTATCGTTATGAAAACCAGAATATCACCTGGGAACAATCAAGGCAAACCAATATTGGTATGGATTTAACGGTGGCTAAAAACTTCACCTTAACCGTAGATGCCTATCAGCAAAAGCGCGATAATATCCTGATGGTGCGTAGCACTATACCTACTTCGATGGGTTTACAGGCCAATATATCCTCAAACGCCGGTAAGTCATCAAGCAGGGGTATTGATATCGCTATGGATTATAAAAAGAGCTTCAACAACTCCTTTTGGGTCCAATCACGCGGTACGCTTACCTATTCTAAAAGTAAATTGTTAAAAAATGAGGAGCCTATTTATGGCGATAATCTTAAATATCTGAGCAAAGTTGGCAACTCTTTAAGCCAGATTTACGGTCTTATTGCCGAGCGCTTATTTATTGATGATAAAGATGTTGCCAACTCGCCAGTACAAAGCTTTGGCGACTACAAAGCCGGTGATATCAAATACCGCGACATGAATGGTGATGGCAAAATATCCAGCTCGGATGTTGTACCTATCGGTTACCCGATTGTGCCGGAGATTATCTATGGTTTCGGCTTTTCTTTTGGCTATAAAAACTTCGATATCAGTGCATTTTTTCAGGGTTCTGCACGCTCATCTTTTGTGATTAATTCTGCAGATATTTCGCCTTTTTACCTGATAAATGGCTTGCAAACCAACGGACTTAATTCTGGTAACCAAAGTGGCCTGTTAAGCACCATAGCTAATGACCACTGGTCGGAAGATAATCGCAACCCGTACGCTTTCTGGCCGCGCTTAAGCACCCAGATACAGGGAAACAATACTCAAACTTCAACATGGTGGCTACGAAATGGATCCTTTGTTCGCCTTAAATCGGCAGAGTTGGGTTACAATTTCAACAAAAGCCAGCTTAAAGGCCTGCACTTAAACAGCGCGCGTATTTACCTGAACGGTTTGAACCTGCTAACCTTAAGCAGCTTTAAACTTTGGGACCCGGAAATGGGAACGTCAGGATTGGGCTATCCAATTCAAAAAGTATTTAACGTGGGCCTAAGGGTAGAATTTTAAAAGCTTTCAAAATCAGTTATATGAAAACTAATTTTATACAAAAAATTAAGCATTCAGTATTAAGCAGCACGCCTAAAGGAAATATCGCCCTTATCATGGTGACCTTAATAATGATTGTGCCGGTATCATCCTGTAAAAAATCATTTTTGGATGTTGTTCCTGATAACGTATCAACAATAGCCAATGCCTTTGTTTCAAAAACCGAAGCAGAAAAGTACCTGTTTACCTGCTACTCATACCTGCCAACAGAAACTGACCCAACCTACAACGTAGGCTTGACCGCCAGCGACGAAGTTTGGGTAGAAGACCCTGCAAATCACATCCGGTCTACAAACGTACTGCAACTACCAAGGGGCTTTCAAAACTCATCAGACCCGATTGCCAACTATATGAATGGCACCAGGGATGCAGCGGCAAATTATAAAGCTATCCGCGATTGTAATGTTTTTATTGAAAACGTAAGCGATCAAACCAAAGTAAGGGATCTTGACATTGATACCCGTGAACGCTGGATTGCCGAAGCACAGTTTTTAAAGGCGTTTTACCATTTCCAGTTGTTCCGTGCTTACGGGCCGATACCCATTATTGATAAAAACCTGCCTATCGATGCGCCCATTGATCAGGTTAGAGTAAAACGTCGCCCCGTTGATGAAGTGGTGACCTATATTGCCGGTTTGTATGATCTTGCAGCAGCAAAATTACCTTTAACCATCCGCAATGAAGGAAGTGAACTGGGCCGTGTTACTAAAGCTGCGGCTTTGAGTATGAAAGCAAAATTGCTGGTAACTGCTGCGAGCCCGTTGTTTAACGGCAACCCCGACTATAATTCCTTTAAAAATAAAGACGGGGAACAGCTGTTTAATTCAACCTACAGTGCCGAAAAATGGCAACGTGCCGCCGACGCCTGCAAAGCGGCCATTGATTTTTGCGAATCTCAAAATATTCACCTGTATACATTTCCTACGCCAACCATTCCGCTAAGTGAAACTACCATGACGCAGATGAGTATCAGGAATGCCATGAGCGAGAAATGGAACGATGAGCTGATCTGGGGTTTGACGGCTGATAACAATATCAACTATAATTCCTTTTTCCAGTCAATGTGTGCAGGTCAGTATGACTTTAACAATGCTGATGCTGCCAAATCGGCAAACCGCCCACTGCTTGGCCCTACCATAAAGATGGCCAAAATGTTCTATACAAAAAACGGCGTGCCTATCAACGAAGATAAAACGCTTGATTTTAGCAACATAGCGGAATTGCGCGTTGGGACACACGCTGAACGCTTTAATATTAAAGAAGGCGAAACAACCGCAAGGCTCAACTTTGACAGGGAGCCACGCTACTATGCCGACCTTGGGTTTGACCGTGGTGTATGGTACATGGCCAACAGCCCAACCAAAACCGACGAAGATACCTGGTGGATGAAAGCCCGTGGAGCCGAAGTTGGACAATCTTCGCCTATACCTATTGCCGGTTTCTACATGAAAAAAGCGCTTAACTGGCACTATGAATGGGCAACGGTTACCTATATTAACTATCCATGGCCCGAAATGCGCCTTTCTGACCTTTACCTGCTTTATGCAGAGGCATTAAACGAAGCACAAGGCCCGGTAGCCGATGTTTATACCTACGTAAACAGGATCAGGGCCAGGGCAGGGCTGCCTACTGTTCAGGATTCGTGGTCAAACTTTAGTATCAACCCAACAAAGTATACGACAAAAGACGGCATGCGCTCAATTATTCAGCGTGAGCGTGGCGTAGAACTTTGCTTTGAAGGGCATCGTTTCTGGGATTTGTTACGCTGGAAAACCGCAGGGGTTGAGCTTAATGGCAACGTAACCGGCTGGTCGATAAATGAAAATTCGCCTGAGTTGTATTATCGTGAACGCACCATATTTTCAAGGCACTTTGTGATCCCGCGCGATTATTTATGGCCGATACAGGAAAATGACCTGCTGGTTAATCAAAACCTGGTACAAAACCCTAACTGGTAAAAGCGAGCAACAATATGTTGAACATTAAAAACATTAACATGGAAACAAGGAAATTACAAGCTGCTTTCTGCACGTTACTATTGATGATAGTAATGGCTGGCTGCAAGCAGGAATCACTCAATAAACCAACTATAACCAATAACAATGCACCGGGAGTTGTTAGCAACGTACAGGTGCAAAACCTTAACGGCGAGGCTACTTTAACGTATACTTTGCCCGGCGATAATGACCTTTTTTATGTGAAAGCCGTTTATGAAACTTCGCCGGGTAAAACACGCGAGGTAATAGCCTCACATTACACCAATACATTAACTGTTGATGGTTTTGGCGATACGCTTGCGCACGTCGTGAAACTATATGCGATTAACTCAAGCGAGAAGGCATCGGCACCGGTAAATGTTACTGTAACTCCATTAACACCACCTTATTTACTTGCCTACAGATCTCTTAAGGTAACCGCAACCTTTGGCGGTTTTAACGTGACTTGCGATAATGAAGCCAAAGACAATCTTGCCATTGTGCCAATGGTTGATACTGCCAACAATGGCCAATATGTACAACCAAAGGGTATGGATAACATCTACAGCAACAGTGTTTTGATAAAGGCAGCGGTAAGGGGGCAACCTGCCGTTGAACGTAAGTACGCGTTTTTTGTGCGCGATAGATTTTTAAATAAGTCAGATACGCTGTTTATGAAACTTACACCGTTTTATGAAGAGCAGTTTTCTAAACTTGACTGGTCGGCTTATGTGTTGCCTGGTGATGCTACCAACCTGTATTCATATACTGATGTAACCAAGATTTTTGACGGCAACTTTACCGGCGGCTGGCCTAACTGTCTCTTTACGGTTGAGAGTGCCGGCAGTCCACAAATGGTGACCATAGATTTAGGCAAGCAACGTGTGTTCAGCCGTTTTATCATGAATCCTTTCATTGAAATTGGTAATGTGTACTATGTTCGTGGAAATTTAAGGGATTTTGAAATCTGGGGCTCAAACTCGCCAAATGTGAACGGCGCGCTTGATGCTTCATGGACAAAATTATTAACCTGTAACGTGGTAAAACCATCAGGATCGCCATCGGGCACAGAAACAGCTGCCGACTATAACTACGCGCATGACGGCTGGGGTTTTGACTTTCCGGCTGGATTGAGTGCTTACAGGTACATCAGGATCAGGAGTTTACGAAACTGGACAGGCTCGTACTTTATGAGCATCAGTGAGTTTACCCTGTTTGGGAAGTAGTAAAACCGATGCATTTATCAATTTATTATCATCATGAAATTATATAAAATAACATCATACTATCTGTTGATGCTGGCAGCCTTCATCATAAGCTCCTGCACTAAAATGGATGATTTCAAAAAGAAATATGAGCCCAACGGGCCAATTATATATCCGGGCAAACTGGATTCGGTACAGGTGTTTTCAGGCAGGAACCGTGTATTACTCACCGGCCTTTTTACATCCGACCCTAAAATTGTAAAATACAGGGTATACTGGAACAGTAAGCAGGATTCGGTAGATACGCCGGTGAAACGTACCAGCGGGGTTGACACCGCGAAATTGTTTATACCTAATTTGCCGGAAGGTATCATGACCTTTGAGATCCGTACCTATGACAATGAAGGGCATGTATCCATTCCAGTTACCCTGGCGGGAAATGTGTATGGCAGTTTGTATCAAAGTTCGCTCATTAACCGCGGCATAGCCAAAGCCGAGCTCCAGGCAGACGGATCGGCTTTAATTAATTGGGCCGATGTTAACGCCGATGACGGCTTGCTTTCTATGGAGATCAAATACACTGATGTCTCAAACAAACAACATGATACATTGATCACTTCGGTGCCGACGGGCTTAAGCACATCGTTGCCTAAATTTAAGGCAGGTGACGTAATTAATTATCGTACGGCGTTTAAACCCAATAAAACAGCTATTGATACTTTTTACGTAGACTTCCAGGATCATAGTGTTAAAGCAGATGTAACCAGTATTTACCTTACCAACACCGGGCCTTTCCAAAGAAATACTTTTGACGGACGCTGGGGAACGCTTGCCGCGCCATGGATAACCAACGCAGCAGCTAAGAATAAGGATAACGGCACTAACGGCGGTTACAGCTCCGATGGCGGGGGCACTATTAACTGGGAAACATGGAATAATACACCTGTGGTTAACGGTATTGTTTATCAGGCCACATCGTCACCATTACCGGCCGGAAATTATATTGTTTCCTTTGACGCGTATTCAGAAGTGCAATCAAATTCATCGGTTTATTGCGTTGCTGCTGCAGGAGGGAACGGAATACCTGTTCTCGCAAACCTTTCAACAGCTTTAGGATATGTGAATTTGTTTAACGGTGCCAACGTAGGCAGTACAAGCCCAAATTCAAGAGAGGTAAAAACTTTTACTTTTACGCTTGCATCGCCACAAGTAGTATCGATAGGATTTTTAGGAAACATTGTAGGTAACGGCAATCCGGGCAGTTATTTCACGGTATTTAATATTAAACTTTTCAAAAATTAAAGACGATAAAAAAGTCCCTGGGTTAATCCAGGGACTTTTTGTTTTTATATTCCAACAGTTTAGTAATAGAGTTTATCTCTTATTCGCAAATAGCTACCTGTACAGGTTCTGGTTCCTGTAGTTCTTCAATAGTTGTGGAGGTAGCTTTCTGGCCAACATTTGATTTAATAAAGCTCATGCTAAATGCAAGCAGAAGCAACGGCACTGTCATCCAGATTACCTGGTGAATACCATAATGCGCAATAACAAAACCACCCAATAAAGTACCCAGCGTTATACCGGCATTAAAAAAGGAGGGAAGCAGGCTGTTTACAAAATCAAGCGCAGGCTCCTCGATACCGTGTGTAAGTTGTATGTTGGCCGCAAGGAATCCCCCGGTATGTATAAAACCCCATACTGAAAGGATAACGACCATGGGAATAAAATATCCGCCAAACTGATAGGCCAATATATGCGTTGCAACTAAAGAAAGTAAAAACAGGCGAACAGTAAGCGTTACGTTTTTACTTAGCGCAATGCCCATTAACCAGTTCCCGGCTATACCTGTGCCACCAAACACCAGCAGCATAATACTGATTTGTGCTCCGCTCATGCGCGATACCTTATCCAGATATTCTGCAAGGTAGCCATAGGTGGCAAACATACCCGCCAGGATGATGGTTGAAGCCAGTAACTTAACCCATAAATGAACATTCCGTAGCAATTGCAATTGACTTTTAGGGCTTGCCTGTTCGTCATTAACAGGCATTGAAGGGGCAAAAAGCGTTAACGCGCCAAATGCAAGCAAGTTAACAACGGCTGATCCAATAAATGATGCTCTCCAGCTAAACAAATCGGCCATATAGGTAGTAAGGGGCACCCCAAGCACGGTAGCTACACTCAACCCGGCCATAACTATCGAAATAGCCTTAGGCGCATCTTTCGGGCCTGCCTGCTTTGCTGCCGCTGTCATAGACACCGCCCAGAATACCGGGTGCAAAAAAGCGGGCAATATGCGGGCTATCATGAGTACGGTAAAGTTTGGCGCTACGGCCGATAACAGATTGGAGATTACGAAGATTCCCAATACAAGGCACATTACAAATTTACGGTTAAGGCGTGCAGTAAGCATATTGGTAAACGGGCCTGCAAGTGCCACTGTTAAGGCAAAGGCACTCAACAACCATCCGGCCGTGTCAATTGATATATGAAATTCTTTTACCAGATCGGGGAGGATGCCGATAACCCCAAACTCGGTAGTTATGATGCCAAACGCACCCAGGGCCATAATGTAAATTGATTTATTCATAGGTATAAATATTTAAATATTTAAAAGTTTCGATATTTTTGATCAAAAGGTCACATGTACTTCAAGAAACTGATGCCTAATTTTTTAATTCGTTCAAGCAGGCAATGTACTCGTCAAGTACTTCCTGGTTCAGTACGTACTTAAGGTTGCGGCCTTCTTTTTGTGGCAAAAGTAAATCGGCATCGACTAATTGTTTTAAGTGATGCGATACAGAAGGCTGTGTAAGATCAAGCAAATCATTTACCTCTGCGCAGTAAAGGCAATCCTTCTTCTTTTTAAACTGCTGTAAAATAGCTATCCTGTTCGCATCGCTTAACGCCCTGGATATTTTCTCTATTTTTTTATTGTCCATTATTTTGTTTTACTGATTACTTAATCAGCTTAATAATACAAAGGTATAATAATATTAACACATAGAAATGTTTCTATATATTTTAAACATAGCAATGACAATGAAAAACAGCACCGCTCGAAAATTAATACTGTGGGAGAGCTATTGCTGGTTATAATATGGCGCAAATCCCCCCGTTTGTTGGCACATTTGCCTGTTTGGCATTCATGGTGTATGCTTTAGCTTTATAATATGAAAGTAGTAAGAGTACAATACACCACACGCCCGGAGTTCGCGGCCACCAATCAACGTAACATCGCTGCCATTGTTGAAGAATTAAAAACCTTAAACCACCCCGGTATTAAATATACAGCATGGTTGCTGCCCGATGGCAAAACGTTCATGCATTTTGATCAGTTGGAGAATGAGGAAGCGCACCAGGTTTTACAGAGCCTGTCATCGTTTCATAAATTTGCGACCGAGCTCGAAGCCAGCGATTTAGAAGTTGAACCTAAGCTTGAACTGCTTACGCTTGTCGCATCAACGGAGAGTTATTTTTAATAATTGTATTTCAATGCTTTCTGATTGGCAGTGCGGTCTCCGTTTTTGCCGCTTTCATCACCAATTTAGTTTCCACCTTACCAATAGCTATGATGGCAAAAAGCCTGTTCATCAAAAAATCGTGATATTCCTTACGGTCTTTTACTGTAACCTTTAAAATAAAGTCAAAATCGCCTGTAAGGTGATAGCACTCTAACACTTCCGGAAGCTTAATGATCTCATTTTCAAAATGGCTTAAACTGTGCTGGCTATGGTCTTTCAATTGTACGTGGGTAAAGGTCATGAAATCAAGCTCCAGTTTTTCATGATCAAGTACTGCCACGTATTTTTTTATATAGCCCCGTTCCTGCAACGAGCGGATGCGGTTATTAATAGGAGTAGTGGTTTTATTGAGTTTTAAACCTATTTCCTGACCGGTAAGGCGGGCATTTTCCTGTAGCAATTGAAGTATGCGGATATCGGTATCGTCGAGTTGATCAAGCATAAGAGTTACAAAAACTAAAAGATAATCGTCAAATATTTATCAAAAGTTTCAAAACCTGTTTTGAATTGTATTTTCGGTTTCAAAAACCAATTTTTATGTTCCGTATGGATTATGAGATTGTGAATATACAATTTTACATCATAATACTATGGAACACGATAAAAATCAACCATCGCCGGTAATCCTTGTTACCGGTGCCCGCGGGCAGATCGGTACTGAACTGGTTGCCGCCTTAAGAAACGTTTACGGCAGAAAACAGGTTATCGCTACCGACCTGCATGATGCCGCTGCAATATCCGAATCAAACCGTCCATACCATCAACTTAATGTATTGGACAAAGATGAGCTGGAGAACCTCATTGTTACCTATGGCGTAACTCAGATCTATCATCTCGCAGCCACTTTATCTGCAAAAGGAGAAGAAGCCCCACTAAAGGCCTGGCACCTGAATATGCAAAGCCTGCTGAATATATTGGAGGTGGCTAAAGATCATAAATTGGATAAAGTGTTTTGGCCAAGCAGCATTGCCGTGTTTGGGCCATCAACAGCGCGCAAAATCAGTCCGCAGGATGCTTTGCTTGATCCGCAAACAGTTTATGGCATTAGTAAAGAGGCTGGCGAACAATGGTGTGCTTATTACCGGGAGCACTACGGACTTGACGTACGCAGTATCCGTTATCCCGGATTAATTAGCTACAGTGCCCCGGCCGGTGGCGGTACTACCGACTATGCGGTGGCGATATTCCACGAAGCTTTGCAGAACGGAAGCTACAATTGCTACCTTAATCCCGACACTGCATTGCCTATGATGTACATGGACGATGCCGTGAGGGCAACCCTTGAACTGATGGGTGCTCCGGCCGAAGCGCTGAAAGAACGTGGTGCCTATAATATCGGCGCTTTAAGTTTCACACCTGCTGAGCTTGCAACCGAATTGCAAAAACATTTACCTGATTTTACCATCAGTTATGATGCCGATAAGCGTCAGTCTATCGCGAACTCATGGCCGGCTGGTGTTGATGACAATGCAGCGACGCGCGATTGGAACTGGTTACCGAAATATGATCTTGCGGCCATGACTACAGACATGCTGCTGCATCTGGATCCGGTTTACAAGAATAATAGCAATACTGCAACTGTGAGCTAAACGAGGGTTGTAATGAGAGACCTGAATATTACCCAATCCATCACCGCCCGTGATGCTGCTTCGCTGGAGATGTATTTCAGCGACATTGCCCGTGAGCCTACAATTAATGCAGAGGAAGAAGTTGTATTAGCCGGAAAGATCAGGCAGGGCGACTTATCGGCTTTGCATAAGCTTGTAAAGGCTAACCTGCGTTTTGTGGTTTCGGTGGCAAAAAAATATCAGCACCAGGGCATGCCCATGGGCGACCTGATTAGTGAGGGTAATTTAGGCTTGCTTGAAGCCGCTAAACGGTTTGACGAAACACGTGGCTTCAAGTTCATTTCGTATGCCGTATGGTGGATCAGGCAGCGCATCATGGAGGCATTACTCGATAAAACCCGGATGATCCGCCTGCCTGCTAACCAGGTGGATATGATTGTTCATGTTAACAGGGCAACCGGCGTTTTAGAACAACGGTTGGAACGGCTACCTGCCCAGGATGAAATAGCCGATTTTTTGGAAACTGCCGAATGGAAAGTAAAAGAAGCGCTGTATGTAGCCCCCTTTACACATTCATATGATAAGGCGGATACAACTGGCGACGACGGGTATAGCTTACTCGATCGCCTAAACAGCGATGAACCCGGAGTTGAAAGTTTTCTGGAAGCTTCTCAATTGAAACAACAACTTGATGAGTTACTTGGCAAGCTAAACACGGCCGAGCGATCAGTTATATTCTATCATTATGGGCTTGATGGGCACAGCGAACTCTCCGCTCCTGAAATCGGAAGTAGGCTTGGCGTTAGTGCCGAGCGGGTGAGGCAGCTAAGAAACCGGGCTATTGATAAGCTAAGGGAAAAAGCCAGCCTGCAAAAACTTGAAGTTTAAATTTTTGCGCTTGGCAAACGTTTGCGTTGAATTTATAGAGCCCGAAATTAGGTGTTGCTATTTTAGGTTGATAACTTAGAAGTTCATAAATATTATGATAGGCATATCTGCCGGCTTTATCATAATAAACGCTTAAAAACGCAAATGAAAAAAACACTACTCTCTTTATTACTGCTAACCTTTATTACTTCACAGGTTTTTAGTCAGGCGAAACACACTTTTAAAATTGCTGATGGCAATTTTATTTACGACGGAAAACCTATCCAGATCCATTCGGGCGAAATGCATTTTGCCCGAATCCCTAAAGCATACTGGAAACAACGTTTACAAATGCTTAGGGCAATGGGCATGAACGCGGTTGCTACCTACGTTTTCTGGAATCATCATGAGGTTAGTCCGGGTGTTTGGGATTTTAAAACAGATAACCGCGATATACGTGAGTTCATAAAAACGGCGCAACAGGAGGGCTTAATGGTAATATTAAGACCAGGCCCTTACGCCTGCGCCGAGTGGGAGTTTGGTGGTTATCCGTGGTGGCTTCAAAACGATAAACAATTGGTTATTCGCAGTAAGAACGACCGCTTTTTGGATTCATGCAAAACCTACATTAACCATTTAATGGGCCAGGTTAAGGATTTGCAAATTACCCATGGCGGGCCAATTATTATGGTACAGGCCGAAAATGAATTTGGATCATATGTAGCCCAGCGTAAAGATGTGCCGCTTGCCGATCACAAAATTTACAGCGCGGCCATAAAGGATCTGCTGCTAAAAGCAGGCGTTGATGTGCCATTGTTTACTTCGGATGGCGATTGGTTATTTCAGGGCGGTGTAATCAGCGGGGCTTTGCCAACTGCCAACGGCGAGGGTGATACCAAAAATCTAAAAAAACTCATCAATCAATTCAACGACGGAAAAGGCCCTTATATGGTGGCCGAATATTATCCAGGCTGGCTTGATCACTGGGGCGAGAAATTTGAAAAAGTATCTGAAACTTCGGTAATTAAAGATCTGGAAAAGTATTTGAAGGATACCGTATCATTTAATATCTACATGGCACATGGCGGTACCAATTTTGGCTTTACAAGCGGGGCTAACTATGATAAAGAGCATCAGATTCAGCCGGATATTACCAGTTACGATTATGACGCTCCAATAAGTGAAGCTGGTTGGGTAACACCTAAATTTACTGCTATCCGTAACCTGATGAAAAAATATGCGGCATACGCTATTCCGGAAGTGCCCGCCCAAATTCCCGTAATCCAGATCCCGGCGATAAAACTAACTAAAACGGCAGATCTGCTTGAGCTTACCAAAAATCAGCAGGCAGTAGAAAGCGATACCCCTCAAACATTTGAGGCGCTTAACCAGGGGCATGGCTACGTATTGTACAGCCGCAAATTTACACAGCCAATTAACGGTACCTTAAACCTGGAAGGCTTGCGTGACTATGCTACAATATATGTAAATGGTGAAAAAGTTGGCGAGCTTAACAGGCAAGGCAACAAATTCAGCTGCCCTATAAACATTCCGTTTAATGCCCGTTTAGATATTTTGGTTGAGAACCTTGGCCGTATTAATTATGGTGGCGAGATCATTCATAACCTTAAAGGTATCATTAGTCCCGTTAAGATTGATGACCATGAAATTACCGGTAACTGGCAAATGTACAGGCTGCCTATGGATAAAGCCCCGACGCTTGCATCAGGTTCTGTAAATACAGTTGGCCGCCCGACAATTTACCAGGGAACCTTTGAGCTAAATAAAGTTGGAGATACTTTTTTAGATATGAAGAACTGGGGTAAAGGGATTGTATTTGTAAATGGCATTAACATCGGCCGCTACTGGAAGATAGGTCCTCAGCAAACGCTTTATTTGCCTGGATGCTGGCTAAAAAAAGGCACGAACAGTATTGTGGTATTTGACCAACTGAATGAAACCCAACAAACAGAGATCACTACTGTAACGGTGCCGGTTTTAGACGGGGTGGTTAGTAAATAATATTCAGTAATTTAACTTGACCAAGGCGGCAGGAATCTATCTGCCGCCTTTTTTATTGTCTCATTTGATGTTAAATATTAACTAATATTACTTGTTAGGAGATTGGATTTAACCCTGTGTTTAAGTGAGCTATTAAGCATCAATAAATACTTCAAAATATTTATGGGGGTTACTATATTCACACTTTATTATAAAAATTCCGGGCTTAATTATGGTAGGCGAATTTTTGCCATAACATATAACAAACAAATTTATAAGCTTTTGATTTTATGATAAGTGCCCCCAGCCGATGAGAGTTTTTAAGGTTATTTATTTAGTATTAATTCTGTTAACAGTTACCTGTATAAAAGTAACTGCACAAACTAATTATGTAGCCGCGGTACATGGCGTATTAGATCTTCGCAATAAACCCATCAATGATAAAATTGAACTAACGGGAAACTGGTTATTTTACTGGAACCAGTTGGTCAACCCCAATGACGACACAGTTGGTATTAAAGACAGGTTGTTGGTGGAATTTCCGTTTAAATGGAACGGATATACCTGGCGGGGAAAAAAACTACCGGCCTTTGGTTACGGAACTTACCTGCTTAAAATTTTGCTTCCCGCTAAACACCCTGAATTGAAGCTTGGCATGCCCGACGTTTACAGTGCTTACAGGCTTTATGTAAACGGTAAATTAGCATCGTCAAACGGCAACGTTACCACTACCGCAAAAGGTTTTGAAGCTCATTGGGAATATCACGCCATTAACCTGCCTAATGCCGATACCATCAATATCACTTTACAGATATCCAACTTTATACACAGTAAAGGAGGGATCGGTAAACCAATATTTATAGGCCCTGCCGATAAGATCGACCTCGCCCGGCACCAAGCTGAAGGTATTGATCTGATGCTGACAGGTTGTTTACTGATGGGCGGTTTATTTTTCCTCGGCTTATACCTGTTAGGCAGCCGAGATAAAGCTATTTTACTTTTTGCCCTGTTTTCGATGGTTTACAGTTATCGCATTATTGGAACGGATAACTACGTATTACATACGCTGTTGCCAGATATTAACTGGTATATAACAGCACGAATGGAGTACATAAGCCTCTTTTTAGGGATAGGTTTGTTTGGACTTTACACATTATATCTATATCCAATTGATGTAAATAACAGGATTGTTAATATCATTAATGGCGTTAGTTTTTCGTTTGCTTTAATAACACTGTTTAGCCCAGCGTTAATTTTTACACAACTGGTTAATCCATTTTTAATGGTCATGCTTTTTTGCCTGATCTATATCCCATATGTGTATTCGAGGGCCTGGCGTAACAACAGGCCGGGATCTGTTTACGCGTTAATGAGCGCGTTCGCCTTAATGTCGGTATTTGGCATCTCGCTGTTTCATTACTGGGCGCTTATACCGCCATTGCAATTAGTTAGCTTTTTAGGATATCTTGCATTTTTCTTCCTGCAATCTTTAGTGCTGGCCCACCGGGTATCGTTTGTATTGAAAAAGGCAAGGGTTGAAGCGGAGCAGGGCTTAAAGGCCAAAAGTGAGTTTTTGAGTACTATGAGCCACGAGATCCGTACACCGCTCAATTCGGTAATAGGGATGAGCCATTTGTTGCTTAAGAACGAACCTCGTAAAGATCAGATTGAGCATCTTGATGTTATGCTTTTTTCCGCAAATAACCTGTTGGCAATAGTGAACGATGTGCTTGATTACAATAAGATTGAGGCCGGGAAAATAACATTTGAGCATATTGAAATGGACCTGGCTGCCATAACCCGGAATGTTGTAGGGGGCTTGCAAACCGCAGCCCATGATAAGGATATTACGCTACGGCTCGATTTTGATAAAAAGTTGCAGCATAAATTGCTCGGTGACCCGACCCGCTTATCGCAGGTAATCACTAACCTGGTTCATAACGCAATCAAATTTACGCCGAGCGGTGAGGTGGTTTTAGGAGTAGAAGTGAAGGAACAAACGGAAACAACCGCCACGTTAATGATCTTTGTGAAGGATACGGGGATCGGCATACCCAGGGGCAAGCAGAAACTCATATTTGAACGCTTTACCCAGGCCGATTCGTCAATATCACGCAGTTTTGGTGGTACAGGTTTAGGTCTTGCTATCAGTAAAAAAATATTAGAGTTACAAAACTCATCCCTGCAACTGATCAGCGAAGAAGGTGTTGGATCGATATTCTATTTTATTCAAACCTTTGACAAGGCAGCAAAGCAACAGGAGCAAATCGATGTAAAAGCTAAACCCGACGAAACAGATAAACTTCTTAACGGAATTTCTATTTTGTTGGTTGATGATAACCCGATGAATGTAATGGTAGCCCAAACTTATTTAAAACGCTGGGGAGCCGTTACGGATGTGGCCACAAACGGATTAGAAGCTTTAGATAAACTTGATGTATCAAAACACAGGCTCATATTGATGGATTTACAGATGCCGGTAATGGATGGATATGAATCGACAAAAAAGATAAGGGCTAATGGCGTAAATATTCCAATCATAGCGCTTACCGCCAACTTACCTAAAGACGTTGAAGAAGAGGCTTTTAAAATCGGGTTTAATGATATCGTAATGAAGCCGTTTTTGCCCGATGAACTGCATAGTAAAGTGCTGCACTATGTTTTTAAACAAGAGCATGTATAAAAACTCCTGCATACATAAATTCTTTTCTACATCTCCATAAAAAATTTCATTTGCTCATAGGGGTAAAATGATCCTGGCGTGTTTCAGGAGAAATTTTACTAAAATGAACAGGTTATCTTTCTTATTACTATTACTTATTTTGCTGATAACGGGTTTAAAAGGTACAGCCCAGGTTAAGCCCAGGGAAACAACCTTTACCCAAACTATAAAAGGTACCATTATTGAGAAAAGCTCGAAATTCACGATGCCGGGTGTTACTGTAAAAGTTGTTTCTGTTCACCCCGAAAGAGCAGGTATTACCGATGCTAATGGAGTTTTTCATATAACACAGGTACCCATTGGCAGGCAGATAGTTGAGATTAGCTACGCTGGCTTCAGTAAAGTGGTTTTATCAGATGTGTTGGTGACAACCGGTAAAGAAATAGAACTGAATATTGAACTGGAAGCAGCAAATACACAACTTAGCGAGGTTGTTGTAAGCGCGACATCAAACAAACGACCTATCAATTCAATGGCAATGGCCAGCGGCAGGTCATTTTCGCCCGAAGAAACCAACCGTTATGCAGGTGCGCTTTTTGATCCTGCACGTATGGCGCAGGGATTTGCCGGTGTGGTAGCCGGTGGCGACAATAATGAAATTATTGTTCGGGGCAATTCACCCAAAAGCCTGCAATGGAGGCTGGAAGGAATTGAAATTATCAGCCCCAATCATTTTAATAACGAGGGTTCGGCAGGCGGTGGGGTAAGTATGCTTAACTCAACCGTAATAGGCACTTCGGATTTTTACACGGGTGCCCTTGCCGCCGAATATAACAATGCCACGGCAGGTGTTTTTGATCTCCGCTTCAGAAAGGGCAATACAGATAAGCGCGAATATACTTTTACTGCGGGTGTATTAGGGCTTGGTGCAACTATGGAAGGGCCATTTACCAAGGGCGGCAATGCTTCTTATTTAGTGAGCTATCGTTATTCAACACTTGGTTTACTTAAGGCCATAGGTGTTGATGTATCCGATTCTGGCGTTCCACAATACCAGGACCTGTCTTTTAACCTTGTTTTCCCAACAAAAAGTATCGGTACATTTTCTGTATTTGGCGTAGGCGGAACCGGCAATGTAAATACCGATGCCAAACGTGATACCGCCAAGTGGGATGAGCGGATGGATTCATACGATCTGCGTTATAACTACAAAGCGGGAAGCGTTGGGTTAAAGAATATTTACATTGCTAATAACAGGCTTAATTTCAGCAATATCGTGTCTTTCTCCGGGAGCCGTAATGCGTCAAGGGTTGATAGTCTTACATCTAAATTTCAGCCAAGCCTGTTACAGAAAAACCATTATGATAATACGGCTGTTCGTTATGCAGGTGTAGTAAATTATCGTACAGGCGAAAACAACAATATCCGCGCCGGCTTAAATGCAGGCTTTCTTACCTATAACTTATATGATCTGGAGTATCAACGTGACACCCATAATCTTAAAGAACTTTTAAATCAAAAAGGTGATGCAGCAACCTATGATGGCTTTATACAAAACAAACACGACTTTGGCGACAAGCTGAGTTTGAATACAGGCATCCATGTTAATTATTTCGACCTGAGCAAAACGTGGAGCTATGAACCAAGAGCCGGCTTAAACTGGCATGTAACATCAGATCAGGAGATTTCTTTGGCGGGTGGCGTTTACAGCAGACTTGAACCATTATCTTTTTATTTTGCTAAAAGCGCCGAATCAAATGACGCTGTAAGCACCAAACTTTCACCAACTAAATCAGCGCAATTGGTGCTTGGTTATGAAAAGCTATTTTCCGGTCACCTGAAATTTAAAACGGAGGCATATTATCAGCATCTGTATGAGGTACCTGTATCCAGCGATCCATCCAATAATTTCTCGGTGCTAAACGTATCTGATAATTCAGCTATCAGCGGTACAGATTATCATTCGTTGGTGAATAAAGGAACTGGTAAAAACTATGGAATTGAGTTTTCTGTTGAGCGGTCATTAAACAAAGGATATTATTTCATGATCACTTCATCAGTGTTCAATTCAAAATACAAGGCCCTGAGTGGACAAGAGTTTAATACCACCTTTAATACTCAGTACGTAACTAACCTGGTGGCAGGCAAGGAATGGGCTACAGGTCCCAATCATAAAAACCTGTTTGGTTTAAACGGTAAGATCATTTACGCTGGCGGGCGAAAGTATACACCTATTTTAGTTGATGAAACCTTTCAGCGCGATGAGCAGGTAATTGATCAGTCCAAAACCAACACATTAACGGCCGATCCCTATATTCGTGTCGATTTCTCGGCCAGTTACAGGATCAACAGTAAAAAAGTATCGCACTTCTTATTGCTTGATATTCAGAACCTGCTTAACAGACGTAATAACGTTGGTTTATTTTATAACCAGAGCAAGCGGATAATTGAAAAAAATAAATGGATAGGTATACTTCCAACCATTAATTACCGCATTGAGATTTAATAAAATGTTAACCCAAATTGATCATATTTTGGATTTAAATAGCGAACAAGTAATCCCGCTGCTGCTCTCGGGCGATGAAGCCACCTTCGAAAAGGTGTATAAGCACTTCATCAGGCCATTGCACGTATATGCTATCTCCATTTTAAGAGATGAAGACACCGCAAAGGGCATGGTACAAAATGTTTTCATGCGGCTTTGGGAACGTAAAGAGCGGTTGAATATCTCCGGCTCAATAAAGGCTTACCTGTACGGTGCCGTGTACAACGAATGCCTTAATAACCTCAGGCATCAAAAAGTAAAAATAAATCACCAGCAACATGTAGTGTATATGACGAAGGATAAAGTGGACGAAGGCACAGGCATGGAGCTGCTTGACCTTAAAGAGAAATTGCAACAGGCCCTTAATGACCTGCCTGAAAAATGCCGTACTGTATTTCAGCTAAGCAGATTTGAGGACTTAAAATATCAGGAAATTGCCGACGAGTTAGGCATCTCCATTAAAACAGTAGAAAACCAGATGGGCAAGGCCCTGAAAACATTACGGCTGAAATTAGTTGATTACCTGCCGTTATTCATTTGGGTTATTAGCAGGGCTTTTAATATTATTTAAGATGATGGACGAATTATTAACCAAATACATGCTGAACGAAACCACGCCGGTTGAGAATGAAACCATCAACCGCTGGCTTAGCGAAAATGACGATAACAGGAAGTACTTCGATCATTTTAAACTGATCTGGAATACAAGCCGCGAACTTAAGATAGAGAGCAAGCTTGATCCCGAAACCTCATGGGTCGAATTTAAACAGTTGGCACAAAGCAGGAGCGAGGCCTCTGTAAAAATTAAAACGCTGAATCCCGTAAACCGCTGGCTTAAAATTGCCGCTGTATGGCTGGTAATATTAGGGAGCGCGGGGATACTATACACTGTATTTAAACCTGCTAAAGCCAATATGCTTACGCTGCAAAGCGGCAACGTAGTACGTAAGGTTACTTTATCAGATGGTTCGCTCATCACTATGAACAAAAATTCGGTACTAAATTACCCAAACAGGTTTACAGGCGATACCAGGGAAATCTCGCTTAAAGGAGAAGCCTTTTTTGATGTAGCCCATGATAAATCAAAACCATTTATGATTCACGTGAATGATGTAGTTGTAAAAGTGGTTGGTACGTCATTCAATATCAAGGCTACAGGCCAAAACACGGAGGTTATAGTTGAAACCGGCGTGGTACAGGTAATTCAACAAGAGATTGTAGTGAAGCTAAAACCTAAGGAGAAAGCTTCGGTGCAAGGCGGCCGCCTGCAAAAGGGAAGCAGCCAGGACGAATTGTATAATTACTACCGTACGCAAAAGTTTGTGGCTAATAAAACACCGCTGTGGCGCCTGGTTGATGTGCTTAATGAAGCCTACCATGCAAATATTGTGATAGATAATAAAAAGCTGGCTAACAGAACCATAACAACCACATTTAAAGCAGATTCACTGGATAACATCCTGAAAACGATAGCAGATACATTTGGTGGAGATGTTAAAGTGATTAAAAAACCTCATCTCATCATAATCAAATAAGTTGATGGAAAAGAAATTAAACATACTATTTTATATTATGCTGGTATTGGCGGGCTGTCTGCTCATTACCAACGCGCTTGCACAGGATAACCTGAACCGTACAGTAGCGCTTAATGTTAAGCAAAAAAAGATAGCCGAGATCCTGACCATTATCGGCGAAAAAGGAAAGTTCTATTTCTCATACAGCAATGATGTTATTAAAACGGATAGCGTAGTTAGCATGACATCTTCAGGTCAAACTATCAAAAGCCTGCTTGATGAACTGTTCCACGGTAAGGTTGATTATAAAGAATCGCCGGGGTATATTATACTCCGTCCTACACCGTACAGGTTGAGCCTTGTACCCGATACTATAGCTGGGCCGGGTAATATTTATTATATAAGTGGATATGTGTATGATGATATTACCGGGAAGAAACTTTACAATGCCAGCGTGTATGAAAGAAATTCCCTTGAATCAACACTTACCGATCAGAACGGACATTTTCAGCTTAAAATAAAAGCCAATGGCGTGATCACACTTAACGTAAGCAAGGAACTTTATCGTGATACCAGTATCAACCTGTTAAGCAATGTAAATGTATCTATAAAGCCGCGCGAGTACTATTATAGTGCGGATGCAGCCAATTCGAAATCAGACAGGAGTTGGCTCGGCAGGATATTTCTTTCATCAGGGCAAAAAATACAGAACCTCAACCTGGGCGGGTACCTGTCAACAGTTCCGGTGCAGGCTTCGCTTGTGCCAAGCTTGGGAAGCCACGGTATCATGAGTGGGCAGATAGTCAATAACTTTTCATTCAATCTTTTAGGGGGATATAACGGAGGCGTTAACGGCGTTGAGCTTGGCGGGCTATTTAATATTAACAAACAGGATGTTAAATATGTACAAGCTGCCGGACTTTTCAACGTTGTGGGAGGTAATAGCAAAGGAGTTCAACTGGCTGCCGTAAGTAATAATGATCAAAAAAATATGACCGGTATTCAGGCAGGGGGTATTTATAATATGGTTAAGGATAGCCTTAAAGGTGTACAGCTTGCCGGGGTCTTTAATCATGTAAACGGCAATACCAAAGGTTTCCAGGCAGCCGGTATTTATAATTACACTCATAAAAACAGTAAAGGGTTTAGTATTGCCGGAATAGCAAACGTTACCGGCAATGAAGCGAGCGGAATGCAGGTAGCAGGAGTTTTCAATAAAGCGCGTGTAATAAAAGGCGCTTCATTTGCGCTGGTGAACATTGCCGACACTCTTGATGGCTATGGTATGGGCTTGATAAATATATCCCGTAATGGATATGCTAAAATTCAGGTGTACAGCAATGAAATTACCACTGCCAACATCGCTTTTAAATCCGGTAATGCCAAGCTGTATTCTGTATTATCCGGAGGTGTTAATTTTACTGATAAGCATACATTTTATAGCGCGGGCTGGGGTTTAGGACACGATTTTATTTTTAGCAACAGCCTGTTTTTATCTGCTGAAGGCTCAACACACTTATTGTTTGCCAAAGGTTGGAAAAATCAAAATCAAATAAACCGGGTGAGCGCTTTATTGAATTTTAAAGCGGGTTCAAAAGTTGGCTTTTTTGCAGGCCCGTCCTTTAACCTTTATACCAACTATGGCGATCATCCCGGGGATAGTGATATTCAGCAGATCATCAAAAATAAGCCAGGCTTGATTGATTGGGGTAACCGTACAAAAGGATGGATTGGCTGGTCGGCAGGTATTACCATATTGTAAGTTTGCGGCAAGATGTTCAATTTTGTGTGATAAAAATCACCGTATGAAAAAACTCCTGTTCCTCATTTTATTATGTGTTTCGTCAGCTTGCTTTGCCCAGGAAGCCAACAACGGCGTGACTTTTTTAAACCCGGTTACAGTCGGCAAGCCCTTCGGATATTCACACGCCGTAGTTATTGATTTAGGTAAAAACAAGATGGTCATCATGTCGGGCCAGGTTGGTTTGGATAAAGATGGCAAACTTGCCGGCAACGGCGATCTGGCCAGTCAGACAGAACAGGTATTTACCAATATCAAAAACATAGTTGAAGCTGCCGGCGGCTCTATGAATGATCTGGTTGAGTTGAATTACTACCTGATGGATGCATCACAAGTTAAACTTGTACGTAGTATCAGAGATAAGTTTGTAAACACCAAACAGCCACCGGCAAGCACTTTGGTTCAGGTGAGCAAGCTTTTCAGAGATGATATCTTAATTGAGATAAAAGCGACCGCGGTTGTCAGGAATAAGTGAAATTAGCTTTAAAGACTTACGAAGTTTTGGAAACTTCGTAAGTCTGAATAATCCACTATTTTTTATTAGTTGCCCTTGTAGTTTTTACCTGGGCAGCGGTAATAGCACTTGCCTTATTACCAAAGCTGTTGCGTACGTACGTTAACACATCTGCAATTTCCTGATCTTTCATAAAATCATGAGCAGCCATGGTATTTGAATAGGTTTCACCGTTTATTTCCACATCCTCATCAAAACCATTAAGCACTATTTTGATAAGCTTACTTTTATCCCCTAAAACATAGGTAGTTTTAACCAATGGCGGGTTCATGTGAGGTACGCCCAAACCATCTGCCTGGTGACAAGCCACGCAATATTGAGTAAAAAGCGCCTGTCCTCTGGTTATGGATGTCTTAAAACCGGCAGATGGTTTCCTGGCTGCCGGTTTTTTATGTTTGGTTTGCGCTTGCGAGGCAAGGCTTGTAAATAAGGTTATGAATAATAGCAGAAGGGCTTTTTTAAAGTCCATTGTTATTTTTTATAGGTGATTTTATAAATGTTTCCAGCCACGTCATCAGTAACGTACAACGAACCATCAGGACCCTGCGCTAAACCACAAGGACGGTGGGCGGCAGCTCCTGAAGCCGTATTTGCCGCAGAACCAGAAAATCCATCGGCAAAAACTTCCCACTGGCCATCAGGTTTACCATCTTTAAATGGCTGAAATACTACAAAGTAACCTGCCTGTGGTTCAGGTGCACGGTTCCATGAACCGTGGAATGCTATGAAAGCCCCATTTTTATATTTTGCCGGGAACTGATCGCCAGTGTAAAACAACAAGCCATTTGGAGCGAGGTGGCCTGGGTACGCTGCAGCCGGGTCAATAGCATCTTTTCCGCCCTCAATTTTGCCATCACCACCATACTCAGGCATTAACATTTTTTTATGCTGTTCCTGGTCATAATACATGTAAGGCCAACCGGCATTATCTCCTTTTTTCAAAGCGTACATACATTCGGCAGGTAAAATAGATGACTGTTTAGCAGTAAAGTACTGGGGATAAAATTCATAAAGCTGATCGCGGCCATGCTGCATTACAAAAAGCTGGTTATTTTGCTGGTTCCAGGTGATACCTACAACGTTACGCAAGCCTGTGGCATAGCGTACGCCGTCACCATAATGCTGGTTCAACTTATTGGCCTTAAATTGCCAGATGCCACCAGCCGAATCTAAAATAGGGCAGCCCTTTTGTCCCGGAGAACCTTTTTTACGGTCTTCAACCTGGCAGGCGTTTGAATATGCGCCAATATTAACGTAGATGTTGCCATCATTATCGAGCGTAATGGCTTTTGCTTCGTGCTCATGGCGGCTGATAAGTCCGGTTACAATTTTTTCAGGCTGATCAGGGTTGATCACCTCGCTTTTATCATTCAGTTTATAACGAAAAACCTCTTCATCTGATGATGTGTACAGGTACCCATTTTTGATTGACATGCCGGTACCACTGTACGCACCAAAGCTGTTTTTAACAGAAGCTTTGCCACCTTCTTCGTGCAGCATTAATATGCCTTTGCTGTTCTTAACGTTGGTGAGCTTCACGTAAATATCGCCTTGCGGGGTAATAGCAATGTGGCGTGTGCCTCCAAGTTTTTCGGCAATAATGCTGGCGCTAAAGCCCTCAGGAGTCTTAAGGCCGGCGTTTTCTGTTGTCGAAGCAGGAGTAGAGGTGCTGTCGCCGGTTTTCTTTGAGTCGCTATTGCTTTTACAGGCTGTAAAAAACATAAAGCTTCCCATAACTGCTATAGGCAGTAAGGAACGTAATAAGTTGCGGTTTTTCATGGTAACTGATTAAAGATTATCAAATTAAGTAAATATACCGATAATACTAAAATCTGTTTTGTAGTATTAAAGTGACAGTGCGAGATTTTATTTCAGCATTACACCTTAATAAAATTTGGCAACAATAGATTGCGATACCAGTTTTTCAAAATAAAATTTCATAGAAATGGCTACTGGCAGAAGATAGTATCAATCAACTAATGTTTTAACACATAAAGCAACGTTTGATTAAACCATCGTTTAAATCTATCGTCCTAACTGTATAAAATTTACAATTATGAAAAAGTTAGTCATATTATCAGCAATAGCAGCCGGAAGCTTATTTATCAGCAAAGCCAACGCTCAGGTATCTATACAATTTGGCATCAATGTTCCGGCGCACCGCGTTTATGTACCAACTCCTCCTCCGCCACCTCCACCAGTAATTGAAGACGAGCCCGTTTACGATGATAACGTAAATGTTAGCGACGATGATGATTACTACTATTTACCAGAGGTTGAAGCTTATTACAATGTAGGCGCAGGATGCTATTATTATAATGACGGTAGCCGTTGGGTAAGCTGCGCTTATTTGCCCGGCGCATACAGGGATTACAACTGGCGTACCGCTGTACGTTACGAAGTGAGGGCTCCTCGTCCGTTTATGCATCACGATTATTACAGGCAAAGGTGGGGCGGTTACATGGGCGACCGTGGTAACTGGGGCCATCGCTTTGACAGAAGACCTGCTAACGGTTATGCTTATCGCCCCGGCTGGGGTGGTGACCGTGGCGGATGGGGTAGAAGGCCTAATCCGTATGATAACCGTGGTAACTGGGACAACAATGGCAGAGATAATCGTGGCTGGGGCAATCGTGATAACCGTGGCAACTGGGGTAATGGCAACAACAATCATGACAACCGTGGCAACTGGGGCAATGGTCAGCAACCTAATAATGGCAATCATGATAATCATGGCAATTGGGGCAATGGACAACAGCAACAACAAAATAATGGCGACCACGGCAACCGTGGCAATTGGGGCGGCCGTCCATCAAACGGCGGTGGCGGATTTGACAGGGGTAATGGCGGCGAACGCTTTACCCAAAACGGAAATTCAGGCAGAGGTATGCGCAGGTTTTAATATTCTAACTCCCTATATATTAACTGAAGAGTCGCCCGTTATGGGCGGCTTTTTTGTTTTATAAGCATTTACGGCATTCAGAGCTTGTTCTGTCTGCATTAAACTAATAAGCAAAATAAACCATTTATTATCTACTAAACCTGTTTAGCATTACCATTAATATTATATATTTGGTTTAAAATACTAAGCTCTTGAAGAAAAAATTATCTATAGTTGACATTGCCAATAGCCTGAATATATCTAAAACCACGGTTTCTTTTATCCTCAACGGCCGTGCGCAGGAAAAACGTATTAGCGATGAATTGGTAAAGCGCGTGCTGCAATATGTAAAAGAAGTTGGCTATAAACCCAATTCGTTGGCCAAAAGCTTGCGTACGGGGAAATCAAATATCATTGGTTTATTGGTGCAGGACATCTCTAATCATTTCTTTGCTACCATAGCCCGCCGCATCGAAGATCTGGCTTATCAAAGCGGTTATAAGATCATTTACAGCAGTACAGATAATGACACACAAAAAACCCAGGAGCTGATAGCCATGTTTCGAGACCGGCATGTTGACGGATACATTATTACTCCTCCCGATAATATCGAAGAAGATATCAGTGACCTGATCAAAGATGGTTTTCCGGTTGTGCTTTTTGACCGCTACCTGCCTAAAGTGGCTACTGATTATGTGGTGGTTGATAACCTCTTCAGCACGTTTAACGCAACACAATACCTGATTGATAAAGGGCATAAAAACATTGCTTTTATAACTTACAGTTCTATCCAAACCCAAATGATAGAAAGGCTTGAAGGTTATGAAAAAGCCATACGCCAAAGTAAGCTAAAACCTCATATTATTGAGGTTGATTTTCATGCGACTGACCAGGAGATACTTAAGCTGATACTTGATTTTTTTGAAAGCCATAAAGATGTTGATGCTATACTATTCGCCAATAATCACTTAGGTAAATGCGGATTAAAGGCTACCAGAAAAGCGGGCAAAAACGTTCCGGGCGATATCGCCTTGATCGCTTTTGATGATTATGAACTTTTTGAGCTGTACACTCCGGCCGTTACCGCTATAGCCCAGCCAATTGATGAAATAGCCGATAACGTGATTAAACTTTTGATGGAAAGGCTGAACGCCACAACTCCCGAAGAAAAAAATCAGCACATAACACTTGCCACTGAACTAATTGAGCGGGATTCATCAAGGTAAATAACTATTTTGCATCACCAATAAACCCGGATTTCGCGTGATGAAAAGAACCTTTACTTTTTTATTGTTAGCAGCGTTTGCGGCCAACGTATTTGCCCAGGGCAGTGTTTTGAAAAATGCAGATCCGGTATCTGTAAAGTTTTCGCCCGAAAGGCTAAAACGGATAGACGCTATGATTGAGCAGAATATCGATTCAGGATATGTAAAGGGAGCAGTTGGCTTTATAGCCCGCGATGGCAAAATAGTTTACAATAAGTCATTCGGACTGGCTGATGAAGATCAAAAGCGGTTAATGACCAGCGATGCTATCTTTCGTATAGCATCGCAAACAAAGGCTATTACCAGTGTAGCCGTCATGATGCTTTTTGAAGAGGGCAAGTTCTTACTGGATGATCCGATCTCTAAATATCTTCCTGCGTTCGCGCATCCCACAGTGGTAGATCAGTTTAATGATAAGGACAGCACGTATACAACCGTCCCGGCAAAAAGGGAGATAACCATTCGCGATCTGCTAACCCATACCTCGGGTATCGAGTACGCGCAGATCGGCTCGCCGAAAATGAAAGCTATTTACGCTAAGGCAGGTATTCCTGCAGGTTTTGTGGCTGATAAGATACTATTGGCCGATGCTATGAATAAACTTGGCCATTTACCTTTATTACATCAGCCCGGCGAACGCTGGACATACGGGATGAACATCGACGTGCTGGGCTACCTGGTAGAAAAAGTATCCGGTAAAAGTCTCGATCAGTTTTTTAAAGAGCGGATTTTTACACCGCTGGGCATGAATGACACTTACTTTTACATCCCCGCCGCTAAGCAAAACAGGTTAGTCGCCGCTTATACCTTTGACAAAAACGGTCATATCACCAATTGGAGCAAAGCTACTTTTCCGGCGTTTGATGTTAACTATCCAAAGGCTAATGGCACTTATTACGCTGGTGGCGCGGGCTTAAGTTCAACTGTAAAAGACTATGCAATTTTTTTGCAGATGTTACTTAATGGAGGTATTTATAACGATCAGCGTCTGCTGGCCCGCCATACGGTTGAACTGATGACCACCAATCAAATAGGTGATCTGAATATCAACCCTGACAAGGACAAATTTGGCTTAGGCTTCGGTTTAACATCTCAAAACAGCTCTGCAAAATTAGGTGTTAGCGAAGGCTCATTTGCCTGGGGTGGTTTTTATGGTACGTTGTATTGGGTTGACCCGAAAGAACACCTTGTTTGCTTACTGTTTGTACAGAACTGGCCTTTCCCTCACAACCAAATCCAGGATAAATTCAGGGCCATGGTATACCAGGCCCTGAATGATTAATTTATTTATCAGTTCGGTTAAGGCTTATTTAAGTTTCAAATATTGCCTGGTATGTATTTTCTTTTCGCAAATATTAAAAAATACGTAAAAATACTTATTGTAAATAGGTGAAAATACGCATTGTGTTTTTGATAAATAGAGAGTATTTTAGTTTATTAAATAGCTGATTTATAGCGATTTAATTAGACGCCATTTTAAACTTGGGTTTTCGACACCATTTTTCAAACTAATCTTAAGCCTTATCTCATGGACAACGCACCTGTACCATCAAACACAACCGAATCCGGATCGGCATCAACTGAAGTTGTTGCTAGCAACGAAATTTCTACACGCGGAAAAATTACCGCCGGTGTTTTACTGATCGCGTTTATAATAGCAGCGGCAACAATTGTGGTTGCTTTTTGGCCGGACAAGCTACCACCAGCCGGTAAACTTGCACGTTATCGATATAAAGCATTTAATATCACTTTATTAGATAGTTGCCAATGTAAATCATCGTCTTACGAAGACTTAATAAAGAAAACTGCCGGTAAAGTGGTTTTCAAAAAAGATTCGACAAATAAAGATTCCGATAAAGTTAAAGTTGCAACATTAAAATTGTTTCTTCAAAAAGCCGATTCTTTGAAAAAGAATGGATGTGAAAAAGTAAAAATTGATTTTAACGACACCATTGATTTTAACACCATCATACTAATACTGGTGGCTTCAGCAGGCTTTTTAGGTAACATGATCCACATTACTACCTCTTTTACTGCTTTTATTGGTTCGGGCCAGTTTAAACGTAGTTGGGTGTTATGGTACTTTGTTAAACCTTTCACGGCGGCCGCGCTGGCTATGATAATGTACTTTGTATTCAGAGCCGGATTTCTCAGCTCTGCCGACCCTGGCAATAACCTGAATATCTACGGTGTTATGTCAATGGCAGCTTTCGTTGGTTTATTTACCGATGCGGCGACCGAGAAACTAAAAGAGGTTTTCAAGACCTTGTTTAGTACCAAAGATGATCGCCCTGATAAGATGAAACCTGATGTGAAAATTTCGGTATCCTCGGTAAAGCCTGAAAAAATCAGTGTTACTACTCCTAATAATTTCATAATAGCTGGCGAAAATTTAGATAAAAGGAAATTAGTTATCAGTATAAACAAGGTAGTAATACCTGCCGGGGATATTGTAATCGCTGATAAATTAATCCATTTTACCTTTACCGTTCCAGCCGATCAAATTCAGCTTACAACCTTTACACTCCTTATTGTTGATGACGCAAATAAAGAAATCTTTAAAAAGGATCTTGGAGTTTAACTATGAAGAAGAATGTAATTGGATAATTAATTATTCAACTGGATTGGGACTATGTATCAAATAAAGCTAATATGAAGAATTGAATTATTTCAGATCGTCTTTTAAAACCGCCCAAACATTGTCAGCAACAATTTTGGCGCCCTGAGTTGTAGGATGGATGCCGTCACCCTGGTTGAGTGCCGGTATCCCTGCTACATCCTTCAGCAGAAAGGGAACCAGTTCCATTTTATTTTTAGTGGCAAGGGTTGGAAATACACTTTTAAATTTATTGGAGTAATCCGCACCCATGTTTGGTGGTACCTGCATGCCTAACAAAACAAGTTTGGCATCGGGGTATTTTGATTTTACTTTATCAACTATAGATTGCAGGTTCTTAGCTGTTTCGCTCACAGGGATCCCGCGGAGACCGTCGTTTGCGCCAAGCTCCAGTACAAAAACATCAATCTTTTGCTTCAACAGCCAGTTAATCCGGCCGTTGCCGCCCGCTGTAGTTTCCCCGCTGAGGCCTGCATTTATAACTTTGTACGGTAGTTTCAATGAATCAACCCGCTTGCTGATCACTCCCGGAAAAGCATCCGCCGGGTCATCAAGGCCATAACCGGCAGTAAGGCTATCGCCAAAAAACAAAACTATTTTCTTGGAAGCAGAATCAGTTTTTACAACTTCGGTAGCTGCTTGGTTTTGATCGTTGTTTGATGATTTAGCACCGTTGCCACAGCCTGCAATAGTGAGGGCAGTAAGCAAAATGCCGGATAATATAACTCTGTTCATATAAAATAAATACAACGCGTTTAAGCATTTGTTCTTAAAATTTCCAATGGTGGTTTGTTTAACACGCCGCGGCTATTCAATAAGCCAATAATAACGGTTAACAAACTCACAATCAAAAATAGTACAAGAGCCGGTAATACGTTAACACTATATGGTATTTCAAAGCTATATTTTGCAAGGAAATATGTACCGGCAAACGCTATCAGGATACCGGTTAATGCAGATAAGCTACCTAAAAACCAGTATTCCAATGCGGTTATGGTAAATATTTGCTTACGGCTGGCCCCAAGGGTACGCAATAACACACTTTCTTGGATGCGCTGGTATTTGCTGATGCGTACCGACGCTATCAATACTACGATACCCGTTATAATACTAAACGCGCTCATGAAACGGATAACGTAACTGATTTTGCTCAGCAGTTCATCAACAACGCTTAAAATTAAACCAAGATCGATGATCGAAACATTGGGATAAGTTTTTACTACCAATTGCTGAAAAGCAGCCGATACTTTGTTTGATGGCACATGCGTCATCAATACATGAAATTGTGGCGCGTCTTCCAGTACTCCTTTAGGGAAAACAACCTGGAAATTAGTCTGCACCTTACCCCAGTTAACCTTGCGGATACTGGCTACATAAGCCGGCATTTGTACGCCTTGCACGTTAAATACTATTTTATCGCCAATTTTCAGGTTGCCCCGTTTGGACAGGTTTTCTTCAACAGATACAGGAATTTCCTTTGAAGGATCTGCCTGACCAATCCATTTGCCATCCAGCAATTTTTCTGATGAGGTTAATGAATCCCTGAATGTTACCCGGTATTCCCACGCAAAAACGCCATGTTGTATCTTGATAGTAGTGTCCTTAGTGAGATCGGCAGCTGTTTTACCGTTAATCTGCTCAATACGCATGGTAACAATAGGTACCTGCTGTAATACAGGCAGCCCTTGTTGTTTGGTTAACTGAACAACTCCTTTTTCCTGGCTGCTCTGGATATCAAACAAAATCATGTTTGACTGATTGCCGCTGCTTGAAAGATTTACCTGCTGCACCAAGAGCGTTTGCACAAAATAAAGCGTGCAAATGAACATGGTGCTTAAGCCGATGGATACTATAAGTATAATGGTTTGGTTATTGGGGCGATATAAATTGGCAAAGCCTTGCCGCCATAAATAACTCCACGACCCTTTAACGATAGCTTTGGTAATCCGCATTAACAACCAGGCAGTTACTGTTAGGATCATAAACGCGATGAGGATCCCCAACGTAAACAGAATACTGCCCATAACGCTATCCAACTGCAAATAACTAAAAGCTATTACAAAGATCAGTATCAGCAAATATACCAGCCAGCGCAACGGATCTCGCCTGCTCCCGCTTTCATCTACCGACATACGGAGCGTGTTAAGCGGCGAAATATTCCTTACGGATATTAATGGCAACAACGCAAACAGGATAGAGATGATTACACCCAATAAAATACCCTGTCCTATAGCCATCCATGATATTTGCACCGAAATGGTAAAAGGTAGAAAGTCCTTAAATACCAGCGGCAATAAATGCTGAATGGCCGTACCTAAAATAGCTCCGGTAACAGAACCGATGATTCCAATACCTACAATTTGTATTAGGTAGATCAAAAACGCTTCGGACGATTTTACACCCAGGCAGCGCATAATGGCTATTGACGCAATCTTTTCTTTTACATAAATATGGATAGCACTGGCTACGCCCACGCAACCCAGTAGCAAAGCCACAAAACCAACTAATGACAAGAAACGGCTCAGGTCGCCAAAGGCACGGCCGGTATTGTCTTTTTTAGTTTCGATGGTTTCAAAGCGCATCCCGGCCTTATCAAGTACAGGGTCGAGGTTTTTGCTGAGCTTGTTTACGTTTACCGATGAATTGAACTTATAATAAAAGCTGTAGTTAACCCTGCTACCAATTTTTATAAGCCCTGTTTGCTCCAGGTATTGCATCGGAATATAAACTACAGGCGCAATCCCTGCCATAACACCACTTTGTCCGGGTGCTTTATTCAGGATGCCGGCAATCTGGAAATTTAGGTTGCCCACTTTAACCGAGTCGCCCACACGGGCATTAAACTGCAACATCAGGGTTTTATCAACCAAAGCCATCCGTCCTTTCTTGAAAGTAAGCCCGGCTGCTTCCGGAGTAGTTTCTAAAGTACCATAGTAGGGGAAACCTCCCTGTAAAGCCCTGATCTGTACAAGCCGGGTACCGTTGGTACGCGGGAAATAGAGCATTGATGCAAAGCTCCGTTCCTGCGAGCGCTCGTCGCCCATGGAATCGAGCATGTGCTTTAACTTATCATCTACAGGTTTATTGCCGGAGATTGCCAAATCAGCCCCAATCAAAGTGGCTGCCTGATCGTTAATATCATTTTGCACGTTGTATTTAAACGAGTAGATAGCCACTAAAGCAGCTATCCCAAATACAATTGCCGATATAAAAAGGAATAACCTTGATCGGTTGCGTCTGCTATCGCGCAAGGCCATCCGAAACAGCCAGGGGATGTTTATCTTTCTCTTAAAATCAATATTACTATCCATTAGCTTATGCGTTAATGGTTTTTTCATCGGAGATTAGCTTGCCGCCCTTAATCCTGATAATGCGTTGGGTTTTAGCAGCTAATTCAAGGTCATGAGTTACCACGACAAGCGTGGTACCTGCTTCCTTGTTCAGGTCGAATATCAGTTTGATCACTTTATCGCTGGTTTCGGCATCAAGGTTTCCGGTAGGCTCATCAGCAAAAAGGATGCGTGGCGCATTTGAAAAAGCGCGGGCCAGTGATACCCGCTGTTGCTCGCCGCCGGAAAGCTGAAGCGGGTAATGATGCCCCCGCTCTGAAAGACCAACTTTATCTAAAAGATCTAAAGCCCTTGTTCTGATATTTTTTTCGCCCCGGAGTTCAAGAGGTACCATTACATTTTCAAGCGCAGTTAGGGTAGGGAGCAGCTGAAAATTCTGAAATATGAAACCCACATGCTGGTTCCGCACCTGCGCGCGTTGATCTTCAGTAAGGTTACTAAGATTGATTCCGTTGAGTTCAACCGTACCTGAGGTTGAGCGGTCGAGCCCGGCACACAAACCAAGCAATGTGGTTTTCCCGCTGCCGGAAGGGCCAACTATAGCATTGGTTGAACCTGCCGCCACTGAAAAGTTTATTTGATCGAGCACAGTAAGCGTACGACCGGCACTTTGGTATGTTTTACTTAGATTGGAGATATTGAGGATATTGTCCACAGGTATTTTTTTATGGTATAGATACGAAAAAGCCGGGGTTGTTACCAAGCCCGGCCATTGAATGTTCAAGTATTATGCCATCTTTACTTTTAGCTGACATTGGATTTAGAGCCGGTTATTACCTGTTGATAATTCGATAACCATACGCTTTAAATTTATACTTTATCGGTCATTATATGCTCATACATCTGGTCGAAGGGTTTATTTTTCAGCTCGATTGCTAATGATGAGTTACGTTGTTCGCAATATTTAAGCATCTCATAGCAATCAATTAAAATTTCATCGTCGATGCCTTTAAAGGTCATTTCAACAACTTTGCCCGAAATTTTATAATATTCATCCAATGCTGCATGCCCTTTCTGGTTTACCTTAATTAGTTTGGCACGCTTATCATCAGGCGACGTGCGTTCATCTATTTTTTCTTCACGGATAAGTCTGTTTATAACCTCCATGCCGGTAGTTGTTTCGGCAAACATGTAGTTAATCAGGTCGCTTTTTCTTACCTCCCCCAAATGGAGTAAACCATTCAGGTAATAAAAGCTTTCGGCAGGAGGGATACCAATATAATTTACTGCCGACCGGAAATAAAGTGAATACGCACTTAAAATACGACCAAGCGTTTTAAGCAAATAGGCGCCGTTCATAATGCGTTCGCCTTTTTTACCGGCTTGTTTAGGCTTAGGACGTTGTTTTTGCAGGTAATATCTGCAAAAGGCTTCAACAGTAGGTTGTTCGCTTATTTCTTCAAAAGCTGTCCATTCTTCAACTAATTGTACAACTGGTTTCATTTTATTCCGGTTTGGATGTAAAATTAAAAATTTATTTCTGAAATGTTTTAATTATTCCTAAATAGAAATATATTTGTTGAGATATATCGAAATAGAAATATATAGAAAATAAGCAGAGCTTGCAAATCCTTCTGATTTATTTCGATAATTTTAAATTGAATAAAAATGTTTTCACTGGCCAATCGTCAACCATAATAATGGCTCGAAACACATCCGCGAAAAAGAATTATAAATTATAAGATCAATATGCAACCCGATCATACTAAAAAAACAAACCGCAAGCCACCAGGTGTATTCAGTTTGCTAAAACCGTACAAAGGGCTTGTAGCGCTATTGCTGCTATTTGCCTTATTGGGCAACAGCATGAACCTTTGGCTGCCTAAAATCATAGCTAATGGTATTGATGCCTACTCCAATCACCATTTTGTGATTAATGAGGTTATGGCTAAATTCCTGACGGCTACATTGGTTGTATTTTTGTTCGCCGGCTTACAGGCCGTCGTTCAAATCTTCGCCTCTGAAAAAGTAGCCCGCGATCTGCGGCAGCAATTGGCGGATAAAATATCCCGTCAAACTCATGCTTTTATTGAACAGGCTAATCCTTCAAAACTACTAACCAATCTTACTTCTGATATTGATTCAATTAAATTGTTTGTATCACAAGCCTTGGTTTCTATTGTATCGTCGCTGTTTATCATTATTGGCTGCAGCGTTATGTTGCTTACCATCAACTGGAAACTTGCACTGGTTGTTATCACTATCATTCCTATTATAGGAGGTACGTTTTTTTATGTTTTGAAAAATGTGCGCGCCCTGTTTATGAAAAGCCGCGGCGTTATTGATCAGCTTAATAAAGTAATTAACGAGAGTATACTTGGGGCAGCGCTGATTAGGGTTATTAATTCGCAACAACTGGAGTACAATAAATTCCTGGCCGCCAACACCGAAGCTAAAGATTATGGCTTAAGGATCCTTGGTTTTTTTGCCGGACTTATCCCAATAGTAACCTTTACAGCCAACATGGCCGCCTTCACCATTTTGGTAATGGGCGGGCATTTCGTGATCAGTGGCAGCATGACCCTGGGCAGTTTCGCAGCTTTTAACAGTTACCTTTCATTATTGATATTCCCTATATTCATTTTAGGATTCATGAGCAACCTGATAGCCCAGGCTACCGCTTCGTTTACCCGTATCAGTGTTGTTTTAAACGCGCCGGATGTTACCGACGGCGGTCCGCTGAAAGATACTTTACGTGGTGATGTTGAATTGAAAGATGTTACAGTGAGCTACGGGCAAAAAGCAGCATTGAAAAATGTATCATTTAAAGTTAAGGCCGGTTCAAAAATTGCCATCATCGGGCCTACATCTGCAGGTAAAACACAGTTATTGTATTTACTTACCGGCCTGATCAATGCCAGTGCGGGCGAAGTGTTATTTGACGGTAAACCGCTGGCCGAATATGATAGTGAAACCTTTCACCGTCAGGTTGGCTTTGTTTTTCAGGATAGCATCATATTCAATATGAGTATTCGTGAAAATATCGCATTCAGCGATACAGTGACCGATGAATCGCTTCAAAAAGCTATTGAAACGGCAGAATTAAGTACATTTATTGATAACCTGCCGGATAAGTTGAGCACCATTGTTTCTGAACGTGGCTCAAGCCTTTCAGGCGGACAAAAGCAACGCATCATGTTGGCCCGGGCACTTGCTGTTAATCCCAAAGTATTATTGCTTGACGATTTTACCGCAAGGGTTGACAACAATACGGAACGGAACATCCTTGCAAATATTCAAAAGAATTATCCTGGTTTAACATTAATATCGGTAACGCAGAAGATTGCTTCAGTTGAGCATTATGATCAGATCATTTTATTAATGCAAGGGGAGATTGTAGCTACCGGTGTACACGACGATCTGATGAAAACCAGTCCGGATTATGTGCAGATCTTTAATTCGCAGCAAAGTACCAGCAATTACGAGCAGGGTATCAACCACTAAATATTAAGTTACTACCCCAAAATTATCAATTACAATGAACTACGATCTTAACCATATAGGTAAAAATCAGCAAAAGACATCGACGTTAGCCGGGTTAAAAAAGCTGTTGCAGCTTATTGCCCATGAAAAGCGCACACTTATTATTGCTTTTTTTGCCATCCTTGTTAACTCGACACTTAACCTGCTGGGGCCGCTTATTATTGGCCATACTATTGATAAATACGTGCAGCATAAGGATTTTAACGGCGTTTTGCATAATGCGGCTATTCTGTTTTGCATGTACCTGGTAGCTTTGTTTACCAGTTATAAGCAAACCACGCTGATGGGAGGGGTGGGACAACGAATGTTGTTTACCCTGCGCAACTCTATCTTTAATAAATTACAGCAATTGCCGGTAGCTTTCTTTAATCAAAACAAAGCCGGCGACCTGATATCGAGGGTTAACAACGATACGGATAAACTTAACCAGTTCTTTTCACAATCGCTGATGCAGTTTATAGGCAATATTTCCATCATGATTGGCGCCGGTATTTTTCTGTTGGCCATTAATATTGAGTTAGGAGCAGCGGCTTTATGTCCCGCGCTGTTTATCCTGTTTTTAACATTGGTATTATCGCCATGGATAAAAAAGAAGAACGCTGCTAACCTGAAAAGCACAGGTTCGCTGAGCGGAGAGATCCAGGAAAGCATCAATAATTTTAAAGTGATCATCGCTTTTAACCGTCGCGATTATTTCAGGAAGCGGTTTAATATTGCCAATGATGAAAACTATAAAACAGCGGTAGGATCGGGTATTGCCAATAACGTTTTTGTACCGGTTTATGGTTTATTTGCAAGTATGGCCCAGCTTACTGTGTTATGCTTTGGTATTTACCTCATTAGTAAAGGCATGTTTTCTGTGGGTTTGCTGGTGAGTTACTTATCGTACGCAACAAACTTTTATAACCCTTTAAGGCAACTGGCAGCTCTTTGGACAAACTTTCAACTGGCTATGGCAGGTTGGGACAGGATTTCTCAGATCTTATCCCTCGAAACAGATCTGCCGGTATTGCAAGCGGGAGTTAATGAACCTGATGCTGCTTTGCTGGAATTCAGACATGTGCATTTTAGCTATGACGAAAGCAGGGAGATATTACACAATATCTGCTTTAAGCTTGAGCGCGGTAAAACCTATGCCCTGGTTGGCCCAACTGGTGGTGGTAAAACAACAACAGCCTCATTAATAGCGCGTTTGTATGATCCAACTAAAGGTTTGGTATTGCTAAATGGAAAAGATATCCGAAGCCTCGCCGCCGAAGAACGGAGCCAAAAAATAGGTTTTATTTTACAGGAACCATTCCTGTTTACCGGTACGGTGAGGGATAATATACTGTACGGCAATGAGCTTTTTAAAGATCATACCAACGAAGAGATGGAACAGGTGATCAGGGATGCAAACCTGGGCAGCTTGCTGGCAATTTTTGAAGAAGGACTGGAAACCAAAGTTTTATCAGGAGGTGATAGCATCAGCTTAGGCCAAAAACAATTAATTGCATTTATGCGCGCCGTATTACGGAATCCGGAGATATTGATCCTGGATGAAGCCACAGCCAACATCGATACAATTACCGAAAAGCTATTGAGCGATATTTTAGATAACTTGCCGGAAACTACCACACGGGTGATTATAGCGCACCGTTTAAATACAATTGAAAATGCCGATGAGATCTTCTTTGTAAACTCGGGAGAGGTGATCAGGGCCGGATCATTTGATGATGCTATGGATCTGCTGCTTCAAGGAAAAAGGGTTAGTTAAACAGTTTAAAAAATTAGTTGTCCGATTAACACTAAATAATTGCTAAATTATTTTTACCATTGCATATAAACTTAACCTAAGTTATGCATAAGTATAGCGGCGAAACGCGCATTTTAGTAGCAACAGATTGTATCATATTCGGATTTGACGGGGCTAACATCAAATTATTACTTGTTCAGCGTGGTCTTGAGCCCGAAATACACAAATGGAGCCTTATAGGTGGCTTTATAAAACCCACCGAATCGCCCGAAGATGCTGCAAACCGGGTACTTGAATTACGTACAGGGCTTAAGAACGTATACATGGAGCAGTTTCAGGTATTTGGTAAGCCGGAACGTGACCCGGTAGAAAGAACGCTTTCGGTCGCCTATTTCGCGCTTATCGATATTCATCAGTATGAAGCCCAGTTAAGCGAAGAATATCATCCCGAATGGTTTTTGCTGGATGAAATGCCCGACCTGATATTTGACCACAACGAAATGGTACGCATGGCTAAAAGACAATTGCGTTACAAAGCGGCACTTCACCCTATATTATTCCAATTACTACCCGAAAAATTCACCATTCCGCAATTACAAGCCCTTTATGAAGGTGTTTATCAAACCAAGTTTGATGACAGGAACTTTAGCCGCAAGTTGCTTTCAACGGGCTTGCTGGTAAAACTTCCGGAGAAGGATAAGCTGTCGTCAAAAAAAGGGGCGTTTTATTACAAACTTGACCAATCGCATTACGAAGAAAACTTTGAAAAGTTCCTGAACCTGGTACCTAACCCGGATAAGTTTTTTTAAACCCGCTTTTGTTTTTTAAATTACCAGCTTAAGTTGAAGGTTTTTGTACTTTTAAAGGGCAGTTTAATGCTGCCGGCCAAATTCAACTAAAAACCTTTGAGCAGGATATCTTTTTTGCGATCATTAAGCCTTGCGCTTATTTTTATATGTTTTGCTATTTATACCCGTGCACAAGGTTCAAACCAGGGCACGGAGTTTTACGCCGCATATATTGACCACGTTGATGGTGCAGCCGGCAATCCCGGTGCACTGGGCAGGGGCAGTCAGATGGAGCTTTACATAACCTCCGATGTAAATACTGCTGTCACAGTAGAGATTGCTGATGGTAGTTTTTCAAGCACTTACCAGGTTAAAGCTAAAGATATCTTAACTGTAAATATTCCGCCAGGAGCTTTTATAGGAAATCAAGGGCAATTTTTAAAAGGAATTCATATTACGTCGTTTAAACCCGTAGCGGTTTATGCGCATATTTTTGCCGAGAATGTATCTGGCGCCACTTTGCTGCTCCCGGTTAATACCCTTGGTAAGGATTATCTCTCCATTAACTATCAGCAAGTATCAAACTCAAACAATGGCACAAAAAACACAGAAGGAGTGCCATCATATTCAACTTTTGCAATTATTGCAACCGAAGATAATACCACTGTAGAGATAACGCCGTCGCAGCCGCTCTTAAACGGCATCCCCGCAAATCGGCCATTTACTATAACTTTAAAAAAAGGCGAAGTATACCAGGGGTTATCTGCTGCTGATTTAACCGGCACCCGCATCCGCTCAATTGTGAGCGCTACCGGGGCCTGTAAAAAGATTGCCGTTTTTTCAGGTAGTTCAAAAATAAGTATTGGATGCCAGGGCGATAAAGGATCGTCGGATAACCTTTTTCAGCAGGTTTATCCTTTGGCTGTTTGGGGTAAAAATTATATAACCGCGCCATTAAAAGGGCGTAATTATGATATCATCAGAATAGTACTCAGTTCACCAGATGCAAATGTCACCGTAAACGGAGCTCCGCCGCAAGGAGGATTAATCAACGGCTTATATTATGAGTTTACCTCAACTACGCCTAATATTATTACCTCCGATAAGCCAATCCAGGTAGTTCAATATGCCGTTACCCAAGGAGAGGCCTTAAATTGCCAGCTCATAGCTAATGATACCGGCGACCCCGAAATGATATATTTAACGCCTATCGAGCAAACGCTTGATCATGTTACATTAAACTCTACAGGCAACTACAGGATCATTGACAATTACATTAATGTAATTATTAAAACTGCCGCGGTGCCAACGTTTTCACTTGACGGAGTTCCTTATACCCAGTTTTCGCCGGTTCCCAATAGCATTTATTCTTACGCGCAAATTAGCGTAAACGCCGGAGTGCATAATATCAAAGCATCAGACGGTTTTAATGCAATAGCTTACGGGTTTGGCAAGCTGGAATCTTATGGATATGCTGCCGGTACAAACCTTAAAAACCTTAACGAATTTATAGCCTTACTAAACCCATCTGATAATACAATACAGACCAACGGATGCGCTGAAACGCATTACAAGTTACAGTTGACATTACCTTTTCAGACTAATAAAATAACCTGGGATTTAAAAAATGGCAGTCCGGCTGTTTTTATAAATAACCCGGTGCCAACGGGTTCAATAATAAAAGATTCAAAAGTGCTGTATACTTATGAATATCCTGGAGATGGAGTAGTTTACAACGATGGTGACTATAGCGTGGTGGCCACTGTATTTAACCCTATTGCCGACGAATGCGGCACAAATGAAGATATAGAATTTGACTTTAATATCTCAGCTTCGCCGGTTGTAAAATTCACTTTTGCTGATCCCTGTTTGGGTAGCAACGTCCAGTTTACGGATCAGTCAACATCCGGTACCCGGCAAATTAAAAGTTGGAAATGGGATTTTGGAGATGGCCTGACCGATGTAGTACAGAACCCCAAACATAAATATGCCCAACCAGGCGACTATATGGTTTCGTTGTTTATTACTAACGAAAACGGGTGCGGCGAAGCATCGGTTCCTATAAAAGTACATATATCAGCACCTCCCGTTGCTTCATTTAGCTATTCATCGCCAAATTGTGTTGGGCAGGATATTACTTTTACAGACAACTCCACAACAACCGAAGGGAATATTGTGAGCTGGCTATGGGATTTTAATGATAATACTCCGGTTGAAACCCTTACAAGCAAAAATCCGTTTAACCACACGTATAGCAAACCTGGCAATTACTTAGTTAAACTAACTGTTACCAATAGTAATGGTTGCATAAGTAATACAGCCCAGTTGCCTGTTAACGTTTATCCTGTGCCAGTAGTTGATTTTTTATTGCCGGAAGCCTGTGAAGAGGACTTTGCTCAGTTTACTGATCAAAGTACAATTGCCGATGCCACAGAAACTGACTTTACTTACGAATGGAACTTTGGCGATCCAAACGCGACTCCAGGCAACCCTAATATTTCGCACGAGAAAAACCCTAAGCATCATTTTTTAGCCGGCAATTACCAGGTTACACTTAAGGTTACTTCCAAATATGGATGTTCTATTACATCGGCCCCCAAATCGTTAACAATTAATGGGAGCAAGCCTAAGGTTGGTATAGTTATTCAGAACCCGGCAGGCTTGTGCAGTGCCCAGGAGGTGTTTTTTGAAAATCAGTCCTCTGTTAATTTTGGTGCAATTACCCGGCTCGAGGTTACTTATGACAGTAGCGATCCTTCAACCACGGTAGTATATGATCACCCTGCATTTGGGTTGCAGCTGAGGCACAAATATACTTCGTTTACAACAGGGTCCCGTGTTGTTACTTTAAAAGCAGTAGCTTATTCGGGCGCATTATGTTCTGACCCTATAGAACTCCCTGTTAATTTGAAAGCATCACCTCTGGTGACTTTTGATCCGGCTCCTGTTCTTTGTATCGAATCGCAGCCATACCAGTTAATACCCAAACCTGATGGGACTGTTGGAGCAGGGACGTTTTCAGGAACGGGTATTAGTGCCGATGGTATATTTAACCCGGCTGTTTCAGGCGCCGGGACTTTTGATATCCGGTATATTTATACAGCTGCAAACGCTTGCGCAGACACGGTTCTTCAGCAGGTTAAGGTTGATCCGTCGCCTCTGGTTTCATTAGGCCCGGATTTTACTATGCTTGAGGGAACAAAGCGTATTTTAAAACCCGTTGTAAATAATGACAACTTAACCTATAAATGGACGCCGGCAACAGGGCTCGATCATGATGATATAGCTACCCCGGTGGCAAGTCCTGCTCAAGATGTTACTTACCAGCTGGTAGTTACCTCGACTCACGGATGTAAGGCAATGGCTAGTGTATCGGTAAAGGTTTTGAAGTTTTTAGTTATTCCCAATACGTTTACTCCCAATGGTGATGGGATGAATGATTTCTGGAATGTTAATTATTTGGAAAGTTATCCAAATAATAAGGTTGACGTATACAACCGATACGGAGAAAAGGTATATTCGTCTATTGGTTATAGCGTACCTTGGGATGGCAGATACAACGGTTCATACTTGCCTCCCGGAACTTATTATTATATTATTGACCCCAAAAATGGCCGCGAGGTTATTGCAGGTAATGTGACCATTATCAGATAAAAATGAAGCGAATTTTATATACTTTAATAATCATTGCTACGGCAGCTCAGTTAGTAAAAGCTCAGCAACGACCGCAGTACACTCAATACGTATTCAATAACTACCTTTTAAATCCTGCATTAAGTGGTATAGAAAACTATACCGATGTAAAATTAGGTTACCGGAGCCAATGGACTGGCCTTGAGGGAGCGCCGGTAACTTCTTACGTCTCGGTGAATGCCCCTATAGGCAACAGGTTTTTACAAGGGGATGCTACCGCGTTTCCTGCCGGTGGCGGTTTAAACCCTTCAAGCAGGTCATACACTCAAAATTATATGGCTGCCGAGCCACATCATGGTATTGGTTTAATGGTAGTATCTGATAAAACGGGGCCCATAACACAAACCAATATTGATGCTACATACGCATATCATCTTGGCCTTACCGAAACATTAAACTTAGCTGTAGGTGTATCGGCTGGTGTTAGCCACAATGTGATTGATGTAAGTAAACTTACTTATGTTGATCCTAACGACCCTACTATCAACAACATCACAGGCTCACAATGGAAACCCGATTTAGGAGTGGGGGTATGGGCATATTCGTCAAACTATTTCTTCGGGGCATCTGTTCAGCAGATCCTGCCACAAAATTTATATGTAACCACATCTACAACAACAGTTCAAAATAAAACCGTACCACATTATTTTGTAACAGGCGGTGTTAAGCTTTTTGTATCTGATGATATTACATTAATGCCTTCGGCTTTGCTTAAATTTATAGCGCCTGTGCCGGTAACTTTTGATGTAAATATGAAAATGTCCTTCCGGGACAAGTTCTGGATTGGTGGTTCATACCGTCGTAACGATTCATACGCTGCATTGGTTGGGTTTAATTTAAACTCATTGATCAATGTTGGCTACTCTTATGATTTTACAACATCTGCCTTAAATACAGTAAGTCATGGTTCGCATGAAATTGTATTAGGCATCCTGCTCAATAATCGTTATAAAGTAACCTGCCCTCAGCATACTTTTTAATTTTTAAAATCGTTTTTAAATTATATGCTTAATTCACTTTAACAGAGCGAATTGTGTTACGCAATAGCATGTTATTATTGGGTTATCTTAAACCGTTGCGGATGCTTCTTCCCTAATTAACAAAAGCAATTTGACAATCATCGCTGTTGAGTTTATATGAAATATTGTTTCTTAAAAAGATAAAAATTAAAACAATAAAATTGTTTTGTAGGTTTATTTAATAACAACTAAAATTAAAACCTATGAACACCAATAATGAGAGCTGGGATAACCAGAATAGTAACCGCAACGATTTTGAGAATCATACCAATTCATTTTCAGTGAATGGCGACCAAGCCCATGCTAACCGGAATCTTGAAAACGATGATGATTTGGATGAGGCGGATGACATAGTAGATTATGACGAAAAACCTGAGGTAGAAAATCCTGAAAAAGAAAAGGTAGGGACTCATAGTCAATCCGAGGTTGATCAGCCAAATAAAAGTGCAGACGCATCGTTTAGTGAACAAACAGACGTAACACCACCGAATAAAAAAGAATTCCCTTCAGTAGGGCCGGCTAAAACCGATTTTGAAAGCCGTCCGCAAGGCCGTACAACTGGCCGTATGGTGGGTCATGAACCCGGAACCGAAGGGATTTAGGAATAGGAGGAAATAATCATGAGTGATTATCGAGACGATCATTCTGCCTCCGGGCAGGATAACATTAAAGAGATAAGGGAAAGTGGTATAACCGGCAGTGATAACAATACCACCCGGATCAATCCCTGCCTCGAAACAAAAGGTCCTCAAAAAATGAACTTTAGAGTTTTACATGAGGATGGCAGCCTGGCAGATCTTCCAGATCAAAATGTTGAAGGCGCCGGTGTCGGAGATGGCACCATAGGTCGTTAAAAAGAAAAGGTGGCTGATATGGCCACCTTTTCTTTTTTTCATGCTGATATTATGCCATTAAGTAGTATAACCCAGAATTTTTAATACCTGTTTACTATTTTGTTCTTCGCCAAATACTTCAAAGTTGAAAGTTTCATCCCTGTTACGGCGAATGATTACATGCTTAGGTGATGGCAGCAAGCAGTGGTGGATACCGCCATAGCCACTTAGTACTTCCTGGTAAGCTCCTGTATTAAAGAAACCTAAATACTGTACCTTACGGGTTTTAGGCATAAACACGCTATTCATGTGCGCTTCCTGATTGTAGTAATCCTGACCATCACAGGTGATACCACCAAGGTTAACACGTTCATATTCCGAGTCCCAGTTATTAACCGGTAACAGGATGTACTTTTGATTTAATGCCCAAACATCAGGAAGGTTGGTGATGAACGAACCATCAAGCATTAACCAACGTTCGCGATCATTCTGTTGTTTGCGGCCTAATACTTTATACAGGATACCTGAAGCTTCAGCCACAGTATATTTACCAAATTCGGTGATGATATCCGGTTCCATGGTATCATGCTCGGCACAGATCTCTTTAATACGGCTCACGATCTCGTTGATCATGTATTCATAATCAAAATCAAAAACCAGCGAATCTTTAAATGGCATACCACCGCCAATATCAAGCGTATCCAAATGCGGATTTACTTTCTTGAATTTGCAATAAAGCGTTACATATTTCTCTAACTCGTTCCAGTAATATGGTGTATCTGAAATACCAGAGTTGATAAAGAAGTGTAACAGCTTAACCTGGAAGTTAGGGTTATCCTCGATTTTATTATGATAAAAATCTATAACATCTTCCATACGTACACCTAAACGTGAAGTATAAAACTGTGAATCTGGCTGCTCTTCGGCCGCTATACGGATACCCAGGTTACAAGGTGTATCCATCTCAATTTCATCGTCGTAAAGGTTAAATTCTTCTTTATTATCTAATACCGGGATGATGTTTTTGAAACCATCATGCAGCATGTCGATAATATATGTTTTGTATTGGAAAGTTTTAAAACCGTTACATATTACGGTAATATCCTTTGTTACGGTGCCTTTTTTCTCTAATGCGTCGATCATTGGCATATCAAAAGCCGATGATGTTTCCAGGTGGATTTCGTTTTTCAGGGCTTCTTCAACAATGTGCCTGAAATGCGAGCTCTTGGTGCAATAGCAGTATTTATAGCTGCCGCGATAATTGTTTTTGATGATAGCCTGTTGAAACAACAACTTGGCCTGCTGGATCTTTTTGGAGATCAAAGGCAGATAAGTAAAGCGTAGGGGGGTACCATACGTTTCAATCATCTCCATCAAATTTAGGTCCTGAAAGTATAGCTCATCGTCGATGATCTCAAAACCATCTTGTGGAAAGCCTACACTTAAATCAAGAAATTCCTGGTAACTCTGCATCCTTTAAAATTTTGGGGCAAAAATGTAATTTTTAAACGGAATATTTGGCTATTTGTTAGGATTAATTTTATTGACAGAATGTAATGTTTTTGCAGTGAAAAATCACCCGCTCATTAGCCATTGTAATACAGTGGGTTACATTCAATAATCCATGGAAATTTTCGATAATAATGAAACTATAATATAGCTCATTAGGAGGGTATATAATCACTAAAAATACCGGCAGGCGTAACTATGCCACCGCAGCCTCTTTATTGTATTTATTTCGGTAATCAATTGGCGATAATCCGGTGATTTTTTTGAAAACCGTACGGAACGCTTTGGCATCGGTATAACCAACATCATACATTACTTCGTTGACGTTTTTCGGGGTGCTTTCCAGTTGCTTTTTTGCGGCTTCAATCTTCACTCGTTGAATATATTCAACCGGCGTATTGTTGGTAGCTTTCTTAAACCGGCGTTCAAAATGCCTGCGGCCTATGGCATATTTCGAAGAAAGGTCTTCAACCGAAATTTTCTCCGTTACATTATTTTCGATGTATTCCTGGGCTTGCTTGATCGGATCATCCTCATGCTTCTTTTGCCCGGTGAACATTGCAAAAGGCGACTGACTTTTCCGGTCTATTTCCAGTGCATAGATCTTGGCGGCCATAATAGCTATGTCCCGACCTGCATATTTTTCTATTAACAATAGTAACAAACTCCAGTAAGATGTAGCGCCTCCACTTGAATATAAGCCTTGCTGTTCGGTAACAATGCGTCCGTCAACCAGTGTTACTTCCGGGAACATGCTTCTAAACTTATCCGCTGTGATCCAGTGGCTGGAACATTCTTTGCCATTTAATAATCCAGTAGAGGCCAGTATAAACGAGCCGATACACAAACTAACTATTTCAGCACCGTTTTTGTATTGATTGATGATCCATGGTACAAACTCCTGATTTATCTTTACTGCATTGTCCAGATCGCCGCTTATAGCCGGGATGATCACCATGTCGGTTTTTCCCAATTCACTCATCAAAAGATCGGGGTGAACCGAGAACATGCCACCATGCACTTTAACCTCTTTGGCAAGACCAATCATGTGCACATCAAAAACCGGCTGCCTGCCCACGGATTGTAAAAAGTCATTGGCTCCTGTAAAAATAGTCCGCGCGTCTACAATACTGGCTAAAACCGCTTCATTGGGTATCAGGATAGCAACATGTTTCATGCTTAATAATTGAATAATTGGTTATATTGGATAAAGATAGTAAACATCAAAGTCGCAATCAACCCCTTAATAAGTCCTTTTTGCGCATTACGCGGCTTTATACTCCGAGATAACTTTGTACCGTAAACAAATCAGTAATCACACAAAAAACAATATCATCATGAAACCAAAAACAATTAAAATTCTGTATTGGACCTTCACTACTCTTTTTTTATTGGCAATGCTTGGCGACGCTTATGGCGGCATTACCATGCAGCAGGCGGGCAAAGATTCATTAGCAAAACTGGGATATCCTATGTACCTGCTGGTAATTATGGGATCGGCAAAAATCGCAGGCGTGCTGGCCATAGCGCAAACTAAATATAAGGTAATTAAAGAATGGGCTTATTCCGGCTTTACCATCAGCTTTATAGGCGCGTTTTTATCATGGTTTGCAATTGGTGCCGGAGGTGCGATGCTTGTTCCGCCCGTAGTGATGTTAATCGTTATGTTCTTTACCTATTACTTATGGAAAAAATACGAGCAGGTAAAAGATCTTAACGTAACCAATACCAGGCTTGCGGGTAATACCGAACTGGCTTGATAATAAACTCTTTGCTTAATCCCGGGTTTATCTGCTAAACCCGGTTTACTTGTTTAATACCATGCGTAAACTCACAGTATCTCTCAATATTACATTAGACGGCTTCGTGGCGGCGGAAGATGAGGGACTTGACTGGCACTCGCCATACTGGACTGATGAAATAGCCGAAACTACTGCTGAGTTGTTAAGTAAGGCGGATACTATCTTATTAGGTAAAAATACCTACCAGGCCATGGCCGCGTATTGGCCTTTTCAGGCTAAAAGCATGAATTTCCCACGTACGGATATAGCTTATGCCGATATGATGAATACCTATCAAAAAGTTGTTATATCTTCAACAATGAACGCTGCGTGGTGGAATAATTCGTTACTGCTGAAAGGTGATTTAAGACAAATTATTGGAAACCTAAAAAAGCAAAACGGCCGCGATATTCTCACTTACGGAAGTATTAGCGTTGTTAAAAAGCTGGCGGCGGTTGATTTGATTGATGAATACCAGCTTTGGGTACACCCGGTAATTTTAGGTAATGGCCGGCCGCTCTTTAATGGGTTGAAAAGCTCATTACCTTTAAAATTGCTGTCGCAAAAGGTTTTTTCGTCAGGTGTTATTTTGATGGTTTATCGATCGCATGATTGATTATAAAGGATGACCCAATCCGCAGAGTTCATAAAAGGCATTTTTACTACTGACACACTGTTGTCAATAACCCTTAGCACATTTGTGTGAATAAATATAATGTGCTATGAATAGGGCCGACAGGTTGCTCAGGGTATTGGTGTTACTGCAAACCAGGGATGTGGTTTCTGTTGAGCTATTGAAAGCACAGTTCCATATCAGCACGCGCACCGCCTATCAGGACCTTGAGGCACTAAAACAACTAAAAATAACAGTAACATTTGAACCAGAAAAAGGCTGTTTTGTTTTAGTTGGAAGCTGTCCATCACCTGGCAACAACAGCGAAATTCTTTCTCAGCCAATGATGATTATTCCACCCGCTATAAAAAATGAGGTTTTGTCTGTTATTCCCCGCGAGTTTAATAATGATCCTCAAAACTCATCGTCGTAGTTTACTTTTCCATTGGTCAGTCGCATATAATCTACCGCTCCGGTGCCCTGGAAGCGATAAACAATCCCGATTATTTTGGCCCGGCCAATACCTTTATCTACTGTGTAAACCTGCTTATTATCAATAAAAATTTGTGCCTTGCCATTGTGGGATACTATTTTGAGCGGCACATATTTCTCAAAATCAACCCCAAAGGCAGACAGATCGTGCTTTTTGCCCGATACTTCGTAACCCGCAAAGTACATATCCAAATCGGATACACAACCTTTAGCACTCAAGGGAATCCAAATAGCTGTGCCTTTGCACAGGATATAGATAGTGCTCGAGCGGCACGCAGCTGCGCCTTCGTTGTAATTATTTTTTACCGATGTTTCAAAAGTGAAATCATCGCTGTAGATCTCCCCAAAATCTTTCACATTGGTATAAACCACATAGGGAGGGGTAGGTTGCATTGGAATATTTCGCTCCTTGATCTTTGCGGGCGGCAGTGAAAGCTTACCATCTGCCATTGCATCCTTTTTTTCATAATAAACAGGCACTGGCTGCTTTTCAACTACAGGCAGCCATCCATTTGATTCAACAAACAATTCATGCTGTTTTACAATTTTACCGCCTACAATGAGCTTGGCGTAATAAAAATCAGGAAAGTAATAGATAGAAGTATGCTGATGATCGTTTTTTGAAACATTAACCCGCAGATGTCTGTCCCATGATTGCTGGATAGCAACTGAATCGTAAGGAGATTTAGTCGCGTCAAAATCAAATACCACCGAATTAGGCAAACCAGAAGTAATCACTTTTTTACTGCTGAAACTATAATCCTTAGCCACTATTGGCGGTGCAGGGCGTTCGGTGCGTGAAGCTATGATCACAACCAACAAAATCCCCATTAAGGTTAAAACACCTAACGCATAAGGCAGGGACCAGAATGCCTTCTTTACCGGCTGTGATTTAGTTTTTTGTTGTTCGCCCGGTTTGCCAACCGGAACAAATTGAGTACTGAAAGCCCTGAAATTTTCGTAACCTAAAAATTGCACCAGGGTATCCATAGTGTAGGTATTTGGCAGGCTGTCATATTTAACCTTGCCCCAGATGCGCTTCAGCGTAACATGACTTATAGACGCGCCTGTCTTCTCGCGGATCTTTTCGCTTAGGTTTATAAAATCCTGGTTTTTCCAGTTTGTGCTGTCACCCCAGCCGGTGAAAGTCTCGTATTGTTTTATCAGTTCGGTAATCAATAACTCTTGTGCGGGCATATCCATTGGTCAAAAATAGCCGGTAAACAGGTTCAAATACTATTTGTACAGGCTTGTACCAACTTGTACAAGCTGTGAATTGCGATCGCCTGACAGGCAAACTAATTTTATCAGCAATTAAAATATTTAAACCTAAATATACTATAACTTAACCAACAATGAAACAAGTATTAAGCAGGAGTGGCGCATACATTTACGCAACGGTAATGTTTATATTCGGCATTCAGCATTTTATGTATGCCGGTTTTGTGGCAACCCTTGTGCCCGGCTGGATCCCTTTCCACCTGTTTTGGGTATATTTTACCGCCGTGGCGCTAATGGCTGCAGCCGTAAGTATCTATGTTAATTTATACGCTCAATGGGGCTGTTTTTTGCTGGGATGTATGATATGGGTATTTATATTAACCATACACATCCCGTTGCTTATCAACAGTCATTTCGACGCTGGTAAAATAACCAATGCCATGAAAGATACCGGGCTTGCATCATGCGCCTTTATACTCGCGGCATTATATGAACGGGAGAGTTAATTAATACCGAAATAACATGTAACATAAATGTGTTTGCTGTAGTCTCTTTACTATGAATCTGCACATTATGAAATTGAATTTAAAGTACGGCTTTTTATTCGCGATGCTTGCCTTGGGTACAGGTAAAGCCTTTGGTCAGCAAAGCAAGGTTGCTAATATTGATACCTTAATTCAAAGGGCAAACAGGTTAGGCTTGTTTAGTGGTAATGTTTTAGTTGCCGATCATGGAAAAGTTATTTATAAAACGGCCATCGGCTATGCTGATGCTGCCAAAACCATCAGACTTACAGATCAGTACCGGTTTCATATAGGATCAATAGCTAAAGAATTTAACGCGGTTGGCATTATGATGCTTGAAGAACAAGGTAAGTTAAGCCTGGACGACAAAGTATCTAAATACCTGCCCCAACTGCCCGCATGGGCAAGTAAGATCAGGATCATTAACCTGTTACAGTACACCAGTGGTTTACCTGATGTGAAATGGAAAACGGCAAAGAACGACGCCGATAATATGGTCGATTTAATGAAGATCGACTCGCTGGATTTTGAGCCCGGTAAAAAGTATGCCTATAATAATAACAATGTTTTTCTGCAGCGACGCATTATTGAGAAGATAACAGGCATCAGCTTTAAACAATTTGTTGAGGATTATGAATTAAAGCCAGCTGGCATGAATACAGCGATTGTTGACCCCACCGAAAACGACAAGCTCATTGCCCGGTCATTTAACAATGATGGCAAAACCGACGACCTTGTTTATCCAATATCCGGCTGGACAGCAGTAACGCTCGACGATTTTTACGCCTGGGCAAACGCGATAATTAAATTTAAACTGATAAGTCCCGTTGCTACCCGCGAGATCATTAACGGCGTAACCCCTGGAAGGCAGTCGGGTCTTGGCGGTGGCAGCATGGATGGCGATAAAATGATTAGCCATGTACATGACGGCACCTCATTAAATTACCAGGCTTTGCTGGTAAGTAAGGTGCCCGAAGGTGTTACCATTATTTTAATGACCAATAACAAGCAGGGAAACCTGTATTCAATTGAAAAATCCATTGAGGCCATTTTAGATGGTAAGCCTTACGCACAGGTGAAAAGATCGTTCCTGGATACATTTAGCGCAAAGCTGGATTTGATGAGCGGCGAGCAGATTATCAGTTTCTATAGTGACCTCAAAACCAAACATGGTAACGAATACAGTTTTGACGATGAGAGTACTTTAAACGAAACCGGTTATTACTTAATGAGTAAAAAAAGGCTGACCGATGCCGTTCGTATTTTTGAATATAATACCCAGCTATTCCCAAAATCGGGCAATGTGTTTGATAGCCTCGGCGAGGCTTATTACAATCAGAGTAATAAATCATTGGCCTTATTGAATTATAAGAAGTCGTTACAACTTGATCCGGCAAATGAAAATGCCAAAAAGTTCATAACCGAATTGGATAAATAGGGGAGCCTGCAATAAAAAGATAAGGGGTTTATTGGCAGGCTGAATTTTTCTAAACACTTACCAACTCCTATATATCCGTCTGTTAATGCCGGTTTGCTCAGGCAAGCCGGCTAACGGGCATTATATCATTGAGTCAACAATTATCTCTTTATCAATGCCAAGCTACCGTCGGTTAAACCTATATAAAACGGGAGAGAGGCGCCCGGATATCGGATCTTTCAAAATCTGCAAACTTTATTGATAGAATGTTGTTTTCAGAACAAAATTAAACCACGTTGTTTAAGTAATATCAGCTCAAAACTTATTCATTTTTGGGCTGGCATATTTAAAAAGATGATTTAACTTTAAGGCGTTCTTCATTGGTTATTTATCGCCATATTTGAAGCAAAACCGAACCAGATAATTTGAAAACATACAACCACTTATGCAGGAATTAGACCCCACCATTCTTCAAAAAGCAAACTCATGGCTTCAAGGAAATTATGATGCTGATGTAAAGCAGGAAATCCAAAAGTTAATTGACGATAAGGCATACACCGAACTGACTGATTCATTTTATCGTGATCTGGAATTTGGTACAGGCGGCCTTCGCGGCACTATGGGGCCAGGTTCAAACCGTATTAATAAATATACCATAGGTGCGGCAACTCAAGGTTTAGCTAATTACCTTAAAAAAACATACCCGGGCGAAAAGATTAAGGTGGCCATAGCTCATGACAGCCGTAACAATGCTGATTTTTTTTCTACTATCACTGCCGAGGTTTTCTCTGCTAATGATATCCATGTTTATTTTTTCAAGGCGCTTCGCCCAACACCCGAGCTTTCATTTGCCGTACGCCATTTAGGTTGTAAAAGTGGTGTAATGCTTACTGCATCTCACAATCCTAAAGAATATAATGGCTATAAAGCTTATGGCGCCGATGGTGGCCAGTTTGTTTCGCCTCATGATAAAGCCGTAATGGATGAAGTTGCAGCTATCAGCAGTATTGATGAGATCAAATTCAATCGTGTTGATGCTAATATCGAAGAAATAGGGGAAGAAATTGATGAACTTTACCTGAGCAAGATCACTGAACTTTCTGTCTCGCCTGATGCTATCGCGCGTCAAAAAGACCTTAAAATAGTTTATTCTCCAATTCACGGTACTGGTATAACTTTAGTACCGCAAGCCTTGGAAAGATTTGGTTTCGAAAACGTGATCCTGGTTGACGAGCAAATTACTCCCGACGGTAATTTCCCTACAGTAGTATATCCAAATCCGGAGGAGAAAGAAGCTTTAACACTTGCTCTTAAAAAAGCGCAGGAAGCCGACGCCGATCTTGTTTTGGCTACAGACCCTGATGCCGACCGTGTTGGTATAGCTGTAAAAGATACTAATGGTGAGTTTATCCTGCTTAACGGTAACCAAACCGGCGCAATGCTCATCAATTATTTATTAAGTGCCTGGGAAGAAAAAGGTAAGCTTACCGGTAAAGAGTACATCGTTAAAACCATTGTTACTACCAATCTTATCGAGCGCATTGCCGAAGCCAAAAACGTTACTTACTATAACACATTAACCGGCTTTAAATATATCGGTGAGTTGATGACCCATTTTGAAGGCAAACAAACCTTTATTGGCGGTGGCGAAGAAAGCTACGGTTATTTAATAGGCGAACTGGTAAGGGATAAAGATGCCGTTGTTTCAAGCGCGTTCATTGCCGAAATGACTGCTTATTACAAAGACAAAGGCAGCAGCTTGTTTGAGGCGCTAATTGATACTTATGTGCAATATGGCTTTTACAAAGAGAAATTGATCTCTTTAACTAAAAAAGGCAAAACCGGTGCTGAAGAGATCAAAGAGATGATGGAGAAATTCCGTACCAATCCTCCGGCTACTTTGGGTGGTTCAAAAGTAACTACGCTTAAAGATTACGAAAAACGCATAGAAACCGACTTGGTAAGCAATACAACCAAGCCGATTGAATTACCGGCTTCTGATGTTTTACAGTTCATTACCGAAGACGGAAGTATTATTTCTGCCCGTCCTTCAGGAACAGAGCCTAAAATTAAGTTCTATTGCAGCGTAAACGGAAAGCTTGATAGCAAAGAAGTGTATGCTGAAACAGATAAACAGCTTGACGCCAAGATAGCTTCTATCATGCAAGACCTTGGTGTTTAAACTGATAAACACACTATAAAAAAACCGGCTATTTGATTTAGCCGGTTTTTTTTTGCTTTATATTGAAAAACTTCTACATCGTTTTTCTTGGACGCCTTGGTCGGTCACCTGACGGCGACTGTTCGTTGCTATTACTACTTCTGTAATTACTTTGACTGTTGTAACTCCTGTTATCATTATTTCTGTTGCCGTAATTATTGCTTCGGTTATTATTGTTACCATAGCCGAAAGATTTACGTGGCGGCGGCGTTTTCTTAACAAAGTCGTCGTTTATTTTTACGCTTAATACCCGGTCGCCAATTTCGGTTCCATCCAAAGCAATTACTGCATTCTCAGCTCCTGTACGGTCTTTCATTTCAAGAAATGCGTATCCCTTGCATATTCTTGTCTTTTTATCACGTACAATTTTTATCGTTTCCACATCACCATGCGGACCTATCATTTTAACAAGTTCCAGCTCTGTCATTTCCAGAGGAAAGCCGCCTACAAATAATTTGACCATTTATAAATTGAGATTAAGATGATAGATAACCACCGTATACAAATTTCGTTTGATTTTTTTTAAATAAAGGATGTTTTTACGCTAAAAGCAAAGTTTATTTTCAATAACTGAGCTTTAGCAGAAAATTATGGCACAAAGGAGGTGTTTTGCTCCTCAAATAAATCACTACTCGTGATGTACTTAGGTGTGATGTAAATTTCAGATCGCTTTTCAAACAGAGTTAAAACTATCAAAAAAACAAAACTAAAACGCATTAGCAATGCTTCAATTCCATATATTTGAGAAGATAAACCAGGGAACAAGTATGCCATTGTTCTCGAAATGATAGCCCCTTAGTTGACGTTTTAATTAACTTATTAAGCATTTGATCTGTTGAGTTTGTGTATTGATTAAATTTCAATTAGTCGGCTGCATTATTTTTAAAAACCTTTACAATAAAAATGAAATACATTTTCTACCTGCTTTTTTCATTCATTAGTCTCTCAGCAAATGCGTTAACTGATACCAACACTTTACTTGAAGAACTAAAAAATGAAATAGCAAAGAAAAATGTATATGACGGGGCTAAAGATGTAAGGATCCAAAAACTAAAGGTATATCAATCCAAGCTTTCACAAACCGACTACGACGCCAGGTTTGATACCTGGGACAAGCTGTATACCGAATACAAATCATACCAGTTTGATTCGGCCTATGTTTATGTCGATAAAATGATATCGCTGAGCAAGGTAACCGGTAATAAAAAGAAAGAGTATTATAGCTATGTCAGGATGGCTTTCATCCTGCTCTCGTCAGGTATGTTTAATGAAACCTTTGATTATTTGCGTAAAGTAGACGTAAAGGTATTAAGTGATGTAGATAAGGTTGACTATTATTTTTTTTTAGGCAGATGCAATTACGACCTGGCAAAATACAGCAACGACAAATATTTCACTCCAGATTACATTTCTGCAGGGAATAAATACATTGATTCGGCGGTTTCGTTTTGTGGTAACGATCATATAATGCATACCTATCTGCTTGCATTGCAGGATTATCAGAAAAAAGACTACAAAGAAGGCCGTATACGGTTCAAAAAATTACTGGAAAGGGACATGCCCATTTCCATGCACCTCCGCGCGATGGCATCTTGTTCGTTAGGTGCCATCTGTCTCGAAGATAATGAGCCGGAAGAGGGTTTAAACCTGATGATCCGCGCCGCGATAGCCGATATAAGATCATCAACCCGTGAAACTGTAGCTTTGTTTACCCTTGCTGAGTTATTGTATAAACAGGATAATATTAAAGATGCCTACAGTTTTATTCAGCTTGCCAAAGCCGACGCCGACTTTTACGGCGCCCGACAGCGTAAAATACAAATAGGGGCCATTTTACCGTTAATAGCCGCTGCCGAACTTAATAATACTGAGCATCAAAAGAATCGCTTTCTGATGTTTTTGTTGATTATTACCGCACTTGCCATACTGGTAGCGTTTTTCCTGGTAATGATCGTTAAACAATTAAAAAAGCTAAAGGTTAAGGAAGCTATTATCGAAGGAAAAAATGTGCAGTTAAACCACATTAACGGCAAATTAATTGAAGATGCCAAAATTAAAGAGGAGTACATTGGACAGTTTTTTAAAGCTATCTCGGGATACATTGTTAAGCTCGAAAATCTCAAGATTTCGATTGATGCCAAACTCTCTATGAAGAAGTATGATGCTATTCATACATTTATAGATAACATAGATATTAAAAAAGAGAGGGAAAACCTGTACTACAGCTTTGACCATATCTTTTTAAAAATCTTCCCCAATTTCATTACGGTATTTAATAGCCTCTTTGCCGAAAAAGACCAGATCTGGCCCGACGAAGATGAAGTATTAAATACGGACCTCCGGATATTCGCGCTTATAAGAATGGGTATTGCAGATAATGAAACAATTGCCAAAATACTGGAGTATTCTGTAAACACAATTTACGTTTACAAAATGAGGATTAAAGCAAAATCTCTCCACCCTGATCAGTTTGAGCAACGCATCATGGATATCAAAGCTTTTGACTATGATTAACTTTTTTGTTACAATTAAGCACAAACGAAACCTGTAAGACCTCAAAATCTTACAGGTTTTTTAGCATAAAAGTATCATAAATGCATAAAAAAGCATTATATTTTTCACTCTGGTTTTTTATATAACTAATTGATTTAAAAGTTTTTAACTTTTAAAAACATCGAAAAAGTTTATAAAAACATTAAAATAAGTCATTTTCACCATTGTTAACCGTCGAAGGTCTTTTTCTGAGTTTATTTATAATTAAATTGCATTAGATTTTAACCAGATAATAATAGTAAACCTTTACATTTTTAAACGATCAGTTATTGTTAACCCTTAACCTGTACTAACCTGCTATCCGCTGGTACGGGCAAAGTTTTCGTAGCATTTATGCGTATGCTCAGGATATTATTTATTATGATACCCCGAACCATATCAGTATAATTTCGTATAAAGTGTTGGTACTCTTTTTTACGGGTTAAAAACTAAACCCAATAACAAACCAATTTCAACTAAATCTCAAGTTTTATGCAAATTAAACATTTACTCAAAGTATGTTTCTTTGCTGTTTTTCTCTTTTTGATGGAGCCTGCTATGGCCCAAAATAAGATAATAACAGGTAAAGTAACTGACAAAAAAGATGGTTCCCCTTTAATAGGGGTATCGGTGGTAACAGCCGTTGGTGCTTCAGGCGGGGCTATTACCACAGCAGACGGCTCTTATCGTATATCGGTACCTGCAACTGCCAAAAGCCTTACATTCACTTACGTAGGATATTCAAATCTTACTGTTCCTATCAATGGGCAATCGCAAATCAGCGTAAGCATGGAATCGGCCAGCAAGGCCCTTAATGAAGTAGTTGTAGTAGGTTACGGTACCCAACGTGTAAAAGACGCAACCGGTTCTGTAGCTTCATTAAGTACCAAAGATTTTAACAAAGGACAAATAGCAACACCAGATCAGTTGCTTCAGGGCCGTATTGCCGGTGTAACAGTTACTCCGGGCAGTGGTGAGCCAGGAAGCGGTGCTTCTATTAATATAAGGGGTACCGGTTCTATAAGGGCTGGTAATGACCCGTTATATGTAATTGATGGTGTACCTGTATCTAATGACAGCTATGCGGCTTCAAGCGCTGCAAGCCCTATTGGTATGTCATCAGCCCGTAACCCTTTATCTTTCCTAAACCCTGCCGATATCGAAAATATTTCGGTATTAAAAGATGCCTCTGCTTCGGCCATTTATGGTTCAAGAGGTGCTAACGGCGTTGTGTTGATCACAACAAGAAAAGGAAGAAAAGGACAAGGGATACAGTTTTCTGAAAACACTTCATATTCAACAGCTGCAAGCCGTTACAAGTTGCTTAATGCTTCACAATTTCTTCAGGCTGTTGCAGCAACCGGTGCTGATGCGGATGCAATTAATAAAGGGGCAAACACCAACTGGCAGGATGAGATATTCAGAGGTGCGGTTTCTCAGAATTTTAACCTTGGTTTTGGTGGTGCTACCGGTGGTTTTGTTTATCGCGTATCCGGAAGCTACGATGATCAAAACGGTGTAATTAAGAAATCTGGCTTAAAACGTGGTACAGTAAGGATCAACGCCACACAGTCTTTATTTAAAGATGTAGTAAAGCTTGATCTTAATTTATTGGGATCAAACGTAAAAAACATTTACGCGCCTATCACCAACAACGCTGGTTTCCAGGGTAGTCTTATCGGCGCTACGATCGGTTTAAATCCAACTTATCCGGTTAAAAACCCCGACGGAACTTACTATTATGACGGCAGCAGCCTTAACCCGGTAGATATGCTTAACAACACCTGGGATAGGGATAACGTGAACCGCGTATTGGCCAATTTAGGGTTGAGCATCAAATTAACCAGGAATTTAACTTATCGTGGCACCTATGGCAATGATTATTCACTGGCTAAACGTTATACTTTCTATGACCCAAGGATTCAGGGTTATACCAGTAGCGGCAGTATCAGAGGTAAAACTACCCCGGCTATATCAGGTACCGGCATGGGGGCGCTACAAACGGTTAAACTTGGCAACGCGATTACAGAGCAAACTTTAACTTTTGATAAAAAATGGACCGATAACAGTTCTCTGACAGTGTTGGCCGGTTACTCGTACCAGGTATTTAATAACAAAAACTTTAATGACATTCGTTTTAAAACGTCTCAGCCAAATGTTCTTGTTAAAAACGTAAACGACTTTCAAAATCCTTTCCCAATATTTGGTGATACCACCCGCTCACAGTTACAATCATATTATGGCAGGTTAAATTATTCATATAAAGATAAATACCTGTTAACAGCTACTGTACGTACCGATGGTTCTTCAAAATTTGGTAAGAATAACCGTTACGCAACATTCCCGGCGTTGGCTCTTAAATGGAAGATCATGAATGAGAGCTTTGCTCCAAAAGGCATCTTCGATGATCTTAGCCTTCGCTTAAACTATGGTAAAACAGGTAACCAGGAGTTCCCTGCATACCAGTCGCTGTCAGTTTATCAATCTGATTTGAATGGAGGTACCAACCAGCTTTATGCACCTAACCCTGATTTGAAATGGGAAACTACCACTAACTACGGTGCTGGTATCGATTTCGCGATCTTTGGCAATAGGGTAACCGGTACTATTGATTACTTCAACAAGAGCACGAAAGACCTCTTATTCTTCCAATATTTCTCGGCCCCAGCTCCAGCTCCCGGCCAGTGGATAAACCTTCCGGGTAAAGTGTTGAACAAAGGTTTGGAGTTAGGTTTAAGTGTAGCTGCTGTACAGGGCCCTAAGTTCACCTGGGATATCAATTACAATATGACCTTTTTGAGCAATAAAGTTCAAGACTTTAAACAAAGGGTTGTACAAACTGGTGCTATCAGCGGTCAGGGCTTATCAGGCGCGTTTTCTCAGGTTATTCAAAATAACTACCCATTGTTTACCTTTAAGGTTACACAATACAATGGCCTTGATAAAGACGGCTTTGCAATCTATCCTAACGGTATAGACGTGCAGACATTGCAAGGCAGCGCTTTACCTAAGTTTACCGCCAGCTTAACCAACAACTTCACTTACGGAAACTGGAATTTAAGTGTTTTCCTGAATGCAGTTACAGGCTTTTACATTTATGACAACACAGCCAACGCATATTTCTATCGTGGAAGTTTGCTAACTGGTCACAATGTTTCAACCGACGTTGCATTTACAAATGAAAACCCGCTTAACTCTGGTCAGGTATCTACACGCTGGCTCGAAAAAGGTGATTTTGTTCGTCTTTCAAACGTAACCTTAGGTTATACATTCCCATTGAAAAATGGTAAATTTATTAAATCGCTGAGGGTAGCTCTTACCGGCCAAAACTTAGCTATCATAACCGGTTATAAAGGATTAGATCCTGAAATAAATGTTAATAAAGATATTAATAGTGTGCCATCAAGAGGTATCGACTATACTGCATACCCTAAAGCCCGTACATATACATTTGGTTTAACAGCAGGATTTTAAAAGTAAATAAATGAAAAAATTAATAGAAAGAACGAGTGTTGCCTGTTTGGCAATGTCGTTACTCACAATAATGAGCTGCGCGAAACTTGATGAAAAAGTTTACGGCTCAAAGGTAATCAGAGAGGGAAGTAATGGTTCTGCATCGGATTTAAAAGGGGTTTATTCTCAATTAAACGGACAAGCCGACCAGGCAAATACTTATGCATTACAGGAGCATCCTACAGACGAGATGATGGGCCCGACAAGGGGAACTGACTGGGGAGATTTTGGAACATGGCGTAAATTGCATACCCACACCTGGGACGCATTTCACAACCAGGTAAGTGATACCTGGGATCAATTAAATACCGGGGTTTACCGTGCTACACAGGTTATTAATTCGTCGCAATCAAGCGCTCAAATCAAAGCTGAAGCAAGTTTCCTGAGGGCATATTTCATGTTTCAGGTTGTCGACTTGTACGGTCAGGCGCCATTCAGGGATCCGGATGCAGCATCAAGTGAAAATCCTAAAGTTTATTCTCGCAGCGCTGCCACAGATTTTATAATTAAAGACCTGCTATTTGCTGAAGCAAATCTTGGGGCTTCTGCATCAGCTGGAACTGCAAGCAAAGCATCTGCCGAAGCGTTGTTAGCTAAAGTATACCTCAATAAAGCTGTATACAAAGCAACAACCGTTGGTGGTCCGTTTACTTTCGCTAAAACCGATATGGACAGCGTAATAGTATTTGCTAACAGGGTTGCGGATGCTGGTTATCAGCTGGAACCTGCAGGTAAATACTTCCAGGAGTTTGCCTGGGATAACAGCGACAAATCCAAAGGTATAATTTTCGGTATCATAAATACCACTACGAATGCTCCGGGTAACACACATAACCGCTGGAGAATGGGCATGCACTACAATCAATCGCCAAGCGGCTGGAATGGTTTTACCACACTTGCTGATTTCTACAATGCATTTGATGCAAAAGACGAAAGGCGCGGTGGCTCATATACAGAACTCACAGATCGTAATGGTTTAAATACCGGTTTCTTGGTTGGTCAGCAATACGGTCCGGGTCACGTTGCCTTGAAACAACGCGGTGGTTCTCCATTGGTTTTTACACCCGATGTAAACCTTAATTATTCTACAGAAGCACAGGGTATCCGCGTTATTAAGTACTTTCCTCATCCGGCACCAGACGGCTCTGTTAATGATGATTACGCTACAAACACGTACATCTTTTTACGTTTTGCCGATGTTAGGTTAATGAAAGCTGAGGCTATATTAAGAGGTGGTACTGATCCGAATGGCGAATCTGCTCTTGTTATAGTAAACGGCATAAGAACCCCTCGCGGAGCCACAGCCCTTGCAACTTTAGATTTAAAAGCAATGCTTGCTGAGCGTGGTTTTGAGCTGTATTACGAAGGATGGAGGCGAAATGACCTTATCAGGTTTGAGAAATTTAACGATCCAGTTGATCAGCGCCCTAACAAAAGTGATAAAACCAGAACAGTTTACCCAATACCGGCACGCGCTGTTGACTCTAACCCCAACCTTAAACAAAACGCAGGTTATTAATATTTGAGATTTATTTGATTGAAAGGAACGTAGCGGAAAATTCCGCTACGTTTGTTTTTTCGCAAAGTATATGCATCCAAAAACGCCCCTGTTTCTAATTTTCATAGCTTTTACTACCCTTTGCGCCTGTAACAGCGGTAATAAACAAACGCTGTTCACCCTGCAAAATAATGATGCCCTTGGGATAAATTTTGCCAACACCCTAAACGATCAGGATCGGACAAATGTGTTTACCTTTCGTAATTACTATAACGGCGGTGGCGTTGCCATAGGCGATGTTAACAACGACGGATTAAACGATGTTTATCTTACCTCAAACATGGGCGGCAACCAGCTTTATATCAACAAAGGGAATTGGAAATTTGAGAATGTAACGGATAAAGCAGGGGTTAAAGGCACAAAATACTGGAGCACCGGAGCTACCATGGTTGATATCAACGGTGATGGTTGGCTTGACATTTATGTTTGCCATAGCGGTAATGCACATGGCAACGAAAAGGGCAATGAGCTATTTATTAATCAGCATGATGGTACGTTTAAGGAAGAAGCCCAAAAGTATGGCCTGGTAGATAATGGATTATCAACCCAGGCCATATTTTTCGACTATGACAATGACGGCGATCTGGATTGCTTTGTACTTAATAACTCATTCAGGCCCATCGAATCATTTGATTTTAGTAAAAATTTACGGGCTGTAGTTGACGAATTGGGAGGTGCACGCCTGTACCGTAACGATGGCGGCCATTTTACAAATGTCACTAAAGAAGCTGGAATATATTCGAGCGACATAGGTTTCGGTTTAGGTGTTTCTGTAGCCGATATAAACCAGGACGGCTACCCCGATATTTATGTTTCCAACGATTTTTTTGAACGCGATTATCTCTATATCAATCAAAAAAACGGAACCTTTAAGGAAGATATTCAAAACGAAACCGGGCACTTAAGCCTGGCCTCAATGGGTTCGGATATCGCTGATGTCAATAACGACGGACAGTACGATATTTTCACCACCGAAATGTTGCCCGAGGGTGATCTGCGGTTAAAAAAAATGACGGCGTTTGAATCCTATGATGTAATTAAGGCCAAACAGCGCGACGGTTATTATAATCAGTATATGCAAAACTGTCTGCAAGTACGTAATGCAGATGGTACGTTTTCAGAAACGGCATTTTATTCAGGTGTAGCGGCTACAGATTGGAGTTGGGGCGCACTAATGTTTGATATGGATAATGATGGATGGAAAGATATTTTTGTATCAAACGGCATCTACAAGGATCTTACCGATCAGGATTACATCGAATTTTTAGGTAATCGCGATAATATGGCCAAGATCGCCGAGGGCAGAAAGAAATTTGATTATAAAGATTTCACTGATAAAATGGCTTCATCGCCTTTATCCAGCTATGCCTATCTGAATAATCATAACCTTACATTTACCAACAAATCGGCCGATTTTGGTTTGAATAAGCCAGGTTTTAGCAATGGCTCATCCTATGCCGATCTGGATAATGATGGTGATAACGACCTTATTGTCAATAATGAAAACGCACCCGTTTCTATCTATAAAAACAATGCCGAAAAAAACGGCAATCATCATATTCAACTAAAATTAAAAGGAGCGGGGTTAAATACGTTTGGAATTGGGACTACAGTAAAGGTATTTATGAAAGGCAGCTCGCTGATTTATTATAACCAGCCTACACGGGGCTTCCAAAGCTGCACATCACCTAATTTGCTTACTATCGGTATCGGGAAATACAAAACGATTGATTCAGTGCAAGTGATATGGCCAGGTAACAATTACCAGCTGCTGAAGAATGTAGCTGCTGATAGGGTTTACACTATTAAACAGACCGATGCCAGCCTGAAATACAATTGGGCAAAGCCATTTGTTAAAACGATGTTTGCCGATGTTACCAAATCAATATTTGATAGCATTCCGAAGCATAAGGAGGATGATTTTATCGATTTTGACAATGAGCGCCTGATGCTACAAATGTTATCGACAGAAAATCCTTACATGGCAACCGGCGACGTTAACGGCGACGGACTTACAGATTTTTACTTCGGCAGTTCAAAAAACAATTTCGCAGCCATCTATATTCAGCAAAAAGACGGGCGGTTCAAACAAACCATTCCAGACGATTTTAAAAAGCAGGAATACCTGGAAAATGCAGGGGCTGTTTTTGGCGACTTTGATGGCGATGGCGACCAGGACCTGATAGTAGGGGTAGGAGGTAATGCTGATGAAGCCGAAACCCCGGTTTACAATCCGCGTTTTTTTGTGAACGATGGCAAAGGAAACTTCCGTCGCGATCCTGACAGAACATTACATGCTGCCGTTAATGCTTCCGTAATTGTTTCGGCAGATTATGACGGCGACGGCAAACCCGATCTGTTTATAGGAGGAAGAAGTGTACCTGGGCTTTATGGATGTTCGCCTCAATCATTTGTTTTTCATAATGATGGTAATGGCCATTTTACAGATGTATCGAAAGCAGTTTTAGGGAATGATACAAAGTTGGGTATGGTAACGGCCGCTAAATGGGCCGATATTGATAATAATGGCTCGCCGGACCTGATAGTTGCCGGGAACTGGATGGGAATCAGGATCTTTAAAAACAATAAAGGGAAATTTACTGAAGATAGGCAGTTGGCTAACTACAAAGGTTGGTGGAGCAGCCTTGAAGTAGCCGATGTAGATGGCGATGGCACCCTTGATATTATTGGCGGCAATATTGGCCTTAATTCAAAATTCAGGGCATCAGCTGAACAGCCAATGGAAATTCATATAAAGGATTTTGACAACAACGGCACCAAGGAATGTGTAACTTCCATGTATAAAAGCGATGGTATAAACTATGTTTTTCATATGAAGCCAGATTTGGTTGGCCAGATGCCTATCCTTAAAAAACGCTTCTTACGTTATGTAGACTACGCAGGCAAACCTTTTACCGAAGTATTTACAGCCGAAATGCTTGACGGCGCCGAAGTGCATCAAATGAACTTTCTTGCCTCTGCAGTGTTTTTAAATAAAGGTGGAAAATTTACCTGTAAACCATTGCCTGCAGACGCCCAGCTATCGATGATAAATACTATTTTATGTGCCGATTTGGATAATACAGGAGTTAAGAAGATCATATTAGGTGGTAACTTCTATGGCTTTAAACCGGAAGTTGGCCGGCTTGATGCTAACCGCGGCCTGGTTTACCAGTACACAAAAAATGAATTTACCTATTTTCCAGCTGCCCAAACAGGCCTCAATTTAAACGGGCAGGTACGTTCATCGGTGGCCATTAAAAACGCAGCAGGCAAAAATTATTATATGTTCGGCATTAATGACGAACCGCTTAAGGCTTATGAACTACGCTAATACCCCAATAATGCTGTTTACCAGATCTGTTTTTAGCTATTTCTTTATTCTGATGAGCGTTGGTGTAGTCAGTCTGTTTTCCTGCAAGCCCAAAAAAGCAGGCGACGGCGTATTTAAACTACTTCCGGCTAATGAAACCGGTGTTACCTTCGTAAATAAGAATATTGTATCCGATTCGGTTAATATTTTAGACTATCTCTATTTCTACAATGGGGCAGGCGTAGCTTCCGCAGATTTTAATAACGATGGTCTGCCCGATCTTTATTTTGTATCAAATCAGGGGCCGAACAAACTGTATATCAACAAAGGGGGGATGAAGTTTGAAGATATTACGGACAAGGCAGGCGTGGCCGGTACGGGCAATTGGAAAACTGGTGTAACAGTAGTTGATATTAACGGCGATGGATTTAAAGATATCTATATCAGCGTAGTATCCGGCTATAAAACTTTTAAGGGTAAAAACCAGCTCTATATCAATAACGGAAATCTAACTTTCACTGAAAGCGCCGCCAAATACGGGCTTGACTTTGCAGGGCTATCTACCCAGGCTTCATTTTTTGATTATGACAAGGATGGTGATCTGGATATGTTCCTGCTTACTTCGTCTGTTCATAGTAATGATACCTACGGTGATTCCACCCAGCGATTCAAATACAGCCATGATGCCGGCGATCACCTTTTCAGGAACGATAATGGACACTTTACGGATGTAACCGCGGGCTCGGGTATTTATTCAGCGCCTATTGGCTACGGGTTGGGGGTAAGCGTAGGCGACTTAAACAATGATGGTTGGGATGATATTTACGTTAGCAACGATTTTTTTGAACAGGACTATTATTACATCAATCAGCATAACGGTACTTTCAAGGAGCAACTAAAAAACGCTTTCGGGCATACCAGCCTGTTTTCGATGGGTAATACTATCAGCGATATTAATAAAGATGGCCACCTCGATGTGCTCAGTACAGACATGCTTCCCGAAGAAATGAAAGTGCTCCGTTCAACTATAAATGACGAACCATTGGATATTTATAACCAGGAAGTTAACGCGGGGTATTACTATCAATACTCAAAAAACTGCCTGCAATTGAATGTTGGCAATGGAAACAAGTTTGTTGATTTAAGTTTATACAGCGGAGTTTCGGCAACCGACTGGACATGGTCGCCCCTGGTGCAGGATTTTGATATGGATGGCAGGAAAGATATGTTTTTCTCCAACGGAATCAAGCGCCGCCTGAATGATATGGATTACCTGAAATACCTTGGCGACCCTATGGTGATGCAGGCCTATAAAGAGAACCGTGTTTTTGATAAGGAAAAGATCAATAAAATGCCCGAAGGGGGCGTACACAACTACCTTTATCGTGGTGATGATAAGTTGAAATTTACAGATGTATCATCAACAAATGACATGCAACAACCCTCCATATCGGCTGGTTCGGTGGCGGTTGATTTGGATAATGATGGGGATCTGGATATTGTTACCAACAATATGGACGAGCCTGCATACATCTATAACAATACAACTATAGAAAGCAGTAAGGAAAGTAAACCAACTTATCTTAAATACACGGTAAAATATAATCTGCTAAACCGCGATGGCATTGGGACTAAATTGTTCCTTAAATCAAAAGATCATATTGATCACCAGGAAATACAAACCAGTAACGCCTATGAAAGCAATTTAAACAATGAGCTGCTTTTCACCTTTGCACCCGGCGATAAACCCGAATCATTACTGGTAGTATGGCCGGATAATAGCTATGAGGTGATTAAAGATTTCAATCCCGGACAAAAAACTATTCTAAGATATAACCCTCAAACAGTTGATAATCGCAAGCCTGTAACAGAAGTAATAGAGGCGTTCATTAATGATAGAAAACAGTTCGATTATAAACCGGTAAAATCAAAACTTTTGGCTACAGTTAAAACTTTCGATACGCCTGATTTTAATTACTATTCGCTTTTACCGCATACCTATTTGGAGCACACACCGGCAGTTGCAGTGACCGATATAAACAATGATGGCATAGATGACATTTACGTGGGAGGAATTGCTGATGAAGAAAAATATATCCTCGCAGGCGATAAAACGGGCGGATTTACAATAGTAAAAGTGCCACTGTTTGATCAATATAAAAACACTGCCGACGAACAGGCAACCTGGGCCGATGTCAATAACGACGGCAAGCCTGACTTGATCGTGATCAGCGCCAATCACCCATTTCTGGAAGCGGATAAGTTTATCCAACCACGCTTATACATAAACAAAGGGAACTTTCAATTTGAATATCAACCATTGCCTAAAATTAATTACCAGGCATCAAAAATTACCTTGTTTGATTTTAACGGCGATGGATTGAACGATATTTTGTTTACCAGCGCTGTTTCATTCAAAGACTATACCGGCGTTGTACCATCTTCAATACTGATAAATAAAGGCAACGGAAAGTTTGAAATTAGCCATGATAAAACCTATGATGAAATCACCAACCTGCAATACGTTACCAGTATAACTACAACCGATATTGATCATAATGGCAAACCTGATCTGCTGATCACCGCCGAATGGCAGCCTGTTTATATTTTCCTGAATAATGGCAAAGGTTTAAAACGCTTTTCTTCGCCGGTTTTAGATAAAGAGAAGGGTTGGTGGCAATCGGCAACGATATCCGATATGGACGGTGATGGAAAAGCTGATCTCATTGCCGGAAACTGGGGATTGAATAATAAATATAATGTAACTGAAGATCAGCCTCTTTTTGCCTATAACACCGATTTGGATAAAGACGGCAAAAATGATTTGATCCTGTCATACTTTTATAAAGGCCTTTATTATCCATTCCGTCCTAAAAATGACCTGGAGCAGGAGCTGCCATATCTCAAAAAGGAATGGCTTAGCTATCAAAAAATGGCCGACAAAACCACTGCTGAAATATTTAAAGATAAACTTGATGACAATAAACGCTTAAGCGTAAACCAGTTTAACAGTGTTTTCGTGAGCGACGTGCTTCATGCATCTTCGGTTACAGCACTACCATACCTATACCAGCAGGCTCCGGTTAAATCGATGTTAAAAGATAGCCACGGTGATATACTGCTGAACGGAAACTTTTGGGGTGTAGTACCTTATGAAGGCAAATACGACGCGCTTGGATTAGTAAATCTGCACTACAATAGGCAAATTAAACAATTTGATCCGCCAACATATTTAGTAAACAGTGCAATCAATTCGGAGGAAATTACCTACCTGGCACCGGTTAAAACAGCAACTAACACAGAAGCGTATATAGCTGTTACCTACGATGGCAGATTAATGCTAATAACCAAATAACGCAGAGTCAAAATATCGGATAGTAAATTTTGGTTACCCATTTTGATGTATCCTTTTCTACCGATCTGTCCGTTACAAGTGATTGATAAGACATCGCCGGAGATACCAGGCGATGATCTTTCATATAGATTTTCAGTTGCGACAACGCATTGTTAATAGTATTTTGCCCACCTTTTACATCCAGCACCAGCAGATTAGCTCCTTTGGGCATTTCATTTATTGTGGTTTTCGGCTGAGTGTGTACCGTTTTATTTATGGGGAGTGCAACAGTTACTTGGTATTGATACTCATTTATTTTGGTAACATTAAGCATCGGGAAAGCAACTTGCTTTACGCCGCCTTTGTCAGCTTCTTGTTTTAAATTATTTACTATCTGATATATCTCATGTACCTCAGGGATGCTATTACGAATCTCTGCGTGAGTTAATAACACGGTATCCTTAATAAGATTAATGTATATTTTATAACCATAAGTATTACGTTCGTCTTGTAAAAAGCGCTTTAACGATAATAAAACCTCCGCCATTTGCGCTCTGATTGCTGCTTTTTCAAAATAGTTAGTCAGCTTGCTATAAAAGCCCTTTGAACTATCTTCCGAAGCATTCCACTTAACGGTTACCGTCCCTTCTTCGCCCGCAAAAACACTGATACTGTTTTTTAAGTTGATATCACCTTTTTTTAAATTAAAATATACCGTACTGTTGGTCATCTTTCCGAGATCTATCTCAAGAGATTTGAACCGATACAAATTGTCATTAATAGTGGTTCCCGGCCACCAGCGTTTCCAATTACTTTTATCGTTTAAAAACCTTGCCGCGATAACATCGGATGAGTCTATCGAAATCTCTTCATCTATGTTAATTTTTGACGGAATCAGAACATATACAGCTGCTATGGCGATGATAATAAGCCCAGTCAGAATAAGAAATATTTTTTTCATTCGGTTTATAAAAGCACAAAAACTCAGGAAGCTAAATGTAATAATAATGATGATATATCCCGGGGGTATTTTAACCGAATAGTAGCACATTTTTTTAATAAAAACCGGCTAAAACATGTGGTATAGCGCTAAAAAAAGCCTATATTGGCTGTTGATCAAATGAAAAAAAGCGACAGATCACACCCTATGGATCTGGCTATTTTTAACCTATTTTATAATTTATGAGATCCTTTTTATTTTGCCTTACCGGAGTATTATTTTTATTTGTATCCTGTAAAAAGCCCGACTATGAAAAAGTAATTCACGATCCCGAACTTTACCGTGTAACGGTTAAAAAGCTTAACGATATTGTGCTGGAAAATAACTTTCCGCCCGTTACTGCATCCCGCAATTATGTATATGCAAACATAGCCGCTTATGAGGTTATAGCATCCGGCGATCCGGAACATTTTAAATCATTGTCCGGACAGATCAAACATTTGCCCGTAGTGCCTAAAGCGTCAAAAGATACAGCTGTTGACTATCAGTTTGCTTCGCTGCTTGCTTTTTGTACAGTGGGTAACGCGGTAACTTTTCCGGAAGGCAGTATGGATCAATACGTAGATGAACTTAAGAAGAAAGCCAAAGATGCCGGCATGCCATCTTATCTGTTTGAAGGCTCCGTAAATTATGCCAATAAAGTAGCCAAATTTATATTGAAATGGAGCAAAGGCGATCATTATGCGCAAACTCGCTCAGCAAGTAAGTACACCGTAAAACAACAAGATGGGCGCTGGATCCCTACGCCGCCTATGTACGCACAGGCGCTTGAGGCACACTGGGGCGAGATCAGGCCGATGGTGCTGGATTCAACTGCACAATTCATACCGCCAAATCCTCCGGTTTTTAACGTTAAAGACCATAATAGTCCTTTTTATAAGCAAGCACTTGAGGTGAAACAAATAGTAGATAGCCTGACCAAAGAAGATAAACATCAGGCCGATTTTTGGGATGATAATGCATTTAAACTCAACGTAGTTGGCCACGCTTCATTTGCAACCAAAAAGTTTTCGCCGGGAGGCCATTGGATGAATATTACAGCTATCGGTACAAGAGCTAAAAAGTTTGATTTTGGCACTACTGTAAGCGTTTATACCGAAGCTTCAATTGCCTTGTTTGACGGCTTTATCAATTGCTGGTACCTTAAATATCGCTCTAACTATGTGAGGCCCGAAACCATAATCACCAAATACATCGATGCCGATTGGCGTCCGTATATCCAGACTCCTCCGTTCCCGGAATATAGCAGCGGGCATGCGGTTATTTCCTCAGCTGCAGCTGAGGTGCTTACCAATAGGATAGGAGATAATTTTGCCTATACCGATTCCTCTGAGATGGAGTTTGGCATCGACCCGCTATCCTTTAAATCGTTCCGTGAAGCCGCGAAATCGGCAGCTATGTCAAGGGTAATGGGGGGTATTCATTTTAAAAATGCCTGTATTGTAGGCAATAAACAAGGTGCCGAAATAGGAGAACTGGTTGTACAAAAGCTGCAATTAAAGATTAAGTAGCGTTTTATATTTTCATTTTAAAATATTGATTTTGAACAGGATATTAAAGTTTAGTTTACTTGCTGCTTTGCTGATACCCGGGGTGTCAAAAGCTCAAAGCATTGATCCCTGGAAAATTAAGGCTGATAAAATTGATCCCGCTAATTATTACGGCATTACCGTAGCTAATGGCATGATCGGTATCGTATCGGCACCGGAACCATTTAAAGTTAAAAATGTAGTGTTGGCAGGTGCCTATGATCTGTACGGTCGCGGCCGTGTAAGCAATTTCCTGAACAGCTTTAACCTGCTCAACATGTACCTTGAAATTGATGGCAAACGTATTGACGCAAAAAACATCAGCAATTTCAGACAGGAGCTGGACATGCAGCACGCGGCATTCACCACCACTTTTGATTATGCGGATAAAGCAACTATAAAATATACTTACTACTCGCTTCGGCAATTGCCATTTACCGTCTTGATGGATGTTGCTGTAACAGCAAAACAGGCAATCAATATCACGTCGGCAAGTGTCATGGAAGCGCCGGATGCACTTAAGGAGGTTCAAAATTATTATAATGAAATTGACAGGCCGCACGTTACCATCAGCCTGCTTACCTCAACTGCTAAAAGTCCTACGGGTAAAATGCAACTCTGCGCGTCAACATCATTTTTATTCAATGAGCCTCATGGTCAGGAGCCTCGCATTATTCACGAAATGTGGGATAACAACATGCACCTCATGAAGTTTAGCAAAGCGGTAGCCGCCGGACAGACTTATAGTTATGCGGTGACAGGTTCATCCATAACATCTGCCCATCATGCCGATCCGCTTAATGAAGCAGAGCGCCTGACCATATTTGCTAAGCTGGAAGGCCGCGACAGGCTGATCAAATTTCATAACAAAGCCTGGGATGACCTGTGGACAAGCGATATACAAATTGAGGGCGATGACCAATCACAGCAGGATATTCATAGCATGTTGTATCATTTATACTCGTTTTCAAGAGCAGGCACGGCCTATTCGCCGTCCCCAATGGGACTTTCAGGTTTAGGATATAACGGCCACGTTTTTTGGGATTGCGATGTTTGGATGTATCCCGCCATGCTGGTGTTGCACCCGGAAATTGCAAAATCAATGGTTGAATACCGGTTTGAACGCCTGGATGCCGCCCGTAAGAACGCTTTTTCACATGGCTATAAAGGTGCAATGTTCCCCTGGGAAAGCGCCGACAGTGGGGTAGAGGAAACACCGGTTTGGGCATTAAGTGGCCCGTTTGAACACCATATTACCGCTTGCGTTGCGCTTGCCGCATGGAATTATTATTGCGTAACACAGGATAAGCAATGGTTGAAGGAAAAAGGCTGGCCAATCCTTTCTGCTACTGCTGATTTTTGGGCAAGCCGTGTAGAGCGCAATGGCTCCGGGCATTATGATATTAAAAACGTGGTGGCTGCCGATGAATGGGCGGAAAACATTGATAATAATGCTTTCACCAATGCCGCGGCAAAAGCCAATTTGCTCAATGCCACAGCTGCTGCAAAAATCTTAGGCGAAAAAGCCGACGCCGATTGGGTAAACGTTGCGCAAAACATTCCCATCCTGAAGCTGGATAATGGTGTTACCCGCGAGCATGCATCTTACAATGGCGAGGGTATTAAACAAGCCGATGTTAACCTGCTGGCCTATCCGCTTAAAACCATTACCGACCCGGCTCAGATAAAAAAAGATCTGGAATACTACGAAACCCGTGTACCAAATGAGGGAACGCCAGCTATGACACAGGCGGTTTTTGCTTTATTGTACTCACGCTTAGGTAATGGCGATAAGGCATTTCATTTTTTTAAGGACGCTTATGAGCCAAACCTTAATCCTCCATTCCGCGTCATTGCAGAAACTAAGGGTGGTACCAATCCATATTTTGCAACGGGAGCAGGAGGGATTATTCAGAGCTTGTTGATGGGTTTTGGTGGCCTGGATATCACGCCAACTGGTATTGTGCAAATAAAAAGCAAGCTGCCAGCCAATTGGAAATCGCTGAAGATTACCGGCGTTGGAATGAATAAGGCAACTTACACGATTAAATAAATTTAACCCTTTAAAACAGAAGCTATTTGAAGACTTACGAAGTTTTTAAAACTTCGTAAGTTTCAACTCTAAGTCCAAATCCTGGTCAATTCTGAACTTCAGCAGGTGTTTTCTCCAATTGCTGAGTATCGATATGATAGCGGTTCACCAAATGCAGTAATACGCCATTTGTCCAGCCAAAACCATCCTGTAATGGGTATTCGCCGCCGCCCGCGGTTAATTGGGTATCAACCACATTGTATTTTTCAAGCAGCTTACCGGTTTGTTTAAACACCCTGATGTTAAGCTTAAGCCAGCGCGTAGCAATATCCCTGGCCAGCGTGTTGTAGTTATATTTTTCAAGTCCATCTATAGCCATATATTGCAAAGGAGCCCAGCCGTTCGGCGCATCCCATTGCTGTCCGGAAAAGTTGGGGGTAGTAACCAATCCTCCGGGTTTCAGAAAGTTGTTTTTAAGTCCGTCGGCTATTAAACGGGCTTGTTCATCGCTGGCAATTTTAAACTCCAGTGGAAATTCGCCGGCAAGTGTTTCTACATCTGATTGCTTTTTAAGCTTCCAGTTGTAGTCATCAAACCAGCCTGTTTTCTGGTTCCAGCAGTATTTCAGGATGGCATTTCTGCGCCTGTTTGCCCTGTACCTGTACATTTTGGCCAACTTGGCATTCTGGATCTGGTTTAAACTCCGGGCAATGGTCATTTCCAGGTTATACAATAAGCAATTTAAATCAACAGGTATAATATCGGTAGTTTGTATAGTTGGCAGTTTGCCCGACGCATCAAACCAGCGTGTGCTGAAATCCCAACCCGAAGCAGCTGCAGCCCTAATGTTACGATAGAACTGCGCAGGCGGCTGCTTACTTTCCTTAGCTGCTTCAACGTCTTTTATATACGACTCTTCACGGGGCTCATCGCTTTCATCCCAATATCGGTTCAGTAAATTGCCATCAGGCATTTTTACAACCCGGTGTGTCGCCCCATCGGCACCTATTGCCTGCCAGTTATACATCCAGTACTCATATTCCCTGATCAATTGAGGCCTGAAATGCACCAGTACTTTATCCCCCTCAATTTTTGCCAGCAGGTTTACCATCATCGCAAAAAACGGAGGTTGCGAACGGGTTAGGTAATAGCTGCGGTTACCGTTGGGAATAAAACCATATTTATCAATCAGATAGGCAAAGTTTTCGACCATATTGTGGATCACCTTCACCTGGTGACTTTCCTGTAAGCCCAGCATGGTAAAGTAGGAGTCCCAATAATAAATTTCCCTGAACCTGCCACCGGGTACAATGTACGGATTGGGCAATGCCAGAGTTGAGGAAAAAGGCTTTGCCTCATCAGGACGGCGCTGTAAAACCTGCCACAAGGTATCGATATGCTTACGGATACCGGCCGAGATATCGGTTTGGAAATTATTATGTGATACCGGTACATTAAAATTAGCCAGTACAAATGCCTGCAGGTTAAACCCAGGCTTATCTTTCTGCTCGTTATAGGCCTTCATGATCAGGGCCGGATCCTGCTTGGGTACGGCATCAACAAATGTTTTATTGTCAGGGAAGATAGTTGAAGTTTGAACAGCCTCAAATAATCCCGGAAACTGCTGGCGGGGCGTAGCGGTTTGGGAATTTACGCGTAATACTATGAGCGAAAATGCGAGTAAAAGAAGTTTTCTCATCAGCTTAAAATTATACCCTGTTGCAGGATGGGTAAAAGGTTTATTCAGTTTATAAATTTACTATTTTTGAGAAGATTATAATTGATATCTGCTTTGTTTTCAGTGTTTTTTATGCGATATTTTGCAGGAAAACCACCGATCAATAAGTTATACCAATAATAAAACTAAATACATAAGCCATTCACTATGATAAACTTTTTGCGTAAAGGGAGTATTATATTTTCGCTGCTGTTCACACAGTTTTGCTACGGACAACCGGCCATTAACAAATTACCGTATTGGGCGTTAGGCGGATTTACCCGACCTGCAAATATCAACCCAATCATATCGCCGGATACAACTTCCCGCTTTCTTGATCCCATGAGCAAAAAACAGGTTCAGTGGGAAGCCAATGACACTTTCAATCCAGCGGCAACCATAAAAAACAACAAGGTAGTTGTGATGTACCGTGCTGAAGACTTATACGGGATTGGCATCGGCTTTCGTACTTCGCGTGTAGGATATGCCGAAAGCACCGACGGAATCCATTTTAACAGGAAGAAAACCCCGGTACTTTATCCGGATGAAGACGTTGCCAAAAAGTACGAGTGGCCAGGCGGCTGTGAAGACCCTCGGGTGGCAGTTACCCCCGAAGGCACGTATGTTGTTTTTTATACCGAATGGAACCGCGATTTACCGAGATTAGGTGTAGCTACATCAAAAGATTTGATTCACTGGAAAAAGCATGGGCCGATATTTGAAACTGCTTATAATGGCAAGTTCTTCAATATTGCCAGTAAGTCAGCCTCGATATTAACGCAGGTGATTAACGGAAAACAGGTGGTTATAAAAACTAAAGGAAAATATTGGCTGTATTGGGGCGAGCATCATGTGTATGCAGCCACATCTGTAAATTTGGTGGATTGGTCGCCGGTGGTTGATGAAAAAGGTGAATTGAAAGAGCTGATGTCGCCGCGTAATGGCTATTTCGATAGCGACCTTGCTGAATGCGGTCCGCCTGCTTTGATGACCAAAAATGGGGTGATCCTGTTTTATAACGGCAAAAACAAGCCAGCCGAAGGTCGTGATTTCCGCTTTAACGCCAATTCGTACTGCGCGGGACAGGCTTTGTTTGATGCCAAAGATCCATCTAAACTCAAAACCCGGCTTGACGACCCTTTCCTGCGACCAAGGGAGCCTTTTGAAAAAAGTGGTCAATATGTAAATGGTACAGTGTTTATTGAGGGTATGGCTTACTTTAAAAAGAAGTGGTTTCTGTATTATGGATGCGCCGATTCGCGGGTTGCTGTCGCAGTGTTTGATCCTTCAAAGTCAGCGCCTCCAGATCAGGTTGAGTAATTCATCGACTGTTAAAAATAAAAATATGATTTAAAACGCTTGGTTGTATTATCTAAAGTATTATCTTCAGGATTAAAATATTTAATATGCTTTATATCCTTATTTCAGCTGCAGTTGTCCTATTTATCGCCCACGTAGTTTTATTATTTACCTCTTTTTCAAAAGGTACATTGATTTCGCCACGTTATTTTTACTCACATTTAACCTTATGGCTTACAGGCTTAGCAGTTTTTGCTCTGGCCGCGTTATATAGTGGAACCAACCAATCAGCCTTTCTTGATTATTTCGATACCTGGACTAAAAAGTCATACATCCTCATATTTATTTTCGGCCTATCATTGGTAGCACATTGTATTGTTACCTTTTTGGTTCTGCCGCTTTTGCGCAAATCAAGAGTATAATATTCCGGGAAAATTTCTATTTAATTTAATACGAGTTCTTCTTTCAGAGCCAGCTCATATTTTTCTTTGTCAAAACAGGATGAAACGCACAGTGCAGCAAGCACCGATACTCTGCATTTCATTCTGTTTTTTTGAGTGGCTTCGTGCAAAATCTATCTCCTAGCCGGCAAGTTTCTGTAAATTTTACAGGGGCTTTTTTATTCCAGCAGATCAAGCAGATCGTCTTTTGAGAGCGAGCCGGTAAAAGTTTTATCTGATTTAACCAATTTATCGGCAATATCTTTTTTCGATTGCTGCATCACCATGATCTTCTCTTCAATAGTACCGGGGCAAATCAAGCGCACCGCTACGATCTTTTTATCCTGACCTATACGATGACAACGGTCTATAGCCTGGTTTTCAACAGCTGGGTTCCACCACGGATCAACAAGATAAACGTAATCGGCCTCGGTTAAATTGAGGCCGGTACCGCCTGCCTTAAGACTAATAAGAAAAACCCGGATGCCCGGATCGCTCTGAAATTCATTTACAACCTGCTCACGTTTACGTGTTTGCCCGGTAAGGTAGGAGAAACGGATATCCCGACCACTTAATTCCTTACCAATAAGATCAAGCATAGATACAAACTGCGAAAATATGAGGATCTTATGCTGATGTTTTTTGCTCTCAATCTCTTCTATCAATACGTCCAGTTTAGCTGAGGCATCACCCGGCATTTTTTCGCCTTTTAATAGCATCGGCGAATCGCAAATCTGACGTAGCTTGTTCAGCCCCTTCAATACATTCATGGAGCTCTTTCTCAGTTCCTCATTGGTTGTGGCCGAGATATACTCTCTGAATTCTTTCTCGTAAGAGTCATAAATATGGCGCTGCTCTTCCTTCATTTCACAATACAGCACCATTTCTGTTTTTTCGGGCAGCTCAGTCGCTACCTGCTGTTTCGTACGCCTGAGTATAAATGGCTTAACTTTTTCCTGGAGTTCAGTCGCACGTTTACTCCCTTTAAATTTATCAATTGGTATTGCGTAAATATCCTTGAAATACTGTTTGCTTCCCAATAAACCGGGGCAGGCAAATGAAAGCTGCCCATATAAATCGAACGTGTTATTTTCGACAGGGGTACCTGTTATGGTGATCTTATTTCGGGATTTCAGTAATCGTACCGCCTTGTAACGTTGCGATTCGGGATTTTTTATATTCTGCGATTCGTCAAGGAAAACGTAGTTGAAATTAAAATCTTTTAAGAAGTTGATGTCCGATAATAAGGTGCCATATGAGGTAAGCACAATTTCGTACTGGTGCAGGTGCTTGGTGTGCTTAAGCCGCTCGGCGCCGTAAATGGTATGGATACGGATGGATGGCGCGAATTTTTGCACTTCCTGCTGCCAGTTAAACAGGAGCGAAGTTGGCACTACAATCAGGTTAGTATTATTTTCAACCTTGTGTCGTTGTAAAAGTATAAAAGCAATAACCTGGATACTTTTACCCAAACCCATATCGTCTGCAAGGCAACCGCCAAAATTAAGGCTATCTAAAAAGCTCAGCCAGTTTAAACCCTGACGCTGATAAGTACGAAGCGTTCCGTTTAACCCCGGAGGTACTTGCACTTCATCGATAATTTCGGTACCGGTTAGCTTTCTGTTATAACTGGCGAGCTCATTTCGTACCTCGTCATCCAGCATTTCCTCATCATAATATTGCTGTATGGCGGTGTAATTACTTTTTGAAGTATGTAAGGTGTCATCATCAGAGATCTCACCCGAATTAAAATAGTCGGTAAATCTCTCTATCCATTCGGCTGGTAAAATCCCTCGAGTACCGTCATCAAGCCGTACATATTTGCTTTTATTTTTTACAGCCTGGTGCACTTGTTTTAGCGAAGCCCTTTTTTTGCCGAATTTTAAATCGATAACAGTATTGAACCAGTTAATGCCGCTTACTACATTGATGGTGATCTTTACTTTATGAGCGTTTAGCTTATTGCCCTCCAGTTCGTTAAAGCCAAGAATTTCGATGTTGTACTCGTGCCATTCATCAAATACGTTTAAAAACCATTCTTCATCTAAAAAATGCCTTTTATGCAGGTAAAAATAATCAAGATCGTTTTCTAACTGTTCATTAAAATATTGATGTTGCTTTACCAGGAGGGCCGTAAAAGCTATTTCCTCATCATCCCGCCGTTTAACTAAAAACTGGTTGCCTTTTTCATCGGTGCCGTAGATCTGTTTTTGCGTACGAATAGGGATCTCGGCCTCGCCATAACGCATTACGGGAATGATCATAACATGAGCGCCAAAATCCGACAAGTAAATTATCTTTTCGGCCGACTGGTCAAACCCTTCGTTTTTTATCTGCTCCTGTGTTGCCGGTTTAATGTAGGTATAATCTATACGAAGCTTATTTTCCAGTTTATTAAGCAGGTGTGATTTTAACTCGCCAAATTTGCTTTTATGCACCTGCAGGCTGCCTTGTTTCTTTTTTAACAGATCGATAACGTTTAATACCTGAAGGCTTTCTATAAGATAAAGCACATCACCTATGCCAATAAAATAAGTATACCTGATATCAAGGTCTTTAACATCATACAATAAGCCATCTACATTAAAAACGCCGCTTATTTGATAAAACTCGTCCCAGGTATTTACCTTCAGCTCAAGATCACTTTTCAATATCATGACCTTTACCAGGCTTATTGAGCCGGCCGTCACCTTATCCGATACACTGTTGTCATGGGCGAAGAAGTTATAAGCCGATGGATTTTGAACGATAGCCTTTAACGCCGCTATATCTGCAGCCGTTTTTTGCGTATTAATATGATTTTGGAACTTGTGTATCCCGGTAAAAAACTTGACTTGTCTTGTATCATTCGTTTCCCAGATGAGGTCTAAAGGGGCTATGGGCAGCAAAGGGTTCTTAATTTTGCCATCTTTAGTACTTTGTGCAGCGTACAGTTCAACAAAAAGATATTTGTAGTATTTATGCTGTTTCAGGACAATGCAGGTTGTTTTATCAGCATCATCTCCGGGCAACGCAATTGGCTCAGCGTTATCACTCACAATAATATTTTGCAGACTTGCAAGGCTCTCTTTAGTAACCGCTGTTAAAGTAGCCGACCGGGAAACGATCTCAAAACTTTTAGATTGGGCCCGCAGTTCAAAAAACTTGTCGAGATCGGGCTCATCTTCAAGCCCGTAATCAGTAGCCACCTTTTTTAACTTCTCAAATCTTAACCTGTCATCAAAAAACACCCGTAACTCGTCACGTTGGGTTATGGCCGATAATACCTGGGCCTGATGTTCGCAAAGCTTATTGCCAGAGGCATGACATCCGCATGAAAGCGCCAGCTGCCCTTCATGGCTGGTAACAATTACCTCCGGAAAAGCAACCGTACCAGATTGATTGGTAAAGGCTCCCTGATTAATTTCAAGGTGTTTGGCCAGTATCTGTCTGTAACTTTGGGTATCGAAATAAATACTGACAGCCGCATGAGCGGCGATAACGCTTTCGCTAAGATCGGCTATGGTTGCGCCTTTGATGATGACATTATGGTTGCTTTCGCCTTCCTGGTAGCTGATTATCCTGATCACTATGCTTTGATGTGTTACCCGGTAAATATCATAACAATTATAGAAAAGAAGGTTATCGCCGGTATAATTTCATCCGCTATGTAACAATTATATTCTTCACTAAATATTTACCTTTAGTAAATGTACCTGCTTTAATTTCGCCGTTTAGTTGTATACTATGAAATACCCGAAATTCCTACTACTTATATTCGTTTCTTCCCTTTTCTTTTGCGCGTGTCATACCGTTTCCGGCAACAAGCAGGTTTCCGAAAATGAACAGGTTAACATGCACAGCGCCTATGATGACAGCACGCTCAATCGCCACATATTACCGGTTTTAATGCCATATAACCGTATTATTGACCCGGCAGGAACCGTAATATCATTTGGCGACGCTGAAGACGAAAACCATAGTATGGACGTAAGGCTGATACCAAACACTAAGTTTATAGCAGTTGAGGACAGGTATGGGCTTACCATAATTGATACTGTAGCCAAAAAAGTTACTACTCGCTGGACTTACAAACAAGATCCCCGTTATCGCGGGCTGACCAGCACCTATTCCGGTTTAAAAGTTGTAAATATTGACGGTCAAACTCAAATATATTGGAGCGCGGCTGCGGGTAAAGGCAAAGATTCAAAATCATACGTTTTTCAGGCTACATGGAATGACGGCAAGATCAGCATACAAAACACTTTGAGCTTTAAGGCCGAAGGTGAATCGCCACTGGCCTTACCTAACGACCTGGCTATTAATAAAGAAAATGGGGTAAATTACTTGTATGTAGTTTTAAACGGCAATAATCAATTGGTAAAAATCAGTTTGGACGATAATAAAACAGTTTGGACAAAATCAACTGGTGTTGCACCTTACGGACTTACCATCACAAAAAACAAAATATTCCTGACAAACTGGGCCGGTCCCGAAGCTGTTGATACCTTAAAACGGGAAACAGCAGGCGTGCCTTATGGAAAAGCTTATATCGATCCTAAAACCGGTGCAACCGTTCAGGGCACTGTAATGGTTATGGATCTGGCTAAAGGGGACGTGATCAAGGAAATTACCGTTGGCCTGCATCCAAATGCAATCATCAATAGCACCGACGAAGCTTTTGTTTATGTGGCCAATGGCAACAGCGATATGGTATCGGTAATTTCAACAAGCTCATTGCAAAACATAGCAGCTATCGATGTAAAATTAAACCCGGGTAAAAAAAGTTATATAGGCGATACGCCAAATGCTTTAGCAATAAATGCCGATGGTACCACTCTGTATGTTGCAAATGGTTTGGATAACGCGGTGGCGATGGTAAAATTGGGCGGCAAAACATCGCTTAAAGGAACCGGGAACGATGAGGTGAAAGGCTTTATTCCAACAGAAGCATACCCGGGCGGCTTAGCCGTTGACGGCAACAATTTATTTGTAACCAACCTGGAAGGAGAGGGCTCCAGGGTAGGCACCGACGAAATCGGTAAAAGTAATTTAAAAGGCGATCTGCCTGGCGGAGATGATGTTGTGGCTTATAACTCGCACCATTTAAAGGCTACTGTATCTATGATAAGCATACCCGACGAAGCTACACTAAAACAGTATACCCAAAAAGTACAGAACCTAAACCTCAGCTTCCGCCAGCAGATAGCGCAGTTACTGCCACGTAAAAACGTTGCGCCTAAGCCAATACCTGAACGTATCGGCGAACCATCTGTTTTTAATCACGTGCTTTATATCATCAAAGAAAACCGTACTTACGACCAGGTTTTAGGCGATATGCCTGAAGGCGACGGCAATAAGTCGCTTTGTATTTATGGCGATAGTGTTACACCCAATCAGCACAATTTGGCGCGCAACTTTTTATTGCTCGATAACTACTATGTTTCCGGTAAATGCTCGGCCGAAGGACACCAATGGACAGATGCCGCTATGGTTACAGACTATGTTGAGAAAAGCGTAAGGTCATGGTTCAGAAGTTATCCGCATGTACAGGAAGATGCCCTGGTTTATGATGGTAATGGTTTTATCTGGAATAATGCCGCCGATCATGGTAAATCGGTACGGATCTATGGAGAAGCCTGTGCGGTGCATTTTGACAATAAACTTAGCTGGAGCGACATTTACAATAATTACAACGCAGGCAAGTCTTTTGCATTTAACAATACCAGTACTATTTCGCGGGTAAGACCAATGTTATCGCAAAACTTCCCAGGATCTGACGAACATAAGATCAATGAGCAATTAAGGGCTTCCGCTTTTATCAAAGAACTGCACGAGTATGAGCAAAAGCCCGGCGACCAACTGCCACAATTAATGGTGATGGCCCTGTCGGCCGATCATACCGTAGGTACAAGGCCAGGCTTCCCGACACCTGATGCCATGGTAGCCGATAATGATCTTGCACTTGGCCGCATTGTTGAAGCGATTTCAAAAAGCCGTTTCTGGAAAAACACGGTAATATTTGTAACCGAAGACGACTCACAGGCGGGCTGGGATCACGTATCAGCGTATCGTACAACCGGGTTCGTGATTAGTCCTTACAGCAGGTTACAGCATAAAGTGAGTAAAAATTACAATCAAACCTGTATAGTACGTTCTATTGAGCAAATATTGGGTTTACCACCTATGAATATTATTGATGCTACCGCGCTACCCATGTTTGAATGTTTTACCGATAAGCCATCTCTGTATACTTATACGAGTTTAAAAAACCGGGTGCCACTTAATAAAATTAGCCTGCCGTTTTCTTCACTCAAAGGTCCGGCTTTACATTTTGCACAATTATCATCAAGACCAGAATATGATCACATAGATGGAGGTAATGATGACGTAATGAACAGGATACTATGGTTTGCAGCAAAAGGCAAAAAAGCATATCCGGCTAAACTTGCTGGAAAAGATGAAGACGATGATTAAATAATACTAAGTTATAGATCAACTGAAATATTAAACTTTTCATACTTAGAAACTCGCTACCCTATCAGGTAGCGAGTTTTTTGCTTTTATCCCGCCCATGAACACTTGATCTATAGCGATTTATACGTAAAACTACGGTAACCAACTGTGAAAAATCCGTGAAATTACGCTGACGGGAATGCTTTCCATTGCTTTATCTTTATGGTAAACCTCATCAACGCCTGCAAGCGATTAATTAAACAATTTCACAACCTAATCCAAAAATTATGAAAATTTCCGCGCTTGATGAAAATGGCGCCCCAGTTGACTGGTGGTTTATTTACAAGGTTCCGCAACTTGACGGAGGTGTGGGTAATGACAAGGCTACAGGCTACGAGTATGTTTATTACGATTCCACCATTGATGGAAACCCAGACGCACGGCAAAGGACGATAACCAAATCGCCAAATGTTTTGAACAGCGATAAAGGCGCGCTTAACCTTACGATGGACTCGGTTTTCAAAAATTTCAAATCGCCGGCCCCAACAACCGGGTGGATCCTTTACAACGATGAAATGCCCGAAAGCCTTAACAAGCATGATGATGGTACCAGGGGCCATACTAAAGGCGCATTAGTATTTGATACCGAATCAAAAACCGCATTTTGGCTGCTTCATTCATGGCCTAAGTTCGCCGATCCGGGGGCAATTAAAGATCCAACGCCAAAATACGGACAAACCTATTTATGTATTTCGCTGGATTTGGATACCGCCAATATGATCGCTAAACAAATGGTAAACCACCAGGAACCGCAGATCTATTTTCATAATACCGCAAATCTTCCTGAAACCTCCGACCTTTATGCGCTGACACAGCCGTTGGCCAACCATCCGGTAGCTTTGGGAGATTCAGTTGATTTAAAGACGATTGGAGGGATGCCTTTTAAAGTTATAGCGAAGAACCGGGAGTGGAATAAAGATTTCTGGAACGAATTGGTAGGCCCTACGCTACAAGATGATCTCGACATTGAAACATGGATCCGTGGCCCAATTCCACCTATTGCCGATAGTGATGGCATTCATAAAACTTTTGATATTAAGTATATTAATTTAGGCTTTATGGGCGCACATTGGGCTTGGCCCGAAACACACGACCATGCTAAATGGGGAGTTACCTTACACGATCCATGGATTTGTGTAGGCGACATCAATCGTATGATATCACAGAGAAAACGCGGCGGTGGTACTATCGCATTTAAGAACCAGACTTTATGGTCGGGCTTGTCAAAAACAAGTTTGCTTTTGGCGCCGCCAGGGCATAACCGGACCGAGGCTCATGTGTTGATTCAAAAAACGCATCACCCTCATGCGGAAGCACCATTGAGGGAGCAACCTGAAGAATAGTTTACTATTTAACAATCTTCGATATACACCGCTAAACAAAAGATCCCGCTTCGGCGGGATTTTTTGTTTAAATATATCACATCTGATTATCAGTAACATATCAGCTGATTTACTTATTTTTAACTGGATATTGTAAACCAGTACAACCAATGACTTTAAACCTGAAATACTTTAGCGTCAGAGCAAGTAGGTACGCATTCACGCTAATGGCTCTTTTTGCGATTAATGGCTTTGCGCATGCTCAAAACTCACCTAACGAAGCAAGGCCACGCATTGTTATTACAGCTGATCCGGAATTGGATGATAATAATTCGCTTATCAGGTTCCTGCTATACAGCAGTGATGTTGAAATTGAAGGATTGATTTACGCGAGCAGTGCTTTTCACTGGAAGGGCGATGGCAAAGGAACTAAATGGTTCGTGCCGGGCCGTGAGTATGCCCGCTTTGGATTAAACTTGTGCCCATGCGAATCCTGGCGATGGGGCGAAGATGAACATTTTATTCATGATGCGGTGTACACTTATGCAAACGTGTACCCCAATCTTAAGATACATAATCCCAATTACCCGGCGCCTGATCTGCTCAAAGCCAGAATCAGGATTGGAAATATTGAATTTGATGGCGACATTTCAAAAGACTCGCCGGGTTCAGACCTCATCAAAACCCTGATACTTGATGATAAACCGGGGCAATTATTTATTACAGCGTGGGGTGGCCAAAGCACTATAGCGCGTGCTTTAAAAGCTATTCAGGAACAGTATGAGTTCACCACCAATTGGGGCCAAATAAGATCAAAAATTTACAGGAAAGTGGTTTTACTCCCTTCCGGCGATCAGGATGATACTTATGCAAAATACATTAAACCTAACTGGCCGGGTATTGAATATCGTGAATTTAAAGGCGGTCCAAACTATGGCTATGGTGCTCAGTTAAATGCGGCGTCACAAGACTCTGTTTATATGACAGCATCCTGGACAAAGGAAAACATATCGGGCAGAGGCCCCTTGGGAGCACTGTACAGGGTATGGGGCGATGGAAAACAAATGGTAAAAGGTGATATCATGGACTATTTTGGTATCAGCGGCCATACCACTGATGAGTTGAAGAAAATGGGTTATGTTGTATGGATGCCCGTACAGGAGAAAGGTTCATGGTTAGGGGAGGGTGATGACCCGACCTTTATGAACATGCTCGGCAATGGACTGCGTGCATATGAAAATGGCACCTATGGAGGTTGGGGTGGCGCCGGATTCATTGACCCCAAAGCTAAAAACATCTTCTTCCAAAATAGTGATACATCATCAAAAGCAATGGCAACTTCGCTTGCTGCGCCGAAAGATCGAAGTAATACGTATCCTGACTTTTTCCCGGCTGCTCAGCGGGATTTTGCCGCCCGGCTTAAATGGTCGACAACGCCAATATATAAAAGGGCAAACCACGAACCGGTTGCCAAAATTGAGGGGCCATTAAATGTCATGGCAACGGCTGGCGAAACAATAAGATTGAACGGAGCTGTTTCTGATCCTGACGGAGATGTGCTTTCTGTTAGCTGGTGGCAATTTCAACAAGGAACTTTCCCCGGAAAAGTTTCAATATTAAATCCTGAAGCCAAACAAACACAAATTGAGATACCTAAAAACGCCATTTCCGGACAAACCATTCACATTATTTTTCAGGTAACTGATAACGGTTCACCCTCTCTTACAAGATATCAGCGCGTAATTATAACGGTACGGTAAGTATAAATTAAGCGTAGACGCGTTATTAATCTATTTCGACAAAAAAATAAATTTTGTCAAATTTCATTATCTTTGCAATCGAAGCAACAGAAAATGACCAGTCAGGACGATATTATTCGCGCGGAAATCCTACAAGCCGGCTTGCGTCTGTATAAAGGAGCTGGCCCGGCAAAAATAACTATGGAAAATGTAGCGAAAGCTACCGGACGTAGCAGGACCTCGCTTTATTACTACTTTAAAGATAAAGACGAGATTTTCCAAGCAGTACTTGAATGCATTGCACATGATGTTGCCACTGAAATTCGTACTGCAGTTGTTAAAGCGGGAACATTAAACGAAAAGATAACTGTTTTTTGCACTACAAAAATCAAGACTTCGCAAGAATGGAAGCGCGTATTTAATGCTATTGAAGGATTTATAGGTGCAGATGAAAAGTTTAAACACACGCAATCATTAGATACCCTGCACCGAAAACTTATTCATTTGGAAAAAGGCATTTTGATGGACGCATTCGCTGAAGTAGAACATCTTTTTCCACGCAAGTTAAGCTATTCAGATAAGGATATGCTGGCATTTATTATCTATAGCGGCGTACGTGGCATTAGGCGCGAGGTTTATGATCAGAATGACCCTCATGATGCTAAAATGGCTGTGCAGCTTTTATGTGATATGGTTGCCAAATGGCTTGGTGTTTAATTCAAGATCTATTTTTTGACAGTATTCTAAAAATTGTCAATTCAAATGAAAAAACTTAGTCAACTCAATTTATTCAGGGCCTTATCAAGCCGAAACTTTACACTTTATTTTATTGGCAGAGCAGTATCTCAGTTTGGCACCTGGATGCAGCGCACCGCTGTAATATGGGTAGTATATTCCATGATACACTCCGCCTTTCTGCTTGGCTTAACTGTTTTCGCCGAGCAATTCCCTTCATTCATTTGCTCTATACCCGGTGGAGTAGCGGCTGATCGTTATAACCGGTATACCATAATTAAGATCACCCAGATAACTTCCATGTTGCAGTCGGTGCTGTTGGCGATACTCGTGTTATCGGGTCATATGGTAGTGTGGGCAATCCTTTTATTAAGTGTGATCCTTGGGATTATTAATGCTTTTGATGTGCCGGCAAGGCAGGCGCTGATAAATGATGTAGTTGCCAGTCCCACAGATTTACCTAACGCGCTCTCCCTTTCAACGGCAACAGCAAGCCTTGCACAATTGTTGGGCCCGGCGCTATCAGGTATTGTGTTAAGCGCATTTGGCGCCGGTGTATGTTTTTTACTGAACGCGGCAAGCTTTGGCGCGGTCATTTTATCTATCCTGCTGATGAAATTACCTGCATATGTGCCTAAAAAAACAAATAAAAGGGTATTGGCTGATTTCTCTGAAGGCTTCACTTATATCAAAAACACTCCCGGTATTGCAACTATGGTTATGATGCTTGCTGCTGTAAGCTTACTGGTGCTGCCATTTAATACTGTACTTCCCGTATTTGCTAAAGTGGTTTTCAAGGGCGATGCATCAACCTTCGGTTACATCAATAGTTTTGTGGGGATAGGGGCGGTTGCCGGTACCATTTTCCTCGCATCGCGTAAACCCGGCGCTCATTTAAAACAGATCCTTTTTGTCAGTACGGTACTGATGGGTATAGGGCTTATCTGCTTTTCTCAATTCAAGAACTTCTTTGCTGCTATGTTTTTTGCTGCCATTGCAGGATACGGCTCTATAGCGCAATTTACCATCAGTAACATTGTAGTACAGTCAGACGCGGCAGCCAATATGAGAGGACGCACCATGGGCGTTTTGTTAATGGCTATTTTTGGTATGCTGCCATTGGGTAGTTTGTTAACCGGAGCTATTTCCGAGCGCATTGGCGCTCCTGCCACTGTACTTGCACAGGGCATTACCGCTCTGGCTATTGCCTTGGTGTTTATAGGGTTCCTAACGAAAAAAGAGACTATTCTTAAAGCAGAATAATTATATTAACAATATATTAGTCGGCCAGAGGCAAACTAAAAGTAAAAGTGCTGCCTTGGTCAGGCGTACTTTCGGCCCAGATTTTTCCGTTATGTCCCTCAATAATCTCACGACAGAGGTATAGTCCGATGCCAAAGCCAGCAATATGGCGCGTTTCAATTCCTTTAACGCGGTAATAGCGCTCGAAGATCCTTGGTAGGTCTTCTTCACTGATGCCAATGCCTGCATCTGCTACACTTAATTGTACACTGCCACCATTTCTTTTGCAACTAATGGTTATTGTGGTGCCCGACGATGAATATTTGGCAGCATTGCTGATGAGGTTACTGATTACCTGGCCAATCTTTTCCCGGTCGGCTTCTACCATTGTATCCTCTGTACAAGAAAAAGACAACTGATGGCTGGTGATTGCGGCCCTGGCTTCATCTTCTGCGTCAGATACCAATGAAGCAAGGTTAAATTGCTCATAATCCATATGGATTTTTCCCGACTCGAGCCTGGATACGTTTAAAAAACCATTGATCATGCTGGTCATTTTTCCTAATTGTATAACAGTACGGTCCAGCATACTGGCTGCAAGTGTGTCCTCTGCCTTTAATGCTTTCTTTTGCAAAACCTGAACGTAACTCAAGGCCGATGTTAGCGGGGTTTTCAATTCATGGCTCACCATACTGATGAAATCATTCTTTCGCTGCTCGTTTTCCTTGATCTCCGTAATATCAATGGTCGAGCTAATATAACCGGCAAAAGAACCATCGGGCCTGAAGCGGGGAGTGGCCTTATTAAGCAACCAACAATATTCTCCCTTTTTATCAATCATCCGAAACTCAAACTGAGATGCAGTTAATCCACGAAGTGCGGCTGCAGCAGTTTTCTTTACCCTCGTCTGATCATCAGGATGGATCAATGCTACCCATCCATCTTGTAGAAGTTCTGCAGAAGTTTTGCCGGTCAAGTCAATCCACGCTTCATTAAAATAAACGGCCTTTCCGTCGGTGTCGCCAACAGCAATCATTACATCTGTACTTTCGGCCATTGTACGAAAACGGGCTTCACTTTCTGAAATGGCGGTTTCAGCATTTCTGATATCGGTAATATCGCGGGTAGTACCGGCTATGGCTTCTACTTCGCCATTTTGGTTTAGCACCGGTGTAAATATGTAATCGTAAATACGTCGCCCCAAAGTAGCATGAGGAAAAGACACCTCACCCCGGATAGGTTTTTTATCTGCTATAATCTGATCTATCTCGCGTTCATGCATTTCGGCATGCCATGGCTCATAACCGTTTTCAAGCAATTTTTTGCCAATGGCATTTTCCCAGGTTTTGCCCCACATGGATAGGAGCGCCTCATTAGCATAAGTGAACCGGTAGTCGAGATCAAATACATAAATTAAATCTGGCGTACTCGAAGTTATAGTTTCGTATAGCCGTTTTTGCTGATCGGATTGTTCTTTGGCTTCCCTTAATTTATCTTCGGCCCGCTTACGCTCAGTGATATTACTTGCTGTTCCAAACCATTCAATGATGTGTCCACCATCATCCATAATAGGCACAGCACGCGAAAGCGTCCATCCAATAGTACCGTCTGCCTGGAATACACGATGTTCTAACTGAAATATTTCCTTGTGCTGAATGGCTTTTTGAATTGCCGCTTTTACCGTATCCTGGTCAAAAGGGTGAATGTATTTGGCCAACCAGTCGGTTATCGGTTCAAGTGTGTCTGATAAAACGCCGCGGCCATCCAATTGTCGCATTTCACACCAATCAGGGCTCATGCTGTAAATACTATCAGAAGTAGCGGTGACCAATGCTTTAAAACGTTCTTCACTTGGGGCGACTGCCTGTTTTTGAGACATAGAATTATGGGATATACTGGTCATCGAATAGTCGTGTAAAATAAGAGAAAAACAGACATAAAAACGGCAACAAGCAATGAATTGTTTGAAGACCAGATTATTTTCTGTTGATGCACCTCTACGATTTAAATCGCAAAATCAAAGCTGGCAATAAACGGCTTGATCAATACAACCCTATAGCTTTCAAAAAATCATCCCGGTAATTGCCCGCTATTGGAATTTCGTTTTGTTGGATGAATACCCGGTTTCCCTCAATGTGACTAATCATTGATTTATTGACGACGAATGAACGATGTACCCTGATAAATAACTCCGCAGGCAGTAAGTCTGTTAAAGCCGAAAAAGTCATTTTGGTTGAGATCACTTTATCTATAGTGACTATTTTAGTGTAGTTTCCTTGAGCTTCGGCGTATAAACAATCATGGTAAAAAATTTTATATGCCTTTCCTTCCGATCTGATAAAAAAATAGTCTTTCAATATCGCCTGAAAACTTCCAACAGCCGGCTTTAGTGTTTGCTGAATTCTTTCATCCGCCTTATCTACTGCAATAATAAAACGCTCCAATGAAAAAGGCTTGAGCAGATAGTCGCAGGCGGCCAGGTCAAAAGCAGTAACGGCATGTTCCTGGTAAGCGGTAGTAAATATCACCACCGGTGGATTTTTCAGCGTATTTAAAAAGCTGATGCCATTGAGCAATGGCATATGGATATCAAGAAAGAGCAGGTCTATTTTTTGCGCAGATAAAACTTCTTTAGCATCTAATGCATTGCCACATTCGGCAGTAACACGCAAAAACGGCAGTTGTTCGCAGTAATTTCGGATAATATTCCGGGCCACCGGTTCGTCGTCTACGATCAGGCAATCGATCATTTTTCTTTACATTTTAAGTTTAGCTCAATATAATAAAACCCGTTTTCGGCATACTGTATCAAGTTGTAATCTTTGCCGTAAAGCAGATCCAGTCTTTTAACCGTATTGGGTAAACCCAGACCGGAATCTTCCATTTCATTACTGCAGCGGGATTTATCCGGCTCATAACTGTTGCTCACTTCGAGGCAAATAAAGTTACCCTTAATTTTTAGTGATATATCAATGCTGATCTTCGGGCTTATCGAGTTTTTTGCATGTTTAAAAGCATTCTCTACAAAAACAATTAAAACCTGGGGCGCAATTTGGATGTTCTGGTTGTTGACAGCCTCCATATCCACCGCCAGGTTAAGCCGGTCGCTTGCACGAATTTGTTCAAATTCGATATAGGCGCGTATATAATCCAGTTCTTCCTTTAACGGGACAAACGCCTTTTTACCTCCGTATACCGAATAACGTAATAATCCAGACAATTTAAGGAGTAAAGGCGGAATCCGGCTGGGTTCGGCAATAGCAATCCCATATAAGTTATTCATAACATTAAACAGGAAATGCGGGCTAAGTTGCGACTGTAACAAATTAAACTCGCTTTCTTTTTGTTCGGCCTTAAGTTGTGCATCTTTTAATTCTTTTTGCATTGAGGAGCTGATTAGTTTGAGGAGCATACCTAATACAACCCCGGCTAAATAAAATGGCATATCCCCACGCAGCAATTCGAGAAAGCCGGCGTAGGGATGATGGAAAGCATATTTGACTAATAGATATTCAACAACCGACAATGCAATAAAAGCCAACATACTTGCAATAAGAAATTGCCAAAAATGACTGCGGAGGTAAAAAAGCTTGCAAAGCCACCGCCCTGTATATATACAAAACAGGAAAAACACACAGTTGACCAGTGCCGGGCCAGTTTCAAACCGAAAGCCAGAAACGTGTAAAAAGTATAAACCCGATAACAGAACCGCCAACACACTTGCAATAAATAAAGTGTGTAAGACCAGTTTGTTACCACTAATGAGGTGCCGAATGGGTTTCATAAAACTAATTTCCACAAATAAAAGGCTGAATAAAAATTGCGCTGACCATTTACAACAATTAGGGGTTGAAAAATAGAAATCCGGTGTCGACAGCCGACATCACCTTTAAATCTATTTCTATCACCTTGCTTTCACTATCTATCCCCTGTATTTGAAATCCCTTTTTCTGTATCTCAGTTTTGAGGTATGAAACATCGATTTATGCTGCTCCAACTTTTTGTATTAACCATCTGTCAAAGCTTCGCTCAAACCGGTAATGGCAAGATAACCGGTTTGATACTGGATACCCAAAACAAAGCGTTACCCGGAGCAACCGTCACTTTGCAAAACGAAAAAGATACTACCACAGCAATTATCAGGATTGCTGAAACTACAGGCTCTTTCACATTTAAGAACCTTGCACAAAGCAGCTACAGGATCAATTGCAACTATATCGGTTTTCAAACTTACAGTATAAACCATTTGATTATTGATGGAAAACAGCAGACCATCCGGCTACCGGCTATTATATTGAAGATATCAGGTGATCATTCTTTAAAAGAAGTAGCTATTATTGCGAAGAAGCCACTTATAGAACAAAAGACAGATCGCACCGTGGTAAATGTAGATGCCATGATAAGTGCTGCTGGTGGTAACACAATGGACGCCTTGTCGAAAAGTCCAGGAGTTATAGTTGATGCGAATGATAATATCAGTTTGAATGGCAAAAATAATGTCTTGGTGCTGGTTGATGACAGACCAACTTATTTATCAGGCGCAGAGCTTTCGGCTTACCTGCGTTCACTGCCTGTCGGCACTGTAGATAAACTGGAATTGATCAGTACCCCACCTGCCAGGTACGATGCATCCGGCGGGGCTGTGATTAATATCATTTTGAAAAAGAACAAGATTGCAGGATTCAACGGCAATATCAATGTTGGTTTTAACCAGGGAGTTTATAGCCGGAGTAACGATGCTCTGAATGTCAATTTCAGGACAACAAAATTTAATTTATTCAGTAGTCTCAGCTATAGCTTCGACCAGAATTTCAGCCAGGAAACCTTCTCCAGATATTTTTATAATGCTGGCGGCTTGCTTAATTCCGCTACCTTACAAGATAGTTATTATAAATATCGATCGGTTGGCTGGAATGGCAGGTTGGGAATGGATGTTTTTGCCAGCCCAAATACCACGCTTGGGTTTGTGCTAACCGGAAATACCCGACCCAAGACGGATCTGTTAAACTATACCAGCAGACGGTTTAATGATAACATGCTGCTTGATTCGATAGGACGGGGATACACAAACGGTAAATATAAGGGGCAAAACGGGGGAATAAATCTCAATATAACGCATAAATTTGATCAAACCGGGAGACAATTGACCGCCAACCTGGATTACCTACATTTTTTAAATGACGCCGACCAGTTATCTCCGTTTGCGTTTTACCAGGCTGACGGTAGTCTTTCAAGCAGCCAGCGATATAGATTTCTGCAACCCTCCAATATTAATATCTTTTCAGGAAAAGCAGATTACACATATCCATCTGAAAAAAAAACTGAATTTGATGCCGGAATTAAATATAGCCGCGTAGCCACAGATAATCAATTGCAATGGTTTAATCAGGAGCAGTCTGGTTTCACTCCCGATTACGGTAAAACTAACCATTTCAGGTATTCTGAAAATATCAATGCAGCTTATGTCAGCTTTAAGAAGGAATGGAAGCATTGGGGCGTGCAGACGGGGCTTCGGATTGAAAATACCAATGCATCGGGACACCAGTTTAAAAACCCGGCAATACCCGACTCCTCTTTTTCAAAAAACTACACCCATGTTTTTCCTACCATCTATCTCTCATACAAATTGGATAACGCAGGTAATAATACCCTCGTGCTTAGCTACAGCGAACGGATCAGGCGACCGGGATATCAGCAACTCAACCCTTTTCTTTTTTACCACGATCAGTTCACTTATACCTCGGGCAATCCGAATGTCAGTCCCTATTATAACCGGTATTTTGACTTAAAGTACAGCTATAAGCAATATATTGGTATAACTGCCGGATATGGCATCGGAAATAATGAAAGCCAATCGTTAACCACAGTTTCCGATAATGTTTTTATTACCCGTCCATACAATTTCATTAATAATCGCACATATAGCCTTATTCCCTATTTCTCTTTTGAACCTGCACACTGGTGGAATTTCCGCATCAATGCAGTTTTACTTTACATCCTGAATAAGGGTAACGCAGAAGGAGTGGTTATCCGGCAAAATACCAATGTGCACGAGATAGAAATATCCAATGAATTGCAATCGGGCCATAGCTGGAGCGCCGAGATAGATGGTTTTTTCCCGGGTAAACAGACATTTGGACAAAGCAGGGGAGACAAAGCAGGATATAATATCAGTGGAGGTATCCGCAAATCGGTGCTAAACGGCCAGGGCAGCATAAGTATAAATGCAAACGACATTTTCCACACCCTTAATTTCAGTACACAGACCATCGGGATCAACCAGGTGAACGCATTTTCTAACCGGTCGACGGATTCGAGACGGATTGGGATTTCATTCGCCTATCGTTTTGGCAAAGCAGTCAATGCACGCAAACGTAACGATAGCAGTAGTGCTGAAGACGAAAAAGGAAGGACAAATTAAGAGAGATTATTCAGGTTCGAAAATTATTAATAGAAAAAGCCCCGAAAATAATGATTTCAGGGCTTAATTTTTTGCTGGGAACAGGGAACAAAAGCTATCTTGCTTTAAACCCTAAATCAGGCACCTATCGTAGATAAACTGACTTTTGAATAAACTTTATATCAATTATTTGATGCCTGATAATTAGAAACTAACTCAGAGATACGAAGTGCCCTCGAAAAAACTCTGACATCAGATAACTGCACTGAACCCTTCGATAGCCAGATTGGAGCCATGGAGTTCACATCAACAAAATTAAAGAACCGGGTCCACCCAAATTCCCTTTGAGCTCCGCCATCGCAAACTTTTCCGTCAACAACTGGAATAATGAGGCTTGCCTGCCCGTCTACAACAAAAGCTACGTCATGTGTCGCATTGTTGGCGAGTAGCCCCTGATCTGTGTCCCATGAAATCGTATTTCTCCCATCGTTTAGGCTGATGGATATCGTGTTATTTGCATTTGTAACAATACTGACGCCTTTTCCTGTAGCATCAACGTTTGAAAATATTGTATTTTGCGTTCCCTGACTTGTTAGTTTAACTTTAAACTCTATGGTAAAACCTCCATCATTTAAAACAGGGAATAACTTTTGTTGAGCTGGGAATTTACTATTTGCAGGTATGCCTGTGCCTGTAGCTTCTTCACCCTGGTGCCATACCAGGCCATTTGTAACTTGGGTTTTCAGAAGCTGCTGAGACCAAACTCCGTTTAGTATTGCGGGATTTATCTCGTGAACCCTGGCTATACTCTTTTGTGTTTCTGTGATGAAATACCTATTTTGTTGCTCAACAATATCAGGATAACTCATATTATCGCCACGATTTTTGCTGTATAACAGAACCTCAGGTTCAGACCACCATATAGTTCCGTTTAATTCTACGCCACCAGAAATCCAGCCCGGATTTCGGCCCCCGTAAACACTCATATTATCGTTATGGTACCAAAGTAAATATTTACCATTTTTAAGCTTGAATATCCTTGCACATGCGCGTGGTTGCTTCATAATACGATCTGATGAAGTACCAAACCCATAACGCAATGGAAGAGGCATTGTCCAGGTTTTGCCCCAATCGGTACTTGTTGCAAAAGCAGGAAAACCATTAAGCGTTCTGTTAACACAATAGAAAGTACCATTACTTAGCTGAACTATGTTATGCTCTTCCTGTATGTTCCAAGCAGGGTTTTTAATGCCAACATTACCGTCGGGCAAAAGGTTCCATTCCAACGAGGATGCATTTTTTTCTGTTTCTATATTGGGGCAATTTATCACCCATCCCTCACCTTGTCCACTCATATAAGCGCCAATTTTAGTGTACGAAAAATACATACCGTTTGTAGTTTTTATAGGTTTACAAATGCCCCAAAACATTTGCACAGCACCTTTAAAATTATTTGTCAGATCAGCATTGGTGTTTCTGATAGGAATGCGATACCTTTCAGACCAAGTTGCTCCCATATCGTCCGAGTATCTATAACAATACCATCCTAAAAGGTCGTTTTTTATGGCTACCCCCTTAAGTGTCATGATATTGTCTCCATTGTAATTATAAAAGGCATAAATACGACCGTAGCTGGTAATATATGGTGTAACCCATGAAGCCACGGGCCCAGTAGCTGGTTCTATATCAACAGCAGGCGACCAGGTTTTACCTAAATCAACACTTCTGGTTGCCATAACGTGTTGCCCAGGAGAACCCTCCTGGCCTGTACCGGTAGTAAAAACACAAACCCATGAGCTATCTTGAG